>NZ_JAAVXD010000007.1:0-927761 GCF_013416715.1 Stenotrophomonas sp. SbOxS2
TCTACCTCGATGCTCGAAAATGATCCTATCGAGTGTCCAAGTTGATTAGACCACCGCAACCCGTCCATGGGGGCTCGATGGCGCCATCCATGGCGCCAACGGTCCTGCAAAGGCCCACCCGTCCCGCCAGCCTGGTTTCCTGCGGGCGCGGACGGGTAGGGCGGAATCAAGGGCAAGGGCAAAAGCAAAAAAAAGGCAGCCATTGGCTGCCTTTTTCGTGGCTCTGACCCCATCGTGGAAAGCATCCACGCATGGCGTGGATCTACTGCCTTTGCTCACCCCTCCGCCGCGCGGAATGTTGGGTGGTCCGGGTGGGTGAGGCTGACCGGGACTGTCAGCGGCATGGATGCCGCTGCCAAGCCCCCATGGATGGGTTTACGGCGTGTCCCGGGCAGCCTCACCCACCCGGGCCCTTCAATACACCGACACGTCCGCCGGCAACGCCTTGAACCTTACAGCGCCTCGAAAATGCCCGCCGCGCCCATGCCGGTGCCGATGCACATCGTCACCATGCCGTACTTCTGCTGGCGACGACGCAGGCCGTGCAGCAGGGTCGCGGTACGGATCGCACCGGTCGCACCCAGCGGGTGGCCCAGGGCGATCGCGCCGCCCAGCGGGTTGACCTTGCTCGGGTCCAGGCCGCAATCGCGGATCACCGCCAGCGACTGTGCAGCGAAGGCTTCGTTGAGCTCGATCCAGTCCAGCTGGTCCTGGGTCAGGCCGGCCTGCTTCAGCGCCTTCGGAATCGCGGCGATCGGGCCGATGCCCATCACTTCCGGGCGCACGCCGGCCACCGAGAAGCTGACGAAACGGGCCAGCGGGGTCAGGCCGTAATCCTTGATCGCCTGTTCCGACGCCAGCAGCACCGCGCCGGCGCCATCGCTCATCTGCGAGGAGTTGCCGGCAGTGACGGTGCCGCCGAACTGGCCGTTGCGGAACACCGGGCGCAGCTTGGCCAGGCCTTCAGCGGAGGAATCCGGACGCGGGCCTTCGTCGGTGTCGGCAACCTTGTTGCGGGTGATGATGCGCTTGCCGTCGGCCAGGTCGGGCTGGTGCGAGATGATCTCGTACGGGGTGATCTCGTCCTTGAAGTCGCCGTTCTGGATGGCGGCCATGGCCTTCTGGTGCGAGGCGAGGGCGAACGCATCCTGGTCTTCGCGCGAGACCTTCCATTCTTCAGCGACCTTCTCGGCGGTGATGCCCATGCCGTAGGCGATGGCGACGTGGTCGTTGTCGAACACGCTCGGCGCCATCGCGATCTTGTTGCCCATCATCGGCACCATCGACATCGATTCGGTGCCGCCGGCCAGCATCAGGTCAGCATTGCCAAGGCGGATCGCGTCGGCCGCCTGCGCCACGGCCTGCAGGCCGGAGGAGCAGAAGCGGTTCACGGTCTGCGCGGCGATGGTGTTCGGCAGGCCGGCCAGCAGCACGCCGATGCGGGCGACGTTCATGCCCTGCTCGGCTTCCGGCATCGCACAGCCGATGATCGCGTCATCGATGCGGTTGACGTCCACGCCCGGCGCCTGTGCGACGACGCTGCGCAGCACGTGGGCGAGCATGTCGTCGGGGCGGGTGTTGCGGAACATGCCCTTGGGCGCCTTGCCAACCGGGGTACGGGTGGCGGCGACGATGTAGGCGTCCTGGATTTGCTTGGTCATTGCAGTGATCTCTCGAAGTTTTTTGCCGGTGTGCCCACCAAGGTGGGCACCTACCAGAGGCAGAGGGATGCCGACCCGAAGCCGGCACCCACCATCAATCAATTACGCAGCGGCTTGCCGGTCTTCAGCATGTGCGCGATGCGGGCCTGGGTCTTTTCCTGCTGGGCCAGTTCGACGAAGTGCTTGCGCTCCAGGGTAAGCAGCCACTCTTCGTCGACCAGGGTGCCGCGGTCGACCTTGCCGCCGCACAGTACGGTGGCGATGCGCTCGGCGATCTCGTAGTCGTACGGGCTGATGAAGCGGCCTTCCAGCATGTTGACCAGCATCATCTTGAAGGTCGCGATGCCGACGTCACCGGCCACCTGGATGCGGCGTGCCGGCAGCGGCGGACGGTAGCCTGCTTCGGCCAGCGCACGTGCTTCGGCCTTGGCGATGTACAGCGCTTCGTAGCTGTTGAACACCACCTTGTCGGTGCTGCGCAGCAGGCCCAGTTCCTGGGCGTTGACCGCCGAGTTGGACACCTTGGCCATCGCCACGGTCTCGAAGGTCTTCTTCAGTTCGGCGAACACGTCACCGCCCGGGCCTGCGGCCTGCGAGGCGCGCACGGCCAGTTCCTTCAGGCCGCCACCGGCCGGCAGCAGGCCGACGCCGGCCTCGACCAGGCCGATGTAGCTTTCCAGGAAGGCCACGGTCTTGGCGCTGTGCATCTGGAATTCGCAGCCGCCACCCAGGGCCAGGCCACGCACCGCAGCCACCACCGGCACCAGCGAGTACTTGATGCGCTGGCTGGTGCGCTGGAAGTTGTGCACCATTTCCTCGAACTGGTCGACCTTGCCGGCCTGCAGCAGGCCGAGCGCGCCGGCCAGGTCGGCACCGGCGGAGAAGGGCTCCTTCTGCTGCCAGATCACCAGGCCCTGGAAGTCCTTCTCGGCGCGCGTGACGCACTCCTGCAGGCCGTCCAGCACGTGGTCGGACACGGTGTTCATCTTGGTCTTGAAGCTGACCACGGCGATGCCATCACCGTCGTGCCACATGCGCAGGCCGTCGTTCTCGAACACGGTCTCGCCCGGTGCGAACTTCTCGCCCAGCAGCGGATCGGGGAAGCGCTGGCGCTGGTACACCGGCAGCGACGAGCGCGGCAGCTTGGCGTTGCGCGACGGGCTGTAGCTGCCCTCGGCGGCGTGCACACCGTCGCGGCCATCGAACACCCAGTCCGGCAGCGGGGCGTTGCTCATGCTCTTGCCGGCCACGATGTCATCGGCGATCCACTGTGCGACCTGCTTCCAGCCGGCGGCCTGCCAGGTTTCGAACGGGCCCAGCGACCAGCCGTAGCCCCAGCGGATGGCCAGGTCGACGTCGCGCGCGGTCTCGGCGATGTCGGCCAGATGGTAGGCGCTGTAGTGGAACAGGTCGCGGAAGGTCGCCCACAGGAACTGCGCCTGCGGATGCTGGCTCTCGCGCAGCTTGGCGAACTTCTCGGCCGGGTTCTTGATCTTCAGGATCTCGACCACTTCCGGTGCGGCGGCGCGGTCAGCCGGACGGTAGTCCTGCTTTTCCAGGTCCAGCACCACGATGTCCTTGCCGACCTTGCGGAAGATGCCGGCGCCGGTCTTCTGGCCCAGTGCACCCTTGGCAATCAGCGCATCCAGCCACTTCGGCGACTTGAAGAATTCATGCCACGGGTCATTCGGCAGGGTATCGCCCATGGTCTTGATGACGTGGGCCATGGTGTCCAGGCCGACCACGTCGGAGGTGCGGTAGGTGGCCGACTTCGGGCGGCCGACCAGCGGGCCGGTCAGGCCGTCCACTTCATCAAAGCCCAGGCCGAACTGCTGGGTGTGGTGGATGGTGGACAGGATCGAGAACACGCCGATGCGGTTGCCGATGAAGTTCGGGGTGTCCTTGGCGTACACCACGCCCTTGCCCAGGGTGGTGACCAGGAAGGCTTCCAGGCCTTCCAGCACGCTGGCGTCGGTGGTAGTGGCCGGAATCAGCTCGGCCAGGTGCATGTAGCGCGGCGGATTGAAGAAATGCACGCCGCAGAAGCGGTGGCGCAGCTGTTCCGGCAGCACGTCGGCCAGCTTGTTGATGCCCAGGCCCGAGGTGTTGGAGGCCAGCACCGCGTGGTCGGCCACGAACGGGGCGATCTTCTTGTACAGGTCCTGCTTCCAGTCCATGCGCTCGGCGATGGCCTCGATGATCAGGTCGCAGTCCTTCAGCTGTTCCAGCCCGGTCTCGTAGTTGGCCGGGGTGATGGCTTCGGCCAGCGACTTGCTGGCCAGCGGTGCCGGGCTCAGCTTGCCGAGGTTGGCGATCGACTTCAGCACGATGCCATCGGCCGGACCTTCCTTTGCGGGCAGGTCGAACAGCACGGTGTCGACGCCGGCATTGGTGAGGTGGGCGGCGATCTGGGCACCCATGACGCCGGCACCCAGCACGGCGGCGCGGCGGACTAGCAGGGAATTGGACATGGTGTAGGGCCTTTGTTGGTCAGCAGTTACTGGGTGGAATCAATGGAGGCGGGCAGGGCGCTGCCGCTGCGGGCGGCGGCGCGGAATCCGGCCTCGGCGAAATGGATCAGTTCATGCGCGGCATGGGCACGATGCGCCGTTTCGGTGACACCGGCGGGTCGCTTGATCAGCCCGAAATCGGCCATGGCATAGGTCAGCGAGCCGGCCAGAAAATCCAGGCGCCAATAGAGCTCCTCCTTGCTCAGGCCAGGCACGCAGGTGGCGATCGCCTTGCCGAACTCACGCAGCACGTGGCCGTAGTGGTCGGACAGGAACTTGCGCAGGTTGTCGTTCTTTTCAGCGTAGGCACGGGCGATCACGCGGACGAAGGCGCCGCCGTTCTGGCGGTCCTGGGCCAGCGCCAGGGCCGGCTCGACGAAGGCGGCCAGCACCGGCCGCAGTTGCCCAGGGTGTTCGTTGCGGGCGCGCTCGAGCTGGGCCAGGCGGGCACCGGTCATCTCGTCCATGCGGCGGCGGAACACCTCGTTGACCAGGTTTTCCTTGGAGCCGAAGTGGTAGTTCACCGCAGCGATGTTGACGTCGGCCTGGCTGGTGACCTGGCGCAGCGAGGTGCCGGCAAAGCCGTGCTGGGCGAACAGCTCCTCGGCGGCGCCGAGGATCCGGTCCTTGGTCGAGAAGTGGGCGGGCTTGGCCATCGGGCGGGCGGACCTTAATCAAACGATTGTTTGATACTAGAACCAGACGGTACCGTATGGCATTTTGCAGTGCAGCAAAAATGCTTGGCCCGGTCAGATTTCACTCAGGTGGGTGAATGGGCGGACCTGAACCTGTAGAGCCGAGCCCATGCTCGGCTGCTCTTCGGCCCAAAGGCCAGCCGAGCATGGGCTCGGCTCTACTGGAGGGCCGCACGGCCCTCTACCACGCGCGGGCTTTATCTTTTACAATCCGCACACGTTTATCAGGCTAAGCCCGCGTTTCGACGCGGCTTTTTTTTTGTTACCCTTCGGGCCATCAGCGGCCCGATTCCATTGGAGACATCCCATGGCGCTGGAGCGCACCCTTTCGATCATCAAGCCGGACGCCGTTGCCAAGAACGTCATCGGCGAAATCTACGCCCGCTTTGAAAAGGCTGGCCTGAAGGTCGTGGCCGCCAAGTACAAGCAGCTGTCGCGCCGTGAAGCCGAAGGCTTCTACGCCGTGCACCGCGAGCGTCCGTTCTTCAACGCACTGGTCGAGTTCATGATCTCCGGTCCGGTGATGATCCAGGCCCTGGAAGGCGAGAACGCCGTCCTGGCCCACCGCGACCTGCTGGGCGCCACCAACCCGAAGGAAGCCGCTGCGGGCACCATCCGCGCCGACTTCGCCGAATCCATCGATGCCAATGCCGCCCACGGCTCGGACTCGGTCGAGAATGCAGCGATTGAAATCGCCTACTTCTTCGCCGCCACCGAAGTCGTCTCGCGCTGAGAGTAATGCCGTGAACGAGGTCGTACAGAAAATCGCCATCCAGCCGCTGCCGAAGTCGGCACCCACGGCTGGCAAGCAGAACCTGCTCGACCTCGATCGCGCGGGCCTGGAGAAGTTTTTCGTCGAGGTTCTCGGCGAGAAGAAATTCCGCGCCCATCAGGTGATGAAGTGGATCCACCATCGCTACGTCACCGAGTTCGATGAGATGACCGACCTCGGCAAGGTCCTGCGCGCCAAGCTGCAGGAGCATGCCGAGGTCCTCGTCCCGAACATCATCTTCGACAAGCCTTCCGCCGACGGCACCCACAAGTGGCTGCTGGCGATGGGCGTGGATGGCAAGAACGCCATCGAGACCGTGTACATCCCCGACAAGACCCGCGGCACGCTGTGCGTGTCCTCGCAGGTCGGTTGCGGCCTGAACTGCACGTTCTGCTCCACCGCTACCCAGGGCTTCAACCGCAACCTGACCACCGCCGAGATCATCGGCCAGGTGTGGATTGCCGCGCGCCACCTGGGCAACGTGCCGCACCAGATGCGCCGCCTCACCAACGTGGTGATGATGGGCATGGGCGAGCCGCTGATGAATTTCGACAACGTCGTGCGCGCCATGAGCGTGATGCGCGACGATCTGGGCTACGGCCTGGCCAACAAGCGCGTGACCCTGTCGACCTCCGGCCTGGTGCCGCAGATCGACCGCCTGTCCACCGAAAGCGACGTGTCGCTGGCGGTGTCGCTGCATGCGCCGAACGACGAGCTGCGCGAGACCCTCGTGCCGCTCAACAAGAAGTACCCGATCGCCGAGCTGATGGCCTCCTGCGCACGCTACCTGCGCGCCAACAAGCGCCGTGAATCGGTCACCTTCGAATACACCCTGATGAAGGGCATCAACGACCAGCCCGAGCATGCCCGCCAGCTGGCGCGGCTGATGCACCAGTTCGACAACGCGGTGCAGGCCAGGGACTCGGGCAAGGTCAACCTGATCCCGTTCAACCCGTTCCCGGGCACCCGCTACGAGCGTTCCGAAGAAGCGCATATCCGCGCCTTCCAGAAGATTCTGCTCGACAGCAACGTGCTGACGATGGTGCGCCGTACCCGTGGCGACGATATCGACGCCGCCTGCGGCCAGCTCAAGGGCCAGGTCATGGACCGCACCCGCCGCCAGGCAGAGTTCAACAAGACACTGCAGGCAGGGAAGGGGAGCGATGCGGCGGCCTGATCGCCTGCCGGTGGCCCTGTTCGCAGGCGCGCTGGCACTGGCAGCGGGCGGTTGCACGACCACGAGTGAGATTCCGATCGGCCCGGGCGGGGTCGCGCCGATCCACAGCGTCCGCGATGCGCCGGGCGTACGCCAGAAGTTCCACTACGAGGATCTGCTGGCGCTGGCCGCCCGCGACATGCAGGTGGGCAATCTGGACGAGGCCGAGCGCAAGGTGCGCCGTGCGCTGAAGCTCCAGCCCAGCGAGGTGGATGCGGTGATGCTGCTGGCCGGAGTCGAAGACCGCAGGGGGCGCGAGCAGCAGGCGGGGGATGGTTTCCGTCGCGCTGCGGAGCTGGCGCCGAAACGCGGTGACGTGCTCAACAATTACGCGGCATGGTTGTGCCAGCACGGCCACTCGGCCGAATCGCTGGTCTGGTTCGATCGTGCCCTGGCTGCCCCGGACTACGCCACGCCCGCTGCTGCCCTGGCCAATGCCGGTGGTTGTGCGTTGGACGCTGGCCAGCTTGAACGCGCCGAGCGCGACCTGCGGGCCGCTCTGGCGCAGGTGCCGGACAACCCGGTCGCCCTGGAGGCGATGGCCCAGCTGAGCTACCGACACGGCCAGTTCATGGAGGCCCGGGCCTTCGCCGAACGTAGGATTGCGGCTGCACCGGCCACGCGTTCCGTGTTACAACTTGCGTCTGAAATCGAGGCGCGACTGGGTGATCAGGCGGCATCTGATCGCTATCTTCAGCGGATTCGACAGGAATTTCCGCAGGACGCGGGCTCCTAACTCCAGGGTTGATGCATTGTGATTGATGACCAGACTGTGAGCGATCTCGAGACTGTGGCCGGCTGCGGCACCCGCCTGCGCCAGGCCCGCGAGGCCGCCGGACTGACCCTCGAAGACGTCGGCCAGCGCCTGCGCATGCCGGTTCAAGTGGTGAAGTCGCTCGAGCACGAGCAGTGGCAGAAGCTGGGTGCGCCGGTGTTCGTGCGCGGCCAGCTGCGCAGCTATGCCCGCCTGCTCGGTGTCGATGTCAGCGAGCTGCTGGAACAGGCCCAGGTTGGCCCGGTGGTTCCGCCGACCCTGGTCAGCCACACCCACACCCCGCGTGCGCGCCGGATCGCCGAGAATCTCGGCCGCCGTGCGCTGTATGTCGGTATTACCGCCGTGCTGGCGGTCCCGGTCTGGTTCGCCACCCGTGGCCACTTCGATGGCACCGCGCCTTCGCCGAACACCGCCTCGCTGGACGTGATCCCGGCCGCCGTACCGGTTACCCCGGCCGGTCCCGGGTCCGCCGCTGCAGCGCCCGCCGAAGTGGCGGCCGCGCCCGTCATCAAGCCGACCGCTACCCCCTACGTCGCCTCGCTGGCCCCGGTGCCGCGGGCTGCGCCGGCGCCGGCCGCCAACCTGGACATGCAGTTCAGCGGCGACAGCTGGGTCGATATCGGTGGCCCCGATGGCGCCACCGTGGAGAAGGCGCTCATCAAGTCCGGTGAGAGCCGTAGCTTCACACCGGGCCAGGTTGCCCGCGTCACCTTGGGCAATGCTTCGGCGGTCCAGGTTCAGCAGAACGGCGCTATCGTCGATCTGACGCCCTATCAGCGAGCCAACGTGGCACGCTTTCAGGTATCCTCTGAAGGCTCCGTTGTCCCGGTTTCACACTGAGGCGCGGTTTCACCACCTTCGATAATCCCAATGGTCCCTCCCGACGGGCGGGGCGAGAGTACGCATGGCGATCGACGACCTGCTCGACGAGCACGAACAAAGTGAACGCGTCCGCAGCTGGCTGCGGAAGAATGGTGCCAGCATCCTCGGTGGCGTAGTCATCGCCATCGGTGCCATTGCCGGCTGGCAGTGGTACCAGAAGGACCAGGGCGGCAAGCTGGCCTCGGCCAATGTCGAGTACCAGAAGGCCCTGGTGGGCCTGCAGCAGAACAAGCTCGACGACGCGGCCAAGGCGGTCAAGGCGCTGGAGGCTGGCCCGTCCAGCATCTACGGCGACCTGGCGGCGCTGCAGCTGGCCAAGGCCCAGGTCGATGCGGGCAAGAATGAAGAAGCGCTGGCTACGCTGCGCGCGGTGAAGGTCGAAGGCGACCTGCAGCGCGTGGTCGACCAGCGCGTGGCGCGCCTGCTGGTGGCTACCGGCAAGGGCGATGAAGCGATCAAGCTGCTGGGCAGCGCCACCGACAGCAGCAGCCTGGAAATCCATGGCGATGCGCTGATGGCGCAGGGCAAGCGTGACGCGGCCCGCGAACAGTATGAGAAGGCGCTGAAGACGCTGGACGTGGCAGCGCCGCAGCGGCGACTGCTGGAAACCAAGGTTATGGACGCCGGCGGCACCGTCGCCGCCCCTGCGGAGTCGGTTTGATGAGTCAGAAGGTCATGATCACGCGCGTCGCCACCGTACTCCTGCTCGGTATGGCGCTGTCCGGTTGCAGCACCATGAAGGGCTGGTTCGCCGGCAAGGACGCAGCAGCGAAGAAGGCACAGGAGCCGGCGGAACTGGTGAAGTTCGAGCCGACCCTGAAGGTCAACAAGGCCTGGTCGGTCAACCTCGGCAAGGGCGAGCGCCGCATTGGCGTGCGCCAGGGCCCGGCAGTGGCCAACGGTCACGTGTTCGCCGCGGCGATCACCGGTGGCGTGCACGCCATCGACCTGCAGACCGGCAAGAAGGTCTGGACCTGGGAGCCGAAGAAGGAAAAGAAGAAGGCCAAGCTGCGGCTGTCCGGTGGTCCGGGCGTCGGCGAGAACCTGGTGGTCATCGGTACCCTCGATGGCCAGGTGATCGCGCTGGACATCAACGATGGCAGCGAGAAGTGGCGCGCACGCGTGCCGAACGAAGTCATCGCCGCGCCGGCCATTGCCCAGGGCATGGTCTTCGTGCGCAGCAATGATGGCCGCGTCACCGCGTTCGATGCCGGCAACGGCACCCAGAAGTGGTTCAACCCGAGCGAGCTGCCGGCGCTGACCGTGCGTGGCAACGCGGCGGTGGTGGCCGGTCCGGGCGTGCTGTTCATCGGCAAGGACGAGGGCAGCGTTGCTGCGCTGGCCATGCAGGACGGCCGCACGCTGTGGGACCAGAACGTCGGCACCGGCGAAGGCCGTACCGAGCTGGACCGCATGGCCGACGTTGATGGCGCCCCGGTGCTCGACGGCAATACGCTGTTCGTGAGCAGCTTCAAGAACCAGACCATGGCCATCGAAGGCCCGACCGGTCGCCCCCTCTGGGCGCGTGACCACGGCGGTGCCGGTGGTGTGGCGGTGTCTTCGGGCAATGTTTTCGTTACCGACAACAAGGGCGGCGTGTTCGGCCTGGACAAGGCCAGCGGCGCGGCGATGTGGTCGCAGACCGCACTGGCCCGGCGCTCGCTGACCGGTCCGGCGCTGCACGGCGACTACGTGGTGGTCGGTGACTACAAGGGATACCTGCATTGGCTGCAGGCCTCCGATGGCGCGATGGCGGCGCGGGCGAAAAGCGGCGGTGATGCGCTTCTGGCCCAGCCAATCGTCGTCGATGGGGTGCTGCTGGTGCAGAACGTTGATGGCAAGCTGACCGCATTCCGGTTGGCAAATTAATACGGAGTAATCGCGATGCTGCCTTTGGTCGCCCTGGTTGGACGGCCGAATGTCGGCAAGTCGACCATATTCAATGCACTGACCCGTACACGTGACGCCCTGGTCCATGACCAGCCCGGCGTCACCCGGGACCGCAACTATGGCGTCTGCCGGCTTGACGAGGACAACCATTTCCTCGTCGTCGATACCGGCGGCATCGCAGAGGAAGAAGAAGGCCTGGCTGGCGCTACCACGCGCCAGGCCCGCGCTGCCGCTGGCGAAGCTGACCTGATCCTGTTTGTCGTTGATGCCCGCGAGGGCACCTCGGCGATGGACGATGAGATCCTGGCCTGGCTGCGCAAGCTGTCACGCCCGACGCTGCTGCTGATCAACAAGATCGACGGCACCGACGAGGACACCGTGCGTTCGGAGTTTGCCCGCTACGGCTTCAGCGAGATGCTGACCGTGTCGGCGGCCCACCGCCAGGGCCTGGACGACCTGCTGGACGAAGTCATCCAGCGCCTGCCGGAAGAGGGCAGCGGCGAAGAACTGGACAACGATCCGAACCGCGTGCGCATCGCCTTCGTCGGCCGCCCGAACGTGGGCAAGTCGACCCTGGTCAATCGCATCCTCGGCGAAGAGCGGATGATCGCCTCGGACGTGCCGGGCACCACCCGCGATTCGATCTCGGTGGACCTGGAGCGTGACGGTCGTGAGTATCGCCTGATCGACACCGCCGGCCTGCGTCGCCGTTCGCGCGTGGACGAGGTCGTCGAGAAGTTCTCGGTGGTCAAGACCATGCAGTCGATCGAGCAGTGCCAGGTGGCCGTGCTGATGCTCGACGCCACCGAAGGCGTGACCGACCAGGACGCCACCGTGCTCGGCGCCGTGCTGGATGCCGGCCGCGCGCTGGTGATCGCGATCAACAAGTGGGACGGCCTGACCGACTATCAGCGTGAGCAGGCGGAAACGATGCTGTCGTTGCGCCTGGGCTTCGTGCCGTGGGCCGAATCGGTGCGCATCTCGGCCAAGCATGGTTCGGGCCTGCGCGAGCTGTTCCGTGCGGTGCACCGCGCGCACGAATCGGCGAACAAGACCTTCACCACCAGCGAAGTGAACAAGGCGCTGGAAGTGGCCTACGAGACCAACCCGCCGCCGACCATCCGCGGCCATGTCTCCAAGCTGCGTTATGTGCATCCGGCCGGCGCCAACCCGCCGACCTTCATCGTGCACGGCACCCGCCTGAAGGAACTACAGGAATCGTACAAGCGCTACCTGGAGAACTTCTTCCGCAAGCGCTTCAAGCTGATCGGTACGCCGGTGCAGTTCATCTTCCGCGAGGGTGCCAACCCGTACGAAGGCAAGAAGAACGTGCTGACCGAACGGCAGGTCAAGGCCAAGCGGCGCTTGATGAAGCACGTCAAGGGCAAGTGATCCACGAGAAGGCGGCCGCAGGGCCGCCTTTTTCGTTGTGGCGCGTTACGGCGCGCTTTCTCAGGCGCTGCCCCACGGCAGCAGCACCCCGCGGAACCTCATCCTGCCCGATGCCAGGCGGTCATAGGCCTCGGTCGCGTGGTCCAGGTCAAAGGTCTCGACCATCGGCTTTACCTTGCCGGTGGCGGCAAGCGCCAGCACTTCGCCAAGATAGTGCTGGCCACCATGGGTGGCGCCGATCACGCGCTGGCGCATCATGTGGAACGGTACGCCGTCGGACGAGATCGAGAAGGGCTGGCTGAAGTCCAGCCCGCACAGCACCACGCGTCCATCGACACGCAGGCCGGTCATGGCTTCTTCGGCCGAGCTGAATTCGTTGGTGGTCACCAGCAGCACGTCGGCGCCGCCGATCGCCTTCAGTTCCTTGCCACTGGCAACGACCTGGTCGGCGCCCAACTGCAGGGCAAGTGCATGCTTGTCCGCGGAATGCGTGATTGCGATGGTCTCGAAGCCACAGGCTCTGGACAGCTGCAGGGCGACGTGGCCAAGCCCGCCGATGCCAAGTACCGCGATCTTTTCCCGTGGCTGGGGTGCCGCATCGCGCAACCCGCTCCAGGTCGTGTAGCCGGCACACATCATCGGCGCCGCATCCACGTAGGAGAGTCCGTCAGGCAGCAGTACCGTGCCTTCGGCGGAGATCGCGATGTACTGGGCATGGCCACCCTGCGCGGCGAAGCCGGTGGTGCGAGGTGCATCGCAGTTCATTGCCGTCTGTCCGGACAAGGGACGGTTCTCGCGGCAGTAAGGGCAACGCCCGCAGGACGACTGGACCCACGTGCTGCCCACGCGATCGCCCACCCGGCGCGAGTGCACGCCGGCGCCCACCTCCACCACTTCTCCGACTACTTCGTGCCCCGGCGTCTGGGGATAGATGTCGCCACCGTAACCCTGGGTTGCCCATACATCGGTGTAGCACATGCCGGACGCGTGAACCTTGACCAGTATCTGGCCCGGTTCGATCGCGGGTACCGGGACGTCCTGTACCTGCCACGGCTTGTTCGGCCCGGTCATCACAACCGCCTTCATCATCTTCATCGTCTTGATCCTGTCTCGGTGGATGAGCGCCGAGGGCCTGCGCCCGCGACAGCGCTGAGCGTAGAATCCGCTGACTATCAAGACAATCGCTTCAATATCTGACGACATGGTGAATCTCATTCAGCAATCGGGTGGGGGTGATCTGGCCGCCTTCACCGCGTTCCTCGCAGTGGCAGCGCATCGCAGCTTCCGCAGTGCGGCCGCGGAGTTGAACATCACGCCGTCGGCGATCAGCCATGCCATCAAGACGCTGGAGCAGCGGCTGGGCGCACGCCTGTTCAATCGCACCACGCGCAGCGTCTCGCTGACCGACGCCGGCGAGCGCTTGGCGGAAAAGCTGCGGCCGGCAATGGCGTCCATCGAGGAGGCGCTGCAGTCGGTGGATACCGAAGCGGGCGCGCCGCGTGGCACCGTCCGCATCAATGCCAGCGAAGGGGCCATACGGCTCGTGCTGAAACCGGTGCTTGCACGGTTCCTCCGCCAGTACCCGCAGGTGCATCTGGACATCGTCAGTGACGGCAGATTGGGCGATATCGTTTCGGACGGTTTTGATGCGGGTATCCGCCTTGCCGAAGCCGTGCCGCGGGACATGGTGGCGGTAGCGGTGACGCCGCCCATGCGGTTCGCGGCGGTTGCCTCACCGGCGTACTTGGACGCGCGTGGACGGCCACTGCGGCCACTGGATCTGCATCAGCACGACTGCATCCGCTTCCGGTTCGAGAGCGGGGCGATCTATCGCTGGGAGTTCGAGCGCCAGGGCGTCACCGAGCGGGTCAACGTCTCCGGGCCGATCACGCTGACGGATCAGCCGTTGATGGTCGACGCCGCCGTTGACGGCATCGGTATTGCGTTCGTTCCCGAGCATCTGGTGCTGGAGCCGTTGGCCGATGGTCGCCTGCTTCGGTTGCTTGAGGACTGGTGTCCCGAGTTCCCCGGTCTTTCGCTGTACTACCCGGGCCATCGGCATGTTCCTCCCGGGCTGAAAGCGCTCATCGGTGTTCTTCAGCAGCAGGTTGGAAGCAGTCAGCCGGCATAGCGCCTGGCTACGCTTGTGGTGCACCTGTAGAGCCGAGCCCATGCTCGGCTGCTTTTCGCGCATTGCCGCGCGCCAGCCGAGCATAGGCTCGGCTCTACAGATCCTGGTCAAGGCGGGTCGATGCCACCTGCGCGATAATGCGGCCATGAGCATTCCAGAGCTTTCCCCCGAACAGGCGCGAGTGCGCGTGGCCCATGGCGCGGTGCTGATCGACGTGCGCGAGGCGCATGAGCGGGCCGGCGGCATGGCCGAAGGTGCGCGCGGCGTGGCCAAGGGTGAATTGCTGGCTGACGCGGTCGCGCACCTGCCGCTGCCGGACCAGGAAATCCTGCTGATCTGCCAGAGCGGCAAGCGCTCGGCCGATGCGGCGCAGGCGCTGCTGGATGCGGGCTACACCAACGTCGGCTCCGTCGCTGGCGGCACCGTGGCCTGGCGTGAGTTGTCGCTGCCGTTGGTGCAGCCGCTGACCAGTGCCGCCGACCGCGATTTCTACGACCGCTACTCGCGCCATCTGCTGCTGCCGCAGGTGGGCGAGGGCGGCCAGCGCCGGCTGCAGCAGTCGCGGGTGCTGGTGCTGGGCGCCGGTGGGCTGGGCGCACCGGCCGGCTTCTATCTGGCGGCCGCCGGGGTAGGGCACCTGCGTTTCGCCGACCACGACCGCGTGGAGCGTAGCAACCTGCATCGGCAGATCGTGCATACCGAGGCCAGCGTCGGCCAGCTGAAGGTCGATTCGGCGCGCGAGCGGCTGCTGGCATTGAACCCGTCCATCGAGGTCGAGGCGGTGCCCGAGCGGGTGACTTCGGAGAACGTGGACCGCCTGCTGCAGGATGTCGATGTGGTGCTGGACGGCTCGGACAACTTCCCGCTGCGCTACCTGCTCAACGACGCCTGCATCAAGCACGCCAAGCCGATGGTCTACGCCGCCATCGAGCGCTTCGACGGCCAGGTGAGCGTGTTCGACGCCGGCCGCCAGCGTGGCGTGGCGCCGTGCTACCGCTGCCTGTTCCCGGAGCCGCCGCCGCCGGAGTTCGCGCCCAACTGCTCCGAGGCAGGCGTGCTGGGCGTGCTGCCGGGCCTGGCCGGGGTGCTGCAGGCCACCGAAGTGCTGAAGCTGCTGCTGGGCATCGGCGAGCCGTTGGTGGGGCGCCTGCTGCGTTTCGATGCGCTGGGCATGCGCTTCCGCGAGACCGGCATCGGGCCGGACCCGCAGTGCCCGGTGTGTGCGCCGGGTGTGCCGTTCCCCGGGTATATCGATTACGCCGCGTTCTGTCGGGGCGGGTGAACCGGTCGGGGCGTCATCCACGCATGGCGTGGATCTACTAATGCGCCGGTAGATCCACGCCATGCGTGGATGGATGCGTCCGGTTTCGGGATGATGTTGGGGGTCATTCCGGGCATCGTTCCATCTCCAAGACAATAAAACGCAACACACGTGCTATTGCCGTCATCGGTGTTGCTCTATCGTTGAGGCCGATTTCGATTTCCGGGGAACCCACCGCATGGCGGTAGAAGCAGCGACCAGCGAGCTGGTCAAGGTCGTCGCCCTGTTGGGCGCAGCGGTGGTGATGGTGCCGCTGTTCCGTCGGCTCGGCCTGGGCTCGGTGCTGGGCTACTTCGCCGCCGGCCTGGCGATCGGCCCGTTCGGGCTGGGCTGGTTCTCCGACCCGCAGGCGATCCTGCATACCGCCGAACTCGGCGTGGTCATGTTCCTGTTTGTCATCGGCCTGGAAATGCGGCCCTCGCACCTGTGGAGCCTGCGCAAGGAAATCTTCGGCCTGGGCACGCTGCAGATCGTCACCTGCGCGCTGGTGCTGACCAGCATCGCCAAGCTGTTCGGGCTGCCGTGGCAGATCGCCTTCATCGGCGCAACCGGCTTCGTGCTGACCTCCACCGCAGTGGTGATGCAGCTGCTGGCCGAGCGCGGCGACATCGCGCTGCCGTCGGGGCAGAAGATCGTCTCGATCCTGTTGTTCGAAGACCTGCTGATCGTGCCGTTGCTGGCGCTTGTTGCGTGGATGGCACCAGCCGCCGGCAGCGCCGATGGCGAGGGCTCGCGCTGGATGTCGGTGGCGATCGGCGTGGGCGCCATCGTCGGCCTGGTGCTGGTCGGCCGCTTCCTGCTCAATCCGCTGTTCCGCGTACTGGCCGAATCGAAGGCGCGCGAAGTGATGACCGCCGCCGCACTGCTGGTGGTGCTGGGTGCGGCGCTGCTGATGCAGCTGTCCGGGTTGTCGATGGCGATGGGCGCGTTCCTGGCCGGCGTGCTGCTGAGCGAATCGACCTTCCGCCACCAGATCGAAGCGGACATCGAACCGTTCCGCGGCATCCTGCTGGGCCTGTTCTTCCTCAGCGTGGGCATGGCGCTGGACCTGGGCGTGGTGGCCGGCAACTGGCCGATGATCCTCGGCCTGGTGGTGGCGCTGATGGCGGCCAAGGCGCTGTGCATCTACGTGGTGGCGCGACTGATGGGCAGCGACCATGCGCAGGCGCTGGACCGTGGCGTGCTGATGGCGCAGGGCGGCGAGTTCGCCTTCGTGCTGTTCTCGGCGGCTGCCAGCGCCGGCGTGATCAGCTTGGACATCAATGCCAACTTCACCGCCGTGGTGGTGCTGTCGATGGCACTGACGCCGCTGGTGGTGCTGGTCTACAAGCGCGTGGCGCCAAAGCCGACCGTCAGCCTGGAAGGCGTGGATACCGCCGATGGCCTGTCCGGCAGCGTGCTGCTGATCGGCTTTGGCCGCTTCGGCCAGGTGGCCAGCCAGTCGCTGCTGGCCCGCGACGTGGACGTGACCATCATCGACAACGACGTGGAGATGATCCACAACGCCGAGCGCTTCGGTTTCAAGATCTATTACGGCGACGGTACCCGCTTGGACGTGCTGCATGCCTCCGGTGCGGGCAGTGCGCGGGCGGTGGCGGTGTGCGTGAACAATGCCGAGGATGCCGACCGCATCGTCGAACTGGTGGCCCATCAGTTCCCGCAGGCCAAGCTGCTGGTGCGCTCGTTCGACCGTGAGCATTCGCTGCGGCTGATCCATGCCGGCGTGGACTTCCAGATCCGCGAAACCTTCGAGTCGGCGCTGCTGTTCGGGCAGGCCGCGCTAGTGGAGCTGGGCGCCGAGGAAGACGACGCCCGCGAGATCGCCGAGCAGATCCGCGAGCGCGACGCCGAACGCTTCGAACTTGAAATGGCCGGCGGCAATCTGCGGGCCGGCGCGCATATGGTGTTCGGCAGCGCGCTGCCGGGTGTGCCGACGCCGACGCCGTTCACCGCGCCCAAGCGCAAGGCACGCACGCTCAATGCGGATGAAGTGCCGGAAGAAGAAGAGGAATGACCGTCACGCGCCGCGCTTCGCGCTCGCCGGGCATGGCCCGGCGCTACCGGGGTTCGCGCGATTCGTGGGTAGCGCCGGGCCATGCCCGGCGAGCGCAGCGGGCGATCGCGGCGGTGGGCGAGGGGCCGTGAATCGGGGACAATAGCGTCCCCGCCGCCCCACGCCTGCCCCCGATGACCGACTCCGCCTCCCAGCTTCCTGCCCGCATCCTCGATGGCCGCCGTATCGCCGAGGACCTGCTCGACAGCCTGAAGGTGCGGGTCGACGCCCGTGTTGCGGCTGGTGGCAGCCGCCCGGGCCTGGCCGTGGTGCTGGTGGGTGGCGACCCGGCCTCCACCGTGTACGTGCGCAACAAGCGCCGCGCGGCAGAGAAGGTCGGTATCGAAGCCTATGACTACGACCTGCCGGCCGGCACCACCGAGGCCGAGCTGCTCGACCTGATCGACCAGCTCAACGCCGACCCGAAGATCAACGGCATCCTGATCCAGCTGCCGCTGCCGGGCATTCCCGATGCGCGCCGGCTGATCCAGCGCATCGACCCGCGCAAGGACGTGGACGGTTTCCATCCGGAAAACGTCGGCCATCTGGCCCTGCGGGAGTTCGGCCTGCGCCCGTGCACCCCGCGCGGCATCACCACGCTGCTGGGCCACACCGACCAGCCCGTGCGCGGCCGCAACGCCACCATCGTCGGCGTCAGCAACCACGTTGGCCGGCCGATGGGCCTGGAGCTGCTGATTGCCGGCTGCACCGTGACCAGCTGCCACAAGTTCACCCCCAAGGACGTGCTGGAACAGGCCGTGCGCAATGCCGACATCCTGGTGGTGGCGGTGGGCCGCCCGGGCATCGTGCCGGGCGAGTGGGTGAAGCCGGGCGCGGTGGTGATCGACGTCGGCATCAACCGGTTGGACGACGGCCGGTTGGTGGGCGATGTCGGGTTCGAGGCCGCAGCGCAGCGGGCGAGCTGGATCACCCCGGTGCCGGGCGGCGTGGGCCCGATGACCGTGGCCACGTTGATGCAGAACACGTTGGAAGCGGCGGAAGCCGGGGCCTGACCGGGCTGGGGTGCTTGCGGTGGGGCTTGGTAGCGCCGGGCCATGCCCGGCGAGCGCAGCGGCGCCGCAACAATCCGCCGGGCATGGCCCGGCGCTACCGGGGTCGCGTCGATGCCCCGTAATTCCCGCCGGTCCGCATGACCCGCTCTTGGTAGATGCCAACCTTGGTTGGCACGAACATTCAGGCGCCAGGACCCCAGGTGGGGCAAAGGCCTCCCGGTTGTTTGCCAACCAAGGTTGGCAGCTACCAAGGGCGGTGCGCCGGCGTCTGAACCAATTGCCGCCCGCGCGACACTGCGTCGCATCTACCCCCTGCCACAGGCTGCCAAAACAAGGTAAAATGTCGCGCTTCCCCACATCTCGGGTATGCCGATGCTGCGCATCCAGGCTGAAGCTCTCACCTACGACGACGTCTCGCTCGTCCCCGCTCATTCGACCATCCTGCCCAAGGACGTCAACCTCGAAACGCGGTTGACCCGTGACCTGAAGCTCAAGCTTCCGATCCTGTCCGCAGCCATGGACACCGTCACCGAAGCACGCCTGGCCATCGCCATGGCACAGCTGGGCGGCATGGGCATCATCCACAAGAACCTGAGCGTGGAGCAGCAGGCCGCCGAAGTGGCCAAGGTCAAGAAGTTCGAGGCCGGCGTCATCCGCGACCCGATCACCGTCGGCCCGGAAACCACCATCCGCGACGTGCTGGCCCTGACCCAGGCGCACAACATCTCCGGCGTGCCGGTGGTGGGCAGCGACGGCCTGCTGGCCGGCATCGTGACCCATCGCGACATGCGCTTCGAGACCGAGCTGGACGATCCGGTCCGCCACATCATGACCAAGAAGGATCGCCTGATCACGGTCAAGGAAGGCGCCGCGTCTGATGAAGTGCTGCAGCTGCTGCACCGCAACCGCATCGAAAAGGTGCTGGTGGTCAACGATGATTTCGCCCTGCGTGGCCTGATCACCGTCAAGGACATCCAGAAGAACACCGACTTCCCGAACGCTGCCAAGGACATCGCCACCCGCCTGCTGGTCGGCGCCGCCGTCGGCGTGGGCGGCGATACCGATCGCCGCGTTGAAGCGCTGGTCGCCGCCGGCGTGGACGTGATCGTGGTCGATACCGCGCACGGCCATTCGCAGGGCGTGCTGGACCGCGTCAGCTGGGTCAAGAAGAATTTCCCGAACGTGCAGGTCATCGGCGGCAACATCTGCACCGGTGAAGCCGCGCTGGCGCTGCTGGACAGCGGCGCGGACGCAGTGAAGGTGGGCATCGGCCCGGGCTCGATCTGCACCACCCGCGTCGTGGCCGGCGTGGGCGTGCCGCAGATCACCGCGATCGACCTGGTGGCCGAAGCGCTGCAGGACCGCATCCCGCTGATCGCCGACGGTGGCATCCGCTACTCCGGCGACATCGGCAAGGCGCTGGCCGCCGGTGCCTCCACCATCATGATTGGTGGCCTGCTGGCCGGTACCGAGGAATCGCCGGGCGAAACCGAGCTGTTCCAGGGCCGTTCGTACAAGAGCTACCGCGGCATGGGCTCGCTGGCCGCAATGGAGAAGGGGTCCAAGGACCGTTACTTCCAGGACGCCGCTACCGCCGACAAGCTGGTGCCCGAAGGCATTGAAGGTCGCGTGCCGTACCGCGGCCCGGTGGGCGGCATCATCCACCAGCTGATGGGCGGCCTGCGCGCCACCATGGGCTACGTGGGCTGCGCCACCGTCGAGGACATGCGCAGCAAGCCCAAGTTCGTGAAGATCAGCGGCGCCGGCCAGCGCGAGAGCCACGTCCACGACGTGACGATCACCAAAGAGCCGCCGAACTACCGCTCCTGATGCGGGACGAGCAAAGAGGAACGAGGAAGCTGATTCCCGTTCCTCTTTCTCCATCTGCCGCTGAAAAATTCTGACTTTTTCGTTTTCCCTACTGCATTGCCGGGGCGCCATGACCAACATCCATAACGACAAGATCCTCATCCTCGATTTCGGCGCGCAGTACACGCAGCTGATTGCCCGCCGCATCCGCGAGCTGGGCGTCTACTGCGAAATCTGGGCGTGGGACCACAACCCGGCCGAGATCGCCGGCTTCGGCGCGAAGGGCATCATCCTGTCCGGTGGCCCGGAATCGACCACGCTGCCGGGCGCGCCCGCCGCGCCGCAGGAAGTGTTCGACAGCGGCCTGCCGATCTTCGGCATCTGCTACGGCATGCAGACCCTGGCCGCACAGCTGGGCGGTGCCACCGAAGCGGCTGACCAGCGCGAGTTCGGCCACGCCGAAGTGAACGTGATCAACCCGGATGCGCTGTTCAAGGGCCTGAGCGACCACGGCGGCGAGCCGAAGTTGAATGTCTGGATGAGCCACGGCGACCACGTCTCCGTTGCACCGCCGGGCTTCACCATCACCGCCACCACCGACCGCATTCCGGTGGCCGCCATGGCCAACGAAGAAAAGCGCTGGTACGGCGTGCAGTTCCACCCGGAAGTGACCCACACCCTGCAGGGCCAGGCGCTGCTGCGCCGCTTCGTGGTGGACGTGTGCGGCTGCCAGACCCTGTGGACCGCCGCCAACATCATCGACGACCAGATCGCCCGCGTAAGAGATCAAGTGGGCGATGACGAAGTGATCCTGGGCCTGTCCGGCGGCGTCGATTCGTCCGTGGTGGCTGCGCTGCTGCACAAGGCCATCGGCGAGAAGCTGACCTGCGTGTTCGTGGATACCGGCCTGCTGCGCTGGCAGGAAGGCGACCAGGTGATGGCGATGTTTGCCGAGCACATGGGCGTAAAGGTGGTGCGCGTGAACGCCGCCGACCGTTACTTCGCTGCGCTTGAAGGCGTGAGCGACCCGGAAGCCAAGCGCAAGATCATCGGCAACCTGTTCGTTGAGATCTTCGACGAAGAGTCGAACAAGCTGAAGAACGCCAAGTGGCTGGCGCAGGGCACCATCTACCCGGACGTGATCGAGTCGGCCGGCAGCAAGACCGGCAAGGCGCATGTGATCAAGAGCCACCACAACGTGGGCGGCCTGCCGGAGCACATGAAGCTGGGCCTGGTGGAGCCGCTGCGCGAGCTGTTCAAGGACGAAGTGCGCCGCCTGGGCGTTGAACTGGGCCTGCCGCGCACCATGGTCTACCGCCATCCGTTCCCGGGCCCGGGCCTGGGCGTGCGCATTCTGGGCGAAGTGAAGCGCGAATACGCCGAGCTGCTGGCCAAGGCCGATGCCATCTTCATTGATGAGCTGCGCAAGGCGGATCTGTATGACAAGACCAGCCAGGCGTTTGCCGTGTTCCTGCCAGTGAAGTCGGTGGGCGTGGTGGGCGATGCGCGTGCTTATGAGTGGGTGATTGCACTGCGGGCCGTGGAGACGATTGACTTCATGACCGCGCACTGGGCGCATCTGCCGTATGAGTTCCTGGGGACGGTGAGCAACCGGATCATCAATGAGTTGCGGGGGGTGTCGAGGGTGGTTTATGACATCTCGGGGAAACCGCCGGCTACTATTGAGTGGGAGTGAGTTGAGAGAACGAGGGCGCCGAGAGGCGCCCTTGTTGTTTGTGGTGTCCGCTAGTGCTAGGCCCGGTTCTATGCCGGCTTGTTAGCCGGACCCAGTCGCCCTAATATCGAGCTGTATCAGGGGGGAATCCACCGTACGGTGCTTTGTGGATACTTCGTATAACCGGACCAATGGGTCCGACTATTAGGTAGTTGGGGCGCACACCAATGGTCACGCGGTCCATGGATGAAGTCCGTAGTGAGTACATCTCCTCGATGGGACAAGAGCTTGGGGCGAGCTTCTATGAGCTGCACCGAAAGCTCGTGGAACTCCAAGTTCTTTGGCAACAGTACCGCCAGCTTTTCGGCGATGACCCTGACACGGTCCACCTGCTTAACCGGACCTCTGGCCTGTTCTTCAAAATCGTTCAAGACGAGCTGTGGGACAGTGTTCTATTGGGCGTCACTCGGATGACGGACCCGGCAACCACGGGCAAGAAGAAGAATCTTACGATCCAGTCTCTGCCTCCGCTAATCTCCGATACAGAGCTGCAGGGCGAGGTGCAGAGTCTCTGTGACAAAGCACTAGTTGCAGCGGAGTTCGCCCGTGAGCATCGCAACAAGCGCATCGCTCATCAGGATCATGACTACCTCAGCAATCGTAGTTCCGATCCACTGACCGGAATTAGCAGGAAATTGATAGAGGAGATGCTCACTGCACTAAGAGCCGTCTTGAACCGCTTAGATCTGCATTTTCGAGGCGGCACGGTCATGTATGAAGATTTCGTGGGCGAGAGTGGAGCAAGGCTCCTGGTTCATAAACTGAGAGAACTAGAGCGACTTCAAGGTGCGGTCACAAGAGCGCCCTAACAATTTATTATGACCGACGCCCCTTCGCCATACGGCTTAATTCAGATGTTGATCAATGTCTGCTCCTGGCCGGAAGCAGACATTTGGACGGCCTGGCGGCTGGCCCGGTGGTAACGTCCCCCTTCGACCCATACCGGCCATTGGTGCTGCCGCCGGGCTTAGCGTTAGCGTTGGGTACGGTTATACGCTGGATTGTTAGCCGGACCCAGTCGCCTTAAGATCGAGATGTATCAAGGGGAAAGCCCGCAATACGGCGCTTTGTGGGTAAGTCGTATAGCCGGACCTCTGGGCCCGTCTTTTAGGTGGTTAGGTAGACAGGAGAGTACATATGGACGTTAAAGTTATTTCAGTGCACGGACAGGGCGACTTTGATTCAGAGTATGTATTGCTTCAAGTCACCGCTGACTGTGACGTTGGCAAGTATCAGTTGTGTGACACCACATATACCGATGATGACAAGGTTTCAAACAAGCTCAGACATACATACTGGTTTCCGGACAAGGCTGTAAAGAAAGGAGATCTCGTTTCTTTATGGACAAAGAGTGGAAAGAACACGACGGCCAAAAACAATTCCGGAACCACAATCCACCGTTTTTATTGGGGCCTTGGGAAGGCGGTCTGGAACAATGATGGTGATTGCGCCGTCTTGCAACAATTGACGACCTGGCAGCTCTTCAAGGCCAACGGCTGACTGCCTAACAATTCATTCAAGCCGATCTCGCTGTGCGAGTCGGCTTCATTCCGGAGTCGCGACCGTCCGCTCCTGGCCGGAAGCGGACATGAGTCTCCCTAGCAGCTCGGTTCTCTGATGAGGAACATGTCGATGATCAGCAACCGGTGCAACATTTGCGGTCGAAAGCTTGACGTCTCTGCCGATCTGCTCTCTGTCGACTGCGGCGGAGATTGCTGGGGCTGCGTGGGGGCCATGGAGCTTGGTTGGCCAGAATCCACCAAGCAGGTCGCGAAGGAAATCCGAGCCGGGCTTCGAGAGCCTGATGGGGCGGCTAAGCCACCGTCCTAGAGCTAGCAGGACAACGTCCGCTTCTGGCCGAGAGCGGACGCGCCGACGCCAGAGAACCTCACCAAGAATGCTAGCGTCCGCTCTCGACCCAAAGCAGACATTGATGCGGCCGCTGAGCTCTAGCGCTGGGTCCGGCTATACGTTGGCTTGTGAGCTGGACGCAGACGCCCTAAGATCGAGCTGTATCATGGGGAGAGCCCACAATGCCGTGTTTTGTGGGTAATTGATATAACCGGACCGATGGGGCCACCCATTCTGTAGTTGGGTGCGACAGGGAGATTCATGACAATCCAACGAGAGGCCGCGTATCACGAGCGAGCGACGTACTTGTTCGAAAATCGCTTGGCAAGTCGCGGTCAGATCGTCGCCATCATCGATGGCCCCTAACAGTTCATTAAAGCCGACGCCACTTCACGGGGTGGCTTAACTCAGCCCTTAGCGGCTCATACCTAATTCAATAGCAATTGAGGCAAAGAGAGAGAAGGCCATGATTGAAGTTTACGCGTTTACAGACGATCAGAAGAAGTTCCTTGCACGCATTGTTGATGATCTTGGCGGGCCAACCTCCACAGGAAATCTTCTCCACGTAATCGAGAATCTGCTTTATGCCCTCAAGCCTGACTGGCAGCTAGCGACGTTTGGGGAAGACACAGATGTCAGGGCGGACCTTGAGGTGTGCATGGCTGCCTTGGGCTATTTGAAAGTACAGAACGTGGCCACAGCCAAGTGAGTCCTAGCAGTCCATTCAAGCCGATCCGGCTTCGCGGGTCGGCCAAATTCCAGAGGCTGCACTTCTAGGAAAGGGACATGGAGCTTGTTGTAAATCTTCTTGTTGGAATTGCGTGGCCTGCGGCCATCATCTGGGTCGCAATGCTCTTTCGGGATGAACTTCGCTCGGTCTTAAGACGCGTGTCGCAGCTGAAGTATAAGGATCTAGAGGCAAGTTTTGACGAAGGCTTGAACAAAGCCGAAGCAAAGGTCGCTGCAGCTGGCCCGGTACCCCTGGCACTGCCCCACAAGCCAGAACTTACGTCGCGCCTTGAGCAACTCCGCAGAATTGCAGAGGTTTCACCTCGCGCATCGATTCTTGAGGCTTGGGTATTGGTAGAAGAGGCCGCGGCCAAATCCGGCTTCGTCCAAGGCGCTGGCGTGCCACGCGTAAACCCTTCTCTCTTCGTGGAAGAATTGATTCGTTTGGGAAGACTCCCACCAGGCAGCGCTGCGCTGGTCCGGCAGCTGAGGAGGTTGCGAAACCAAGCAATACATCTTTCAGACGTAAGCATCACGCAAGACGAAGCGGACAGATACTTAGAGCTGGCAGCAACGGCCTCCGAGCTGATACTAAGTGTCGAGTAGTGCTAACAATTCGTCCAAGCCTACGCCGCTTCGCGACGCGGCTTAATTCAGGTGTTTCGAACATCCGCGACTGGCCGGAAGCAGACATTGGAATTGGGCCTACGAATGGAACAGGACCAACTGAAAATGCGCGCCCAAGGGGCCTTGGTTCAGTGGCAGTCCATCGTGCCCCCCTTTCAGCCTTAGACGTCGCGGGCACATCTTGATCAGCAGGTTAGACGATGCGGGTTTAGCCCTCCTCGCCCCTCTCTGACGAAACTTATTGCCCCCTCGCATTTCATTCAGGAGTAAGAGACTCTGGAGTCCTCCAGTCGCACGGTCGAGCGCGGCCCGCATGGCTATCAGGAAACTTCTGGAGTGACCCCGCTAAGTTGCGAGGCATGTCGAATGCTGTACTTGGCATTAGAATTGTCGATACACTGTGGTATCAATTCATTCACGGCTTTTGATGCATCATGAGAAATAATCAACAGTTCTTGCTTCAGAAGCTCGAAGGAATCCACCACTCTCTCATGCGCGCGCACGCTGACTCCGCGAACTATGCACCTAGCATTACAGGCGCAGAGCGAGAGATAGTCAACAAGCAGTTGCTAAGCCTGATTATTCCGCCAAGCTATCGCGTTGGAACAGGGACGATAATAGATCAGCACAAAGATGAGTCCGGACAGGTTGACATTGTAATAGAACAGCCATTTTCCCTGAGCTTCCCTGTCAGTAGCGACAGTAATCGCCTCTACTTGGCGCCATCAGTATGTGCGGCATTTGAGGTTAAGTCTGACTTGTCAAGACAAGGGGGCGAGGGGATGGAGAAGATCAAGAAGATCAAAGGGCTGCACCGGATTCCAGTTAAGGCTGGTGAGCATCACAACTACGATGATATTTCTATTCCAAGCTTCTTGATCGGCTTTAAAGGCCCGGATTCGGAAGAAGGTATTTTAGATATTTATGGATCATTTAACGATAAATTGATTCCGAATGGAATTCTATGCATCGAGAGCGGAATTTTTTACGGGCGAGAGATGTCTAGGAAGGAATGGTTGATAGCTACCGGCAAGGAGGCGTCCCTGTTCGCATTCTTGCAATGTGTAACGGATGCACTGCAATCATCCGGAATGAATAGATTTACATTGTCTGATTTCAGCTCCGTTCTTAAAACTCAGTCATGAGTTGAAGTGCACCATTCATTCGACGCCGAGAGAGATGTCCGCTTCTGGCCGAAAGCGGACGCTTAGCCGTAGTTGTGCAGGACCAAACGTTGATTTTCACAGAACTGCCGGCCGGATGCGGACATCGAGTCCCTAAATATGCCGCCGCGAGGAGCGAATTTGGCTTGAACGAATATGTTAGGCCTCTGTGCGCTGAATCGCTCTCAGCTTGGTCATTTGGTTGTCGCCATAGGGTGTTAGTGTCCAATATGTAGCCGTGTCTTTCACGCTGCGATTTTTACTGCTCTTGGTGATCAATCCTAGGGCCCGAAGTTGAATCTTCACGGTCTGGAAGTCGTTCCCACGCACAGTGAAATCAAAGAACTGGTAACCTTTGAAGGCCCTCTGTGAGGAGAGGTCTTCGTGTTCCTTCGCTCTCACAAGACTATTAAGAGCGCGCCGCAATCCAGACTCATCAGACTCGTCGATCATGAGTGGTGCAAGCGCGGAGAAAATTTCGTCCCAGGTGAGTACAGAGTCTCCCGTATAGGTGTCTCCATTGTGTTTGTAGTCTGTTGGAGAAGCTATGAACGTATAGGCGAGAGAGGCCTGATCACTGCCTTGCGCTAACGTACTAGCACCTTCCGGAGCTTCGGTTGCTACCGTCGAAAGTTTCCGCTCCAGCTCATCCACTGTCCTGCGAAGGGACAAGATCTCAGTTGTAGCACTCTCTGAAGGAACTTGATCACCTCGCACCCAGCCAATACTAGGATGTGTCTTGATCAGTTTGACGAGACTGCGACTGACTTGGCTTCCCAAGTCAGCTGGGGATTCCCAGAAGCGGCACATGCGCTTCTGAACAAACTCTCGGAACTCCCCAAGCTTCTCTCGCCCACTTTCCGACTGCTCCGATTTGCTCGTTGCGATCTGAGATGGGTCTTTGTGAACAAAGCCAAGAATTGGCTTTCCATTTTCCAGCGCGTATCGATATTCCATCTCTGTGTAGCTATGGCCATTAGGGCCAATACTTCCATAGCGTCCCCCTAGGATGACCATGTAATAGTCGCAGTCATCAATCACCTTTTTGATGAGCGTCCATTGATCTTCGTTGGCGGCTGGAAATAATTCCATGCCGGATGGAATGCAATCAAGTTCAAGCAGTGCCTGCATCACTTCCTGGCGCTCTTGCTGTAGGTCGGCGAAAGTTGAGCTGACAAAAACCTGGTATCTTTTTTCCACGCTGTACTACCTCCAGATACGTAAATCGCGAACTAAGTCGAGCAGTAATGCGGCTTCGGCGCGAGCGAATTGTTAAGCGCTACTGCGCCAGCCATTGATCGAACCTCATTTTCGACCAACCTCCGAGAGGCCGAAGTGGTTGAAGAGGCCTTAGCGGTTGAAGTGGGCGGAGGGGGTGCAACGGCCTGAGGGGCTTGAGTGCATTGAGTGGTTGCAGCGGCTTAAGAGAGCCGCTAGGCGCAGTGTTCTGAAGCCACGCTACCGGCTTGCCATTTGTGTCCAAGAGAGAGCCGTTATGGAACGGTCCAAGCCACGTGTTGTGGCTCGCTGAAAAAACATGGCCATTGGCAGCAAAGGCGACCCACTCCTGATTAAGGTCGAAGAAGTGATGCCCGTAGAACCAGGCTACGAGATGGGCTTCAGAATCAAAAATCGGTGTCATTGAATCTCCCCTGTTTTGCCCAATTACGCAATTGGCGGGTCCGTGAATCTGGCTATTCCGCGTGCCGGCCACCAGCTCAGTGAGTGCCATATCTGGGTCATAGCCAATCAGCCCGAGTGACCGCAGCACGTAGTATTCCTCAAAGAGAGCTTCGTCGGCTGCCTTGCCCTTCTTGATCATGGGGAAATCCGCCAAATGATTGATTGGCACTGTGTCAGGACTATGCCGCCTTCCCCCGAGTTTGGCAAAATGCTAAGCCCAGCCCATCTCAACAGCCGCGACGCCAGCCGTTGCGGGCGCTATTGCGGGAGCGCGGTTTGATCCCAAACCTCCTTCGCCTAGCCCACCACCCCGTCACCACCACCAGCATGTAAGCCAAGAGTTCGCCATACAGACAGCCGCTGCGCAACGGCTTGCCGTCGGAACCGGACAAGGATGCAGCGACGCAACCTAGTAAATATGTATGGGCGTCTCAGTCCTGTTTGAAATGACCCTTCTTAATCTTGGCCCGAGCCTTATTGAAGTGTCTTTCGGGCGGGGTGGGATTCGACGCGCGTGCGTCCTCAAGTCTCTCATAGAGTTCATCGAACGACGCCTTCATGGAGTCATATTGTTGGCCATCTGAGAAGCAAGCCAACTGCCGGAACCTACTTTCCAAATTCTTGAATCGATTCGCGCTGTCACCTACAAGTTTTACGCTGACGTCCCAGTCGAGCGCTTTGAAAATGGCCGGGAACAGACCTGCACCCAACGCGCATATTGCAATAAGCCAATCCCATGATGGCTCGCGCAGGAGCGGTCGAATGGTGGCGACGCCCCCTAGTATGATTGGGACCACGATAAAAGCGATACGCAGTGCTCGCGCTTCCCTTTCCCAGCTGAAGAGGGAAGTGGACGTGTAGAGGCATGACTCTTCAAGTCGCCGGCATTCTTTCTTGATTTCCTCAACGCTGGGCTCTAGATGGCTAGACATGGGATATCAGTTCCGAAAATTTTTTGCCACTCGTCGCCCGCAAGGTAATTCAAGTTGTCTCGTTCATAATCGCAAGCCTTCTCTGCAGCACCCAACGCAGATCTGGCTTTTGACTCCCATGCGTCGCCGACGTTAACCAGCTCGAATGTGCCTGGGCGGGAAACACTGCTGTTGGTCATTGTTGTAAGCCAAGCGAAGAAGTCTCGGCACATCCAGTCATAGAAAAAAAGTGACTGATGGCTGTACGCCCAGTCGCGTAGGAAGTTGGAGGCCAGCAATTCAAGATGGAATGATTTCATGGGGACATTGCAGTGGTACTGCCATGTTTTCATAATCTTTATTAGTGGTCGCAGGTTCCCGTTATGATTCGTGTCAATTGAGTCGATGGCAGATGCTTCAGCAAACGGAGTCGTCAACGTATAGGAGCCTCCGTTCTTAGTATTAGAGACAATGTAGGAATTCGACGCTGCATCCAATAGGAAGGCCGGTACAATCTCGACGTTGAAAGTCGTGAAGGCCGCCACCACTACCGGGCCGTCCCCCTTTATGTCGCTTCGACTGAAAGTCGTGAGTAGCTTGCCTTTGACTTCTTGTAGGAGGGCGCTTTGCTTGTTTCCAGCGTGGCGCTCAAATCGAGAATATACCGAGCTAGGAAGAACGAAGTACAGGTCTATATCTCTGGGGGGGCGCACTTGGGTGCCCTTACCCCAACTTCCAATCGCAAAGCTATTGTCGATTGCCGAGTCGGACCCCCAGTACTCCTGGTTGAGGCATTTCGTCACATTGGCAATTTTGGTGAAACCATCCGCTCGTTGAAATGCGGTGAGCTCGATTGCGTCGAGAAATGAGCTAAACCGACGTACCAGATATATCCACTGCGACATAGATCGTCCTCTGTTGATCTAAGGCAATCGGCCAATAGCCAGATCTTCCGTGAAGTCTACATTCGGGTAGTTGTCTTGCAATTCTAACAGTTGCGTCCGGAGTCAGGATAGCCTCAACTGCTTGCGTGTTGGGTGTCAAAGGGATGGTCGAGGTTATATATCTAATTGTTAAGCGAAAAAGCTCAGACCACAGTGCCGTCTGAGGGGGGCAGTGGTCATACGCGCTGATCTAGGCCCTCTTCGCCGAGACGCCGGGAGGCCTCATTCTAGAGATGTGTAGCTTACTGACGCGTATAGGATCGAATCAGTTGTCGGCGTTGCGCAATTGGGACGCCGAGTTTCTCGCGTATCAATGATATAGCTTGCTCAGAGACGATTCTTGGGAGGGCAGACGGCTAGAGGATCACCCGCGCCACTGATGCCGCTAGGACATCCGCTTTTGGCCGGAAGCGGACGTTGTTCGATGTGACGCTCGACGAAGTCTGCCGTAGGTATGCTCCGGGAAGCAGGTCACTCCGGCCTAACCTCCCGACAAGCCCACTCAGCCAACGCCCGGCAAGCCAGAAACAACCCATCCACAACCCCCTCATCCAAATGCCGCTCCGGCTCCGTTGCCACCCGGCAGCGGTCGGCCGAGTGCAGCACCTCGAGCACCGTAAGTAGCCCCACCAACGCGCGCTCGGTTCTCGCCAAGCTCACGCGGCGGCCGGGTGATGCGTCGTTCTCCGGCCAGGGCAGCCCATCAGCCCCCTCGCATCCGCGCATCCGCTTGAGAATGCCCAAGAAGGTGCTCAGGTCCGGCAGTGGGGTTTCGCCGTTGATGGGCTCAACAGCGTCGTACGAGGAGAAGGTCTCGGATTCGCTCATGGCGTCGGTTTCCTTGGCTGTGCTTAACAGCGCCACCGCGCGAGCGGGTGGCGGACGGTGCGGGTTGCAAACCGGGACGCAGAGAAGTGACCGGCGGGCCCGAAGGCCCCCACGCACCGCCCGCCATATAGGCCGACGGATTGCCAGCCGGCACCGCCTCAAGGACGGTGCCGACTGGCAAGCGTTTTCACTCTACGTCTCGGGTTTGCACGCCCGGCCACCCGTTTTCGGTGGCGCGTCATGGTGTTTACACCGCCGCTCCGAACGGCAATAGAAAATGGCGAATAAGAAGTGGAATTCGAGAGCAAAGATCTATTGTGGCACGCACCATTCGTGCAGCACGCGACACCGCCAGACGCATTCGCGCAGCTGCTCTGTCAATTGCGATTCCAAATGACGCAATCGCCAGCGCCACAAGCGAATAGCGCGACGGCGTTCTTTACAACAGTTCTTAGTCTGCCTCGGCAGACAGCGGCGACCGATCAGCCGCACACCCCAACAATCGGTTCAAACACGACATCGCCAACGAGCTTCGCAGCCTCAACCAACGCTGTCCTCAACCACCGCCACATTCCCCACCAGCACCTCAATCATCGCCCGCGCCGCCGACGACTGACGCCGATGCGGCGCATAGATCACCGAAAACGGGCGCGACCGCCCCCTTAGCTGCGGCAGCACTTCCACCAACTGCCCACGCTGCAACCGCTCCCGCACGATGAATTCATAGCTCTGGCAGATGCCGATGCCCTGTTCGGCCAGCGATACCACACCCAGCACATCGTCGGAGGTCTCGATGGACGAACGCGGCAGCCAGTCCACGTCGCGCCCGCCGTCGCGGAATACCCACGGCGCCAGCCGCCCAGTACGCGGCATCACGAAGGGCAGGCACAGGTGCTGCTGTAGATTGTCCAGCGTTTGTGGCGTGCCGCGGCGCTGCAGGTAGTCCGGTGCGGCCACCAGCAGCAATGGCGCATCCTCCAGCTTCCGCCCCACCAGCCCGCTGTCCGGCAGCTGGCCCAGGCGAATGGCCAGGTCGAAGCCTTCGGCCACCAGGTCCACGTTGCGGTTGGTGATGTTCAGTTCCACCTGCACCTGCGGGTACTGCTGCGCAAAGCGCGCCAGCACGGGCGGCAGCCGGTAGTGGCCATAGGTGGTGGGCACGCTCAGGCGCACGCGGCCGGCCAGCGCACCGTCCTGGGCCAGTACGTCGCGCTCGGCGTCGTCCAGCAAGCCGAAGGCGGTGCGCACCTGTTCCAGATAGAGCCGCCCGGCGTCGGTCAGGCCCACGCGGCGGGTGGTCCGCTGCAGCAGCTGCCGGCCCAGCCGCGCTTCCAGACGGGTGACCGCGCGGCTCAACACCGAGGGCGTGGTGGACAGCGCCACCGCGCCGGCCGTGAACGAGCCGTGCTCGACCACCGCCAGGAACACCTCCACATCGCCCAGGTAGTCGAACTTGCGGCTCATTTGGCTCTCCGGGGAACAGATGTTTTGCGATGGGGCCAATTTATCGCCGCTGGGGCGATGAATAAAGTGGCGGCCATTCCCCGATAGGAGCTCCCCATGAACCTGATGACCCGACTGGCCGCAGCGCTGGCCCTGACCCTGGCCGCCAGCGGCGCACATGCCGCCAACGTGCTGGTGGTGCTGTCCGACGAAAACCATCTGGACCTGAAGAACGGCAAGGTGCTGTCCACCGGCTTCTATCTCAACGAGCTGATGCAGCCGGTCAAGCTGCTGCTGGATGCGGGCCACGAGGTGACCTTCGCCACGCCGCAGGGGCGGGCGCCGACGGTGGATGCGTCCTCGGTGACGGCGGCGTACTTCGGCAACGATGCCCCGCAGCTGATGCTGCACAAGGACCTGCTGGAGAAACTGGCGTTGACCTCGCCGACCGCCTCGCCGGTGGTCAGCCTGGCGCGCGTCGAGCAGCAGGGTTACGCGCGTTTCGATGCGGTCTACATACCCGGTGGCCACGCGCCGATGCAAGACCTGCTGAAGAGCCCGGCGCTGGGCCGGCTGCTGGCCGACTTCCACCAGCGCAACAAGACCACCGCGCTGGTCTGCCACGGGCCGATCGCGCTGCTGTCCACGTTGCCGGATGCGGATGGTTTCGTGGCGAAGCTGGAAGCGGGTGCGATGCCGGCTACGCCGAAGTGGATCTACAGCGGCTACCAGATGACGGTGATCAGCAACCAGGAAGAAGAGCAGGCCAAGCCGCTGCTGGGTGGCGGTGAGATGAAGTTCTACCCGCAGACGGCGTTGCAGCGGGCGGGGGCGAAGTTCAGCAGCAATGCCACGCCGTGGACGGGGCATGTGGTGGTGGATCGTGAGTTGATTACCGGGCAGAACCCGGCTTCGGCGCTGGAGGTGGGGCAGCGGTTGGTAGAGCGGTTGAAGTAAGTCGGTTTTTTCATCGCCTGCTGCGTCATGGCACCATGGTGGACTGGCTTCGCTCCTTTGGGCGGGGCCGGTTATCCAGGGAATCCATTCAACACGACATGCGTACGTCCGTCCTCTTCATTCTCTCCGCCCTGTGCTTGACCCTGCTGTCTGGCTGCGCCATTGGGCCGGACTACCACCATTCCAATCGCGAGATCACCGGCGCGTTCGTGGCCGACGACGGCAAGCTGTACCTGTTGCCGGTCTATGACGAGCCGATGCGCTTCGACGCGGCGCCGTTCCGTGATTACCGTGCGCTGATGGACAGCCCGCTGCGCGAGGCCGTGGTCTGCGCGCAGCTGTATTTCCGTGAGGACTGGCGCGTACCGGCCGACAGGAGCAAGGTGCATGGCAGCTACGCGCTGCTGCTGCGGCCGGAGCAGGTGACGCCGGAACAGGCCGCGCAGTTCAAGCTGGAGCGGTTGGAGATCAGCCCGCGTGTGGCCAAGGCCATCGATGGATTGACGCGCCGGCCGTACATTCTTGAAGCACGGACCCGCTACGAGCTGGCGGCCAACCCGGACTGCAATCTTTCCAGGCAGGGCGGCAGCTATTACAGCGCGCTGTTCGAGAGTGATGGCGAGCGGGTGAAGTTGCCGGACGCTGCGGCGCTGGCCGAGGAGGCGAAGCTGGCGCAGCCGATTACCGCGCGGGCTGAGCGGATCCGGCCGGACGATACGGACAAGCCGGGGGTGGGGACGACGGCCGGGAAGGTGCTGGGCGCGGCGTTGGTGCCTGTGGCCGTTCCGGTGTTTGTGTTGAGCCTGCCGTTTTTGGGGCCGGATCATTGGAAGTGATGGGGTGTTGAAGCCAGAGCATCCACGCGTGGCGTGGATCTACTTGGGCGTCGCCAATGCCTGAAAGTTCATCGTGGAGATCTGTGTGGCAAGCGCATTGGAAGGTGTTTTGAAGACCGTGGGCTTCATTGTCCTTGCGGCGCTTCCGTTGGTGATCCTTTGGTTCATCCTTCGGCGAATGTCAGCGACTGCCCGTTCTACTGTGAAAACGGGGCTGCGTTTGCATCCCCCTCGCCGGATTTCCGGTACGTCCATGACCTTGGTGATGGTGGATGGGAAAGAGGATCGGGAGCACTACTTCTTTGATGCGGAGTCCTTCTACCTGCGGCGTGACCCGGTGCCCACGGCCGTTCCGCTCTCGCAGATCACCTCCGTCACCCGAACCTCCGATGTCATCTACGGGCGCTATGTCTGGCAGGTGTGCTTCAGTAAAGCATCGGGAAGAAAGTGCGTGACGTTCACCAACAATCTGACGCTGTTCAACCGCGATTTTCTGCTCTTCCTGGAGGCGGTGCGGAAGGCCAATCCGCTCGCGACCGTTGATCGAGCGAGCGTCATCTTCTAACCGTGGGCCGACATCGGCCGTTCCATTCAAAAGGGGGTTGGCCCGTGGAGCTACACTGGCGGCCTACGCCCAATGGAAGCTCGCCCATGTTCAACGGAAAAGTCGCGGTAGTTACCGGCTCCACCAGCGGTATCGGTCTTGGCATTGCCACTGCGTTGGCGCGGCAGGGAGCCGACATCGTGTTGAATGGATTTGGCGATGCGCAGGATATCGAACGCATCCGCTCCGGCCTGGAAGCCGAGTTCGGCGTACGGGTGGCGCATGATGGCGCCGACCTCTCCCGTGGCGATGCGGTGCGCGAGATGATCACGCAGGCCGTTGCCAAGATGGGGCGCATCGACATCCTGGTGAACAACGCGGGCATCCAGCACACCGCGTCGATCGAGGAATTTCCCGTAGCGAAGTGGGATGCGATCCTCGCGCTGAATCTCTCGGCGGTGTTCCACTCAACGGCGGCGGCCTTGCCTTACATGAAGCAGCAGGGTGCCGGCCGCATCATCAACATCGCGTCGGTGCATGGGCTCGTTGGGTCGGTGAACAAGTCGGCCTATGTGGCGGCGAAGCACGGCGTGGTGGGGTTCACCAAGGTAACGGCGTTGGAGAACGCGGGTACCGGCATCACCGCCAACGCCATCTGCCCGGGGTGGGTGCGAACGGCGCTGGTCGAGCAGCAGATCACGGCATTGGCCGAGAAGGACGGCACGGATCAGGAATCCGCGGCGCGCGCGCTGCTGGCTGAAAAGCAGCCTTCGTTGCAGTTCGTGACGCCTGAGCAGCTGGGGGAGATGGTGGTGTTCCTGGCCTCGGACGCGGCGGCACAGATCACCGGCACGGCGCTGCCGGTGGATGGCGGCTGGACGGCGCGGTAGCTGGCCGGCTGCCCGCCGGGCATGGCCCGGCGCTACCGGGAGATCGGTGTGGGGTCCGGTGTTATCGGGAGGTTGGCGCGGTCGTTCGGCGTTATCGAAGCCGCGTTGGATCAATCAGGGGAATCTCGCCGAGCGCGCCCAGCGTGACGTGATGGCTGCAGAACTTGAACGTGATATCCGTGGCGGGCTGCACCTTGTGGCGTGGCACGCTTTCGATGTCCCGCACCTCGTCGACGGCCAGAGCCAGGGTCTCCGGGCCGGCATGCATCAGCAGCATGGCTGGGCAGCCGTGGGCGAACGCGCTCAAGCCGATGGCCTGACGCAGATCGACCACCGGCAGGGCGTGGCCGCGCACGGTGAGGTGCGGGCGCGTGCCACTGCCGGGGCGATCAAAGGTTTCCGGCCCGCGGATTTCAATCGCGGCGTCGACATCGATGGCAAACAGGTGGGTACCGGCCCGCACAACAACAACTTCAATGAAGGCCGGCGACGACGGGGCCGGTTCACCGGCCGAAGGGGAAGAGGGCTGCAAGAGGAACCTGTGGAAGGGTATTTAGACTGCGTCGCAATGATGCCGTGTTGACGTGATGTAACGCGTGCTTGACGGGTGAGCGGCCAATACGCGTTGCATGCGTCGTTCAGCAGAATCAAGGCGCCTTCACGGGTTGGCTTGGGCCGGGGGATTGCCAGCCATGGGCTGGCACTACTGGGGTTTGGCGAAGACGTCCAGGCCTTTGCCGGTTTCCAGCAACGACTTCAGGCTCGACAGCACGATCGGCCAGCCCTGGCGGATGCCGGTATCCATGCCGCTGCCCGGTTCCAGCTCGTCATGGGTCACCGTCAGCTTGACCATGTCCTCATACGGCACGATCTCGAACGTCACCCGGCTGTAGGCCTTCGGATTGTCTGCCTGCGAGGCGGCCGCCCAGGTGATCACCAGCCGCGAGGGTGGGGTGTTTTCCACCACGTCGCCTACCAATTCGACCTTGCGTTCGTCATTGGCGCGCACATGCTGCCAGCGCGAACCGGGTGTCCAGTCCGATACGTTTTCATGGCCCCAGTAGGTGCGGGCAATCTCCGGCCGGGTGATGGCCTCGAACACCTTCTGTGGCGTGGAGGCGATATAGATCACGTGGATGAAACGGGTGGATTCAGCGCTCATCGTCATTCTCCTTCCAGTTCCTGTTTGAGGTCATGCAGCAGGCTCAGGCGCTGCTGCTCGAACTTGCTTACCCAGCGCGTGTAGACGTCGTGCAGCGGCACCGGGTTGATGAAGTGCAGCTTCTCGCGGCCGCGCCTGACGGTGCTGATCAGGTTGGCGTCTTCCAGCAGGCCAAGGTGCTGGGTGACCGATTGCCGGGCCATCTGCAGGTGCTCGCAGAGCTGCCCGAGCGTCTGCCCGTTGCGCTCGCACAACAGGTCCAGCAGCGTACGGCGGGTGGGGTCGGCCAGTGCCTTGAACACCTTGTCTGCATCCATGGGGGCCTTCAGTTCCAGTTGTCGATCTTGATGTCGTGCGGGCTGGGCTGGCCGTGGCCGGTTTCCAGCAGGGATTTCAGGCTCATCAGGAAGATGGCCCACTTGGTGCTGCAGTGGTGCATGAACTCCACGCGTTTCTTCCAGCCTTCGTGAGTGAACAGCACGATGCAGTAGTCGCCGTCCTGGTGCAGGGCGAAGCGCGCGGTGGTGCCGATCCATTCCGGCGGGCCGTAGATGAATTCCCACAGCACCCGCTCGCTTGGCTGCAGCTGCAGCAGCTTCATCTGCATGGCGCCGATTTCCTGGCCTTTGGCGGTGAAGCGGGCGGTGACGGTGCCGCCGGGATGGCGGTCGCCGGTGGTGTCTTCGGCCCACCAGGCGGCGATGCCTTCGGGGGTTGCCAGGGCCTGGTAGACCTGGGCCGATGGGGCGTTGATGCCGACTCTGTGCGCGATATCCACCATGACTGCAGCTCCACGGTGGGCGGCGGGGTGCCGTCCGTGGGATCACAATAGGCAGGTAAATGCCTGCATGTCAACTCCGCCGCCGTGAAGCCTTGGCCGTGGTAGTGCCGGCCGCTGACCGGCAACCAGGGGAAGGTGGGTGATTGCAGTTGCCGGCCAGCGGCGCGCAATGGACTTTTGGCCGTGGTGATGGCGGCTGCGCGGCGGCATTCTGGGCGGAGCTGGGCGATTGCAGTCGTTCGGGTTTGTTGAATGAAAGGAGCACTACGCGTGAGTGATGCAGGAAAAGAGGCGCTGACGATGCGTCGCGCCAGCGTGGCCGATGCGCCTGCGGTGCTGGGCTTGTTCGATGAGGTGATTGCGTGGTTCGTGGCCATCGGCAATCCGCAGCAGTGGGGCACCGAGCCGTGGTCGTCCATTCCGCGCCGTATCACCCAGGTGACCGATGCCTGCGCACTGCCCGGTGCGTGGGTGGCGGAAACCGCGCAGGGCGAGGTGCGTGCGTTCCTGGCGTTGGGCGAGGCCATGCCGTATGTGCCTGCGGCGACCGAACCCGAGCTGTACGTGCGCGTGCTGATTGCTTCGCGCGATGCGCGGGTGCGTGGTATCGGCCGTCGCTTGATGGCGTTCGCGGACGAGCAGGCACGCGCGGCGGGCTTGGATTACCTGCGCGTGGATTGCTATGGCGGTGGCAATGGCGAGCTGGTGCGCTTCTACGAATCGTGCGGTTACGAGCGGCTGTCGACCTTCAATGTGGATGGCTGGCCGGGGCAAGTGTTGGGTCGCCGCCTGTGATCTAGCGGCGTCTCAGTTCTCTGCGTCCTGCAGCGCCGCATGCAGTTTGTCGGTGATTTGCTGCAGCGCGGCCAGATCGTCGGCTGAGAGGTGGTCGAGGAAATTCCGGCGCACGCTGGTGACATGGACCGGCCGTGCTGCGCCAAGCTGGGTGCGGCCTTCTGCGGTCATGCGGATCACCACCACGTTGTCGCTGTCGGTGTCGCGCTCGATCAGCCCACGCCCGGCCATGCGGGTGAGCTGGTGCGAGAGCCGCGTCTTGTCCCATTCCAGGTAGTCCAGCAGTTCGCGCTGGCGGCGACAGCGGTCCTTGGCCTTGCTCAGTTCCATCAGCACGACGAAGTCGGCACTGGAGAGCCCGGTGCTGCGGGTGATGTCGTGGACGATGCGGCCGGAGGTGATCTCGGCCATGCGCCGGAAGCCGCGCCAGGCGGCCCACTCGTCGGGAGTGATGGTGGGTGAGGTCATGAGCCCACGTTGCCCGTATGCGGTTGACGTGTCAACCCGAACGCTCTACGGTTGATATGTCAACCACTATGTAGGCCATCTCATGCCGCACCCTCCACGTATCGCCATCATCGGCGGAGGCCCCGCCGGCCTGACCGCTGCCCTCATCCTGCATCGCGGCGGCCAGCGCGTGTGCGTGTACGAGGGCGAGTCGTCGGGGCAGCAGCGCACCCAGGGCGGCACGCTGGATCTGCACGAGGATTCCGGTCAGGTGGCGCTGCAGCGCGCCGGTCTGCTGGAGGCGTTCCGCGCGGTGGCACGCCACGAGGGACAGGAACAGCGGACGGGCGATCCGTGGACCGGAGAGATTGTCGCCGGCGGATTCGGGCCGGAGGGAAGCATGGACAAGCCGGAGATCGACCGCGGCGACCTGCGCCAGCTGCTGCTGGATGCGCTGCCGGCCGATACGGTGCAGTGGGGCCATGGCCTGACCGAGCTGGTGCTTGCACAGGCAGGCCACCACAGCCTGCGCTTCGCCAATGGTGTGCAGGCCGAGGCGGACATCGTGATCGGTGCCGATGGTGCGTGGTCGAAAGTGCGGGCAGCGCTGAGTGCCTGCCAGCCGTTGCCGACCGGTATTACCTTCTTCGAAGGCTGGATCGCACAGCCTGCGGCGGATATCGCGGCCATGGTGGGGCAGGGCAGCCTGTTCTGCTTTGGCGGCGAGGAGGCGCTGTTCGTGCAGCGCAACAGCGGTGATCGGTTCTGCGTGTATGCGGCGCTGAAGCGGCCTTCTGATTGGCTTGATGCGCAGATCGCGCAGAAGGGCATGCGCGCGCTGGTGACAGGCAGCTATACGGGTTGGGCCCCGAACCTGCGAAGGCTGCTGGACGCGTGCACCGACTTCGTGCGACGGCCGATCTACAGCCTGCCGGCGGATTTCCGTTGGGCACCGCGCAAGGGCGTGACGCTGCTCGGCGATGCTGCCCATCTGATGCCGCCGGTGGGCGTGGGCGTGAACCTGGCGATGCTGGACGCGTCGGATGTGGCGATTGCGTTGTGCGCGCAGCCGGACGCAGTGAGTGCCATCCGTCAGGCCGAAGCGGTGGTCTGCGAGCGCGCCAGTGCGCTGATGCCGGACGCCATCGACGGGTTCCAGCGCTGGTTCACTACCGAGGCGAATGCTGACGGCGGTTGAGGCCGCTTGCATCAGGGCATGCGTCACTGCGTCGCAGTCTCTCTGCAGGATGCGGTACATCGGTTCAGCGCTAGAGTGGGCTCACCCCATCCAGGAAGGAGACGCGCATGTACTACAGCAGTGGCAACTACGAGGCCTTCGCACGCCCGCGCAAGCCGGCGGGCGTGGACAACAAGACGGCCTGGTTCGTCGGCTCGGGCCTGGCTTCGCTGGCCGGTGCGGCGTTCCTGGTGCGCGATGGGCGCATGCCCGGCGAGCGCATCACCATCCTGGAACAGCAGCAGATTGCTGGTGGCGCGCTCGATGGCCTGAAGGTGCCGGAGAAGGGTTTCGTGATCCGCGGCGGCCGCGAGATGGAAGACCACTTCGAGTGCCTGTGGGATCTGTTCCGCTCGATTCCGTCGCTGGAGATCGACGATGCCAGTGTGCTGGACGAGTTCTACTGGCTGAACAAGGATGACCCGAACTATTCGCTGCAGCGTGCCACGATCAACCGGGGCGAGGACGCGCATACCGATGGCCTGTTCACCCTGAGCGAGCAGGCGCAGAAGGACATCATCGCGCTGTTCCTGGCCACCCGGCAGGAGATGGAAAACAAGCGCATCAACGAGGTGCTGGGCCGCGATTTCCTGGACAGCAATTTCTGGCTGTACTGGCGCACGATGTTCGCGTTCGAGGAATGGCACTCGGCGCTGGAGATGAAGCTGTACCTGCATCGCTTCATTCACCACATCGGCGGGCTACCGGATTTCTCTGCGCTGAAGTTCACCAAGTACAACCAGTACGAATCGCTGGTGCTGCCACTGGTGAAGTGGCTGCAGGAACACGGCGTGCAGTTCCAGTACGGCACCGAGGTGACCGATGTGGACTTCGCGCTGCAGGAAGGGCGCAAGCAGGCCACGCGCATCCACTGGACGCGGGATGGCCAGGCCGGTGGCGTCGATCTGGGCGCGGACGATCTGCTGTTCATGACGATCGGCTCGCTCACCGAGAATTCCGACAACGGCGACCACCACACTGCTGCGCGCTTGAATGAAGGCCCGGCACCGGCGTGGGACCTGTGGCGGCGCATCGCGGCCAAGGATGCGGCGTTCGGGCGCCCGGACGTGTTCGGTGCGCATATAGCGGAAACCAAGTGGGAATCGGCAACGGTGACCACGCTGGACGCGCGCATTCCGGCGTACATCGAGAAGATCGCCAAGCGCGATCCGTTCAGTGGCAGGGTGGTGACCGGCGGCATCGTGAGCGTGCGCGATTCACGCTGGCTGATGAGCTGGACGGTGAACCGCCAGCCGCACTTCAAGAACCAGCCGAAGGACCAGATCGTGGTGTGGGTGTATTCGCTGTTCGTGGATACGCCGGGCGATTACGTGAACAAGCCGATGCAGGATTGCACGGGCGAGGAGATCACCCGCGAGTGGCTGTATCACCTGGGCGTGCCGGTGGAGGAGATCGACGAACTGGCGGCGACCGGGGCGAAGACGGTGCCGGTGATGATGCCGTACATCACCGCGTTCTTCATGCCGCGCCAGGCCGGTGACCGCCCGGACGTGGTGCCGGAGGGCGCGGTGAATTTCGCCTTCATCGGCCAGTTTGCCGAATCGAAACAGCGCGACTGCATCTTCACCACCGAGTATTCGGTGCGCACGCCGATGGAAGCGGTATACACGCTGCTGGGCATCGAGCGCGGCGTGCCGGAGGTGTTCAATTCCACCTACGACGTGCGCACGCTGCTGGCGGCGACCGGTCGTCTGCGCGATGGCAAGGAGCTGGACATTCCGGGACCGGCGCTCCTGCGCAACCTGCTGATGAACAAGCTGGACAAGACCCAGATCGGCGGGTTGTTGCGAGAGTTCAAGCTGGTGCAGGACGACTGAGCGAGCGGGGTGTAGGTAGCGCCGGGCCATGCCCGGCGGCTTCTTTCGGCACCGCTTCGCTCGCCGGGCATGGCCCGGCGCTACCGCAACGCTGCGCCATCGGTTGAGCGGCTGAGGTATTCCCAGGTATCGATGCTGTCAGCCATCGATGCCAGCTTGCCGCGTACCAGTTGCAGGGCATCGCTGCCCAGCAGCAGGTGCGTCGGTGGGTTGGGCGTGTCGATCACCTGCAGCATGGCCTGCGCGGCCTTGATCGGGTCGCCCAGCTGATGGCCGCTCTTTTCCTCGCGTGCGCGGCGGATCGGGTCGAACAGTGCGTCGTAGTCGCCGATGCTGCGCGAGGCCCGCACCATCGAACGACCGGCCCAATCGGTGCGGAACGAACCTGGCGCGATAGCGGTCACGTGGATGCCGAACGGCGCGACTTCCTTGCCCAGCACTTCGCTGATGCCTTCCAGCGCGAACTTGCTGCCGCAGTACCAGGCGATGCCGGGCAGGGTGATGAAGCCGCCCATGGAGGTGATGTTGAGGATGTGGCCGCGACGGCGCGCGCGCATGTGCGGCAGCACGGCCTTGATCAGCGCGGCGGGGCCGAACACGTTCACTTCGAACTGATGGCGCAGCTCGTCCAGCGTGGATTCTTCGAGGATGCCTTCGTGGCCGTAGCCGGCGTTGTTGACCAGCACGTCGATGGCGCCGATGCCGGCTTCGACGCTGGCCACCAATGCGTCGATGGCGGCGGCATCGGTGACGTCCAGCAGGCGGCCGAAGGCGCGACCCGACGCGAGGGCTTCGAAATCCTGACGGGCGGTTTTGCTGCGCACGGTGCCGACCACGCGATGGCCGGCCAGCAGCGCCTGCTGGGCCAAGGCGCGGCCGAAACCGCTGCTGACGCCGGTGATGAGGAGGAGGCGGGATACGGTCATGGACGAGGACTCGTGGCTGGGGTCTTGCACGTTAGTGGTTGAGTGCGAGGCAGCCCAGGCCTAAGATTCTGTCATTCTTGCCTATTCCTATGGGGCGCCCGATGCAATTGACCGATGATCCGCTGCAGCATCCCGCACAGGCGCGCATGGTCGGTCTGTTGCAGGCGCTGGCGGTGGACGAGGGCTACACGCTGACGGCAGTGCCCGGTGTGCGACTGCTGCGCTCGAACCGGCCACTGGCGCGCACGCCGGTGCTGTACGACCCGGGCATCGTGATCGTCTGCCAGGGCGTGAAGCGCGGTTATCTGGGCGGGCAGGTCTACCAGTACGACGCGCAGCACTACCTGGCGGTGTCGGTGCCGGTGCCGTTCACGATGGAGACCGAGGCCTCAGCGCAGGCGCCGCTGCTGGCGATCTACCTGCATCTGGACCTGCAGCTGGCGGCGGATCTGCTGATTGAACTGGGCGAGCGCGCCGCCAGCACCGAAGTGCCCGCACAGAGCATGATGTCCAGCCCGATGCAGGGCGCGATGCAGGCCACGGTGCTGCGCTTGCTGGAAGCGCTGGCTGATCCGTTGGAGGCAGACGTGCTGGGCGCCTCGCTGGTGCGCGAGCTGTATTTCAGGGTGCTGACCGGTGCACAGGGTGGGGCGATGCGCGAGGCGCTGGCCATGCGCGGGCGCTTCGGCCGCATCAGCAACGTACTGCGGCATATCCATGCGGCCTATTCGACGGCACTGGATGTTGATGCACTGGCAGTGCAGGCGGAGATGAGCGTGGCCACGTTCCATGATCACTTCCGCAGCATTACCGGCACCTCGCCGATGCAGTACGTGAAGTCCACGCGGCTGCACCAGGCGCGGCTGCTGATGTTGCGGCAGGGCATGACGGCCGAGGCGGCATCGTTGGCGGTGGGGTACGCCAGCCCGTCGCAGTTCAATCGGGAGTTCAAGCGCTTGTTCGGGTTGCCGCCGGCGGCCGAGGTGGCGCGCATGCGGCGAAGTTTTGCGTTGCCGCCGGCGCCGGCCGATGCGGTGTATGTGTCTTCGCATTGATTGCGGCATTCGCCGGGCATGGCCTGGCGCTACCAGGGAAGCCCGTGTCAGGTAGCGCCGGGCCATGCCCGGCGAACGAGGCGGTTGACAGGATGTCTACCTACTAGTAGGTTTGCACTCATGAAAGAGTCACTCTCCCCCAAGGCCCACGAGATCCTGGCCCAGGCCCGTTCGCTGCTGGAAGCCGGTGGTTACAACGGTTTCAGCTATGCCGACGTGTCCGCGCGGGTGAACATCAGCAAGGCCAGCATCCACCACCATTTCCCCAGCAAGGCCGACCTGGTGCGTACGGTGGTGGAGCTGTACCGGGCGGAGGCACGCGAGGGCCTGGCGCTGCTGGACCGGCAGCTGGGCGACCCGTTGCAGGAGCTCAATGCGTACGTGGACTACTGGTCGACCTGCATTGCCGGTGGCACGGCGTCGTTCTGCATCTGCGCGATGCTGGCTGCCGAGATGCCGATGATTCCGCTGGAAGTTGCCGACGAAGTGCGCGGGCACTTCGAGGATCTGACCAGCTGGCTGACCGAGACGCTGGAGAAGGGCGTGGCCCGCGGCCAGCTGCGCCTGCAGGGCACGCCTGCCGACGAGGCCAAGGCCTTCATGGCGTCGGTGCACGGCGCGATGCTGGCGGCGCGCGGTTTTGGTGATGCAGCGACGTTCGCAGCGCTGGCACGGTTGTCGATTGCCCGGGTGAGCGCGGCGGTCTGAGTGATTCCTGGAAGGCCTGCGCGAAGCCGGTCTTCTTTTTGTCCATCGAGCCTACCTACTAGTAGGTTCATAACTCCAGCAGAGGTTGCCATGAGTCATCCGCTTTCTCCCTTGGGCGTCGTACACACCGCGATCAGCCTGATTCCCATCGTCGCCGGCGTTTACGGATTCATCCGCTACCGCGCCATTGATCCGGCTACGCGCCCGGGCAAGCTTTATCTGCTGGGATTGGTGCTGTCGGTGGTCACGTCGTTCACCGTCTCCAGCACCGGGGGCCTCAATCCAGGCCATGCGTTTGGCGTGGTGATCCTGCTGATTGCATTCGGTGGCGTGCTGGCGGTGCGGCTGCGGTTCCTCGGCCGGTTGGCGCCTTATCTGTCGACGTTCGCGCTGTCTTTCAGCTTCCTGCTGTCGCTGGTGCCGGGCGTGAATGAAACGCTGACGCGGTTGCCGTTGGCGCATCCGATTGCGGCTGCGCCGTTGGCGCCGGTGATCCTGCAGACGCTGCTGGGATGTGCGGTGGTGTTTGCGATCGGCTTCGTGGCGCAGTGCTGGCGGATACATGCGTGCAACACACGCGCACGCGGCTGACGCTGCGCGGGACCGTCCGGGTGATCAGTCTGCCAGCGGTGCTGGTGCGTGTTCGCCGTAAGTGGCGTTGGCGCTGCCGCAGGTCGCGTACGCCGCCGCGTTGGCAGGCAGGCCGGTGGCTTTGACGCCACGCCGCGAATCGCCCGCGAGCACTTCCACGTAGCGCTCTGCTGCCAGCGTGTCGTCGGGCAGAACGTAAAGCAGCACGCGCTGCAGGGTGGATTGGCCGTCCAATGGCTGTGGCTGGCGGAATGCAGGAACCTGCACGCGCGCGCTGTGCCATTCCTGCGGTGCGGCGGTAGTCTGCCAGCGAACCCGCAACGGCTGCTCGAGATTCAACAGCGCGACACCGGTGGTGTGGTTGGACGCCGTGCACGCAGCGGGGGGCGCAGCAATGGGCAAGATGGCGTCGTCGCCGATGTCCAGCGTCGCGCCGTTGATTTCCAGGCGCACGATCGGTGCGGCGCCGTAGTTGTGCGTCCTGAACTGCACCAGCCCTTCCACGCGGCTGCGCTCGAGCTCGTATTCGGTAGCGCCGGCCAGACGCGCCAGCGCGGGGGCAACCTCGACGTGGTCGGCATAGTGGTAGTAGAGGTGGACGATGTCTGGCCCCCCCGATGTGCCCCACACGGGGGTGAGCGCTGTGGTATCCGGATAGGACTGGCGATGCAGTGGCAGGCGGGTGCCGGTGCCCCCGGGCGGGGCGCCGTAATGGTAGTGCTCGATGCCTGGTTTCAGTCGTGCGTTGTCGTAGGGGAAGGCGCTGTCTGCATCGGACTGTGCGTTCGGGTAGCGGTGGAAGGCAACGAAGCGCTCGGGACTATCGCCTTGCATCGGCAGGTCGGGCCCGGCACCGGAGTAGGTGGAGGCATAGGGTGAGGTGTCCAGCCACAGTGCATTGCCACTGAGGTTGATGTGCGTTTCTGCGATGGCTGCGCGTGAGCCGCCGGTGGTGGTGTCCACGGTACTGTGCAGCGCGTGCCCCAGCGGAACGATGAGCAGGGCGAGGACAGTGGGCAGGAACATCAGGGCATGCACGCCGCCCGGCACGTGTCCGCGCTCGCGCACCATGTAACGGATCCAGGCCAGCAGGAGCACCAGCAGCAGCGGCACGCCAACCCACAGCGCGAGGGTGACCAACGCCACTACGCCCCAGCCGAGATTCGGGGTGCAGACTGCGATCAGGCCGAGCGCTGCGAGGAAACTGGCCAGTACCAGCGAAACGCCGATACCGAAGCGGTAGTTCCTGTACGGGGTAGCAGTCATCACCGTTCCATCGGCAGGCCGGGGCGTGCCTGCATCTTGCCGGGCGGATGGCTGCGTGGAAAGACCGGGCGGCTGTCAGCAGCCCACCAGCCGGTCGGCGCTGATGCCACTGCGATGCTGGTTGCGGTATTCGATGGGGCTGGCGTCGACCATGCCGCGGAAGTGCCGACGGAACGATTCCTGCGAACCAAAGCCCGCCTGTTCGGCCACCCATTGCAGTGGCCTGTCGGTGGTTTCCAGCAGTTCGCGCGCGTAGGCCACGCGCTCGCGGATCAGCCAGTCGATGGGCGACAGGCCGGTGGCTTCGAGGAACTGGCGCTGCAGGGTGCGCTGGCTCAGCGCGGCCTGTTCGGCGAGGCTGCCCAGCGAATGCGGTTCGCGCAGATTGCGCCGCATCCATTCCATCAGTTTCGCCAGCCGCGTGGGCTCGCCCAGCGGGATCGCGCGGCTGACGCGCTGGCTGCGTTCGGCATCGCGCCACGGCGCCAGCACCAGCCGCTCCGCTACGAGGTTGGCCACGCGTGCACCGTAATCCTTGCGCACCATGTGCAGCATCATGTCCATGCCGGTGGCCGACCCGGCCGAGGTGATGATGCTGCCGGCGTCCACATACAGCACGTCGTCGCGTACGTGGATGCGTGGGAATTCGCGGGCCAGCGTTTCGGTGAGCCGCCAGTGGGTGGTGGCCTGGCGGCCATCGAGCAGGCCGGCCCAGGCGAGCACGAACGCGCCTGAGCAGATGGAGGTGATGCGGGCGCCGCGCGCATGGGCGCGGGTGAGGGCATCGAGCAGGGCCTGCGGTGGGCGCTCGCTGGGTTCACGCCAGCCGGGAATGACGATGATGTCGGCGTCGTCGACCGCACTCAGATCGTAGGGCAGCTGTACCTGTGCGCTGCCGAGCATGCGCAGTGCACCGGGCTCGCCAGCGCAGAGCTGGGTGCGGTACCAGGCCACGCCCAGTTCGGGGCGGATGGGCGCGAACAGGCCGACCGCGCAGCCGAATTCGAACAGGCCCTGGCCGTGGCAGGCCACGATGGCGACGGTGGGCGCGTTCGGTTCGGCAGGCAGGGTGGGCATGGCTTGATGCTACCGACGAAGGTGCCTGCGCCAGCATGTCGTGGCGGCATGAGGTGATACCAGTGCAGCATATGGCCGGTGGCGGGTTTGCGTTGCCGCCGGACGCGCGCGCGTTGCTGCGTAAGGTCATTACCAGCGGTCATGTGGCTGGCGCGATGTGACGGTCACATGACGCGATATCCGCTGTTGCGCGTTGGGCGCGGGCCCTTGAATGGAGGTGTGTCTCCGGCCCACCCCCACGAGCCCCCATGCCTGCTGCCCATATTCCTGCGCTGTCCACGCTCTCCCTTCTGATTGCGGCCGCCCTGGCCGCTGCCCCGGCGTATGCGGCTGATGCCGATGCGCCGTCGGCGACCACTGCCACTTCTGCGAACCTTGCCGCGTCCACGCTGGATGCGGTGGTGGTGACCGGCTCGCGTACCAGTACGCGCACGGTGAAGAACAGCTCGACACCGATCGACGTGATTTCCGCCGAGGACCTGGCGGCTACCGGCCAGGCCAACCTGCTCGAAGCCCTGCAGCGCAGCCTACCGTCGCTGAGCCAGATTGGCGGTTACCAGAGCGACCAGGAAAGCCTGATCCGCGGCTACCAACTGCGCAACCTGTCGCCGGGTTACACGCTGGTGCTGGTGAACGGCAAGCGCCGCAACGCCAGTGCGTACGTCAGTGGCGCCAATGGCGGTGGCTATCCGGGCCACGCCTGGGCCGATCTGGCGCTGATTCCGGTATCGGCCATCGACCACGTAGAGGTGCTGCGTGATGGCGCATCGGCCATCTACGGTTCGGACGCGATCACCGGGGTGATCAACGTGATCCTGAAATCGCAGGCGCACGGTGGCGATGTGTCGGTGGAGAGCGGGCAGAGCACCGATGGCGACGGCAGCCGCACCAGCGTTCGCGCCAACATCGGTCTGCCATGGGGCGAGGATGGCTTCATCAACCTGTCCGGTGAGAGCACGCGACAGCACCATGCGATCCGCACGCGTCGCTACATCGATGGCTACCTGAGCTATCCGGCGGTGGATGGCAACGGCAACCTGGTGGCGCTGCGGCCGAACAACCGGCTGCCGGCCGGGGCGTCGCCGAACCCGGCCGAGGCCGGACGCGATGCGGAGGCCAACATCATCCTCAGCTCGCCGTCGTATGCGTTGAAGGCCTTCGCGGTGAACGTGGGCCATGGGTTGGGCGAGAACGCGCAGTTCTACGCCAATGCGACGGCCAGTGACCGTACCGCGCAGGCGATCCAGAATTTCCGGCTGCCGGCGACGATCTTCACCACCTACCGGGCGCCGGGCGTGCTGAGCGTGTTTCCCGACGGCTTCCTGCCGGTGCTGGAAACCAAGGAGAAACAGTACACCGGCACGGCCGGGGTGAAGGGCCAGGTTGCGGGCTGGGACTACGACGTCAGCCTGACCGGCAACCGCAACACGGTGCGTACCTACACCCGCAATTCGGTGAACTATTCGCTGCCATATCCCGGCTCGCCCACCGACTTCTACGACGGCAAGCTGGACTACCAGCAGGGCATCGCCAACCTCGACCTGCGCCGTGGCTTCGAGGTGGCCGCCTTCGCATCGCCGCTGGAAGTAAGTGCGGGTGCCGAGTACCAGCACGAGCAGTACGAACGCGGGGCAGGGCAGTGGGAGTCCTACACCGGCTTCGGTGCCGCTGCGTTCGTGGGCTATTCGACCGCCGATGCGGTGAAGGCCACCCGCAACAGCAAGGCGGTATACGCAGGTGCGGCGACCAACATCACCTCGCGCTGGTACCTGGATGCGGCCGCGCGCTGGGAAGACCATTCCGACTTCGGCACGGTGTCGACCGGTCGGTTGACCACGCGCTTCGACTTCACCGATGCACTGGGCGTGCGGGCCACGGTCAGCAACGGCTTCCACGCGCCGAGCCTGGGCGCCCAGTTCTACCAGGCCACCGGCAGCTGCCCGTGCGGTACCACCCTGGTGGCGCAGGTCGCTTCGCCGGCAGCGGTGGCGCTGGGCGCTACGCCGCTGAAGCCGGAGAAGGCCACCAACTACAGCCTCGGCGTGACCTGGGACCCGAGCCCGGCCTTCCATCTGGCGGTGGATGCGTACCAGATCGACATCCGCGGCCAGCTCGGCCAGTCCAGCCAGATCGGCTACAACGCGCAGGACCCGGCGCGGGTGACCGACAACAGCGGCACCGTGCTGACCGCCGCGCAGAAAAATACGATTGATGCGCTGCTGGGTACGGCCGGCATCAGCATCCTGCCCGGTGATGCGTTCTACGCCAGCTATTTCACCAACGTGGGCGACACCCGCACGCGCGGTGTGGAGCTGACCCTGGAAGCGAACCAGGAAACACAGTGGGGCAAGCTGCGCTGGACCTACGCGGCCAACGTGGGCCGCACCACCATCCAGAAGGTGAGCGCGATTCCGCAGGCGCTGCAGGGGCTGCCGAACATCAACCTGCTGACCAAGTCGAGTGAGTACGCGCTGCGCTTCCGCACGCCGTCGTACACGCAGGTGGCGGGGCTGGGCTGGCAGAACGGGCGCTGGCGCTCGAACGTGGACTTCACCTACTACGGCCCGATCAAGCGCCTGAACAACGGCGTGGAGTACAAGCAGCCGCCGGTGCTGGTGACCAACCTGTCCGGCGGGGTGGAGCTGGGTGCGGGCTGGAGCGCGGCACTGGGCATCAACAACGTGTTCGACAAGCGCACCCGCAAGGTGCCCGCGTACGCACGCAGCGCCACCGATGTGGCCAGCATCGAAACCACCTGGGACAGCGGTGATGTGCTGAGCAACGTCGGGACGTTCTGGTACGGGCGCGTCAACTATCGGTTCTGAGGTTCATGCCACACGCAGCCGAGCGTGGCTCGGCGCTACATGGGAGCGTTTCATGTCATCTGCATTGAATGTGGTTGCGTTGATTGGTTCGCCGACGGCATCGGCCAACTCGCGCACGTTGCTGCTGGTGCGGCATCTGCTGGAAGAGCTGCGCGAGCGGGTCAACATCAGCGTGGAGCTGGTCGAGCTGGCGCCGATCGCGCGCTCGCTGGGGCAGGCGCTGCAGCGTAGTGAAGTGGAGCCGCAGGTGGAGCGCGCGCTGGCCACGATTGAAGCGGCGCAGCTCCTGGTAGCGGCCACGCCGGTGTATCGCGGTTCCTATCCGGGCCTGTTCAAGCACCTGATCGACTTCATTGAACTGGACGCGCTGGTGGATACGCCGGTGCTGCTGGCCGCCACCGGTGGCAGCGAGCGCCACGCGCTGGTGATCGACCATCAGCTGCGGCCGCTCTTCAGTTTCCTGCAGGCGCATACGCTGCCAATCGGGGTGTATGCCACGCCGGCCGACTTCGACGGCGACCGCATCAACAGTGCTGCACTGCAGGCGCGCATCCAACTGGCGGCCGAGCGTGCAGCTGGGCACCTGGCGCCACTGGCGGCGGCGCTGCCGGCGCCGCTGCGCAGGATCGCCTAGGACGTGGCGGTGCAGCTGCGGCACCTGGCGTTCCTCACGCCCGGGAGCTATCTGCCGGAACAACCCCGCGCGGGCCTGGACGCGACGCTGGCGCTGATCGCGTTTGCCGAACAGCTGGGCTATGACGGCGCATGGGTACGCCACCGCCACCTGGAACCGGGCATCAGCTCGGCAGCGGTGTTCCTGGCGGCGGCCAGCCAGCACACCACACGCATCGAGCTGGGCAGTGCAGTGATCCAGCTGGGCTATGAAACACCTTTCCGCCTGGCCGAGGATCTGTCGTTGCTGGATGCGCTGGCCGGTGGCCGGCTGCAGGTGGGCGTCAGTACCGGCGCGCCGCCACACGGGGAACTGGTTGGGTCCTTGCTGTACGACAGCGACCCCGCGCACATCGACTTTTCCCATGGCCGGGTGGCGCGGTTGCTGGAAGCGCTGCGGGGCGAGCCGTTGGGTGATGCGGATGCCGAGGTCGGCAATGCCGCCACGCGCTATCGTCCGCGACTGCAGCCGCAGGCGCCGGGGCTGGTGGACCGGGTCTGGTATGGCGCTGGCTCTCTGCAGTCGGCGCGTTCGGCGGGGGAGCAGGGCCTGCATCTGCTGCTGGGCAACGTCAACCGCGCCGAGCTGAGTGATGACTTCTTCGGTGCCCAGCTGCAGCACCTGCAGGCCTATCGCGCGGCATTGCCGTTGGACAGCCCGCGCCGCGTGGCGGTGGGGCGGGTGCTGGTGCCCACCGATGGTGTGGATGCGGCCACGCGGCAGAGGATCGAGACCTTCAGTGCGCAACGGCATGGGCGCACTCTGGCCCCGCAAGGGCCACGCCGCACCATGTTCGCGCCCGACGTGGTCGGCAGCACGGCGCAGATCATCGCGCGGTTGCAGGCCGATCCGCTGCTGCAGCAGGTGGACGAGCTGCGGGTTGAGCTGCCCTATGAGCTGCCCGAGCAGGACTACCGGCGCATCCTCACCACGGTGATCGAGGACATCGCGCCGGCACTGGGCTGGCGCGCGCCTGCACAGGCGGCCTGACGCCGCGAGCGTCCATAACGGCCGGCAGTCTGCTTATTGCCAACCTGCATCTGCATGGCCGGATCCGACCGTGGATTGTCGAGTTCTGGCGCTGGTATCCGGCCTTCCTTCTCTAGCATCGATGTCGAAGCGGCAGTGCATTGCCGGCCCCTACGAGGACGATTCCGTGGCTGTAGACGCAACCGACAAACCCATCCTGTTCCTGCTGGACCGCGAGTTCGAGGACGGCCAGTTGCCCGGACAACGCTTCTTCTGCCGGCACAGCCTGCTGCTGGAGGGTGCGCTGTCGAGCATCGACGGCCTGGACGCGCAGCTGGACGTGCGCCGCATCGGCTTCAGCCGGCCGCGCCGCGAGGTGATCGCCGAGATCGGCGAGCAGGACCAGTCGCTGCCGAAGCTGGTGCTGCCGCAGGGCGTGGTCAATGAGTACGCCAGTGGTGAGTACCAGCAGCGCCAGTACATCTCCGGTGCCGAACCGATCCTGGCGGCACTGAACGGCCTGCTGGGCATTCCCGTGGCCCATCCCTGAGCGAGGACGTGACGATGAGCTACCTCACCAGCGTGTTGGACAAGAGCCCAGTGGCCGACGGCAGCACGCCGGAACAGGCGCTGCGCAACAGCCTGCAACTGGCGCAGCGTGCCGAGCAGCTGGGCTATCACCGTTACTGGTTTGCCGAGCACCACGCGGCGCCGACGCTGGCCAGCCCGGCACCGGAAGTACTGGCGGCGTGGGTGCTGGCGCAGACCCGGCGCATCCGCATCGGCAGTGGCGGGGTGATGCTGCGCCACTACGCACCGTACAAGGTGGCCGAGAACTTCAACCTGCTGGCGGCACTGGCGCCGGGGCGCGTGGATCTGGGCGTGGGCAAGGCACCGGGCGGTCTGCCGGCATCGACTGCCGCATTGGCCGCCGGTCGCCCGGCATTCGCCGATTTCGACCAGCAGCTGCGCGACCTGGAAGGATATCTGTCCGATGCGCAGGCGGATGCGCAGGCGCGGCCGATTCCACAGACGTCGCCGGAGCGCTTCCTGCTTGGCGCTAGCCCGCAGAGCGCGCGGCAGGCGGCCGAACTGGGCTGGCGCTTCGTGTATGCCGCGCATTTCGACGGTGACCCGAAGCACATCGAGGCCGCCTTCGAGGCGTATCGCACGGTGTCCGCGCACGCCCCGTTGCTGGCAACGGTGGCCTTGGCCGCGCCCACCAGCGAGGCCGCTGCGCGCCATATCGGCGCGCTGCGGGTCTACAAGCTGCACCTGGGCCCCGGACAGACGGTGAACCTGCCCAGCCCCGAGGCCGCTGCCGAGTACGCACGGCAGGTGGGTGTCACTGATTTCCGCGTCGAAGAAACACGCCCCAGCGTGCTCTCTGGCGACGCGCAGCACGTACGCAGCGAGCTGGATGCGCTGCATCGACGCTTCGGCGTGGGTGAATTCATCCTCGACGTGCCGGTGGCCGACCTCGACGCACGCCTGACGTCCCTTGAACTGCTGTCGCCCGCTCCCCGGGCGGCGGTGGCCTGACTTCTGGAGCGACCCCATGAGCACGACCCCGCGTCCCATCCCGTTCGGCATCATGCTGCAGGGCCCCGGCAGCCACATGCATGCCTGGAAGCATCCGTCCAACGCGCCCGATGCCAGCGTCAACCTGGGCTATTACATTGATATCGCGCGTACCGCCGAGGACAACGGCATCGCCTTCGGCTTCGTTGCTGACGGCCTGTACATCAACGAGAAGTCGATCCCGCATTTCCTCAACCGTTTCGAGCCGATCTCGCTGCTGTCGGCACTGGCGACGGCAACGAAGAAGATCGGCCTGGCCGGCACGCTTTCCACCTCGTACAGCGATCCGTTCACCGTAGCCCGCCAGTTCGCCTCGCTGGACCTGCTCAGCGGTGGCCGCGCCGGCTGGAACGTGGTGACCTCGCCGCTGGAAGGTTCGGGCCGCAACTACGGCCGCCCGCATCCGGAACACGCGCTGCGCTACCAGATTGCCGATGAGTACCTTGAGGTGGTGCAGGGCCTGTGGGATTCGTGGGATGACGATGCGTTCGTTCGCGACCGCGACAGCGGCACGTTCTTCGCACCGGAGAAGTTCCGTCGCCTCGACCACAAGGGCCGCTTCTTCCAGGTTGAAGGCCCGCTCAACATCCAGCGCTCGCCGCAGGGGCAGCCGGTGATCTTCCAGGCCGGTTCGTCCGACGATGGCATTGCGCTGGCAGGCAAGTATGCCGATGCGGTGTTCACCCACGCGCCGTCGCTGGAGGAGACCCGTGCATTCACCCAGAAGGTGAAGAACTCGGCGATCGCCCATGGCCGCAGTGCCGGTGACGTCAAGATCTTCCCCGGCATCGGCCCGATCGTCGGACGTACGGCGGAAGAAGCCGAAGCCAAGTACCAGGCAATTGCTGCACTGGCCGGGCTGGACGATGCATTGGCGTATCTCGGCCGTTTCTTCGACCACCACGACTTCAGCCAGTACGACCCGGATGCGCCGTTCCCGGAGCTGGGCGATATCGGTGCCAATTCCTTCCGCTCCACCACCGACCGCATCAAGCAGGACGCGCGCGAGCAGGGCCTGAGCCTGCGCCAGGTGGCACTGCAGGCGGTGAGCCCGCGGCCGAACTTCATCGGCACGCCGGAACATGTGGCCGACGAACTGATCCGCTGGTTCGACGCCGGTGCCAGCGATGGCTTCATCCTCGGCTTCGCCGCGCAGCGCGAAGGCCTGGATGATTTCGTGACCCTTGTGCTGCCCTTGCTGGAAGCGCGCGGCTACCACCGCAGTGAGCTCGAAGGAGAGACTCTGCGCGACCACCTGGGCCTGCCACGCAAGGCGAGCCGTTATGCGACCGACGCCGAGCCGGCGCGGAAGGTGGGATAAGGCAATGAGCGGAGATATTTCGGTAGCGCCCGGCCATGCCCGGCGGAATGTGCCGGCAACGGGCGTACTGCCCGAAATCGCGGCACGTGCCGACGAGGCCATCGCGATCCGCCATGACCTGCACCAGCACCCGGAACTGGCCTTCGAAGAGCACCGCACCAGTGCCCGCGTGGCCGAGCTGCTGCAGCAATGGGGTTACGCGGTCAGCACAGGCGTGGGTGGCACCGGCGTGGTCGGTACGCTGCAGCGCGGGCAGGGCAGTCGCCGGTTGGGCCTGCGCGCCGACATCGATGCGCTACCCATCCATGAAGAATCCGGGCTGGCCTATGCCAGCCAGCGCGAAGGCCTGATGCACGCCTGCGGCCACGATGGCCATACCGCCATCCTGCTCTCGGCCGCCCACTACCTGGCGCATCACGGGCGATTCGATGGCACGTTGCAGTTGGTGTTCCAGCCGGCCGAGGAAACCGGTTCGGGTGCTTCGAAGATGATCGCCGATGGCCTGTTCGAACGCTTCCCGGTCGATGCCATCTATGGCCTGCACAACTGGCCGGGCGTTCCAGTAGGGCACTTCGGCTTCGTCGACGGACCGGCGATGGCGTCGGTGGACTGGGCGCGGCTGCGGGTGATCGGCAAGGGCGGCCACGGCGCCGAGCCGCAGGGCAGCGTCGACCCGATCCTGGCCGCTGCACACATCATCACCGCGCTGCAGAGCGTGGTGTCGCGCAATGTCGATCCGCGGCAGATGGGCGTGGTCACCGTCGGTTCGATCCATGGTGGGCAGGCCGCCAACGTGATTCCCGATGTGGTCGAGCTGAAGTTGACCGTGCGTGCGTACCTGCCGGAGGTGCGCGATACCCTGCGCCGACGGGTCACCGACATTGCCGAGCAGACCGCCGCTGCGTTTGGCGCGCGTGCCGAGATCGAATTCCCGCGCGGCTTCCCCAGCGTAATCAATCATCCGGAGCAGACGGCGTACATCCGCGAGGTGGCGGTACAGGGCTTCGGCGCCGGGCAGGTGGTGGAGGCCTTCGCACCGCGTACCGCCAGCGAAGACTTCGCCTTCCTGCTGCAGGCGCGGCCGGGCAGTTTCGTATTCGTCGGCAACGGCGACAGCGCGCCGCTGCACAGCCCGCGCTATGTGTTCAACGATGCGGCCATCGCCCCCGCGGCCAGCCTGTGGGCGCGCCTGGCCGAGCACTACCTGGTGGAGGACGTGGCATGAGCGTGCGGTACGACAACGATCGCTTCCTGTACACCGCGGTGGATGACCCGTTGGCGCGGCCGCTGTTTGACGGCCTGGAACAGGAATATGACAACCGCTACGCGGACGTGCGCCGTCGGATTGGTGGCAGCGCCCGCGAAGAGCTGCAGCGCTATCCTGCGGAGGCCTTCGCGGCCCCGGTGGGTGCGTTCGTGCTGCTGCTGCGCGACGGCGTGGCAATCTCCGGCGGCGCGTTCATGCCGCATCGCGATGAGGACACCGCCGAGTTCAAACGCATCTGGACGCTGCCTGGTCTGCGCCGGCAAGGCATCGCCCGTCGCGTGCTGCAGGAACTGGAAGACCAGGCTGCGCGGCAGGGCTATCGACGCGTGTTCCTGACCACCGGCTTCCGCCAGCCGGAGGCAGTCGGCCTGTACCTCAGCCACGGCTACACCGCGCTGTTCGACCTGGATGCAGACCCGGAAACCATCGCGCATCTGCCGTTCGAAAAACAGCTGGTGCCGCAGCCGCAGGTGGGTGTCGCGCCCGCCATCGCACTGCACGGAGCAGTGGCATGAGCACACCGTCCACCGCTATCGAGGGCATTCCCCGCCAGCCGGCCACGGCGCTGAAGATCGTGCCGGCGCGGCACCCGCTGCAGGTGATCGGTACGGTGCTGGCACTGGCGCTGATCCTGATCGGGTTGCAGTCGGTGCTGGGCAACCCGCGCTGGGGCTGGGGCACGTTCGCCGAATGGTTCTTCGCCCGCCCGGTACTGGAAGGGCTGGGGCGCACGTTGCTGCTGACCGCGCTCGGTACCGGCCTCGGCTTCGCGCTGGGCACACTGTTGGCCTTGGCCCGCGTCTCCGGCTCACCGCTGCTGTCGGCGGTGTCGTGGGGCTACGTGTGGCTGTTCCGTTCGATTCCGCTGCTGGTGCTGTTGCTGCTGCTGAACAACCTGGGCTACCTGTACAGCACCATCGAACTGGGCGTGCCGTTCACCGGCATCAGTCTGTTCTCGTACCCGACCACGCAGTTGATCGGCGTGTTCACTGCGGCGGTACTCGGCCTCACCTTGAACCAGGCGGCGTTCTCGGCGGAGGTGATCCGTGGCGGCATCCTGTCGGTCGACCACGGCCAGTACGAAGCGGCCGCAGCGTTGGGCCTGCCGCGCGGCCGACAGGTGCGCCGCATCATCCTGCCGCAGGCGATGCGTTCGATCCTGCCGGCGGCGTTCAACGATGTGATCGGGCTGGCCAAGAGCACCTCGGTGGTCTATGTGCTGGCGCTGCCGGAGCTGTTCTACACCGTCCAGGTGATCTACCGCCGCAACCTGGAGGTGGTGCCGCTGCTGATGGTGGCCACGGTCTGGTACCTGGTGATCCTGACGGTGCTGTCGCTGCTGCAACGGCGGGTGGAGCAGCGTTTCGCCCGCGGCCAGCTACAGCATGAGCGCAACGTGTCGCGGGTACCGTCGACGCCGCCGCGCCCGGTGGTGCCGGCCATTGCACGCGTACCCAGCCGAGCGGCTTTTGCAGTGCCGATCGAGGCGGGCACGGGCGCCGCCGTTTCACTGCAGGGTGTGGGCAAGGCCTTCGGCGAGCAGACGGTGCTGGATGACGTGCACCTGGAACTGAAGGCGGGCAGCGTGACCGTGCTGATCGGTCCGTCCGGTGCCGGCAAGTCCACGCTGCTGCGGCTGATCAATCATCTTGAACGCGCTGACAGTGGCTTCGTAACGGTGGGCGGCCAGCTGATCGGTTACCGCCGCGACGGCGACACCCTGTACGAGCTGCCGGAAAGCGAGATACGCCGTCGCCGCGCCGAAGTCGGCATGGTGTTCCAGGGCTTCAACCTGTTCCCGCACATGACCGCACTGGAGAACATCATCGAAGCGCCCATCGCCGTGCGTGGCATATCGCGCGCCCAGGCCGAGCAGCAGGCGCGCACGCTGCTGGAGCGGGTCGGGTTGGCCGACAAGGCCGATGCCTTCCCGCGGCAGCTGTCCGGTGGCCAACAGCAGCGCGTGGCCATTGCCCGCGCGCTGGCGCTGCAGCCGAAGGTGCTGCTGTTCGACGAGCCGACCTCCGCGCTGGACCCGGAGCTGGTGTCCGAGGTGCTGAGCGTGATCGAGGAGCTGGCCAGTTCCGGCACCACGCTGGTGATCGTCACCCACGAACTGGGCTTCGCCCGCCGCGTGGCCGACCACGTGGTGATGATGGACCAGGGCCGGGTGATCGAACAGGGCACGCCGGACGCGCTGTTTGAGCACCCGCGCCAGCAACGCACCGCCGATTTCCTGGCCAAGACCCTGTAACCCCTTTCGAGAAACCCCATGAGCCCAGCATCGCAGCGACGTCCCGCACGCAGCACCCTGTTGATCGTCGGTGTGCTGGTCATCGGCATCGCCGGCATCGTCTACTCACGCGTACGCCAGGGCCCCGATGGCGTACCGGTTGCGGCGACATCACTTGCAGCCAGCAACGCGGAGATACTGAAGGGCACGCCCGATCCGAAGGCGCAGGCGCTGATTCCGGCCGGCTACCGTTTCGTCACCCCGGGTGCCTTCACCATCGCCACCCATCCCGGCCAGCTGCCGTTGGCCGACTACGGTGCCGACAGCAAGGAAGTGGTGGGCGTGGAGCCTGATATCGCACGATTGATCGCCGATGGCCTCGGCCTGAAGCTGGTGGTGGTGCCGGTGGCCTGGGCCGACTGGCCGCTGGGGCTGGAATCGGGCAAGTACGATGCGGTGCTGTCGAACGTGACGGTCACCGAAGAGCGCAAGAAGAAGTTCGATTTCTCCAGCTACCGTTTTGACCTGCTGGGCATCTACACCCGCACCGATGGACCGATCCAGAAGATCGCCACGCCCGCCGACGTGGCCGGGCTGAAAGTGGTGGTGGGCGCCAGCACCAACCAGGACCAGATCCTGCGCCAATGGGACAAGCAGAACATCGCCGCTGGCCTGAAACCGGTGGAGTACCAGTACTTCGATGACGCAGTGATCGGGCGGCTGGCAGTGATCACCGGTCGCGCCGATGTGTCGTTCGAGCCGAATGCCACCGGCGCCTATTCGGCACGCGATGGCAAGGTGCGCCGGGTTGGCCTGTTCCCGGGCGGCTGGCCGGATGCGGCGGCGATCTCGGTGACCACCCGCAAGGGCAGCGGCCTGGCCGATGCGGTGACCCAGGCGCTGAACACGCAGATCGGCAGCGGTACCTATGCGAAGGTGCTGGCGCGCTGGAACGTGGCCGAAGAAGCGGTGCCGCAATCGCAGACCAATCCACCGGGGTTGCCGGGGTTCTAGCGATGCCGCCTGGTAGGCGTCGAGCTTGCTCGACGGACGGCGTGCCGACCAAGGTCGGCTTCAACCGGGGTCAGGACTGCCAATCGACGTGTTCCGGGCAGGCGCCTGCATTGCCGTGAAAGAAACTGATCGCAGCAAAGCATGCTTCGACGTCGATGCACCATGCCAGCGGATAGCCATCCACCTGGCCGTTGTCGAGCCGGAAATAGGCATTGCCGGCGCGATGTTCGTTTCCGCAGGAATGGAAGCCGCCGTCGCCCGGCTCGTGCAGGTACATCAGCCACGCGTGTTCCGCATTGCGCAGCATGCACAGCGTTGGCCCATCGGGCACCGATGCCCACAGCTCGAACTGGGGCATCGATGCGGCCAGCGCCAGTGCGCTGGCCAGCTGTTCGTCGGTAGTGGCGGCGACCTGGCCGCCATTGAGTAGAAGTTCGATCACTTCGGTTCCTGCAGGGGCGTCATTACCAGCGTGCCTCAAGCATACGGAACGGGCCATCGAGCAGCACCCCGTCCTTGTCGAAGTTCTGTACCGATCGCCCGTCGACACGCACATCCTTCGGCAGGGTGCGGCTCGGCCACCACACACGTACCGGCGTGCCCTTGCGCAGTCCCTTGCCGAGCGAGACCTGCAGCGTTCCATCGCGTTGGTGCGCCTGCATCTGCAGGGTGCCATAGGCAGTGGGCAGGCGGTCCACGGCCAGGCCTTCACCGGCCACCCAGGAAGGCGGCGTACCTGGCAGCAGCGACAGCGCATCATCGTCCTCGCGCATCAGCATGCCGAACAGGGTGCGGCCGTATTCGGCGCCGATCCAGGTGTGCGGCATGTCGCCCAGATAGCGTGGGAAACGCAACCGCGAATGCACGACCTCGGCCAGCACCTGCCACTCCAGCGGCCTGCGATCGTGCAGCAGGCCCTGCAGCAGTTCGTCGGCCGCTTCAGGCTGGCCCAGGTGCACGTAGCTCAGCACGTTGCGGATTTCATACGGTGTGTAGGCATACAGCGCCCCGGGCTGGTTGCGCCTGCGCACATCGTCCAGGTAACGGGCGAAGGTGGTGCGCAGTGCCTCGGCGGGCAGCACGCTCTGTGCGCCGGTCGGGTCCAGTGCGATCGACACACCGGTAGGGTCGCCGTCGCCGAGGTCGGCCGACGAGGGAATGAAATCGATGCCCTTCCATGCCATGGTCGCGCGGATCGAGGCATGCAGGGCGTCATACAACGCCTTGTACTGTTCGCGCGCCCACTTCGCGGTTTCGTGGTCGCCCAGTGATTCGGCCAGCCACGCGCCGTCATGCCAGCCCTTCAGGCCCCAGTAGTCGTCCCAGTAGCTGTGGGTGGGCGAGGGGTAGCCCTCGTGGCTGATCGACGGCGCAAGAATGCCGGCGAAGCGTTCCGGTGCGGGCTGGTCGGCCATGTAACCCGGCACCAGCGTGCGTTCGCGCAGTTCCTGCAGGAAGCGCAGCGCGGCCTTCACCTTGGGCAGATAGATGCGCACGCTTTCGGGCCCGCCATCCAGCCGTGCAACGTCGGCCACCAGGGTGACGTACTGGCCTTGGCTGTCGTACTCGATGTCCGAGCCGAAGCCGGTATTGACGCTGCCATCGTCGTTGAGGATGGGCGACACCAGGCCGTTGCCGTGCACGCCGTGTTCGCTGTACCAGGCCAGGTAGTCGCGCGCGACCTTGGCTTCGCCCATGCGCAGCAGCACGGCCGAGGTGGCCATGCCGTCGCGGATGAAGGAACGGTTGTAGTTGCGTGGGCCGGGCTGCATCGCCGGGCCGGTCTGGTTGATCAGCATGTACGCGGCCTGCGCGCGCAGCATGTCCACCAGCGAAGGATCGGGCAGGCGCAGGCCGACCTGGCCCAGGCGTGCTTGCCAATCGGCGGAGGCACGGCTGGCCAGCGTGTCGAAGGCCTTGTCGCCATCGCGCGGCAGCGATGCGAGGTCGAGGGTCGGTGCTTGCGGCAGCACGCCATTGGCATCGGCGGTGGCGGTGCCAAGTGGGAAGGCCACCACCACCGCATCGCTGGCACCGGGGGCCAGGCTGACGCGATAGCTCAACGCCGCCGCTGCCAGGCCTGCGCCGTCGCTTGCCTGCTGTGCGGCAGGCAGTTGCCCGCTGGCGATGGCCGACGTGATCTCGGTGTCGCCTTCGTTGCCGAAGGGCGCGGCGCCGGCGGCATCCACCGCAGTGACTGACTGCAGCAGCGTGCGGCCATTGACGCGCACGGCATTACCCTCGACGGCCACTTCGTGGATCGGCGACAGCCCGCCGTTCTGCCACGGCGGGTTCATCTGCATCGGTCGCACCGCCAGGGTCAGCGTGCCTTCGATCGCCGTGCTGCCGGTGTTGCGCAGGCGATGGCGCACGAAGGTGACCGGTTGCCCGTCGCGCTCGATGGCGAAGGCCTCGCTGCGCAGCTCCAGCCCCGGTTGCGGTGACCAAGTGGCCGATGGCATCGGCTTCCAGCCATCGCGAAGGGCGTGCTGCACCGGTTGTTCGGCGGCACCCGCCGCGCGGCCATCGGCACTGCGCCAGATCGGCTGCACCAGCGGTGCGCCCTTGTAGGCCTCGATGTTGCCGTATTCGTCGAAGATCGATTTCTGCCGGCCGGCATGCACACCCACCGCGGTCCAGTAGGTCTGCTGCATATGCAGCGACGCGGGGAACAAAGCGCGCTGCGCGCCGCTGGCGGCGATCTGGTAGCGCTTCATCGGCGTCATCACCGCCTTCGGGCCGAGCAGGCGGAGGCGCTTGATCTGCGGTGCATCGCCTTCCACGGTCAGCCGCAGTGCCTGCAGGTCGAGCGGTGCATCGGCCGCCAGCCAGCTCTGCTGCCGGCTCGCTGCCTGCGCATCGCGCGCCAGTTCGTGCCAGTGGCCCTTCGCATCCTGTGCCTGCAGGCGTGCAGCGCCGTGCACGTTGGCCCAGTCCACCGCCAGCCCGGTGCTCGGCTGCGCGCGGGGCAGGGTGATGTCGAGCGTATGCACGCCGGCTTTGCCCGCGGGGATGGCAACCGAGCCGCCACCCTGCCACAGCGCAGCGGACTGGGCGGCATCCAGACCGGTCACCCGTGCAGTGAGCGCGGTGTCGAGCGGTTCCATTTCGAAGATGGAGACGCCCCAGTCGGAGGTGCGCTGCGGGCTGGCCAGGCGCAGGTAGCGGGCCTGGCGCGGTGCGAAGTACAGGGTCTCGATGCCGCCCAGCGAATCGGCCATGACATAGGCCGTCTGCCACTGCTTGCCATCGAGCGAGGTCTGCAGCGAATAGCCTTCGGGGTTGGAGACATCCCAGGTGAGGCGGGTACCGGCCAGCATTGCCGGCTTGCCGAGATCGATCTGGAACCAGTGTCCCGGGCTGAACGCACCGCCGGTCACCGTCTTCGGATCGTTGTCGATCAGGTGGCTGATCGCCATCGCCGGAACCTGCTGCGATGACGCGCTGGCCTGCCATTGCGCACGAGGCGGCAGGTTCTGTGCGCTTACGGCTGCAGCCAGTGCGAGGGTCGGCAGCAGCAGGGCCAGGGCAAGGCGCCGGTTCGGCGGGCAGGGGGCGATCCAGCGGTCGGCGCACAACGTCATTGCGAAGGCCTCACATCAGCAGGGCCCGGGAACGGGCGGGCCTACGCTAGCAAGGGATGTAACCGGTTACATGACGCGTCGCAATATTTCCCGGACATGCTCCAGCCCGACGTTTCATGAATGCGCACAGATCCGCTCGCGTAACCATCGATGCGCCGGATCGCGATGCACGCGCTCATGCCAGAGCATCACCATCTCGAACCCCGGCACATCGAGGGGCGCTTCAACGGCCTTCAAGGCCGGGTCCTGTGCGACCAGGCGCGACGGCATCATCGCCACCAGATCCGTGCGCAGCAGCACGCTGCGCAGGAACAGGAAGTGCGGCACCGACAGCACCACGTTGCGACGCGCGCCGGCATGCGCCAACGCGCTGTCGGTGCCGCCATGGAAGCCGCCGCCATCCGGTGACACGATCACATGGTCCAGTGCGCAGAACTGCTTCAGCGTCGGCCGCCGCTTGAGTCGTGGATGATCGCGGCGCCCGGCCAGTACGTAGCGCTCCTGGAACAGCGGGCGATGATGCAGCGAGGGAGGCGCGTCGGAGGTGATGTGGAGCGCGAGATCGATCTCGCCGCGTTCGCTCTGCGCCACCATCTGCGCTGGTGCCAGGCTGACGACCGCAATGCGGGTGCCGGGTGCACGCTGGCGCAGGTCGGCCAACGCCGGCAGGACGATCGTGGTTTCGCCGAAGTCTGACGCCATGATCCGCCAGGTCTGCGTGGCCTGGGCAGGATCGAACGCCTGTACCGGCGCGACCGCGCGCTGCACTGCGGCCAGTGCCTCGGCCAGCGGCTCTCGCAGTGCATCGGCCCGCGCGGTGGCACGCATGCCGCGTGGCCCAGGCAGCAGCAGTGGATCATCGAACAGGTCGCGCAGGCGCGCCAGCTGCACGCTGACGGTGGGCTGGGCCAGATGCAGGCGCTCGGCCGCGCGGGTGACGTTCTGCTCTTCCAGCAAGGCCTGCAGGGTCACCAACAGGTTGAGGTCGATACGGCGCAGGGTATTGTCCATGGCAATGCCGGGGATTGCAGGAGTTCATTTCAACTATAGCGCGGCGACGCCTAACGTGGCCGGCAACCCCTCCCTGGTACCACCATGAACGTCCTGCTTGTCTACGCCCACCCCGAACCCACTTCGCTCAACGGCACCCTGAAGGCCTTCACGGTCGAGCGCCTGCAACGTGCCGGCCACACCGTGCAGGTGTCCGATCTGCATGCCATGCAATGGAAGGCGCAGATCGATGCCGACGATCACATCGGGCGGGATCCTTCGCTGCCGTTCCACGCTTCACTGGATTCTCGCGAAGCCTTCAGTACCGGCCGTCAGAGTGCAGACATCGCCGCCGAGCAGGAAAAACTGCGCTGGGCCGACGCGGTGATCCTGCAGTTCCCGCTGTGGTGGTTCTCGATGCCGGCCATCCTCAAGGGGTGGGTGGACCGCGTGTACGCCTATGGTTTTGCGTATGGCGTCGGCGAGCATTCCGATCGGCACTGGGGCGACCGCTATGGCGAGGGCGCGATGTCCGGCAAGCGCGCGATGCTGGTGGTGACCACCGGCGGCTGGGAGTCGCACTACGGTCCGCGCGGCATCAATGGGCCGATCGACGATGTGCTGTTCCCGATCCAGCACGGCATCCTGTTCTATCCCGGCTTTGACGTGCTGCCCGCGCATGTGATCTATCGCAGCAGTCGTATCGATGAGGCGTCGCTGCCTGCCGTGCTGGAGGGTCTGGGTGCGCGGCTGGATGGGCTGGCGAGCGATCCGGTGATTGCCTACCGGCGGCAGAACGGCGGTGATTACCTGATTCCGTCGCTGGAGCTGCGGCCGGATTTGGCTGAGGGTGAGGCAGGGGTGCGAGTTCACCTCGAACCGTGAGTGGCGCATTCGCCTCTGGAAACGCGACGGAGATTCTGTAGGTTCGGCAGGCGGGCAGTGACTGCTGCAACCGCTATTGGTGAACTCAGGGATACGCAGGTCCATTGAAGACTGAATTCAACTTCACCCTCAGATACCACTTGCCTGATACCTCGATTGATCAAGGTGTCCTCGAGCGTCGCCTGTTCGATGCTGGATGTGGAGATGCACTTCTGGGCGTAGGGAGCGTGGCAAGGCTGGCGCTGGAATTCTGTCGTGAAGCGAGCAGTGCCGCCGAGGCGATTCACTCCGCGCTGGCAGACGTCCAGCGTGCCGTACCCGATGCAGAGCTGATCGAAGTCAGTCCCGATCTGGTAGGGCTGACGGATGTCGCTGATCTGCTGGGCATGTCACGGCAGAACATGCGCAAGTTGCTGCTCGCGCACCCGCAGACGTTTCCGGCACCGGTGCACGAGGGCAGCGCGTCGATCTGGCACCTGGCCGATATTCTTTCGTGGATGCAGGCGCGCGGCAGCCAGAAGGTCAGCAGCGAGCTGGCGGAGCTCGCTGCTGCGGCGCTTCAGATCAATGTGGCGAAGGAGCAGGAACGACTGCTTCAGCATCCCGGCTGAGGGTCGCTGCGCGACTGGCCGTTACAGTTCCACCCGCTCCCACCAGCGCGTTCCCGCGGTCGGTGCCTGCATGTCCAGTGCCTCGCCCATCATCGGCGTGGCCACCGGCACGTTCTTCGCCGCAGCCAATGCGCTGATGCGTTCGAACGGCTGCTGCCATTCGTGCAGGGCCAGGTCGAAGGTGCCGTTGTGGATCGGCAGCAGCCACTTGCCGCGCAGGTCCAGGTGCGCCTGCAGCGTCTGTTCGGGCTGCATGTGTACGAACGCCCAGCGCTGATCGTAGGCGCCGGTTTCGATCATCGTCAGGTCGAACGGGCCGTACTTCTCGCCGATGGCCTTGAAGCCATCGAAGTAGCCGGTATCGCCGCTGAAGAAGATGCGGAAGTCACCGTCCTGGATCACCCACGAGGCCCACAGGCTGCGATCGCTGTCACCCAGGCCGCGGCCGGAGAAATGCTGGCCCGGCGTGGCGGTCAGGCGCAGGCCAGCGGCTTCGGTGGACTGCCACCAGTCGAGCTGTTCGACCTTGGCCGCATCCACGCCCCAGGCAATCAGCTGGTCGCCCACACCCAGCGGCGCGATGAAGCGCGCGGTCTTGCCGGCCAGCTTCATCACGGCCGCGTGGTCGAGGTGGTCGTAGTGATTGTGCGAGAGGATGACGCCGGCAATCGGCGGCAGTTCGTCGATGCTGATCGGCGGTGCATGGAAGCGCGCCGGGCCCATCCATTGCACCGGTGATGCGCGTTCGGAGAACACTGGATCGGTCAGCCAGTACTGGCCGCGCAGCTTCAGCAGGATCGTCGAATGGCCGAGCCGGAACAGGCTGCGGTCAGGCGCTGCGTCCAGCGTGGCGCGGTCCAGCGTCTGCACCGGAATGGGGTGGTTGGGCACGGTGCCCTTGGGCTTGTTGAACAGGAAGGTCCACCAGATCTCCAGGCCATCGCGCAGGCCCATTGCCGGCTTCGGCAGGGCATTGCGGAACTTGCCTTCGCGGTACTGCGGCGAATCGGGGAAGTCGGGGAGGGACCAGGATTTGCAGAAGGTATAGGCGGTCACGGCGAGGATTCCGAGCAGGAGGACAAGGAGCAGGCGCTTCATGGGTGACGTCCGCAGGGTACACTGCACAGTGTAGTTTCCGATTTCTGGAAAGTACACTGCCGGGTGTAAAATGGGGGCATCCGTTCAGCTGTCTGGTCCCGCCATGTCCCGTGCCCCGCAACGCCTTACCGACCGCAAACGCGAGGCCATCGTCCGCGCGGCGGTGGAGGAGTTCCGGTCGGCCGGCTACGAGGCGACCAGCATGGATCGCATCGCGGCGGTGGCTGGCGTCTCCAAGCGCACCGTCTACAACCACTTCCCGAGCAAGGAAGAACTGTTCGCGCTGATCCTGGAAGAGCTGTGGCAAAGCAGCGTGGCCAGCATCGAGCTGCCGTACCGCGCCGACCAGCCGCTGGACGTGCAGCTGCTGCAGCTGCTGCGGCAGAAACTGGACCTGCTGGGCGATGCCAACTTCATCGATCTGGCGCGGGTAGCGATGGCCGAGATCATCCATTCGCCCGAGCGTGCGCAGGCGATCGTCTGCCGCATGGGCGAGAAGGAGAGTGGCGTCAGCGCGTGGATCCGCGCGGCAATTGCCGATGGGCGGCTGCGCGAGGTCGATCCGGAATTTGCCGGCCATCAGCTGCAGGGGCTGGTGAAGAGCTTCGCGTTCTGGCCGCAGGTGACGATGGGTCAGGCGCCGCTGGCACCGGCCGAGCGCACGCGCGTGGCCGAGTCGGCGGTGGCCATGTTCCTCGGCTTCTACGCGGTGTAGAGCTCGGCCTGCGCGATCAGTGCGCGCCCAGATGCCGGAGGTAAGCGCAGAACATGTCGGCCACCGCATCGGAGTAAGTGCGTATCTGCGCTGCGGTGCGCGGTTCACTGGAGAATTCGCGGCCGGTGGCACCCAACGTGGTGTCGATCAGATCAACCGCCAGCTGGCGCGTGGCCACCGAGGCCTGCGGCAGCACTGCGGCCATGAACGCGAGCATCGCATCGTCGGACTCGCTGCGTGCTTCCTGCGCTTCCGGCGCATCGCGGTACAGCGGCGCGGCATCGTTCAACGCGCCACGGGTCTGCGCTTCCTCGCATTCCGACACGATGAAGGCATGCACCCACGTGCGCAGGCGCTGCAGGTGCGGTTGCCGTGTGTCCTGCAGGATGTTGCGCAGCATCGCGCCGGTCTGCTGCCACTCATCGCGCTGCAGACGGAACAGGATTGCTGCCTTGTTGGGAAAGTACTGGTACAGCGAGCCGACGCTGACGCCGGCGCGTTCGGCCACCCGCGCGGTGGTGAACCGAGGGGCGCCTTCATGCTTCAAAACCTGAGCAGCGGCTTCGAGGATGGCCGCGACCAGGTCGTTCGATCGTGACTGACGAGGCTGTTTTCTCGAGGAAATCTGCGGCGGGCGGCGCTCGGACATGGCGGTTTTCCAATGCGAATAGGCGGAACGGGGGATCGTCCGTATTCTTGATTGCGACGAATCATTCGCATTCTAACCCCGCCACCGAAAGGAACACCCGTCCATGTCCACCCTGATCTCCGCCCCGGTTGCGCCCCTGCTGGCGCGCCTGTTCACCGAAGCCGACAGCGCGCTCAGCCCGGCCTTGACCGCTGTTTCCGCCGAAGAGCGGCAGCGACTGCTCGGCAGCCGTACCGAATACCGGCGCCTGTACGGCGAGCTGCTGAAGGACCTGTGGCTGCCGGTGTCGCCGGAAACCGGCAACCTGCTGTACCTGCTGGCGCGCAGCAGCGGTGCCCGTACCATCGTCGAGTTCGGTACGTCGTTCGGCATCTCCAGCATCCATCTGGCCGCTGCGTTGCGTGACAACGGCGGCGGCCGCCTGATCACCACCGAATTCGAGCCGGAGAAGGCACGGCGTGCCGCCGGCCACCTGCGTGAAGCGGGTCTGGACGACCTGGTGGAGATCCGTGTGGGCGATGCACTGGAGACCCTGGCAGTGGACTTGCCCGATACCATCGATCTGGTGCTGCTCGATGGCGCCAAGGTGCTGTACGACGATGTGCTGGACCTGCTGCAGGAGCGGCTGCGTCCGGGCGCGCTGGTGGTGGCCGACAATGCAGACGACAGCCCGCGCTACCAGCAGCGCATGCGCTCGGGCAGCGCCGGCTATCTGTCGGTGCCGTTCGCCGAGGATGTGGAAGTGTCGGTGCGCCTCGCCTGAAAGATGCTCATGCCAGCTGCCGGAACTGTTCCGGCGGCAGGGCGTGTGCATACAGATAGCCTTGGCCGACATCCACTCCCAGCGCACGCAGCAGTTGTTCCTGTGCCGTGGTTTCGGTGCCTTCGGCGACGACGATGGCACCGCAGCGGTGCGCCACCTCCACGATGAAACGGACGATGGACTGCGACTTGGCATCGGCCAACGTGGCGATCAGCGCCCGTTCGATCTTGACCTCGGCCACCGACAGCTGCGACAGCAGGATTAGGGTCGAGTAGCCGGCGCCGAAGTCATCCAGTGACAGGCTCATGCCGGCTGCCAATAGAACCACGACGTTGGCGTCGACGACGTCGCGCTCGACGATCTCGGTCCACTCGACGATTTCCAGCCGCAACATCGCGCCGGGTATGCGCTGCTGCTCCAGCAAGCTGCACAGGCGCGCGCCGAAGCCGGGTTGGCGCAACGATTCGGCGGACACGTTTACCGCGATTGTCAGCGTGTGCCCGTCATCCCTGCAGTGGCCAAGGAAAGCGGCGGCCGCCTGCAGCGTGGCCCATTCCAGTTCGGCCAGGCGGCCGCGGCGGCGCAGCAGCGAAACCACCCGCATCGGCGCAATCAGGTGGCCGTCGTCATCGCGCATCCGCAACAGCGCTTCGGCGCCGACCAGGTGGCGGTCATGCAGGCGGAACTTCGGCTGGTAGTACAGCGGTGCGTCGGCGTGCTGCAGCCAGTGGTCCAGTGCGGTCTCGATCAGTGCATCCACTTCGCTGTCGCGCTGGATCGGATCGTCGAAGAACACCACGCCGGAGTCGATCGTGTTCAAGGCCAGGGTGACGGCGCGGAATGGGATGGAGCTGTCGTCCTGCGTGGGTGGCTTCAACTCGACCACTGCGCAGCGGAACACCGGGCGGAAGCCCGGCCAGTCATCGCCGATCACCGTGGACAACCGATCGGCCAACGCAGGCAGTTCGGTATCCGCGCGGAGATCGGCAAGGCTGGCGTCCAGCAGCAGGATCGCCAGCGCGTTGTCTCCGAACTGATAGACCTCCATCGTGCCGGTCGGCCTTGCATGCAGCAGGGTACGGCGCACGGCTTCGGCGGTGTGCGGATTCCACAGGCCGCTGTCATTCAGGGAGCCATAGCGCAGCAGCAGATCCTGCAGGTTGCCCATCTCGGTCACGATCAGGCACGCATTGCCGCGATCTTCGCTGCTGCGCCAGTGGCGTTGCAGACGCTCGTCGAGGGCGCGCAGGTTGGGCAGGCCACTGATCGGATCGATGCGCATCCAGGCATGTTCACGTTGGCGCTGGGCATCGATCTGCGCGTCGTTGTAGACCAGTGCGAATACCGCTGCCAGCACCAGCAGCGACACCGGCAGGGCCAGTACCCGCTGGGTGGCCAGCTCCAGCAAGGGCAGCTGCGCGCTGCCGATGATCGCCACGCCCAGCGCCAGTCCCAGCAGGGTCACGGCAATGCGCACCCCCCAGGCCTGCAGGATCAACCGCAGCGAGAGGTGGGTGAGCATATGCGGATACATCCGCCCACGCAGCCAGATGCCTGCAAGCACCTGCAGCGCCGCTTCCAGGCCGGCCGGCAGGAAATACTGGGTGCCGGAGAACTGATAGCGCGCCAGCAGGCTGGCCAGCAGGCAGGTCACGCCGCCGCGCCAGCCGCCCAGCAGGCCGCTGATCAGCAGGATGTCGATGCCGAGGTTGAGCTTGACCACGCCTTGCGCGTAGCCGGCCACGAACCAGGAGTTGAACAGATAGATCAGGCCAAGAATCGCGCCGATGTAGACCCGGCGCCCTTCGATGGCTTGACCTTGGCGGCGGGTGGCGATCAGGAACACGCCGATCATGCCGATCACTGCGGTGGCCTGCAGCAGGTACAGCGGCAGGCTGGGCAGGGCGCTGTCCAGGATCCGGGTCGAAACCCTTGATAGCGCATCCATAGCCATAGCCGGTCCTGTGTGCGGCCAACTGCCAGTAGCCGCAGGGTAAACCACGGCCGCGTGTGCGGCCAAACCGGGGATGCCAGCGCGTGCTGAGCGTTAGTAACGTGGATCGGCGATCGCAGGCAGTACCAGCTCGCGAACGAAACTGGAGGGCGAGAGCTGCAGCAGGGCGCGCACCATCACCACCACGTCGTGCACCGGCACGTACTCGCCATTGCCGCGTGCGGCGGCCTGCTGCAGGGGCACCGACAGTGCATCGTCGGTATTAAGGTAGCCCAGCTGCAGCGTCGTCACGGCCAGCCGCTGCTGGCGGAAGCCTTCGCGCAGGGCATCGGCGATGCCGTTGAGCGCGAACTTGGACGCGCCAAAGGCCACCTCGGGGCGGCCACTGCGCGGTAGCGCCGAGGTTGAGCCGGTCAACACCAGCTGCGGGCGGCGTCCGCCGAGCACGCGCGGCAGCAGCTGCTTGAGCAGCAACAGGGTGGCGGTGATGTTGACGTCCACCAGTTGCGCCAGCGCGCTGTCACTTTCGTTGAGGAAATCGTAGTCGTCACTGAATGCGGTCTCCTCCCAAATGCCGAGATTGTGGATGAGCACATCGAGATCCGGCGGCGCCTGGGCTGCGATGCTGGCGGCCGCCCGTGCCGGCTGGCTCAGGTCTGCTTCTATCCAGTGCAGGTCGACGCCCTCGTCGCAGTCCAGCTGCGTGGGGCGTGTACGCGACACACCGATGACGGTATCGCCGGGCTGGCAGAGGCCTTCCACGAAGGCGCGGCCGAGGCCTTTGCTGGCACCAATGACCATGAGTTTCATGCGATGTCCTTTGCTGTGAAGTGTCCGCTTCGGAGAGAATCAAGGCTGTGACCGGGGCCGGAGCGGTGGAGATGGAAGCAGGATCGAGCGATGGCGATGTCATGCCCTTGCCGTCGCAGTGGTGCATCGCGCTGCGCGATGCGGATATCGAGATGCAGAGCATCGGCGTGTCGCGCGCTGATGTAGCGCGGGTGCGACGCCCGGGGTTGCCGGATGCGTTCCTGAAATCGGAAGTGATCGATGCCTTCAGCGAGCTGGAGGGCGAGATCCTGCGTCTGCACTGGCTGCGGACACAGGGACAGCCGGTGCCCACGGTGCTGGATACGGCTGAGGAGGGGGGGCGGCGCTGGCTGCTGATGAGCGCGTTGCCCGGCCATGACCTGGCATCGTCGCCGACGCTGCAGCCCACCCAGGTGGTTGTGCTGCTGGCCGACGCGCTGCGCGATCTGCATGCGCTGCCGGTCGCCGCTTGCCCGTTCGATCATCGCCTCGCTTCGCGCCTGCCAGCGGTAGCCGCGCGCGTTGCCGCGGGGCAGATCGATGCGGATGATTTCGACGATGAGCGCCTGGGCAATAGCGCGGAACAGGTCTATGCCGAACTGCTGGCAACCCGTCCGGCGGATGAGGATCTGGTGGTAGCGCACGGCGATGCGTGCCTGCCGAATCTGATCGCGGTCGACGGGCGCTTCAGTGGTTTCATCGATTGCGGCCGGCTGGGCGTGGCTGATCGTTGCCAGGACCTGGCGTTGGCCGCGCGCAGCCTGGTCCACAACTACGGCGACACCCGCTGGGTCGCACCACTGCTGACCCGCTATGGCATGCGTGCCGATGAAGATCGACTGGCGTTCTACCGCCTGTTGGACGAATTCTTCTAGGAGCACGCGCAGTCCGCTGGTGTTGCATGGCGCATCAGGATCGGCCCTCAACAGCGGTTGAGGTCAAGCGCAGCGGCCTGAACGGCGACTGGCCGATAGCCTCGGCCGATCTTTTAAATGGACGAACGTTCGTTCATTGTTTGCGGCATGAACCGAACCGACCGCAATGAGCAGCGTGCATCTCAGATCCTGCAGGCTGCCCTGCAGTGTTTTCTGGCCAAGGGCTTCCATCAGACCAGCATGCGCGACATCGCGCAGGCGGCCGGCGTCAGTCTGGGCAATCTCTACAACCACTTTCCCGGCAAGGATGCGCTGATCCTGGCCACGGCCGAAGTCGAACAGGATGAGCTGCAGCCCCTGTTGCAACGGTTGACGGACTGCAACGGCGAACGTGCGCAGGTGCAGATGTTCCTGCAGGATTTCCATGCCCTGTGCCGGCAGCCGGAATGGGCGCTGCTGAGCGTGGAAGTGCTGGCCGAGAGCGCGCGCAACCCGGCGGTGGCGGCGGCATTTGCGGGCAACCGCGCGCAGTTGCAGCGCGGTCTGGCCGGGGCGCTGCAACAGGTCGTACGGCGTGAGCGCCGCCGTCCTGCGCTGCCGGCGGCGCTGCAGGCGCAGGTATTGCTGGATGCGATCGAAAGCGATGCGCTGCGGCAGGGGTTGGGCGAGGCGCGCGCTGCGGATGCCGACGTGCTTGATCCTGGCCTGCTGGCGGCGCTGCTCGGAGGGCGTTCGTGAGCAGCGACGATCGACGGTTGCATGGGCTGGACCTCGCGCGCTATCTCGCGCTGGCCGGCATGGTGCTGGTCAACTTCCGTCTAGCGATGGCCGTGGAAGCCGACGGCGGCGGGTGGCTTGCTGGATTCTTCCATCTGCTGGAAGGGAAAGCCTCGGCAACCTTCGTGACGCTGGCCGGGGCGGGGTTGATGCTGGCTACGCAGCGGCAAGCGTGGTGGCAGGCGAGCATGCAGACCTGGCGGCGGGCAGTGTTCCTGGCCGTACTCGGCCTGCTCAACCTGACCGTGTTTCCCGCCGATATCCTGCACTACTACGCGGTGTACTTCGCGGTGGCGGTGCTGTGGCTGCGCGCCTCGCCTCGTGTTCTGCTGGGCAGCATGATTGCCCTGGCGATGGTCTCGTTCTGGGCCCTGCTGCGCTGGGACTACAGCCAGGGATGGAACTGGCAGACGCTGGCTTACGAAGGTCTGTGGCAATGGCCGGGTGCGATGCGCAACCTGCTGTTCAACGGTTTCCATCCCGTGTTGCCGTGGCTGTGCTTCTTCCTGCTGGGCATGCTGCTGGCGCGGCTGCCGCTGTCGCAGCCACGGGTGCAGCGCGCCCTGCTGCTGCTCGGCCTGTTGTTGATGGGCGCCGGCCAGGCGTTGCAGCAGTGGGGCCATGGCACGGCATGGCAGCTGTGGCTGGCGACGCAGCCGATGCCGCCCGGTCCGGCGTATCTGCTGACCGGCGCAGGCGCGGCGTGCACACTGATCGCCGCGTGCCTGTGGCTGGTGCGGCTGCATCCCGGCGATTGGCTGGAACCGTTCACTGCGGCCGGACGGATGACGCTGAGCCTGTACCTGGCGCACATCCTGATTGGCATGGGCGTGCTGGAATCGCTCGGCCTGCTGGACGGAAGCGCCAGCCTGTCGTGGGTGTTGATGGCCGCGCTGCTGTTCGTGATGCTGGCTACCGCAGCAGCGTGGTTGTGGTCATGGCAGTTCGCGCGCGGTCCGTTGGAAGCGGTGATGCGACGCGTCGCCGGCTAGTTATTTCGTCGCAGGACACCGATGTTGTGACCCGTTAGCCTGTGCGGATGCAGGGTCATCTGCGATAGTAGGTGTCGTCACCAAAGCACGCCTGCCTCCATGTCATTCGCTTCGGCGCAGCAGATCGTTGAGGTCCTGCAGCAGTCCTACGACATCAACGCGACAGCGGTGGTGCCGCGTCCGGTGGGTGCCGACGCCAACGCGTGCGTCTTCCGCATCGATGCCCGCCACGACCACTGGTGGTTGAAGTGCCGCAACTTCCAGGTTGCGCCAGCGGTCTGGGACAGCCTGCACTGGCTGCGCGGCACATTGGGCATCGAAGAGATCGTGGCGCCCTGGCCGGCATTGGCCGGCGGTGCCTCGGTGCAGCGCTGGGGCCTGCAGTTCACGTTGTTCCCCTATATCGAAGGGCAATCGGGCTTCGAGGCCCCGCTGAGCCGTGCGCAATGGCGCCGGCTGGGCGAAGTGCTGCGGCGCCTGCATGAGGCCGAGGTTCCGCCGGCGCTGCGCCAGGCATTGCCGACGCTGCGGCTTGAAACCGCGGCGGTCGATACGGTGGGTGCGTGGTTGCAGGATCCCTCGACGCTGGCGCAGGCGCAGGATCGATCCGGCAATGCGTTCCTGGCGCTGTGGCAGCAGCAGCGGCCGCGCATCGCCGAACTTCACCAGCGTGCTGAAGCACTGCGTCGTGCATTGCAGGACGAAGCACCCGCACTTTGTCTGTGCCACACCGATCTGCACGCCGGCAATCTGCTGATGGGGCAGGACGACGCGCTGCACCTGATCGACTGGGACGGCCTGGCGCTGGCCCCGCGCGAGCGCGACCTGATGTTTGTTGGCGCTGCGGTGGGTGGCCGCTGGGGGCGTGAGCATCCGCTGGGCTTCGCCGAGGGATATGGCGACGACCTCGGCGATCCGCGCTGGATCGCATGGTATCGGCACTGGCGCATCCTGCAGGACCTGATCGAGTTCGAGCAGATGCTGCTGGGGCCCAGCGCGGCACAGCGCTCGCTGCAGCAGCACCGGCAATCACTGCATTACCTGGGCGAGCAGTTCGCGCCGGGCAATGTATTCGATGCGGCCGAGCGCGCGTATCGGGTGCTGTAGGGGGTGCGGCCGGGCTGCGCCCGGCACCCGCAGAGGCCGAAGCAACAGCAACAGCAACTGCTGCTTCCCGTGGGATGACGGGGTGGGTCCGGTTGTGGGGGACGCCGTAAATACGTCCCTGTAGGCTTGGGCGCGCCATCCATGGCGCTTACACCCCCACAACCGGACCCACCCCGCCTTCGACAGATCTCCGCAATCTGTTGGGATGGCATGACTTGCTCTTGGTGGGTGTCGACCTTGGTCGACACGTAGATCCACGCCATGCGTGGATGCTCTTCGATCATTTGATCAATTGTCGAAATGTTCGATTTCGATGGAGATTCATCCACGCATGGCGTGGATCTACCAGACACCCGGAAACTGTCAGAGGTGGGGTGGTGTCGGATTGCGGGGTGTCAGCCGCATGGATGCGGCTGCCAAGCCTACAGGGACGTATTTACGGCGTCCCCGCAATCCGACACCACCCCGCCATCCCGCGGAATGTCGCTGTTGAAGTTGCTTCGGCTCCGGCCTCTGCGGGTGCCGGGCGCAGCCCGGCCAGACCCCTTACTCAGCCGGCTTGGCTGCCGCGCTCGCGGCGACGCTCGCTGCACGCCGTGACAGCACGGCTTCGCGATGCGCGATGTAGGCGTTGGCGGCGAGGATGATGCCGGCGCCAATGATCGTCCAGCGATCAACCGTCTCGGCGAACAGCAGCCAGCCGCACAAGGTCACCAGCGGCAACTGCAGGAAGCTGATCGGGGTCAGCGCGGAGACTTCGCCCAGTCGTAACGCACGCGTCCACAGCAGCTGGCCGATGGTGCCCAGCACGCCGGTGGCCAGCAGCCAGACCCAGGCGATGCCGGCGGGCCAGACCCAGACGAACAACGCCGGTATCAGTGACAGCGGCACCCAGAACACGTAGGTGTAGAGCACCACGGTGTCGGCGCTGTCGATGCGGGTGAGCTGCTTGATCTGGATCGCCACCAGCGAGCTGAGCACGGCGGCAGCCACGGCGATCAGGCTGCCGGACGTGAAGCCGGCAGTGCCCGGCCGTACGATCACCAGCACTCCGATGAAGCCGACCACCACTGCCGCCCAGCGTCGTACGCGGACCTTTTCGCCCAGCCACAGCACGGCGGCGATGGTGACGAACAACGGCGTGGAGTACGACAGCGAAACGGCCTGTGCCAGTGGCAGGTGGCCCAGCGCCCAGAACGCGCACAGCATCGACCCCAGGCCGATCGCGCTGCGCACGAAATAGCGCGGCAGCTGCTGGGTCTTCAACGGCGCGTGGCCCGGGCGCAGCAGCATCGGTAGCAGCGCAAGCAGGCCGAAAGCATTGCGGAAAAACGCTACTTCCTGGGTGGGCACGTAGCGGGTGGCATAACGGATCGCCACCGCCATCAGGCCGAAGGCCATGGTGCTGCCGAGCATCAGCAGCGCCGCCCGCAACGGGGTGGCGCTGGCGGGTAAGGCCGGCGTGCTCACCACTGTGCGCCGAGCAGGCGGGGCTCCGGTTCGATCGGTACGCCGAACTTCTCCAGCACCGAGGCGGAGATCCGACGTGCCAGCGCCAGCAGTTCAGTGCCGGTGGCGTTGCCGTGGTTGACCAGTACCAGCGCGTGGCTGGGCGCAACGCCGGCATCACCCTCGCGGAAGCCCTTCCAGCCACAGGATTCGATCATCCATGCGGCCGAGACCTTGCGGCGGTCGTCACGGTCTGCGGGGAACACCGGCAGCTCGGGGAAGTGCTGCAGCAGTACTTCCACCTGTTCCAGCGGCAGCACCGGGTTCTTGAAGAAGCTGCCTGCATTGCCCAGCACATCCGGGTCGGGCAACTTGCGGCGACGGATCGCGATCACCGCATTGGCGACGTCCACAGCGCTGGGCAGTTCCACGCCCTGTGCCTGCAGTTCTTCGCGGATGCCGGCGTAGCCCATGCGCAGGTCATGCAGCAGAGGCAGCTTCAGTTCAATGGCGGTGATCAGGTAGCGGTCCGGCTGCTGCTTGAACACGCTGTCGCGGTAGGCGAAGCCGCACTGTTCGTTGTCCAGCCGTACCCAGGTCTTTTCCAGGCAGTCCCAAGCCTCTACGGTCTGGATGAACTCGCCGACCTGGGCGCCATAGGCGCCGATGTTCTGGATCGGCGACGCACCGGCCGTGCCGGGAATCAGCGCCAGGTTTTCCAGCCCGGACAGGCCTTCCTGCAGCGACCACATCACCAGCCCGTGCCAGGACACGCCGGCTCCGGCGCGGATCACGGCGTGGTCCGCACGGTGTTCAAGGAAAGTGATTTCGCGGTTGCCGAACACCAGCACGGTGCCTGGCAGGTCGTCGGCGATCAGCACGTTGCTGCCGCTGCCGAGCACCAGCAGCGGGCCATCGGCCACGTCCGGCAGGGCCAGGACCTCCGGCAGCAGCGCGGCATCGTGCAGTTCCAGCAACTGTGCGGCGCTGGCCTGCACGTGGAAGGTGTTCAGGGCCTGCAGCGGTGCGTTGCGGGTCAGGGTCCAGCGCAGCGGGGCTGCAGCGTTGTTGGTGTCGTCCATGGGGGTACTCACAGCGGTGCCACCGCGCCACGGCTGGGCGCTTCGCGTCGGCGTCGGATCGCCTCCACACAATCGGCGACCAGCGCCGGGCCCTTGAAGATCAGACCGCTGTAGCACTGCACCAGCGCCGCACCGGCGGCCATCTTGGCCACGGCGTCGGCACCGGACAGGATGCCGCCGACACCGACCAGCGGCACCGATTCGGGCAGGCGTGCGCGCAGGCGGCGCAGCACTAGGGTGGACTGCTCCAGCACCGGTGCACCGGAAAGCCCGCCGGCTTCATTGGCCAGCGGATCGCCGGCAACCCGGCTGTGGTCGACGGTGGTGTTGGTGGCGATCACACCGTCCACCTGCAGTTCGCCCAGCACGCGCGCGGCGGCGTCGATGTCGCGCTCGTTGAGGTCCGGGGCCACCTTGACCAGCATCGGTACGCGCCGGCCATGCTGCGCGGCCAGCGCTTCCTGGCGCTCACGCAGCTGGCTGACCAGCTGCCGCAGTGCGGTCTCTTCCTGCAGTTCGCGCAGGCCGGCGGTATTGGGCGAGGAAATGTTGACGGTGATGTAGTCGGCCAGCGGGTACACCTTGTCCATGCAGGCGATGTAGTCATCGGCCGCCTGTTCGTTGGGGGTGTCCTTGTTCTTGCCGATGTTGATGCCGAGCAGGCCGCGCCGGTTGCGCGCGCGTTCGACGTTGCGCACCAGCGCATCCACGCCTGCATTGTTGAAGCCCATGCGGTTGATGATCGCGTTGTGCGCCGGCAGCCGGAACAGGCGCGGCTTCGGGTTGCCGGCCTGCGGCCGCGGCGTGATTGTGCCGATCTCCACGAAGCCGAAACCCAGCGCGAACAGCGCATCGATGTGCTCGCCATTCTTGTCCAGGCCAGCAGCAAGGCCGACCGGATTGGGGAACGTCAGCCCGAACACCGTGCTGGGCATCGGCGCGATGCGTGCGGCCACCAGCGGCGTGGTGCCGGTGCGATAGGCCAGGTCCAGAGCGGACAGGCCGAGACCGTGGGCGCGTTCGGCGTCGAGCGAGAACAGGAAGGGGCGGGCAAGCGAATACATGCGTAGGTTTCAGTCCAGCGTGCCGAGGAAGGCTCGGGTTCGATATTCAAAAGCGACCTGGCCGTCGACCGCGTGGGCGGCGAACAGGTCCTGCAGCGCAGCCAGCATCGGCGCGTGGCGCGGATGGCCGGGCTGCGGCGCGTAGGAAGAGGACAGCAGGCGTCCGCTCAGGGCGTCCAGGTCCAGGTGCTGCACGTTCGGCAGTTGCACCATGCCGCGCAGGCCGGAGCCGAACCAGGCCTGCATGGTGGCGTCGTCCTGGTAGCGTTCGGCCACCGCGGTGTAGTCGGTGCCGTAGTCCAGCAGCAGTTGTTCGTAGCCGACCAGGAACGGGCTGGCATCGAGCAGGCGCGAGTTCCAGTAGATCAGTGCCAGGCCGCCGGGGCGCAGGATGCGCTGCCACTCGGCGCGCACGGCCACGGTGTCGAACCAGTGAAAGGCCTGCGCGGCACTGACCAGATCAACGCTGGCATCGGCCAGGCCGGTGGCCTCGGCGCGGCCATCGACGGCGGAGAAGTGCGGATACTGCGGCGCCAGCCAGTGTTCGGCGGCGGCGCGCATCGCCGCGTTGGGTTCGACGGCGACCAGTGGATGGCCGGCGGCCAGGAACTGCCGGCTGGAGATGCCGGTGCCTGCGCCGATGTCAGCAACCAGCGCGCTGGTTGCCACGGCCATGGGGCCATGCAGCCAGTCCATCAGCGCGACCGGATAGTCGGGGCGGTAGCGGACATAGTCCGCGACGCGGCTGCTGAAGCGTTCAGTGCTGTCCGGGGAGGTCATCGTGCTTTCACCAGCGCAGTCCAGGTTTGGCGTCGCCACCAGCCGCCACCATCGCGAAGATCAGGATGGCCACCAGGCCCACCGCAGCGAGGATGTTGAGCCAGCCCATGATGAGCCCGGCCAGGGCCATGCCATCGCCATCCTGTTCGCCAGCACGGCGGCGGATCTCGGCGCGGGCCAGGTGCCCGGTGATGATCGCAACGAGGGCGGCGACACCCGGCAGCACGGTCCAGCTGCAGATGCCCGCGATCAGGCTGACCACGGCCAGGGCGTTGCTCTGTCGGGGTGGCACGCTCATCGAGTCCTCCGTGGCGGTGCCTACATGATAGTGCCTCTGCTCCGGCAATCCCATGGTCCGGCCAATGCCAGGCTGCCAGGCAAGGTTGGCAACCCTCGGAGCCGGGAGCGGGGTGGCGTTGGTAGGCGTCGACCTTGGTCGACGAAGGCACCGCCAACCAAGGTGGGCGGCTACCGAGGTATCGGCGCTAGCCCATCAACACCTGGCCGCCATCGACGTTGAGCACGTGGCCGGTGATCCAGCGCGCCAGCGGCGAGCACAGGAACAGCGCGGCATCGGCGATCTCGCGCGGCTGCCCGAAGCGGCCGAACGGAATCTTCGCCAGGGTGCCGTGGTACAGGGCGGGATCTTCGACGCGACGTCGATCCCAGAGACCATCGGCAAATTCGATCGAACCCGGGGCAATGGCATTGACCCGGATCCGGTCCGGGGCCAGAGCCAGCGCCTGCGAGGTGGTGTAGTGCGAGAGCGCGGCCTTGGCCGCCGCATACGGTGCACCGCCGGGACGCGGCTGCTGCGCGGCGATCGAGGACAGATTGAGGATGCAGGCATCGGACGAGGCGCGCAGCCACGGCAACGCAAGGCGCGATGCGCGGACAGCGGCCATCAGGTCGATCTGCAGGCTGGCGGCCCAGCCGTCTTCGTCATCGGCCATGCCATAGCCGGTGGCGTTGTTGACCAGCACATCGATGCCGCCGAGCGTGTCGGCAGCGGCCTGTAGCCAGGCGCTGATCCGGGCAGGATCACCCAGATCGGCTGCGTAGGTGTGCAGCTCGGTGCCCTGCGTCCGCGCATCGGCCTGCAGGGCGTCAAGCCCGGCCTGGCCGCGCGCGCAGACCGAAACCTGCGCACCGGCGCGGGCAAACGCCAGCGCCAGTTCGCGGCCGATGCCCTTGCTGCCACCTGCGATCAACACCCGGCGGCCGGTGAAATCGATCACCGGCCGGCCGTCGCGCAGAGGCGCGGTCTCTGCCATCACAGGTCGAACTTGATGCCCTGGGCCAGCGGCAGCGAATCCGAATAGTTGATGGTGTTGGTCTGGCGGCGCATGTAGACCTTCCATGCATCCGAGCCAGATTCGCGACCACCGCCGGTGTCCTTCTCGCCACCGAAGGCACCACCGATTTCCGCGCCCGAGGTACCGATGTTGACGTTGGCGATGCCGCAATCCGAACCGGCCGCCGACAGGAAGCGCTCGGCGGTCTTCAGGTTGGTGGTGAAGATCGAGGACGACAGGCCCTGCGGCACGCCGTTCTGCATGTCGATGGCTTCGTCCAGCGTGCTGTACTTCATCACGTACAGGATCGGCGCGAAGGTCTCGTGCTGCACCACTTCATCGCTGTTCTTGAGGCCGGTGACAATGGCCGGCAGCACGAAGTTGCCGGCGCGGTCGATGCGCGTACCGCCGGTTTCGATGGTGCCGCCGCTGGCCTTGGCCTTTTCGATGGACGCCAGGAACTGCTGCACGGCACCGTCGCTGTTCAGCGGGCCCATCAGGTTGGCCGGGTCGGTCGGATCGCCGATCTTGCCTTCCACCTGCTTGTACGCCTTGACCAGCGTGGCCAGCACGTCGTCATGGATGGATTCGTGCACGATCAGGCGACGGGTAGTGGTGCAGCGCTGGCCGGCGGTGCCGACCGCACCGAACACGATGCCGGGGATCGCCAGCTTCAGGTCGGCGGTTTCGTCGAGGATGATCGCGTTGTTGCCGCCCAGTTCCAGCAGGCAGCGGCCGAGGCGGTGCGCGACCTTCTCGGCAACGGTGCGGCCAACCTGGGTCGAACCGGTGAAGCTGATCAGCGGCACGCGCTTGTCGGCCACCATCTTTTCCGACAGTGCGGTGCCGGCGTCGTTGATCAGGAAGAACAGGTCCGGGAAACCGGCATCGCGCAGCGCTTCATTGCAGATGCGCATCGAGGCGATGGCGGTCAGCGGGGTTTTGTTGGACGGCTTCCACAGGCAGATGTCGCCGCAGATGGTGGCCAGGAACGAGTTCCATGCCCACACCGCGACCGGGAAGTTGAACGCGCTGATGATGCCGACCAGGCCGAGCGGCTGGTACTGCTCGTACATGCGGTGGCCGGGGCGCTCGGAATGCATGGTGTAGCCGTACAGCATGCGGCTCTGGCCCACGGCGAAGTCGGCGATGTCGATCATCTCCTGCACTTCACCGTCGCCTTCGGGCTTGCTCTTGCCCATTTCCAGCGCGACCAGCGAACCGAGGGCGTCCTTGTGCTTGCGCAGCGCTTCGCCGCACAGGCGCACGGCTTCACCGCGACGCGGGGCCGGGGTGGTGCGCCAGACCTTGAAGGCTTCCTGCGCACGCGCGATGACGGTCTCGTACTCGGCTTCGGTAGTGGCGCGGACCTGCGCGATCGGCTCGCCGGTGGTCGGGTTGATCGGGGTGATCAGCTCACCGCCGGTAGCGCTCGACCACTCCCCGTTGCCCAGGTAGGTGCCAGCGTTGATCGCGTCCAGACCAAGGGACTTGAGCAGCTCGGAAGACATGCAGACTCCTGTGTTTCGTTACGTTGTGTTTGGTGCCGTCGCGGGCAGGTGGGGGCGCGACGAACTGAGCCGACGATGGTAGCAGAGGGGCAAGGACGGGCTTTGATGCGCTGCGGGGTTGACTGTCGCCGTGCAGTGGGTCAAGCGCGAAGCGCCTGTTCAGGCTGGCAGGGCTTCGTCCATCGCGCGGGCAGCTTTGCGGGCGACCGGTTGCGGCGACCATGCGGGCGGGCTGCGATGCCACTGCCAGGCGCTTTCGATGATGGGCGCCAGTTCGGTCCACTTGGGTTGCCAGCCCAGGATCTCGCGGGCGCGGGTGGAAGAGGCAACCAGACTGGCTGGATCGCCCGGACGGCGCTCGGCCATTTCAAATGGAATCTCGCGCCCGGTCACCGTTGCGGCAGCGGTGATCACCTCGCGAACCGAGAATCCGTGGCCGTTGCCGAGATTGAAGGCGTGCGCGCCGGGGGTGTGTTCCATGTACTCAAGGGCAAGCGCATGGGCCTGGGCCAGGTCCTGCACATGCACGTAGTCGCGCACGCAGGTTCCATCGGGCGTTGCATAGTCTTCACCGAACACTTTCATGGCTGCGCCAATGCCCAGCGCGGCACGCAGGACATTGGGAATCAGGTGGGTTTCGCAGGCATGCGCCTCGCCGATGCCGTGGTCGGGCAGAGCGCCAGCAGCATTGAAGTAGCGCAGGCAGGTCGAGCGGAGGCCGTAGGCCGTCGCTGCATCCGCGAGGATCCGCTCTGCCATCAGCTTGCTGGCGCCGTAGGGGTTGATGGGCGCCTTGGGATGGTCCTCATCGATCACATCGGCCTGCGGATTGCCGAAGACGGCGGCCGTGGACGAGAACACGATCCGGTCGACGCCATGGCGGCGCATGGCCTCCAGCAGGTTCAGGGTGCCGGTGACGTTGTTGGCGTAGTACGCGTAAGGATCGGTAACAGATTCGCCCACCAGCGAGCGCGCGGCGAAGTGCATCACAGCGTCGAAGTGGCGGCCCTGGAACGCGCGCTTCAGTGCTTCGGCATCCAACAGGTCTGCCTCAAGCAGGTCGCCCCAGCGGACGGCACCGCGGTGGCCGGTGGCGAGGTTGTCGAGCACGGTTACGGAGTGGCCGGTTTCGGCGAGGTATTGGGCCATGTGGCTGCCGATGTAGCCGGCGCCGCCGCAGATGAGGATGTTCATGCGCTTACCTATGAGCTAGGTGGTTCAGGCTTCTCTGCGGAGTTTTGCCTGGATGAAGGACGAGAGTTCTTCCCTGAATCGATCGGGTGCGAACTGTTCAGCCCTTGCACGACATGCCTCTGCCGAGATGGGCTCTGAAAGCGACTCAAATCGAGCAACAGCCTCATTGATTGCATCAATGGATTGTTCGTGGAAGAACAATCCAGTTGCTGCGCTGGGATCGTCACTCTCGACCACAGTCTCAAGCGCGCCACCCTTGGCATATGCGATGACCGGAGTTCCGGAAGCCATCGCCTCAAGTGGAACAATGCCGAAGTCTTCCACGCCTGGGAAAACAAGGGCTTTCGCATTGGCCAGATGTTCTTTCAACGCGGAGAACGGTTGCCGCCCAAGTACGACAACCCTTTCCGTCGCGCGCGCGCGCATGGCAGCGAGTTGTTCGCCCTCGCCAATGATGACCAATCGCTTGCCGCTGCGCAGAAATGCGTCCATCACAAGGTCTGCCTTCTTGTACGCGGTCAACTGACCGAGAAGAAGGTAGTAGTCCTGTTTCTCAGCGCGCGCTTCAAAGTCATCCACTTCCACAGGAGGGTGAATGACTTCTGCCTGCCGGCGATAGCACTTGTCTATCCTGCGCGCGATGAACTTCGAATTCGCGATGAAATGATCGACACGCGAGGCGGAGACAGAGTCGGTGAGGCGCATGTAATGCATCAACGGCCGCATCAGAAGCCGGGTAAGCCATCCAGCATCCGCAAGGTAGAGTGGATACATATCCCAGACATACCGCATTGGGCTATGGCAGTAACAGATGTGTAGTGCATCAGGATGCGTGATGACGTTCTTCGCCGGTCCAGACTCGCTCGAGATGACGAGGTCGTATCCGGTGAGGTCCAGTTGCTCCAAGGCGACGGGCATGAGCGGGAGATATTTCTGATAGCGCTTCTGGGCACCCGGCAGCTTGGACACAAATGTGCGCTGCACGCGATGGCCTGCAAGCTTCGTGCGCTCTATCTCTGGTGTTGCAACATGCGTGAAGACATCGGCCTCTGGGTAGAGCCTGAGAAGTTGCTCAATGACCTTTTCGCCACCACGCCAGGTGACGAACCAGTAGTGGATGATCGCTACTTTCATTTCTATTATAACTCTGACCCTGGGTGATAATCTGGCAGCTCAAAGATCAGCGCTGTAGAAGCTTGCGACACATCCGGTACAGCGGCGTCGCCTTGCGTCCAAGCAGGTAGTCAAGCCAGAAAAGTGTTCTCGGTAGCGGGTGAGAAAACAGGTCCAGTTGGATCAAGGCGGTTCTCAGCGCCCTAAGCTCCTGGCGGGAGCTCGCGGCATTCATCTCGAATACGTGGAAGGATTGCCTGACCTCGAGCTCCCTACGAATATCAGAAATAAGGTCGCGCCGATGCTTGTCGCCCACACTCCTCGCGATCTTCAACACTCCCTCCCACATTCTTGCCCGCCCCTGCGCGGTATAGCTGCCGGGGACGTGGACGCCGCCGTCATCTTCTGCGCCACCAAACATAGGAGGGTTGTCGGCACGTCCACCTATGATTGGAGTGGCGATGTACCCAATTCCCTTTCCGCAGTATGCATTCGCTGCCAGGTAGATCTGGTAATAGAGGCTGCCATCGAAATCCGAACAGCTGATGCTCCTGGCAAAGCTCGTCCGAACGACCAGTCCGCCCACAAAGCCGGCCGATCTGAAAATCATCCCCGAGGACGTATTGTCAGCCGTGAACAATGAATCCGATTTGGATAGTGAAGACGTCCCGATGGTAGTTTCAATCGAGTCATTGAAACGCATGAACGTGCGTGATGCAAAATCAACGTCGTTGTTGGAGACGTATCTGATGACTTCCTGTACTGCGTTGGGTAGCAGGAGGTCGTCATTGCCCATGACGATTGCCCATTCGGAATCGGCAAGCTCAATGCTCTTGCGCAGGTTCTTGTCGTACCCAAGGTTCGTGTCATTCTCGACATAAAGCAGTTCAATGCCCTTGGTCAAGAGGGCTGCTCGATATGAATCGCAGACGGCTCTTATCTCGACCCTCAGCGGCGAATGGTCTTCGCATACAATGACTGTGCAGGGGGCGCAGGTCTGGACAAGCGCGGATTGCAGTAGTTCGCCCAGCTCATCCGGACGATTGTAGGCGGGAATGACTATCGCGACGGTCGGTGCTTTCACAGCAATTCCTTGATCACTCGTGCAGGTGCGCCTGCAATTACTGCGGCGTTTTCGAATTTTCCCTTTACTACGCTGTTGGCACCTATGATGCAGCCATCGGCGATCGTTGAGCCAGCGAGGATCACGGCGCCGTCGCCAACCCAGACTCGTTCTCCGATGACTATGTCGCACGCATCGCCCAGAGCCCGCTGCGCCGGCGGGATATCAAGATCAATGCAACCTTGCCTCGTGCTGCCGTGGGAGTGATCGCCGATATAAATGTTTGAGCCCAACAGGCAGTCCTTGCCGATCGTGATCGACTTGATTGCCGAGATGTGGACATTATTTCCAAACATGCTCGCTGCCCCGATAGTGATGCGAGGCTGGTATATCGATCCCTTGTAGCTGTCCACGGCTTGGAACCAGCAGTTATCACCAACGGCCAGATCGATGCCGTTCATGTGCTTGGAGCCATACAGTCTGAAGTTCCTTCCGGATCGTCTAAAGCGAATGCTCTTGCCAATCGAATGAAGGCGCCCCCTGATTGTCTCCAGTACGAGGTCGATGGTCTGGCTCAGTTCCCTCATTTTATCAATCCGTCCTGAGTATCGAATCCGCCTTGGCTGCCCAGGCCGGCGTAGACCTCAAGGACTTTTGCTCCATACAATTCAGTGCTGTAGCGCGCGATAGCCTTGCGCTGTGCGTGGCGTACTTTTGTTTCATACATTTCGGGGATCATTTCGGCAGCGAAATCCAGCTGTGATGCAAGCTCACTCGATGTACTGAACAGTAATCCAAGTGGCTCTGCCTGATGCGCATCCAGGATGTCTGCAGTTCCGCCGGTTGCCTTTCCGATTACAAGGCAGCCGTTGAACATCGCTTCGGCGGTGATACGCCCGAAGCCTTCATTGTCCGATGCAACAATAATGGCTCTCGCGTTCTGCATCAAAGAGTCGGTGTCGTCCCTGAAGCCCAGGAACTCAATTCGAGCCGTTGACGGCGCACTGGCTGCGATACTCTTGAGGTCGGCAATGTAAGCGAGATCCCCATCACCTGCGATTAGAAGCCTGAGTGGATTGGACGCGGCTTTCACATAGTTCAGGTAGGCCTCTATTACCTGCGCAGCCTGCTTTGCAGGCTCCAATCGCCCGACAAACAGGAAATAGTCTGCCTTGGGCATGGTCAGGACGGCAGCATTGCCGGACGCGACGCCATTGCTGATGACGGTTGCGTTGGTTGGAAGACCAAAGTGTTCGGCGATTGCTTGAGTCACGCAGATGACGCGTGCAGATCTGGCTAAGAGTCTCTCGAAGGCCGACTTTGAGGGAAAGAATTTCATCCCAAAGTCGAGGTCCTGATATTCACGCAGGTGCCAGACGTGTCGTATGCCCATCAGTCTCGCTGCGAGGTAGCCAATGGCGATGGGGCCGATATTGGTATGGATCACATCTGGTCGAAAGCTCCTGCATATCAGCACAAGCCTCAGAAGTGCAATGGCGTTGATTATTCGGAAGGCTGTAAAGATAGGGGCAAAGAAAACTTTTCGGACAAGGGTATTCGTCCGTGGGTAGATCGAGAATCTGTGTCCGATCGCCTTGAAAGAGACGCCGCGGGCTTGAAGCCATTCCGAGAAAGGGCCGTGCCTGGAGCCGACGACCATTGGTTGGATTCCGTGGGAAAGCCCGTACTCAATCAGCGACAACAGGCTACGATTAGCACCATAAGGTGCCGGACCCTCTACCAGGTACAGAATACGGGTCATGCCGCGGCCCGTGAATTGATGGTCTGGTCGGTGCGATCTGGCCGCTCGGGATCGATGCACAAAGGATTCTTTTCAATCATGAATATGAGGATGATTAGCGAAAAGTAGAATGAATTCGGCGAGAAAAGCCTTTCTTCGAAGGTGTTCAGGACGATGGTTGCGATCAAGGCGGAGATCAGCATGAACGCAGCGGTGCTCCTTATATTCATGCGCCAAAGCGGCCGCTGAAGCACGACCAGCACTGCCGTTGCTCCTATCATGCCGAAGTCATAGATCAGAGCCAGCATGCCGTTGTGATGGCTGGCGAGAACCTGTCCGGTTGCGTTGAAGAACCCCGCTGAATTATGGCTTACCTGGTATGCCAGCGAGTTCATTCCTTGCCCAATCATGGGATGCTGGATAAACCCGAAGAGAGAGTAGCTCCAGATCATGTTGCGGCCAGAGAAAGTGAAATCTTTCTCGAATAGCTCCATGCTGAAGCTGCTGAGTGACAGAAAGACGATCGCGGCGGACGCAGAAATTCCGAATGCGAGAATTGGGTATCGAAGTCGAATAATGGTTCGTCTTAGCCAGGTTGGGCTGAGGCTTAGCAATGCCGCGATGGAAAATGCTGCGATCGAGGCGTACGATTTTGATCCGAGCAGGAGCGCTGCTGCGAGCGCTATGTTTGCCGTCGTGAGCAGCCGTGATGTTCTCCAGCATCCGACTGCAACAAGGCCGTAGGACGCGCAGAAGATGCCTAGGTTGTTCTTGTGGGCAAACATGCCCTGCCAATCCTCATCGATGTTCAGGGAAATGCCGTAGTTAGGGACGAACGCTACCAGGATTACGGAAAGAAGCAGGCAGGAGAAATATGTGAGGTTCAACGTGGAGAATATTTCCTCCGCGCTGAGTATTTGCGTGGCGAACCCGATGATGAGGGACAGTGCGACGAAGCTCAGAAGGGTACCAATCATTGCGTTGCTGATTGGCAGGCCTGCTGCCCATTGCAGTGCGCACATGAATACAAAGATTGCGGCTATCTTTACGCCGGTGCTCTTGAATATTTCACGCAGGTGCGAGTACCTGCCTTGGGACAGCATCGTGTGGGCTATGATCAGAAGCGAGATGGGAATGTATGCGATCTCGGCATATTTCCACAGGCCCGTACGTTCAACGGCATTCATCAAGCCTTGGGGGCGGGCACCGCCGTCAAGGAATAGTGCAAAGCCACCTGCGACGGTGATCAGTGTGAGCGCGAGCATGATTCTCATCAACCATGCATCAATGCTTCTGTTGGTGAATCGGATTGCTATTGTCTTCATGGTTAGGCCGGGTTCCTAGTGCAGTGCGTGCCAAGTCGCAAGTGCTCCAACGCCGATGCCGGCTGGAATCATCCTGTGCAGGAACTGGCGAAATCCCCCGTCGAGGATATGTTTGTGTAGCAAGTAATACGCTTGGAAGAAGTTGATGTGGAAAGAGACGAGTAGGGCCCAACAGAGGTGTTCGAGCGATCCTAGCGAGATGCCAATTATAATGGCGGTGACGTTTGTCGCAGCTGAGAAAAGTCCGCAACGGAAGAGCAGATCGGTTCGCTGGAAGGTCTGGAAGAAGCTGCCGCTGGTCGAGAGCACTACCTGAACCGGAATTGTCAATGAGAGAAGTTTTATTACGGGAACTGCCGGGAGCCACTGCTCTCCAAAGGCGACAAGAATTATCGGGGCTGCGAGGACATAAATTCCCAGAGCGCAAGCGAGACCCAGCAGGGAAAGTTTGAATGTCAAATCCTGATGTATCTTCAGTACGAGGCCAGGGCTGTTCGCATGGCCGCGTAGCGCCGGCTGGATTGCTGGCGTCATTGCGAATGTCAAAAGCTGCAGCGGATACCGCATCAACTGATAGGATCGGTCATAGATGCCCAGCAGTGGCGCCCCTAGGTACTTGCCGACAAGTACGTTGTCGAGATTGCGCGAGAAGAAGTTAAGCACATTGAATGCGAGCTGGTAGCCAGACACTTTGAGCAAGGGGGCCACAGCAGAGAAGTGCATTCCAGGCCTTGGCCGTCCAAAATCGGTTCTTCTGGAAAAATGGTAGGCGAATGTGAAATTCACGAGTGCCACAGTCGGAATGCGTATCGAGATCGCGCACAGGGGACTGACATATTTGCGAGCAAGCAACACAAGCGCGAGTGCCACGAGCTCCGCGATGATTGCTGCGGTTGCCAATTGCAGAAACGATTGCTGCCGTTGAAGCTGGGCCATTGGAAGGATCGCCCATGCGTTGAGCATGAGGCCCGCCGCGACAAACGGGATCGCAACGGGAAGATCCGGCATCTTATAGAAATCGACCAGCAATGATCCCAGCGCCACGAAGGTCGCGGCGAGGCCCACGCCTATCAGGATGGTCAAGCCAAATATCCCGTCGCGATCCTTTGCATTCAATTTATGAAGACCAATGATCGCCGGGCCAAAGCCCCCTTCGCCAACGAGTTGGAAGAAAAGGTAGAAGACTTGAATTGCGGCAATGGTTCCGAATACTTCCGGCGTAAATGCTCGTGCAAGTATCATAAGCGCCGCGAACTGCATCGCATACGCCAGATACTTGCTGCCCATGCTCTTGGCAATTGCGCGGTACAGGTTGCTCATCTGCTACTTACTCGGCTGCGGCCAGTGCGCGTGCCCAGCCTTTGGCTACGGCAGAGTTGCCGAACGCTTCTTCGATTTTTTCCGGGTCGGGATTGTTTGCGGTGCCGGCATCGAGTAGAGAGCGTGCTAGCGAGGAGATGCACGGGTACTGATGAAGGCCGCCGGGGTTCTTGCTTTCCATCAGCCAGTTGGTGAATGGCGTCTGGACAGTGAAGATGGGGACGCCATAGCTGAAGGAGAAAAAGTAGTTCCCACTCACAACCATGTCTTCATCCGAGTTTGGGACAACCATCCCTCGGGCATGAGTCACAAGGTTTGCGGCTTCGCTGTCGGGCAGATAGCCGGTAATGAAAGTCACTTGCTTGCCCTCCGCCAACTCCTTGCACTTGGCGAGGTAGGTTGGATCAGGAGCCTTCCCGGCAATCACCAGGTGAACGTCAGGACTCAGGTGGGTAATCAGTTTGTCGATTGCCTTGTAGGGGAGAATTCGACCGAGAATGAAGAAATAGTCGCCATCAATCAGTCGACCAGACGTTGCTGCCTTGGTGTACAGGGGATGGGGGACGTAGATGTAGCCTGAGTCCGCATTGTGCCCGGAGTGGGTAACAACGACATCGAAGTACTTTTCGTACGACTTCATCAGATGTTTGATCCGGGGGATCTGCTCATGATCCGAGTCGTGGGGATAATTATTGTGTCTGACCATGATCAGTCGTTTGCTGATCAGTCTGAGCAGTCTGATATAGAAGTAAAGTCGAATCGTACGCAGCCTGGATATGCGGCCACGCCCGTCGAGCATCGTGTTCTCGACCCAGTGCAGTATCGCGATGTCGCATTTGGCTGCGTAAAGGGAGAGTGGATTCATGAATGCTCGCTTGACCCCGGGGAGGGCGCAAGTGCTCGCCATCCCGGCGAGGATTTCATTGGTTCTGGAGATGTATTCGTTTTCGCTCGACGCAAATGGGTTGATTGATATTTTCATTATGTCTAACCCGTCGTGTGAATCGCTGGGCGGAAGACGGCTTTCCTGCGCCGCAGCTGCATCGTTGCTTTCATGATGCACTTTTTCACAGCAGGAGCTGCCTTCCGGCCCCAGGTCTCCTGGTTCCTGCATGAGCTGTTCAAGGTCGGGCTAGTAAGCGTGCTTGTTTATGAAACCCTTGAAAACTGTCATGACGACAATCTTCAGGTCAAACGAAAGTGACCAGTTCTCGATATAGAAGAGATCGCATTCAATGCGTTTGTGAAGATCGGTAGAACCCCGCCAGCCGTTGACCTGCGCCCAGCCGGTGATGCCTGCCTTGACCATGTGCTTCTTCATGTAGGACGGAATCTCGTGCTTGAACTTGTGCACGAATACCGGCCGTTCCGGCCTCGGGCCAACAATCGACATGTCGCCCAGCAGGACGTTGATGAACTGCGGTAGCTCATCAAGGCTGGTCCTGCGCAGGAAGCTTCCTACGCGAGTGGCGCGATTCTCGCCGGCCTTGGCCCAAACCGCCCCAGACGCGCCTTCTGCGTCAACTGGCATCGAGCGGAACTTCAGCATCCAGAACGTCTTGTTGTTCCAGCTCATCCGTTCCTGCCGATAGAAGACTGGACCTGGGGAGCTGAGCTTCACTGCGACGGCAATCGCCAGCATGATCGGGGAGATCATGAGCAGGATGAGGCCGGCAAGGATGCGGTCTTCCAGTGCCTTGATCAGACGGGCGCCGCCTTGAAGCGGGGTCTGCTGAAGATTGATGACGGGAAGGCCGGCAACTTGTTCGACGGAGTGATTCAGCAGGTGCAGTCCGAACATGTCGGGCACGAATTTGATGTCGGCCGTTGAGTGCTGCAGCTGATTCAGGGCAATCGCAATGTTGTCTTCATCGCGCATCGGGAGTGCAATCCATACCTGATCAATGTGATTGGCCTCAACATAGGCGCCGAGTCCGTCCAGCTCTCCCAGTTTGCTTGCGTGCTGAACACTGCCGCGATCAGACGGTGTCGCAAACCAGCCGCGCACGTCGATGCCTGCCCAGGTCGCCGACCTCAGGGAGCTGACGATGTGCTGCGAATCGGGGGTGGCACCCACGATGACCGCGCTGCGCAGGTCCGTGCCCCGGGCTCGGATCCAGCCAGCTATGGTGCGAACGCCAATTCGGAGGGCAAATGCACCAGCCAGGCTCAATCCAAACCAGGCAGCAAGCCAGATCCGTGAAAGCTCATCGGTCACCTGGATGGCAGTGGAGTAGGCGAGAAGGCCGCCGAAGATCACGGCAAGCTTCATCAGGACCTGGCCAAACTCCGCGAGCAAGCTGCGCCCGCGCCAGCTCTCGTACAATGATGACGATCCAAGGACGAGAAGTGCGAAAAGCAGCGTGATGGCGACCAGCCGGACATAGTTCATCGGCATCTGCAGTTCGCCGAATCTCAGTGCATGGGCCGCCAGTGCGGCTGCTACCAGAACGACGGGATCTCCGATCCTCAGGGCGAGGCCCAGTGCGGGTCCAAACCTGCTTCCTGAAGCGTTCCAAAGTCCGGCATGGTGCCGGGCGGGCACGTAAGACATGTCGATTTCTTCCTTGTTGAGGATCTGTGCATCCAGCAATCGCCTCGCTGCCCGGGGGCTGGCGGCGCCGATCCGGCGGTCAGTCCAACCAGTTAGCTGTTACAATCGATCACACAATGATAACAGAACCTTCACCCTGTCGTGACCCAGGTCCGGTTTTGGGAGTGTCAGGAGCTGGGGTGCGTCGCTCGGTTGAGCTGGGTGGCACGTTGATGCAGGTATACTGGTTGGCTAATTTTCGTATGCGAAGCGTGGGTGGCTGGCGTACGTACTTCATGTCGACCGCCAGAGGATTGGCTCATGTTCAACAAGGTGCTGTTGGTCTGCATCGGAAACATCTGCCGAAGCCCAACCGCAGAGATTCTCATGCGGCACCAGCTTCGGGATCGCGCTGGGGTGCACGTCTCCTCCGCAGGGCTTCAGGCATTGGTCGGTCGGCCGATAGATGAGACCGCAGGAGAGTTGCTTCGGGAGAAGGGGCATGACCCTGGCTCCCATCGAGGGCGTCTGGCGACACCGTCTGTGTTGTCGGCGGCCGACCTGGTGCTGGTGATGGAGCAGTCCCATGTGGCGAGAATTGCCCGTGAGGTTCCCCAGGTGAGCGGCAAGACATTCCTGCTGGGCCATTGGGATGGGAAGGCAGAGATCCCCGACCCCTATCGCCAGCAGCGGATCGCGTTTGAGCACGTCTACGGTTTGATCGAGCAGGGCGTCGCCCGCTGGGCAAGCCATATCAAGTAATTGCCGCGCTGGTGCGGTGTTTTCAAGAAACGGATGCTATGACCAAGGAAACCAGTGCGCGGCCCACCCGCGAAGACGACGAGATTGACCTGCGGGATCTGCTGGGCGTACTCATTGATCGCAAATGGTGGATTCTGGGCACGACCTTCCTGTTCGTGCTGGTTGGTGCTGCCTACGCCATCTTGACGCCACCGGTGTATCGGGCCGAGGCCACGGTGCAGGTCGAGTCGAAGATGCCCACCATTCCGGGTCTTTCGGATCTGACCTCTTTGGGGGGCGGTGGCAGCACTGCGTCCACCACGGAAGTTGCGCTGCTGACGTCGCGTACGATTGTCGGTACCGCGGTTGACAAGATGCAGCTCGAGACGGTGGTCGAGCCCGTGCGTTTCCCGTTGGTGGGTGGGCTGATTGCGCGCCGCTTCTCGGGTGAAGCTGAAAACGAGGTGGCGGCTCCCGTTCTGGGGCTTTCCCGCTATGGCTGGGGTGGTGATGAGCTGAAGATTCATCGCCTGGACGTTCCTGCTCGGTTGCTCGACGAACCGATGACTCTTATCGCAGGTGACAATGCCGGGGAGTACTCGCTTCTCGATGACGAGGGCGAGGTGATCCTTGCCGGTAAGGTCGGCATGCCTTTCGAGGCGCGCGGGATCAAGATTGAAGTGGCGAGCCTGAGCGCCAATCCGGGAATGCGCTTCAAGCTGGCCAAGCAGCGCCGCCTTGACGTCATCGCAGGGTTGCAGGAAGACATCCGTGCATCCGAACAGGGCAAGGACTCCGGCATCCTGCGCGTCAGCTATGAAGACACCGATGCGGATCGAGCCCAGGCGCTGGTGCAGAACATTGCCGAAGCGTACGTTCGGCAGAATGTCGACCGTGGCTCTGCTGAGGCGGCAACGCAGCTTGCCTTTGTGAAGGATCAGCTGCCAACCGTTCGCAAGCAGGTTGAGGATGCGCAGGCGGCCATGGCGGCCTACCAGTCCCGTTCAAATTCCGTCGATATCACGATGCAGACCAAGGGGCTGCTCGAGCAGGAGGTTGCCGTTGAGGCAAGCATCCAGCAGCTGCGCCTGAAGCAGGCGGAGATGGATCGCAGTTTCACGCGTGAGCACCCCGCCTACCGTGCGATGCTCAACCAGATCGGCGAGCTTGAGGCGCGCAAGAGTGGTTTCCGTCGTGAGGTCAGCGCTCTGCCTGATACGCAGCAGGAGCTGCTGCGACATACCCGGGATCTCCAGGTCAGCAACGAGCTTTACACTGCGCTGTTGAACCAGGCGCAGCAGTTGGACGTTGCGCGGGCTGGCACGGTGGGCAACGTCCGGATCGTGGACGACGCGATCGTCGATATCAGCAAGCCGGTGAAGCCTCGCAAGTCGTTGATCGTTCTTGTGTCGTTCCTGCTGGGTGCATTCCTGTCCACGGCTGCGGTCTTCCTGCTGCGCATGCTCAATCCTGGCGTGGAAGATCCGGCACAGATCGAAGAGCTGGGCCTGCCGGTGTATGCAGCCATTCCGCTCAGCAACTCACGCAATCTGCTGAGGGTTCAGAAGGGCAAGGGTGGCAAGAAGCGCGTGGTGGCAGATGGGCGCTCCCACCTTCTGGCTGCCGCCGAGCCTGCAGACCTGGCAGTGGAAGCATTGCGCAGCCTCCGCACAAGCCTGCACTTTGCGATGCTCGAGGCCAAGAACAATATTCTGGCCATCTCGGGGCCGCGGCCCGGTGTTGGCAAGACCTTCATTTCGGCGAATCTGGCGGCCGTGGTCGCCCAAGCGGGCCAGAAGGTTCTTGTCATCGACGTTGATATGCGAAAGGGCACCCTGCACAAGGTGCTGGGCGTATCGCATACGGGTGGTCTGTCTGACGTGCTGGCCGGTAAGGTGACTCTGCAGGATGCCATCCATACCGTCGCGGGCTTGGAGGGCATGCATTACATCACCCGGGGTGATATCCCGCCGAACCCGTCCGAGCTGCTGATGCACCCGCGATTCCTGCAGCTGCTGGAAGACCTGGCCAAGGAATACGACCTGGTGATCGTCGATACGCCGCCGATTCTTGCTGTCACCGACGCTGCCATTGTGGCCAATCATGCGGGCTCAACCTTGATGGTGACCCGATTCGGCGTGAACCAGCCGAAGGAGATCGAGCTCTCGATGAAGCGCTTCGAGCAGAATGGCGTAAAGGTGAAGGGCGCGATCTTCAACGCCGTCGAGAAGCGTGCGACGGGCTACTACAGCTACGGCTATTACGAGTACGCCTCAAACGAGAAGTGATTGCTGCAGGGCGGGGTTGGGCGAAGAGCCTTCTCCCGCAAGACAGAAAGGGCTGGTTGCACGCGCAACCGGCCCTTTCTTTTGGCTGCAGGGTGCTTGGTCAACGCAGGCAAACGAGAAGGGCCGGCTGCGCTGGCAACCGGCCCTTTCTGGGTTCTCTGTCGAACGGGGCGGGTTCCCTTCAGTCGTCGATTCTGTCCAGATTGTCGAAGAAGAAGTCCGGATCCCGCTCCGACGTCAGCTGGTACAGCGCATAGTTTCGGCTCAGGCGTGCACCGCCATCCCGATACAGCGGATTCCAGGCGAACGTCGCACGCGCGCGTGTCGAACGAGGCAGCAGGAAGTCGAAGGGGATCGAGATGAAGATGCCCTTGTCGAAACTGCCTTCGCCAAAGTCCTTGGAGGAAACGTCGGTCTTGGTGGCGTATGCCCCCATGTTCACGCCGTTGTCGAAGGCGCGTGCGACCGAAACCGTGGCGCCCCAGTCCTTGGCCAGGTAGCGGCCGGCACTGATCATGCTGGTGATCTTGTGCTCATCGCCCCACTGATAATAGAAGCTGGCGTGGCCGGTGGTCGTGCTGTAGTCACGGAAGCTGAAGCGCTGATCGAAATCGCGTTGCTTCACCCAGTTCAACTCGGCACCCACCGCCCAGCGTTCGTTGAGCGGGCGGTAGAGGATCTCACCGCCCACACCGCCATACATGGCCTCGAACAGGCCGGCATAGGCGGAGCCGTACAGGTCCTTGCCCAGCTGATGATTGCTGGTCAACTGCAGGTTGGTCAGGGTCAGGTCTTCGGTGGTCAGGTAGCGACGGATGTTGGTGCGGACGCGGGGCAGGTTGCTCGGCGCGTCGTAGCGGAAGCGGTCGTAGTTGTTGTACGCGTTGTAGCTGGCGGTTCCGCTAAGCCAGGTGTTGCGCGTGAAGTGGAAATTGGCCGAGTACGTGCCTGCAACCTGGAACAGGAAGAAGCCATCCGGACCGCCCAGTTGCTGCTGGTATCCGATGTTGAAGGCGCCGTCATAGCGCCGAAGTGGCGCTGTATACAGGCTTTCACGGCGCTGCTGTGCAGGCGATGCCTGTTCGATATGGCCCGCCAACTCGTTCAGTGGGGTGCGATTGTCGAGGTAGCTGTTGAAGGTGCTGCGCTCGATGCTGCTTTCGACAACGGGTACACCCAAGCGGGTGTTCTGGATCGTGAACCACGTCGTATCTGAAGGCAGTTCTGCATCAAGAATGCGTGCCGCGCGGCCGATGCCCTGTGCCGGGTAGTAGAACCGGCGCTGTTCTCCACTGACGATGACTTCCGACCCGCGTCGGCTGATGCCCGTGACGCGAAGACCGGCGTTGTCTTCCAGGGTGCGGCTCAACGTGGGCCAGTCGATGTCATCCATTGACTGTGCCGGCGGCGTCGCTGATGCGCGCGCGACCGGGGGAGGATCCAACAACTTGGGCGTGGACTTCGCCTGCGCCACATTCCCACGCAGGGTGATGCCGAACATGGCCGTGTCACCACGCTCCCAGCCAAGATGCAGCTGCACGTTGTGATTCAGTGCATAGCTTGCGCCCAGGTTGATCGGGCTCTTCTGCGTTTGATTGTTGTTCTGCGGTTCGTGCTTGTAGTCGTTGCCGTCGTACTCAAGCTTCAGCTGAAGGGGCTCCCAAGGTGTCTGGTAGGCGATGCCGCCGAAGATGCCGACGGGGCCGCGGAACATGCCCTTGCTGTTGAAGTTGCCGGTGCCCTGCGCGCGCGGGCGCTCTTCAAAGCGGTCGCTGATCACCCGAAGCGGGTTTGAGAAATCGCCTCGATTGCCGATGTAGCCGGTGGCGAGGCCGAGGCTTGCATCGATAGGTCCGAACCGCTTGCTTGCAACCAGGTATTCGCTGGAGAACAGGCCGGTGCCGCCGATATCGCGGAAACCTGCGGAAAGCTCAGGTGCCCATCGGCTTTCCTGCCACAGCCGGACCTTCAGATCGATCGATTTGTCCTTGTAGTTCTGTTGTCCGCTCAGCCATTCCGGGCCGTAGCGTCGGTTGGCCACCGAAACGTACCGGAATGCACCTTCAATCCACGGAAGGGGCTGCATCACCACGTTGTAGCGACTGTAGGGCGAGGTGTGGCTTGCGGTGAAGCTCACATCGCCGTCGTCGGCCATGCGCGCGGTCGGTGTCTGCAGCAGGCCAACGCCGCCCCAATCGCTCGCGGTGGGCGCAGGGGCGGTCTGTGCCTGCAATGCGGTGCTGACGCCCAGGCTGAGAAGGGCAACACTGGCGCGTGCCAGTGGGATGGAGCGATGGCGCATCAGTATGAAACTCCGGGTGCATCCAGCACCTGGGTGGCAAGGAAGCGCACGGCGTCCTCGTTGACATCGGGGGCGATGGCGCGGATCTTCGTCGCGCTCAATGGCACGTAGATCACGGCGCCAGGCGCCAGGTGCATGGGCGCGCTGCGGTTCCACAGCGCCACGCCGAGCTGCTCTACCTTGCCGTCGGGCTGGATGATGTAGAGATCATCCCGGCTTGCGGCGGGCAGGATCGGGCAGGCGCTGCGGTAGCTCTGCGCGTCGAGCGTGAATTGATGCTTGAGCCTGCACGGCTGAACTACCGCGCCAACAACCTGCACGGTATCGGGTCGGCCGGGATAGACAAGGCGGTCGCCCTCAAGCGAGGGCCGGTTTTCCGCGGAACTGGCTTCCAGTCGACGCGGATCAAGCAGCTGCGACTCGCGCCCGGTCACTGGCAGGTCGCCGAGTTCGCGCGCCAACTGTGCAGCCGCGTCGGCAAGCTCCGGTGCATCCTCCTGAGAGGCGAGCGTTTCGAGGTCGAAGAGCAGGCCCGCTTTCAGACGGGTCTGGGGCAGCAGTGAGCGTTGCCGAAGCAGCGCCGCGCCCAGCATGTAGGCCTCCGCATCCGGAGCTGCTGCGAGTGCGGCCGCGCTGAGGCGAGCCCCCGCAGGGAGAGTGTGCGCGCCGGGATTGCGGACATGGCCAGCCGTCTCGACGCCGATCGGCGATGAGGCGTGCGCATGGAAGGTCAGGGCCAGTGCCAGCGCAAGGAGAGTCGATCGCACTGTCATCGGTTCTGTAGGTCCTGCGAGTAGGGCTTGAGCTGGACAACTTCCAGGCTGGTGTCGGGCGCGATGGCCTGGATGCTCTTCCAGATGAATCCGTTGGCAGGATCGACCCAGTAGTGGTTGTCCCGTTTCCATCCGTTGCCTGAAAGCCGTTCGCGGACATGCAGCAGGTCGCGATCGCTCTCCAGTATCCGGACCTGTTCCCTGCCCAGGGTGGCCAAGGTGCCGGTGACGTTCATTCCGTACCTGTAACCAGGCATGACGTCGTAGCGCCGCTGCACGGTCGTGCCGTCTGCTATCCGATGCAGGGCATGGAAGGGAGACTCCCCTTCAATGGTCATGTCCTGCAGTTCGGGGGTGCTGCGGTGGGTCCCCACGACGATGCCATCTCTGAGAAAGACGATGCTTCGCTCGGAGCTGTACCAGGCTTGGCGCCCGGAATCGATGTTGCCGAGTACCAGCACCGCGCCGCCCGCCGGGCCGACGACCTTGATCTGCGGGTAGCGATTGGCCGCAACCTGCGCTGCCGTGGGCTCTACGTCAGGCTTGCCCTGCAGTGCGATCTGGACCGACTTGACGCTGGTCTTGCCCACAACGCCGCAACTGGTTGCGGCGACGAGGGCAAGCAGGGCCAACGCCACATGGCGCTGGCGGATTGCGTGTCGGGTAGCCGCCTGAGCGATCCTGCTCATGGTGCGGGCCACCTTACTTGTCCAGGTCGCTGCGCGCGCTGGCGGCGTTGCTGATGATGGAGGTGAACGGCAGCAGCTGGTTCACGAACCTGCTCCACCGGGTCACGCCAGCGGCACCGACAAACACGACGTCGCCTGGCTGCAGGTCAAACTGGCTGGCAACGGCAAATGCGGTCGGGGACTTGGCCTCCAGGTGGAACACCTGCGACGGGGTGCTCTGCAGGTCGTTCGATCCGCGGATCACGTAGACAGCGTTGCCGTTGGAGGTGGTCTGCAGCAGGCCGCGCGCGCGCCCAAGTGCCTGGCTCAGGGAAATTTCGCCGGTCTTGAAATTCATTGCGCCGGGCTGGTTCACTTCACCGACCACGAAGACTTCCTTGTGGTCGAGGTAGGGCACATAGATGTGGTCCCCGGCCTTGAGGAACACGTTGGTGTCACCGCCGCCATTGCGACCGAGCCGATCGAGGTCGATGGTGTAGGTGGTGCCATCCCGCGTCAGGCGGATGCCCGACAGATCGGCCTGTGCCGGGTCCAGGCCCGCCTGGCTGATGGCATCGCCCATCGTCAGCGGAGTTACCGTCAGCGGAACGGTGGCGGCCTGGCGCGAGGCGCCGGTCACCCATACGCGCTGGCTGGCGTAGGTCAGCATGGAAACGTCGACCTGCGGCGCTTCGATGTAGCGAGCCAGTTTGCTGGAGATTTCTTCGCGAAGTTCGCCGGGCGTCTTGCCCGTGGCGGCGATCTTGCCGATATAGGGATAGAACAGCGTGCCGTCGGACTGCACGAGGCGACCGGCGGCGTTGAGCTGTTGCTGGGGGCCTGCCGGCACCGTCAGTTCTGGATGATCCCAGACCGTGATGTAGAGGATGTCGCCGGCGCCAATGCGATATGGGCCCGGTTGATACTGGACCAGGGCGGCGGGGAGGGCCGCGATATCACGGCTGGCACGCTCCATGGCGATCAACTTCGGCGTGATTGGAATCAGATCGATCTGGTCATTGCCGATGGGCTGATCATCGCGAGCGAAGGTGCTCGAGCGAAGGTGCTGGCCTGGAGCCCACATGCAGCCGGTCAGGGTGAGTGCCACCGTCATTGTGGCTACGAAACGCTTGCAGTCCATCGAAATCTGTTCCTGGCCCGAACGGGCATGAAAAAACCCTCGCCGAACGTCGCCCGGCGAGGGCGGGGTACTGCTTCGGCGGACCGATCAGTTCGTGCCGGTGGTGCCGGTGGTGCCGGTCGTACCGGTGGTGCCGGTCGGCGGGTTGGTGGTGCCGGTACCGCCATTGTTGCCCGCGTCATCCTTGCTGCTGTCCGCAGCAACGCTGTACAGCACGCCGGCGGCGGCAATACCGAGGCCCACGGTCGCTGCAGTGGTCAGGGTGCCGGTGGCGGCAGCGCCAGCAGCTTCAGCACCAGCAACTTCGGCGCTGGTTTCAGCGGCGACCGGAGCTTCCTGAGCGAACACCGGCGAGGACAGGCCCAGCAGGGCCAGGGCGGCAATCATCTTCTTCATCTACGGGGTCTCCTACTCCGTGAGGGAAATTTTTCCACCGCTATGTTGGCTGCTATTCATTTGCTCTGTCAAGGAATGTGAAGCGATTGTGAAGCCTGGTTCGCGGAATTCAGAAGTGTTCGAAGATTTCCACCCTGCCCGAGACGAACTTCGCCAGTGCGATGACCAACTGATGCGTGTGGATGTCCGGCAGGCTGAGGGGCAGGATCACTCCGGCGACCATGGCGGCCACTACAACAATGGCCCTGGGCCGGCCCGATGGCGGTGTGATGCGCATTGCCCATGCACCGCAGCCCAGGCCGAGCGTCAGCCCGGCAACGATCTCGGACAAACTGTGGGCATGCAATGGAATCCTTGACCAGGCAATCGCCGCTGCAAGAGCGCATCCCGCCGCCAGGCCGATTCGTCGGTGGGCGCGGTTGGGGCCTGCCAGAATCGCACCCACAACAGGATAGACAACGCTGGACATGGCCGCATGTCCTGAAAAACCGGTGAAATGCAGGCTCTTGATGCCCACCCCCCAACCCATGAAAGCCAGCTTGGAAGCGAGCGTCACGGTCGCAGTAAGCGCGATGGCGATCAGCCACCGGCATTTCAAAGCCCTGTCGGTGGGTGGCAGGGTAAACAGCAGCACCAAAGCCATCGGCAGCAGCCAGCGGCTGTCGCCCAGGGTGGAGAGCGTTCGCCAGACGTCGGACATCCAGTTCACAACGGGTCGCGGCGGGCCAGCATATCTACTCTGAATCCCGTGCAGAACATCCTCCGCTTGGTCCATTCAGCTGGACACGGTATCCTTTGCCGCTGCCGATGGCCCCGTAGCTCAGCTGGATAGAGCGTCCCCCTCCTAAGGGGAAGGTCGCCCGTTCGAATCGGGCCGGGGTCACCACAGTCGATCGTGAAAGTCCTCATGGTTCCGGCTTGCAGGTGGCAGCGCGGATCGGGGCGGGTCACGGCCTGCCGTCTTTGCTGGTAGCTGCCCTGGGCTAGAGTGCGGAGTGACATCCCCTCGCCAATGATCATGTCCGAGCACCTGCAGCCTGTGCAGTCATTGCACTACGCCACCATCGTCAGCTGGCTTGATTCGGCCGCGGCCACCCAGCGTTGGGCAGGGCCCGGCGTCGCGTTTCCGCTGGCGCCGGATCGCCTGGCCCACGCCCTGGAACTGGAAGTCCGCCCTGGCTGGGTATTGCTGGACCCGCAGGACAACTGCCTTGGCTTCGGCCAGTACTGACTGACCAGAGCCGATACCGCCCATCTCGGTCGCATCATTGTTTCTCCGCAGGCGCGCGGGCGTGGCCTTGGGCGTGTACTGATGCAATCCTTGAGCAGGCAGGCGCTGAAGGCGGATGGCGTCCGGCGGCTGACGCTGCGCGTGTATCGCGACAACGTGGCCGCGGTGGCTTTGTATCGCAACCTGGGATTCGTCGCGATTGAACAGGAATCTACGGCGGAGCTGATGTTCATGGCCTGTCCCGCCGACTGAGCGGAGGGTGGCGGGCTCTGCACTCCCGGTGCACATCACCTGCACGCGCTGCTGCAGCCGGACTCGGCAGTCTGGTGGCGTCCCCAACGGTTGCCTAGGAGCGCCCCCATGAATACCCCCGGCACCCCCAAGCCTTCCTGGCGCCAGCGCAACGTGCTGCTGACCGTCGCCGCAGTGCTGCTGGTGATCGTGCTGATCCTGCTCTTTGTGCCCTGGTAGCAGCGCGGCGGCCGCCAGGCGCGGCGCGATTCCCCTTCCCCTTCAATGCCGCCGGTAGCCCATGGCCCGGCGGCATTTTTGTTGTGCACGTCCACCAGGCGTCTCGTCCGCGCTCCGAAAATGCGTGACGAATTGCCGGAAAGGGCGGTCGGGCTGCCGGATCCGTGCACGATGGCCCAGGGGGCGGTTGCTACAACTGTGCATGTGAGGCCGGGACGGAAATCGAAAGATCCCCGGGCTATCCACTGAGCAGCGGCCCTCGGCGGGCCGACGACGGGGAAAACAGACATGTGGCAGTCGACGACGTCGCGCATCAGCGCGGGCGGTGAATCCGTTCATCCTGGAAAAAGTGCACGCCCCGGCCGGGCCGGACGATGCCTGGCCGCGGGCCTGCTGTTGCTGCTGTCGGCGATGCTGCCATCGCTGGCCTGGGCTGCAGCCTACGCGACCGGCGGCAGCAGCCCGTATCGCAACACCGTGCTGTGGCTGACCTGGGGTGGCGGCACCGACCTGGGTACGCACGGGGTGACGCTGAACAACGGGGACACGTCGTCGATTTCCATGCCGATCGCCTCCGGCATCGACCTCAACGTCACCTGCAGCCTGGCCAACATCAGCGGTGGTGGCCTCCTGCAGAGCTATCGTCCAGGCAATTTCAGCGGTGACAGTCTGGATGACCTGTACAACGTCGGTGGTACCGGCGGCGCCAATCAGCTGATCGCGGGTATATCGCGCAGCAGCGGTACATCGTCTTTCGAGATCAACTGCGTCTCGACACTGGGCGGCACGCCCTACCGCCTGCGCGGCGTGGTGATGGCCGATGCCGAGTCGATCAACAACAGCGGCGAGTTCGTCGAGGCTACCGCGCGCGGTACCTGGAACGTGGTCGAAGTGCGCAAGAACGTAGGTGCTGGCCCATACAACGTCACCAAGTCGATGATCGGTGCGAACAGCGTGGTCCGCTTTGGACCAGGCAACGACAACAACACCGCTGCGGTCACCTTCCTCAATTTCGACAATGCCGCGCATGCGCCGGGCAACTTTGCGGTGAACATGGGCTTTTCGATGCGCGGCAGCGGCACCACCGCCATCGCCATCGGCCTGCTGGTGCCGTACGCCGACTTCGGCGACGCGCCGCAGAGCTATGGCGATGCCATGCACGTGGTGGACGACCTGCAGTTCCGGCCAGATGGCCTGCCGGTCAACGCCACGCCCACCAACATCAATACCGCCGGCTATACACCGGGTGGTCTGGCACCGCCGCTGACCGACTTCCTGGGTACCGTCGGGCCCGATACCGAACAGCGCAGCAGCTACAGCGTCGATGCGAAGGGCGACGACAACTTCCCCGCGGGCAATCCCAACGAAGAGAACGCCTGGCCGGCGAGCTACGTGCTGACGGTGATGCAGGCCGGTACCCAGATCAGCCAACCGGTGGCGTGCGTGGGCAACGGCAGCGTGGCCGGCTGGATCGACTTCAACCGCAACGGCACCTTCGACCCGGGCGAGCGCAGCAACATCGCTGCCTGTAGTGGCGGCGGGGCCAATCTGAGCTGGACCGTCCCCGCGCAGGTAAGCGCCGGTACCAGTTACGTGCGCCTGCGCTATGCGACCAATGCGGCGCAGATCCAGCAACCGACCGGCGTGGCCGATGACGGTGAAGTGGAAGACCACCTGATCACCATCACTGCTCCCGCACTGAAGGTGGTGAAGGGCAACAATGCCACCGGCGGCATCTGGAACTACGGCCAGACCGGTACCCAGTACACGCTGACGATCAGCAACACCACCAGCGTGCCGACCGGCAATCCGCCGAACGTGCCGGCGGGTGTGATCACCGTGCGCGACCAGTTGCCGGCGGGTATCGTGCCGAACTGGACCGGAACCCTCAGCAGCGGCAGCTGGAGCTGTACGGCGAGCGGCCAGGCGGTGACCTGCACCAGCAGCCAGGTGCTGTCGGCAGCCGGCACCGCGGGTGACAGCAGCAGCTTCACCCTGCCGGTGATCGTGTCCGCATCGGCAAGCGGCCTGCTGCGCAACCACGCCAGCGTTGGTGGCGGCTACGATCCGTTCAATGGTGGCAATCCGCCTGCACCGGGCGAGGCGTGCACCGACGCCAACCACTGCACCCGCAGCGATGTGACCGTGCCGGTCACCCGGGTGAGCTATGCGAAACGCTCCAACACCACCGGACCGGTGACGGTCGGAGCGACGGTGAGCTACACGGTCGATGTCACCATTGCCGACGGCAACAGCCGCGACGTGCTGACCCTGACCGATACCCTCGGCACCGGCCTGGACTTCGCCAGCGTGACCAATGCCGGCGCCTTCACCTGCAATGCCGCCAATCCGTTGGTGTGCACGCTGCCAGCGGGTACCGTACCAGGCACCTACAGCCTGACCTACGCGGCCACCGTCAACGCACAGGCCAGTGGCCAGGTGGTCAACACGGTGGTGGGTACCGGCACCGACACTCCCACCTGCAGCAGCAACTGCACCACCACCACACCGGTGGCGGCGCCGCGCGTCTCGGTATCCAAGGCCAGCGCTACGGCCGGCCCGGTCGCGGTGGGCGACAGCGTTGCCTACACGGTGAGCGTGGTCGTGGCCGATGCGCGCACCACCGCTGTGACCACGCTGACCGACACCCTGGGCACCGGCCTGGACTTCGGCAGCCTGACCAATGCGGGCGGCTTCAGCTGCGTGCCCGGCAATCCGCTGGTGTGCACGCTGCCTGTCGGCACCGTGCCAGGAACCTACGCGTTCTCGTATACCGGCATCGTCAACGCACAGGCGGTTGGCCAGGTGCGCAATGCCGTCGTGCCGAGCGGTCCCGACAATCCGTCGTGTGTCGGCAGCTGTGATACCACCACGCCACTGGCCAGCCCGCAGGTGAGCTACGCCAAGCAGGCGTCCACCGGTGGACCGGTGCGGGTGGGCGACAGCATCGGCTATACGCTCAGCGTGACCGTTGCGCGTTCGCGCACCACCGATGTGGTCACCCTGACCGATACGCTGGGCAGCGGCCTGGATTTCAGCAGCGTGACCAGCGCCGGCATCTTCACCTGCAATGCCGCCAATCCGCTGGTGTGCACGTTGCCCGCCGGGACCGTGCCGGGCACCTACAGCCTGAGCTACACCGCCACCGTGAATGCGCAGGCCAGTGGCACGGTACGCAATGCCGTGCTCGGCACCGGCACCGACACGCCTTCGTGCACGACCAACTGCGTTACCACTACGCCGGTGGCGACGCCGGGCGTGAGCTACGCCAAGTCGGTGAACAGCGCCGGCCCCGTGTCGGTGGGTGACAGCCTGACCTACACCTTGACCACGGTGGTGACCAACTCGCGCACCACCGACGTGGTGACGTTGACCGATACGCTGGGCAGCGGCCTGGATTTCGGCAGCGTGACCAGCGCTGGTGCCTACACCTGCAATGCGGCCAACCCGCTGGTATGCACGCTGCCGGCCGCTACCGCACCGGGCAGCTACAGCCTGTCGTACACCGCAGTGGTCAACGCCCAGGCCACCGGCCAGGTGACCAATGCGGTGCTGGGCAGCGGCGGTGACAACCCGAACTGCACCGTCAACTGCGATACCACCACGCCGGTGGCAGGCAGCCAGATCGACTACCGCAAGACCTCGGCCGCCGCCGGCCCGGTCAAGGTGGGCGACAGCATCGCCTACACCCTGACCGCGGTGGTCAGCCGCTCGCGCACCACTGCTGTGTTCAGCCTGACCGACACGATGGGGCAGGGCCTGGACTTCGGTTCGGTCACCGCCAGCACCGGCTTCACCTGCAACGCCGCCAATCCGTTGGTGTGCACGTTGCCGGCCGCCACCGCACCGGGGACCTACACGGTCGACTACACCGCGACGGTGAATGCGCAGGCCAAGGGCAGCGTCAGCAACGCCGTGCTTGGCAGTGGCACAGGAACCAACACCTGCACCACCGACTGCACCACCACCACCCCGGTGCTGGCGGCGACGGTCACTTACCGCAAGTCCTCCAGCACCGCATCGCCGGTCAACATCGGCGATGCGGTGGACTACAGCGTCGAGGTGGTGGTCGCCAACTCGCAGACCACCGATGTGCTCACCCTGACCGATACCCTGGGCACAGGCCTGGACCTGCAGTCGGTGACCCAGCCGGGCGCTTTCACCTGCAACGCCAGCAATCCGCTGGTATGCACGCTGCCGGCGGGCACCGCACCGGGGACCTACACGCTGGGCTACCGCGCGCAGGTCAACGCGCAGGCCAGTGGCAGCGTCCGCAATGCGGTGCTGGGCAGTGGCGGCGACACCCCCACCTGCACCGGCACCTGCAGTACCGAACACGTGCTGGCCGAGCCGCGCGTGGTACTGGAGAAGCTGTCCGGCCCGGCCAGTGGCAGTGAAGTGCGTCCGGGTGACCGCTTGCGCTATACCCTGCGGGCCACGGTGGAGCGCGCTTCGCTGCGGCAGCCGCTGCAGCTGCTGGATACGCCCGATGCCGGCCTGAGCGTGGACACGCTGCCGGCTGGCTGCGTGCAGCAGGGCACCGACATCGTCTGCACGCTGCCGACCGGTACGCCGGTGGGGCAGCATGAATTCGTCTACCAGGCCATCGTCAACCAGGAAGCGCGCACGGAAGTGCTCAACCGCCTGCGCGGCCAGTACCCGGATGGTTCGCCGCCGCCGGAGTGCACCACCTGCGAGACGCGGCACAAGGTGATCTCGGACTTCGCGCTGCGCATCACCAAGACCGCCAACCCGCGCCTGGTGAAGGTCGGCGACCTGGTGCGCTACCAGCTGGTGGTCGAGAACGTCGGCAGCAGTCATTGGCGCGACGGCGTGGTGGTCGATACACCGCCGCCGGGCTTCAGCTATGTGGATGGCTCGATGCGCGTGGCCGACGACGACGGCGCGTTCTCGCTGGGCGGCAGCCAGACCCCGCTGCGCATCGGCGCGGTCGACATTGCCGTGGGCCGCAGTGCCACCATCACCTACCTGCTGCGTGTGGGTGCGGGCGTGCGCGCCGGCAACCACATCAACCAGGCCGTGGCCACTGCCGACGACGGCACCCCGCTGTCGAACGTGGCGACTGCTGAAGTGCGCATGGATGCCGATCCGCTGCTGGAAGACAGCCTGGTATTCGGCACCGTGTTCGATGATCGCGATGGCGACGGCTGGCAGGACAGTGCGGAACTGACGGGCGTGCGCGTGCAGGGTGGTTTCGCACCGGCTGCCTACGTGCCGGGTTCGACCACGCTGGATCGTGGCGATGGCCCGCAGCCGTTGGCCGATGCCAGCGCGCCGCTGCTGCATGGCGTGCAGGTGGGCGTGGTGCATGGGCTTGCGTCTACCTCGGACACGGTCGAGAGCCACCAGGTGGTGATCCGCCAGCGCCTGCGCGAACTGTCCTTCACCGATGATTTCGTGCTGGAAAGCGCACAGGGCCATCGCCTGCAGCTGGATGCGCAGGGTGTCACAACCGTGCAGCGCAGCGGCGAGGCGGCCAAGGGCCTGACCGCGGCCGAGCCGGTCGTGCATCGCGAGATCGCGCGGGTGGCCGAGGGCTATGAGGTTGCCTACGTGATCGGCAACCACGGCATCCAGGAGCAGGGCATTCCCGGCGTGCGCCTGGCCACGGTGGAGGGCCTGCTGATCGAGACCGATCCGTTCGGTCGTTACCACCTGGCCGATGTGCACGGTGGCGATGCGCGGTTGGGCCGCAACTTCATCGTCAAGCTGGATCCGGCAACGGTACCGGGTGGTTCCGAGCTGACCACCGAGAATCCGTTGCTGCGTCGGGTCACCCAGGGCGTGCCGACCCGCTTCAGCTTCGGCGTGCGCCTGCCGCCGTCGCCGCAGGCGGCTGCCGAGCGCGCCGAGCTGGCCTTGGGCGAGGTGTTGTTCGCCCCAGGCAGCAGCGAACTGCGCGCCAGCTATCGCCCGGTGTTGGCGAAGATGGCCGAGGTGGTCGATCGCTACCAGGGCGGTGACGTGGTGATTGCTGCCAACGGCGAAAGCCAGGCATTGGCCTTCGCCCGTGCGGTAGCCGTGCGTGATGCGCTGCAGGCCGAGGTGGCCGAAGGGTCGCGTGCTGGCCTGAGCGTGCAGCTGCGTACCGATGTGCGCGATCCGCACTCGCTGGTCGCTGGTGTCGATGCCGGTGGTGCGTTGCTGGGCAACGTGCTGTTCGACACCGACAAGGCGGTGATCCGCGAGGAATTCAAGCCGCTGCTGGCTGCGATCGCCGCGCGCCTCGAGAACATGGGGGGCGGTCAGGTCAGCCTGGTCGGCCATACCGATGTGCGTGGCAGCCACGTCTACAACCAGGCGTTGGGCCTGCGTCGTGCCAACGCCGTGTTCGAAGCGCTGCGCGTCCAGCTCAGCCCCGCCGTGCAGCAACGTCTGCGCGTGCGCAACGAGGAGACCGCCGCCACCCGCGCGGCGGCCCGCCAACAGGAGGCCCGCCGATGAGCGCCCATCTCTCTGTTGCCCGGCGTTCTGCCCGCCTGCGCCGCGCTGTGTTGTACCAGGCGCTGCTGTTGGGCCTGGCAGCAACCGCGCAGGCGGCGCCGCCGCCGGTCAACGCCGCGGCCAGCGACGCCGCGCCCATCCATTGCGAAGGCAACCAGTGCAGCGCCGAGGGCGACCTGCTGTTCACCCTGCGCTCGCGCAGCTTCGATGAGCCGGTGACCGAAGGTACGTCGACGCGTTCGTCGTCGCAGGTACTGCAGCCGGACCGCCGCGTCAGCATCGCGCTGGACGAGCCGGGCAAGGCAACCGTGCGCGGTGAGTTCATGATCCGCCTGCCGGAAGGCGGCGCGATCTGGGCCACCGAAGACCCTGCGATGGGCCAGCCCGAGCTGTCGATCTCGGCGCCGGGCCTGGTGGCGTTCGACCAGGGCCGCATCGTGCGGCCGGTCGAATTCTTCGTGCGTGGCAACTACACCGCGTTCATCAAACGCCTGGAAGTGAGCATCTACCGCGGCAGCGACAGCGACCGGGTCGCGCCCCTGGCGACGTTTGAACTGCCGGTGGCTGCGGTCGGGCAGGGCAGTTGGGACGGCACGCTGCCGGCGTCCACGCCGCTGCGTCGTGGCGACCGCCTGCTCTATGTACTGCGCGCGTACGATGCCGAAGGCAATGTCGATGAGACCTCGGCGCAGTCCATGCAGCTGGTGACGCTGGCCGAAGTGGAGCGTGGCAACCAGCAGCTGCGTGACGCCCTGGAAGATCGCCGCGGTACTTCCGTTGATGCCAACCAGGCCGCTTCGTTGTCGCTGCTGGAGCAGGTGTTCGACAGCAACGGCCTGCGTCAGCAGAACATCCCGGTGTACGGCTCGCGCGTGCGCCTGCGCGGCCGTGACCTGCCGCTTGGCGCGGCACTGAAGATCAACGGCGAAAGCTATCCGCTGGACCAGGATCGCAAATTCGCCGCGGAATACCTGATGCCGATCGGCCATCACGCGTTCGATGTGCGGGTCGAGCGACCCGACGCCCCGGCGATCGCGCGTACGCTGGAGGTGGATGTCAGCGGCCGCTATCTGTTCGGTGTCGGCCTGGCCGATGTCACGGTGTACCAGAACAAGGCCAGTGGTGCGGGCCGCGATGTCGCCCGTGGCGAGCGCGATGATGACGTGCTCAGTGACGGGCGGCTGGCGTTCTACCTGAAGGCCAAGACGCGCGGCCGCTATCTGCTGACTGCACAGGCCGATACGCAGAACCGGCCGTTGGACGAACTGTTCACCGGCTTCACCACCGCCGATCCGCAGGACCTGTTCCGCAGCCTGGACCCGGACCTGTATTACCCCACCTATGGCGACGATTCGCTGACCCAGCGTGACGTCGACAGCATGGGCCGCTTCTACCTGCGCATGGACTGGGACAAGAACCAGGCGCTGTGGGGCAACTACAACACCGGCCTGAGCGGTACCGAATACGCCCAGTACGTGCGTTCGCTGTACGGTGCTGCGCTGTCGTGGCGTTCGCGCGGCGCCAATGCATGGGGCGATGCGCAGACCGAACTGCGCCTGTTCGGCTCGCAGGCCGAGACCGCGCCGGGCCACAGCGAGTTCATCGGCACCGGTGGCAGCCTGTATTACCTGCGCCACGCCAGCATCCTGCGCGGCTCGGACCAGGTGGTACTGGAAATCCGTGACCGCACCACCGGCCGTGTCGAGCAGCGGGTGTCGCTGGTGCGCGGTGCCGACTACGAGATCGACGCACTGCAAGGACGCATCCTGCTGACCCGGCCACTGGCCCAGGTCAGCCGCGAGAACCTGCGCCGGATCAGCCGCGACGTGCCGCTGGACGGCTACGAGCAGCGCCTGATCGTCGACTACGAATGGGTACCGACCGGCTTCGACAATGACGACATCACCGCCGGCGTGCGTGGCAAGCACTGGTTCGGCGATCACGTGGCGGTGGGGGCTACCTATGTGGACGAACAGCGCGCCGGGCAGGACTATTCGCTGCGCGGTGCGGACCTGACCCTGCAGGCCGGGCGTGGCACCTACCTGAAGGTCGAACACAGCCGCAGCGAGGCGACCAGTGCACCGGTGTTCTTCTCCGACAACGGTGGCCTGAGCTTCACCCGGCTCAACCCCGAAGGGCCGCGCGAAGGCGAGGCGACCGCGGTGGAGGCCCGGGTGAACCTGCGCGAGCTGGGCTGGACCCAGCGCGACTGGAGTGCCGGTGCCTGGTGGCGGCAGGTCGACGGTGGTTACTCGGTGGGCCGCTTCGACACCGGCCAGCGCGTGCGTGAGCAGGGCGCCGAGCTGCTGGGCTACGTGACCGACGATTTCAGCCTGTATGCGCGATACAGCGAAGCGCGGCGCGGCAATGAATCGTTGATCCAGGCCCAGGCCACCGTCGAGTGGCGGATCGGCGACAACGACCGCGTGTCGGCCGAGCTGCGCCGGGTGCAGGAAGACCGCGGCATCGGCAGCAATGCCGGTGTGCTGGCGGCAGCGCGCTACACCCATCGCATCGGTACCGCGCTGGACCTCTATGGTGGCGGCCAGCTGACCGTCGATGACGATCATGGCCGCTACGCGGACAATGATGCGGTGGTCGCCGGTGGCACCTACACCTTCGCCAACCTGTCCACGATCGGTGCCGAGGTCAGTGATGGTGATCGCGGCAGTGCCGCGCAGGTCAATGCCGAGTACAAGCTGACCCCGCAGCACAGCTTCTATGGTGCGTTCACCCAGTCCACCGACCGCAGCGAGTACGACCCGCTGTTCAGCCCGAACGCGCAGGATGGCTGGACGCTGGGCCAGCGCTGGCGCCTGTCTGACCAGGTCAACGTGTTCAATGAGAGCCAGTTCCTGAAATCCGGCGAGGAATCGGGCCTGGCCAACACCTTCGGCATGGATTTCTATCCGGCGGTGGGCTGGAACGCGGGCTTCACCCTCAGCGATGGCAAGCTGGATGCGAGCAGTGGCGAGGTCGACCGCAAGGCCATCAGCCTGTCCGGTGGCCGTTCGTCGCCGGGTACCGAGTGGCAGAGCAAGGTGGAGTGGCGTCGTGACACCGGTGCGGAGCGGCGCACGCAATGGGTCAGCACCAATCGCCTCAGCCATCGTCTCAATGACAGCTGGCGGATCGCCGCGCGATTCAACTACGCCGACACCGACGATGCGATCAACCCGGTGGCCGGTGCACGCTTCATCGAAGGCAATCTCGGCTTCGCCTACCGCCCCTGGGATAATGATCGCTGGGCATTGTTCGGCCGATACAGTTATCTGTACGACCTGTCGACGATGGGCCAGGTCAACGGCGTGGACTACGATCAGCGTACCCAGGTGCTGTCGCTGGAAGGCGTGCACCGCATCGACCACCGCTGGGAAGTAGCGGCCAAGCTGGCCCGCCGCGAAGGCGAGGTGCGCTATGGTCGCGGCACCGGCCCGTGGTTCGATTCAGCAACGAACTTCGGTGCCGCGCAGCTGCGCTATGACCTGTACTACCAATGGCATGGCCTGCTGGAGTACCGCCTGCTGGACGTGCGCGATGGCGGTCGCCGGCAAGGTTGGCTGGCAGGTGTGGACCGTGATGTCGGCCGCAACTTCCGGGTCGGCGTGGGCTACAACTTCACCGACTTCAGTGACGACCTGACCAAGTTCGACTACACGCACCGCGGCTGGTACCTGAACCTGGTGGGTCGCTATTGAGGACAGGGCAATGCCAGGCCATGCCTGGCAAAACAGCAACGTCGCTACCCAGTAGTGCCAGGCCATGCCTGGCAAAACAGCAACGCCTCACTCCTGCTTGAGCAGCTCCACCAGCTGCCGCAACCGGTAAGGCTTGGGCAGGAATTCCACCTGCTCGGGCAGCGGCGGCAACTGCGAGCGCGCGTAGCCGGAGGAAAGAATCATCCGCGCCTGCGGCTGGTCCCGCGCCACATGCTCGCTCAGCTCGATGCCCGACATGCCGTTGGGCATGCTGATGTCACTGAACACCACATCGAAACGCGCGCCGCCCTGCAGCAGGGCGACCGCTTCCTGCGCATCCGCCGTGGTCGCCACGTCGATGCCGAAGTCGCGCAGGGCCAGCCCGATCATCTCGCGCAGATCGGTCTGGTCCTCCACCATCAATACGCGGATCGGATCATCGGTCATGTGCGGGGTCCTCGGTAGCAGGGAGCAGCAGGCTGACCGTGGTGCCGACACCGGGCGTGGTGGACACATCAACGAAACCGCCGCTCTGGGTGGTGAATCCGAACACCTGGCTCAGGCCCAGACCGCTGCCCTTGCCGATGTCCTTGGTGGTGAAGAAAGGTTCGGTCGCGCGCTCGGCGATGTCCGGGGCCATGCCATGGCCCTCATCGCAGACGCTCAACGTCACATAGGTCCGTTGCCGGGATGTTTCGGCGTCGGGGTCCATGCGGTGTTCCAGCGCGGTGGCGATCAGTACCCGACCGCCCCCCACCGTGGCGTCCGCAGCGTTGCCGACCAGATTGGCGAGCGCTGTCTGCAGCTGCACGGTGTCACTGAGTATCGCAGGCAGGCCGGCCGCCAGCGCGGTTTCCAGGGTGACGCCGGCAGGGCAGGTGGCCTGCAGGGCGGGCAGCCAGTCGTGGATACGCGCATTGATGTCCAGCGTTTCGCGGATCAGGGTCTGCCCGGTACTGAAGGCCAGCAGCTGCCGGGTCAACAGGGCACCCCGATCGCTGGCCGCCTGCGCGGTGGTGAGCAGGGCATTGGCACGCTCATCATCACCCATGCGTGCCGACAGCAGGTCCAGCGCATTGACGATGGTGGTCAGCAGGTTGTTGAACTCGTGGGCAAGGCCGCGGCTGAGCTGGCCGACCGTCTCGAACTGCTGGGTCTGGCGCAGCGCCCGCTGCGCGTCGCGCAGGAGCCGTTGCGCCTGCCACTGCTCGGTGATGTCGCGGGTGATCTTGACGAAGCCCACCAGCTCGCCGTTCTCGACCACCGACTCGATGACCACGCTGGCGCGGAACGGCGACCCGTCACGGCGCACCCGCCAACCTTCGGCCGCCTGGTGCCCGCTTTCCGCCGCCAGTCGCAGCAGCCGCTGCGGCTCGCCGGCATCGCGCTCGGCCGGCAGGTAGAAGCGCCCGAAGTGGGTACCGATGACTTCTTCCGACCGGTAGCCCTTGATGCGCTCGGCACCGGGATTCCAGCTGCAGACGATGCCGTCGGGATCGAGCAGGTACAGCGCATGATCGCGCACGCTGTCGATCAGCAATCGCAGCTGTCGGGAAGGGTCCGTCAACACGGACGGCGTCGAAGCGGCAGCGACCACGATGAAATGCGTATTACCTGTGTGAGGCACGAGAACGTAGGCAGTGCAGTGTGAAGAAGGTGTGCACGCAACGCCCGTGCCATTGGTCGTATGCGGCTGAATGCGACACGGAGTAACATCACCCCCCTTTTCCAATGTGGAACCGACCTGCATGCGTCCTGGTGCGACTACGCGTGACCGCTGGATCTGGATGACCTCGGCGGTGCTGGTGGCGGCTACGGCCGCGCTGGAACTGGTGGTGCCGCTGGGCTACGCGGTGTGGCTGGCCTATTTCATGGCCATCGGCGTCACCGTGTTCCAGCGCAGCGCCCGGGTACCGTTCGTGGTGGCCGTCAGCGCCTGCGTGCTGCTGGCGGTGGGCTACAACGTGGCGCCGGCCAGTACCAATTCGTCCTTCTCGTTCGTCAACCGGACCATCGGTGGCGCCGCTTTCCTGATGATCGCGCTGATCGCATCGCGTGCGATCCAGGCGCGACGCGAGGCCATGCGCGCGCTGTGGCTGCAGGAAGCTGAGAATGCAGTGGCGCTTGGTCTGCGCGGCGAGCTGGCACCGGAGCAGATCGCCGAGGCGGCGGTGACGGCACTGGCAACCCACCTGCGTGCGGACGTTGGAGCGCTCTATCGACTGGATGGAGGCCGGCTGCAGCTGACCGGTGGACTGGCCTTGCCGACCGGCATCCCGGCGACGTTGGGCCTGCAGGAAGGGGTGGCAGGGCAGGTGGCCCGCGACCAGCTGGCGCGGCACCTGCAGGGTGGCGACGCGACCACGCTGGAGCTGCAGACGAGCCTGGGACGTGTGCCTGTGCGCGAGCGCATCCTCGCCCCGGTCAGCAGTGACGGCGCCGTGGTCGGTGTGATCGAGCTCGGTCGCTCGGTTGTGGGTGATCAGCGTGCACTGGATGACGAACTGTTGGAGCGCTGCGCCGAAACGATCGGCATGGCACTGCGCACCTCGATGCTGCGCGGGCAGCTGATGGTGCTGCTGGAGGAGTCGCAGCGCCAAGGCGAAGAACTGCAGGCGCAGCAGGAAGAACTGCGTGTTGCCAACGAAGAGCTGGAAGAGCAGAGCCGCAGCCTGATGCAGTCGCAGAGCCATCTGGAACAGCAGCAGGCCGAGCTTGAGCAGAGCAATGTGCAGCTGGAAGAGCGCACCCACGAGCTGGAGGCGCAGAAGCAGGCGCTGCTGGTCGCGCAGGGCCAGCTGGTGCGCAACAGCAACGAACTGGCTGCCACCTCACGCTACAAGTCCGAATTCCTGGCCAACATGTCGCACGAACTGCGCACGCCGCTGAACAGTTCGCTGATCCTGGCCAAGCTGCTGGCCGACAACAAGGACGGCGCGCTCAGCGACGAGCAGGTCAAGTACGCCCGCGCCATCCTGTCGTCCAACAACGACCTGCTGGCGCTGATCAACGACATCCTCGATCTGTCACGCATCGAAGCAGGGCACGTCGAACTGGCCGATGAAGTGGTGGTGGTCGACAGCGTGCTGCAGCGGCTGCGTGAGACCTTCGAGCCGATGGCGCGGCAGAAGGGCCTGACGCTGCAGGTCGAGGCCGATGGCCTGGCCCCCAGCCAACTGGTGGCCGACAACCAGCGCCTGCAGCAGATCCTGAAGAATCTGCTGGCCAATGCGGTCAAGTTCACCGAGCACGGCAAGGTCAGCCTGCACGTTCGCAGCGGCGGCAATGGCCGGATCCGATTCGAGGTCTCCGACAGCGGCATCGGCATCGCACGCGATCAGTTGCAGCTGATCTTCGAGGCCTTCCGCCAGGCCGATGGCAGCACCCGCCGCCGTTACGGTGGCACCGGCCTGGGTCTGTCGATCTCGCGTGACCTCGCGGTACGCATGGGCGGCGATATCCAGGTGGACAGCGAGCCGGGCCGCGGCAGCTGCTTCATTCTCGAACTGCCTCTGCAGGGCGCGCCGATGGCCGAGGCCGGCGGAGACACCGCAGTCGCCGCGCCCGAACAAAAGGCACCCGTCGCGCCGACGGCCCCTACGCCTGTTGCCCAGCGCTCCAGCGCCACTCCGGTCGCCGCGGTGGCCGATGACCGTGGCCGGCGCCACCACGCAGGGCGGTTGATCCTGGCCGTGGAAGATGATGCGGTCTTCGCCGAAGCGCTGGTGACGCTGGCGCACGAACTCGATTTCGACTGCGTGGTGGCCACCACCGCCGAAGAGGCGTTGGCGCTGGCGGCGGACCTGCGCCCCAACGGCATCCTGCTGGACATCGGCCTGCCCGACGTCTCCGGCCTGACCGTGCTCGAACGGCTCAAGCGCAACCCCGACACCCGGCACATTCCGGTGCACGTGGTCTCCGGCATGGACCGCAGCCAGGTGGCACGCGAGCTGGGCGCGATTGGTTTCGCGATCAAGCCGACCACGCGCGAGCGGTTGGTGGCAGCCATCGAGCAGCTTGAACAGACCAGCCAGCGCGACGTACGGCGCCTGCTGATCGTGGAGGACGACAACGACCTGCGTCGCAACCTGGAACTGCTGCTGGGCCGCGATCAGCTGCAGATCGCCGCTGTCGGCACGCTTGCCGCAGCGGTGGAACAGCTGAGCACGGTCACATTCGACTGCATGGTGATGGACCTGTCGCTGCCCGACGGCAGTGGCTACGACCTGCTTGAGCACATGGCGGGCAACGATGATGTCGGCTTCCCGCCGGTCATCGTCTACACCGGCCGTGCCCTCAGCCGCGAGGAAGAGCAGCGCCTGCGCCGCTACTCCAAGAGCATCATCATCAAGGGCGCGCGTTCGCCCGAGCGCCTGCTCGACGAGGTGACGCTGTTCCTGCACAGCGTGGAGGCCAACCTGCCCAGCGACCAGCAGCGCCTGCTGCGCGAAGCGCGCCGCCGCGACACCGTGCTCGACGGACGCACCGTGCTGCTGGCCGAGGACGATGTGCGCAACATCTTCGCGCTGTCCAGCGTGCTGGAGCCGCTGGGGGTGACGCTGGAGATCGCCCGCAACGGCCAGGAGGCCGTTGATCGGCTGGCCCAGCGTGAGGTGGACCTGGTGCTGATGGACATCATGATGCCGGAGAAGGATGGCCTGCAGGCGATGCGCGAGATCCGCGCGCAGCGCCACCTGCAGGACCTGCCGATCATCGCGCTGACCGCCAAGGCCATGCCCGACGACCGTGAGCGCTGCCTGCAGGCCGGTGCCAACGACTACATCGCCAAGCCCATCGACGTGGACAAGCTGGTATCGCTGTGCCGGGTCTGGTGCTCGCGGCAATGAACGAGCAGGCGCTGTTCGACCTGGAGCTGAAGGTCCTGCTGGAAGCGCTGTACCAGCGCTACCACTACGACTTCCGCAGCTATGCGGTGTCCTCGCTGCGCCGTCGCGTCAGCCAGGCCATGCAGCGCTATGAGTGCGAGCGCCTGTCGGATCTGCAGCATCGGCTTCTGCACGAGCCGGAGCTGTTCGCCCAGGCCATGCAGTTCTTCACCGTGCAGGTCTCGGAGATGTTCCGTGACCCGGAGTATTTCCGGCAGATGCGCGAACAGGTGGTGCCGGTGCTGCGTACCTACCCCTCGGTGAAGCTGTGGGTGGCCGGCTGCAGTACCGGCGAGGAAGTGTGGTCGCTGGCGATCCTGCTGCACGAGGAAGGCCTGCTCGAGCGCAGCATCGTCTACGCCACCGACATCAACCCCGCTGCACTGGCCACGGCCGAGGCTGGCGCCTACGGCATCGACCGCCTGGCCCAGTTCAGCCGGAACTACCTTGCCGCTGGCGGCACCGGTTCACTGTCGGACTATTACACCACCGCCTACGACGGCGCGGTCTTCGACCGCCAGTTGCGCCGCAACGTGGTGTTCGCCGACCACAGCCTGGCCACCGACACGGTGTTTTCGGAAGTGCACCTGGTGTCCTGCCGCAATGTGCTGATCTATTTCAACCGCGACCTGCAGGATCGGGCGGTGGGATTGTTCCGCGAAGCACTGGTGCATCGCGGCTTCCTCGGCCTCGGCAGCAAGGAGTCGCTGCAGTTCGGTCGCCATCACGATGCGTTCGAAGCCTGTTCGCGGGAGCACCGCCTGTACCGGAAGGTGGCCTGATGGTGGCGATGTCCCGCCCTGAAGTAGTAGTGGTCGGCGCATCGGCCGGTGGCGTGGCCGCCCTGCAGATCGTGCTTGGCGCGTTGCCGGCCTCCCTGCCGGTGCCGGTACTGGTGGTGCTGCACCTGCCGCGCGACCGTTCCAGCCGCATCGCCGATGTGCTGGCACCGTACTGCGCGCTGACCGTGCGCGAAGCGGAGGACAAGCAGCCGCTGCAGGCGGGAACGGTGACGTTCGCGCCGCCGGATTACCACCTGTTGGTGGAAGACACGCAGGCCATCGCACTGTCGATGGACGATCCGGTGCTGTTCTCGCGGCCGGCCATCGATCCGCTGTTCGAATCCGCCGCAGCCGTGTTCGGCACGCGTGTGCTGGCGATCCTGCTGACCGGTGCCAGCAGCGATGGCAGTGATGGCGTGGCCGCGGTGCGCACCGCTGGTGGCCAGGCCTGGCTGCAATGCCCCGAGGAGGCCGAAGCATCGATGATGCCGGCCTCCGCCCTGCAGCATGCCGGCGCCGACGCCGTGCTGCCCCTTGAACTGATGTGTCGCCGCCTGAAGGAGTTGTTTGCATGAACCTGCTGCCGCCGGACCCTGCTCAGTCGCAGGCCCCGGTCAACCTGCTGATCGTCGACGACGTGCCGCAGAACCTGGTGGCGATGGAGGCGCTGCTGCGCCGCGAGGGCGTCAACCTGCTGCTGGCCGATTCCGGCGCGCAGGCGCTGGAACTGCTGCTGGAGCATGAGGTGGCGCTGGCGCTGCTGGACGTGCACATGCCGGAGATCGATGGTTTCATGCTGGCCGAGCTGATGCGCGGCTCGCAGCGCAGCCGCGACGTGCCGATCATCTTCCTGACCGCCTCGCCGGACGATCCGCACAGGGTCTTCAAGGGCTACGGGACCGGCGCGGTGGATTTCCTGCACAAGCCGGTGGCGCCGCAGGTGATCCTCAGCAAGGTCAATGTGTTCATCGAGCTCTACCAGCAGCGACAGCTGCTGAAGGCACGCAACGAGGCGCTGGAGCGCGCGTTGAAGCTCAACGAGACCATGGCCGCGGTGCTGACCCACGACCTGCGCACGCCGCTGTCGGCGATCCTGCTGTGCGCCGACAAGCTGTCGCTGGAGCTGCCGGCCGACAATGCCGGCGCGCAGCAGACACTGAGCTATCTGGAAGCCAGCACGCTGCGGATGGCGCGCATGGTCGAGCAGTTGCTGGACTTCTCGCGGATCCGCAGTGGTGGCCTGCGCCTGCAGACCGGTACCTGCGACCTGGCCGAGGTGACGCGTGCGGTGCTGGTGGAGGCCGGTGCCGGTCATCGGGCTGATCGCATCGCACTGGATGTGCGCGGTGATTCGACCTTGCAGGGCGACATGGATCGTTTGGGGCAGATCATCGCCAACCTGGTCGGCAACGCACTCACCCATGGCGCTGATGCAGTGGTGCAGGTGCAGGTCGATGGCGGCGATGCACGCGTGGTCGCGCTGCGCGTAAGCAACGCCGGCCATGTCGATGAAGCGTTGCTGCCGCGTTTGTTCGAACCGTTCAAGGCAAGCTTCCACCAGAGCAACGGCTTGGGGCTGGGCCTGTACATCGTTGACCAGTTCGTGCGTGCCCATGGTGGACAGCTGAGCGCGCGCAACGACGCAGGACAGGTGGTGTTCGAGGCACTGCTGCCGCGCCGCGCCGATGGACGCAGCCCGGCCGTTTCCTGAATTCTTCAGCTGACGCGTGAGCGTACTGAGACGGACGCGTCCGCAACTGCTACCGTGGCACCACTCTTGCAAAGGAAGCTCCATGCCACTGCGTGCCATCGCCTACGTCAGCCAGTCCAAGCCGGATCTTTCCGCCGAACGTCTGCAGGCGCTGGTCGAAGATGCCGCGCGCTTCAACAAGGTGGCAGGGGTGACCGGCGTGTTGCTGAATGACGGCGAGCGCTTCCTGCAGTACATCGAAGGTCCACCTGATGGCATCGATTCGGTGTATGAGCGCATCCTGCAGGCTGGCAGTCATGTCGACATCGTCGAGCTCGCGCGCGGCCGGGTTGGCCAGCGTCAGTTTCCGTACTGGGCGATGCGCGTGTTGCCGGTGGACGCTGCGCTGCTGCGCCAGCTTTCCGCAGGGGACTGGGCGGGGTTCGCCCGTACGGTGAACGGTGACAGTGCACTGTTTACCGCGGTGGATCTGTTGACCGAGGTCGTGCGGCCGGCGCTCAGCGCGGGCTGATCGCTAGCGCTGCGGAGTGCAGTACGCCGCGTGCAATGCCTGCAGCACCCCCAGCGCCGGACCGTCCAGCAGCCGATAGTGCAGTGTCTGTGCCTGCCGTCGCGTTGCCACCACATCCAGATGGCGCAGCACGGCCAGATGCTGTGACAGCGCCGATGCGCTCAGGCCGGTCACCGCCTGCAATTCCGGCACGGGTGCTTCGCCTTCCACCAGACGACACAACACACGCAGTCGCGCCGGGTGGGCCAGCGATTTCAGCAAAGCGGCTGCCTGTGCGGCATGCGTGGCCATCGCGGCACTGTCGGTGGTGATGCTGGGCACGGCTTGACCCGATAGTTCAGGAAAGTCTAATTTAGGGAAATCTAAATTAAAGGGCAAGCCGATGCGCGCGATACAGAGGGGCAGGACGTGAACCTGCCCTGGGCGGCAATTGCAGGCGGCGGCCTGATCGGTACGTCGGCAGTGGTGCTGCTGGCCACGCTCGGTCGGGTGGCCGGCATCAGCGGCATCACTGCAGGCGCCGTGGCTGCACCACGTGGTGATCGTGGCTGGCGCTGGGCCTTCCTGCTCGGATTGATGGTGGCTGCGGCGGCGGTGCTGAGCTGGCAGGCGGGCGCGGGACAACCACCGCGCGCGTTGTTGCGTGACGCACTGCCGCCCTGGCAATTGATCGCTGCCGGTGTGCTGGTAGGCGTCGGTACGCGGCTGGGCAATGGCTGCACCAGCGGCCACGGTGTCTGTGGCCTCGCCCGTGGTTCACGACGATCGCTGGTGGCGGTGCTGGTGTTCATGGCCTGCGCGATGCTCACCACGTTCCTGGCGCGCCACGGCGGAGGCCTGTCATGAGCCGCAGCCTGTGGGCCGCATGTGCTGCCGGTGGCCTGTTCGGCACCGGTCTCGCGCTGGCCGGCATGACCGACCCGCGTCGCGTGCTCGGTTTCCTCGATGTGGCCGGCGACTTCGATCCCACGCTGGCTTGGGTACTGGCGTCGGCACTGCTGGTCAGTGCACTGGGTCAGTTCTGGCTGCGGCGGTGGCAACGCCCATGCTGCGCCGAGCGCTTCCAACTGCCGGCAGCGCAGGCGGTCGATAGGCGGTTGCTGCTGGGCGCGGCAGTGTTCGGCATCGGCTGGGGCTGGGTCGGCTATTGCCCGGGGCCCGCGCTGGCCGCGCTGGCGGTGGGCGCGCGCGAAGCCCTGTGGTTCGTGCCGGCGATGGCGGCTGGTTTCTGGCTGCATGACCGCTGGCTGCGCTGAGGTTTCACGTTTGCCTCACCGGTGCAGGGTTCAGATCACTTTTCCCGGGGAAAGGAGCATGGCATGGCACGGATGAAGTGGAACGGCAGCGCGTTGTTGGCGGCGGCACTGGCGACGGCGTCGATGCCGGCCATGGCCTGCACGCGCGCGGTGTATCTGGGCGACAACGGCGATGTCATCACCGCCCGCTCGATGGACTGGAAAGTGGATGTCGCCACCAATCTTTACGTGTTGCCGCGTGGCATCGCGCGCACCGGCAAGGCCGGGCCGGGCTCGATCGCATGGACTGCGCGCTACGGCAGCGTGGTGGCCACCGGCTACGACATCTCCACCACCGATGGCATGAACGAGAAGGGCCTGGTCGCCAACCTGCTGTGGCTGGTCGAGTCGGAATACCCGGCTCAGCGCAGCGGCAAGCCCGGCCTGTCGATCTCGTTGTGGGCGCAGTACGTGCTGGACAATTTCGCCACGGTGGAAGAAGCCGTGACCGCCCTGCAGCGCGAGCCGTATTCGATCGTTACCGACAAGGTGCCTGGCGAAGACCGCCAGGCGACGCTGCATCTGTCGCTGTCCGATGCCAGTGGTGACAGCGCGATCGTCGAGTACATCGGCGGACGCCAGGTGATCCATCACGATCGCCGCTACCAGGTGATGACCAATTCGCCGATCTTCGACCAGCAACTGGCGTTGAACAGCTACTGGCAGCAGATCGGTGGCACGGTGATGCTGCCCGGCACCAACCGTTCGGCCGACCGCTTCGCGCGTGCGTCGTTCTACATCAACGCGATTCCGAAAGCGGAAGATCCGGTGGAGGCGCTGGCCAGTGTGTTCAGCGTGATCCGCAACGTGTCGGTGCCGTTCGGCATCACCACGCCGGGCGAGCCCAACATTTCGTCCACCCGCTGGCGCACGGTTGCCGACCACAAGCGGCGCCTGTATTTCTTCGAGTCGGCACTGACGCCCAACACCTTCTGGGTCGACCTGACCAAGGTCGATTTCGGCGGCAAGGTGCTCAAGCTCGATCTCGGCCGTGACCAGCGCAATACGTTTGCCGGGGATGCGCTGCAGCACTTCGTGCCCAGCGCGCCGTTCACCTTCCTTGGCGTGGAGGGTTAGCGCGAGGCTGTGTCGCCAGCGCCCGGCAACGTTGCGGGCCGGTAGCGGCGCGCGCACACTCGTTGTATGGGCGCGATCTTCCATCTACGACACTACGGCCAGGCCACCGGCCTGGATCGCCACGACTATGCGCAGTGGGTGTTGCCACTGCAGGGTGAGCTGCAGTTCGAGATGGAGGGCAGGGGCGGCCGTCTTGACCTGTTGCAGGGGGCCTTCGTGGCTGCCGGTGAGGCACACGACCAGGTGGCCGACGGCCCCAACGGTTTCGTGATTGTCGACTGCGGGCCGGGTGTGCTCGATGACGCGACCCAGGAGCACCTGTGCCGGCAGCGCTGGCTACATCTACCTGCCTCATTGCGGCAGCGGCTTGCCCGGGTACAGGCAGGGCAGCCGGTGCCGGCGCTGCTGCCGGACCTTCTGCATACGTTCGCCCCGGCGGGCAGCGGCGCGCGCCTGCAGGGTTTGTGCGCTGCCGTGGAGGCAATGCCCGGACAGGTGTGGTCGGTAGCGCGCATGGCCGCCTTTGTCGGCATCAGCGAAAGCCGTCTGCATGCGGTGTTCCGGTGTGAGTTCGGGGTCAGCCCGCAGGCCTGGCTCAGTGCCAGCCGCCTGCGTTGGGCCAAGCACCAGTTGCGGGTCAGCCCGGCTTCGATCAGCGACATCGCACTGGCCGCTGGGTATTCCGAGCAGAGTGCACTGACCCGTGCGCTGCGCCGCGAATGCGGGCAGACCCCGGCAGCATGGCGGCGGGCGGGCGGCCAGTAGCCTCGGTCAATACGCTGGCCTCTCTGTCGCCTACACTTCGCGGCCTGTGCTCTCCCACCAAGAACCTGCAATGCGCAACAACCCGATTGCTCTGGGCATCGTCAATGGCATCGCTGCCGGAGCGCTATGGGGCGTGGTCTTCCTCGCGCCCGCCGTGCTGGACACCTTCAATGCATTGCAGCTCTCTGCTGGCCGCTATCTGGTCTATGGCCTGATCGCGGTGGCCCTGCTGCTGCCGCGCTGGAAGCGCTTGGCACCGAAGCTCGGCCGCGCCGAATGGATCGGCCTGTTGTGGCTGAGCCTGGCCGGCAACCTGGTGTACTTCCTGCTGTTGGCCACGGCCGTGCAGTGGGCCGGTGGCGCCGCTGCTTCGTTGATTGTCGGCCTGATTCCGGTAGTGGTCACTCTGGTGGGCGTGCGTGAGCAGGGGGCGGTGCCATTGAAGCCGCTGCTGCCGGCGCTGGGCCTGTGCGTGCTCGGGGTGGCGATGGTGGGCTGGGAAGCGCTGATGTCCGAGCACCTGGGCACCCCCTGGCGGCAGCGCCTGATCGGCCTGCTGTGCGCGTTCGGTGCGTTGTTCTCGTGGGCGCTGTACTCCATCGGCAACAGCCGCTGGTTGGCACGACGGCCTGATCTTTCCAGCCATGACTGGTCGCTGCTGACCGGCGTCACTACCGGCGGATTGTCACTGCTGCTGGTGCCGATGGCGTTCATCGGACACGCCGGGACTCATACGACCGCGCAGTGGAGTGGGTTCTGGGCCATCAGCGCGGGCGTTGCGGTGGTCGCTTCGATCCTCGGCAACGCGTTCTGGAACCGCGCCAGTCGCCTGCTGCCGCTGACCCTGACCGGGCAGATGATCGTGTTCGAAACCCTGTTCGCGCTTCTCTATGCCTTCGCCTGGCAGCGACGTTGGCCAAGCCTGCTGGAACTGCTGGCGATCGTGCTGCTGGTCGGCGGCGTGCTGTTGTGCGCGCATGCGCACCGCACGCCCCGCGCGATCACCGAACATGTCGGCTGAATCGACGCATTGAAGCCGACGATCACCGGTTTGTCTCAATTGCAACCAAATGCCGGCACGTTGGCCGATGATCGCCGCAAAGGAATATTGCGCCGCAACACTTGACAGGGGCCATCGTGCCGGTGTTTTCTGTACGTCATGGTCCTTGATGCCGCCAACGCCCGTCTGATCGCCCCCGCTACCGCGGGCCGTTCGACTGCGCCGGTCGCCATCACCACCACCATTACCACCACCACCGTCACCACTGCCCTGGTGCGGCCCGTCGTCTTCGTGTAACTCCCGAAAACAACGGCCCCGCACCATCCAGGTGACGGGGAAACTCGACCACCTGCATGCGACGGGGCCTCCAACCGAGGTCTGCATGTCTTCCATCGCCCCCGCCCATTCGCCTGCTGCGTCCGCTCTGGCTGCGCCGTCCACTGTCGTGCACAAGTTCGGCGGCACTTCGGTGGCCGACGCTGAGCGCTATCGCCATGTTGCCGGTCTGCTGCTGGCCCGCCCCGAGTCGTTGCAGGTCAGCGTGGTCTCGGCCATGAAGGGTGTTACCGACGCGCTGATCGAACTGGCGCACCTGGCAGCCCAAGGCGATGCCGGCTGGCAGGAAGCCTGGCATGCACTGCGCGCACGCCATCGTGGTGCCGCGGTAGCGCTGCTGGGTGAGCAGGTGGGCGACACCGTGGACTGGATCGATGCACGCTTCGATCAGCTGGCCGAGGTGCTGGCCGCCCTGGCGGTGATCGGTGAACTGCCGCGCGAAGTGCTCGACCGCGTGCAGGGCCTGGGCGAAGTGTTCTCCGCACAGTTGCTTGGCACCCATCTGCGCGCGCTGGGTGAGGACTGCGCGGTGCTGGATGCACGCGATGTGCTGGTGGTCGGCCATGGCGAACTGGGCGTGGATGTCGACTGGGATGCCAGTGCCGGCCGTCTTGCCGCGTGGCGGCTGCAGCACCCGCAGCTGCGCGTGGTGGCTACCGGGTTCGTCGCCCGCGACCGCCAGGATCGCGTCACCACGCTGGGCCGCAACGGCAGCGACTATTCCGGTGCGATCTTCGCCGCGCTGTTCAATGCCGATGAACTGCATATCTGGACCGACGTCGACGGCGTGCTGTCGGCCGACCCGCGGCTGGTGCCGGAGGCTGTGCAGCTGCACGCGCTGAGCTACGACGAGGCCTGCGAGCTGGCCTACTTCGGGGCCAAGGTGGTGCATCCGCAGACCATGTCGCCGGCAATCCGGCTGGGCCTGCCGATCTTCATCCGCAATACGTTCCATCCCGGTCATCCGGGTACCCGCATCAGCGCCGAACGCTCGCCACGTGGTCCGGTAAAGGGACTGACGCTGAGCGCGGATCTGGCCCTGCTCAATCTGGAAGGCACCGGTCTGATCGGCGTGCCGGGTACCGCCGAACGCGTGTTCGCCGCGCTGCGCCAGGCGCAGGTCTCGGTGGTGATGATCTCGCAGGGGTCCTCCGAACATTCGATCTGCTGCGTTGTCCGTGCTGGCGAAGCGGCGCGTGGTCGCGATGCCGTGGTGCAGGCGTTCTCGCACGAACTCGCAGCTGGCCAGGTACAGCGCGTGCAGGTCAGCGAGGGCGTCAGCGTACTGGCCGCAGTCGGCGATGGCATGGCGGGCCAGCCGGGCGTAGCCGCGCGGCTGTTCGAATCGCTGGGCCGGGCACAGGTGAACATCCTGGCGATCGCGCAGGGATCGTCCGAGCGCAACATCTCGGTGGCGGTGGCAAGCGCCGATGCCACCCGCGCGCTGCGTGCCGCGCATGCGGGATTCTGGCTGTCGCCGCAGACGTTCGCGGTGGGTGTGATCGGTCCGGGCAATGTCGGCGCCGCGCTGTTGGACCAGTTGCTGGCAGCACGCCAGCAGCTGCTGGCCAAGGCCAACGTCGATCTGCGCCTGCGCGCGCTTGCGTCACGCTCGCGCATGCGCCTGGAGGCCGATGGGCTGCATGAAGACTGGCGCCAGGCGCTGCAGGACGCTGGACAGAGCAGCGACCTGGATCAGTTCACCGAGCACCTGCTGGCCGCACATCTGCCGCATGCGGTGGTGATCGACTGCAGTGGCAGCGCCGAGGTCGCCGAGCGCTATGAAGGCTGGCTGGCCGCAGGCATCCATGTGGTGACCCCGAACAAACAGGCCGGCGCCGGGCCGCTTGCGCGCTACCAGCGCATCCGTGCGGCGGCGGCCGCCAGTGGCGCGCGCTTCCGCTATGAGGCCACGGTGGGTGCCGGCCTGCCGGTGATCACCACGCTGCGTGACCTGGTGGATACCGGCGACGAAGTGTTGGCGATCGAAGGCATTTTCTCCGGCACGCTGGCCTGGTTGTTCAATCGCTTCGACGGCAGCCAGACGTTCTCGGAACTGGTCGCGCAGGCACGCTCGATGGGCTACACCGAGCCGGATCCGCGCGATGACCTGTCCGGTGTGGACGTCGCGCGCAAGCTGGTGATCCTGGCCCGCGAGGCCGGACACGCACTCAGCCTGGAGCAGGTGCAGGTCGAGAGCCTGGTGCCGGCGTTGCTGCGCGAGGGAAGCGTGGACGACTTCATGGCCCGTCTGGGCGCATCCGATGACGCGCTGCTGGCACGGCTGCACGACGCCCGCGAGCGCGGTGCAGTGCTGCGCTATGTCGCGCGGCTGGGCCCGGATGGTGCCTCGGTCGGCCTGCAGGAGCTGCCGGCCGACCACGCGTTCGCCAACCTGCGGCTGACCGACAACGTGGTGCAGTTCCGTACCCGCCGCTACTGCGACAACCCGCTGGTGGTGCAGGGCCCGGGCGCGGGTCCGGAAGTGACCGCTGCCGGCGTGTTCGCCGATCTGCTGCGGGTGGCGGCCGGCGAAGGAGCGCGGCTGTGATCGCACGCGCCTTCGCGCCCGCATCGGTGGCCAACGTGGCCGTGGGCTTCGACATCCTGGGCCACGCCATCGCCGGTATCGGCGATACGGTGAGCGTGCGCCGCATCGACGAACCTTTGGTACGCATCGACGCCATCCGCGGCAGTGCGGTCGAGCTGCCGCTGGATCCGGCCGGCAACACCGCCGGCGCGGCGCTGATCGCGCTGCGGGCGGCACTGGGCCTGCACTTCGGTTTTGCCATCGAGATCGACAAGGGCATTCCCTTCGGCTCCGGCATGGGCGGATCGGCCGCCTCCTGCGTTGCCGCGCTGGTGGCGGCCAATGCGCTGTTGGACGTGCCACTGTCGCGCGAAGCGCTGTATCCGTTTGCACTGGATGGCGAAGCCGTGGCCAGCGGTGGCCGCCATGGCGACAACGTCGGCCCGCTGTTGCTGGGGGGCGTGGCGCTGTGTACGGCTGATCGCCTGGTGCCGATTCCGGTGCCGGCCAGCTGGCACAGCCTGCTGGTGCATCCACATGCGGTACTTGAAACCCGGCGCGCGCGGCAGGCGCTGCAGGGCAGCTATGCGTTGGGCGAATTCGTTGCGCAGAGCGCCAACCTGGCGCTGGTATTGAGTGGCTGCCATCGCAGTGATGCATCGCTGGTGCGCGCCGGCCTGCGCGACGTGCTGGTCGAGCCGCGGCGGGCGGGCCTGATCGTCGGCTTCGACGCGGCGCGTGACGCCGCACTGGCTGCAGGCGCGATGGGCGCAGGCATTTCCGGCGCCGGGCCCAGCGTATTCGCCTGGTTTGAAGATGCCGACCAGGCGCGCGCGGCAGCGGAACCGGTGCGTGCGGCCTTCGCCGCTGCCGGTTTCGAGAGCGATGCCTGGATCTCGCCACTCGATGCACCCGGAGCCCACTTGTGCTGAATTCTCCCTTCCTACCGGATATCGATCCCATGCAATTCGTTTCGACCCGTGGCCAGTCGCCGGCTGTTGGACTCAGTGCGGCCATCGCCGCTGGGCTCGCGCCTGATGGTGGGCTGTACGTTCCGCAGGCGCTGCCGGCGCCGCGCACGCTGCAGGCCGGCGCGACCCTGGCCGACACCGCCGCTGACCTGCTGGCGCCATTCTTCGACGGGGATGCGCTGGCCGATGCCTTGCCATCGATCTGCCGTGAGGCCTTCGATTTCCCCGTGCCATTGCGTGCGCTGGGCAACAGTGGTGATCACGTGTTGGAGCTGTTCCATGGACCGACGGCGGCGTTCAAGGACATCGGTGCGCGTTTCCTCGCCGGTGTGCTGTCGCGGCTGCAGACCGGCCAGGACCGCGACCTGACCATCGTGGTGGCTACCTCCGGTGACACCGGCGCGGCCGTGGCGGCGGCCTTCCATCGGCAGCCTGGTGTACGCGTGGTGGTGCTGTACCCCGATGGGCGGGTGTCACCGCGACAGGCGCATCAGCTCGGTTGCTTCGGCGACAACATCCAGGCGCTGCGGGTAGCCGGTTCGTTCGATGATTGCCAGGCGATGGTGAAGCAGGCACTGGCCGATCGTGATCTGCAGGCACAGGTACCGCTGAGTTCAGCCAACAGCATCAGCCTGGGCCGGCTGCTGCCGCAGATGAGCTACTACGCGCACGCGGCACTGAGCCATCACGCGCAGCATCAGCGGCGCTTGAACCTGGTGGTGCCGACCGGAAATCTCGGCAACGCGATGGCGGCGGTGCTGGCACGCGCGCTGGGCGTGCCGATCGGGCAGATCGTGCTGGCGACCAATGCCAATGCGGTGCTGCCACGCTACTTCGGTGGCGACCCGTACCAGCCCGCGTCCAGCATTGCGACCGTGGCCAACGCCATGGACGTCGGCGCGCCCAGCAATTTCGAGCGGCTGCGCTGGCTGTACCACGGCGACGACGCCGAATTGCGTGCAGCGTTCCGCGCCTTCGCAGTGGATGACGTGACCATCCGCGCGACCATCGCCAGTGCCCATGCCAGTAATGGCGAGCTGTTCTGCCCGCACACGGCCACGGCGGTGAAGGTGCTGCAGGACCTGCGCGCGGGCGGCGCCAAGGGCGATTGGGCAGTGGTCGCTACCGCGCACCCGGCCAAGTTCGAGGCGGTGGTTGAACCGTTGATCGGCGAAGCGGTGGCGGTGCCGCCGGCACTGGACGCGCTGCTGCAGCGTCCAGCGCATGCCGAGCCGCTGGCGGCCGATTACGCAGCGTTGCGCGGGGTGTTGTTGCGTTGACGGAGGCGTCTGCGTGGTTGCTGGCCAGCTGCCGGCACTACCAGAAGCACGCATCACGGGTAGTGCCGGCCGCTGGCCGGCAACCCGATACCGATCGGGCACTCAGCCCAGCACTTCACCGGCCAGACTGCGCAGGCCATCCTCGTCGAGGATCTCAACGACGTTCAGATGGGGCAGGGCGATCAGGCCCTGCTGGCGCAGCTTGGTGAAGGTGCGGCTGACCGTCTCCATGGTCAGGCCCAGATGGTCGGCAATGTCGCCGCGGCCCATCGGCAGCGAAACGCGCAGGCCATCGCCGCCCAGCTTGGCCTCGCGCGCGGCCAGGCGCAGCAGGAAATCAGCGAGTTTTTCCGCCGGTTGCAGGCGCGCCAATGCCAGCGCGGCATCCTGCGCGGCATCCAGCTCCTGGCAGGCGCGTTGTAGCAGCTTGCGCTCAAGGTGCGGATAACGGGCACGCAGGCCCTTCATCTGCGGCAGGGCGACGCGGCACACGCGGCTGTCGGCGATGGCCTCGATGTCGTAGCGATGGTGGTCGCTGCCGCTCAGGCCCAGGTAATCGCCTGGCAGCACGAAGCCATTGATCTGGCGGCGGCCGTCGGCAAGCGTGCGTACCAGCCGCAGTGCACCGCCGGTCAATGTATAGACATGCTGGCGCTCTTCGCCGCTGCGGGCGAGGGTGCTGCCCATCGTCACCTGCTGCGACACGGTCACCTGTTCCAGCGCCTGCACCTCATCGGGCGACAGCGCAGAGCACACCGCCAGGTGGCGTACCGAGCAGTGCAGGCAGTCCAGCGTGGCGCAGGACGGCGCGGCGGGGTCGTTGGTGGCGGGCGGAGCGCCGGAAGGCCGGGACATGTTGCGTGGGCGTATCGCGGGCGGGGGAGGGCTTTATGATACTTCAAGCGGCCGTTGGACCCCGTATTCCACGGCCACGCGATGCGGGGCGCTAGAATGTCGCCCCCTCCCACGTCCCCGTTCCCGCAGGAGTTCCGCCCGTGATCAAGCCCCGTACCCCGCCCGGCACCCTTGAACTGCTGCCGCGCGAGCAGATTGCGTTCCAGCGCATGCTGGACGTCATCCGCCGCAACTACGAGCGCTTCGGGTTCCTGCCGGTGGAGACGCCGGTGTTCGAGCTGTCCGATGTGCTGCTGACCAAGTCCGGCGGCGAGACCGAGCGCCAGGTGTATTTCGTGCAGTCCACCGGCGCGCTGGCCAACGCCGCCGAATCCGGCGACCGCTCGCTGCCGGAAATGGCGCTGCGCTTCGACCTGACCGTGCCGCTGGCGCGGTACGTGGCCGAGCACGAACACGAGCTGACCTTCCCGTTCCGTCGCTACCAGATGCAGCGCGTGTACCGCGGCGAGCGTGCGCAGCGCGGCCGCTTCCGCGAGTTCTACCAGTGCGACATCGACGTGATCGGCAAGGACAGCCTGAGCGTGCGCTACGACGCCGAAGTTCTGGCGGTCATCCACGCGGTGTTTGCCGAACTGCGCATCGGTGACTTCAGCATCCAGCTGAACAACCGCAAGCTGCTGCGCGGCTTCTTCGAGAGCCTGGGCGTGGCCGAAGGCGAGCGCCAGCTGGCGGTGCTGCGCGAAGTGGACAAGCTGGACAAGCGTGGCCCCGACTACGTGCGCGAGACGCTGGTGGGCGAGGGCTTCGGTATTCCGGCCGAACAGGTCGAGAAGATCCTGGCCTTCGTCGCCGTGCGTTCGCAGGGTCATGCCGATGCGCTGGCGCAGCTGGCGGCACTGGAAGCCGGCGCCGGTTCGTCGGAGATCCTGCGTGCCGGCGTGGCCGAGCTGCGCGAAGTGCTGCAGCTGGTGCAGGCACTGGGCGTTCCGGAAAGTGCGTATTGCCTGAACTTCTCCATCGCCCGTGGCCTGGATTACTACACCGGCACGGTGTACGAGACCACGTTGACCGACCACCCGCAGATCGGTTCGATCTGTTCCGGTGGCCGTTATGAAGACCTGGCCAGCCACTACAGCAAGTCAAAGCTGCCGGGCGTTGGCATTTCCATCGGCCTGTCGCGCCTGTTCTGGCAGCTGCGCGAAGCCGGCCTGATCGAGGGCATCGAGGCCAGCAGCGTGCAGGCGCTGGTGGCGCTGATGGACGAGCAGGGCATGCCGCAGTCGCTGGACATTGCCCGTCGCCTGCGCGCCGGTGGCATCAACACCGAAGTGCAGATGGAGCCGAAGAAGATCGGCAAGCAGTTCCAGTACGCGGCCAAGGCAGGTATCCGTTTCGTGGTGCTGGCGGGCGAAGACGAACTGGCGCGCGGCGTGGTGGCGGTGAAGGACCTGCTGCGCGAGCAGCAGTTCGAGATCTCGCGCGACGAACTGGCCAGCACCCTGCAGGTGGAGCTGGAGCAGTCGCGGGTCATGGCGTGAAGCCCGCCGCCGCAGGGGCGCTGATGCTGCTCCTGCTGGCGGGCTGCCAGAGCGATCCGGCGCTGCGCAGCACCCGGATCGGCCCGGCGCAGTACCAGCTGGTGGTTGATCGCTGCCATGTGATCGACCGGGCGCAGCTGGAGCGGGATCTGCAGGCCCTGGCCGAGCGTGCGTGTGCGGGTCGGGCAGGGGAGCTGCAGAACCTGCAGTCCCATCCCAGCCGGCAGGGCAGCCTGTTCGGCGAATGCCTGCGGCGCGGCGCGCTGCAGGCAGAGGTTCGCTGCCTGCCCTGAGCCGGGCCAGGCTCTTTATTTGAAAGCAGAACGCCCACCATTGGTGGGCGTTTCGCGTGCCTATACGAAGAGCAGTCGAGCATGGCTCGACTCTACAAAAGCCGTTCTCGATCACTTTCCCGGCGAGATCCACCAGATCGCGGCCAACTGTCGAAGGCGGGGTGGGTCCGGTTGAGGGGACGTGAGCCGCATGGATGCGGCGACCGAGCTTACATGGACGTACTTGCAGCGTCCCCCTCAACCGGACCCGCCCCGCAAATCCTCAGGAAACCAGCATTTGACGTTGCTTCGGCTTCTGCGGGTGCAGGGCGCAGCCCTGCCGTACCCCCAAAGCCCACGATTTGACGCAGCGCGCAAGAATGCGTTAATGTACTAACGCGCTATTACATTGATGCAAGAGTCCTGCCCGTGAAAGCCCGCCCCGACATCGCCGCCAAAGACCCGCAAGCCGATCTGGACGCCCTGGCCCAGGCCTTTGCCGCCCTGCGCGAGCCGGAACAGGTGGTCGCGTTCCTGCGTGACCTGTGTACGCCGGCCGAGCTGGAAGCCATGGCCGACCGTTGGAAGGTGGTGCCGCTGCTGCAGCAGGGCGTGCCGTACCGCGAGATCCACGAGCGCACCGGCGTCAGCGTGACCACCACCGGACGGGTGGCACGCACGCTCGAGCATGGCCATCGAGGCTATGCCGCCGCCGTCGACCGCCTTGCTTCGCGCTGATCCGCGCCCCGTTCCGAACTTCGAGACCTCCCCCATGAGTGCAACCCAGGCAGCGCCGGCGCGAGACCGGCTGCGTATCGCCATCCAGAAGAGTGGCCGGCTGGCCGAGCCCGCCCGCAACCTGCTCAGCGCCTGTGGCCTGAGTTGGCGCGAGAGCCGTGACAAGCTGTTCTGCTACGGCGAGTCGCTGCCGGTGGACCTGTTGCTGGTGCGCGACGACGACATCCCCGGACTGATCGCCGATGGCGTCTGCGACCTCGGCATCGTCGGCCGCAACGAACTGGACGAGCAGGCCGCTGCGCGTCGCCAGATCGGTCTGCCGGATGCTTACCACGCGCTGCGTGGGCTGGGCTTCGGTCAATGCCGGTTGATGCTGGCGGTGCCGGAAGAGTGGCAATGGCAGGGGCCGGCACAACTGGCCGGTACCCGCATCGCCACCAGCTACCCGGCCATCCTCAAGCAGTGGCTGGTCGCGCAGGGCGTGGATGCGCAGGTGGTGGAGCTGTCCGGCTCGGTGGAGATCGCGCCGCGCCTGGGCACCGCCGACCTGATCTGCGATCTGGTCTCCAGCGGCGCCACCCTGCGTGCCAACCAGCTCACCCCGGTGCACAACCTGCTCGACAGTGAGGCCGTGCTGGCCGGTGCGGTGCGCGTTCCCGATGATGCCCGCGGCGCCCTGCGCAGCATGCTGCTGCGTCGCCTGGACGGTGTGGTGCAGCGGCAGGATCGCAAGCTGCTGATGTTCCGCGCCACAGAGGACCGCGTCGACGCGCTGGCGCAACTGCTGGCCGATGCCGAACCGTTGGTGCGTTTGCCTGCCGATGGCGGTGCGTTGCGCCTGCAGACCATGTGCCCGGGTCCGTTGACCTGGCAGCGCATGGAAGAACTGGAGCGCGCCGGCGCCCAGGGCCTGATGGTATTGAGCGTGGAGCGGTCGCTGGCATGAATCGTCTTATCTGGTCGCAACTTGATGAGGCCGCGCGCAGCGCGGCGCTGACCCGCCCGGTGCAGACCGTGGCGCAGCAGACCCGTGATGCGGTGGCCACGCTGATCGCGCAGGTGCGCACGCAGGGCGATGCCGCGTTGCGCGCGATCACTGCGCGCTTCGATGGCGTGGACCTGCAGGATTTCGAAGTTTCCGACAGCGAGTTCGCTGCCGCCGAAGCCACCGTGCCGGCCGCGCTGCGCCAGGCCATGGTCGAGGCGGCCGAGCGCATCACCCGCTTCCACAAGGCGGGGATGGGCCAGGGCTATGCAGTGGAAACCGCGCCGGGTGTGGTCTGCGAGCGCATGCTGCGGCCGATCGGCCGGGTTGGCCTGTATGTGCCGGCCGGCAGTGCGCCGTTGCCGTCCACCGCGCTGATGCTGGGCGTGCCGGCGCAGTTGGCCGGTTGCCCGCAGGTAGTGCTGTGCACGCCGCCGCGTGCCGACGGAACGGCCGACCCTGCGGTGCTGGTGGCTGCGCGCCTGACCGGCGTGCAACGCGTGTTCAAGCTGGGCGGTGCGCAGGCGATCGCGGCGATGGCCTATGGCACCGGGAGCATCCCGGCGAGCGACAAACTGTTCGGGCCAGGCAACAGTTTCGTCACCGAGGCCAAACAGCAGGTTGCCCAAGACGGTGTCGCCGCCATCGACATGCCGGCCGGTCCGTCGGAAGTGCTGGTGATCGCCGATGCGGGCGCCAATCCGGCCTTCGTCGCCGCCGATCTGCTGTCGCAGGCCGAGCACGGCCCGGATTCGCAGGTACTGCTGCTGACCGATGACGCAGCGATGCTGGCTGCCGTCGAGGCCGAAGTGGAACGCCAGGTGGCCCTGTTGCCCCGGCAGGACATCGCCCGCCAGGCGCTGTCGGCGTCGCAGCTGATCCTGGTCGAGTCACTGCTGGATGCGTTTGCGATCAGCAACCGCTACGCCCCCGAACACCTGATCCTGGCCCTGCGTGAACCGCGCGATTGGCTGGGCCAGGTGCAGGCGGCCGGTTCGGTGTTCCTCGGCGACTACACGCCGGAAGCACTGGGCGACTACTGCAGCGGCACCAACCACGTGCTGCCGACCGCCGGTGCCGCGCGTGCCTACAGTGGTGTCAGCGTGGCCAGCTTCCAGAACCTGATCAGTGTGCAGAGCGCCAGCGCCGCCGGGTTGGCGGCGATCGGCGGCTGCGCGCGCATCATCGCCAGCGCCGAAGGGCTGGACGCGCACGAACGTGCGGTGGCGCTGCGCATGGAGGTGGCCGCATGAGCGCGGACATCGACGGCGTGCTGGCCTTGGTGCGCTCGGATCTGCAGGCCTTCGCCGGCTACAGTTCGGCGCGCAGCAGCGCTGTGCAGGGTGAGGTGTGGTTGAACGCGAATGAATCGGCGTGGGCCAATCCGGCCGACGCCACCGGTGGCAGCCGCCGCTACCCGGAGCCGCAACCGGCTGCGCTGCGTGAAGGGCTGGCATCGCTGTACGGCGTGCAGCCGCAACAACTGCTGGTAGGCCGCGGCAGCGACGAGGCGATCGATCTGCTGGTGCGCGCCCTGTGCGTGCCCGGCCGCGATGGCGTGCTGGTGACGCCGCCGGTGTTCGGCATGTACGCGGTCTGCGCACGCCTGCAGGGTGCGCCGTTGATTGAAGTCCCGCTGATCGATGATGAAGGGGGCCTGCGCACGGACCTGGATGCGGTGATTGCCGCTGCGAAGGGGCAGGGCGCCACGCTCGTTTTCCTGTGCGCGCCGTCCAATCCTGCCGGCAGCGATATCCCGCTGGCGGAGATCGAGCGCGTGGCCGTTGCCCTGCGTGGGCAGGCACTGGTGGTGGTGGATGAAGCCTATGTCGAGTACGCGCAGCGCGCTTCGGCGACCACGTTGCTTGCCGCGCACGCCAACCTGGCGGTGCTGCGCACATTGTCGAAGGCGCACGCACTGGCTGCGGCGCGCATCGGCACCCTGATCGCCGCGCCGGAACTGATTGCGGTGCTGCGTCGCTGCCAAGCGCCATACCCGGTGCCGACGCCATGCGCCGAACTGGCCGTGCAGGCACTGCAGCCGGTCGCGCTGGCACGCACCGCCGAACGCGTGGCCACGGTCATCGCTGAGCGCGAGCGCCTGGGCACCGCGCTGGTTGGCCTGCCGGGCGTCCTTCGGGTGTACGCATCGGCCGGCAACTACCTGCTGGTCCGCTTCGCCGATGCGCAGGCTGCGTTCGACGCGCTGCTCGCCGCTGGCGTGGTGGTGCGCGACCAGCGCGCCGCACCGCAGCTGGGCGATGCACTGCGCATCAGCATCGGCAGCCCCGAAGAGAACGACCGCGTGCTTGCGGCCCTGTCGGCACGGAGGGCCGCGGCATGACGCCGATCCTGTTCATCGACCGCGACGGCACCCTGATCGAGGAGCCGGCGGATTTCCAGATCGATGCCTACGAGAAGCTGCGCCTGGTGCCGCAGGTGATCCCGGCGCTGTTGAAGCTGCGCGATGCCGGCTACCAGTTCGTGATCGTCACCAACCAGGATGGCCTCGGCAGCGAGAGCTACCCGCGCGCCAGCTTCGATGGCCCGAACGACCTGATGCTGCAGATCTTCGAAAGCCAGGGCATCGTCTTCCGTGACGTGCTGGTCGACTGCAGCTGGCCGCACGACAACGCGCCGACGCGCAAGCCGGGCATCGGCCTGATGACCGCCTATCTGCAGGACCGCAGCATCGACTGGGCGCGCTCGGGCATGGTCGGCGACCGCATCACCGACCTGCAGTTCGCCGACAACCTCAACATCCGTGGCTTCCAGCTGCGCAGCGGACAGTTCGGCGGCGAGTGGGACTGGCCGGGCATCGCCCACGCACTGGCCGATGCGCCGCGTACGGCGGTGGTCCAGCGCAATACCAGGGAAACGAAGATCCGTGTCGAACTGGATCTGGATCGTGCCGGTGATGCGCACATCCACACCGGCCTGCCGTTCTTCGACCACATGCTGGAACAGATCGGCAAGCACGGCGGCTTCGCGCTGGACATCCGTGCCGAGGGCGACCTGCACATCGACGAGCACCACACCATCGAAGACACCGGCCTTGCGCTGGGCCAGGCCCTGCGCGAGGCGCTGGGCGACAAGCGCGGCATCGGCCGTTACGGTTTCACCCTGCCGATGGATGAAACCCTGGCCAGTGCTGCGCTGGATTTCAGTGGCCGCCCGTATTTCGTGTTCGACGGCGAGTTCAAGCGCGAGCGTGTGGGCGACATGCCGACCGAGCTGGTCCCGCACTTCTTCCGTTCGCTGTGCGATGCCAGCGGCCTGAACCTCAACCTGCAGGTGCGCGGTGACAACGACCACCACAAGGTCGAAGCCTGCTTCAAGGCATTGGCGCGTGCGTTGCGGCCTGCGCTTGCGCGGCAGGGCACCGCATTGCCGACCACCAAGGGGGCGCTGTGAGCGAGGTCGTGCTGATCGATGCCGGCGGCGCCAACCTGGGCTCGGTGCGCTACGCACTGGAGCGGCTCGGCGCCACGGTGAAGCTGGTCCGCGAGCCTGCGGGGCTGGCCGGTGCGCGGCGGGTGATCCTGCCCGGCGTCGGTGCGGCCGGCCCCGGCATGCAGCGCCTGCATGCGCAGGGCCTGGTCGAGCCGCTGCGCCAGCTGCAGGTGCCGCTGATGGGCATCTGCCTGGGCATGCAGCTGTTGTTCGATCGCTCCGAAGAGGCCGGCGTGGATACGCTGGGATTGATCCCCGGGGTGGTGCGCAAGCTGGTGCCGGCCTGTGGCATCCGTGTGCCGCACATGGGCTGGAACCGGCTGCTGCCGTTGCGCCCGTCGCTGCTGCTGCAGGGGGTGCCAGAGCGCGCCAGTGCGTATTTCGTGCACAGCTACGCCGCGCCGCTGAACAGCCATACCGTTGCCGCCTGCGACCACGGTGGGCTGTTCACCGCCGTGGTCGAGCAGGGTCGCTACTTCGGCGCCCAGTTCCATCCCGAGCGGTCCGGCGACACCGGTTCGCTGATGCTGCGCAATTTCCTTGAGGGCACCGCTGCATGAGTTTCATCGTCTATCCCGCGCTGGATATCCGTGATGGCCGCGTGGTGCGGTTGCGCCAGGGTGACTACGCGCAGGAAACCCACTATGGCGATGATCCGTTGCCGCGTGCGCAGGCGTTCGCCGCGCAGGGCGCGCAGTGGATGCATCTGGTCGACCTGGATGCCGCACGTGCCGGTGGCTATACGCTGGCGCCGCTGCTGGCGGCGATCCGTGCGCAGACCCCGCTGCAGGTACAGACCGGTGGCGGCGTACGTGGCCGCGACGACGTGGCGCGCATCCTCGATGCCGGCGCCAGTCGCGTGGTGATCGGGTCATTGGCGGTGCGCGAGCCGGAGCAGGTAATTGGCTGGTTGGCCGAGTTCGGCCCGGAGCGGTTGACCATTGCCCTCGATGCGCGCCAGGACGCGCAGGGACAGTGGCAGTTGCCGGTGCACGGCTGGACCGAAAACGCGGGGGTGACCCTGGATGCCCTGGCCGGACGCTACGCGCAGGCCGGCATGCGTCACCTGCTGTGCACCGACATCGCCCGCGACGGCATGCTGGCCGGCCCCAACATCAGCCTGTACCAGCACCTGGCGGCATTGCTGCCGGGCGTGGCGGTACAGGCGTCGGGTGGTATCCGCGACGTGGCCGATGTGGCTGCCGCACAGGCCGCTGGTTGTGGCGGCGCGATCCTCGGCAAGGCCCTGCTGGAACAGCGCATGGACCTGGCGGAGGCGCTGGCATGCTGAGCCGCCGCATCATTCCGTGCCTGGACGTACGCGATGGCCGCGTGGTCAAAGGCGTGCGCTTCCGCGATCACGTCGACATGGGGGACATCGCCGAACTGGCCCAGCGCTATCGCGACCAGGGCGCCGACGAGCTGGTGTTCTATGACATCGGCGCCAGCCCGGAGGCACGCTCGGTGGACGTGGCCTGGATCGAACGCATCGCGCGCCTGATCGATATCCCGTTCTGCGTGGCTGGTGGCATCGACAGCGTGGAGACGGCGCGCCGCGTGCTGTTCGCTGGTGCGGACAAGATATCGATCAACTCACCCGCGCTGGGCCGCCCGGAACTGATCAGCGAACTGGCTGAGGAATTCGGTGTGCAGTGCGTGGTGGTGGGTGTCGACTCCGTACGCGAGGCCGACGGCCAGTGGCGCGTGCGCCGTTTCAGCGGCGATCCGGACAAGACCCAAGCGGTGCCGTTGCGCACGCTGGACTGGATCGTCGAGGCGCAGCGCCGGGGTGCCGGCGAGATCGTGCTGAACTGCATGGACAGCGATGGTGTGCGCCGCGGCTATGACGTGGAGCAGCTGCGGCAGGCACGTGCACTGTGCCAGGTGCCACTCATCGCTTCCGGTGGCGCGGGTGCGATGGAGCACTTCGCCCAGGCCTTTGACCAGGCCGACGTTGACGGTGCGCTGGCGGCCAGCGTGTTCCACAGCGGCGCCATCGCCATTGCCGACTTGAAGCGCTACCTGCGCGAGCAGCAGATCGAGGTACGAGATGTCTATTGACGTGCGGCCGTCGCCGCAGGCGCTGGAAACGCTGGACTGGGACAAGGGTGATGGGCTGTTGCCGGCCGTGGTGCAGGACGCCGACACCCTGCAGGTGCTGATGCTGGGCTACGTCAGCGCCGATTCGCTGGCGGCGACGCTGGCGATCGGCCACATGACCTTCTTCAGCCGCAGCAAGCAGCGTCTCTGGACCAAGGGCGAGCAGTCCGGCAATGTGCTGGCGGTGCAGTCGATCAGCGTCGATTGCGATGCCGATACGCTGCTGGTGCTGGCACGCCCGGCAGGCCCCACCTGCCACACCGGGGCGGAGAGCTGTTTCGATGGTGCGCCGAAGGACTTCCTTGGCGGCCTGGACCAGTTGGTCGCGGTACGTGAGGCGCTGCGTCCTTCCGGCAGCTATACGACGTCGCTGTTCGAGGGCGGCATCCGCCGCATCGCGCAGAAAGTGGGCGAGGAAGGCGTGGAGACGGCGCTGGCCGGGGTGGCGCAGGACGATGAGGCACTGCTGGGCGAGGCCTCGGACCTGCTGTACCACCTGCTGGTGCTGCTGCGCGCGCGCGGGCTGTCGCTGAAAGATGCGCGCGACGTGCTGGAAAAGCGCCATCGTTGAACAAGGTGTGCGGACCAACGGTCCGCACCTACAATATGGCGTCTTCTTTTGCCCGGACCGCCCCCATGAAACTGCCTGCCGCCTGGCTGTGCTGCCTGTTGCTGACCTCGCCGGCCTGGGCCGCAGACACCGTGGTCAGCGGCAAGGTCTATCTGGAGCGTGACGGCAAGCCGGGCCGCGGTGCGACCGATCCGGGCCTGGCCGGCGTGCAGGTGTCCAATGGCGAAACCATCGTCAAGACCGCTGCCGACGGCAGCTACAGCCTGCCGGTGCGTGACGGCCAGACGGTCTTCGTCATCAAGCCCGATGCCTATTCCTTCCCGAAGGCTGCCGACGGCCTGCCGTCGTTCTGGCGGCACTACCGGCCGAACGGTTCCCCTGCGCTGAAGTACGGCGGCATCGCGGCCACCAGTGACGTCGCCCGCAACTGGGATTTCGCCCTGCAGAACGACCGGCATGACAGCCGTCGTGGCTTCCAGATGCTGGTGTTCACCGATTCGCAGACCGCCAGCCTGCAGGACATCGGCTACTACCAGCAGTCGATCGTGGCGCCGCTGGTGGGGCAGACCAAGGCGCGTCTGGGTACCACGCTGGGTGACATCGTCAACGACGATCTGACCCTGTACCCGGCGATCAACAAGGTCACCACCGAACTCGGCGTGCCGTGGTTCCACGTGCCCGGCAACCACGACCTGGATTTCGATGCGGCCAATGACGCGCATTCGCTGGACAGCTGGCGCAACATCTACGGCCCCGATACCTATGCGGTGGAAGAGGGCGGCGCCAGCTTCGTGTTCCTCGACGATGTGGTGTACGACCCCACTGCCAAGCCGAAGTATGTCGGCGGCCTGCGCGAGGATCAGTTCGCCTTCCTGGCTGCGTATCTGAAGGGCCTGCACAAGGACCGCCTGCTGGTGCTGGGCATGCACATCCCGCTGTTCGATGCGGCGCCGGGGCGCGAGACCTTCCGCCATGCCGACCGCCAGCGCCTGTTCGACCTGCTGAAGGACTTCCGCAACGTGCTGGTGCTCAGCGGCCACAGCCACACCCAGCAGCACGTCTACCACGGCAAGGCTGACGGCTGGCAGGGTGCCAGGCCGCTGCATGAGTACAACGTCGGTGCCAACTGCGGTGCGTTCTGGTCGGGCGTGAAAAATGCCGCCGGCGTACCGGACAGCACCATGAGCGATGGCACGCCGAAGGGCTATGCGCTGCTGGACGTGGCCGGCAACGGCAGCTACCGCCTGCAGTACCGGGTGGCCGGTGCAGCCGCCAGCGAGCAGATCGGCCTGCATGCGCCGAAGGTGCTGCGCAAGGGCGCGTACCCGGCGTGGGGCGTCTACGCCAACGTGTACATGGGCGAGGACGCCAGCGTGGTCGAGTACCGCGTCGATGGCGGCGCCTGGCAGCCGATGAAGCAGGTCAGCCAGCCTGATCCGCGGCTGATGGTGGAGAACGTCGCCGACGATCTGGCCTCGACGTTGCGCGGCTACGACCGTTCGCCGGAAGCCACCGCTTCGCCGCACCTGTGGCGTGGTGCGTTGCCGACCGATCTGGCCGTGGGCAGCCACAAGGTCGAGGTGCGTTCCACCCAGCCGGATGGTGCGGTGTTCACCGCCAGCACCAGCTACAACCTGCAGACCGCGCAACCCTGAGCGCGGGCCGGGCTTCCGTCACGCACTTCCATCACGAAAGGACGCAGCATGGACATCCGCTTCATGGCCGGCACCACGCCGGTCACCCTCAGCCGCCACTGGTTCACCGGCGCGATGATGCTGCAGAGCGCCAGCGAGAAGGTCTGGGTGCAGCATCCGCTGCATCCGGGCACGCATTTCTCGTTCTCGCTGGTACAGTCGTGGCAGCGCCATATCGCCGGCCATGAAGTGCTGGTGGAGCGGACCCGGCCGCTGCTGTTCGCCGGGTTCCGCCCGCAGCGCCTGCGGGTGCTGGTGGACGGCGTGCAGGTGGCCGAGCAGGAAGGCATGTGAGGCCGGGCGGCGGCATCGCCGCGCTAGGCAAAGGACGTCCGATGCCTGAGAATCGGGACGATTCAATCGATCCAAGCAGGCCAGCGTGAACGTTGCAGCAGTGTCCCCGGTTCCATCCGAACCCGCCCGCAGCGGCGTTCCACGCAGCCTGGTCGTCGCCGATGTCGGCGGTACCTTCGCCCGTCTGGCGCTGGCCGAGACCCTGCCGGGGCAGGCGCCGCGGCTGGGCAGCTACCGCACCTACGCCTGCGCCGACCACCCCAGCCTGGCGGCGATCCTCGCCGATTTCACCGCCAGCCTCGGCCAGCCGATGGCCAGCGCGGTGGTCGCCATCGCCGGCCTGCTCGACGGCGACACCCTGATCAACGCCAATCTGCCGTGGACGGTATCGCTGTCGGCGACGCGCCGCGATTCGGGCCTGCCCGACCTGCAGCTGATCAATGATTTCGAAGCGGTGGCGCTGGCCATTCCGTATCTGCAGGCCGACACGCTGGTGCCGCTGAACGGCGACGCCGATCCGGCCAAGACCTTCCCGGCGCTGGTGCTGGGGCCGGGCACCGGCCTGGGTGCGGCACTGCGCTTCGCCGATGGCGAGCGCCCGGTGCTGGCCAGCGAGATCGGCCACGCTGCGTTGGGCGCCGGCAACGCGCTGGAACTGCACGTGCTGGGCCAGCTGCTGCAGCGCTGGCCGCACGTGGACAACGAACGCGTGCTGTCCGGCAGCGGCCTGATGAACCTGTACCCCTGCCTGTGCGAACTGCGCGGCGTGGCGCCGCAGTGGACCAGCACCGAAGCGCTGATCGCGGCCGCGCGGCAAGGCGACGATGCGCTGGCGGTGGAAACCCTGCAGGTGTTCTGCGCCTGGCTGGGCAGCCTGGCCGGTGACGCAGCGATCGCGGTGGGCGCGCGCTCGGTGTACCTGGCCGGTGGCATTTCCACCCATGTGCAGGACTTCCTGGCCGACGGCCGTTTCCGTGAGCGCTTCCTCAACAAAGGTGTGCTGACCGACGTGCTGCGCCAGGTGCCGGTGTGGCGGGTGGAACATGGCCAGCTGGGCGTGCTTGGTGCAGCGGCCTGGCACGCAGCGCGGACGCCCGCGCACGATTGATCGGCGCTGCCGGCATCGGGCCGGCGGGCGCAGCATGCAGACGGAGGCGAAGATGGTGGATCGCAGGCAGTTCCTGCAGGCCGGTGCACTGGCCGCAGGTGTGGCAGCGTTGCCGGTGGTGAAGGCGCGCACGCAGGGCGGGGCCAAGGTGGTATCGACCTGGGACTTCGGCGTGCCGGCCAACCAGGCCGCGTGGAAAGTGCTGGCGCAGGGCGGCAGTGCGCTGGATGCGGTGGAAGCCGGTGCACGCTGGGCCGAAAGCGAGCTGTGCAATCCCACCGTCGGCCATTGCGGCAACCCGGACCGCGACGGCGTGCTGAGCCTGGACGCCAGCATCATGGATGGCGATGGCCGCTGTGGCGCGGTCGCTGCGCTGGTCGACATCCTGCATCCGGTCTCGGTGGCCCGCAAAGTGATGGAGAACAGCCCGCACGTGCTGCTGGTGGGCGAGGGCGCCCAGCAGTTCGCCGTGCAGCAGGGCTTCGAGCGCCAGCACCTGCTGACCCCGAAGGCCGAAGCGGCGTGGCGCGAATGGCTGAAGACCGAGAAGTACGCGCCGCAGATCAATGCCGAGCGCCGCGGTCTACCCGGCAACAGCGACAACCACGACACCATCGGCATGCTGGCACTGGACGCCAAGGGCAATCTGGCCGGTGCCTGCACCACCAGCGGCATGGCCTGGAAACTGCACGGCCGGGTGGGCGACAGCCCGATCATCGGCGCAGGCCTGTACGTGGACAACGAAGTGGGTGCCGCCACCGCCTCGGGTGTGGGCGAAGAGATGATCCGCAACGCGGCCTCGTTCCTGGTGGTCGAGCTGATGCGCCAGGGGCGCTCGCCGGCACAGGCGTGCCGCGAGGCGATCGACCGCGTGGTGCGCAAGCGCCCCGAGGTGAGCAGGACCCTGCAGGTCTGCTTCCTGGCGATGAACAAGCAGGGCGAGGTCGGTGCCTATGCGCTGCATCGCGGCTTCGTCTACGCGGTGTGCGATGCACAACGCCAGGATGACCTGCGCGACTCGCCGTCGATCTATGCGAGCACGCAGGCGTGAACGTGCGCCGCACGCTGGAGATCGCCAGCAATTCAGTGGCTTCGGCGTTGGCCGCGCAGGCCGGTGGCGCAGACCGCATCGAACTGTTCGACAATCTCGCTGAGGGCGGCACTACGCCGTCGTTTGCCAGCATCGCCATAGCCCGCGAGCGGCTGCAGATTCCGTTGTTCGTGCTGGTGCGACCACGCCCGGGTGATTTCCACTACGACGCGCTGGAAACCGAGCTGATGCTGCGTGATATCGCGCAGTGCCGCGCGCTGGGCTGCGACGGCGTGGTGATCGGTGCGCTGGATGAACAGGGCGACATCGACCGGCCGCTGTGCCTGGAACTGGTGCGGGCGGCCGGCCCGCTGCAGGTGACCTTCCACCGTGCGTTCGATGCCGCGCACGATCTGCCGGCGGCGCTGGAACAGGTGATCGGGCTGGGCTGCCAGCGGGTACTGACCTCCGGCGGTCAGGCCAGCGCCGAAACCGGTGCCGAGGTACTGGCCGCGCTGGTCGCACAGGCGGCCGGCCGGATCAGCGTCATGGCCGGCGCCGGGCTTGGCCCGGGCAATATCGCCGCCGTGGCGCGGCAGACCGGCTGTACCGAACTGCATGCCTCGGCCAAGGGGCAGCGACGCTCGGCCATGCAGTTCCAGAACCCGGCCCTGCGCGGCCTGGACCCGGACTGGAGCCAGACCGACACGGCGACAGTGACCGCACTGCGGAAGGCGCTGGACGCCTGAGAGCTGCCGGGGTTGGATCCCTTCGCCGAAGGGCTCCGACCCCGACCAAGCGCTATCGGGTCAGCACCCCTCTACGAGAGGATCCGACCCGGGTACCCCATTCGCCACGGACAAAACCGTTCTGCGCGCGAGTGTCGTGATCGTGTCATCGACATCTGCGCCGCATCCGTAGCGATGTTTCGCAACTTATTGATTCACTTGGATACCTATAGGCGATAGCGACACGCAGCGGTCGGATGCTGCGTCGCCGCATGCCGGGCGTGGTTCAGCTGTGCTTTAGTTTGGATCGATCCACAGGGGAGGGTGATCGAATCGAGAAGGATCGATTCAACGCCCGGGATCGCCATCCGACCGCGCGCCCACCATCCAAGAGCAACCACCCATGGCTCAGTCCGTCCGCAACCGTCGTCATCTGCTGTCCCAGGCCCTCGTGCTTGCCTTGCTGCCCTTCGCAGCGGGCGCACAGGAAGCGACCACGTCCTCTACCAAGGACCTCGATGCCGTCACCGTTACCGGTTCGCGCATCAAGCGCGCCGGCGTCGAAGGTCCGGCCCCGGTCAACGTGATCACCGCCGCACAGATCCAGAAGGAAGGCTTCGTCACCGTCTACGACGCGCTGAAGACGCTCACCGAAGCGACCGGCACCGTTGAAGCGGCATCGCAGTGGGGCTCGCACACGCCCAACGCGAGCGGCCTGAACCTGCGCGGCATGGGGCCCAACCGCAGCCTGCTGCTGGTCAACGGCCGCCGCGTGGCCGACTACCCGCTGCCCTATGGCGGCGAGACCAATTTCTCCAACTACAGCAACATTCCTGCCGCTGCCGTGGAACGCATCGAAGTGCTGACCGGCGGCGCATCGGCGATCTATGGTTCGGACGCCATCGCCGGCGTGGTCAATGTCATCCTGAAGACCAACTATGACGGCGACGAAGTGCGCGTGCGCGGTGGTACCTCCACCGAAGGCGGCCGCGATACCTGGGATCTGTCCTGGGCGGGTGGCAAGACCGGCGACAACTGGAGCGTGACCTACGCTTTGCAGTACACCAAGCGCGATCCGCTGTTCGGCCGCGACCGGCCGCAGATGGACGACGCTGACGATGCGCTGTACCCGTCCTGGAACATGGAGCAGCGCAAGGTCGGCTTCCGTCCCACCGCAGGCCTGGCGCTGATCGACCCGAGCACAGGCCAGCGCCTGGCACCGCCGGACGGCACCTGCGAGAAATTCGCTGGCGAGTACTACACCGCCGATCGGCTGGTCTACAACTACAACGCCAATACAGTGAGCAACACCGGCCGCCTGTGCGGCATGAGCGCCGACTACGCCAACTGGCTGCTGACCGGTGGCTCGGAGAACGTGTCGGGCAATCTCTATGGCACCTTCGATTTCGGTGATGGCCTGCAGGCCTGGAGCAATCTGGCGGTGTACCGGTCCGAGGCGATCTGGGGCACCAATCCCCCCAGCGTTTCGTTGATCGACGATGCCAACGGCTATTACTGGGATGCCAACCGCAATCGCCCGGTGCTCGGCGTGCGCCAGTTCACGCCGAACGAAGTCGGTAGCCTGGACACGCTGCGCAATACCAACCGCGAGTTGTCGTGGGATATCAGCGCAGGCCTGCGTGGACGCCTGGCCGATCGCTTCGACTGGAGCGCTACGGTCGGCCGTTCCTACTACCGCGTTGAGGAGCGACAGAATGTGGTGGACGAACAGAAGTCGTACGACTTCTTCCTCGGCCCACGGCTGGGCACCACCGGCGACGGTGAGGCCATCTACGCATTGAACGAGTCGCGCTGGTGGAACCCGATCACCCCGGACCAGTACTGGCAGATGGGCACGGTCGCGAAGAATCGCGCATCCTCCTACGTCAACCAGGCCTCGGCCGACATCACTGGTGAACTGTTGCAGGGCTGGGCCGGTCCGATTTCGTTCGCGGCGGTGGCCGAAGTGGCGAAGCAGGGCTATCACCTCAGCCCGGATCCGCGTGCCGGCATCGATTTCGACCTGCAGAACGTTGATCGTGGCGGCGGTGAGCGCACCCGCTATTCGGCCGGTGTCGAGTTCAAGATCCCCTTGGCCGACAGCCTGATCGCCACCGCTGCGGCACGCTACGACCGTTATGGCAGCTACAAGGCCGACGGCGGCGGCGAGGCGCTGGATGTCGGCAGCCAGAAGGAAACCACCTGGAACGCTGGCCTGGAATGGCGTCCGTTCGAGTCGCTGCTGGTGCGCGGCTCCTACGCGACCAGCTTCCACGCGCCGGACATGCACTACCTGCTCGGCCAGGCCAGCAGCTCCGAAGTGCTGACCTACGACCGCCTGCGCTGCATCGAGAGCGGCGCGTATCTGGTCAACAACTGCGGCGTGGGCAATACCGATGTCTGGTATGCGTTCGACGTGAACCGTCGGGGTACGCCGCTGCTGCGCTCGGAAACCGGCAATTCGTGGACGGTCGGCTTCGTCTGGGACGTACTGCCGAACCTGTCGATGAGCGCGGATTACTGGGCGATCAAGCTGGAAGACATGATCGTCGACGTCGGTGCGGACGAAGTGCTGGCCAGCGAGGCCGGCTGCCTGACCGGCAAGAACATGGACGGTACGCCGTGGGCGAATCCGGCTGGTGAGGCTTACTGCGCCGGCATCCTGGCCCGGGTGAATCGTGACAGCAGCGGACGGTTGGTGTCGATCGAGCGCGGGCCGTTCAACCTGGCCAGCCGCGAAGTGCGTGGTATCGATCTGAGCGCGCGCTATCGGCTGGAGACGGCCGCATGGGGCAGCTTCCAGCTGGGGGTGAACTACACCAACCAGATCTCGACGAAGGAGCAGCGCTACGCCAACGATCCGAACCCTGAGCGCCGCGACCGTGACCTGCGCAGCAAGTTGCGCGCGAGCCTGGCCTGGCAGGGCGGCAACTGGAACGCGAACGTGTATGCCGACCGCATCGGCTCGGTGCCGGGCGTGCGCTATCACTGGGGCACCGACCGCCTGGACAACCCCGGCGGCTGCCTGCCTTTCGCCGATGGCTACGTGCCCAGCGACAGTCCGTCGTTGAACTGCCTGGAGCCTGCCACCCGTCCGGATGGATCGGCCAATCCGAACCCGAATGCGGGGCAGCAGACGGCGCGCTATTACGGCCGGGTCGGGCCGTTCATTACCTGGAACTTCAATGTCGGCTACCAGGTGACCGAGTTCATGAAGGTCAATCTGTACGTGAACAACGCGTTCAACGCGACCAGCTGGAACCACAAGGACCCCTACAAGGTCGACTACGATTTCGCCCCGACGCGTCTGCTTGGTGCGGTGGGCCGCGAGTTCGCGCTGGAGTATGTGTTCACGTTCTGAGGGACGGCGGCGCCGGGCATGACCCGGCGCCAGCCACGGGGTGACGGGCAGCCACGCATGGCGTGGCTCTACTGGGCGTTCGGGATGCAGGGTGGTCAGGCATGGCGTGGCTCTACCCAGGCTTTGCAGTAGATCCACGCCATGCGTGGATGGGCCGCTGGCCGGGCGGGGTGGATTTGACCTTCCCACGATGGCAAGGTCTAGGCTGGTCATCTCTCCAGATGGAACCAGGGAAACCAGGCCATGAGCACCTCAAGCGTTACCGCCGTCCCCGGGACGGCTTCCACCCTCAGCCTGCCGATCGAAGGCATGACCTGCGCCAGCTGTGTTGGCCGGGTCGAAGCGGCCCTGGCCAAGGTCGAGGGGGTCGCCAGCGTGTCGGTCAACCTGGCCACCGAGCGTGCGGACATCCGCTCCTCTGGCCCGGTCGACCGCGACGCTTTGATCCAGGCGGTGGAAAGCGTGGGTTATGAGGTACCGGCGGCGACCACCGAACTGGCCGTGGAAGGCATGACCTGCGCGTCCTGCGTCGGCCGCGTGGAGCGCGCGCTGTTGGCGGTGCCGGGTGTCAGCCAGGCCAGCGTCAACCTGGCCACCGAACGAGCGACCGTGCGCGGCGTCGCCGGCATCGACGCACTGGTAGCGGCCATCGACAAGGTCGGCTACGCAGCGCACGCGATCGATGGCGGCGCCCAGGTCGATGAGGAAGCGGCGGAAAAGAAGGATGCCGAGCGGGTGGCGCTGAAACGCGACCTGATCCTGGCCAGCGTGCTGGCAGCACCGGTGTTCGTGCTGGAAATGGGTTCGCACCTGATTCCCGGCATGCATCACTGGGTGATGTCCACGATCGGCCTCCAGGCCAGCTGGTACCTGCAGTTCGTGCTGACCACGCTGGTCCTGGCCATTCCCGGCCGGCGCTTCTACCAGAAGGGCTTCCCGGCGCTGCTGCGCTTGGCGCCTGACATGAACTCGCTGGTGGCGGTGGGTACCGCGGCGGCGTTCGGCTATTCGGTGGTGGCCACCTTCATCCCGCACCTGTTGCCGGCGGGCACGGTGAATGTCTACTACGAAGCGGCGGCAGTGATCGTCGCGCTGATCCTGCTCGGCCGGTTCCTGGAGGTGCGCGCGAAAGGCCGCACGTCAGAGGCGATCAAGCGCCTGGTCAACCTGCAGGCCAAGGTGGCGCACGTCAGCCGCGAAGGGCGCATCGTCGATATCCCGATCAACGAGGTGCTGCTGGGCGACCTGCTGGAAGTGCGTCCGGGCGAGCGCGTGCCGGTGGATGGTGAGGTGACGGAAGGTCGCAGTTTCGTCGACGAGTCGATGATCACCGGCGAGCCGATCCCGGTGGAGAAGTCGGCAGGCAGCGGCGTGGTCGGCGGCACCGTCAACCAGAAGGGCGCACTGACCCTGCGTGCGACCGCGGTGGGTGGGCAGACCATGCTGGCGCAGATCATCCGTTTGGTTGAACAGGCGCAGGGCTCCAAGCTGCCGATCCAGGCCGTGGTCGACAAGGTGACGCTGTGGTTCGTGCCGGCGGTGATGCTGGCGGCCCTCGCTACCTTCCTGGTGTGGCTGATCTTCGGGCCGTCGCCGGCGCTGACCTTCGCGCTGGTCAACGCGGTGGCCGTGCTGATCATTGCCTGCCCGTGCGCGATGGGGCTGGCGACGCCGACCTCGATCATGGTCGGCACCGGCCGCGGTGCCGAGATGGGCGTGCTGTTCCGCAAGGGCGAGGCGCTGCAGTTGTTGAAGGACGCCAAGGTGGTGGCGGTGGACAAGACCGGCACCTTGACCGAAGGCCGCCCGTTGCTGACCGACCTGGAGATCGCCGACGGCTTCGATCGCGCGCAGGTACTGGCCCGGGTGGCAGCGGTGGAATCGCGCTCGGAACATCCGATCGCCCGCGCCATTGTCGAGGCAGCGACGGAGGAGGGCATCGCGCTGTCGGCGATGCTTGATTTCGAGTCGGTGACCGGCATGGGCGTGCGTGCCATCGTCGATGGCGCACGCGTGGAAGTAGGCGCCGATCGTTTCATGCGTTCGCTGGGCGTGGACATCGGCAGTTTCGCCGTGCTGGCCGATCGCCTGGGCAACGAAGGAAAGTCGCCGCTGTATGCCGCCATCGATGGCCGCCTGGCGGCGATCATCGCCGTCTCTGATCCGATCAAGCCGAGTACGCCGGCCGCCATTGCCGCCCTGCACCAGCTTGGCCTGAAGGTGGCCATGATTACCGGTGACAACGCCGCTACCGCACAGGCCATCGCCCGCCAGCTCGGCATCGATGAAGTGGTGGCCGAAGTGCTGCCGGAAGGCAAGGTGGAAGCGGTGCGCCGCTTGAAGGCGGCTTACGGTCAGATCGCGTTCGTCGGTGATGGCATCAACGATGCGCCGGCGCTGGCCGAGGCGGATGTCGGCCTGGCCATCGGCACCGGCACCGACGTCGCGGTGGAGTCGGCCGACGTGGTGCTGATGTCCGGCAACCTGCAGGGCGTGCCCAACGCCATCGCGCTGTCGAAGGCGACCATCGGCAACATCCGCCAGAACCTGTTCTGGGCCTTTGCCTACAACACCGCATTGATTCCGGTCGCGGCCGGTGCGCTGTATCCGGTATGGGGCGTGTTGCTGTCACCGGTGTTCGCGGCCGGTGCCATGGCCCTGTCCAGTGTGTTCGTGCTCGGCAATGCGCTGCGCCTGCGGCGCTTCCAGGCGCCGATGGCGGGCGCGTCCCATGCGGCCCATTGAAGGAGCGATTGCATGAACATCGGTGAAGCATCGAAGGCCTCCAGCGTGTCGGCCAAGATGATCCGTTACTACGAGCAGATCGGCCTGATTCCGCCCGCTGACCGCACCGGCGCGGGCTATCGCGCCTATTCGCAGTCCGACGTGCATCGGCTGCGTTTCATCCGTCGCGCGCGTGATCTCGGCTTTTCGGTGGCCGAGATCACCGACCTGCTGGGCCTGTGGAACGATACGTCGCGCCACAGCGCCGACGTCAAGCGCCTGGCCGAGCAGCACATCGATGACCTGGAACAGCGCATCGAGAACATGCGGCAGATGGCCGACACGCTGAAATCGCTGATCAGCTGCTGCGCCGGCGATGATCGACCCGAGTGCCCGATCCTGCAGCGGCTGGGCGAAGGCGAGGAGGGCGCTGTTCCGGTTGCAGCGCCCGCCGGGGCAGTACGCAGGCGCGCGCGCAGGACCTGACGAAGACAGATGGAAAAGAAAATGCCCGCCCCGGCAATTGCACGGGGCGGGCATCGTTCATGCAACTGGCAGGGTGTTCAGGCCGTACGCGGCGGGAAACCCGCTTCGGTCAGTGCCGCGACGATCTGTGCTTCGCTGGCCGACGTCTGTACCTGCACGCGGCGGCTGGCCGGGTCGGCCGACACGGTCGCCGCCGGATCGACCAGCTCGATCGCCTTGGTCACGCTGCGCGCGCAGCCACCGCAGGTCATGCCGTCCACATGGAATTCCATCTGTAGCTCCTTCGATTCACTTGGGGGTGGAGGCAGTGTGCACCTTGCAACGATGGCAGGGTCAAGCGTTCCCCGGAGCGAAGGGACCACAAAAAACGGCAGCCACCTGTACCAGCGCGGCTGCCGTGGAGGATCGTCCCCGCCCACAGGCGGGGGTGAGACCTTAGAACTTCCAGTTCACGCCGAAGTACAACTGGCGGCCGGCATACAGGTTGGACAGCAGACGGGCCTGGCTGTCATTGCCGATGTAGCTGCGCAGTTCCGACTTGGTGGCGTTGAGCACTGCCGCGGTGACCGTCCAGTCCGGCGTGAGGTTGTAGGCAACGTTCAGGTCGAGCTGGCTGTACGGCTTGGTGTAGGTGGTCATGCCATTCTGCAGCCCGCCAACCACTTCACCGCGACGGTTGTACGAGGCGCGGGCCAGGATCTTGTCGTTCTCGTAGAACACGGTCACGTTGGCCTGGTTCTTGGCGCTGCCCACCAGTGGCGAAGAACCGATCTCTTCGCCATCGAGCACGATCGAGGCCAGGTTGGTGTCGTTGTAGGTGTAGTTGGCCTGCACACCAAAGCCCATGTCGAAGGTGTACTGGCCGTACAGTTCCACGCCCTGCGAGACGCCATCACGGCCGTTGGCCTCGGTGCGGTACTTCTGCACGGTGACCGTCTGGCCGCCGACGGTCATCTGCTGATCGCGCACCACCGGCACGGTGAAGTTGTCCACGTTCTTGCGGAACAGCGCGACACCGGCTGCGGAACCCGGCTTGAAGTACCACTCCAGGCCGATGTCGAACTGAACGGCCTTGAACGGTTCCAGTGCCTTGTTGCTGCCCGAGCCATACCAGCCGGGAGTGTCGGTGCCGCCAGCGACGCGGCGGTCGTTGCTGTATTCCTCGCTGATGTAGGTGAGGCCGCCGGGATAGGCAATGCTGGTATAGCTCGGGCGGGCGATCACTTTCGAAGCCGCGCCACGCAGCACCAGGTTGTCGGTGATATCCCAGGCGATGTTGAAGCTGGGCAGGAAGTCGGTGTAGGTCTTGTCCAACGAGGCCAAGGTGAAGACCTTGTCGCTGGCCTGGGTGTCAGGCACGCGCACGAAGCCGCCCTGGCAGCGCAGGGCGGGATCGGCGGCCGGGTCATCGCAGCTCATCGGCGCGCCGCTGGCGTTGTCCACGAAGTAGTCGTTGAAGCGTTCGACCGAATCGCTGGACTGGGCAAACTGCTTGGTGCGCACCACGCGCACGCCGACGTTGCCGCGTACGCGCTCGGTACGGAAGTTGGCCTGGAAGTAGCCCGAGTAGATCTTCTCGTTGACGTCGTAGACGAAGTCTTCCTCGGTGCGGTTATGCGAGCCGCCGTAGGTCTTGTTCAGGTAATCGATGTAGGCCGGGTAGTTGATGCCCGGGAACACGTTGGCGTTGAAGCCGCCGGCAATGTTGCTGATCGGGTTGGACAGGAAGAAGCCAGGCTGGGCATCGCCGGCAGTTGAATCGCAACCGGCCTGGTAGCGGTTGTTCTTGTAGTCCGCCGGGTCCAGGCCCTGGCACACCCAGTAGGTATTGCCGGTATTGCGGTGCACCTTGCCGTCCCGGTACTTGGTGCCGAACTGGATCGAATCCAGCCAACCGGCTTCGAACAGTTTGGTGAAATCGGCCTGGAAGTAGTTCTGCTCGACCTCGGTCTGCATCCACGACGAGTCGGTGGAGCCGGTGTCCACTTCGGCGATGCCGGCCATCAACTGCTGCTGCAGATCCGGTGAGAACTGTGCCGATGGCGTACCGGTCAGGTCCCAGGCGGTGTAATTGACAGACTGCCATTCGTTGCCGACCTTTCGGCGCGGCTTGGCCGACATCCGGAAGTTCATCGACGGGCCACCTTCAGACCAGGTGCGGCCGCCGGTGAACGACGCCTTCCACAGCGGGCTGATGTCCCAATCGATGGTCAGGTCGGCGGTCTGCGAGAGCGCTTTTTCCTTGCTGTAGCCACCGGTCAACTGCGGGGTAGGCATGGTGCAGTCATCCGGGCCCCAGCCGCCCGGTGCCAGGCCGGCCGCCTTCGCCTGCTCTTCGCTGCAGATATATGTCTTGCCCGGCAGCTTTTCGAACTGTGCGCCGGTCACGATGCTGCCACTGGGGTCGAAGTCCAGCCCATTGAGCAGTCGTCCGCCAGCCCAGTTCCCGTCGCCGTTGAAGCGAGCCATGCTCCACTCCGGCACCTTCAGCATGTTCTGGGTGTAATCACCCTGCAGCTCGAAGCGGAAGTAGTTGGCGGTCAGGGTCAGGTTGTCGATCGGCTTGAACTGGAAGGTCAGCTGGCCGCCCGTGCGCTCGCGCTTCTCTTCCTTCACCGCGAAGTTCACCGAGGTCGGCATGAAGAACTCGCTGTAGTTCTTGCCGGTCTGGTTGTTGAAGCCGGACTTGCCCCACCAGTAATGGATGCCGTCCTGTTCCAGCAGGTTGCCGTTGGCATCACGGGCGGTGGTGCCGTTGCCGTACCACTGGTAGTCCTCGGTGCTGGCTTCCATGGTGCGGCTGGTGCGATTCTGCTGGGTCACGCCGACCAGCACGCCGAAGCGCTCGTCCTTGCTGTGCCAGGAATACAGCGCCGACACCTGCGGGTCGACGTCGTGGCTGGTGTCGGACGAGGTGCCTTCCAGGTTCACGTAGCCGGAATTGGCTTCCATATCCAGCGGGCGGCGGGTGTGCAGGATGACCGTGCCGCCGATGCCGCCTTCGTCGATGCGCGCTTCCGGCGACTTGAACAGCTCGGCGCTGGACAGCATGTTCGACGGCAGCAGGGTGTAGTTGAACGAGCGGGTGGCTTCGTTGTTGGTTTCCGACGAAGCGACGAAGTTGCCGTTCAACTGGGTCAGGGTCAGGTCGGGCGCGAGGCCGCGCACGCTGACCGACTTGCCTTCGCCACCGCTGCGGGTGATGACCACGCCGGGCACGCGCTGCAGGGCGTCGGCCACGTTCTTGTCGGGGAACTTGCCAACGTCCTCGGCGGTGATCACTTCGACCACGGCATTGGCGTCGCGCTTCTGCTGCAGGCTCTTTTCGATTGCGTAGCGATAGCCGGTGACCTGGACGCTGTCCAGGGTGGTGGCATCCTGCGCGCCGGTCGTTGCCGCCTGCTGCGCGGAAGCGCCAAGCGGGGCGACGGCGGCGGCCAGGGCCAGCGCGATGGCCAGCGACAACGCGTCGTGGCCCTGCGTACGTGTTGAATGCTTCATTGCCATCTCTCCCTCTCTCCTGGATTGATCCGGTGACTGACTGACGCGGAAACTTGAATCGATCTAATTCGTGATGCAGATCTTGCCTTCGCCCTGCAGATGCAGCGAGCGCCTGGCAGATGGCGCGGCACGTCCTGTCTTGCTCCCCAACTCCGGGCCATCGCGCTGTCGTCTTGGATCGATCTAAGCGATGGGCGGGGCGATTTTTAGCACGGCAACGGCGCCGACGCATGTTGCTGCGCAATATGGCAGCGACGTGTCGTGCAAATGACCCTTCGCGGAAAATTGCTGTAAGCGGTTACATGCGCAAAAGGGGTGGGCCGGCCGGGCTGCGCCCGGCGCCCGCAGAGGACGAAGCCAGGGCAGCAGCAACGGCAACAGCAACAGCAACAGCACAGCGGCTTTCCGTGGGATGGCGGGGTGGGTCCGGTTGCGGGGGACGCTGCAAGTACGTCCCTGTAAGCTCGGTCGCGCCATCCATGGCGCTCACGCCCCCGCAACCGGACCCACCCCGCCTTCGACAGATTCCCGATGCCGTTGGTAGATGTCGACCTTGGTCGACACCTGGATCCATGCTATGCATGGATGAAATCCAATCGATGATTTCGAAATCGGTAGGTACATCCATCCACGCCTTGCGTGGATCAAATTCGTCGAAATCGAATATTTCGGTAGTTCATCGAACAGCATCCGCGCGTGGCGTGGATCCACGTGTCGACCAAGGTCGACACCCACCAGAATTCCGACAGATCGCCGAAAACTGTCGAAGGCGGGGTGGGTCCGGTTGCGGGGGTGTCCGCGGCATGGATGCCGCGGCCAAGCCCCCAGGGACGGGTTCACGGCGTCCCCCGCAACCGGACCCACCCCGCCATCCCCCGGAATGCAGCTGTCGCTGTTGCCGTTGCCGTTGCCGTTGCCGTTGCCGTTGATCCGGCTCCGGCTCCGGCTCCGGCCTCTGTGGGTGCCGGGCGCAGCCCGGCCACAGCCCACCCCTCATGCTGCGCCGCAGAATGCATTGGGCGAAATTCCCATGCTCTACTTGAATCGATCTAAATCCGCCGGGGTGCGGATTTGTACCGATGGAAACGAGGGCTCGGCCTGTGCGGCCGGTCCTTCGCTGCCGCCCTGCCGCCAAGGAGTCCTGCCCGTGACCAGGTTGTCCCACCGTCGTCCCGACCGCCGCCTGTCGGCACTGTCCCATCGGCCCCTGGCCCGCATCGCCTGCCTGTTGGCGCTGGCGGTGACGCCCTGGCTGCAGGCCGCGCCGGCCGCGCTGGAGCGCGAGGTCAATACCTTCATCGGCAGCAAGGATGACGGCAACACCTTCCCCGGTGCCTCGGCACCATTCGGCCTGATCCAGGTCAGCCCGATCGGCAGCCACTATTCGGGCTGGCGCTACGACGACGACAAGATCCGCGGCTTCGGCCATTCGTTCCTCTCCGGTGCCGGTTGCTGGGAGCAGGGCGGTCAGGTCTCGGTGCTGCCGGTGACGGGCAGCATCGGCCCCGGTGGCGACTTCGATACCGCCAACCCCAAGCAGTTCGACCACAAGGCGTATGCGTCGGCCTATACCCATGACGGCGAAATTGGCCAGGCCGGCTACTACAAGGTGCGTCTGACCAGCTACGGCGGCATTGATGCGGAAGCGACGGCGCGTACGCGCGCGGCTGCCGAGCGTTACACCTTCAGCCAGGGCAAGGGCGATGGCCACGTGCTGGTCAATGTCGGCCAGGCCAACGAGCGCCACTCGGTGATCGGCAGCGTGGTCGACGTGGTGGGTGACCGCGTGGTTGAAGGCAAGCTGGTCACCAAGAGCTTCTGCGGTGGCCATCAATACACCACCTGGTTCCGTATCGAGTTCGACCGTCCGTTCAAGGCGCATGGCACCTGGGGCGAGGGCGGTGGCCTGCCGGGCGCGCGCCACAGTATGGAAGGCGAGCAGAAGCCGAATGGCGCGTGGCTCAGCTTCGATCTGGCCAAGGGCCAGTCGGTCACGGCCGTCAGCGCGATTTCGCATGTGGATGCCGAAGGTGCACGCACCAACCTGCGCGCTGAGGGCATGCAGGGCGGGGCGCTGCTCGGTTTCGATCGCATGCGCGCGCTGTCGCAGCAATCGTGGCGCGAGCAGCTGGCACGCGTCCGCGTGCAAGGGGGCAATGGTGATGACCGCACCGTGTTCTACAGCGCGCTGTACCACGCGCTGCTGCAGCCGCTGACCGGCAGCGATGCTGATGGGCGCTACCGTGGTTACGACGATGGCATCCATCGCGCCGATGGCTGGACCTATTACGAGTACTTCTCGCTGTGGGACACCTACCGCGCACAGAACCAGTGGCTGGCACTGACGCGCCCGGACGTGGCGCGCGACATCGGCCGCAGCCTGCTGGCGATCGACGAGCAGGGCGGCTGGTTGCCGCGCTGGGGCTATGCCAACTTCGAGACCAACATCATGACCGGCGACCCGGTCACCCCCTTCATGGTCGATCTGTGGCGCTTCGGTGCACTCAAGGGCCGTGAATCGCAAGCCTGGGATGCATTGCGCCGCAATGCGTTCGGCACGCCGCCACTGAACTCGCGGATGGCCGGCCGTTCCGGCAACCCGACCTATCTGGACAAGGGCTACGTGGTCTACGACCGTGCGTTCCCGTCCAAGGGCATGGATGTCGATCCGCACCATGGCGGCTCGGCGACGCTGGAATATGCGCTGGCCGACTGTGCGCTTTCGCAGATGGCCGAGGGCCTCGGCCACACGCAGGATGCAGCAACGTTGCGTGAGCGTGGCCGCAACTGGCGCAAGGTATGGGACCCGCAGGTACGTGATGCGGAAACCGGCTTCAGTGGCTTCCCGCGCCCGCGCACCGAAGATGGCCAGTGGTATACCCCGGCAGACGGCCATTACAGCCCGCGCTCGCACCATGGTTTCCATGAAGGCACCGCTTGGCAGTACCAGTGGCTGGCGCAGCAGGACGTGCCGGGCTTGGTCGAGGCGATGGATGGTCGCGAGCAGGCAGGCCGCCGCCTCGATGCGTTCTTCGCGATGGATGCGCTGCAGGCCGACCCGCTCAATGCCGCCCGCAAGGAATGGGTGGTCGGGCCGTACAGCTACTACAACCAGTTCCGCTACAACCCCAACAACGAGCCCGACCTGCATTCGCCGTGGCTGTACACGCTGATCGGCCAGCCGTGGAAGACCGCCGCGGTGGTGCGTGCAGCGCAACAGCTGTTCACCAATGCGCCCAATGGCGTGACCGGCAACGATGACCTCGGCACGATGTCGGCCTGGTACCTGTTCAGTGCGATCGGCGTGTACCCGGCGGTGCCGGGCAGCGGCGAGTTCCTGCTGCATACGCCGCGCTTTGCCAAGGTCGAGGTCGAGCTGGGCAACGGCCGCACCCTGCGCATCGAGGCGCCTGGCGCCGATGGCCGCCGCCTGCAGTACGTGCAGGGCGTGCAGGTCGATGGCCAGGCACATGCCCCGGTGTGGCTGGGCTGGAACCAGCTGCAGCAGGGCCCGAAGCTGCGTTTCGCCCTCGATGGCACGGCGCCGACGCAGGGCTGGGGCACGGCGGTGAAGGATCTGCCGGTGTCCTGGTGTGCGGCCCCGGGCAGCCAGCTGCACTGAGCCGGGCTGTGCCGTTCGAGGCAACCCAGCGAACGGCACGGCACGACAGGGCCACGATCCATTAGGCTTGAGCATCCATCGGAGTGCGGGAAGACGATGAACGACAACGGCGACAGTTCCAGCAAGCGTTCTGGCAAGGCGGTGACGGTGACCGACATCGCCCGTGCCATCGGCGTCTCGCGCGCGACCGTGTCGCTGGTGCTGCGCGGCAGCCCGCTGGTCAACGTCGATACCCGTGCCCGGGTGGAGGCTGAGCTTCGCCGCCAGCGCTATGTCTACAACCGCGCGGCGGCGAACCTGCGGCGACGCACATCGTCCAGCATCGCGCTGGTCATCAACGATCTGTCCAACCCGTTCTTCGCCGAATTCGCTTCCGGTGTGGACGAAGCACTGGGCGGGCGTGGCTACGTGACCCTGCTCGGCAGTACCGGCGAGTCACCCGAGCGCCAGCAGGCGGTGCTGTCCACGCTGATGGAGCACACGCCTGCAGGCCTGATCCTGTCGCCGGCCGAAGGCAGCGATGCCGCGCTGCTGCGGCAGGCGCTGGGTGCCAATGCCAACGTACTGCTGTTCAACCGCGAGCTGGAAGGCGCCGAGTGGGACTTCCTGACCCTGGACAACCAGCATGGTGCTTACCTGGCCACCCGCCACCTGATCGAGCGCGGTCATCGCCAGATCGCGTTCTTCGGTGGCCACGCCGCATCGAGTTCCTGCCACCAGCGCCGCGCGGGTTTCCAGCAGGCACTGGCCGAAGCCGGTCTGGCGCTGCCGCCGGGCTGGATGATCGAATCGGCACCCAACCGCCTGGAAGCGGCCGCGCGTACCGACGAACTGTTCGTCGACGGCCATCGGCCGAGCGCGGCGGTCTGCTACAACGACACCGTCGCGCTGGGCCTGATGCTGGGCCTGAACTCGCGCGGCATCCGTCCCGGCGGTGATTTCGCGGTGACTGGTTTCGATGATATTTCCGAAGCGTCGGTCGCCGTGCCGCCGTTGACCACCTTGACCGCCGACCCGCGCGAGCGCGGCCGGCAGGCGGCATCCCTGCTGCTGCAACGACTGGAGGAACCGGATGCGCCCCCACGGCGCACGGTCGCCCCGGTACAGTTGCGCATCCGCGAAAGCAGTGCCGCACGTCCGAACTGATGCTCTGCTGCTGAACTGATTGCACCCTTCCACGCACCAACGACCTTTCGCGCATCGAGGCGCGTACCGCATGCCGATCTCCGCAACGCCCCGCCCATCCGGTTCCCCGGGCAACCAGCCTGCCGTCACCAACGGCAAGGCGCTGGCCGTGGTCACCACCATCTTCTTCATGTGGGGCTTCCTGACCTGCCTCAATGACATCCTGATTCCGCATCTGAAGGCGGTGTTCGAGCTGAACTACGCCAAGGCGATGCTGGTGCAGTTCACCTTCTTCGGCACCTACTTCCTGATGTCGCTGCCCGCAGGGCGGCTGGTGGCGGCGCTGGGCTACAAGAAGGGCATCGTGGCCGGCCTGGTGATCGCCGGCATCGGCGCGCTGGGTTTCTGGCCTGCGGCCGAGCTGCGCGTCTATGGCGCCTTCCTCGGTGCGTTGTTCGTGCTGGCCACCGGCATTACGGTGCTGCAGGTAGCAGCCAACCCGTATGTCGCGCTGCTTGGGCCGGAGCAGACCAGCTCCAGCCGCCTGACCCTGGCGCAGGCGCTGAATTCACTGGGCACGGCCATTGCGCCGATCTTCGGCGGCATGCTGATCCTGTCCAACACGGCCATGAGCGGCGAGCAGATTGCTGCACTGCCGGCCGCCGAGCAGCTGGCCTACCGTACCGCCGAGGCGCACGCGGTGCAGGGCCCCTACGTGGGCTTGGCGGTGGCGCTGGTGCTGCTGGCATTGTTCGTGTTCCTGTTCCGCCTGCCGGCGCTGAACGACACCACCGAGCAGGCTGACGAGGGTCATCAGCACAGCTACCTGGACGCGCTGCGCAAGCGCCATCTGCTGCTGGGCGTGCTCGGCATCTTCTTCTATGTCGGTGCTGAAGTATCGATCGGCAGCTTCCTGGTCAACTACCTGTCGATGCCCACCATCGGCGGCTTCAGCGAGCAGGAAGCCACCCACTATGTGTCGGCCTACTGGACGATGGCGATGATCGGCCGCTTCGCAGGTTCGGCGCTGCTGGCGCGCTTCTCGCCGAGCCGCCTGCTGGCGATCTTCGCGCTGGTCAATGTCGGCCTGCTGACACTGACCATGATGACCTCCGGCAATGTCGCGCTGTACTCGGTGGTGGCGATCGGCCTGTTCAACTCGATCATGTTCCCGACCATCTTCGCGCTCAGCATCGAGCGTCTGGGCCCGCTGACCAGCAAGGGTTCGAGCCTGCTGATCATGGCTATCGTCGGTGGCGCCGTGGTGCCTTACCTGCAGGGCGTCCTGGCCGACCACGTCGGCGTGCAGGCCAGCTTCATCCTGCCGCTGCTGTGCTACGGCTACATCATTTTCTACGGACTGGTCGGCGCCCGCGCGCCGGCTGCCGGCACGCAGGGAGGCTGAGTCGAAAATGGGTTCCATCGTCTGCTTCGGCGAAATTTTGATCGATCTACTAGCGCAGCCACCGGCCTCGGCCGATACACCGCGCGCGTTCCTGCAGTACGCCGGCGGTGCACCGGCCAACGTCGCGGTGGCCGCCGCACGGCTGGGCGCGAAGACCCAGTTCGTCGGCATGCTCGGCCGCGACATGTTCGGCGACTTCCTGGCGGAGAGCCTGAGCGAACACGGCGTCGGCACCGACTACATCGTGCGCACCGACGCGGCCAAGACCGCGCTGGCCTTCGTGGCGCTGGACGCGGGCGGCGAGCGCAGCTTCAGCTTCTACCGTCCGCCTGCCGCCGACCTGCTGTTCCGTGACAGCGACTTCCAGGCAGGCTGCTTCGATGGCGCGCAGTGCTTCCATGTCTGTTCCAACAGCCTGACCGAAGCGGACATCGCCGAAGCGACGTTCGCCGGCATGGACCGCGCACGCACGGCCGGTGCGGTGGTCAGCCTGGATCTCAACCTGCGTCCGGCGCTGTGGCCGGCCGATGTCGACCCGACGCCGCGGCTGTGGCAGGCGCTGGAACGCGCCGATCTGGTCAAGCTGTCGCGGGAAGAACTGGAGTACCTGGCAGCGCCGCTTGGCGATGACGGCGAGGCACTGGTGCTGCGGCGCCTGCTGGCTGCGCAGGCACGCTGGGTGATCATCACCGACGGCGCCGCCACGCTGCATTGGTACACCCGCGAAACGCAGGGCAAGGTCACCAGCTTCCGCGTGCCCACCGTGGACACCACTGCCGCCGGTGATGCCTTTGTTGGTGGCGTGCTGGTCGGCCTGCTGGAGCGGGGTGGGGCGGGTGCGGGCTTTGCCGCGTTCTGCCAGGACCCGCAGGCAATCGCCGCCACGCTGCGCTTCGGCGCTGCCGTTGGCGCACTGGCGGTGACCCGCAAGGGCGCGTTCGCTGCGATGCCCTCGTTCGATGAAGTGCAGCAGTTGCTGCAGGCACAGGATCTTCCCGCATGAGCACCTCGCCCGATTTCCGTTCTCCCGCTTTCCTGCGCGCGCACATCGCCGACACGATGGCGTTCTACCACCCGCGCTGCATCGATCCGAAGGGCGGTTTCTTCCACTACTTCCGTGACGACGGCAGCATCTACGATGCCAGCCATCGCCACCTGGTGAGCAGCACCCGTTTCGTCTTCAACTACGCCATGGCCTACCGCGAATTCGGCAATGCCGAGTATCGCGATGCAGTCGAGCACGGCGTGCGCTACCTGCGCGAGGTGCATCGCAATCCGGCCACCGGCGGCTACGCCTGGACCCTGCGCGAGGGCGTGGTCGAGGACGACATGAACCACTGCTACGGCGTGGCCTTCGTGCTGCTCGCCTACAGCTGTGCATTGAAGGCGGGTATCGAAGAAGCCCGCGCGTGGATGGACGAGACCTGGCAGCTGTTGGAAGCGCGCTTCTGGGAAGCCGAGCACGGCCTGTACCGGGACGAGGCCGACGGCCAGTGGAACTTCACCGGCTACCGTGGCCAGAACGCCAACATGCACATGTGCGAGGCGATGCTGGCTGCGTTCGAGGCCAGTGGCGAGCAGCGCTATGTCGAGCGCGCGCTGCAGCTGGCCGACAACATGACCCGCCGCCAGGCGGCCAAGGCCGGTGGGCTGGTCTGGGAGCACTACGACGTCAACTGGAACATCGACTGGGACTACAACCTGGACGATCCCAAGCATCTGTTCCGGCCATGGGGCTTCCAACCGGGGCACCAGACCGAGTGGGCCAAGCTGCTGCTGATCCTGGACCGCCACGTGCAGGCCGACTGGCTGCTGCCGACCGCGCAGCATCTGTTCGATGTGGCCGTGGAGCGCAGCTGGGACGAGGCGCGCGGCGGCCTGTACTACGGCTTCGCACCGGAGTCGCGGCGCCAGCCTGGCATGGACGGCGCGCCGATCGGCGGCGACAGCTTCGTCTGCGACGACGACAAGTACTTCTGGGTGCAGGCCGAGACCCTGGCCACCGCCGCACTGATGGCCGCGCGCACCGGCGATGAGCGCTATTGGCAGTGGTACGACCGTCTCTGGGCGTACTCATGGGAGCACTTCGTCGACCACCGGTACGGCGCGTGGTTCCGCATCCTCGACGCTGACAACCGCAAGTACAGCGACGAGAAGAGCCCGGCTGGCAAGGTCGATTACCACACCATGGGCGCCTGCTACGAAGTGCTGAACGTCGTTCGTTGAACATCGTCCGAATGCAGTAGTGCCAGGCCATGCCTGGCAAAAACAACAGGAGTCCGCACGTGCATCGCCTTCCCCTCGTTGTCCGTCTGCTCCTGCTGCTGATCGCGGCGACCGCATTCCCTGCAACCGCCGCCCCGCTGCAGGCGCAGTGGGAATTCCGCCTGCTGCCCGGCGACGCGCAGGGCGCGGCGCATCCGGGCCTGCAGCAGTGGCGCGCGGCCACGGTGCCGGGCAGCGTGCATACCGACCTGCTGGCGCACGAGCTGATCCGCGATCCGTACGTCGGCGCGCCCGAAGCCGAGCTGCAGTGGATCGGCCTGGCCGACTGGGAGTACCGCGCCCGTTTCGATGTGGACGCCGTCACCTTGGCCAGGCCCAACGCCGAGTTGCGCTTCGATGGCCTGGATACCTATGCCGAGGTGAAGCTCAACGGCAAGCCGCTGCTGCGTGCCGACAATGCCCACCGCACCTGGCGCGCCCGCGTCGAAGGTCGCCTGCGAGCGAAGGGCAATGAGCTGCAGATCGTGTTCCGTTCGCCGATCCGCACGCTGCTGCCGGGCGTGCAGGCGATGCCGCACAAAATCGCAGGCAATTATCCTTCGCCGTACGGCGATGAGCCCAAGGACGCGATGGTCGGCAACTTTGCGCGCAAGCCGGCCTACCACTTCGGCTGGGACTGGGGGCCGCGCTACGTGACGGCTGGGGTCTGGCGCGGCGTTGACCTGCAGGCATGGGGCGCGCATCGGTTGACCGACCTGGCCGTACGCACCGATGCGCTTGATGCAGGCAAGGCCAGGCTGGCCGTGGTGCTGCAGATGGAGCAGGGCGCGGTCGCCGGTCCGGTGGCGGTAGACGTTGAGGTGCGTGATCCCGATGGCCGCAGCGTTGCACGGGTGCAGCGCACGGTCGAGCTGAAGCCCGGCCAGAACAGCGTGGAGGTGCCGGTTGAACTGGCCAAGCCGCGGCGCTGGTGGCCGGTCGGTCATGGTGCGCAGGACCGCTACACCGTAATGGCCTCGCTCGACGGTGGCGCCGATTCCACGTTGAAGCGTGAGCAGCGCATTGGCCTGCGCACGGTCGAGCTGCGCCGCGAGCAGGACGACAAGGCAGGGCAGGGCTTCGCCTTCGTGATCAATGGTGTGCCGATCTTCGCCAAGGGCGCGAACGCGATCCCGTTCGATGCCTTCCCTGCGCGTGTTGATGCTGCGCGACTGCGCCAGGTACTGGTCGCCGCGCGCGATGCCAACATGAACATGCTGCGCAACTGGGGTGGTGGTTACTACGAAGACGATGCGTTCTTCGATATCGCCGACGAACTGGGCCTGCTGGTCTGGCAGGACTTCATGTTTGGCGGTGGCATGCAGCCGGGTTACGACCCGGCATTCCGCGCCAGCGTGGTCGCCGAGGCGCGCGACAACGTGCGCCGGCTGCGGCACCATCCCAGCATCGTGCTGTGGTGTGGCAACAACGAAGAAGAAACAGCATGGAAGGATTGGGGCCACGGCCGCGACCTGAAGGCCGCTGATCCGGCGTTTGCAGCGAAGGTCTGGCAGGGCTACGTCGATCTGTTCGGCAACGACCTGCGCCAGGTGGTGAGCGAAGACGGGCTGGGCGTGCCGTACTGGTCCAGTTCGCCCAGCAATGATCTGGACGAGAAAGCCAACGACTCCGCCCGCGGTGACAAGCACTACTGGCAGGTGTGGGGCAATCCAGCGTTGCCGGTGCAGGCCTATCTGCGCGAGACCCCGCGCTTCATGTCCGAGTACGGCCTGCAGGCCTGGCCTGCGGTGGCAACGGTGGACCAGATCGCTACTCGTGCGGAGCAGCGCATCGACAGTCCGGTGATCCGTGCGCACCAGAAATTCATGGCCGGCGAGGGCAATACGCGCCTGCTGCACTACATCGCGCTGGGCTACGGCACGCCGAAGGACTTCGAGGACTTCGTCTATCTGAGCCAGGTGATGCAGGCCGATGGCATCGCCCTGGCGGCGCTGCATCATCGCGCTTCGCGACCGTACACGATGGGCTCGCTTTACTGGCAGCTCAACGACGTCTGGCCGGGTGCCTCGTGGTCGAGCGTTGACTACTTCGGCCGCTGGAAGGCGCTGCACTTTGCCGCGCGCCGCTTCTTCGCGCCGGTCACCGTGGCGGCGCTGCGCGATGAGGGCAGGACGCGCGTGCGCCTGATCAACGACCAGGCCGCGCCGTTGGATGCACGGTGGCGCCTGCGGGTGATGGACGTGGAAGGCAAGGTGCTGCGTCGGCGCGAGCAGGCGGTGACGCTGGTCGCTGCCGGGGTGACCGATATCGGCAATTACGTGGATGCCGAACTGCTGGCCGGCGCCGATCCGGCGCGGACGGTGGCGGTGTTCGAGCTGCTGCAGGACGGCAGGGTGACGGCGCGGCAGGTCGTCGGATTCGTCGAAGCCAAGGACCAGGTGCTGCCACGGCAGCAGCTGAAATCAGCGCTGGCGATCGACGGTGACCACTACCGCCTGCGGCTGCAGAGCGCAGCACTGGTGCGCGCGGCCTGGATCGATTTCGGCGCGCTGGACGTGCAGGTGGAAGACAACCTGCTGGACCTGCTGCCGGGCGAAACCCGCGACATCGCCGTGCGTGGCCCGGTGGATCTGACTGCGCTGCGTGAGGCGTTGAAGGTGCGCACCCTCAACGATCGTTGAGGGTGGCTGAACCACGGTCTGGTAGGTGTCAACCTTGGTTGACACATCGGCCGTATGCCAACCAAGGTTGGCATCTACCAAGAGCGGTACCCGGTAGCCGATGCCGCAGAGCCCATCGGCGGGCCGCGCTTACAGCTGGATCTGCTGGAAGTTCTCGACGCGGTCATGGCCGTTGGCGGCTGCGCCGATGCGCGGCATCGGGTAGTCGTCCAGGCGATCGATCAGACGCGTCTGCAGGCCGGCTTCGCGGGCGGCGTCCAGTTCCTCGACCACATCGGACAGGAACAGGATCTCGCCAGCGGGAACGCCGATGGCCTGCGCGATATGGCGATAGCTGTCGGCCTCGCGCTTGCCACCAACTTCGGTATCGAACCAACCCGACACCAGCGGACTGAGGTCACCGGCATCGCTGAACCCGAAGAACAGCTTCTGCGCCGGCACCGAACCGGAGGAATACACGTACAGCGGCAGGCCCGAGGCGTGCCAGCCCTTCAGCACCGGCGCCACTTCCGGGTAGAAGTGCGCGGTGTAGTCGCCACGACGGTAGCCCGCATCCCAGATCAACCCCTGCAGGGCCTTCAGTGCGGTGTGCTTGCGGTCCTGGTCGATCCAGCCCTGCAGCGTCTCGGCCACCAGGCTGTCCTGGCAGGCGCCGCCGATCTCGCTGGCGACGGCGTCCAGCCAGCGACGCACCTCTGGCTGCTGGCCATGTTCGGCGACGAAGCCGGGCAGCGCCTGGCGTGCGTACGGAAACAGCACGTTCTTGACGAACGAGATGCTGCTGGTGGTGCCTTCGATGTCGGTCAGGATGACGCGGGGCTGCATTGATCAGGACGCCTGGGTCGGAATGTAACGGGGGAATTTCTGCGCGATGTCGGTGCCGGTGAAGTGACCGACCCAGCCATCCGGCTCGGTGAAGAAGCGGATCGCCACGAAGCTGGGCTCATCGCCCATGTCGAACCAGTGGGTGGTGCCGTCGGGCACGGCGATCAGGTCATCCTTCACGCACTCGATCTCATAGACCTTGTCGCCCACGTGCAGGGTGAACAGGCCGGAGCCAGCAACGAAGAAGCGCACTTCGTCTTCCTTGTGGAAGTGTTCGTCGAGGAACTTCTTCCTCAGCTCGGCGCGGTTCGGGTTGTCGGGCGCGATCGAGGCCACGTCCACGCTCTTGAAGCCGCGCTCGGCGACCAGGCGGTCGATGTCGGCGCGGTAGGCAGCAAACACCTCGTCCTGGCTTGCGCCCGGGGCGACCGGCGCGGTGGCCTGCCAGCGTTCAAAGGTGACGCCGATCTTCTGCAGTTCGGCAGCGATGACCGCGCCGTCCTGGGTATCCAGCAGCGGCGATTCGGGATGGGTGTCGTCGTAGATGCGCAGTCGGCTCATGGCGGCAGCTTGAACGTCTCGGGGGGAGGACAGGGTAGCAGGGTGGCAACGATGGCCAGATTCCAGAATGGCATCTGGCCTTACTGGAAACGTCAGCGGCGCAGCTTGCGCAGCTCCAGCTCGCAGTGCAGCAGGAACTCGAATGCTTCCATGTGCCGGCGCGCTTCGGCCATGTCGCGACCCCAGGCGTACAGGCCGTGGCCGTCGATCAGGTAGCCCCAGAGTGTCTGCGTGTCGAGCAGGGCGTCGACCTGGGCCGACAGCACGTCCATGTCCTGGGTGTTGGCGAACACCGGGATGTCGATGGCCATCTCGTGGGTGCTGTTGCCGGCGAAGGCCTTCAACAGTTCGTAGCCTTCCACCCGGATATGGCCCTGCGGCGCATACAGTCGCGAGGCGATGGTCTGCACCGGCGAATGGGTATGCAGCACGCAGCCGATCTCCGGGAAACGGCGATACAGCTGGGTATGCAGCAGGGTTTCGGCGGACGGGCGCAGCGGGCGGCCGACGGCCTTGCCATCGAAGTCCACCACCATGATGTCGTCTTCGATCAGCCGGCCCTTGTCCTTGCCGGACACGGTGATCGCGGCGTGGCGGTCATCCAGGCGGTGGGAGAAGTTGCTGCTGGTGGCCGGGGTCCAGCCGGCCTGGGCCAGTTCGCGGACGTTGTCGATCAGCAGCTGGGCCAGTTCGCTCAGGCGCGCGGTGTCGTAGGGGAAGGTGGGGCTGTTCATGGGGGCGATTTTACTGGATTCGGCCAACGGCTGAGCCCCTCGTGGCTGGTCGAGTAGAGCGGTTCATGGGGTGGGCGGGGCAGGTGGGCCGTGCAGGGGACGCTGCAAGTACGTCCCTGTAAGCTCGATGGCGCCATCCATGGCGCCAACGCCCCTGCACGGCCCACCCGCCCCACCCCTGACAGGTTCCTGCGGGCGGCCAGCCACGGAGTGAAGAAGGAAAAGCGAAAAGCGGGTCGCTTCGCTGCGCTTGCTCGGAGCGGAGCATGGCTCCGCTCTACAGCAGATTCGTCCCCGAACATTCATTTCCCGGAACGTTTCATCCACGCATGGCGTGGATCTACCGGACGGGGCAGGAGACTGTCGAAGGCGGGGAGGGGTGAGATTGCGGGGGCGTGAGCCGCATGGATGCGGCGACCGAGCTTACAGGGACGTACTTGCAGCGTCCCCCGCAATCTCACCCCTCCCCGCCAAACCCTCAGACCCGCCGGTGCCGTTGCTCTGGCTTCAAAGGCGGGTGCAGGGCCGCAGGCCCTGCAATGCAAAAAACCTCACTTCCCCCGCAGGCGGCTGTGCTTGAACCCGTAGAAGAAGTAGATCACGAAGCCGACAAACGTCCACACGCCCATCAGCATCCAGTTGTGCAGCGTCATCGCCGACAGCAGTGCGAGGCAGCTCAGTACGCCCAGGCTGCAGATCAACCACGCGCCGGGAATGCGGAACGGCCGCGGCAGGTCCGGCTGGGTGCGGCGCAGGATCAGCACGCCCGCACATACGGCCGCGAAGGCGATCAACGTGCCCATCGAGGTCAGTTCACCGAGGATGTCCAGCGGGAACAGCGCCGCCAGCAGGGCGATGCCGATGCCGGTGATCACCGTGTTGATATGCGGCGTGCGGTACTTCGGATGGATCTTGGTGAACACCGGCGGCAGCAGGCCGTCACGCCCCATGATCATGAAGATGCGCGGCTGGCCGATGATCATCACCAGCACCACCGAGGACAGGCCGATCAACGCACCGATCTCCACCACCACCCGCAACCAGCCCAGCTGCGGGTGCGCGGCCACGGCGGTGACCACTGGCTCGTCGGTGCCCAGCAGCTGGTAGGGCACCAGGCCGGTCATGACCGCAGCCATCGCGATGTACAGCACCGTGCAGATCACCAGCGACAGCATCATGCCGATCGGCATGTCGCGCTGCGGCTTGTGTGATTCCTGCGCGGCCACCGATACGGCTTCGAAGCCGATATAGGCGAAGAACACCATCGCAGCGCCGCGCAGCACGCCTTCCATGCCGTACTTTCCGGGGCCTTCGTTGGCGGGAATGAACGGGGTCCAGTTGCTGGTGTCCACGTACTTCCAGCCGACCACGATCACCAGCACGATCAGGCCGGTCTTGAGGATGACCATGGCCATGTTCATCGCCGACGACTTGCTGATGCCGACGTAGCACAGCCAGGTCAGCAGCAGCACCAGGATCGCGGCGGGGATGTTGGCGATGGCACCGGTCGGGCGCAGCTGCGCGTCCAACGGGGCGCTGACCAACGCAGCGGGTAGATGGATGTCGAAATGGCTGAGCAGGCTGAGGAAATAGCCGGTCCAGCTGACCGCCACGGCCGAGGCGGAGACGCCGTACTCGAGCACCAGCATCCAGCCGATGAACCAGGCCGAGAGCTCGCCGAAGGTGGCGTAGGTATAGGTATAGGCGCTGCCGGAGACCGGCACCATCGCCGCGAACTCGGCATAGGCCAGGGCGCAGAAGGCGCAGCAGATCGCGGCCAGCACGAACGACAGCATGATGGCCGGGCCGGCGTGGTTGGCGGCAGCCTGGCCGGTGATGACGAAGATGCCGCCGCCGATCACCGCACCGATGCCGAGTGCGGTCAGGCCCCAGGGGCCGAGGTGGCGACGCAGGCTCAGGCCGTTGGCGTCTTCGTGGGCGGCGTGCGGGTGCTTGGTGGCCCACAGTTGCTTGAACATGTGTGGTGGTCTTGTGCGGTGCGCCCCGTGAACGGGCGCGGGCGGAAATGCTTGCGGATATCGACGGGCCGGCGCAGGAGCCGGCCCGTCGGGAGGATCAGGGCGACTTGGCCAGCTTGCTGTGGCGCATGCCGTAGCCGAAGTAGATCAGCAGGCCCAGCACGGTCCAGCCCACGAACAGGTGCCAGTGCACCACGAACGCCTGCCAGAACAGGAACAGGCACGACAGCGCGCCCAGCGGGCAGATCACCCACACCAGCGGCACGCGGAACGGGCGGTGCAGCTCCGGGCGGGTGTAGCGCAGGATCAGCACGCCCACGCAGACCGTGGCGAAGGCCAGCAGGGTACCCATCGACACCAGCTCGCCGAGCACGTTCAGCGGCACCAGGCCGGCCAGCGAGGCGGCGATCACGCCGACCACGATCGTGGCCCAGTACGGCGTGCGAAAGCGCTTGTGGACCTTGCCGAATACCTTCGGCAGCAGGCCATCGCGCGAGATGGTGTAGGCGATGCGGGTCTGGCCCATCATCATCACCAGCACCACCGAGGACAGGCCGGCGATCGCGCCGATTTCCACGGCGGTCTTCAGCCAGGACAGGCTCGGGTAGGCTTCCAGTGCGGTGGCCACCGGCTTGTCGGTGCCCAGCAGGTGGTACGGCAGCATGCCGGTCAGCACCGCGCAGACGATGATGTAGACGATGGTGCAGACCGCCAGCGAGCCGAGCAGGCCGATCGGCATGTTGCGCTGCGGGTCCTTGGTTTCACCGGCAGCGGTGGAGACCGCATCGAAGCCGATGTAGGCGAAGAACACGATGGTGGCCGCGCGGAACACGCCGCTCCAGCCGAACTCGCCGGACACGCCGGTGTTTTCCGGGATGAACGGGTGCCAGTTGGCCGGGTCCACGTGGGCCGCACCGATACCCACGAACAGGCAGATCACGAACACCTTGATGGCCACAATGATCGCGTTGACGAACGCGGACTGGGTCACGCCCACGTACAGCAGGCCGGTCACCGCCGCCACGATCAGTACCGCCGGCAGGTTGAACAGCTTGCCGGAGGCGGCGAACTCGTGCCCGTTCCAGGCGATCGGCGCCGCACTCAGCGCGTCCGGGAACGGCATGTGCAGCGTGGTGGTGATGAAGCTGATCAGGTACGCCGACCAGCCCACCGCGACCGAGGCCGAGGCGAACAGGTACTCCAGCACCAGGCACCAGCCGATGAACCAGGCCATGCCCTCGCCGAGGGTGGCGTAGGAGTAGGAGTAGGCGCTGCCGGAGACCGGCATCATCGCGGCGAACTCGGCGTAGCACAGGCCCGCCAGCGCGCAGGCAATGCCGGCGAACACGAACGACAGCATCACCGCCGGACCGGCGTGGTTGGCCGCGGCCTGGCCGGTGAGCACGAAAATACCTGCGCCGATCACCGCACCAATGCCAAGCATGATGAGGTGTTTCGCCGTGAGGGTCCGTTTCAACGTGGCTTCGCCGTCCAGGCTGCCTTCGATGGGTTCGCCGGCATCGACGTGCCCGGCCGGTTCGACCGGCTTGACCCTCAACAGAGCTTTCAGCATGCAGTACTTCCTGATGATCGGATTGGGAGGGCTGCCGGTACATTGCCGGCGGCCCGAATGGTGAAGGCCGCGCAAACGGCCCGCTGTACCTTAGCCAATGCTGAAGGCACCGCACAAGCGCAAACGCAACAATGAGCGGCGATAATGGCCGGTATTTTTCCGGGCACCCCGCATTCATGAGCGAAACCACCGAATCCCTTGCCGTGCTTGACGATCGCCTGCGCCGCCTGCTGCATGACTATGCGCGCAAAGAACCCGCCCACGACGCCTTGGCTGCCGAATTCGGCACATTGATCGACGATGCTGAGGATGCCTTCCGCCGCGAGCGGCTGGCAGGCCATTTCACCGCCAGCTGCTGGCTGGTCAGCGCCGATGGCCAGCGCCTGCTGCTGACCCACCATCGCAAGCTGCAGCGCTGGCTGCAGCTGGGCGGCCACGCCGACGGCGACCGCGACCTGGCCCGGGTGGCGCTGAAGGAGGCCGAAGAGGAGTCTGGCCTGACCGGGCTGGTGCTGGACGATCCGGCGATCTTCGACCTGGACAAGCATTGGATTCCGGAACGCAAAGACGTGCCGGGGCACTGGCACTACGACGTGCGTTTCGTGATCCGTGCGCTGGGCGGCGAGGATTTCGTGCTCAGCGAAGAGTCGCTGGAGCTGGCCTGGCGGCCGGTGGCCGAGGTCGCCCGCGATCCGCAGTCGGACGAATCAATGCAGCGCATGGCGCGCCGGTGGCTGGCACGCTGAAAAAATACATCCACGCATGGCGTGGATCTACTGGCATTGCGACCATCTGGATACGGCGTGGATCTACTGGGCGCTCGATCTCTTGGTAGATCCACGCCATGCGTGGATGGCGTGGTGCCGGATGCATTCCGCCGGGCATGGCCCGGCGCTACCATCAATACAGAATGCGCGTGCGCAACGTGCCCGGAATCGCCGCCAGTTCGTCACGCACCGCGCTGGCCTGTTCCTCGCTGGCGGTGATGTCGATCACCACGTAACCCACCTTCGGGTCGGTGCGCAGGAACTGGCCGTCGATGTTGACGTTGTGTCGCGAGAAGATCTCGTTGACCTTGGACAGCACGCCCGGCACGTTCTGGTGGATGTGCAGCAGGCGCAGGCTGTCGGCGTGCTCGGGCAGGGTCACTTCCGGGAAGTTGACCGCCGACAGGGTGCTGCCGTTGTCGCTGTAGCGCACCAGCTTGGCGGCCACTTCGATGCCGATGTTGTCCTGCGCTTCCAGCGTGCTGCCGCCGACGTGCGGGGTCAGGATTACGTTGTCGTGGCGGGTCAACGGCGATTCGAAGATATCGCCGTTGCCCTTCGGCTCGACCGGGAACACGTCCAGCGCCGCGCCACCGATGTGGCCGCTGGCCAGCGCAGCATCCAGCGCATCGATGTCGACCACGGTGCCGCGGGCAGCGTTGATCAGATGCGCGCCACGGCGCATCTTCGCCAGCTCGGTGCTGCCGATCATCCACTGCGTGGACGGCGTCTCCGGCACGTGCAGGGTGACGATGTCGGCGCGCGCCAGCAGGTCATCCAGGCTGGCCGCGGCACGGGCATTGCCCAGCGACAGCTTGGTTTCCACGTCGTGGAAGATCACCTGCATGCCCAGCGATTCGGCCAGTACGCCCACCTGGGTGCCGATATGCCCGTAGCCGATGATGCCCAGCACCTTGCCGCGCACCTCGTGGCTGCCGCTGGCCGACTTCGACCAGCCGCCGCGATGGCACTCGGCGTTCTTCTGCGGGATGCCACGGGTCAACATGATCGCTTCGGCGATCACCAGCTCGGCGACGCTGCGGGTGTTGGAGTAGGGCGCGTTGAATACCGGTATGCCGGCCAGCTCGGCCGCATCCAGGTCGACCTGGTTGGTGCCGATGCAGAAGCAGCCGACCGCGATCAGGCGCTTGGCCTCGGCCAGCACCTCGGCGCTGAGCTGGGTGCGCGAACGGATGCCGACGATGTGCGCCTCGGCAATGCGCGCCTTCAGCTCGTCCTCGGGCAGTGCCTTGGTGTGCGCTTCGATCTGGCTGTAGCCGGCGGCGCTGAACACCTCTACGGCGGTCTGGCTGACCCCCTCCAACAACAGTACGCGGATATCCTGCTTCGGGAACGAGGTCTTCTTCGGCGACATGGGGCGGCACGGCCAGTGGGACAGGGGCTGACCACTATGCCAGATCGCAACGCCCATGGTGCAGTGCGCAATTGGTTGCAACTGCAGCTATTGAAGGCGCTGCGGGGCTGGACGCTGGCCCCCGCCGCTGGCACGCTTGCCCGTTCTTCACGCCCCGCGCTGGACCGTCATGACCGATTCCCGCATCGCCTCGTTGCAGCAGGCCTGTCCCGGCCTGAAGCTGAAGACCGACCCTGCCGACCTTGAGCATTACGGGCGCGACTGGACCCGGCGCTGGACGCCGGCGCCGCTGGCGATCGCATTGCCGGCCACGGTGGAAGAAGTGCAGGCGGTGATGCGCTGGAGCGCGGCCGAAGGCGTGGCGGTGGTTCCGTCCGGTGGTCGCACCGGCCTGTCCGGCGGCGCGGTGGCGGCCCATGGCGAGCTGGTGCTGAGCCTGGAGCGGATGAACAAGGCGCTGGACTACGACGCCGTCGACCGCACCCTGGTGGTGCAGGCCGGCATGCCGCTGGAGGCGCTGCACAACGCCGCGCTGGAGCACGGCCTGATCTACCCGGTGGATTTCGCCGCGCGCGGTTCCTGTTCGATCGGCGGCAACATCGCCACCAATGCCGGTGGCATCCGGGTGATCCGTTACGGCAATACCCGCGAATGGATCGCCGGACTGAAGGTGGTCACTGCCACGGGCGAGCTGCTCGAGCTCAACAAGGGCCTGATCAAGAACTCCAGCGGCTACGACTTCCGCCAGCTGCTGATCGGCTCGGAAGGCACGCTGGGCGTGATCGTCGAGGCCACGGTGAAACTCACCGACCCGCCGCCGGCCAGCAACGTGATGCTGCTGGCGCTGCCCAGCTTCGACGTGCTGATGCAGGTGTTCGCCGCCTTCCGCGCGCGACTGCAGCTGCAGGCCTTCGAATTCTTCACCGACCGTGCGCTGGAGCACGTGCTGTCCCACGGCGCGCAGGCACCGTTCGATGAAGTACATCCCTATTACGTGGTGACCGAATTCGCTGCCGGTGATGAAGCGCAGGAAGCTGCGGCAATGGCCGCCTTCGAAGACTGCATGGGCAATGGCTGGGTCAGCGACGGGGTGATCAGTGCCAGCGATGCCCAGGCAGCGCAGCTGTGGCGCCTGCGCGAGGGCATCACCGAGGCGCTGGCGCGTTACAAGCCCTACAAGAACGATGTCTCGGTGCGGATCTCGTCGATGCCCGCGTTCCTGGCCGAGACCCAGGCGCTGATCGGCGACGCCTACCCGCATTTCGACGTGGTCTGGTTCGGCCATATCGGTGACGGCAACCTGCACATCAACGTGCTCAAGCCGGATGACACCAGCGATGCCGACTTCGTGACCCAGTGCGAGCACGTGACCAAGCTGCTGGCGCAGGTGCTGGCGCGCTTCAATGGCAGCATTTCGGCCGAGCACGGTATCGGCCTGGTCAAGAAGGGCTACCTGGACAGCACCCGTGGCCCGGCCGAGATCGGGCTGATGAAGGCGGTCAAGCGCGCGTTCGATCCCGAAGGGCGGCTGAATCCTGGCAAATTGTTCGACCTTTGACACGGGCAAAGACTTCACCCAGCCGTTACGCTCCACCCACCCAATCAACGAACTCCCTGACCATGATCCGTCCGCTTCTGCTGCTTGCCCTGTTGTCCCTGCCGCTGGCCGGCTTCGCTTCGAGCTTTGCCGGCACCTCGGCCGGGTCGGCGACGGGCGCCTCTTCGGGTTCCTCGGGCAGCAGCTCGGGCGATGACAAGGTGGTGCTGGCCGCACGCGATGATGCGGCGGCTTTTGTCGCCAGCGATGGCCAGATCCGTGGTGCACGCCTGCAGGCGGCACTGGTGCACCTGCGCGAGCACGATGCAGCTGCACAGCAACAGAGCGACCTGCAGCTGGCGCGCGCGCTTCTGGCGCGTTGATCCAGGCGGCATGACCTCCGCGTCATCGCTTTTCGTAGAGCCGAGCCATGCGCGGCTGAATCCCAAGCGCAGACGGGCGATCACAGCAGCCACGCAAGGCGTGGCTCTACTGCTGGCCGCTCACGTCGCGCATGCGGCTGAGCGCCTGCAGCTGGACCCGACCGGGCTGAGCCCGGCGCAGCAGCAGATGGCGACGCAGACACTGCGTGATGTGCAGTCGCTGCTGCCCGACGGCCTGTTGCGTGCATTGCCCGCGCAGGTGCAGGTCGGCTGGCGTGACGATCTGCCCGCGAACGTGCATGGCCGTGCCTTCGCCGGGCGCATCGCGCTGCGCCGCGACCTGCTGGATGACGATGTGGCCGGTGCCCGTCGTGCCCGCCGCAGCGCGCTGGTGCACGAACTGACCCATGTTGCTGACCGCAACAGTGCGCACTGGTCGCGCAGCGCCCGCTGGCGTGACCTTGCAGGTTGGCAGCGCAAACCCTGGCACCTGGGCCGTGGCGACAACGCATTCCGTGACCGCAGCCCGGATGCCTATGAACTGACCGACCCGGCCGAGTACCTGGCGGTGAACGCCGAACACTTCGTGCTCGATGCAGAGTTCGCGTGTCGGCGCCCGGCGCTGGCGCAATGGTATCGCGCACACTTGGGTACGCCGCCATCGTTGCCTGCGCCGCACTGCGCGGGCACCGTTCCGTTGCTGCAGGCCGACGCGGAAGAGGGCGCCGCTTCGCTGCTGGCACTGGACCCGGCCCGCGTCTACGCCGTGGACTATCTGTTCGCCGAAGGCAGTGCGCAGCCGATGAGTCGCTGGGGCCACAGCATGCTGCGGCTGGTGATCTGCCGTCCCGGCCGCGCGCCGGGACCGGACTGCAGGCTAGACCTGGAGCATCACCGGGTGTTGTCCTTCCGCGCCTTCGTCGGCGACGTGCAGATTTCCAACTGGCGCGGCCTGACCGGTGGCTATCCTTCGCGCCTGTTCGTGCTGCCGCTGCAGCAGGTGGTGGACGAATACACCAAGGTCGAACTGCGCGGACTGGCCTCGCTGCCGCTGCAGCTGGACCGCAGCGAGATCGCCAGCCTGCTCGAGCGTACTGCACAGGTGCACTGGAGCTATGACGGCCGCTATTACTTCGTCAGCAACAACTGCGCGGTGGAGACGGCGAAGCTGCTGCAGGCAGGCGTTCCGCGTCTGGGCGAAGCCGGCCTGGCCCAGCTGAGCCCGCGCGGGTTGCGGCGCCGGCTGGCACGGCTGCATGCCCTGGACGAGCAGGTGCTGGCCGATCCCGCGCAGGCCCAGGCGCAGGGTTACTACTTTGCGTCTGCGCGCGATCACTACCAGCAATTGTTCTCGGTTGCCGCAGCGCAGATGGCGTTGCCGGCGCGCGATGTGCGCGCATGGCTGGCGCTGCCGGCGCAACAGCGGGCGCCGTGGTTGCTGCGCGGTGATGTGCGTGCCAGCGCCGGCCTGCTGTTGTTGGAACAGGCGGCGCAGCGGCGCGCGGAACTACGGTCACGCGATGCACTGAAGCGACGGTTGCTGGCTGACCCGGACAGCAGCGCCACCCGTTCACTGCGCACTTTGCTGGAACAGAGCGGGCAGTGGTTGCGCCCGGGCCAGTTGCTGGCCGACGCCGGCTACGGCCTGCCGCAGGCGGAAGAACAGGCAGAGGTGGCACGCGCAGTGGCCGTCGCCAGCGCACAGGCCGTACCCGCCTGGCAGGCACTGCGCGTGCAGCTGCGCGCGCAGTTGCCGCCATCGCAGCGACATGAGCTGGATGACATCGACAACAATCTCGCTGCGTTGGGCGCGCGCGTGCGTGAACAGGCCGCCGAAGTTCCGCCTACTGGCGCGGCAGCTCGATGACGAAACGACTGCCGCCGGCCGTGCCGGGAGTGCAGTAGACCTGGCCGCCGTGCGCATCGGCGATGGCCTTGACCACAGCGAGGCCGAGGCCACTGCCACCGCCCAGGCGCGATCGTGAGCCGTCGCCGCGCATGAACGGATTGAAGATGTCCGCGTGCAGGGCCGGGTCGATACCCGGGCCTTCGTCCTCGATCGCCACCTGCACGTGGGCCACGGTGTCATGCACGGCGATGCGTACTTTGCCCGGGTTGGCATAGCGGCGCGCGTTCTCCAGCAAGGCCAGCAGCGCCTGCCGCAACCGCGTCGGGTCGCAATGGGCGGGGTGCTCTTCGCGGCTGGTTTCCAGCTCCAGCACGAAGCCGGCACTGCGGAAAGCGGGATCGACCAGGGTCATCACCGAATGCACTTCGGCCACCACATCGGTGCGGGCGCGGCGCACATCAAGGCGGGCATTGTCGGCCAGGCTCAGCACCCGCAGGTCCTCGATCAGCCGTGACAGGCCCTCGACCTGCGCCAGCAGGCTGCGGAACTGCGACTCATCGGGCTGGAACACGCCTTCGGCCAGGCCCTGCAGGCGGCCGCGCAGGATCGTCACCGGCGTGCGCAGTTCGTGGGCGATGGCCGCGTGCCACATCACCCGTTCGCTTTCCATGTGCTGCAGGCGGCGCGCCATCGCGTTGAAGTCGTCCACCAGCGCTGCGACCTCGCCGGGGGAGTTGGCCTCGGCCGTGGCGCGCGCGCCGAGATCGCCGCCCGCCAGCGCACGTACGCTGTCCACCAGTGAATTGAGCGGCGACAGGATGCGATGGGCCAGGCGGAACGAGGCGGCGATCGCCAGCGCCAGTCCGGTCAGGATCACCCCGACCATCCACGCCAGCTCGGGTCCAGTCGGCAGCCAGCCTTCCGGCTCTTCGGCGCTGGCCGGGAAGAACTCGATCAGTACCGCATACAGCAGCCACGAAGAGAGGATCACCATCACGATGACGCCGACGACCATCAGCGACATAGACACGATGATGTGCCGGCTGAGCCCGGAGCGGCGCATCAGCGGTCGGCCATCAGTCGGTAGCCGACACCGCGCACGCTGGCCGGAATCTGGGTGAGGCCCACTTCGTCCAGTTTGCGCCGCAGTTTGCTGACATGGCTGTCCACGGTGCGTTCCAGCGCTTCGCTTTCCGGCAGGCATTCGTGCATCAGCTCGCTGCGACTGAAGATCCGTGACGGCGCCAATGCCATGCAATGCAGCAGCTTGAACTCGGTCAGGGTCAGCAGCAGCTCGTGACTGTAGCCGTCGCCTTCGACATGCACCGCGTGGGTGGCGGTGTCTATCAGTAACGGGCCGACGCGCAGGGCACTGGGCGCATCCGCCCGCGAACTGCGCAGCGTACGCCGCAGTACTGCGCGAACGCGCGCCGCCACCTCGGCGGGATTGAACGGTTTGACCACATAGTCATCGGCGCCCATCCGCAGTGCGGTCAGCTTGTCCAGATCCTGGTCCAGCGCGGTCAGCATGATGACCGGCGTTTCGCCGCGCTGGCGCAGCTGGGTGAGCACGCTCCAGCCATCCAGCCGCGGCAGCTGCACGTCCAGCAGTACAAGGTCCGGGCGCATGCTGCGATGCATGTCCAGGGCAATCTGGCCATCGGCCGCACGCAGGGTACGCAGGCCCTCGCGTTCAAGGTAGGCGGCAAGGATGTCGGCGATCTCGGCTTCGTCCTCGACGATCAGGACCAGCGCCGCGAGGGCAGGGGAGGCATGCATGGCAAGGCGAGGCCGGAAGGTGCTTGCCCTCCATCGTATCTCCACAGTTCCTCCATCGAAACCCCATCATCGCCACGCACACTGCGCGCTTCATGATTCGTCAGCCGCGTCTGCGGCACTGTGCACAGCAATGAGAACCTTCAGGACTCCGGTCGCGCTGGTCGCGGCCTTCGCCTTGGCCATGACGGCCTGCTCCCGCCCCGAACCCACCGTCGAAGCGGTGCCGCGTGTCAGCGTCGTTACCGTCGGCCCGCAGGTGGTGCAGCGCGATGATGAACTGCCCGGTCGGGTGGCGGCGGTGCGCACCGCGCAGATCCGTGCGCAGGTCGGCGGCATCGTGCAGCGCCGGATGTTCGAGCAGGGTGCGGAGGTGCATGCCGGGCAGCCGCTGTTCCAGATCGACCCGGCGGCATTCCGCGCCGACGTCGATTCGGCGCTGGCGGCCCTGCAGCGCAGCGAGGCCGCCCTCGGCCGCAGCCGTGTGCAGTCACAGCGGCTGCAGGCGCTGGCCGCCGCGCAGGCGGTCAGCCAGCAGCATCGCGATGATGCCAGCGCCGAGCACGAGCAGGCCCGCGCAGCGGTCAACGAGGCACGCGCGATCCTGGCGCGACGCCAGCTCGACCTGCGCTACGCGACGGTCAGTGCACCGATCGATGGCCGCATCGACCAGGCATTGGTGACCGAAGGCGCGCTGGTCGGCGTCGCCGATGCCGAGCCGATGGCGGTGGTGCAGCAGATCGATCAGGTCTACGTGGACGTGCGCCAGCCGGCATCGCAACTGCAGTCCCTGCGGCGTGGCGCGGTGGACGGCGAGCTGCCGGTGACGATCATCGGCGCGGCGGGTTCGCCGCTGCCCGAGCGCGGCCGGTTGTTGTTCTCCGGTGTCAACGTCGATGCACGCACCGGCGATGTGATCCTGCGCATCCTGGTCGACAACCCTGAGCGGCAGCTGTTGCCGGGCATGTACGTGCGTGCCCGGGTGCCACGCGGTGCGCCGGCCAGCGCGCTGCTGCTGCCACAGCAGGCGGTGCTGCGCAGCGCCGGTGGCCAGGCCTATGCCTGGGTCATCGCCGCCGATGGCAAAGCAGTGATCCGCACGCTGGAGGTGGACGGCAGCGTCAACCGGCAATGGCTGGTGCGGCATGGCCTGAAGGCGGGCGAGAAGGTCGTGGTGGAAGGCCAGGAGCGCTTGCAGGAAGGCGTGCTGGTCGATCCGCGCGACTGGCAGGTGCCGGTCGCCAGCGCAAGCGCAACGCCGACATCCGCAAGCCAGGGCTGAGCCCTTCCAGGAACCTACGACATGGCTCGTTTCTTCATCGATCGCCCGGTATTTGCCTGGGTGCTGGCGATCTTCGTCATCCTGGCCGGCGTGCTGGCCATTCCGCGGCTGGCGGTCGAGCGCTATCCGGCGGTCGCGCCGCCCAGCGTCAGCATCTATGCCAGCTATCCCGGCGCCAGCCCGCAGACGTTGAATGACGCGGTGGTCGGCCTGATCGAGCGTGAGCTGTCCAGCGTCAAGCATCTGCTGTACTTCGAATCGTCGGTGGACACCTCCGGCGAAGCGTCGATCACCGCCACCTTCAAGCCCGGCACCGATCCCGAGCTGGCACAGGTGGACGTGCAGAACCGGATCAAGGCGATCGAGCCACGCCTGCCACGCAGCGTGCGCCAGAACGGACTGTTCGTGGAGGCTGCCGACTCGGGGTTCCTGATGCTGGTGGGCCTGCGCTCACCCGATGGCAGTGTCAGCGAAGCGGCGCTGGGCGATTTCATGGCGCGCAACATCATCGAGGAGCTGCGGCGCATCGACGGCGTCGGCCGCGTGCAGTTGTTCGGTGCCGAACAGGCGATGCGGATCTGGCTGGACCCGACCCGCCTGACCGGCTACGGCCTGACCATGGGCGATGTGGCCAGCGCGATCGAGCAGCAGAACCTGGAAATCTCGCCGGGCCGCATCGGCGATTCGCCCGGTGTTCCCGGCCAGCGCATCACCGTGCCCTTGAGTGCCGAAGGCCAGCTGTCCACGCCCGAGCAGTTTGCAGCGATCGTGCTGCGCGCCGGTGCCGATGGTTCGCGGGTGCTGCTGGGTGACGTCGCCCGGGTCGAACTGGGTGCGCAGAGCTATGCCTGGGGCACGCGCGAAGATGGCTACCCGGCGACGGCGGCCGGTGTGCAGCTGCGCCCCGGTGCGAATGCGGTGCGTACCGCCACGGCTGTGCGCGAGCGCATGGCCGACCTGCAGCCGCTGCTGCCGCAGGGCGTTGAATCCAGCATTCCGTTCGATACCGCGCCCTTCGTCAAGGTATCGATCCAGAAGGTGCTGCAGACCCTGGTCGAGGCGATGCTGTTGGTTTTCGCAGTGATGTACCTGTTCCTGCAGAACTGGCGCTACACGCTGATCCCCGCCCTGGTCGCGCCGATCGCGCTGCTGGGCACCTTCGCGGTGATGCTGGCGCTGGGTTTCTCGATCAACGTATTGACCATGTTCGGCATGGTGCTGGCGATCGGCATCATTGTTGACGACGCGATCGTGGTGGTCGAGGGCGTGGAGCGGATCATGGCCGAAGAGGGCCTGCCGCCGCGCGAGGCCACGATCAAGGCGATGCGTGAGCTGACCGGTGCGGTGATCGGCATCACCCTGGTGCTGACGGCGGTGTTCATCCCGATGGCGTTGGCCAGTGGCTCGGTGGGTGCGATCTACCGCCAGTTCAGCGTGGCGATGTCGGTGTCCATCCTGTTCTCGGCACTGCTGGCGCTTAGCCTGACCCCGGCGCTCTGCGCGACGCTGCTGCGCCAGGGCACGCGTGGCCACCATGGCCGCGGCGGCGTGTTCGGTGCGTTCAACCGTGGCTTCGAGCGGATGACCGGGCGTTACCAGCAGGGCGTGGCGGCGGTCCTTCGGCGCAGTGGCCGGGTGATGGGCCTGTTCGCTGCCTTGCTGGTGGCACTGCTGATCGGCCTGCATTGGTTGCCGGGCGCGTTCCTGCCGGAAGAGGACCAGGGCTATTTCATGACCTCCATCCAGCTGCCGGCCGAAGCAACCGCCGAACGCACGCTGGCGGTGGTCGAGGCCTACGAACTGCATGTCGCCTCGCGGCCGGCGATCGCGTCCAACCAGGCCATCCTCGGCTACAGTTTCTCCGGCTCGGGCCCGAGCGCGGCGCTGACCTACACCATGTTGAAGGACTGGGGTGAGCGCGGCGGCAGCACCGCAGCGGATGAGGTGAGGGCGGCGCAGCAGGCCGTGGCGACGGTGCCGGAAGGCGAGGTGATGAGCGTGATGCCGCCGGCCATCGACAGCCTTGGTCGTTCATCCGGCTTCTCGTTGGCACTGCAGGCGCGTACCGGCCAGGGCCAGGCCGAGCTGCGCGCCGCCCTGCAGCAGCTGCTGAAACTGGCGGAAGCCAGTCCGTTGCTGGCGGAGGTGCATGCCGATGGACTGCCTGCGGGCAGCAACGTGCGGCTGGACATCGATCGCGCCAAGGCCGAAGCGATGGGCGTTGCATTCACCGATATCAGTGCAACGCTGTCGGCGGCGATGGGCTCGCAGTACGTCAACGATTTTCCCAATCGCGGGCGCATGCAGCAGGTCATCGTTCAGGCCGATGCCCCACACCGGATGGAGCTGGAGGACGTGCTGAAGCTGTATGTCCGCAACAGCGAAGGCGGCATGGTGGCGTTGTCCGAGCTGGTCACCGCGCATTGGACCGAGGCGCCGCTGCAGCTGCAGCGTTACCTGGGGTTCCCGGCATTGAACCTGTCCGGCGCACCCGCCAGCGGGGTGTCCACCGGCCAGGCCATGATCGAGATGGAGCGCCTTGCACAGCAGCTGCCCGCGGGCTTTGCCCTGCAGTGGACCAGCCAGTCGCTGCAGGAGCGCGAGTCCGGCGCGCAGGCGCCGTGGTTGCTGCTGCTGTCGATGCTGGTGGTGTTCCTGGTGCTGGCGGCGCTGTACGAGAGCTGGTCGATTCCACTGGCGGTGATGCTGGTGGTGCCGTTGGGCCTGCTCGGCGCCGTTGCTGCAGTGCTGCTGCGCGGGATGCCCAATGATGTGTTCTTCAAGGTCGGCATGATCACGGTGATCGGGCTTTCGGCGAAGAATGCGATCCTGATCGTCGAGTTCGCCCGCCAGCTGCAACAGCAGGGACGCGGCCTGGTCGAGGCGACCATCGAAGCGGCACGCCTGCGGCTGCGGCCGATCGTCATGACCTCGCTGGCGTTCGCGCTGGGCGTGGTGCCGCTGATGCTGGCGCAGGGTGCTTCAAAGGAAACGCAACAGGCCATCGGTACCGGCGTGTTCGGCGGCATGGTCAGTGCGACCGTGCTGGCCGTGTTCTTCGTGCCGGTGTTCTATGTGGTGGTGCAGGGCGCGCAGCATTGGCTTGCGCAGCGCCTGCGCCGACGCCGGCCGACGCCGGGAGGAAGCGTGGATGGAAAGCAGGTGGATGGAAAGCAGGAGCCCTGAGGGCCTGTACGAGGCGCAGCTGCGCGTGTTGGAGCAGCAGCTGCGGGATGCGCTGCTGGACGGCGACCATGGCGCAGCCACTGCGCTGCTGTCACCGGTGCTGTTCATGATGGACGGACAGGGCGGTCGGATGCTCGACCTGCCCTGGCTGCGGGACTGGCGGCAAGGACGCCTGCAGATTCTTGCGCTGCAGGTGCATGCAGTTGAAACGTTGCTGTGTGGACGCCTGGCGTTGTTGTCCGGCGATGTTCAGCTGCATGTGCACTGGCTGGGACGCGAACACGTGCAGCGCTTTCGCCTGTTGCGCGTCTGGACAAGCGCTTCCAGTGCCAGCGGCGCGCAGCTGCTGTCGATGGCGGTGCTGACAGGCTGAACACGGTCATGCAGCTTTCAGGCCCCGTTTGCGCGCAGATGGTAGGGTCCAAGGTCTCTGTAGTTTCGACAAGGAGTCGAGCCATGCGTGTAATTCCCAGTCTGTTGGCGGCTTCCCTCGGCCTTGCGCTGAGCGCCTGCCAGCCGGCGCAGACGCCGGCCGCCGGTGGCGCAGCCGATGCGGTCGCAACGCCGGCACCGGCACCTGTGGCTGCCGCTGTTGATGGCGGCGGCAACGAAACCCTCTATCGCTGCGGCGACCTCGACGTGCGCGCGACCTTCGACGGCGAAGACGCAGCGACGGTTGTGATCGGCGAGCGCAGGTTCGCGATGTCCTCCGAACGCGCGGCCTCCGGCGCGAAGTATGCCGACGGCAAGGGCAACAGCTTCTGGACCCGCGGCAGCGATGAAGCGCTGCTCAGCCTGAAGGGCGAAGCGGATCGTGAGTGTGCAGCGGTGGAAGCGACCGAGGGCGATGGCAGTGCCGGCAACGCGGCGTTCCGTGCCACTGGCAACGAGCCGGGTTGGCTGGCCGTCGTCGATGGTGATGCACCGGGCCTGCAGGTGGACGTCGACTACGGCGAGCGCCGCTTCACCGTCGCAAAGCCGACCGAGGGCGCAGATGGCTGGGTCGGCAAGGCGGCAGATGGCACCGACATCAAGCTGAGCTTCCAGCGCACCACCTGCCAGGACGACATGAGCGGTGAGGCGTTCGAAGCCAAGGCCATGCTGACTGTAGGCCCGCGTCAGTACCACGGCTGCGGCAACTTCGGCGGCAAGTAACGCGTGGTTCCGCGGATCGGTGGCGCCGGGCCATGCCCGGCGTTGATCGGTCAGACCTCACAGGGCTTCAAGTCCAGCTCGAACACCAGGTCGTAGCGGCTGTTGATCCCGATCAGCGCCGTGCGGATCGCACAGTCACCGCGATGGCGCGCGACCAGATCGGTGAAGATCTTCTCGCGACCCTCGCAGTACGTCGCGCTGGCCTCTTCGAGTTCCCGACGGCGCTCGTCGTCGTAGGGTTCTTCGCCGGCGAAATGCTGGCAGGTGTTTTCGCGCGCGATAAACGCCTGCACGTCGTCGGGCATCTGACAGTAGATGCGTATGTCTTCGATGTCGTACACGTCGTTGGACACCGCGCAGCCAGCGGCAGCACGGGCCTGTTCCAGTTCCTCGTAACTCGAGGGCAGGCTGGCAGCGGAGGGCTCCTCGGCGGGTTCCTGCAGGGCCGCGGGCGACGCCGCTGCCGGTGCGGTGGCAGCCACCGGATCGACCGCTACGGCCTCTGGCGTGGCACCACCTGCGCCGTTGTCCGCTGCCTGCGGCGAGCACGCCGCAAGCAGGGGCAGGCAGGCGATCAGTGCCGCGCGGTTAATCGGCACGGCCGGCAAATTCGCCGGTGGCGGTGCTCACCAGCACGCGCTCGCCGTTGACGATGTACTCCGGCACCATGATCTCGATGCCGGTGTTGAGCTTGGCCGGCTTCGGGCGCTTGGTGGCGGTGCCGCCCTTCAATTCCGGCGGCGTCTCGATCACTTCCAGCACCACCGAGGCCGGCAGCTGGATGGCCACCGGCTGCTCGTCGATCACCTGCACGTAGATGCCGGTCAGGCCGTCGGTGATGTAGCCGGCGTCATCGCCGATCACGTCCGCGTCCAGGGTGTAGGGGGTGTAGTCCTCGTCATCGAGGAACACGAACGCATCGCCGTCCTTGTACGAATAGGTGGACTGGCGGCGCAGCAGTTCGACTTCGACCAGGTTGTCGTCGGCATCGAAGCTGGCATCGAGCTTGTTGCCGCCCGGCACGCTGTACATGATGAAACGGAAGCGGACGTTGCCGCCGCGACCCTGCGGCGAGCTGCGCTCGATGTCGCGGATCTGGTAGACGCCGTTGTTGAACTCGACGACGTTGCCCTTCTTGATGTCGTTGGCTTTCATGATGATGTTGGTCGTTGGGGGAGGGCGCCGTCCCGGCGCCCGGGGGGAATCACTTCGGAGCGAGCCGGGTGGCGCCGTCCAGGCGGATGGTCTCGCCGTTGATATAGGTGTTGCCGAGGATGTGGCCGACCAGGCTGGCGAAGTCTTCCGGCTTGCCCAGGCGCGACGGGAACGGAATCGATGCGGCCAGCGACTCCTGCACGGCTTCGGGCATGCCATCGACCATCGGCGTCCAGAACACGCCCGGCGCAATGGTGTTGACGCGGATGCCGAAGCGCGACAGCTCGCGGGCCATCGGCAGGGTCATTGCCACCACGCCACCTTTGGAAGCGGAGTAGGCGGCCTGGCCGATCTGGCCTTCGTAGGCGGCAACGCTGGCGGTGTTGATGATGACGCCGCGCTCGCCGTCCACCCCGACCTCGTTGTGCTGCATGCGATTGGCGGCGGCCTTGGCGACGTTGAAGCTGCCGACCAGATTGACCATCACCGTGCCCTGGAACCCGGCCAGCGGCATCGGGCCTTCCTTGCCCAGCACGCGGCCAGCGCCGAGGATGCCGGCGCAGTTCATGGCGACATTCAGGCCGCCGAGGAAATCGAAGGCCTGGTCGATGGCCGCCGACACGGACGCTTCATCACTGACGTTGACATTGAAATAGCGGGCGTTGTCCTGCCCCAGCCCGGCAACAGCGGCCGCGCCCTTGGCGTCGTTGAGGTCGAACAGGGCGACCTTGCCGCCCTGGGCAACCAGGTGCTGGGCCACGGCCAGGCCGAGGCCGGAGACGCCGCCAGTGATCACGGCACGTACGGAAGACAGCTGCATTGCACGGTCCTGCAGGTTCAAGAACCGCCGATTCTAACGGAAGCGACGGCAGCCGCCGTTGTGCACTGCGCCGCCGGCCTCAGCCCAGTTCGCGGGCGCGGCGCAGGCGACGCTCGAAGTCGGCGGCGGGCAGTCCGTGGGCGAACAGGAAGCCCTGGCCGACGGTCACCCCCAGGTCGAGCAGGCATTGCCGTTGCGGCTCGGTTTCCACACCTTCGGCGACCACGCCCAGGCCGAGGCTGCGGGCAATCGCGCACACTGCCTCGCAGACCGCCACATCCGAGCGGTTGCGGGGGATGCCCTCGACGAACAGCTGGCTCAGCTTCAGCCCATGGATGGGCAGCCGGCGCAGGTAGTTCAGCGCGCTGTAGCCTTCGCCGAAGTCGTCGATGGTCAGCATCACCCCCATCTCGCGCAGGCGGGCGAAAGTGCGCAGGGTGTCCGGCGCATCTTCGATCAGCACCCGCTCGGTGAACTCCAGCTCCAGCACGCTGCCGGGCAGGCCGAACTCGTCCAGCACCTGCCGCACCCAGCGGGCGAGATCCTCACCGACGAACTGCCGCCAGGAAACGTTGACCGCCACCCGCACCAGCCCGAGCCCGTCGTCCTGCCATTGCCGGACCTGCCGGCAGGCTTCGCGCAGCGCCCATTGACCGATGCGCACGATGTCGCCGGTGTGCTCGGCGTGGCGGATGAACAGGTCCGGCCGCATCTGCCCCAGCTGCGTGTTGTGCCAGCGCATCAACGCCTCGCAGGCGATGGTGGCGCCGCTGCGCAGGTTGACCTGTGGCTGGTAGACCAGGTGGAACTCGTCGCCATCCAGGGCCTTGTGCAGCCGGCTCTCGATCTGCAGGCGGTCATGCTGGCGCTGTGCCAGTTCCGGGGAGAACACCTGCCAGCCGTTGCGGGTGCGTCGCTTGCACTCGTACATCGCGGTGTCGGCGTTCTGGATCAGCTGCTGCGGCCGGTTACCATCGCGCGGTGCACGGGCGATGCCGATGCTGGCGGTGACCGGGAACTCGTCGCTGCCCAGCTGGAACGGCGCCGAAAAGGCCGCAGTGATGCGCTCGGCCAGCTGTTCGGCCTGGTCCGGCTGGTCGCGCAGGTCACAGATCACCAGGAACTCGTCGCCGCCAAAGCGTGCAAGCAGGCCTTCGGTGCCGATCGCGGTGGCGATGCGCCGGGTCGCTTCGATCAACAGTTCATCCCCGGCGTTGTGGCCAAGCAGGTCGTTGACCACCTTGAAGCGGTCCAGGTCGATATACAGCACCGCCACGCGGTCGTGGCCGGGGCTGTGCATGCGCACGCCGAGGTCGCTCAGCACCGCATCGCGGTTCATGATTCCGGTCAACGGGTCGGTGCGGGCCTGCACGCGCAGGGTTTCCTCGGCCTGCTTGCGCTCGGTGATGTCCTGCACGGTGCCGGTGATGCGCGCGGCATCGACATCACCGGCCGAGACCTCGCCGATCATCCGGATCCAGAACGAGTGGCCATCGCGACGCTGGCCCTGCAGCTCCAGGCCGAAGCTGCTGCGGTGCTCGATGGTGTCGGCCAGCGCCTGTTGCAGGGCGGCGCGGTCGTCGCTGCGCAGGCAGTCCAGCAGGTCCGGCATGTCCTCAAGATCGGCCGGCTGGCCGACGATGCGCCGCGCCTCATCGGTCAGGTACAGGCGCTGCAGGCCACGATCCCACTCCCAGCCGCCGATGTGGGCCAGTGACTGCGCGCGCGCGAACAGGGTGTTGTTGCGCTTCAGTTCGGTGATGTCACTGAACATCGCATAGACATGGTCGGCCTGGTCGCAGCCGTTGCCGAACACCGGCACGTTGGTGGTGGACAACCACAGCATGCGTCCGCGTGGGCGGTGGTACAGGCCGATGATGGTGCTGCGGATCATCCGCCCGGCCTGGAAGCAGCGGCTGGTCGGCCACTGTGACTGGGTCAGCGGATGGCCGTGTTCGTCGACGATGATCCAGGCTTCGGGATCGAGCATCGAATTCAAGCCCACGCCACCACCGGTGAGGCCGAGGATGCGGTGCGCTGCGGGATTGGCGGACAGAACGCGCAGATCACGGTCGAACAGGATCACGCCCTTGTCGATCGATTCCATCAACAGGCGATAGCGCGACTCGGCGCGCCAGCGCCCGCTCAGGTCGCGGGCGACGGCGACGATGCAGGGTTGGCCGCGGTCCTGGAAGCCGGCCGAGTGCACCTCCACCGGAAAGCGGCTGCCATCACCGCGCATGTTGGTCACTTCGATGACGTAGGTGTCGCCGCGGTTCAGCGCTTCCCACACCGGTTGCAGATGGTCGCTGGGCAGGTCGGGATTGAGCAGTTCAATCGGCTGGCCGACGATGTCCTCGCGCGGGCGGTCGTAGGCGACGATGCCGGCGCGGTTGACGTCCAGCACCACGCCTTCGGCGCTGAGGATGCTGACCGGGTCGGGCACGGCGTCGAACAACGCGGCATAGCGTGCCTGGGTATCCAGTTCGCGCTGCTGCGCATCGGCCAGCGCCTGCCGTGCCTGGCGCAGCAGCCTGGCCTGGGCCGGCGGCGGCGAAGCAGCCAGCGCCGCGTCCAGAGCGGCCAGCGCGACGTCGGTTGCGGCGGGTGTATCGCCGATGGCCGGACGGTCGCGCGGGCCGCTGTCGTTCATGTCGCCGCCAGCGCCTGCCCGACGCGGCTGGCGGTCGCGCGGCCGAGCAGCCCGGCCAGCCAACGGCCGGTCTCGGCCAGCGAAGGCAGGTCCACGCCGCATTCCAGGCCCAGGCCCTGCAGCAGGTACACCACGTCCTCGCTGGCCACGTTGCCGCTGGCGCCCTTGGCGTACGGGCAGCCGCCGGCACCGGACACGGCGCTGTCGACCACGCGCACGCCTTCTTCCAGGCAGGCCGCGATGTTGGCGATGGCCTGGCCGTAGGTATCGTGGAAGTGCACGGCCAATGCGCTCATCGGGATCTCGGCAGCCACCGCCTGCAGCATCGCGCGGGCCTTGCGCGGCGTACCGACGCCGATGGTGTCGCCCAGCGAGATTTCGTAACACCCCATTTGATGCAGGGCACGGGCCACACGCACAACGTCGGCCAGCGGCACCTCGCCCTGGTACGGGCAGCCGAGCACAGTGGAGACGTAGCCACGCACGCGCACACCATCAGCCGCCGCACGGCGCAGGATCGGCTCGAAACGGGCCAGCGATTCATCGATGCCGGCGTTGGTGTTGGTGCGGTTGAAGGCTTCCGATGCAGCGGTGAACACCGCGACTTCCTGCACGCCGACGGCGCGCGCACGGTCGTAGCCCTGTTCGTTCGGCACCAGTACCGGATAGGCGATGCCCGGGCGGCGCTGGATGCCGGCATAGACCTCGGCCGCGTCGGCCAGCTGCGGGACCCAGCGCGGGCTGACGAAGCTGGTCGCCTCGATGGTGCGCAGGCCGGTGGCCGACAGGCGATCGATCAGGGCGATCTTGTCGGCGGTGGCCACGGCCTGCTTTTCGTTCTGCAGCCCATCGCGGGGGCCGACTTCGACGATGCGGACGAAATCGCTCATCGCAGCACCCCTACGGCAGGCGAGGCGGGACGGGCAGGGCGGATGGGATCGACTGGGGTCACGGCGGTTCCTGGGAAACGGAGGCGGCCCGGTCTTCGCCAGGCTGCCAGATGAGATACGCAGGCGGGTCGCACGAGCGGCCACGCCTGCGCCTGTTTTGACGGAGGGCCTACCCGGGCAGGTGGCAGACCGCCTCGATGTTGTTGCCGTCCGGATCGATCACGAAGGCGGCGTAATAGTCCGGGTGGTACCACGGGCGCAGGCCGGGCGCCCCGTTGTCGCGGCCCCCTGCGGCCAGGGCGGCGGCGTGGAACGCATCAACCTGGGCCCGTTCGCCGCAGACGAAGGCCACGTGCACGCCCTGGCTGAGGGGCGCCGCATTGCCCAGCCAGAAGAACGGTTTGCCGTGTTTGCCGAAACCCACGTGGTCGTGGGCGCCGGTCTGTTCGGCACTGACCTCCATCACCAGGCCGATCTGCAGCGGCGCCAGCGCCTGCAGGAAGAAGACCTTGCTGCGCGGCAGATCGCCGGTGTTCACACCAATATGGTCCAACATGTCAGGCCTCCGTGACCCAGTGCGGTGCGCGCTTGTCGAGGAAGGCGCCCAGGCCTTCCTGGCCCTCGGCAGACACCCGCAGGCGGGCGATCAGGGCGGCATTGTCACGGTCCAGGCTGTCGCGATCATCGGCGTCGCGCACCTGCCGGACCAGCAGTTTGGCCGAGGCCGAGGCGATCGGCCCGGCCTTGTCGAGCAGGGCCAGCTGCCGCTGCACCGCTTCGTCCAGGCGCTCGGGCTCCACCAGATGGTGGATCAGGCCGATACGCAGGGCGGTGTCGGCGTCGAAGTGCTCGCCGGTCGCGAACCAGCGACGGGCCTGGCGGCTGCCGATGGCCTCGATCACATAGGGCGAGATCACTGCCGGCAACAGGCCCAGACGGCTTTCGGTCAGGCCGAAGCGGGCAGCGCTGGTGGCAATGGCGATATCGCAGCAGGCCACCAGGCCGACACCCCCACCGAAGGCGGCGCCGTGGACACGGGCCAGGGTCGGCTTGGGCAGCTCGTCCAGGGTGCGCATCAGCCGCGCCAACGCCAGGGCGTCCTCGCGGTTGTCCGCCTCGCTGGCCGTGGCCATGCCGCGCATCCACTGCATGTCGGCACCGGCGGAGAAGGAGTCGCCGTGGCCTGCCACCACCACCGTGCGCACCGTGTCATCGCGGCCGGCTGCTTCCAGGGCGGCGGTCAGCCGGGCGATCAGGCCGGCATCGAAGGCGTTGTGCAGCTCCGGCCGGTTCAGCCAGAGGGTCAGGACAGCGCCATTGCGCTCGATCTGCAAAGCATCGTTCATGGGATTCCGGGGTTGCTCCATACCTGTATGGATCATAGCGGGCCATTGGTCATGGGCCATGACGCGACGCGGGAATGTTAGAATCGAGAACCATTTACATCCAGCAGAGAACACGCTAGATGACGCTGTCCGAACTGCCCCTGCACACCTCGGCCGTGGTCGATTCCGTGCAGGACCTGCATGCCAACGATGCCATCGCCCGGCGCCTGCGCGAGCTGGGCTTCGTCAAGGGTGAGGAAGTGCGCCTGGTGGCGCGGGGTCCGGTCGGCGGCGAGCCGCTGCTGGTGCAGGTCGGGTTCACCCGTTTCGCGCTGCGTATCAGTGAGGCCCGGCGCGTGGTCATCGACCCGGCAAGCCAGGAGCGACGCGCATGAGTGCCACCGCAACCGCTGCACCGCTGCGCATCGCGCTGGTCGGCAACCCCAACAGTGGCAAGACCGCGCTGTTCAACCAGCTGACCGGCAGCCGGCAGAAGGTCGCCAACTACACCGGCGTCACCGTCGAGCGCAAGGAGGGCCGCCTGCGTGCGCCGTCCGGCCGCGAGTTCGCCGTGCTCGACCTGCCGGGCGCCTACAGCCTGCATCCGGCCAGCCTGGACGAGGCGATCACCCGCGACCTGTGCCGGGGCTTCTACCCGGGTGAGGCCGCGCCGGACGTCCTGTTGTGCGTGATCGACGCCACCAACCTGCGCCTGCACCTGCGTTTCGCCCTGGAGCTGCGCGAGCTGGGCAAGCCGATGATCATCGCCCTGAACATGGTCGACGCGGCGCAGCGCCGCGGCATCCAGATCGACGTTGCCGCGCTGGAGCGCGAGATCGGCGTGCCGGTGGTGGAAACCGTGGCGGTGCGCAAGCAGGGCGCGCGTGCGCTGGTGGAACGCCTGGACACGATGGTGCCGCATCTGGACGCGCCGTTGGCCGGTGTTGAGAGTGGCGCGGACTACCACGCGCAGGTGCGCGCGATCCTGGCCGCCGCCGTGCGCATGCCGGCGCGGACCGCGAAGATCGACGACACGCTCGACCGCTGGCTGCTGCATCCGGTGTTCGGCCTGATCACCCTGGTCGTGGTGATGTTCCTGATCTTCCAGGCGGTGTTCGCCTGGGCGACGCCGCTGATGGATGGCATCGAGGCCGGCTTCGCCTGGCTGGGTGAACTGGCCGCCAGCGTGCTGCCAGCTGGGCCGCTGACCAGTCTGTTGACCGACGGCATCATCGCCGGCCTGGGTGGCGTGGTGGTGTTCCTGCCGCAGATCCTGATCCTGTTCGCCTTCATCCTGGCACTGGAGGAGTCCGGTTACCTGCCGCGCGCCGCGTTCCTGCTGGATCGCATGATGGCGGCGGCGGGCTTGTCCGGTCGTTCGTTCATCCCGCTGCTGTCCAGCTTCGCCTGTGCCGTGCCGGGCATCATGGCCACCCGCAGCATCCAGGACCCGCGTGACCGCCTGGCCACGATCCTGGTGGCACCGCTGATGACCTGCTCGGCGCGCCTGCCGGTGTATGCGCTGCTGATCGGCGCGTTCATTCCGGCCGGCAGGATCGGCATCTTCAACCAGCAGGGCCTGGTGCTGTTCGGCCTGTACGTAGCCGGCATCCTCAGCGCGCTGGTGATGTCATGGGTGATGAAGAAGTGGCGCCGCGACAAGAGCGAGCACCCGCTGATGCTCGAGTTGCCGTCGTACCGCATTCCGCATCCGCGCGACCTCGCCGTCGGCCTGTACGAGCGCGGCATGATCTTCCTCAGGCGCGTCGGCGGCATCATCCTGGCGCTGACCATCCTGCTGTGGTTCCTGCTGTCGTTCCCGGGCGCGCCCGCCGATGCGACGATGCCGGCCATCGACTACAGCTATGCCGGTCAGATCGGCCATGCGATGACCGCGATCTTCGCGCCGCTGGGCTTCAACTGGCAGATCTGCATCGCGCTGATTCCGGGCCTTGCCGCGCGCGAAGTGGCGGTGTCCTCGCTGGCGACGGTATACGCGCTGTCGGCCGCCGATGACGATGCGGCGATCTCCGCGCTGTCGCCGGTGGTGGCTGATGGCTGGTCGCTGGCCACCGGTCTGGCCCTGCTGGTGTGGTTCATCTACGCGCCGATGTGCATCTCGACGCTGGCCACCATCAAGCGCGAGACCAACTCGTGGAAGCAGATGGGCTTTGCGGCGTTCTACCTGTTCGCCGCGGCGTACGTGGCTGCCCTGATCACCTACCAGGTGACCGTGGCGCTGGGGGGCGGCTGATGGACGCCGGCCTGCTGATCCAGTACCTGATCATCACGGTGGCCGTGCTGGTCAGCGCCTGGGTGGTGCTGAAGAAGCAGGCGCCCGGCACCGTGCGCAAGCTGCGTGGCGCGCTGGCACTGGCGCTGCTGAAGCCGGGCCGCGCGGCCTGGTTGCAGGCGCTGGGCCGGAAGATCGCGCCGCCGGCCACTGGCGGTGGCGGCGCGTGTGGGGGTTGTGACAGCTGCGGGCCGACGCCGCCGAAGCAGCACTGAGCCTGCCTTTTCCGCTTTGCTGGGTGCGAAGCTTGGTGTTTTGGTGGGTGCGAACCTTGGTTCGCACACCCTTGATCTTCCTCCACGCACGGCGTGGATCTACGTTGCGGGCCGGACGAGGCGGGCCGTTCGCCGCGACGCGTCAACGCGTCAACGCGCCTGCGCACCCAGCTCGGCTGCTTGAGCCAGCCAGCGTTCGCGCTGTTGCGGCGTGCTGCTGCGCACGGCACCCAGGCGGCTGACCTGCACCGGGCGGATGCCGCAGAATTCCAGGATGGTGCTGCGGATCTGGGTGATGCCCGGGTCGCGGTAGATCCACCGGTAGTACCAGGGCGGCGTGTCCAGGGTGGTGATGACCCGCGCGCTGCGTCCAGCCAGCAGCCGGTCCCACCACACCGAATCGCGCCGGTAGCGGAAGGCGAAGCCTGGCAGCAGCACGCGGTCGAAGAAGCCTTTCAACAGGGCAGGCATCGCGCCCCACCAGGTCGGGTAGACCAGTACAAGATGATCGCAGGCCTGGATCGCGTCGGCGGCATCCTGCAGGTCGGCTTCCAACGGCTGGATCTGGCGATAGCCGTGGCGAAGTACCGGGTCGAACTGAAGGTCGCCCAGGGCGATCAAGCGCACGCGGTGGCCGGCGTTGCCGGCGGCGGTTGCGTATCGCTGGGCGAGGGCGCCGCACAGGCTGTCGCGGTCGGGATGGCCAAGCAGGATCAGGATGGAGCGGGGCACGGCAGTCTCGGAAGCTGGAAAACCGCGACCGTGCGCTATGCCCCAGGGGCAGAGTCAAACCCCGGCGGGGCAGCCAGCGGCAGCCAGAACGCAAAGACCATCGCCCTGCTGAAGCCATTGCCGCAGCTCGTCCGCCACCTGCTGTAGTTCGACCTCGATGCGGGCAAGCCGCTCGCGCTCGGAAGCAATCGCAGCGCGCTGGCGCTCCAGCAGGACCAGCACTGCCGGCCAGTCGAGCTGGCCGTCGCTGCGCTGCAGGCGGGTGATGGCGGCCAATCCGATGCCCAGCCCCAGCGCCTGCCGGATCAGCTGCACCCACGCCACATCCTGTTCGCTGTAGTCGCGGTAGCGGTTCAGGCGCGGCACTGGCGGCAGCAGTCCGCGTGCCTCGTACAGGCGGATCGCCTTGGCGCTGGCGCCGGTGCGGCGCGCGACCTCGGAAATGCGCATGCGCTCAGTCCCGCACCAGTCCGCCATCCACCACCAGATTCTGGCCGGTGACCGCGCGCGCCCACGGGCTGGCGAAGAACAGCACGGCATCGGCGAACTCGGCCGGCGTGGTGACGCTGCGCAGCGGCGTGTTGGCGGCGATGTAGTCGAATACGGCTTCCGGCGTGGCGGCGCTGGCGTCGGTCGTGCGCAACAGGCCGCCGGAGAGCATGTTGACGGTGATGCCGTGCGGGCCGAGATCACCGGCCAGGGTGCGGGTGAGCGACAGCAGCGCGGCCTTGGCGGCGGTGTAGTCGTGGTACGGCACCACCGGGTTCTGGAACAGGTTGGTGCCGATGTTGATGACCCGGCCGAATCGCCGCGCCTGCATGCCGGGCAGGGCGGCCTGCACGGTGTTGAGGGCGCCGCGCACGCTGCCTTCGAACTGCGCCTGGAAGGCCGGCCAGGCGATGTCGGCGGCGCTGTCGCGGGCATCGCCATTGAACGAGAACGAAGCCAGTGCGTTGTTGACCACGGTGGTCACGCCCTGGCCGAAGTGCGCCAGTGCGTGCTGCAGCAGGTTGTCGACCTGGGCGCGGTCGGTGACGTCGGCCTGCAGAGCGATGGCCTGGCCGCCCAGCTCGCTGGCCAGTGTACGTGCCGCTGCTTCGCTGCGGTGATAGTTGATGACAACCCGCGCGCCCTGCGCGGCGAAGGCGCGGGCGATGTGCTGGCCGAGGCCGCGACCGGCGCCGGTGACCAGTACCAGCTGTTCGCTGATCTGCATGATGGCCAGGCAATCCATGGCAAAAGGGCAGGCAGCGTAGCAGCGACAGTGCTTGCCGGACCATGCGTGCTGCCGCTAGCCTGCGTGCATGAACCAGACTCCCCTGCGATTGCTTATTCACGGCGCCTCCGGGCGCATGGGCCAGGCCCTGTTGCGGCTGGCCGCCGAACATCCTGATTCCCTGCAGATCGTCGCTGCGGTCACCGGCCGCGCGCCGGCCCAGCGGGTGATCGATGGTGTGCCGTTCTTCGCCGCCAGCGAGTTGCCGGGGGCGCCGGTGTTCGACGTGGCGATCGATTTCAGCCTGCCGGAGGGCTTCGATGCACTGCTGGCACTGTGCGTGGAGCGCGGCGCAGGCCTGGTGTCGGGCACCACCGGCATTTCCACTGCGCAGCGACAGGCGCTGGAGTCGGCGTCGGTGAAGATCCCGCTGGTGTGGGCGTCGAACTTCAGCCTGGGCGTGGCGGTACTGGACGAGCTGGTGGAGCGCGCTGCGCAGGCGCTGGCGGGCTGGAACTGCGACATCGTCGAGTCGCACCATACGCAGAAGAAGGACGCTCCCTCGGGCACGGCGCTGACCCTGGGCGCGGCGGCACAGCGCGGTGGGGCTGAGCCGCAGTACGCCAGCCTGCGCGCCGGTGACATCGTCGGCGAGCATCTGGTGCAGTTCACCGGCCTGGGCGAGCGCATCGAGCTGGTGCACCGGGCCACCAACCGCGACATCTTCGCCCGCGGAGCGCTGTTTGCCGCTCGCCAGCTGCAGGGCCGGGCGGCGGGCAGCTACCGGGTACGCGACCTGCTGGACGGGCCCGGGTAACGGGCCCGGGTCGATGGTAGATGCCAACCTTGGTTGGCAGCCGTTGCTGAACGCGCCAACCAGGGTTGGCGCCTACCGGAGCCGGGCAGGTGGGATGGCAGCGGCCCGGTCATCGGCCTGCATACGCCCCCGGATTGAAATGAATGCGCAATCGCCTGTTCATGAATGGCGATAACCGCTGGCGCGCGCGCCCCGGCACCGCTACAATTCGCACTCGCCGAATCACGAAAGCCGGACCGGTCCCAGACCGTACGTCCGCGCTTTTTTGCAACCGGATTTCCGTGAAGCGCAGGCGTGACTTCGGCACCCCCTCGGTAGCCAAAGTGAGAATTCCGTGACCCAAGCCGCAATCCTCGTCCTCGAAGACGGCACCGTATTCGAGGGCGAATCCGTAGGCGCGCCCGGCCTGTCCGTCGGTGAGGTGGTGTTCAACACCGCCATGACCGGCTACCAGGAAGTGTTGACCGACCCGTCCTACGCCCGGCAGATGGTCACGCTGACCTATCCGCACATTGGCAACACCGGCATGACCGACCAGGACAATGAAGCGTCCAAGGTGTGGTCGGCTGGCCTGATCGTGCGCGACGTGCCGCGCCGCCCCAGCAACTGGCGCAGCCAGGTGTCGCTGCAGGACTGGCTGATCCAGCGTGGCGTGGTCGCCATAGCCGGCATCGACACCCGCAAGCTGACCCGCATCCTGCGCGAGAAGGGCGCCCAGAACGGCGCGCTGATGGCCGGCGACGGCATCGATGTGGAAAAGGCACTGGAAGCGGCCCGCAAGTTCCCCGGCCTGAAGGGCATGGATCTGGCCAAGGTCGTCACCACCGACAAGACCTACGTCTGGACCGAGGGCCAGCTGGACCTGGATGCCAATGCCTTCGTCAGCGTGCCGGCCAAGTACAAGGTCGTGGCGTACGACTTCGGCGTGAAGACCAACATCCTGCGCATGCTGGCCGAGCGCGGCTGCGAGGTCACCGTGGTGCCGGCGCAGACCCCGGCTGCTGAAGTGCTGGCGCTGAAGCCGGACGGCGTGTTCCTGTCCAACGGCCCGGGCGACCCGGAGCCGTGCGACTACGCGATCACCGCGATCAAGACCTTCATCGACGTGAAGATCCCGACCTTCGGCATCTGCCTGGGCCATCAGCTGCTGGGCCTGGCCTCGGGCGCGAAGACGATCAAGATGGGCCATGGCCACCATGGTGCTAACCATCCGGTGCAGGACCTGGACAGCGGCCGGGTGATGATCACTTCGCAGAACCACGGTTTCGCAGTGGATGAAGCGACCCTGCCGGCCACCCTGCGGGTGACCCACCGTTCGCTGTTCGACGGCACCAACCAGGGCATCGCCCGCACCGACGTGCCGGCCTTCTCGTTCCAGGGCCACCCGGAAGCGTCGCCGGGCCCGACCGACGTCGGTCCGTTGTTCGACCGTTTCGTGGCGCTGATGGACCAGGCCAAGGCGTGATCAGTACGCCGCCGGTTCGCCGGTGGCGTCGCGATGGACCGTAAGCCTCCGCATCGCGGCTGCCTCTGGCGCGGCGCTGCGGATCAAGATTCCTGATCGACAGCGTGCGATCACCCCCCTTGTCACGCTGTACTGACTTAGAGAAGAAAATGCCCAAGCGCACTGACCTCAAGACCATCCTCATCATCGGTGCCGGCCCGATCGTCATCGGCCAGGCCTGCGAGTTCGATTACTCCGGCGCCCAGGCCTGCAAGGCCCTGCGTGACGAGGGCTACCGCGTGGTGCTGGTCAACAGCAACCCGGCCACGATCATGACCGACCCGGAGATGGCCGACGCCGTCTACATCGAGCCGATCAACTGGCAGACGGTCGAGAAGATCATCGCCAAGGAAAAGCCTGACGCGCTGCTGCCGACCATGGGTGGCCAGACCGCGCTGAACTGCGCGCTGGACCTGGCCGACAACGGCGTGCTGGAGAAGTACAACGTCGAGCTGATCGGCGCCAAGCGCGAAGCCATCATGATGGCCGAGGACCGCGAGCTGTTCCGCGTGGCGATGAGCGAGATCGGCCTGGAGTGCCCGACCGCTGCCGTTGCGCACACCCTGGACGAAGCGCTGGAGATCCAGACCCGCGTCGGCTATCCGACCATCATCCGCCCCAGCTTCACCCTCGGCGGCAGTGGCGGCGGCATCGCCTACAACCGCGAAGAGCTGATCGAAATCGTCAACCGCGGCCTGGAACTGTCGCCGACCACCGAAGTGCTGGTCGAAGAATCGGTGCTGGGCTGGAAGGAGTTCGAGATGGAAGTGGTCCGCGATACCGCGGACAACTGCATCATCGTCTGCTCGATCGAGAACCTGGACCCGATGGGCGTGCACACCGGTGACTCGATCACCGTGGCCCCGGCGCAGACCCTGACCGACAAGGAATACCAGCGCCTGCGCGATGCCTCCATCGCCGTGCTGCGCAAGATCGGCGTGGATACCGGTGGTTCGAACGTGCAGTTCGGCATCAACCCGGACACCGGCCGCGTGGTGGTGATCGAGATGAACCCGCGCGTGTCGCGATCCTCGGCGCTGGCCTCCAAGGCCACCGGCTTCCCGATCGCCAAGGTCGCCGCCAAGCTGGCCGTGGGCTACACCCTGGACGAACTGAAGAACGAGATCACCGGCGGCCTGACCCCGGCCTCGTTCGAGCCGTCCATCGACTACGTCGTCACCAAGATTCCGCGCTTCGCATTCGAGAAGTTCCCGGCCGCCGATGCACGCCTGACCACCCAGATGAAGTCGGTGGGCGAGGTGATGGCGATGGGCCGCACCTTCCAGGAGTCGATGCAGAAGGCCCTGCGTGGCCTGGAAACCGGCAAGGTCGGCTTCGACCCGACCGGCCTGGACCTGACCAGTGAAGACGATCTGCAGACCCTGCGCCGCGAGCTGAAGGCGCCGGGTCCGGAGCGCCTGTTCTTCGTGGGCGATGCGTTCCGCGCCGGCATGAGCGTGGAGGACATCTTCAAGCTGTCCTACATCGATCCGTGGTTCCTGGACCAGATCGAAGAAATCATCGCCGCCGAGACCCAGGTCGCGGCCGATGGCATCGACGCACTGGATGCGGCGCGCCTGCGCAAGCTCAAGCGCGCCGGCTTCTCCGACGCCCGCCTGGCCCAGCTGACCGGCACCAACGAAGCGGCCGTGCGTGCGCTGCGTCGCGCGCACAAGGTGCGCCCGGTGTACAAGCGCGTGGACTCCTGCGCCGCCGAGTTCTCCACCGGCACCGCCTACCTGTACTCGACCTACGAGGACGAGTGCGAAGCCGCGCCGAGCAACCGCGACAAGATCATGATCCTCGGCGGTGGCCCGAACCGCATCGGCCAGGGCATCGAGTTCGACTACTGCTGCGTGCACGCGGCACTGGCGCTGCGCGAGGATGGCTATGAAACCATCATGGTCAACTGCAACCCGGAAACCGTGTCGACCGACTACGACACCTCCGACCGCCTGTACTTCGAACCGCTGACCCTGGAAGACGTGCTGGAAATCGTCGAGCTGGAGCAGCCCAAGGGCGTGATCGTGCAGTACGGCGGCCAGACCCCGCTGAAGCTGGCACGCGCGCTGGAAGCCAATGGCGTGCCGGTGATCGGCACCAGCCCTGACTCGATCGACCTGGCCGAAGACCGCGAGCGCTTCCAGCAGCTGGTGGAAAAGCTGGGCCTGAAGCAGCCGCCGAATCGCATCGCCCGCAACGACCAGGAAGCCCTGCTGCTGGCGCGCGAGATCGGCTACCCGCTGGTGGTGCGCCCGAGCTACGTGCTGGGTGGCCGCGCGATGGAAATCGTCTACGGCGAATCCGACCTGGCCCGCTACGTGCGTGACGCGGTGAAGGTGTCCAACGATTCGCCGGTGCTGCTGGACCGCTTCCTCGACAACGCCGTCGAGTGCGACGTGGACATCATCGCCGACGCCCAGGGCAACGTCCTGATCGGTGGCGTGATGGAGCACATCGAAGAGGCCGGCGTGCACTCGGGCGATTCCTCCTGCTCGCTGCCGCCGTACTCGCTGTCGGCTGAAACCCAGGCAGAGCTGCGTCGCCAGGTGGTCGAGCTGGCCAAGGCCCTGAACGTGGTGGGCCTGATGAACACCCAGTTCGCGATCCAGACCGACGAGGAAGGCAACGACACCATCTTCCTGCTGGAAGTGAACCCGCGTGCCTCGCGCACCGTGCCGTTCGTGTCCAAGGCCACCGGCATGCCGCTGGCCAAGATCGCGGCCCGCTGCATGGCGGGCAAGACCCTGGAAGAGCAGGGCGCCACCAAGGAAATCGTGCCGGACTACTACTCGGTGAAGGAAGCGATCTTCCCGTTCGCCAAGTTCCAGGGCGTCGACCCGATCCTTGGGCCGGAGATGCGCTCCACCGGTGAGGTGATGGGCGTGGGTCGCAGCTTCAACGCCGCCTTCGCGCGTGCGCAGGAAGCCGGTGGCATCAAGGCGCCGCCGGTCGGCAAGGCCTTCGTGTCGGTGCGAGACCCGGACAAGAAGCGCGTGTTGCCGGTGGCCAAGGCCCTGCTGGCACGTGGCTACAGCCTGGTCGCCACCCGCGGCACCGCAGCGTGGCTGCAGCAGCACGGCATGGATTGCGAGATCATCAACAAGGTGGTCGAGGGTCGCCCGCACATCGTCGATTCGATCAAGAACGGCGAGATCGTCTATATCGTCAACACGACCGAAGGCCGTGCCGCGATCAACGACTCGTTCTCGATCCGCCGCGAGGCGCTGCAGCACCGCGTCACCTATTCGACCACCATTGCCGGTGCCAAGGCGCTGGTGGATTCACTGGAATTCCGCGGTACCGGCCCGGTCTGGTCGCTGCAGGAACTGCACAAGGAGTTGAACGCATGAGAGCACCCATCACGATGAAGGGCGCGCAGCGACTGCGCGATGAACTGGATCACCTGAAGTCGGTCAAGCGCCCGAAGGTGATCGCCGCGATCGCCGAAGCGCGCGAGCATGGCGACCTGAAGGAGAATGCCGAGTACCACGCCGCGCGCGAGGAACAGGGCTTCATCGAAGGCCGCATCAAGCAGCTGGAAGGCGAGCTGTCGCACGCCGAGATCATCGACGTGAGCAAGCTCAATGCAGGCTCCAAGGTGGTGTTCGGCGCCAGCGTGACCCTGGCCGACGTGGAATCGGACGAAGAGAAGAAGTACCAGATCGTTGGCGATCTGGAAGCGGACATCAAACTGGGCCTGATCGCCATTTCCTCGCCGGTTGCCCGCGCGATGATCGGCAAGCTGGAAGGTGACTCGATCGTGATCGATGCGCCGGCCGGCCAGCGCGAGTACGAGATCGTCAGCGTCAGCTACCAGGACTGATCCGTGGCAACGGCGACCCTGCTGTTGCCGGCACGCAGCCGCTTTGCGGTGGCTGCATTGCCGGATGATGTGGCGCGTGCCCTGGGCCGCGCCACCACCTCGCAGGGCGACGCCGGTGAACGGGCGCAGCTGCTGCGTCACTTCACGGTCGCCGCGCCGCACTGGCCGGTGGCCGCGTTGACCCGCCAGCGTGACGTCGGCGATGCCGCCGGCGCCTGCTGGCTGCGTGCCGATCCGGCCTGCATGGTGCCGGACATGCATGGCGCGCGCATGATGGGCCACGGCGAAACGCTGCGGCCCAGCCTGGCCGATACGTTGGCCCTGTTGCCTGTGTTGCAGCCGCTGTTTGCGGATGCAGGCTTCGTGCTGGATGCCCCCGACCCTTCGCGCTGGTACCTGCGGCTGCCCATCGGTACCGAACTGCCGGAGTTCGACAGTCCGGACGAGGTGCTGGGTGATGATCTGTTCTCGCACCTGCCACTGGGCGAGGCGGGCCGCCGCTGGCGCGCATTGATGACGGAAGCGCAGGTGCTGCTGCATACCCATTCGTGGAACCAGCAGCGCGCTGCACAGGGGCAGCAGCCGATCAATTCGCTGTGGTTCTGGGGCGGTGGCGTGATGCCGGTATCGGTGGCCACGCCACATGCGCAGGTGCGCAGCCGCGATGCGCTGCTGCAGGGCCTGGCGCAGGCCGCAGGCGTCGCGGTGGATGGCGAGCAATCGGTCGATGCACTGGTCGACCTGCGCCAGCTGCGCTCGTTGCAGCAGCTGGGCAACGATGCGATCCGGCCGCTGCTGGCCGCGCTCAAGCGTGGTGAACTGCAACGGCTGGTGCTGGATTTCGAGGATGGCCTGCAGTTCCAGCTGGACAAAGGCCAGCGCTGGCAGTTCTGGAAGAAGCCCCGCCAGCTGCACGACGGTTGAAAGAATGCGGTAGCGCCGGGCCATGCCCGGCGGATGCGCTATCGAACATCGGTGACGTAGGTCGGCAACTGCCAGTGCCTGCGGCTCGGGCCGGTGCAGTAGTGACCGACGTACTCCGCACTGAGGATCAGTCGACTTCCGTCCCACGCCCAGTGCCGGTTCGTCCCGCACGCATCCTGGTCTGTCGCAAGGCCTTCTTCAAGAAACACGGCGTGCGGGTAGAGCGGAAACAGCGGGGTCGACGAGAGCAGCTTGGGTGCGAATGGTGCACGGTCGCGGATCAGCCAGGTACCCGCTGGCACGATGTGGCGGTCGGTCGCACAGCTCAACATGGCAAGGACATGGGTGGCATCCACCCGTTCGATGCGTAGCTGGCGCGACGACATCCGTTCGCAGGCGTTCCGCGCGGCGGCCACCGGCTGCAGTTGCTGCAGCAGATCTGTCCGCTCAGCCAGCTGACCATCGTCGTCATGTGCTTCGACCAGCAGGGGCGGTGCCTTCAGCGGTGGCGCGGCTACTGCAGCCGGCACCTTCGATTCCGGCTGTGCGCCCTTGCGCACCAGTGCGCCTGGGGTGTCCAGCCGACCTTGTGCCTCGTCCATCTTCAGCAGCAACGTGCGGATGCCGCGATCCGACAGTGGCCACGCGTGGCCGGAGGCGTCGCTCATCTCGATGCGCCTGTCCTCCAGCAGTGCATCGATTACTGCTGTCACGTAGTGCGCGGACAGCTGCAGGCCAATATCGAGCGCTTCGCTGTGGCCGATGGCACCGAGGTCCCTTCCGTCCACGCGCAGTCGCAACGTCCCTTCGGGTGCCACCGCCACAGGGGTACGTGGCGCGTCCTCGGCGCCCTCGGCCATTGACAGCCGTGCGGTGACCGCGGTCTGCGGCCCGCCGGCACGTTCGAGCAGCACGCTCAGCATCAGCGGTGCCAGTGGACCGTAGACTGCTAGCCGGCAGGTGCGGGTGTTGTCGCAGGCCATCACGCCGTCACCCTCGACGAACGATGTGCCAAGCGGTTCAGCGGCCGAGGCAACCGAGGCCAGAGTGAGGGAGGCCAGCAGCGGCGTGCGTAACAGTGAGGATGCACGCATTCAACGAACCTCGCTGACCAGGGTCGGCAGGTTCCAATGCCCGCCCGGCATGCCACGACACAGACCGGTACTGAACGCACTGCTTGGCTGGAATCTGCGGCCATCCCAGGTCCAGTCAGAGCCGGAAACGCAGTCGCCGATGCCGCGGCCCTTGTAGCGTGCGTACAGCGTGCGCTCGACGCGCGAGAAGCCCTCTGCCTCCAGCGTGACCACCTCCGCTGCGTACGGTGGCTGATCGTGCGCGATCCAGAAACCATTGCTGTAGTTGTACGCACCCATCTGGCACAGCGCCTGCACCAGCACATGGCTGTCGTCCAGCCGCTCGATCACCATTTCCGGGGTTCCCTTGTACTCGATCAGGCGCGGGCAGTCGTCGCTGTCGCCGAGCGTGGCAATCAACGCGTCGCGCAGCGCTTCGCTGCTGCCCAATGCGCTGTCGCCGGGGCGAGCGGCCGCCAGCACGCCGCGCACGATCACCGGTCTGGCTTGCGCAGCCGGCACGCTCGCTTCGGCACGCGTGCCACGCCGTATCAGGGCGCCGGGCGTACCCACGCGCGCTTGTGCCTCGTCCATTTTCAACAGCACCGCGGCGGCACCACGATCGGAAATCGGCCAGCGCGTGCCCCTGCTGTCGATCACCTCGATGCGGGCCTGGCCGGGCAGGGCGGCGAGCAGGGCTGCAACCTGCGTCGGTCGCAGCGTCACCGCTTCGTCGGCCCCGGTGTCCTGCACGCGACCCAGATCACGTCCGTTCACCTGCAGGCGCATCGATCCTTCAGGCATTGTGCTTTCGCCATCCTCACCGACCCGCAGCCGCGCCTTCACTGCCGTGCCGGGGCCGCCGGCACGTTCCAGCATCAGGCCCAGCAGGCTGCCTGCGTTCTCCGGGCCATAGCCGGCGGCGCGGCAGGTGCCGGTGTTGTCGCAGGCCAGGAACCAGTCGTGGCGCACGAACTCGATGCCGGGTTCCAGCGGCGTGTTTCCGGCGTGGCTGGCCAGCGGCAGCAAAAGGCTGGCAATCAGTGCGGACAGCGTGCGATGCATGGCAAATTCCGTTTCAGAAGCGAACAAGCATGGGCGATCACCCCGCCTGCGCCAAGCCCGCGCAGAGCCAGACACGCCGAGCGGGGTATCATGCGCGGGTCTTCCGTAAACCGGCGATGCCGATGTCCCTTGCCGCCGATGCTGCGCCGCTGTCCTCTGATTCGCCGATGATCCGCCGCCGCGATGCGGTTGCGCCCGGTAGCTGGCCGGACGGCACGCTGCCACTGTTGGCGCGCCTGTACGCCGCACGTGGTGCGCACACCCCGGAACTGGCGCTGCCCAAGCTGGGCAACCTGCACGCGCCGGAGCTGCTGACCGGCATCGATGCGGCCGTGGACCTGTTGGTCCAGGCCATTGCAGCGGACAAGCGGATCCTGGTGGTCGGTGATTTCGACTGCGACGGCGCCACCGCCTGCGCGGTCGGTGTACGTGGCCTGCGCATGCTCGGCGCGCAGCATGTCTTCCACGCGGTGCCCAACCGCATGGTGCACGGCTACGGCCTGTCACCGTCGCTGGTGGACGAGCTGGCTGCGCTGCAGCCGGATCTTCTGGTCACCGTCGATCACGGAATCGCCTGCCATGACGGCGTGACCGCAGCCAAAGCGCGGGGCTGGCAGGTGCTGGTGACCGATCATCATCTGCCCGGTCCGCAGCTGCCGCCGGCCGATGTCATCGTCGACCCCAATCTGGACGGCGACGCCTTCCCCAGCAAGTCGCTGGCCGGTGTCGGCGTGATCTTCTACGTGCTGATGGCGCTGCGCCGGCAGATGCGCGAAGCGGGTGTATTTGCCGATGGGAAAGGTCCGGACCTGACCACCCTGCTGGATCTGGTGGCCGTGGGTACCGTGGCCGACCTGGTGGTGCTGGATGCCAACAACCGCGCCCTGGTCAGTGCTGGTCTGCGTCGGCTGCGCAACGGCCAGGGCTGCGTTGGCCTGAAGGCGCTGATCGAAGCCAGTGGCCGCGACGCCGCGCGACTGACCGCCACCGACATCGGCTTCGGGCTCGGCCCGCGCTTGAATGCGGCCGGTCGGCTGGAAGACATGGCGCTGGGAATCGCGCTGCTGCTCACCGAAGATCCGCGGCAGGCCCGTGACATCGCGCAGACGCTGGAGCAGATCAACGCTGAGCGGCGTGCGGTGCAGCAGTCGATGACCGATGACGCCGAACAGGCGCTGTCGCGGGTGGTGCTCGATACCGCCGGGCAGCGTCCGGTGGCGGCCTGCCTGTTTGATGCGGATTGGCACCCCGGTGTGGTCGGCCTGGTCGCTTCGAAGATGAAAGATCGCCTGCATCGTCCGGTGATCGCGTTCGCGCCGGCCGAGCCGGGTGCCGACACCCTGCGCGGTTCAGCGCGTTCGATTGCCGGCCTGCATATCCGTGATGCGCTGGCCCTGGTTGATGCGCGCCATCCCGGCTTGATCGAGCGCTTCGGCGGTCACGCAATGGCTGCCGGCTTGAGCATGCGACTGGATCATCTGGCCGACTTCGAAGCCGCGTTCGTCGCTACCGTGCTGGAAATGCTCGACCCGGCGGCACTGCAGCAGCAGGTGCTCAGTGATGGCGAACTGGCAGCGGACGAACTCGATCATCGCCACGCCGATGCGCTGCGCCTGGCCGGACCGTGGGGACAAGGTTTCCCCGAGCCGCTGTTCGATGGCCACTTCGAAGTGGCCAACTGGCGCGTATTGAAGGAACGGCATCTGAAGCTGGAACTGCGCCTGCCCGGCGTACCGGGCACGATCAACGCGATCCACTTCGGTGGCTGGCACGGCAACGCACCAGGCAAGCATGTCCACCTGGCCTATCGCCTGGCCTGCGATGACTATCGCGGTGGCGCCGCGATCCAGCTGATCGTCGAGCACTGCCTGCCCGCATGAAAAAAGGGGGGCGTCAGCGAACCTCGCTTACCCGTGTCGGCAGCTCCCAGGTTCCACCAGGAACGCCGCGGCACAGACCGCCGCTGATTGCCGAGGTCGCGACGAAGCGCGTGCCATCCCAGGTCCACGTTTCATCCGACACGCAGTCGGCCAGGCCGCGGCCCTTGTGCGAGGCGACGATCTGCCCGTCGCCGTAGTCGATCGCATCACTGGTCACCCACTGCGGCTGGTAAGGCGCTTTCTCACCGATGACCCAGTAACCATCGCCGGTGTTGTAGGCCGCGCGCCAGCAGGGAACGTTGACCAGCAGATGCTTGGCGTCCAGACGCTGTATCTGCAGTGGCGAATTGCTGATCGGAAGATCCGGGTCGGCCTCTAGCAGGCCTTCGCAGCTGGGCTCTTTCAGGGTGGCGCGCAGCGCTGCACGCAGCGCCGGTGACGCGGCCAGCTTGGCGAATGCCGGGTCGTCCGGCGGCGTCGACAAGGTCGCTGCCTTGCGCACCACGGGTTTGGCAACGGCGGCAGGTACGCTGCTTTCGGCGGCAGTACCCTTGCGCATCACCGCGCCCGGCGTCCCCACGCGGCCCTGGAACTCGTCGGCCTTCAGCAACACAGCCGCTGCACCCTTGTCCGACAGCGGCCACGCATGGCCGGTGGCATCGACAACCGTGATGCCGCCATCGCGCACCAGCGCCGACAGCACTGCGGTGGTCTGCGTCGGGCTCAGCGCATAGGTGCCTGTGTCCTTGGCCGGCGCCAGCACACCGAGGTCACGCTGCTGGACGCGCAGGTGCAGTGCGCCCTTCGGCTGCGGCTGTTCGTCGATCGGCTGCAACGACACCCGGCCGTTGATGGCTTGATCGGGGCCGCCCTTCCGCGTCAGCAGCACGCTCAGGGTGCTGTCGTCGTCGCTGGCATAGCCGGCCGCGCGGCAGGTGCGGGTGTTGTCGCAGGCCACGACCCAGTCGTGATGCTGGAAATACAGCCCTGCAGGCGCATCGACGGCGCCGGCGGCCAGCGGCCAGGACAGCGCCAGCAGGGTGGGAAGCAGGGGGTAACGCATGAGCATCCTTGCGCGGGATCGGGAAGTCGCACATGGTGCGCCCAGGGGCGGCGAAGAGCCAGCATCGAATTGCGTTAACCCCATCCACCCGTTTGGTGCGTTCAAGCAATCACGATCCCACTGGAGTCCTGTCATGGTCTTCGCCCGCTGCTGCACCGTACTGCTGTTGGCCATGGCAACCTGGCCGGCAATGCCCCAGGCGTCGCGTCGTCCGGTACCGCCGATCGCCTCCACCCCGCTGCTGATCGCACCCGCGGCAGAACAGCCCGTGCAGCTGCGACAGGCGCGCATCGAAGGCGAGGTGCAGGCCGGCATCGCCCAGACCCGGATCACCCTGGAGTTCCACAACCCCAACCAGCGCGTGCTGGAGGGTGAGCTGCAGTTCCCGCTGGGCGAGGGCCAGCAGATCACCGGCTTCGCCCTGGACATCAATGGCGAGTTGCGCGAGGCCGTACCGGTGCCCAAGGACCGCGGTCGCCAGGTGTTCGAGGAGATCGCCCGTCGTGGCGTCGATCCGGGCCTGCTGGAGCAGACCGCCGGCAACCAGTTCCGGCTGCGCGTTTATCCGTTGCCGGCCGGCGGCAGCCGCCGTGTGCAGCTGGTCGTACGCGAGCCGCTGGCATACGCCGGGCAGGGCTGGCGTTGGACGCTGCCGCTGCAGTTCGTCGCCGGTGCCGCTGCCGTTGAACTGGACGTGCAGGCACCGAAGGGTGCTGATACTGGCAGTGCGCCGTTCCGCATTGATGAGGGCCGTCTGCACTGGCAAGGGCGCGGCGCACAGTTGCCGGCCCAGCTGCAATGGACGCTGCCGGCCGAGCGCAAGGCGCAGGTGCAGGTTGCCCGCTGGCAGGGCGGTCACTACCTGCTGGCCCAGCTGCCGGTGCCTACGTCGGCCGCGCCGCGCCGTGTGCCATCGGAAGTGGGGCTGCTGTGGGATGGTTCCGGCTCTGCTGGCCAGCGTGATCGCACCCGCGAGTTCGGGCTGCTTGATCGCTACTTCGCTGCGATGGGCGAAGGCAACGTCGCACTGACGGTGCTGCGTGATCGTGCCGAGCAGGTGCGTCGTTTCCGTATCCGCGGGGGCGACTGGAGTGAATTGCGCCGGGCGTTGATGTCGGTGCAGCCCGATGGTGCCAGTGCGCTGGCGCAGTGGCAGCCGCAGCCGGAGGTGAAGGAATACCTGATGGTCAGCGATGGTCTGCTGACCTACGGGCCGGAAGCACTGCCGGCGCTGGCCGCCGACCAGCGCCTGTTTGCGATCAGCAGTGCTGGTGCACGCACCGATGCCACCCGCCTGCGCGGTTGGAGCGAGGCGCATGCGGGCACTTTCGTGGCACTCGGCAGCGATATAGATGCCGCCGCTCGGGAACTGCTGTCGGTACCGCTGGATGTCCAGATCGATGCCGGCCGTGGCGTGCAGGATGTGGTGATCGACCGCCGCAGCCAGGCCCAGGGCTGGCTGTGGTTGCATGCGCGGTTGGCGGCCGAAGGTGTGCCGATGCGGGTACGCGTGGCTGGCGGCGAGTGGCAGGCACTGCCCGCGACGCAGAAGAACGAAGACGGTGATCTGCTGGCCGGCCTGTGGGCACAGGCGCGCCTGCAGCAGTTGTCGAGCGATCGACGCAGCAACCGTGAGGCGATGCAGCGGCTGTCGCAGCAGTTCAGCTTGGTGGGCCCGGATACCTCGCTGATCGTGCTGGAAACCCTGGACGACTACCTGCGCTATGCGATCCGTCCGTCGGGCAAGCTGCGCGCCGAGTACGACCAGCGCTTCGCACGCCAGGTTGCAGACCGCGAAGCGGCCGACCGCCAGCGTCTGGACAAGGTGGTGACGCAGTGGCAGCAGCGCCAACAGTGGTGGAATCGCAGTTGGCCGAAGGGCACACCGCCGCAGGCGGATTCGAAGGCGCTGGAGGTGGCGGCCGGCGCCCCGCCGGCACCGGTAGCGATGCTGGTTGCTCCAGCTCCCGCCGCAGCGGAGATGCAGTCGAATGCAGCCACTGCGCGCCAGCGTTCGGTCGCACGCCCGGCACCGGCGCCCGCGCCGATGATGGAAGCGGCCGCCGATGCGATGGTCGCTGGGCCTGCCGCTGCCAATGACGGTCAGCTGGGAATCAAGCTGGCTGCGTGGCAGCCGGATTCGCCGGTTGCCCGCCGCCTGCGCCAAGGGCCGGCGTCGCAACTGTATGACCGCTATCTGGCCGAGCGCGCGGCGAACGCCGACAGCAGCGCATTCTTCCTCGACGTGGCCGACCTGTTGATCGAACAGGGGCAGCGCGATCTTGCCCTGCGCGTGCTCTCCAACCTGGCCGAGATGGATCTGGACAACCGCCATCTGCTGCGCGTGCTCGGTTATCGGTTGCTGCAGGCCGACGCTCCGGCGCTGGCGGTGCCGGTGTTCGAGCAGGTGCTGGCGATGGGCCAGGAAGAACCGCAGAGCTTCCGCGACCTGGGCCTGGCGCTGGCCGCAGCGGGCAAGCCACAGCAGGCGCTGGCGCCGTTGTACCAGGTGGTCGTACGGCCCTGGGATGCTCGTTTCGACGGCATTGCGCTGATCGCCCTGGACGAGTTGACCAACCTGGTGGCCGCCAGCAAGCCGCGGCTGGACACCAAGAGCATCGACCCGCGCCTGCTGCAGGCGATGCCGCTGGACCTGCGCGTGGTACTGGCCTGGGATGCCGACAACAGCGACATGGACCTGTGGGTGACCGACCCGAACGGTGAGCGCGCGTACTACGGCAACCGCCTGACCTATCAGGGCGGGCAGATGTCGCAGGACTTCACCGGTGGCTATGGCCCGGAACAGTTCTCGCTGCGCAATGCCAAGCCCGGCAAGTACAAGGTGGAGGCGAACTACTTCGGCAGCCGCCAGCAGCTGGTGACTGGCGCGACGACGCTGATGCTGCGCCTGACCACCCATTGGGGTACGCCGAAGCAGAAGGACCAGATGGTGACGATGCGGCTGAAGGACCGTGCCGAGACCGTGCTGGTGGGGGAGTTCGAGGTGCGTTGATCACTGGGACGCCCGTGTAGGGTCGAGCTGGCTCGACTGCTTCGCTGTAGAGCCGAGCCTGTGCTCGGCTCATGGCACAAGCAGCCGAGCGTGGGCTCGGCTCTACAACCGTGCTGTTGCGGCGCGTGTGATCGGTGACTCTGGTGGATCGGCACGCAGCCCGAACAGCGGCCGCAGCCAGCGCACTCGGCGCACCAGCAGTTCGTGGATCACCAGGCAGCCGATGACGGTGCCGATGATCACCAGCACCGGCTCCAGCCAAGCGCCCAGCTGCAGCGGCCGCAGCCAGTACAGCAGTACGATCAGCACGGTCTGGTGCAGGATGTACCAGCTGAAGACCGCCTCGCGGCAGTAGCCCAGGCCACGCCATGGCCGCGCAAGCAGGACCTGCGCCCAGCCGAAGATGGCCAGCAGGGCGCACCAGGTGTACATCGCGCGGCCGACGCGCTCGGTCTGCGCCCATGGCAGCGACAGTACCCATTCCGGCAGATCGCCAACATCGGGCATCCGGGCAAGTGCGCGGATCCCCAGTTCGACAGTCAGCCCGATCACGGCCAATACCAGGGTCAACCGCCGGCCACGCACCAGCAGGTCCCATCCACGCTGCCAGCGCGCTGCAAGGAAGCCGCCGAGGAACAGGGGCAGCGATTCGGCGTGGACATACAGGTCATCGACCAGCGCATGGGTTGGCGGATGCGTGGGCAGGATGACCAGCAGTGCCCACGCCAGCCACAGCACCGGCAGCAGCAGGCCCAGCGTGACGATCCAACGGTCGCGAAGATACAGGCCCGGCAGGCGGTGGCGTAGCGGCCGCACTACGCTGGCCAACAGGATCGTCAGCAGCGTGTAGGGGGTCAGATAGGCCAGGTACCACAGGTGGTTCCAGGTGAAGCCATAGGCTGCACCGCTGAAGCTGGCTCCCGGCCACGGCCGGAATTGCCAGTAGCGCCACAGGAAGGCGCCGAGCCCCGGCGTGACGTCGCCCTTGTCCACCGCCTCGCAGTAGGCCTGCAGCGAGACGACCGCGACGATGCCGAACAGCAGCGGCAACAACAGGCGCCAGCTGCGCCGCAACGCAAACTGCCAACGGCCGTGCGCGGGTAGGCACAGGCCCAGTGCGATGCCGGAGATGGCGAACAGCAGCGGCATGCGCCAGCGATTCAGCGCGATCATCGGCCACTGCAGCCACCCGGCCGTGTGAGCGCTCTTGAGGTGGAAGTCCCATCCGGCCACGTACGCCATGGCCACGTGGTAGAGGATCAGCAGCCCGAAGGCGCCGATGCGCAGGGTGTCGAGGTCGTGGCGGCGGGTCATGGCGCTATCCGTGTTGGTGTCGTTGCAGGGTGGAAGACCTGCCGCGGTGTCACCATCAGGAGGGGGTAGCTGGATGTCCCGCAGGGCCCAATGGCGGGGCTGGGGGACGAATGGCGTACGTCACCGGGGCCGTGGTTGGCGATAATCCAGTGATGGACGAGCACAACCAGCAGGACCCGCAAGTGCGTGGCGAACCAATGGGCAGCAGCAGGCAAGGACGGCAGGTAGCCGTGTTCTGGGTCGTACTCTTCCTGGGGACGGCGGCGGCCAACGTGCTGGCCAAGGTGATGATGGCGGCGCGTGATGAACTGCCGCCGCATTGGATGGCGGTGACGATCGATGAATTCAGCAGCGCGCTGGTGTCGCTGCTGCTGCTGGTGTTGTTGATCCGTGCCGCTTCACGCTGGCCGCTGCATGCCGATACCTGGCGGCAGCGACTGATGCCGTACCTGCTGGGCGCCGTAGCGTGGTGGCTGCTGCACGTGAGCACGATGGTCGTGCTGCGCAAAGCGATGCACGCCCTGCTGGGCAGCCACTACACCTTCGGGGACTGGCCGACGCAATGGTTCTATGAGTTCTTCAAGGACATCCAGACTTACGCGCTGCTGGTCTCGGCGGTACATGCCGTGGCCTGGTTCGGTCGTCGCCGACAGGGCGAAGCGACCCTGCTCGCCGCCCCCGATGAGGGCCCGCCGGTCGAGCCGGTCGATCGTCCCGACCATTTCCTGGTGCGCAAGCTGGGCAAGGAGTTCCTGGTGGCCACGGCCGATGTCGAGTACGCCCAGGCCGCCGGCAACTACGTGAACCTGCGGGTGCGCGGCCATGACTACCCGCTGCGGATCACCATGGCGGTGCTGGAAGCGCGGCTGGACCCGGTCCTGTTCCTGCGCAGCCACCGCAGCTGGCTGGTCAATCGTGACCAGCTGCGCTCGATTGAGCCGCTGGATGGCGGCGAGGCCTTGCTGCACATGGCTGACGGGGCCCGGGTGCCGTGCAGCCGGCGCCAGCTGCCGCTGCTGCGGCAGGCCTTGGGCGGGTAGGGGCGTGGCAGGGCGGGACCGGCTTCTGCGCCGGTTCACCCCGGCCTGCGGTATCATTTGCAGTCATCTTTTGAATGTATGACCGCCGACATGATCGAACTGAATCCTGTCCGCCAGCGCATCGCCGATCTGACCGATCGCGTGTTGTCGCTCCGGGGGTATCTTTGACTACGACGCCAAGAAAGAGCGTCTTGAAGAAGTAACGCGGGAGCTGGAAAGCCCCGACGTCTGGAACAACGCCGAGTACGCCCAGAACCTGGGGCGAGAGCGCTCGACCCTGGAAAAGACCGTGGGCGGCATCGCCGCGGTGCTGGAAGGCCTGAGCGACGCCACCGAGCTGCTGGAGCTGGCCGAGTCCGAGCAGGACGAGGACACCGCGCTGGCCGTGGTGGCCGACCTGGACAAGCACCAGGCGCACGTGGAGAAGCTGGAGTTCCAGCGCATGTTCTCCGGCCAGATGGACACCGCCCCGGCGTTCGTCGACATCCAGGCCGGCGCCGGTGGCACCGAAGCCCAGGACTGGGCCGAGATCCTGCTGCGCATGTACCTGCGCTGGTGTGAATCGCGTGGCTGGAAGACCGAGCTGATGGAAGTGTCTGGTGGCGACGTCGCGGGCATCAAGTCGGCCACGCTGCGCGTGGAAGGTGATTACGCCTATGGCTGGCTGAAGACCGAGACCGGCGTGCACCGCCTGGTGCGCAAGTCGCCGTTCGACTCGGACAACCGCCGCCATACCAGCTTCACCTCGGTGTTCGTGTCGCCGGAAGTGGACAACAACATCGAAATCGACATCAACCCGGCCGATCTGCGTACCGACGTGTACCGCTCCTCCGGTGCGGGTGGTCAGCACGTCAACAAGACCGAGTCGGCGGTGCGTATCACCCACATCCCGACCAACACGGTCGTGGCCTGCCAGACCGGCCGCAGCCAGCACCAGAACCGCGACAACGCGATGAAGATGCTGGCCGCCAAGCTGTACGAGCTGGAAATCCAGAAGCGCAATGCCGAGCGTGATGCGGTGGAAGCCACCAAGTCCGACATCGGCTGGGGCAGCCAGATCCGCAACTACGTGCTCGACCAGAGCCGTATCAAGGACCTGCGCACCGGCATCGAGCGTTCGGATACGCAGAAGGTGCTCGATGGTGACCTGGACGAATTCGTCGAGGCCAGCCTGAAGGCCGGCCTGGCGGTTGGCTCCAAGCGCATCGATGCCTGATGCGTGCCCGGCGACAGCGGTACCGTCCGCTGCCCGGGCCCTGCGTTGCGGGACGTCTTGGGCGTCCCGCAATGCTGTTGAAACCTGCAGGGCAGGGCGATGATGCGCAGTGAAGCCGAACGCAAGGAACTGGGTGGCTTTCTCAAGGCCTGCCGCGCGCGGGTCGAGCCAGCAACACTGGGGCTGCCCGCGGGGCGCAGGCGCACGCCGGGCCTGAAGCGCGAGGAAGTCGCGCTGGCGATCGGGGTCAGCGTCAGCTGGTACACCTGGATCGAGCAGGGCCGCGAAGTGCGGGCCTCGCCCGAGGTGCTGGAGCGCCTGGCGCAGGTGCTGCGGATGAGCGATGACGAGCGCGCCTACGCGTTCGCGCTGTCCGGCTACGGGGTGCCGCTGGAGTCCCCCGACGAAACGGTGACCGACGGCCTGCGGCAACTGGTGGAGGCGATGCAGCCGATCCCCGCTTACGTGCGCAACACCCGCTTCGACATCCTGGCCTGGAACCCGGCCATCGCCGATCTGTTTGTCGACTATGGTCAATTGGCGCCGCATGAGCGCAACACGCTGCGGCTGATGTTCCTGTATCCGCCGTACCGCACGTTGATCCTCAACTGGGAAGAAATGACCCGCGGCCTGCTGGCCAGCTTCCGCGCGGCGATGGCGCAGGCGCCGGACAAGGCGCCGTTCCTGGCGCTGGCCGAGGACATCGGCACGCACAGCGAACAGTTCCGTGAGTGGTGGCCGGAGCACGATGTCCGTCGTTTCGACGAAGGTGCCAAGAAGCTGAACCATCCCACGCGCGGGCTGCTGGACCTGCAGTACGTGGCGCTGGTGCCGGAGAGCCGGCATGACCTGTCACTGGTGACCTACCTGCCGCGCAGGTAAGGGGTTGTTCGGCAGGGCTTGCAGCCCTGCACCTGCAGACGCCAGAGCCGAAGCAATAGCAACAGCAACAGCGGGCTTTCCGTGGGTTGGCGGGTCGGTGTCGGATTGCGGGGACGCCGTGAACCCATCCATGGGGGCTTGGCCGCGGCATCCATGCCGCGGACACCCCGCAATCCGACACCGCCCCACCTCTGACAGATCCCCGCGATCGGGTAGATCCACGCCATGCGTGGATGGATCTCCATCGAAATCGAATATTTCGACAATTGAACGAAGAGCATCTACGCATGGCGTGGATCTACTGTGTCGACCAAGGTCGACACCTACCAACAGCAGCGGGAAATTGTCGAAGGCGGGGTGGGTCCGGTTGCGGGAGTGTCCGCGGCATGGATGCCGCGGCCAAGCCCCCATGGATGGGTTTACGGCGTCTCCCGCCACCGGGCCCACCCCGCCATCGCACGGGGTGCCGCTGTTGCTGTTGCTTCTGCCGTTGCTGTTGCCTCTGCGGGTGCAGGGCGCAGCCCTGCCGATAACCCCACCCTATTCAGGCAGGTAAGTGCAGGTCACAGGATAAACAGACGCCTTGTTGCCTTTGCCGATCGGGTCCACATTCCTTGTCAGGAAACGGGCAGCCGCCCGTTGTCGAGACAACAGGAGACCTGCATGTCCGCTTCCCCCGCAGCCCCCGCTGCCATTTCCCGTGATCCGGCCACCGGCCAGCAGATCGCCAGCCACCCCTTCGCCACTGCCGCCGAACTGGAAGCGATCCTTGATCGCGGACAGGCCGGCTTTGCTGCCTGGAGTGCGCAGTCACTCGAGCAACGCGCGAGCGTGCTGCGTTCGATGGCAGCCGTGCTGCGTCGCGACCGCGAGCCCCTGGCCGCGCTGGCCACCGCCGAGATGGGCAAGGTCCGCGCCGAGTCGCTGGCCGAGATCGAGAAGTGCGCGGTGCTGTGTGACTGGTACGCCGACAACGGCGCGGCGTTCCTGCGCGACGAACCGACGTCAGTGGCCGACAACAAGGCCTATGTCTCCTACCTGCCGCTGGGCGTGGTGCTCGGCATCATGCCGTGGAACTTCCCGTACTGGCAGGTGATGCGCGCGGCCGTGCCGATCCTGATGGGCGGCAATGGCTTCCTGCTGAAGCCGGCCGAGAACATCGTCGGCACCGCCGCGCTGCTCGCCGCTGCGTGGCGCGATGCGGGCCTGCCGGAGGGAACCTTCATCGCCGCCAACATCAGCCGCGAGGGCACCAGTGCCGCCATCGCCGATGACCGCATCGCGGCAGTGACCCTGACCGGCAGCGTCGCCGCCGGGCGCAGCATCGCCGCGCAGGCCGGGCAGGCGCTGAAGAAGGTGGTGCTTGAACTGGGTGGCTCGGATCCGTTCATCGTGTTGGCCGACGCCGACCTGGAGGCCGCGGTCGATGCCGCCGTGGCCTCACGGTTCCAGAACACCGGGCAGGTGTGCATTGCCGGCAAGCGCATCATCGTCGAAGAAGCCGTGTATGAGCGTTTCGTGGCGCTGTTCTGCGAGCGTGTGCAGGCGCTGACCGTCGGCGATGGCCGCGAAGCCGGCAACCGGATCGGCCCGATGGCCCGGCAGGATCTGCTTGAACAGCTTGATGCGCAGGTACGCGCCTCCGTCGAGGCCGGTGCGCAGCTGCTGGTGGGCGGCAAGCAGCTTGATCGCCCCGGCAACTTCTATGCCCCCACCGTGTTGGCCGGCGTCGAGCCGGGAATGCAGGCGTTCGATACCGAGACCTTCGGGCCGGTGGCGTCGATCAGCCGTGCGCGCGATGCCGACCATGCGGTGGAGCTGGCCAACCAGAGCGAGTTCGGGCTCAGCGGCAATCTGTGGACGGGCGACCACGCCCGTGCGATGCAGCTGGCACGCCGTCTGCAGACCGGTGGCGTGTTCGTCAACGGCTTCTCGGCCTCCGATCCGCGCGTGCCGATCGGCGGCGTGAAGAAAAGTGGCTTCGGCCGCGAGCTGTCGCACTTCGGTATCCGTGAATTCGTCAACGCGCAGACGGTGTGGTTCGACCGCCGTTGACGCGGGCCATCCACGCTTGCTGTCAGCATCCCTGCAACGTTCCATCATCACGCATTGCGAGAAGGACGTCATTCCATGTCCAAGGGTTCCGATCTGCTCGTCGCCGCACTCGAAAACGAGGGCGTCGAGCGCATTTTTGGCATTCCCGGTGAAGAGAACCTCGATGTCGTCGAGTCGCTTCGCCACTCCAGCATCGAGCTGGTCATCACCCGCCACGAACAGGCTGCCGTGTTCATGGCCGCCACCTACGGCCGCCTGACCGGCAAGCCGGGCGTCTGCCTGGCCACGCTCGGCCCGGGCGCTTTGAACTTCACCACCGGTGCGGCCTATGCACTGCTCGGTGCGTGGCCGGTGATCATGATCACCGGGCAGAAGGGAATCGTTGCCAGCAAGCAGGCGCGCTTCCAGATCGTGGACATCGTAAGCACGATGAAGCCGCTGACCAAGTCCGCACGGCAGATCGTCTCGGCGCGCACCATCCCGACCATCGTCCGCGAGGCGTTCCGCACCGCCCTGGAAGAGCGCCCCGGCCCGGTGCTGCTGGAACTGCCCGAGGACATCGCGGCAATGGAGGTCGAGGACGTCGCAATGATCCCGCCACACCCGGTGGATCGGCCGATTGCCAGCCCCGAGGCATTGGATCGTGCGGCGCAGATCATCCGCGACGCCAAGCGGCCGTTGCTGGTGATCGCGTCGGCGGCCTCGCGGCCGCAGTCCAGCGAGGCGCTGTCGGCGTTCGTGCTGCGCGCCGGCATTCCGTTCGTCACCACGCAGATGGGCAAAGGCGCGGTGGCCGGCGGCTCGGGCCTGTACATGGGCACGGCGGCGCTGAGCGAGCGCGACTACGTGCACATGGCCATCGACCAGGCCGATGTGATCGTGACCATTGGCCACGAGGTGACGGAGAAGCCGCCGTTCGTGATGCGCCCGGGTGGCCGCACGGTCATCCACATCGGGTATTCGCAGGCCGCGGTAGAGCAGGTGTACTTCCCGCAGGTGGAGGTGATCGGCGATATCGGCCGCTCGCTGACCCTGCTGGCCGACCGTATCGAAGGCAAGGTCGACAACGCCGCTGCGCTGCTGCCGTTGCGCGCGACGATCCTGGAGCACATCGCCGATCGTGCCGAAGAGGCCGGCTTCACGCCGCAGCGGCTGGTGCATGACGTGCGCCAGGTGATGCCGCCGGACGGCATCGTGGCGCTGGACAACGGCATGTACAAGATCTGGTTTGCGCGCAATTACCGTACCCAGGTGGCGAACACGCTGCTGCTGGACAACGCATTGGCGACGATGGGTGCGGGCCTGCCGTCGGCGATCATGGCCTCGATCCTGTACCCGCAGCGCCGCGTGCTGGCGGTATGTGGCGATGGCGGTTTCATGATGAACAGCCAGGAGCTGGAGACGGCGCGCCGGCTGGGCCTGAACCTGGTGGTGCTGATCCTCAACGACGGTGCCTACGGGATGATCCGCTGGAAGCAGGCGGTGGACGGCTTCGCCGATTACGGCATGACCTTCGGCAATCCGGACTTCGTCAAATACGCCGAAGCCTATGGCTGCCAGGGACACGAGGTGACCGCGATCGAGCAGTTCATTCCGACGCTGGAAGCGGCGTTCACGGCGGGTGGCGTGCATCTGGTGTCGGTGCCGATTGATTATTCGGAGAACCAGCGGGTGCTGGTGGAGGAGCTGCGGCAGGCGTTCCCCGGGAACGGGTGAATCCGGGGCATGGCCCGTTAGGTGTGGACCTTGGTCGACACGGGGGCGCCAACCAAGGTTGGCGGCTACCAGGGCGTCGGTGCCGCGATATCCGGTAGGTGTCGACCTTGGTCGACACACGATGAATCGCCAACCAGGGTTGGCGGCTACCGGAGCAGGGGCGGCCCAAGGCCGGGGAGGGGCCATCCGGAGGCCGGGGCAGGGCGCTTTTGGTATGCTGGGCAACCGGCTGTGCCGGGCGCAAGACTCCCCCTCACTACACGATTCCCGCAGATCCATGAGCGAAGCTACCGATACCCCCCCCGTCGACGAAAACAAGTTGATCGCCGAGCGCCGTGAGAAACTCAAAGCGCTGCGTGGGCAGGGCATCGCGTACCCGAACGACTTCCGCCGCGAGGACTTCGCCGGCAGCCTGCAGGAAGAATTCGCCGATGCGGAACAGTGGACCGCCGAAACCCTGGAAGGCAACGGCCGCCAGGTGAAGATGGCCGGTCGCCTGATGGCCAAGCGGGTCATGGGCAAGGCCAGCTTCGCCCAGATCCAGGACGAGTCCGGTCGCATCCAGCTGTTCCTGCAGGGTAGCGTGCTGGGCGATGCCTACACCGCCTTCAAGGGCTGGGACGTGGGCGACATCATTGCGGTCGAAGGTGGACTGACCCGTACCAAGACCGGCGAGCTGTCGGTCAAGGCCGAGTCTATCCGCCTGCTGACCAAGTCGCTGCGCCCGCTGCCGGACAAGTGGCACGGCCTGGCCGACGTCGAGCAGCGCTACCGCCAGCGCTATGTCGACCTGATCGTGACGCCGGAGTCGCGCGCGGTGTTCATCAAGCGCTCGAAGATCATCCGTGCGATGCGTGCATGGCTGGACAACCGCGACTTCCTCGAAGTCGAGACGCCGATGATGCATTACATCCCCGGCGGCGCGGCGGCCAAGCCGTTCACCACCCACCACAACGCGCTGGACCTGGACCTGTACCTGCGCGTGGCGCCGGAGCTGTACCTCAAGCGCCTGACCGTCGGTGGCCTGGAGCGCGTCTACGAAATCAACCGCAACTTCCGCAACGAAGGCGTCAGCACCCGCCACAACCCGGAATTCACCATGATGGAACTGTACGAGGCGTATGCCACGTACAACGAGATCATGGACCTGACCGAAGGCGTGATCCGTGACGTGGCGCAGGCGGTCAACGGCTCCACCACGGTGGAGTGGGATGGCGCCAACATCGACCTGGGCCCGGCGTTCCGCCGCTGGCGCATGGACGAGGCGGTACGCCACCACAACCCGGAAATCTCCGCTGCCGACTGCACCGACCGTGATGCGCTGCTGCGCCATTGCGAGCGCTTGAAGATCCGCGTCAAGCCGTCCTACGGCTGGGGCAAGCTGCTGCTTGAGATCTTCGAAGCCACCGTCGAACACACCCTGATCCAGCCGACCTTCATCACCGATCACCCGGTGGAGGTCTCGCCGCTGGCCCGCGCCAACGACAACGATCCGGGCTACACCGACCGTTTCGAACTGTTCGTCAACGGCAAGGAACTGGCCAACGGCTTCTCCGAGCTGAACGACCCGGAAGATCAGGCCCAGCGTTTCCAGGCGCAGGTGGCGGCGAAGGAAGGCGGCGACGACGAGGCCATGCACTACGACGCCGACTATATCCGTGCGCTGGAGTACGGCATGGCGCCGACCGGCGGCCTCGGCATCGGCGTCGATCGCCTGGTGATGCTGCTGACCGGCAGCAGCTCGATCCGCGACGTGCTGCTGTTCCCGTACATGCGTCCGGAGCAGTAACCGGCTTTTTCGGCGTCCGTTTGTGCGCGCCGTCTCGGTTTGAGACGGCGCGATTGACGCGTCCCGCACTCGGCGTATCGTTATTGCACAACCTTGACACCGGCTATGGCTTCATGGAGTCAGGGGAGGCCGCAATGTGGAGAATCCGCTTCACATTGTGACGACGATCATGAATCGGGGAGCTTGTGACGGGAGTCGAGCCGATGCAGGGTGCCAGCGTGCACAGCGGCGGGGTATCCTCGCCCGCTGACCTTTCAGCATGGTCGAGAAAGCAGGCAGAGAACGCCTTGAACATCGTCATCGTCGATGACCAGACTTCCGCACGGACGATGCTTCGTCACGTCATCGAAGACATCGCGCCGGAACTGAGCGTGCATGACTTCGGCGATCCGTTGACCGCGTTGGCATGGTGCGAATCGTATCCGGTCGACCTGCTGCTTCTCGATTACCGCATGCCGGAGATGGACGGGCTGGAATTCGCCCGCCGCTTCCGCCGGCTGCCCAAGCATCGCGATATCCCGGTAATCCTGATCACCGTGGTCGGCGACGAGCCGATCCGGCAGGCGGCGCTCGAAGCCGGCGTGATCGATTTCCTGGTCAAGCCGATCCGCCCGCGCGAGCTGCGCGCACGCTGCTACAACCTGTTGCAGTTGCGCCAGCAGACCGAGAACGTGAAGCAGCGCGCCCTGTCACTGGAGCAGCGGCTGCTGGCCAGCATGCATGAGGTGGAGGAGCGCGAGCGCGAGACGCTTTCGCGGCTGGCACGTGCGATCGAGTTCCGTGATGCCGGCACCAGTGCCTACCTTGAACGGATGGCGCGCGTGGCGGGCCTGATTGCCGAGCAGCTGGGCCTGCCGGAAGACGACGTCAAGCTGATCGAAATGGCTGCGCCGCTGCATGACATGGGCAAGATCGCCATTCCCGATGCGGTACTGCTCAAGCAGGGCAAGCTCAATGATGAGGAGCTGGCGATCATGCGTCGGCATCCGCGCATTGGCCATGAGCTGCTCAGTGGCAGCCAGAACCGCTTCATCCAGGTCGGTGCATTGATCGCGCTGCGTCACCACGAGCGCTACGACGGCAGCGGTTATCCCGATGGCCTGGTCGGCGACGCGATCCCGCTGGAGGCGCGTATCGTCGCGGTGGCGGACGTATTCGATGCGCTGATCTCGCCACGCCCCTACAAGGAAGCGTGGACGATGGAAGCCACCATGGCCTACCTGTACGCCCAGCGTGGGCGTCTGTTCGATCCGCGTTGCGTGGATGCATTGCTGCGCGGCCGCGAGCAGCTGGAACAGATCTGCGCCGAGCACTCCATCGCCTCTGCACGGCCGGGACTGGGCGCGTGAAACGCCTGCTGTCGCGATTGCGGCTGCGCCTGTCCCAGCGACAGGACAGCGAGCACGGACAGCAGATCGTCCGCATCATCCTGATCAGCCTGATCCTGGCGTACGTGCTGCTGCCTTCGGCACGGCATGAACTGCCGCACAGCCAGTATGTCGGTGTGCTGGCGATCGTGCTGACCGGCCTGAGCCTGTCGCTGCTGTTGTTCGGCTGGCTGCTGTGGCGACCGCAGCGCTCCGATCCCCGGCGCGTGCTGGGCATGCTGGCCGACTACGGGCTGATCGCCGCCGGCATGATCCAGATGGGTGAGCCGCTGTCGTGGGTCTACATCGTGGTGATGTGGGTGACGGTGGGCAACGGCATGCGCTTCGGCAACCACTACCTGTATGTGGCCGTGGCGATGGCGATGGTCAGCTTCGGCAGCACCGCACTGTCCACCCCGTACTGGCAGCAGAACGCACGCCTGGCCATCGGCCTGTGGCTTGGCCTGGCGGCGGTTCCCCTGTATTTTTCCACGCTGCTGCGGCAGTTGACCGAAGCGATGGCCGAGGCGCGGCGCGCCAGCGAAGCCAAGAGTCGATTCCTGGCCAACATGAGCCACGAGTTTCGTACCCCACTCAATGGATTGAATGGCATGACAGAAGTATTGGCGACCACGCGCCTGGACGACGAACAGCGTGAGTGCGTGAGTACCATCCAGGCGTCATCGCGCAGCCTGCTGGCGCTGGTCGAGGAAGTGCTGGACATCTCGGCGATCGAGGCCGGCAAACTGCGCGTCGTTGCCGAGGATTTCGTTCTTTCCGAAGTGATCCAGGCCATTGGCCTAATCCTGTTGCCGCAGGCCAAGGCCAAGCGCCTGGACTATCGGGTGAAGGTGGCCGAGACCGTGCCGCCGACGTTGCGCGGCGATGTCGGGCATCTGCGGCAGATCCTGCTCAACCTGGCCGGCAACGCGGTCAAGTTCACCGATCATGGCCGGGTCGAGATCCGCGTCTGCGTTGTCCATGCAGACACGCAGGGTGGGGTGCGGCTGCGCTTCGACATTCTCGATACCGGCATCGGCGTCGCACCGGCGATGCGCCCGCGTCTGTTCGAGGCCTTCGAGCAGGCCGACGTCAGCATGGCCCGTCGTCATGAAGGTACCGGCCTGGGCACGACCATCGCCAAGGGGCTGGTCGAAGCGATGGATGGCGAGATCGGGTATCTGGACAACCCGCCGCAGGGCAGCCACTTCTGGGTGGAACTGCCGTTCGCGCCGCCGCAGCCGGTGGTCCCAGGTGCGGTGCCGACCCTTGCTGCGGGCGACGAAGCCGATGCTGGCGGAAACGTCATTGCGTTCGCCGACCCGTTCCTGCGCCATCGCGCGCGGGTGCGCAGCATGCAGATCCTGGTCGCCGACGACCACGAGGCCAACCGCATGGTGCTGCAGCGGCTTCTGCAGAAGGCCGGGCACAAGGTGCTGTGCGTCGATGGTGGCGAGGCAGTGCTCGACGCACTGGCCGAAAGCGAGTTCGATGCGGCCATCGCCGATCTGCACATGCCGGGCATGAGTGGCCTGGACATGCTGAAGGAGCTGCGGGTGATGCAGGCCGGTGGCGGCCCGCGCACGCCGGTGCTGGTGCTCAGTGCCGACGTTACTCCCGAAGCGATCCAGCGCTGTACCCAGGCCGGTGCACACGCGTTCCTGGCCAAGCCTGTGGTGGCCGTGCGCCTGCTGGACACCCTGGCCGAGATCGCCAACAACGCCCAGCTCAAGTCCAGTGCGCCGCCGATCGTGCGCACCGTCACCAACCTCGATGGCGTGCTTGATACCGGCGTGCTGGATGAACTGGCGTCGCTGGGAATGGGCGAGGGTTTCGAACGCGAGTTCATCCGCCAGTGCCTGGATGATGCCGAATCGTGCCTGCGCAAGGCCGAAGGCGATGGCGAAGCGGCACGCTGGGACGCTTTCCGCGAGCAGTCGCATGCGATCAAGGGTGTGGCCAGCAACCTCGGCCTGATACGCGCGTCCAACCGCGCCGGTGAATTGATGCGGATGGCCGATTGGCAGCTGAAAGCCGAATGGCGGCAGCGTCTTGCGGTGCTGCAGGGGGCGATCAAGGAAGGCCGGCATGCGCTCGATGCGCGCGCCGAACGCAAGGCACGTGGCGTGGCCGACGATGGCGAACGCTAGCGCCGGGCCTGCCCGACCTGTGCGGCGGGTTACCCATGCTCGCGCGCCCCATAAAAAAAGCCCGGTGGCCAGCCGGGCTTGAACCCTGCGGGGGAGGGGAACGTATCAGGCCACATCCAGATTGGCGCGTCGGGTCTGCGCCTTGATCAAACGGTCCATGGTGCGCAGCGAACGATCGCCCAGGGCCAGTGCCGAATCGACCCAGACCTTGGTGATTTCCAGCAGTTCGTCATAGCTGACCGCCTGCGCCAGGTTGCGTGCGGCATTCATTGCCAGGTACGACTGCGGCAGGCGCTGCTGCTGGCGGATCATCTCTTCGACTGCGCTGCGACCTTCACCTTTCCTGACCAGCACGTCGACCACGCCCATCGCGTGCATCTCCTCGGCGCTGTAGACACGGCCGTCGAGGATGATCTTCTCGGCCAGCTGCGGTGACACCCGGCGGCACAGGAACGAATAGGCGCCCATGCCCGGGAACAGGCCGAACAGCACTTCGGGCAGGCCCATGCCGCAGCCTTCCTCGGCCACGATGGTGTGGCAGGCCAGTGCCATTTCCAGGCCGCCACCCAATGCGTCGCCCTGGATCAGGGCGATCGAGCGGACGTCGCCGCCGAAGCCAGTGTGCAGGTGGTGCACGCCTTCCACGCAGCGTTGGGCGTAGGTCAGCAGCAGGTCGCGGTTGCCTTCCCGGATCAGCCGGGTGAACAGGTCCAAGTCGCCGCCCAGGTTGTAGGCGGCGGCGTCGGAGGCCAGCACGAAATGGCGCAGCTGGCCGCTGTGGCGCTGCGCCGGGCCGCGGGTGATGGCGCTCATGTAGCTCCACATCTCGTCCAGCATGTCCTTGCGGCAGCAGGGACGCACGCCGGTGGAGGCGTCGGCGTGCATGAACAGCCAGTGGGCGGCGCCGTCGGCGCTGTCCTGGGTGCGGATGGTGGCATAGGGCGAGCCGCTGCTGGGCAGCTTTTCGATGGTACTCATGGAAGGGTCCTCGGCGGTGCGGCCCGCAGATCAAGGTGGTGGCCGGCGGGCCGAACGGTCCACTCACGCGGCGATGCTACACCGGCCCCGGGCCCACGCACGCGAAAAGGCCCGGGTCGTTGCCGACCCGGGCCTGAGCGCGTTCAACTTTCCGCAAACCCTTACGGGGCGGGCGTATCGCGGAGTTCGCGACGCAGGATCTTGCCGACGTTGGTCTTCGGCAGCTCTTTTCGGAATTCAACGATTCTGGGGTGCTTGTAGCCGGTCAGGTTGGCCCGGGCGTGTTCCTTGACCATCTCGGCGGTCAGGTTCGGGTCCTTCTTGACGATGACCACCTTGACCACCTCGCCGGACTTCTCGTCCGGTACGCCCACTGCGGCCACTTCCAGCACGCCCGGCATCATCGCGATCACGTCTTCGACTTCATTGGGGTACACGTTGAAGCCGGACACCAGGATCATGTCCTTCTTGCGGTCGACGATGTAGAAGAAGCCGTGCTCGTCCATCTTCGCCATGTCACCGGTGTGCAGCCAGTCGTCGGCGTCGATGGCCTTGGCGGTTTCCTCCGGGCGCTGCCAGTAGCCCTTCATCACCTGCGGGCCGCGGATGCACAGTTCGCCCACTTCACCCAGCGCCAGGATGTTGCCGTTGTCGTCCTTGATGCAGGCATCGGTGGACGGAATCGGCAGGCCGATCGAGCCGTTGTACTCGGCCAGGGTAAGCGGGTTGATGCAGGCCGCCGGCGAGGTCTCGGTCAGGCCGTAGGCCTCGACCAGGGTGACGCCGGTGGTCTTCTTCCAGCGCTCGGCAACCGCACGCTGCACGGCCATGCCGCCGCCCAGGGTCACCTTCAGCGAGGAGAAATCGACGGTGTCGAAGCCGGGGGTGTTGAGCAGGCCGTTGAACAGCGTGTTGACGCCGGTGATGGCGGTGAAGCGCACCGACTTGAGCTCCTTGACGAAGCCCTTCATGTCACGCGGGTTGGTGATGAGGTGGTTGCAGCCACCGAACTTCATGAAGACCAGGCCGTTCGCCGTCAACGCGAAGATGTGGTAAAGCGGCAGGGCGGTGATGATCCATTCCTTGCCCATCTCGATGCCCGATGCGCTGATCCAGGCCGAGGCCTGCTGCATGTTGGCGATCAGGTTGCGGTTGGTCAGCATCGCGCCCTTGGCCACACCGGTGGTGCCGCCGGTGTACTGCAGGAACGCCACGTCGTCGTGGTCGATCTCGACCTTCGGCAGCGTGTGGCGGCTGCCCAGCTTGAGCGCCTGCTTGAAGCGCACCGCGCCCTTCAGATGGTAGTTGGGCACCATCTTCTTGATGTACTTGAGCACGAAGTTGACGATCACGCCCTTGGTGCCGAGCAGGTCGCCCAGGCCGGTGGTGACCACATGCTTGACCGGCGTATCGGCGATGACCTGTTCGACGGTGTCGCCGAAGTTGTCCACCACCACGATCGCGGCCACCCCGGCGTCGACCAGCTGATGCTTCAGCTCGCGCGCGGTGTACAGCGGGTTGACGTTGACCACGGTCAGGCCGGCACGCAGCACGCCGAAGGTCGCCACCGGGTACTGCAGGCAGTTGGGCATCATCAGGGCGACGCGGTCGCCCTTCTTGAGCTTCAGCTCGCCCAGCAGGTAAGCGGCGAACTGCTCGACCAGGGCATCGGTCTCACCGTAGGTGAGGGTCTTGCCGAAACTGGAGTAGGCCGGTCGGTCGCGGTACTTCGCGACGGAGGCGTCGAAGACCGAAACTACCGAATGGAACTCGTTGACGTCGATCTCGGCGGGAACGCCTTTCGGATAGCTCTGCAGCCAGGGACGATCCAGACTCATATTCCCCCTCCAGGAAACGTAATGATGGGTGCGGCGCGGACAGTATCCGCCAGAACCGCTCTCCGCAGCATACCGTCCCGTAGGGAAAACGCGAAGAGGCCTGCCGCGTGGCGGCTGGATGCGGCAAAAGACGCCGGGCATGGCCCGGCGCTACCGATTGGGGGAAGAGGTGCCGGTAGCGCCGGGCCATGCCCGGCGGAGTAGCCGCGTCAGCCGTGGCTGCGTACCGGCGCGCCGTTGGCCTTGTAGTACGCCGCAGTGCTGCGCGGCAGCGGGGTGCGGCCACGGATCACATCCGCCAGCTTCTCGGCGATCATGATGGTCGGCGCGTTGAGGTTGCCGGTGACCACCTGCGGCATGATCGAGGCATCGACGATGCGCAGGCCTTCCAGGCCATGCACGCGACCCTGGCCGTCGACCACCGCCATCGGATCATCGGCGTGGCCCATCTTGTTCGAGCAGGACGGGTGGTAGGCGGTCTCGGCATGCTCGCGCACGAACGCATCGATCTGCGCATCGGTCTGCAGCGCGCTGCCCGGCGAGATCTCGCGACCGCTGTACGGTGCCAGCGCCGGCTGCGCGAAGATCTCGCGGGTGATCCGGATCGCCGAACGGAACTCGCGCCAGTCCTGGTCGTGCGACATGTAGTTGAACAGGATGCTGGGATCTTCGCGCGGGTCCTTCGAGCGCACGTGGATGCGGCCACGGCTCGGCGAGCGCATCGAACCGACATGCATCTGGAAGCTGTGCGCCTTGATCGGGTTGGAGCCGTTGTAATTGATCGCCACCGGCAGGAAGTGGTACTGCAGGTTGGGCCAGTCGAACTCGGCATCGCTGCGGATGAAACCACCCGCCTCGAACTGGTTGCTGGCGCCGATGCCGGTGCCCAGGAACAGCCATTCGGCGCCGATCGCCGGCTGGTTGTACAGCTTCAGTGCCGGGGCCAGCGAGACCGGCTTCTTGCACTCGTACTGCAGGTACATTTCCAGATGATCCTGCAGGTTGGCGCCGACGCCGGGCAGGTGGTGCACCAGGTCGATGTCCAGGCTGCGCAGCAGGTCGGCCGGGCCGACGCCGGAGCGCTGCAGGATCTGCGGCGAGGCGATGGCGCCGCCGCACAGCAACACTTCGCGGCGCGCGGTGGCGCGCTGCGGCTGGTCGTTGTGCAGCCACTGCACGCCCACGGCGCGCTTGCCCGAGAACAGGATGCGGTCGGTCAGCGCGTGGGTGACGATGGTCAGGTTCGGGCGCGGCTTGGCCAGGTCAAGGTAGCCACGCGCGGTGCTGGAGCGACGGCCCTTCGGCGTGACCGTGCGGTCCATCGGACCGAAGCCTTCCTGCTGGTAGCCGTTGAGATCGTCGGTGCGCGGGTAACCGGCCTGCACGCCGGCCTCGACCATCGCCGCGAACAGTTCGTTGTTGCCGGCCTTGGGCGTGGTAACGCGCAGCGGGCCGTCGCCGCCGTGGTAGTCGTTGGGGCCGATGTCGCGGGTTTCGGCCTTGCGGAAGTACGGCAGGCAGTCCAGGTAGGTCCAGTCTTCCAGGCCCGGCATGCCGGCCCAGTTGTCGTAGTCCATCGCGTTGCCGCGGATGTAGCACATGCCGTTGATCAGCGACGAACCGCCCAGGCCCTTGCCACGACCGCAATCCATCCGGCGGTTGTTCATGAAGGGCTCGGGATCGGTCTTGTACGCCCAGTTGTAGCGCTTGCCCTGCAGGGGGAAGGCCAGTGCGGCGGGCATCTGGGTACGGAAGTCGAGCCGGTAGTCCGGGCCACCGGCTTCCAGCAGCAGCACGCTGACATCGGCATCTTCGGTGAGGCGGGTGGCCAGCACGTTGCCGGCCGAACCGGCGCCGATGATGATGTAGTCGTACTCGTTATGGGTGCTCATGGTTGCTCTCCTGCAGGCCGGGCGCGCTGCATGCAGGCGTCCCGGCGGAATGTCGGATCGGCGCGGTGGCCGGACGATGGGCGGTGCTCAGGGCGCGCCGGTCAGAACACGCTGGCGTAGTCGCCCAGTTCGACCTGCACCGACTTGATGCGGGTGTAGTGGCCGAGGGTGGAGATGCCGTTCTCGCGGCCGACGCCGGACTGCTTGTAACCACCCACCGGCATTTCGGCCGGCGACTCGCCCCAGGTGTTGATCCAGCAGATGCCGGCTTCCAGGCGATGGATGATGCGATGTGCGCGGCTGATGTCCTTGCTGACCACGCCTGCGGCCAGGCCGAAGGTGGTGTCGTTGGCGCGACGCACCACTTCGCCCTCGTCGTCGTAGGCGAGGATGCTCATCACCGGCCCGAAGATTTCTTCGCGGACAATGGTCATGTCGTCGCGGCAGTCGGAGAACACCGTCGGCAGCACATAGGCGCCCTCGGCCAGGGCGCCGTCGGTGGCGCGACCGCCGCCGGTCAGCAGGCGCGCGCCTTCGCTCTTGCCGCTTTCGATGAAGCGCAGCACGTTTTCCATGTGCGGGAAGCTGGTCAGCGGGCCGAAGTTGGTCTCGGCGGCCATCGGGTCGCCGATGCGGATGCGCTTGACGCGCTCGACCACGGCGGCCTCGAACGCGGCCAGCATGCTGCGCGGCACGAACACGCGGGTGCCGTTGGTACAGACCTGGCCGGAGCTGAAGAAGTTGGCCATCACCGCGATGTCGGCGGCGCGGTCCAGGTCGGCGTCGTCACAGATCACCAGCGGCGACTTGCCGCCCAGTTCCATCGTCACTTCCTTCAACGAAGACGACGCTGCGCTGGCCATGACCTTCTTGCCGGTGGCGACGCCGCCGGTGAAGGAGATCTTCTCGATCACCGGGTGCTCGGTCAGCCAGTTGCCGATCTCGCGGCCAGGGCCCTGCACGACGTTGAACACGCCGTCCGGCACGCCGGCTTCGGTGTAGATCTCGGCGAGCTTGATCGCGGTCAGCGGGGTCACTTCGGAGGGCTTGAACACCATCGCGTTGCCGGCGGCCAGGGCCGGGGCCGACTTCCACATGGCGATCTGGATCGGATAGTTCCAGGCGCCGATGCCGGCGACCACGCCCAGCGGCTCGCGGCGGGTATAGAAGAAGCTCGATTCGCGCAGCGGCAGCTGGATGCCTTCGATGGCCGTGGCCAAGCCGGCGTAGTACTCCAGTACGTCGGCGCCGGTGACGATGTCCACCGTGGTGGTTTCGGCCAGCGCCTTGCCGGTATCCAGCGTTTCCAGGTGGGCCAGCTCGTCATTGCGCTCGCGCAGGATCTCGACGGCGCGGCGCAGGATGCGCGAGCGCTCCATCGCGGTCATCGCTGCCCACACCTTCTGGCCTTCACTGGCGCTTTCAACCGCGCGCTCGACATCGGCCTGGCTGGCGACCTGCACGTCGGCCAGCACCTGGCCAGTGGCCGGGTTGATGGTCTGGAAGGTCTTGCCACTGGTGGCATCGACGCGGCGGCCGTGGATGTAGAGCTGTTGCACGGGCAGGGTGGTCATCGGCTTGCTCCTGGAAGGGGTGGGGCGGGTTGCTGGCGCGCTCAGGGCGCGTTGGCCTGCAATTGGAAATCGATGTAGCCGTAGGCGATGCGGCGTGCCTTGTCGGCGTTGAAGTCACCGCCGACCAGGCTGCCGCGCAGCCACAGGCCGTCGATCATCGCGGCCAGTCCGCGTGCGGACAGGCGTGCCTGCGCATGCGGCAGCTGGCGGTTGAACTGGTGGCAGAGGTTGGAGAACAGTCGCTGGTCGTTGGCACGCTGCAGCCGGGTCAGTTCCGGCTGGTGCATGCTCGCGGCCCAGAACGTCAGCCATACACGCATGGCGGTCCCGTTGGTCTGGCTGTCGTCGAAGTTGCCATCGACGATGGCGCGAAGCTGTGAACGTGCGTCATCCGGCGCGGCGTCGCGATAGCGGGCGACGGCGGCCTTCAGCTCGCGCAGGATCTGCCGCATCGCGGCATTGAGCAGGCCGTCCTTGTCGCCGAAGTAGTGGGCGACGATGCCGCTGGACAGGCCGGCTTTCTTTGCGATGGTGGCGACGGTGGCATCGGCCATGCCGATCTCGTCGATGGTCTGGAAAGTGGCCCGGATCAGCTGCTCGCGGCGGACCGGCTCCACGCCTTTCTTCGGCATTGTCTCTCCACGGATTGCGACCCGGGATGCCGGGCTGGTGGAGATCATACTTTTTATTGATTGAACGTTCAATCAATAAACCCTACGATGCCGGTCGCGCCCCCACGCCATGGGCCCGGTTTCCGGTCCGGCCCCGCCCATGTGCCCCCCTGGACTGATGAGACGACCCCATGTCTTCCCTGGCTCATCCCAAGCGCTCGCCCCTGCGCTTGAACCGTTTCGTGTTCTTCAGTTCGTCGGTCTCCATCGGCATCCTCGGTGCGTTGACCGTGTTCTTCCCGCAGGCCAGCGAGCACTGGCTGCAATGGGCGCAGGCCGAGGTCTCGGCGGCGTTCGGCTGGTGGTACATGCTGCTGATCGTGGCCTGCCTGGGCTTCGTGCTGTGGCTGGCGTTCTCGCCGTATGGCCGCATCCGCCTGGGCCATAACGAGGAATCGCCCGCCTTCGGCTACGTGGCCTGGGTGTCGATGCTGTTCTCGGCTGGCATCGGCATCGCGCTGCTGTACTACGGCGCCTACGAGCCGCTGGACCATTTCCTCAACCCGCCCGGGCAGCCCGGCGGAACCGTTGCGGCCGGCCGCGAAGCGATGGTGCTGACCTTCCTGCACTGGGGCCTGCACGGTTGGGCGCTGTACGCGCTGGTCGGCGTGGCGCTGGGCTACTTTGCCTATCGACGCAACCTGCCGCTGGCGCTGCGTTCGGCGCTGTACCCGATCTTCGGCGAACGCATCCATGGCCGCATCGGTGACATGGTCGATGGCTTTGGCATCCTGGCGACGCTGATCTCGATGGTCACCAACCTCGGCATCGGTGCGCTGGTGGTGCAGTCCGGCCTGGTCTACCTGTTCCACATCCCGGATACGCCGCAGGTGCTGGTGGCGATCGTGCTGGTGATGATGGTCGTGGCCACCATCGGCGTCGTTGCCGGTGTGGAGAAGGGCATCGCCTGGTTGTCCAACCTCAACGTGCGCCTGCTGTGCCTGCTGCTGCTGTTCGTGCTGGTGACCGGGCCGACCCTGCATCTGTTCGACGGCCTGGTGCAGAACACCGGCGACTATCTGGGCGCGTTCGTGCGCAAGAGCTTCGACATGTACCTCAATGACCCGAAGGGGCGTGAGTGGATGGGCTCGTGGACGCTGTTCTACTGGGCGTGGTGGATTGCCTGGGCGCCGTTCGTGGGCCTGTTCGTGGCGCGCATCTCGCGTGGCCGCACCATTCGTGAAGTGATCATGGGCGTGCTGCTGATCCCGCTCGGCTTCACCCTGGCGTGGCTGTCGATCTTCGGCAACACCGCCATCGACCTGGTGCTGAACCACGGCCAGGCGGTGCTGGGCGACGTGGCCCAGCATGATGCGGCGATGACCCTGTTCAAGCTGCTGGAGTATCTGCCCGCAGCGCCGTACATCGCCGGTGCGGCGGTGGTGATTGGTTTCGTGTTGTTCCTGACCCCGGTTGATTCGGGAACGCTGATGATCGCCAACCTGTGCACCCGGCGTGTCGATGATGGCGTGGAGGACGGGCATGACGCGCCGATCTGGCTGCGCGTGTTCTGGGCGGCGGGCATCACCGTGGCCAGCGTCGGCCTGCTGCTGGCCGGCAACTTCAGCGCGATGCAGACGGCGGTGGTGCTGTGCGGCCTGCCGTTCTCGTTCATCCTGGCGTTCTACATGTGGGGCCTGTTGAAGGCGCTGCGTACCGACCCGGATGCGCCGCGCCGGTAGGTAGCGCCGGGCAATGCCCGGCGAGCGCCAAGGAAAAGGGCCGGATCTGCGAGGATCCGGCCCTTTTGTCTTTGCGCTGACAGCAGCCAGGCATGGCCTGGCTCTACCTATGCAGTGCGATCGATCAACGTGCAGCCAACTGGCGCAGCACGTACTGCAGCAGGCCACCATGACGGAAGTACTCCACTTCCTTCGGGGTCAGCAGCATCACCGAGACTTCGAAGGTCTTCTTCGTGCCATCGGCCTTGGTCGCGGTGACCGTGGCGCGCTTGCTGGCACCATCCTGCAGGCCGGTGACATCGATCACTTCCGAACCGTCCAGGCCCAGCGACTGTGCGTTTTCACCGTTGCGGAACTGCAGCGGCAGTACGCCCATGCCGACCAGGTTGGAGCGGTGGATGCGTTCGAAGCTTTCGGCGATGACCGCCTTCACACCCAACAGCAGGGTGCCCTTGGCGGCCCAGTCGCGCGAGGAACCGGTGCCGTATTCCTTGCCGGCCAGCACCACCAGCGGCACCTTGTCGGCCTTGTACTTCATGGCGGCATCGTAGATCGCCAGCTTTTCCGGCTGGCCGCCGTTGGCCGGGTAGTACAGGGTGTTGCCGCCTTCTTCGCCACCGAACATCAGGTTCTTGATGCGGATGTTGGCGAAGGTGCCGCGGACCATCACGTCATCGTTGCCACGGCGGCTGCCGTAGCTGTTGAAGTCGGCCGGCTGCACGCCGCGTTCCTGCAGGAAGCGGCCCGCCGGCGAATCCTTCTTGATGTTGCCGGCGGGGGAGATGTGGTCGGTGGTGATCGAATCGCCGAACAGGCCCATCACCCGCGCGCCGTGCACGTCATCGATGGTGCCGACCTGCATGGTCATGCCGTCGAAGTACGGCGGGTTCTTGATGTAGGTGGAGGCGTCGCTCCATTCGTACAGATCACCGTCCGGCGAGGCGATGGTGTTCCAGCGGGTATCGCCCTTGAACACGTCGGCGTAGTTCTGCTTGAACATTTCCGGGCCGACGGTGGCGGCGATGACGTCGCCGATTTCCTTGTTGCTCGGCCAGATGTCGCGCAGGTATACCGGCTGGCCATCGCTGCCGGTGCCCAGCGGTTCGCTGGTCAGGTCGATGTCGGTGGTGCCGGCGATGGCGTAGGCCACCACCAGCGGCGGGCTGGCCAGGTAGTTCATCTTTACTTCGGGGTGCACGCGGCCCTCGAAGTTGCGGTTGCCCGACAGCACCGAGGTCACCACCAGGTCGCCACTGGCGATGCCGGCGCTGACTTCGGTCGGCAGCGGGCCGGAATTGCCGATGCAGGTGGTGCAGCCATAGCCGACCACATAGAAGCCGATCTTCTCCAGCTCGGTGAGAACGCCGGCCTTTTCCAGATAGTCGGTGACCACACGCGAGCCTGGGCCGAGCGAGGTCTTGACCCACGGCTTGCGGTCCAGGCCCTTGGCGGCCGCGTTGCGGGCCAGCAGGCCGGCGCCGATCATCACCGCCGGGTTGGAGGTGTTGGTGCACGAGGTGATGGCGGCGATGACCACCGCGCCATCCTTCAGCCGCACCTTCCTGCCGTCCATCTCGATGTCGGCGTAGCCCTTGGCCAACTGCTCGTTGCCCACTGCGGCGCCGCCGCCTTCATTGACGAAGGTGGAGACATCCTCGCTGCGCTTGTCACGGTTGGCGGTCATGCCGACCAGGGCGTCGCGGTAGTTCTTCTGCACGTCTTCCAGAAGCACGCGGTCCTGCGGGCGCTTGGGGCCGGCCAGCGAGGGCTTGACCGTGCCCATGTCCAGTTCCAGCGTGGTGCTGTACTGCGCATGCGGGCTGTTGGCGTCGTGCCACAGGCCCTGCGCCTTGGCATAGGCTTCAACCAGGGCGATCTGCTCTTCGCTGCGGCCGGACAGGCGCAGGTAGGTCAGCGATTCGTTGTCGATCGGGAAGATGCCGCAGGTGGCGCCGTATTCCGGGGCCATGTTGCCGATGGTCGCGCGATCGGCCAGTGGCAGGTGCTGCAGGCCGTCACCATAGAACTCGACGAACTTGCCGACCACGCCGAGCTTGCGCAGCATCTGGGTGACGGTCAGCACCAGGTCGGTGGCGGTGGCGCCTTCGGGCAGCTTGCCGGTCAGCTTGAAGCCGACCACCTGCGGAATCAGCATCGACGAGGGCTGGCCGAGCATGGCTGCTTCTGCCTCGATGCCGCCCACGCCCCAGCCGAGCACGCCGATGCCGTTGATCATCGTGGTATGGCTGTCGGTGCCGAACACGGTATCGGGATAGGCGATGGCCTTGCCGTCCTTGTCCGCGGTCATCACCACGCGGGCCAGGTTTTCCAGGTTGACTTGGTGGACGATGCCGGTGTTGGGCGGCACCACCTTGAAGTTGTCGAAGGCCTTCTGACCCCAGCGCAGGAAGCCGTAGCGTTCCTGGTTGCGCTGGAATTCGATCTTGCCGTTGAGGTCCAGTGCGTCGGGCTTGCCGAACACATCCACCTGCACCGAATGGTCGATGACCAGTTCGGAGGGGATCAGCGGATTGATCTGTTCGGGGCGACCGCCCAGCTTGACCACGGCATCGCGCATCGCGGCCAGGTCGACCACGCAGGGCACGCCGGTGAAGTCCTGCAGCACCACGCGTGCGGGCATGAAGGCGATTTCGGTGTCGGGCTCTGCGCTGGGCTGCCAGCGGGCGACGGCCTCGATGTGATCCTTGCCGACGGTGACGCCGCCATCCTCGTGCCGGAGCAGATTCTCCAGCAGGATCTTCATCGAGTAGGGCAGGTGGGAGATGTCGAAGCGCTGGCCCAGCTTGGGCAGGCTGAAGTAGTCGTAGGTCTTGCCGCCGACGTCCAGCTGGCTGCGGGTGGAGAACGAATCGCTCATGCGGGATGACTCCTCTTGCGGATGGCTTGCAGTGGCCCGCATGGGCGGGCCTGCTTGCGTTTGCCGGTGGCACTCCGGCCCCGGATCCTGCCCAGTATCGGCGATCCGGCGCCCGGCAATGACCCGGCAGGCTTGGAACGCAAGGTTACAGCGATGTGTGTAGCCTTCGTGTCAGCGTACCCATCGTTTTTGCGCCGGCCCGCACGCAGACGGGGCGCTCATGGGCGCCCCGTCCAGGAATGCATCGGCTGCAGCAGTTACTTGCCGTTGGCGGCATCGAGCAGCGGGTTGCCGGTCTTGGCGCCACCGGTGCCGTTGCTCTTGGACTTGGCGGTCAGCACGCCGGCCTTGTTGAATTCGAAGACGGTCGATTCATTGATGTTCTTGCCGAAGCTCTTGATCTTGGTGAAGTCGTAGTACCAGACCTGGGTGTCGCCCAGCTGCTCGCGGCGATTGGGTGCTCCAAAGGCCTCGCTGACCTGCTTCTGGGTGGTCTTGCCGATCTCCGCCGCGTCCATCTGCGCCGGAGTGATCTCGGTGCCGGTGACGTAGGCACCGAACGGGTTGAAGGCGTGGGCCGCCGGGACCGACAGGGTCAACGGGGCAGCCAGCATCAGGGCAAGAGTGAGAGCGCGCATGAAACTTCCTTATTTATGGGGCGGATAGGTGCGGTAGGAACGCCGGGGCGTCCAGCCGGGGCGCAGCTGGGCTGCCGAAGGAGTCTAACCCCGGGATGCGACGGACGCGGGATGAAGGTCACATATCGCCTGGGTTTGTCCCGGGTGCGACGGGTATGTATAATTCATGCATACTTTTTGAGGCGTACCCCATGGAAGCCACCGTTGCTGAACGCGGACAGATCACCCTGCCCAAGGCGGTGCGTGATGCGCTGGGCCTGACCAAGGGCACCTTGTTGAAGGTAGAGCTGGAAGGCAGCCGGATCATCCTGCGCAAGAGCGTGGACGATGCGATCTCCCGCGCCCGCGGCAAGTTCTCGCTGGACGGCTTCGAATCGGCCGACGCGGCCGTGCGCGACCTGCGCGACGAGGAGTAAGCGGTGATGATCGCCGTCGATTCACCGGTGCTGGTCGAACTGCTCAGCAACGGCCCGCAGGCCGATGCGGTGGAAGCCTGCCTGCGGCAGAGCCTGGTCGGCGGCCGCGTGGTGGTCTGCGGCGCCACCCTGGCCGAGATCTGCGCTGCCCTGCGCGGCGGTGCCGAGGTACTGGAAGCGCTGGAGGAAATGGGCGTGCACTTCAACGCGCTGGAGGCCAAATCGGCCCTGCGCGCCGGTGAAATGCATCGCCGCCATCGCCAGCGCGGCAGCGGTCAGCGCCGTGGCCTGGACGAATTCATGATCGGTGCGCACGCGCTGCTGCAGTGCGATGGCCTGATCACCTGGAACGACACGTTTTATCGCGACTACTTCAAGGGCCTGAAGCTGATCGTGCCGCAAGCCTGAGCCCACTTTTTATTCACCTCACGCATTACCCGGGAGTTGTCATGTTGGAAGCCTACCGCCACCACGTCGCCGAGCGCGCTGCGCTTGGCATCCCGCCCCTGCCGCTGACCGCGCAGCAGACGGCCGATGTCATCGAACTGCTGAAGAACCCGCCGCAGGGCGAGGCCGAGTTCCTGCTCGACCTGCTGACCCACCGCGTGCCGGCCGGCGTCGATGACGCTGCCAAGGTCAAGGCCTCGTACCTGGCCGCGATCGCACTGGGCAGCGAGCAGAACCCGCTGATCAGCCGCGAGCGCGCCACCGAACTGCTGGGCACCATGCTGGGCGGCTACAACGTCGCGCCGCTGGTGCAGCTGCTGGACGACGCCAGCGTCGGCGCCATCGCTGCCGACGCGCTGAAGAAGACCCTGCTGGTGTTCGACGCCTTCCACGACGTGCAGGAAAAGGCCAAGGCCGGCAACGCCAACGCCCAGTCCGTGCTGCAGAGCTGGGCCGATGCCGAGTGGTTCACCAGCAACCCGGAAGTGCCGCAGAGCCTGACCGTCACTGTGTTCAAGGTGCCGGGCGAAACCAATACCGACGACCTGTCGCCGGCACCGGACGCGACCACTCGCCCGGACATTCCGATGCACGCCCTGGCGATGCTGAAGAACAAGCGCGACGATGCGCCGTTCACCCCGGAAGAAGACGGCAAGCGCGGCCCGATCCAGCAGATCCTCGACCTGAAGGACAAGGGCCACCTGGTCGCCTATGTCGGCGACGTGGTCGGCACCGGTTCCTCGCGCAAGTCGGCCACCAACAGCGTGCTGTGGTGGACCGGCGATGACATTCCGTACATCCCGAACAAGCGCGCCGGTGGCGTCTGCCTGGGTTCGAAGATCGCCCCGATCTTCTACAACACCATGGAAGATGCCGGCGCGCTGCCGATCGAGCTGGACGTGTCGAAGATGGAGCACGGCGATGTGGTCGAGCTGCGTCCGTACGAAGGCAAGGCGCTGAAGAACGGCGAAGTGATCGCCGAGTTCCAGGTCAAGTCCGACGTGCTGTTCGACGAAGTGCGTGCCGGTGGCCGCATTCCGCTGATCATCGGCCGTGGCCTGACCGGCAAGGCGCGCGAAGCGCTGGGCCTGGCCCCGACCGACCTGTTCCGCCTGCCGGTGCAGCCGGCCGACACCGGCAAGGGCTTCTCGCTGGCACAGAAGATGGTCGGCCGCGCCTGTGGCCTGGCCGAAGGGCAGGGCATGCGCCCGGGTACCTACTGCGAACCGAAGATGACCTCGGTGGGCTCGCAGGACACCACCGGCCCGATGACCCGTGACGAGCTGAAGGACCTGGCCTGCCTGGGCTTCTCGGCCGACCTGGTGATGCAGTCGTTCTGCCACACCGCGGCCTACCCGAAGCCGGTGGACGTCAAGACCCACCACACCCTGCCGGAATTCATCTCCACCCGTGGCGGCATCTCGCTGCGTCCGGGTGACGGCGTGATCCACAGCTGGCTCAACCGCATGCTGCTGCCGGACACCGTCGGCACCGGTGGTGACTCGCACACCCGTTTCCCGGTGGGTATTTCGTTCCCGGCCGGTTCGGGCCTGGTCGCCTTCGCCGCTGCCACCGGCGTCATGCCGCTGGACATGCCGGAGTCGGTGCTGGTGCGTTTCAAGGGCAAGATGCAGCCGGGCGTGACCCTGCGTGACCTGGTCAACGCGATTCCGCTGTACGCGATCAAGTCGGGCCTGCTGACCGTGGCCAAGGCTGGCAAGAAGAACATCTTCTCCGGTCGCATCCTCGAAATCGAAGGCCTGCCGGAACTGAAGGTCGAACAGGCATTCGAACTGTCCGATGCCTCGGCCGAGCGTTCGGCTGCCGGCTGCTCGGTGCGCCTGAACAAGGAACCGATCATCGAGTACCTGACCAGCAACATCACCCTGTTGAAGTGGATGATTGCCGAGGGTTACCAGGATCCGCGTTCGCTGCAGCGTCGCATCGAGAAGATGGAAGCGTGGCTGGCCAACCCGGAGCTGCTGGAGCCGGATGCCGACGCCGAGTACGCCGCCGTCATCGAGATCGACCTGGCCGACATCCACGAGCCGATCGTGGCCTGCCCGAACGACCCGGACGACGTGAAGACCCTGTCCGAAGTCGCGGGTGCGAAGATCGATGAAGTGTTCATCGGTTCGTGCATGACCAACATCGGTCACTTCCGTGCGGCTGCGAAGCTGCTGGAAGGCAAGCGCGATCTGCCGACCCGCCTGTGGGTGGCCCCGCCGACGAAGATGGATGCTTCGGAGCTGACCAAGGAAGGCGTGTACGGCACCTTCGGCGCCACCGGCGCACGCATGGAAATGCCGGGCTGCTCGCTGTGCATGGGCAACCAGGCGCAGATCCGCGAAGGCTCCACCGCGATGTCGACCTCGACCCGCAACTTCCCGAACCGCCTGGGCCGCAACACCAACGTGTACCTGGGTTCGGCGGAACTGGCCGCGATCTGCTCGCGTCTGGGCCGCATCCCGACCAAGGAAGAGTACATGGCCGATGTGGGCGTGATCGCCGCCAGCGGCGCGGAGATCTACCGCTACATGAACTTCGACCAGATCGAGGAATACCAGGACGTGGCCAACACGGTCGCTGCCTGATCCTGCTGATCGGTTGATGGTGTAAACGAAGAACCCCCGGTGAAAGCCGGGGGTTTTTTTGTGGGCGCCAGCGGCGCCGGCTGCGCGTTAGACTTCGACCTGCTTTTTCAGGAGGACAGGGATGTTGGCGGATCGACGACACTGGGTAGCGCTGGCAGCGATGATGGCGGGCTGGGCCATGGCACCGGCTGCAATCGCGCAGCAGGATGTGCGGGCCGATGAAGCGTCTGCCGATAGGCGGATGAGCGCTGACGAACACAGGGTGTTCCTGCTGCAGGAACAGTTCCTGGAGATCGCCCGGGCCAACGCGTCAAGGTCTGAGACAGCCGAAAAGGTAGAAACCTACGCCTCGGTCGATGCCGACTCGCAGCGGCAGCATCCCGTGCAGCTTGAGAACCATCAGCCACCCGAGCGCGGAGTTGGTGCGGCCACGCTGCTGGTGGACGTAGACGAGCAGGGCCGCCCGTATGCTGTGGAGATCGCGCGCGGCAGTGGATCGGCGGAGTTGGATGCGGCGGCCATGGATGCGGCGTATCGATGGAGCTACAACGCCGCCAGCAGGGATGGCGTACCGGTGCGCGGAAAGGTGCGGATCACGGTGTCGGGACCGTAACTGCGACTGCGTGATGTGGCGGTGCCGGGCATTGCCCGGCAGGCAGTTGAAGCGGAGAACTACGGGCGCATTCCGAGGGTTGTCTGCTACTGGATGGTCCAGTCGGCAGTGCCTTGAAGGCGCTTCCCGGCAAAGAGCACATTGCCCCGGCCGCCGGAGACATCCATCTCGAACCAGGGCAGTCCATCACGGCTAAGCGGACGCACGTAGGCCTGGCGCTTTGCGCGGTCGAATTCGATGTAGTAGCGGCGATGAACGTTCGGGTACTTCGGGATCGACGCGCCTTTCCAGCTGACGCTCACCGCGCCGGGGTCTTCGCGCCCCACCAGCATCAGCATGAAGAACACATCACCCTGCTTGGCCTGGAAGTAGAACAGATCACCACTGGCGACGGCGGGTGCCAGTGGCAGTGACAGCAGTGTGGCCGCCAGCACGGCCTTCCATATCCCTGTGATCATGCGCAGCATTCCTTGTGCAATACGGCTATCAAAGCACAGATGCGGGCAGCCCGTTGAACCGAAGAACCCCGGTGAAAGCCGAAGTTTTTTGTTACGTGATGGCCTGTAGAGCCGAGCCCATGCTCGGCTTGCCGGAGCGGGACCCGAAAAGCAGCCGAGCATGGGCTCGGCTCTACAGCCGTCCCATCAGCTGCGGGACAGCGCCAGCAAACGCTCGGCAATGCGCTCCAGCGGTACCTGTTCCTCGGCCGCGCCAAGTTTGAACGCTGCACCGGGCATGCCCCAGACCACGCTGGTGGCTTCGTCCTGCACCAGCGTGGGGGCACCGGCCTGGCGCATTTCCAGCAGGCCACGTGCGCCGTCATCGCCCATGCCGGTGAGGATGGCCCCGATGGCATTGCCGCCAGCGCTCTGTGCCACCGAACGGAACAGCACGTCGACTGCCGGCTTGTGTCGGTTCACTGCCGGGCCGTCGTCGACCCGACAGCGCCAGCGCGCACCGTCGCGGATGATCCGCAGGTGCTTGCCGCCGGGTGGCAGGTAGGCATGGCCGGGCAGCACTGCTTCACCATCGCTGGCTTCGCGTACGGCCATCGCCGAATGGCGGTCCAGGCGCTCGGCGAACGCGGTGCTGAAACTGGCGGGCAGATGCTGGGTCATCACCACTGCGGGACCGTCGGCGGGCATGCCTTCCAGCACCACGCGCAGTGCTTCGGTGCCGCCGGCAGACGAGCCGATGGCGATCAGGCGGTCTGTGGTACGGAACTGCGTTGCTGCCGGACGCACGGCAGGGGCGGCATCCAGCGTGAGTTTCGGTGTTGCCACGCGCACCAGCGGACGCACCCGCGAGCGCGCAGCCATCTTCACCTTGGCGATGATTTCGTCGGCATAGGCCTGCAGGCCACGGGCCACATCGAGCTTGGGCTTGGAGACGAAGTCCACCGCGCCCAGGCCCAGCGCCTGCAGGGTGGTATCGGCGCCACGCTCGGTCAGCGACGAGATCATCACCACCGGCAGCGGGTGCAGGCGCATCAGGTTTTCCAGGAACGCCAGGCCATCCATGCGTGGCATTTCCACGTCCAGGGTGATCACGTCCGGGGCCAAGCGCTTGATTTTCTCGCGGGCCAGCAGCGGGTCGGCAGCGGTGCCGACCACGTCGATGGCCGGATCGCTGGACAGGATTTCGGTGAGCATCTGCCGCACGACGGCGGAATCGTCGACGATCAGGACCCGGCAGGGGGCGTTGCCGGTCAGGGTCATTCGAACAGCTCCACGCCACCGGTAACCGGGGCCTTCGACAGGCGTGCGCGCACGGCCGATTCGGTCGCGGCCACTTCGGCTTCGTGGGCGTGCGGCAGGCGCTGCACGACGACGCGGCCGGTATCGGCGAAGAACCAGATCTTGCGCGGGTGGATGCCGCACAGGTCCTCGGCGAGGATCGGGATATGCTCGGCCTGCAGGTACTGGCGCACGAACTCGGCGTTGCGCGTGCCTACCGGATTGCTGGTGAAGCCCTTCAGCACGTTGGCACCACCGAATACCTTCGCCTCGATGCGCTTGCGATGTGCGCCACGCTTGAGCATGTCGTTGATCAGCAGTTCCATCGCGTAGCTGCCATAGCGTGCGGGCGCGCCGTCGCCGGCGTTGCCCTCGGGCAGCAGGAAGTGGTTCATGCCGCCGATCTTCAGTACCGGGTCGCGCAGGCACGCCGCCACGCAGGAGCCGAGCGTCGTGGTCAGCGCAGTGGTGTCATCCACCACGAGGTACTGGGTCGGCAGCAGCTTGGCGGCGATGGTCTTGAAGCGTGCGTCCTGGTAGCGCATCACATCATCGGTGCGCAGCGAAGCATTCATGCGCTGGCTCCCTGCGCGCGCCGGTACAGGGTACGGCCGCAGGGCTGGATCAGATCGGCGGCGTGCAGATAGTTCTCCGAGTGGCCGGTATAGAGCAGGCCGTCGTCGGCCAGGTGGTTGACCAGGCGGCCAAGAATCGCGCGCTGGGTCGGCTTGTCGAAGTAGATCATCACGTTGCGGCAGAACAGCGCATCGAACGGACCGCCGACGTCATAGCGCGGTGCCAGCAGGTTCAACGGGCGGAACTCGATCAGCTCGCGCAGCGCCGGCAGCACGCGGCACTGGCCTTCGTTGGGGCCACTGCCGCGCTGGAAGTAGCGGCGGCGCAGGTCCGGATCGAGGCCGGCGACACGGTCGATGTTGTAGACGCCGCGCCCGGCGGTGGCCAGCACCTGGGTATCGACGTCGGTGGCGACGATGCGCACCGGCGGCTTCAGGGTGCCGAACGCTTCGCAGGCGGTGATCGCCATCGAGTAGGGCTCTTCACCGGTGGAGGCCGCGCATGACCACAGCAGCAGTGGACTGCGGGCGTTGCGCTGCTGCAGCTCTTCGCGCAGCTTGTCGAAATGGTGCGGCTCGCGGAAGAATGCGGTGAGATTGGTGGTCAGCGCATTGGTGAATGCCTGCCACTCGTCACCATCGCCCTGTTCCAGATGGTCCAGGTACTGCTGGAAGCTGCGCATGCCCAGCGTGCGCAGGCGGCGCGACAGGCGTCCGTACACCATGTCGCGCTTGGCCGGGGCGAGGGCAATGCCCACGCGCTGGTAGATCAGGTCGCAGACGCGGCGGAAATCACGGTCGGCGAACTCGAATTCGCGCGTACCGCTGACGATGGGGGTAGGGCTCTGCACGGGTGACGTGTCCATCGGCGGGGCGGCGGCCGCAGCCGCCGCGAGGATCAGAATTCCTGCCAGTCGCCGTCGTTGGAAACGACGGTGCTGGAGTGGGTACGGCGGATCGGTGCAGGCGTCGACAGCGGCCGCGACGGTGCAGCACTGGCGGCCTTCGGTGCGACCTTCGCGGTCACCGCCTTCACTGCGACGGCGACCTGGTTGTCGAGGCGGAAGATCGCCACGGCGTCGGCCAGCTGCGCGGCCTGCTCTTCCATCGCACGTGCGGCGGCGGTGGCTTCTTCCACCAGCGCGGCGTTCTGCTGGGTGGTTTCATCCATCTGCACCACGGTCTGGTTGACCTGTTCGATGCCGGCCGACTGTTCCTGCGAGGCGGCGGAGATCTCGGCCATGATGTCGGTCACGCGCTGCACCGAGGCGACGATCTCGCCCATGGTGCTGCCGGCCTGGTGGACCAGGCTGGAGCCTTCGGCAACCTTGCCGACCGAATCATCGATCAGGCCCTTGATCTCCTTGGCGGCGGCGGCCGAGCGCTGGGCGAGGGTACGCACCTCGCTGGCGACCACGGCGAAGCCACGGCCCTGTTCACCGGCACGGGCGGCTTCGACCGCGGCGTTCAGCGCCAGGATGTTGGTCTGGAAGGCGATGCCGTCGATGACCGAGATGATCTCGGCGATCTTCTTCGAGGACGCCTCGATGGCCGACATGGTGGTGACCACCTGACCAACGACGCTGCCGCCCTGCGAGGCCACGCCGTGCGCGCCGATGGCTAGTTGGTTGGCCTGGCGCGCGTGTTCGGCGTTCTGGCGCACGGTGGAGGTCAGTTCCTCCATCGACGCGGCGGTTTCTTCCAGGTTGGCGGCCTGCTGTTCGGTGCGGCGCGACAGGTCGCTGTTACCCGAGGCGATTTCGCCGGCCGACAAAGTGATGCTGGAAGCACTGAGCTGGATCTGGCCAACGATCTGGGTCAGCTGGCTGACCGTGGCGTTGGCATCGTCACGCATGCGCGCGAACACGCCCTGATAGTCACCGTGCATGCGGGCGGTCAAGTCGCCGTCGGCGATGGACGACAGCAGCTGCGAGAGCTTGCCGAGGTTGTCATCACTGACCGCCATCATGGCGTTGAGGTTTTCCAGCATGGTGCGGAAATCGTGATCGAAGCGCTGTGCGTCGCCGCGCTGGCTGAAGTCACCCGCGGCTGCGGCACTGGCCAGCTGCTTGATCTCGGCATTGATGCGGCCGAGGTTGGCCTTGACCGTGTCGACGGTGGTGGTCATCGCCGCCTTCTCGCCCGGGTAGCGGGCGATGTCGCCGCTGAGATCGCCGACGGCGTACTGCTGCACCACGTTCAGTACATCGTGCAGGGTCTGCACGTGGCTGCCGACCAGGACATTGGTTTCCTGCACCATCAGTCCGTATTCGCCGGGGAAGGCGCTGGCGTCGATGCGGTAGCTGAGTTCACCTTCATCGTGACGGCGTGCCATCTCGCGCTGGCCACTGATGACCGCGTGCAGCTGCTGCTGCATGCGTGACATCGCTTCGAGCAGGCGACCGGGTTCGTCATGCGGCTGCGGGCCGATGTGGCTGTCCAGCTTGCCGCCGGCAATGCCTTCGGCGACGGCGGTGGCCTGCTTCAGCGGTCGCGCGATGCGGTTGCCGATGACCCAGCTCAACGCCAGCACGATCAGCACCAGTACGCCGCCGGCCAGGGTCATGATGGCGGTGAAGACCAGTGCCTGCTGCTGCACGTCATCCATGTAGACGCCGCTGCTGACCACCCAGTTCCAGGGCTTGAACAGGCCGGCGTAGGCGACCTTTTCGACCTCGCCCTTCTCGCCCGGCTTGGCCCAGCGATAAGCGACAAAGCCGCCGCCGGCCTTGGCCGCTTCGATCTGGTCGTAGTAGATGCGGATGCCATCGCCGGTACGGAAATCCTTCATGTCCTTGCCCACCAGATCCTTGCGGAACGGGTGCATGAGCACGTGATAACCGGTGTCGTAGATGTTGTAGTAGTAGGTGTCGTTGTGCGCGCGCATGACCTCCAGCGCCTGCAGCGCGGCGGCCTTGGCGGCGTCTTCGCTGAGTTCACCGGTTCCGGCGAGGCGATGGTAGTGGTCGAGGATGCCGTAGCTCAGTTCGACCTGGGTCTTCAGTGAAGACTTGCGGGTATCGGTCAGGTCCAGGTACTGCATGCGGGCAGCGATCACCGAGAGCGCGATCACGCCCAGCGCGATCAGCAGCGTGAGCAGATTGAGCTTGCGCCGGACGGAGAGATTGCTGAAGTAGTGTTGCCAGCGATGCAGGAGATTCATCGAGCAGTACCCGGGTCGTGGTGGGTGGAGGCGCCGGTGCTGGTCGGGAGCAGCGGTGACATGACCGTTATCGGCCGCGGGGGCGGGGGATTGAGGCAGGCTGTTCGAACGTATTCAGGTTTTCTTGCAGCGGCGGCTGCGGCGCTGCCTGCGGCAGGCTTTTAAGGCAACAGCAACAGCAACAGCAACAGCAACAGCAACAGCAACAGCAACGGCGGTTGGTCGGCTCTGAATTGTCAGTGGGCGGCTGGGTCGGGGCGGCCAGGCGAGACACGCCGAAAACCCCCCTCCGGGGTCCGGCCCAGCCGCTGGCGGCTGTGCGCTCGGGCGCTTGCGAAGCAGTGCTTCGCAAGCAAAGCGCCCTCACCCATGGGGGCTCGATGGCGCCATCCATGGCGCCAACGGTCCCGCCAGCCCGCCCCGACCCAGCCCTCTCGGCATTTCGGTGTCTGATGGCAAGAGCGTTGGGTTTCCAAGTGAAAAGAGGGGTCGGATCCGTTTTCCTGCGGAAAACGGATCCGACCCCGGAAGCAACACGGCTGTTGCTCTTGCTCTTCTTTCTTCAATCCGGGGTGGACGCGCAAGGAAACTGTCCGTGGCCGGGAGGGTGGGCTGCGCAGGGGCGTAAGCGCCATGGATGGCGCGCCCGAGCCTACAGGGACGTATTCACGGCGTCCCCTGCGCAGCCCACCCTCCCGGCCAACCCTCAGCAGCCCAGGGCTTCTAGCGACCATCCCGAGGGGCTTCGCCGTTGGCTGGATAATCAGATACTCCGGAAACCAAAACGCCCCAGCGCAGGGCCGGGGCGTCTTCATGCTTCAGGTCGGGCAGGAATCAGAATTCCTGCCAGTCTCCGTCGGCCAGTTCGGTCACTGCCGGGCGAGCGCCGCTGACGCGTCGGGCCGGCGGTGCCATCGGTGCCGGGGCAGCCGGGGCGGCTGCACGCGGTGCCGGCGTGCGCGCGGCGACCACGACTTCGGCTTCATCGACCACGAAGATCGATACCGCCTCGCTCAGATGGCCCGCCTGTTCTTCCATCGCACGTGCGGCAGCAGTGGCTTCTTCCACCAGCGCGGCGTTCTGCTGGGTGGTTTCGTCCATCTGCACCACGGTCTGGTTGACCTGCTCGATGCCGGCGCTCTGCTCCTGCGAGGCAGCGGAGATCTCGGACATGATGTCGGTCACGCGCTGCACCGAGGCGACGATCTCGCCCATGGTGGCGCCGGCCTTGTGCACCAGCGCCGAGCCGTCGTTGACCTTGCCGACCGAGTCGTCGATCAGGCCCTTGATTTCCTTGGCCGCTGCAGCCGAACGCTGGGCGAGGGTGCGCACTTCGCTGGCGACCACGGCGAAACCACGGCCCTGTTCGCCGGCACGGGCAGCTTCCACCGCGGCGTTCAGCGCCAGGATGTTGGTCTGGAAGGCGATGCCGTCGATGACCGAGATGATCTCCGCAATCTTCTTCGACGAGGCCTGGATGGCCGACATGGTGGTGACCACCTGGCCGACCACTTCACCGCCCTGCGAAGCCACGCCGTGCGCGCCGATGGCGAGCTGGTTGGCCTGGCGTGCGTGTTCGGCGTTCTGGCGCACGGTGGAGGTCAGTTCTTCCATCGAGGCGGCAGTTTCTTCCAGGTTGGCCGCCTGCTGCTCGGTACGACGCGACAGGTCGCTGTTGCCCGAGGCGATTTCACCGGCGGCCGAGCTGATCGCGCGGCTGGACTGCTTGATGCGGGTGACGATCTCGCTCAGCTGTGCGGCGGTGGCGTTGGCATCGTCGCGCATGCGGGCGAACACGCCCTGGTAGTCACCGTGCATGCGCACGGTCAGGTCACCCTGCGACAGCGCGGCGAGCAGGCCGGAAATCTGTTCGATGCTGCCCGAGTTGGCGTCCAGCAGGCCATTGATCTGCTGGGCCAGCTGCAGGAAGAAGCCTTCCTTGTCGTTGGCATCGATGCGGCCGGACAGGTCACCGGCGGCGGCCTGGGCGATCACCCGTGCCACTTCGGCCTCGACCTGTGCTTCCTGGGTACGGTCGCGCCATTCCACCACGTAGCCGACGGTGTCGCCGTCTTCGTTGCGGATGGTCGACACGACCTGGGCGAACTGGGCATCGCCGTACTGCATCGGGCGGCGGGCAACGCCATGCTGCTTGAGGTTGGCCAGCAGCGTGTTGTCCATCTCGCCACGGTGCTCGAGCACGGTGACCGGCTTGCCGACCAGCGAGGCGTGGGCGTCGAAGTCGGGCAGGTCGCGGCGCAGCTCGTCCTGGTACTGGGCCAGGGTCTGCTGCAGGGCGCGGTTGCTGTAGACGATGGTGTTGTTGGGGTCGGTCAGGTAGACGCCGGTCGAGCTGTAATCCAGCGCGGTGCGGATGCGCAGGTTCTCGCGGGCGATGGCCTGGTCGGTTTCGGTGCGCTCGCGCAGGTCGCGCTGCATGCGCTGCATGGCCTGCATCAGTTCGCCCACTTCGTCCTGGCGGCTGACATCGATGTGACCATCGAGCTTGCCACCGGCGACGTCGTTGGCCACCGAGACGGCGCCACGCACGCTGCCGACCAGGGCGCGGGCGAACAGCCACACCAGCACCAGGCCGAGTGCGGCGCCGCCGAGCAGGGCGATGACGGTCAGCACGGCCGAGGCGGAGTAGGTGGAGGCGGCTTCGTCGCGCGAGGCGCGGGCGAGGCGGTTGTCTTCGGCGATCAGCGCTTCCAGCGCGGCGCCAGCCTTGCGGTGCTTGGTACGGGTCTCGCCGACGAAGGTATCGATCGCATCATCGGGCAGGTCCAGTTCCAGCATTTCGGTGACGCTGTCATAGGAGGCCAGCGCGTCCTTCCAGTCCTTGGCGAAGGTATCGAACAGCTTCTTCTGCTGTGCGTTGTCGACCAGCTTCGGATAGTCCTTGATCGAGGTGTCCATGCTGGTGCGCAGTTCGGCGGCCTGCTTGCGGGCGTCTGCCTTGACGTCGTCGCTGGCGCGGATCAGCTGCTGGTAGGCGCTGTTGCGATACTCGCCGAGCATGCCGCGCATCTCGCCGGCCATGCGGATGCTTTCCATGCGTGAACCGGCCAGCTCGGTGGTCACGTTGTTCAGCGAATGCAGGCCACGATAGGCGACGATGCCCTGCAGCAGCATCACCAGCAAGAGGACACCGAAGGTCAGCATGAGCTTCGGCATCAGTTTCAGGTTGTTGATCCACGGCATGGGCGTTGCGATCTCCTAAGGCAGACGCGGCCGGGCGCGGGGCCCGGTTGCAACAGCCACGCCGGCACGCTGGCCGGCGCGGTCTGACGGACAGCGGATTACTTGATGTTGGCCAGCTTCAGGCTGGACGGCGAGCTGACTTCGATTTCCGCACGCGACGCATCGCGCTGGATCTTGCCGATCACGCACACGGTCTTGCCTTCCAGGGTTTCCAGCGGGAAGGAGAACTTGCCGCGGTTCTCGCCGGCGATACGGGCCGAGAAGGTGTGGCGCGGGAAGGCGCCGCCCATGTACAGGAAGGTCGGCTGGCCTTCGGAACCTTCTGCGAAGCGGGCCTTTTCGACCTTGCCGCAGACCATGCCGTCCTTGCCGACGGCGCGCGGTGCCATCTCCGGCGGAATCATCTCGGCCGACTGCGCGAAGGCGGAGGAAGCGGTGGTGGCCAGGACGGCAGCCGAAACGAACGCAAGCAGGGACTTCATCGGGGTGATTCTCCGGGGATGGTGATGGTGGATCCGGCCTTGGCGCGTTCCTGCGCGACCGGCTTCTGTCCCCCTATCGGCGTGGATGGGGGGAACTGAAGGGCTGCGTAACAGAAACGTGAAGAAGGTCCGTTTGATCAGGCGGCAGCGTCTTCGACGACGTGGGTCTGGCCCATGTCGGCGCTGTCGAGCAGGGTTTCGATATCGAGCAGGATCAACATGCGGTCATCGTGGGTGCCGATGCCGGAGATGAAGCGGGTGTCGACGGCGGCGCCGAATTCCGGGGTCGGGCGGATCTGCTCGGCCGACAGTGGGATCACGTCGGAGACGCTGTCGACCACGATGCCGACCACGCGGTCTTCCACGTTGAGCACGATCATCACGGTGAAGGCGTCGTAGCGGGCATCTTCCAGGCGCAGCTTCAGGCGCAGGTCGATCACCGGCACGATGGTGCCGCGCAGGTTGATGACACCCTTGATGTAGTCCGGGGCATCGGGGACGCGGGTGACGGTGTCGTAGCCGCGGATTTCCTGCACCTTGAGGATGTCCACGCCGTAGTGCTCGGCACCGAGGGTGAAGCTGAGGAATTCGCCATCGGCGCCGGCGGCGGAGCTGTTCTTGTCGTTCATCGAGGGGTCCTGGTTCTGCCGGAAGTGCCGGTGTCAGGCTCGATATCGGCCCCGTAGTGGGGGACTTTAGGCATCCATCCACGCATGGCGTGGATCTACTGGGCCCGTATGAACGCATGGTGTGGATCTACTGGGGCATGCATCCACGCATGGCGTGGATCTACTGGGGAAGGGTAGTGCCGGCCGCTGGCCGGCAGATCCCGAAATGGGGATGTCAGAGTTCGCCGTTGCGGCGTGCCTTGCGCTGGCGGTCGATGCGGAAGATGTAGCGCTGGATGGCGCTGTCGCCACCGCGGGGCAGTTCGTCGAAGCGCATGCCGACGCGCTTGACCTCGGTGCCGTTGGGCAGGCGTTGCGGCAGCAGGTTGCAGACCACAAGGTCGATCTGCAGGTCCGGGCCATCGGGCATCGACAACTGGGCCCGGTAGCGCTGCTGCAGGCTGAAGATCGCGCAATCGACGGGCACGGTCACCGCCAGGCCGCCGCCGCTGATGTCCACCACCCGCATCGACAACGCTTCGGCGCGAGCCTCGCCCGGCGGCAGCAACAACTGCGGTGAATCGGTGATGGGGGTCTCCAGCCGGTACATTTCACGCCGCTGCAGGTGCACCAGCTCCTCGGGGAACGGTGCCCGGAAGGCGACGTGGCCGTCGTTGTCCACGCGCTGCAGGTCGTGCAGGCGGAAACGCACCATCACCCGTTCCAGCTGGGCGAAACAAAGCAGGTGGTCGGCCTGTTCGGCGGCGCGGTTGGAGGCTTCCTGTGGGCTGCCATCGAGCAGCAGGATGTCCTCGTCGTCGTCCAGTTCGAGCAGGGCGGTCGGGAAGGAGCGATCGCGCCCGTCGATATGGGCGTTGATCAGTGATCGCTGCTCGATCAGGGAACGCAGCAGCTGCCGCACCTGGCGCGGATTGCGGACCAGAAAGCGATCGTCGGCGGCGTCGGCCGCATGGACTTCGGGCGATGCAGTGTCGTGGCCGTCGGACATGGAATCTGTGGTCAGGGGCGGGCGCCGACGCGTGTGGGTGCGTGGCTCGAAAGAAGTATCGGCTGCGTTGCGGATTTATGTAGCACCGGACGCGTTCGACGGCTTCGTTGTGCCATGCCGGAAGCCGAAGGGCAAGCTGGACGCTGGGGCCGGGCATGATCCGGCGCCACCTGTCCGCTGTCGGGGTGGCGCAGGGCCACCCCGGTGCTGCGATCAGAACTCCTGCCAGTCACCGTCGCCGGCCAGCGCCGGCTGCGCAACGGGCTTGCGCACGCGCGATGGCGTGGCGATGGGGGCGGGTGCCGCTTTGCGCGGAGTACCGACGGCTGTGGCCATCGCTGCGCGCGGCATCGCATTGCCTGTGCTCGGTGCGGCCAGGCGGAAGCGTGCGACGGCCTCGCCCAGCTGCGCGGCCTGGTCTTCCATCGCCCGCGCTGCAGCAGTGGCTTCTTCCACCAGCGCGGCGTTCTGCTGGGTGGTTTCGTCCATCTGCACCACGGTCTGGTTGACCTGTTCGATGCCGGCCGACTGTTCCTGCGAGGCGGCGGAAATCTCGGCCATGATGTCGGTGACGCGCTGCACCGAGGCGACGATCTCGCCCATGGTGCTGCCGGCCTGATGGACCAGGCTGGAGCCTTCGGCGACCTTGCCGACCGATTCGTCGATCAGGACCTTGATCTCCTTGGCGGCGGCGGCCGAGCGCTGGGCGAGGGTACGCACCTCGCTGGCGACCACCGCGAAACCACGACCCTGTTCACCGGCACGGGCAGCTTCGACCGCCGCGTTCAGCGCCAGGATGTTGGTCTGGAAGGCGATGCCGTCGATCACCGAAATGATCTCGGCGATCTTCTTCGAGGACGCCTCGATGGCCGACATGGTGGTGACCACCTGGCCGACCACTTCGCCGCCCTGCGAGGCCACGCCATGCGCGCCGATGGCGAGCTGGTTGGCCTGGCGTGCGTGCTCGGCGTTCTGCCGCACGGTGGAGGTCAGTTCCTCCATCGACGCGGCGGTTTCTTCCAGGTTGGCGGCCTGCTGTTCGGTGCGGCGCGACAGGTCGCTGTTGCCCGAGGCGATTTCGCCTGCGGCCAGGGTGATGCTGGAGGTGCTGGCCTGGATCTGGCTGACGATCTGGGTCAGCTGGGCGACCGTGGTGTTGGCATCGTCGCGCATACGGGCAAACACGCCGTGGAACTGGCCGTCCATGCGTGCGGTCAGGTCGCCAGCGGCGATCGCCTGCAGCAGCTGCGACAGCTGGCCAAGGTTGCCGTCGGCGACCTGCATCATGCTGTTCAGCTGCTCGATCATCACGCGGAAATCGTGATCGAAGCGCTGTGCATCGCCACGCTGGCTGAAATCGCCGGCGGCAGCAGCCGACGCCAACTGCTGGATCTGCGTGTTGATCGCCAGCAGGCTGGCCTTGGCCGCATCCATCGATTCGTGCAGGATCGCGCGGCTGCCCGGCAGGCGGCGTGCATCGGGGGCGAGGTTGCCGGTGGCGTACTGGTTGAGCACGTCGATGGCATCGCGGATCGCATCGAGGTGCTCGAAGATCACCGTGTTGATGCCGCCGGCAAGCTGCCCGTAGACGCCCGGGAAGTCTTCCGGAATGCGGTGGCTGATATCGGGACCGGCATGCATCTGTGCCATCAGCTGGGTCTGCTCGGAGAAGCGACGCAGCATCGCGGTCATCTCCGCGGTGGCCGCCAGCATGCGGCCCGCTTCATCCTTGCCGGTGGCCTGGGTGGTGACGCTGAGGTCGCCGCGGGCGACGGCCTGGATGGCATGCACGGCCTTGCCCAGCGGGCCGACCACGGCGCGCGAGATGATCACGGCCAAGGCGGCGGCGACCACGACCAGCAGCACGATGGCGGCGATGATGGCCAGCATGCTGTTGCGGTGGGTCGCGTTGGCGTCTTCGATCTTGCCCTGCATCTGGGTTCCCAGCAGCGTACCCAGCGCCTTCAGGTCCTCAAAGGCCTTGCGGCGCAGCGGGCGGGACTGCTCATCGGAGATCTGCCGGGCGGCCTCGCCATCACCCGCCGTCGCCGCTTCGCGCAGCTTGGTATTGGCGGCGAAGTAGCCATCGACGTCGGCCTGCACGGCCTGGTACAGCGTGCGCTCCTTGTCGCCGGCCGGCAGCTTGGCATAGGCGGCCAGCTGCTCGCGCACGACCGCAGCGGTGTCGTTCATGCGCTTGTTGTAGTCGGCCACCTTTTCCGGCTGGTCCAGCATGCTGATCTGGGCCAGTTCATAGGTGCGGAACTCACCCAGCTGCGAGCGCACTTCACCGAGGTACTGCACCGATGGGATGTCGTTGGTCGCCATCGAGGTCAGCTTGGCATTGGCTTCGGACAGGCGGACCAGGGCAAACGCACCCAGCACGACGGTCATCAGGGTGGTCAGGGTGAATCCCACAGCCAGCTTGCGGGCGATGGGCAGATCGTGGAACCACTTCATGCAGGGTGCTCCAAGGTGGGCAGAATACCGGCGGCGGCGCCGCGGGCAAAAAAGGTCGTTGCAGGAGGGAACGGTCGTGCCGGGTGGGGGTTCGGTGACTGCCGTCAACCCGAGATAGCGGCGCAGCTGCGCCGTACTTTATGGACCGATGTCACATTCGCTGGCGTAGGGGAAGCCCACGGAAAGCAAGCACTGGCGGGGCTTTCGCAGTGACCGCGTGGTTTCAGGCGAAACCATGCGCCCGCTCAGGTTCACGGCGCAGGACGACGGAGTTCACAGTTGTGGGCGCAGCCGCGTTGCGCGTGACTACGATTGCTGCCTGCGGCCCGCGCAAACAAAAACCGCCGCCCCTGAGGGCGGCGGTCAGGCACAGCGCGTGGAGCGGCTCAGGCGGCCTGCGGTACCCGCAGCGAACGCACCAGGCCGCCGATGTCGACGATCAGGGCGACGCGGCCGTCACCCAGGATGGTGGCGCCGGAGACACCGCCGATGCGGCGATAGTTGTTCTCGATGTTCTTCACCACCACCTGCTGCTGGCCGACCAGTTCGTCCACTTCCAGCGCGATCTTCTGGCCATCGCCTTCAACCACGACCACCAGCGATTCACTGCCCGGGGCGCGCTGGCCATAGCCGTAGTACTCGCTCAGCGACAGGATCGGCAGGTATTCGCCGCGCACGCGCAGCACGCGGCCTTCGCCGGCCATGCTGCGGATGTCGTCGGGCTGCGGCTGCAGTGCTTCAAGCACGTAGGCAAGCGGCAGGATCAGGGTTTCGCCGGCCACCGCCACGGTCATGCCGTCGAGGATGGCCAGGGTCAGTGGCAGCCGGATCAGCGTACGGGTGCCGGTGCCGAGGCCACTTTCAATCTGCACTTCGCCGCCCAGCGCCTGGATGTTGCGGCGGACCACGTCCATGCCCACGCCGCGGCCGGACAGGTCGGTGACCGCATCGGCGGTGGAGAAGCCGGGCTGGAAGATCAGGTCCCAGACCTGCGAATCGGTGGGGTTGTCCGGCACGGCCAGGCCGCGTTCGTGCGCCTTGGCCAGGATCTTCTCGCGGTTCAGGCCGCGGCCGTCGTCGCTGACTTCGATGACGATGTGGCCGCCCTGGTGCGAGGCCGCCAGGGTGATCGTGCCGGTCTCGTCCTTGCCGGCATCGCGACGCACGTCCGGCATTTCCAGGCCGTGGTCGATCGAGTTGCGGACCAGATGCACCAGCGGATCGGCGATCTTCTCGATCAGGCCCTTGTCCAGCTCGGTGCCTTCGCCGATCGTGCGCAGGCGCACGTGCTTGCCGAGGCGGCCGGACAGGTCGCGGACCAGGCGCGGGAAGCGGCGGAAGACTGCGTCGACCGGCAGCATGCGCACGCCGATCACCGCTTCCTGCAGGTCGCGGGTATTGCGTTCAAGCAGCTCCAGGCCAGCGAACAGGCTCTCGGCATGGACCGGGTCCAGCGCGTGCGAGACCTGCTTGAGCATGGCCTGGGTGATGACCAGTTCGCCGACCAGGTTGATCAGCGCATCGACCTTGTCGACGCTGACGCGGATGGAGGTTTCCGCTTCCTGGCTGGCGCCGGTGCTGGCCGTCGGTGCGGCAGCGGCAGGCGCGGGGGCAGCCACTGGCGTGGGGGCCGGCGCCTGGGTGGCGAGGCTTGGCGGTGCGGCCGGACGGATGTCCAGTTCGCAGTCGTCCAGCACCCAGGCGAAGGTGTCTTCGATCTTGCTGCGCGGCACCTTGCCGACCAGGCCCAGGTCCCACGCAAGGTGGGCTTCGAGCGGGTCGAGCTGGGCAAAGCCGGGCAGGCGATCCATGCGTGCGGCCACCTGCAGCGAACCCAGGTGTTCCAGTTCGCGGATGATGCGCAGCGGGTCGTTGCCGCTCATGAACAGCGACGGCGCCGGGGCGAAGCCGATCTGCCAGGCTTCCGGCGTGTCGTCGACCTGGCTGGCGGCAGCAGGTGCGGCGGCGGCGGGTGCCTGGCCGGACAGCACCGATTCCAGGCGCGCCTTCACCGCAGCAACCGCTGCGGGATCGGCGGGCTGGCCGTGCTCGGCTTCACGCAACAGGGCACGCAGCACGTCCACCGACGACAGCATCGCATCGACGGCGTTGCCTTCCAGTGCGCGCTTGCCGGCACGCAGCTCATCCAGCAGCGTCTCCAGCACGTGGGTCAACCCGGCGATGGCATCGAAGCCGAACGTGCCGGCGCCACCCTTGATGGAGTGGGCGGCACGGAACACCGAGTTGATGATCTCCGGGTCCTGTTGTCCCGATTCCAGGGCCAGCAGGCCAGCCTCCATGGCGTCGAGGCCTTCGCGGCTCTCCTCGAAGAAAGTGGCGTGGAAGCGTTGCAGGTCCATGCTCATGGCAGTGGCGATCCGGAAGCGAAGAGGGGGAGCAGTGCGGGGCGATCAGCCCAGCACTTTCTGCACGGTGGCGACCAGCTGTTCGGGATTGAACGGCTTGACCAGCCAGCCGGTGGCACCGGCGGCCTTGCCTTCGGACTTCTTGTCCGCGGCCGATTCGGTGGTCAGCATCAGCATCGGCGTGAACTTGTAGTCCGGCAGCTGGCGCAGTTCGCGGATCAGCGCGATGCCGTCCATGTTCGGCATGTTGACGTCGGTGACCACCGCATTGAAGCGCTGGCCCTTGGCACGTCCGAGCGCGACCGCGCCGTCTTCAGCTTCTTCGACGGCAAAACCGGCCGAGGTGAGGGCGAAGGAAACCATCTGGCGCATCGACGCCGAATCGTCCACCACCAAGATACGTGCGCTCATGCAGCGTTCTCCACAGATTTCAGGTTGTCATGGGTTACGTCCAGGCCCAGGGCCTGGGTGACGCCCAACAGGCGTGCAGCGTCACGGAAGGTTGCAGTGCAACCGTGGAAGCCAGTGCCCAGGCCTGCCTCGCGGCGGGCCTGTACGAAGGCACACAGCACCTGCACGCTGGCGGTATGGATGCGACCGACCTGGCTTGCATCCAGGGTCAGCTCGCCTGCTTCCGCCACCAAGGGCGAAAGGCGGTTCTTGAGCTCGGTGCTGCTCTCGATGCCGAGATCCTCACCCAGTTCGACAGTGCTCATCGTTGCTCCGGACAAACGGTTCCAGCATTCATAACGGCACTGCGGGGCGGTTCTTTAGGGGTGTGATCGGTGCGAAGCGCCGATTCACCCCAGCAGCTGCGTGGCGTCGAGCAGGATCATCGGCCGCTGGCTGATGCGGGCCACGCCGCGGAACAGGTCATTGGAGATCTGGCAGATGCGGGCGGTATCGGGCGGTTCGATCTGCGAGTCGGTCAGGTTGGCGACGTCCTCCACGGCCGACACACGCAGGCCCAGGGTCTCGCCGTTCTCTTCGAGCACGACGATGCGGGTCTGCGCGTCATCCTCGGCGGACGCCGCGCCCAGGTGCAGGCCAAGATCCATCACCGGCACCACCTGGCCGCGCAGATTCATGATGCCGAGCATTTCCGGGGCGGTACCGCGCAATGGCAGCAGTGGCACCGGCAGCACCACTTCCTGCACCTTCAGCAGCTCCAGCGCGTAGGCCTGGGTACCGCAGCGCAGGCGCAGCCAACGTGAGGTGCGTTCGCCGGCGCGGCGGTTCTGCGGGTGCGGGCTGCTGGCGGGCTGATGCGCCTGGGCCTGCAGCTCCTGCCAGGTGCCGGGACGGTTGCTGGATGGGGTGTCCACCGCGACCCGCGGCGGCGGTGCGACGGCGGCGCGGGCCATCGACGGCATCGGCGCCGGCGCGGGGCGTACTGCGGCCTTGGCAGCGGCCGGGGCGGCGATGGCAGGAACCACCTCGCCGTCGGCGGCGGCTTCGAAAGCGGCCTGCAATCCTGGGCTGTCGGTGTGCGCGAGGCTGTCGGCGGCGTCGGTTTCGTAGATCACTTCGTCCGGCAGGTCATCCCAGGTCGGTTCCGGCATAGGCGGTGCGACGGGGGCAACGGCCACGGGCGCAGTTTCATGGATGACATCTGCCGGCAGATCGTCCCAGGTCGGCTCGCGCTCCGCGTCGGCCGCAGGCGCGGTAGCGGCGTCGAAGGCGGCCTCGAGGGAGGCGTCGTCACTGGCAGGGGTGCCCGCGACGGTGTCGGTTTCGTAGATCACCTCGGCCGGCAGATCGTCCCAGGTCGGCTCGCGCTCGGCGTCGGTTGCAGGCACGGTAGCGGCGTGGAAGGCGGCCTCGAGCGCCGCATCGTCGCTGGCCGGGGCGGCCGCGACGGTGTCGGTTTCGTAGATCACTTCGGCCGGCAGATCGTCCCAGGTCGGTTCGCGCTCGGCGTCTGCTGCTGCGCTCGTCGGGCGGGGCGCGGCGTCAGCGGCGACCGGTGCCACGGCAATGTCGCCGAGCAGTTCGTCCAGATAGTCGTCGAGCATGCCGGTGGTGTTCATGCCGCCTGCTCCAGGGCGCGTGCGTCCTCACCAAGGATCCAGTTCAGCGCGCGGCGATAGGCCGCCAGGCCACGGCCCGGGTAGTCCTCGCCGATGCTCGGCAGGGTCAGCCCGGCCGCGTTGCTGATGCGGGTGTCGATCGGAATCGCATCTTCCCAGACGCGGCTTGCGTGGCGGTCCTGCATGGCGCGCAGTGATTCATTGCCGGTGCGGGTGCGGCGGTCGAACAGTGTCGGCAGGATCGAGATCGGCAGCGGGCGGCGGCGCGAACGCTCGACCATCTCGCCGGTGCGGACCATGCCATCCAGGCCGTGCAGGGCCAGCGGCTCGGCCTGGGTGGGGATGATAAGGCGATCGGCCGCGGCCAGCGCGTTGATCATCAGCAGGCCCAGGGTCGGTGCGCAGTCCAGCAGGATGTAGTCGTGCTGTCCCTGGTGGCGGGCGAGGGCGTTCTGCAGGGCCAGGCCCAGGCCCGGCTGGTTGGCGCTGCGTCGTTCCAGCGTGGCCAGCGAGGCCTGCGCGCACACGTAATCCAGCCCGCCGATGTTGCTGGCGTGGCTGAGCGTGGACAGGTCGGCCGGTGGTGCGCCGAACAGTTCCAGCACGCCGGTCGGTGCCGGTTCGATCGGTACACCGAAAGCGCGGGTCAGCGAGGCATGCGGATCGAGATCGATCAGCAGCACGCGATGGCCGAGCGCGGCCAGGCCGCGACCGAGGGCGAGGGTGGTGGTGGTCTTGCCGACTCCGCCCTTCTGGTTGGCGACTGCCCAGATGCGCATCGGATTACTCCTTCATTGCCGGGGGAACGGCGGCGCCGACACGGCTGCCAGCCGGCACCGGTGGCAACTGCACCGGTGCGATGGGGGAACTGGAGGTGGTGGCCGGTGCTGCGGCGGCCTGTTCGCTCGCGTTGCGGGTGGCCCCGGTCGCGGCATTCAGGCGCTCGCCCAGCGGGTCCACCGAATGACTGGTGTCGGCCAGGATGATGACCATCACCCGCCGGTTGCGGTTGCGGCCCTGCGCGCTGTCGTTCTCTTCGCGTGGGCGGAACTGGCCGTAGCCCACCATCGCCAGCCGTGACGGCTGCACGCCCTGGTCGGCAAACAGATGCACGACGCTGGCCGCGCGACCGGCCGACAGTTCCCAGTTGGACGGGAAGGTGGCGGTGGCGATCGGCACATTGTCGGTGTGGCCTTCCACGCGCACGCTGTTGGGCACGTCGCGCAGCACGCCGGCCAGGCTGGCCAGGGTGTCGCGCGCATGCACGTCCAGCGCTGCGGAGCCGGTCGGGAACAGGATGTCGCTGTTGATTTCGACTTCGATCCACAGTTCGGTGCGGCGCACGCTGATCATGCCGCGGTCGATCAGCGGTGCCAGCGCTGCGGTCAGGCGGTCGGCGATGCTGTTGAGCTGACGCTCGGCACGCGCGATCTGCTCCTGGTTGTGCACCGACACCGGCATGCGCATCTGCGAGGCCATCGCCGGCAGCAGGGTGGGGTCGTGCGACGGCGCCGGAGCAGACGGCCCGATCTTGGTGCCGGACTTGATCACCGATGGGCTGTCCCAGCCACCGCCCTGCACCTGCTTGTTGCCGACCTGCACCGGATTGATGGTGCGCGGCGCACCACCGAAGGCATCGGTGAGGGCGTCGGCCATGATCCGGTACTTGCCCTCGTTGACCGAGGAGATCGCGTACATGACCACGAAGAAGGCGAGCAGCAGCGTCATCAGGTCGGCATAGGGGATGGCCCATGCTTCGTGGTTGGCGTGCTCTTCGTGGTGCTTGCGGCGGGCCATGTCAGTGCAGGAAGCCGGAAAGGTTGGTTTCGATGTTGCGCGGGTTCTCGCCCTGGGCGATCGAGATCAGGCCTTCGATGACCATTTCGCGGTCGCGCGAGTTGTGGGCGATCACGCCCTTCAGCTTGGCGGCGATGGGCAGGAACAGCAGGTTGGCCGAGGCGATGCCGTAGATGGTGGCGGTGAACGCCGCGGCGATGCCGTGGCCGAGCTTGCTCGGATCGGCGAGGTTCTTCATCACCGCGATCAGGCCGAGCACGGCGCCGATGATGCCCAGCGTAGGCGCATAGATGCCCATCGCCTCGAATACCTTGGCGCCGGCCTGATCCTGGTGTTCCTGGCTGCCGAGTTCGATTTCCAGCATGTGCCGGATCGATTCGGGTTCCACACCGTCCACCAGCAGTTGCAGGCCCTTGCGCAGGAACGGATCACGCTGCGCTTCCACCTGCGATTCCAGGCCGAGCAGGCCCTGGCGGCGGGCGATGTTGCTCCATTCCACGATCTGCTGGATCAGTTCGCGACGGTCGCTGTGCGGCGGGCGCACGACCCAGCGCACGATCTTGAACGCATGCTTGAATACCGCCGGCGCGGTATGCAGCAGGATGGCGGCGATGGTGCCGAAGATGACGATCACAAACGCCGCAGGCGACCACAACGACGCCAGGCCGGCGCCCTTGAGGATGCTGCCACCGACCAGCGAGGCCAGGGCGAGGAAAAGTCCAATGAGGCTGAGTCTATCCATGGGTCCGGTATCGGCTTGTATGAATGGGACTTGAGACACCGGGAGAATCTGGTGTAACGGAGTTCACAGTTTCCTGTGTCGCCGGGCTGGCCCGGCGCTGTTGCGTGTCGCGTTCAGGAATCGGGTCAGTCGTGTGGGCTGCGCAGTCCGTCCACGTCCAGGATCAGGGCCATGCGACCATCGCCGATCAAGGTTGCACCGGCGTAACCGCGCAGGCCGCGCAGGGCCTTGGGCAGTGGCTTGATCACCACTTCCTCGCGCCCGCGCACCTGGTCCACCACCAGCCCGAAGCGTGCTTCACCGGCCTGCAGCACGACGATGGTCAGCAGCGGCGAGGCGGCCGGCGTCACATCCAGCCATTGCCGCAGGTCGACCAGCGCCAGCGTGTGCGAGCGACGGTCCAGCACGGCGCGGCCGTCGAACCAGCCCAGCGAGGTGCGCGGCGCATGCAGCACTTCCATCACGCGGGCCAGCGGCAGTGCGTAGACGTCTTCGCCGGCCTGCACCAGCAGGGTCGGCAGGATCGCCAGGGTCAGTGGTACGCGGATCATGAAGCGGCTGCCGCGGCCCAGTTCCGACTGGATCTGGATCTGACCGCTCAGCTCGCGGATGCGCGACTGCACCACGTCCATGCCGACGCCGCGGCCGGAAATGTCGGTGACCTGCTGCTTGGTCGAGAAGCCGGGCAGGAACACCAGATGCAGGCATTCCTCGCTGCTCAGGCGGGCAGCGGCTTCCGGATCGATCAGGCCCTTCTCGCGTGCCTTGGCGCGCAGCTTTTCCGGATCGATGCCGGCACCGTCGTCCTGCACTTCGATGCTGACGTAGTCGCCTTCCTGCTGTGCCGACAGGCGCACATGGCCCATCCGTGGCTTGCCCTGCGCTTCGCGCAGTTCCGGCGTTTCCACGCCATGGTCGATGGCGTTGCGGACCAGGTGCACCAGCGGGTCGGCCAGCGCTTCGACCAGGTTGCGGTCGAGCTCGGTCTCGGCGCCGATCAGTTCCAGGTCCACTTCCTTCTTCAGCGAACGCGCAACGTCGCGCGCCACCTTCGGGAAGCGCGAGAACACCTTGCCGACCGGCTGCATGCGGGTGCGCATCACCGCCGACTGCAGGCGCGCAGTGGCGATGTCCAGCGTCGACACGGCGCGGTCCAGCTCTTCATCGCGCAGGCGTGCGCGCAGCGTCTTCAACCGGTTTCGTGACAGCACCAGTTCGCCGATCAGGTTGACGATGGCATCCAGGCGCTTGGTATCCACGCGCACGGTGTGTTCGGCTTCGGCGACGGGCTTGTTGGGCGCCGGCTTGCTGGCAGTTGGCGGGGCAGGCGAGGGCGCCGGTCGCGGTGCCGGTGCGGCGACAACCGCTGCGGTGGCGTTGCTGCCCGGGGCGGCGCCACCATGCAGCTGGTCGAGCAGCGCCTCGAACTCGTCTTCGCTGATCATGTCGTCGGCTTTCTTCACCGCCGGTGCTACGGTCGTCGGCGCCTTGCCGCCGTGCAGCTGGTCGAGCAGGGCCTCGAATTCGTCGTCGGTGATCAGGTCTCCAGCGCCCGCATTCGGCGTCGCGGCCGAAGGTGCAGCCGCGCCACCGCCATGCACATCGAACTGGGCGACCAGTTCGGGCGGGGCAAAGCCGGGCTCGGAACCCGATGACACCGCGTCAAGCATCGACTGCAGGTAGTCCAGTGACTGCTGGGCGGCATCGAAGTGATGCGCCTGCAATACGGCCTGGCCGGCACGCACGGCGCCCAGCGCTTCTTCAGCGGCGTGGCACAGTTCGACCATCGCGGTGATGCCGAGGAAACCTGCGCCGCCTTTCAGCGTGTGGTAGCCACGGAACACCGCGTTGAGCTGTTCATTGTCCTGCGGTGCCTGTTCCAGCGACACCAGCTGTTCGCCGAGGCGATCCAGGATTTCCTGGGCCTCGATGATGAAATCGGCAGTGATGTCGTCGGCTACCGCGCCCATGGTTACAGCCCCAGATCCGACAACAGGTCGTCGGCGTCGTTCTGCGAGACCGCATGGCGGTCCAGTCCCTTCAGTGCCGGCCCGGCCAGTTCCGGGTCGGTGCGATGCTGTTCCGGCGGCAGGCCGAGCGCGCCGAAGCCTTCGTGCACACGGCGGACGATGCCGACCACGCGACGGATGATCTGTCCGGTCAGGTCCTGGTAGCTCTGGGTCAGGGCGATCTCGGTGAGGTTGTGGCGGATGCGGTCGAGCTGCACGTCCTGGCCCGGCTGCAGGCCATCGGCGCGCAGCTGTTCGGTCAGGCTGCGACACTCTTCGGCCAGGTCCAGGGTGCGATGGGTGGCCTGTTCGGTCATCGCCACCACGTGATCCAGGCGCGCGCAGGCGTCGTCAAGCTCGCCGGCTTCATCGGGCACGGTCGGCAGTTCGCCCAGCGCCTGGCCCAGTTCGCGGGCCAGCCGCGAAAGGCCGCTCATCATCGGCTGGGTGCGTAGTGCGACCAAGCCGTCGATGCGCTGGCGCCAAGCCGCTTCGTCGCCGGATTCCAGCGCGTCCAGGGCTTCCTGCAGGCGCAGGGCGAGGGCACTCTTGTCGACCGTGGTATCCATCAAGCGCTGGCCGCCAGGCGTTCGAAGATCTTGCCGAGCTTCTCTTCCAGCGTCTGTGCGGTGAACGGCTTGATGATGTAGCCGTTCACGCCGCTCTGCGCTGCCTCGATGATCTGCTCGCGCTTGGCTTCGGCGGTCACCATCAGCACCGGCAGGGTCTTCAGCTTGGCATCGGCACGGATCGCCTTGAGCAGTTCGATGCCGGTCATCACCGGCATGTTCCAGTCGGTGACCACGAAGTCGAACGGCTGGCTCTGCAGCAACGACAGCGCGGCATGCCCGTCCTCGGCTTCGGCGGTGTTGGTGAAGCCCAGATCGCCCAGCAGGTTCTTGACGATACGACGCATGGTCGAAAAATCGTCGACGATCAGGATGCGCATGTTCTTGTTCAAAGCAGAGTTCCTTTGTTGATCAGCTCTCGAGGCCGGCGTCGGCCGCCTCGAAAATCTTCAGTCGGCCACGCAGGCGCAGGACCGCCTGGCCGTGGATCTGGCAGACCCGCGACTCGCTCACGCCGAGCACTGCGCCGATCTCCTTCAAATTCAGTTCCTGCTCGTAGTAGAGCGACAGCACCAGCTGTTCGCGCTCGGGCAGGTGGCCGATGGCATTGCCCAGCTCGCGGCCGAACTCGCCGCGTTCCAGTACCTGCTGCGGGGTCGGGCCGCCCTGGGCGACGGTGTCCAGCTCGCCCTGGTCTTCAATGCGCGACTCCAGGCTGAGCACCTGCCCGCGCGACGCGTCCTCCATCAGGCGCAGGTACTCGGGCAGCGGCATCTCCATCGCGGCGGCCACTTCGGTGGCGCTGGCGGCGCGGCCGGTGCTCTGCTCCAGGCGGCGGATGGTGGCAGCAGCGTCGCGGGCACGGCGGTGCACCGAACGCGGCACCCAGTCGCCACGACGGATCTCATCGATCATCGAGCCGCGGATGCGGATCGAGGCGTAGGTCTCGAACGAGGCGCCCTGGTCGGCGTCGTAGCTGCGCGACGCTTCGATCAGGCCCATCATGCCGGCCTGGATCAGGTCGTCCACTTCAACGCTGGCCGGCAGGCGCGCGGCCAGATGGTGGGCGATGCGCCGCACCAGGTCCGAGTGCTGGGCGATCACTTCATTGGCCGCCGTGCGCTGGACCTCTCTGTACTGGGCGGCGCCTTTCATGCGGCCACCCCACGCTGCTTGATGATGCGTTCGAGGAAGAACTCGACGCCACCGCGCGGCTCGGTCGGTGCCTGCCAGCGGGCGGTGCGGCGGGCGATCTCGGTGATCGCCAGCGCCGACGGGCTGGACGGATAGGCCTTCACCACCGGCTGCTGGCGCTGCACCGACAGGCGCAGCCAATCGTCCTGCGGCACGCAGCCGAGGTAGTTCAGCGAGACATCGGCGAGGAATTTCTCGCAGACGCGCGTCAGCTTCTCGTACAGCACGCGGCCTTCGTTGGGGTCGCGCACCATGTTGGCCACCACCTGGATGCGGTCCACGCCACGTTCGCGCGACAGCACCTTGATCAGGGCATAGGCGTCGGTGATCGAGGCCGGTTCATCGCAGACCACCACCACGGTGTCCTGCGCGGCCTGGCAGAAGGTCAGCACGCCATCGGTGATGCCGGCGGCGGTGTCCACCACCATGATGTCCAGCTCGCGCTCCAGTTCGGAGAACACGTTGACCAGGCCCACATGCTCGGCCGGGGCCAGCTCGGCCATGTGCCGGCGGCCGGACGCGGCCGGGACCACCAGCACGCCGTTCGGGCCTTCGATGATCACGTCATCCAGGCTGCAACGCCCAGCGACCAGGTCGGCCAGGGTATTGGTGGGGCTCAGGCCGAGGATCACGTCGATGTTGGCCAGGCCGAGGTCGGCATCCAGCAACAGGGTGCGTTTGCCCATGCCGGCAAGCGCCACGGCCAGGTTGGCCGACACGTTGGTCTTGCCGACGCCGCCCTTGCCGCCGGTCACGGCAATCGTGCGCACAGGGCCGAGCGGCTCGCTGCGGGTCGCCGTCAGCGGGAAGGTGGTGGTCAGCTTGGCGTACTCACGCGACGGCATGGTTCAACTCCGGGTTGCAGGGCATATCGGCCGCGCGGCGCAAATCTTCAAGGCGAAGTACAAGATTGGCTGCACTGGCCCGGTGCAGGTCGTCCGGGACGTCCTGGCCGTCGGTCACCCAGGTGATCGGCAGCTTGTGGTCCACCGCCACCGACAGGGCGTTGCCGAAGCGACCGGTCTCGTCCAGCTTGCTCAGCACCAGGCCCTGCAGGTTGGCCGCGCCGAAGCGGCGGACCACCTCGTCCATGTCGCCGAAGCTGGTGTTGGCCGGCAGCACCAGCAGGGTGCGGACCTGGCGGGCGGCGCGCAGCCATTGCAGCTGGGCGGCCAGTGCACGGTCGCGCGGGCCCAGGCCGGCGGTGTCGATCAGCACCAGCTTGTAGTCCTTCAGGCGCTCCAGCAGCTGGTCCAGGTCGGTACCGCTGTTGGCCTCGTGCACCGCGATGCCGAGCTGGCGGCCGTAGCCGTACAACTGTTCACGGGCGCCGATGCGCATCGTATCGGTGGTGACCAGGGCGACATCGCGGGCGGCATGGGCTTCGGCGAAGCGCGAGGCCAGCTTGGCGATGGTGGTGGTCTTGCCGGCGCCGGTCGGGCCGACCAGGGCGATCACACCGCCTTCCTCCATCGGATCGACCGGGGCGATCGGCAGCTTGCGCGAGATGAGCCCCAGCATCAGGCCGCGGCCGCGATGTGCTTCGGTTTCCAGCGGAATCTGCATGGCCACGTCGCGGGCGATGCCGGCGTCGAAGCCGTACTCGTCCATCAGGTCCAGCGCGGTTGCGCGCACCGGGCAGCCGCGCAGGCGCTCATCGGTGAAGCGGTTCATTTCGCGCTCGATCACCTGGCGCATGCCGGCCACTTCCTGGCGCAGGTGGCGGATCTCGGTGTCGTCGGCAACCAGAGTGAGAGCAGGTGCCGGGGCCAGGGTCGGCAGCGGTGCCGGCGCAACTTCCGTCGGCTGCACGGCAACCGGCGCATGGGGTGCTTCGTCTTCGGGCGCTGCGGCGGCCTGGCTGGCAACCGGCAGCGGCGGCGGCGAGACTGCCGGCAGCTGCGCGCTGTCTTCCAGCGGCGGATCGATCTGGAAGCGGGCGCGGTTCACCGCGGCAGCTGCGGCCGGCAAGGGCGCAACGATGGCGTCGGCAAACGGGGCGAAGATCTGTTCCGGCAGCGTCGATTCATTGACGGCGGCACGCGCCAGCGTAGCGGCGAAACCGGTGCTGCCACGGGTCGGCACGATTTCGTCGGCGCTGTCGAGGGTGCGGCCGGTCGCGCCGACGGCAGCGCGGGCGAGGGCGGCGACGGCGGAAGTGGTGGCTGCCACCGGCTCCGGTGCCGGGGTGTTGCTGCGACGGCGGGTGACCGCGGCGATCACCGCGTCGGCGGCGGTACGCGGCTTCGGTGCGGGCGGCGGCGCCACGTCGCGACGCGACGCTTCCAGGGCGCGCTGCACGGCGCTCTCATCGTAGTTGGCGGCTGCCACGATCTCGATGCCTTCCTCGATCCGGCGGTTGGACAGGATCACGGCGTCAGGACCATGTTCCTTGCGCACCAGGTTCATGGCCGAGCGCATGTCGGCGGCGACGAATCGTTTGATTTTCATGCTGTGGTCACGGGACGAAGTCGGCGGAGTGGCGGTCGGAGAACGCGGGTGGTCGGTGGTCTGCACGGTTCGGGTTCCCCTTGGAATCTGTCTGTTGCGAGTGTTTGAAAGTGGTGTCTGTTTTCTGGCGCTTTGCAGGGCGGCGTCAGCTGATCGTTCCGACCAGCTTCAGGCGCTTGTCCTCCGGCACCTCGCTGTAAGCCAGGACCGACAGCGACGGAACGCTGTGGCGGACCAGGCGGGCCAGCGCGGCGCGCACCGGGCCTGGTACCAGCACCACCGCGGGCTCGTTGCGGGCTTCCTGCTTGCTGACACATTCGGCCAGGCTCTGGTGCAGTCGCTCAGCGAGTCCGGGTTCCAGCGCGGCGCCGTTGCCCTGCGTGGACTCCTGCAAGACACGTTCCAATTGCGGGTTGAGGGTGAACACCGGCAGCTCCGCCGACATTCCGGCGATCTCCTGCACGATGAAGCGGCCCAGCGCGGTGCGCACAGCGGCGGTCAGCGTGGCCGGGTCCTGGCTGTGCGGCGCATGTTCGACCAGGGCTTCGGCGATCTTGCGCAGCTGGCGGATCGGAATGCGCTCGACCAGCAGGTTCTGCAGCACGCGCACCACCGCCGACAGCGGCAGCGCCTTCGGCGTCAGATCTTCGACGAGCTTGGGCGCGCTCTTGGCGAGGTTGGCCAGCAGGTGCTGCACTTCCTCGTGGCCAAGCAGTTCCGGCGCGTGCTCGCGGATCAGGTGCGAAAGATGGGTGGCCACCACCGTGGCCGGGTCGACCACGGTGTAGCCCAGAGTTTCTGCCTGGGCGCGCTGGTGCGGCTGGATCCAGGTCGCATCCAGGCCGAAGGCGGGGTCCTTGCCGGCGATGCCTTCCAACGGACCGAGCGCACTGCCGGGGTCCAGCGCCAGTTCGCGGTCGGGATGGATTTCGGCGGTGGCCACCGGCACGCCATGCACCAGCACCCGGTAGCCGTTGGCCGGCAGTTCCAGGTTGTCGCGGATGTGCACCGACGGAATCAGGAAGCCGACGTCCTGGGTGAGCTTGCGGCGCACGCCCTTGATACGCGGCATCAGTTCGCCGCCCTGGTTGCTGTCCACCAGTGAGATCAATCGATAGCCGACTTCCAGGCCCAGCGGATCGACCGGGCGCAGTTCATCCCAGCTCAGTTCCGCCGTGGGCGCGGGGGCGGCGGGGCGGCCCAGCGCGTTCAGTGCGTTGGTTTCGCCTGCCGCGGTGTCGGCCTGCGCCGGCGCCAGGCCCTTGCGGTACACCTTCCAGGCGATGAAGCCGAGGATCGCGGCCAGCGTCAGGAAAGCGACGTTGGGCATGCCCGGCACCAGGCCGACCACGCCGAGGATGCCGGCGGTGATGGCCAGTGCACGGTACTGGCCGAACACCTGGCCGGTCATTGCCTGTGCCATGTCCTGCGAACGCGAGGCACGGGTAACCAGCATCGCCACCGCACTGGAGACCAGCAGCGCCGGCAGCTGCGCCACCAGGCCGTCACCGATCGACAGCAGGGTATAGGTGGCCGCGGCCTCGCCGAACGGCATGCCATGCTGCAGCACGCCCACGGCCAGGCCGCCCAGCATGTTGATGAACAGGATCAGGATGCCGGCGATCGCATCGCCGCGGATGAACTTGCTGGCACCGTCCATTGCGCCGTAGAAGTCGGCTTCCTCGCGGACCTCTTCGCGGCGCAGCTTGGCTTCCTCGCGCGTCAGCAAACCGGCGTTGAGATCGGCGTCGATCGCCATCTGCTTGCCTGGCATGGCATCGAGGATGAAGCGCGCGGTCACTTCCGAGACGCGGCCGGCGCCCTTGGTGATGACCACGAAATTGATGATGGTCAGGATCGCGAACACCACGATGCCGACGGCGTAGTTGCCGCCGATCACGAATTCACCGAACGCGGCGATCACCTTGCCGGCCGCTTCGTGGCCGTTCTGGCCGTTGAGCAGGATCACGCGGGTGGAGGCCACGTTCAGTGCCAGCCGCAGCATGGTGGTGATCAGCAGCACGATCGGGAAGATGGTGAAGTCCAGCGGGCGCTTCACGTAGACCACCGCCAGCAGCACCATCAGCGAGATGGCGATGTTGAAGGTGAACAGGGCATCGAGCACCGGCGCGGCCAGCGGCACCACGACCATGGCCAGCAGGGCCAGCACGATCAGCGGCGCGCCGAGGCCCTGGCGGATCATTTCAAGCGCGCGGCGGGTATTGAAGCTGGAGGCCTGGGCGCTCATGGGCGGCCCCCGTTGCCGAACTCATCAACCTGGATGTGCGGCGTGGACGGCATCGGGCCGGTCCGCCAGCTGCGCAGCTGGTAGACGTAAGAGAGGACCTGGGCGACGGCTGAATACAGTCTCACGGGGATTTCCTTGCCGAGTTGGCCTTCCCGATACAAGGCGCGTGCCAAAGGCGGGGCAGAGACGATGGCGACCTTGTTGCCGTCGGCCACTTCACGGATGCGCAGAGCGGTTTCATCCACGCCCAGGGCGACCACGGTGGGCGCATTCATCGCCCCGCCTTCGTACTTCAGGGCCACCGCATAGTGGGTCGGGTTGACCACCACCACGTCGGCGGTGGGGACCGCCTCCATCATCCGGCGGTTGGCCATCTGCTGCTGCAGCTGGCGGATGCGGCCCTTCACTTCCGGGCTGCCTTCACTCTCCTTCATTTCCCGGCGCAGCTCTTCGCGGGTCATCTTCAGCTTGCGCATCCAGTTCCAGCGCTGGTACGGCGCGTCGATGGCGGCCAGTACCAGCATCGCTCCGGCGGTGGCCAGCAGCAGCCGCAGGGTAAAGCCCAGGCCGTCGCCGATGGCGGTTTCCAGTGGCTGGTGGATCAGCCCGCGCAGGGTGTTGAAACTGGTCCACACGACCATGCCGGCGGCGACGCCGACGAAGGCTACGCGCAGCAGCGACTTGATGAACTCGGCGATGGCTTCGGGGCCGTACAGGCGCTTGAGCCCGCTCATCGGGTTCATGCGGTTGATGTCGGGCATCATCGCCTTGGCCGACCAGCGCAGGCCGCCCATCACCACCGGCGCCAGGAAACTGGCCAGCAGGCAGACCAGCACCAGCGGGGCGATCACCCACATCAGCTGCAGCAGCAGGTCGCCGAAGTGGCCGAACAAGGCCTTGGGGTGCTGGCGCAGGCTCTGTTCGGGGCTGAGCGCATGGCGCATCCAGGCGCTGGCGCCGCTGGCCATCGAGCCACTCATGGCCATCACCGCGATCACCCCGGCGCCGAATACGGCGGCCGTGCCCAGTTCACGCGAGCGCGGCAGGTTGCCCTGTTCGCGGGCGTCGCGCAGGCGTTTTTCTGTGGGTTGTTCGGTTTTTTCGCCGGCGGATTCGTTCTCGGACATCACAGGCACTGCAGCAGGGGATGCCGGGGTGCGTGCAAGAATCGTTCCGTGACGGCGGCGTGGGCCCTCCACGCATGGCGTGGATCTACTGGGCGTTGCGGGGTGGGCCGCTGGCCAGCTCCACCCGTGGCCGCGGCAGGTCGTGCAGCTGCATGAAGCGGGCCGCGTCCACCGGCCGGCCCAGCAGGAAGCCCTGCAGGTAGTCGCAGCCCAGGCGCTCCAGGTAGGCGCGCTGCGCCGCGGTCTCCACGCCTTCGGCGACGATATCCATGTCCAGCGCGTGGCCCAGCGCCACGATGGCCGACACGATCACCACGTCCTCCGCGCTGTGTTCCAGGTCGCGCACGAAGGCATGGTCGATCTTGATCTCGGTGGCCGGCAGGCGCTTCAGGTACAGCAGGCTGGAGTAGCCGGTGCCGAAATCATCGATCGAAATGCCCACGCCCAGGGCGGAGAAGCTCTGCAGCAGGCGCAGGCTGGTATCGGTGTCGCGCATCACGGTGCTTTCGGTGATCTCCAGCACCAGGTTGCGCGGGGCGATCGCGTAGCGCTCGATCACCTCGCGTACGTCCTGCAGCAGATGTGGCGAACTGAACTGCACCGGTGACAGGTTCACCGACATCGTCCAGCCGTCGTGGCCGGCATCGTGCCAGTGCCGCAACTGCTGGCAGGCCTGGTCCAGCGCCCAGCGGCCGATCTCGTTGATCGCACCACTGCGCTCGGCCAGGCGGATGAAGCGGTCCGGCGGAATCAGGCCCTGTTCCGGGTGGCGCCAGCGGATCAGCGCTTCGGCGCCGGCCACCTTCTGCGTGGCCACGCGGATCTTTGGCTGGTAGTGCAGGAACAGCTGCTCGCTGCCGATTGCCCGGCGCAGGTCGGCCAGCAGGCGGAACTGCTGCTCGGCGCTGTCGTTCATCCAGTCGGCAAACAGCACGAACGCGTTGCGGCCCGACTCCTTGGCCTGGTACATCGCCGCATCGGCGAAGGCCATCAGCTGGCGTTCGCTGGCGGCGTGGTCGGGGCAGATCGCGATGCCGATGCTGGCGGTCACCTGCAGCTCGTTGTCCGGCAGCAGCGGGCCGCTGCCCACCGCCTGCAGGATGCGCCGGGCCAGTGTCGGCAGGTCCTCGTCGTGCTCGATGCGCACCACCAGCACGAATTCGTCGCCGCCCAGCCGTGCCAGCATGTCGTGCGGCCGCAACAGCTGGCGGGTACGTTCGGCCACCGCCACCAGCAGCGCATCGCCGGCCTGGTGGCCATAGGCATCGTTGACCTGCTTGAAGCCGTCCAGGTCCATGAACATCACCGCGAAGCGGCTGCCGCCCTGTTCGGCCTCGGCCAGGGCCTGCACGATGCGCCGCTGCAGCAGCAACCGGTTCGGCAGGCGGGTGAGCGGGTCGTGCAGTGCGGCCTGGGTCAGTTCCTGCTGGGCATCGGTCAACGAGGTGCTGAGCAGCGAATTGCGCAGGCGCAACAGCTGTGCCTCCACGCGCTGGTCCAGCCAGGACACCACCAGCACCACCGCCAGGATCGCCACGGTCAGCACCACCACCAGCATCGCCAGCCAGTTGTTCTGCAGGCCATCGCCCGCCGCGGCGCCGCAGACGCTGCCTTCGGGGAAACGGGCGGCGGCCATGCCGGTGTAGTGCATGCCGACGATGGCCAGGCCGAGCAGTCCGGCGGCGGCCAGGCGGTCGCCGATGCGGGTGTGCTGCGCGCGCAGGCGGAAGGCCACGTACAGCGCGGTCCACGACGCGGCCACCGCAACCAGCAGCGACAGCAGCAACCACGCCGGTTGGTAGTCGATGCCTGGCTGCATGCGCATCGCGGCCATGCCCACGTAATGCATGCTGGCGATGCCGCTGCCCATCAGCAGGGCACCACCGGCCAGGCGCGGATGGGGCAGGGTGCGCAGCGATACCAGCCACAGCGCGAACACCGACGAGCCGATCGCCAGTGCCAGCGACAGCAGGGTGATGGGCAGGTCGTAGCCCAGCGGAATGGGCAGGTCGAAGGCGAGCATGCCGATGAAGTGCATCGACCAGATGCCCAGCCCCATCGCAAAGCCGCCGCCGAGGCGCCACCACCAGGTCGCGCCCTTGCCAGGCGCGGTGACGGTGCGCCCGGCCATCGCCAGCGCGGTATAGGACGCCATCACTGCAACCAGCAATGAGGTCGCCACCAGCCACGGGTTGTACGTGCCTTCCAGCATTCGTCAGTCTCCCGGACCTGCCTGTCAACGGAAAAACTACGGTGGGGCATGCGTAAGGCGGGCGACCAGAGGCCGCCGGTTGCAGCGTCCCCCCGGTCGCTGCCCATTCACTCTAACGCGGGCACCGGGGGGGACGGCAAGCAGCAAAACGTGATGACCGCGTCAGCGGGTCACGGCACCCGCAGCCTCGAAGGCGGCATCGAACAGGCGCTGCACCGGCGGGCCCATTTCACCGACCAGCAGGGTCAGCAGGAACAGGCCCAGCAGCAGCGAGACCGGCAGGCCCAGCTGGATCGGATTCAGCGCCGGCGCCGCGCGGGCCAGTACGCCGAAGGCCAGGTTCACCGCCAGCATCGCCACGGTCAGCGGGATGGCCAGGGTCAGCGCCCCTCGCAGCACGGTCAGCAGGAAGGTCGGGGCGATGCTGAAGAAGGCGTGCGGGTCGGGCAGGGGCGCCCCGATCGGCAGGGCGCGGTAGCTGTCCACCACCAGCGAGATCAGCGCCAGATGGCCGTTGGCGGTGAAGAACAGCAGGCCGAACAGCAGATAGAACCATTGGCCGATGACACCGGAGGTGCCGCCGCGCAGCGGGTCGCTCATCTGCGCAAACGCCAGGCCGGTGCCCTGCGCGACCAGTTCGCCGGCCATCGCGCCCGCCTCGAACACCAGCCGCAGCATGAAACCGATGGCCACGCCGATCGCCAGCTCGCGCGCGATGGTCAGCACGGTGGCGGCGTCGAAGCCGGTCCAGTCCGGTACCGGCGGCAGCAGGGGCGCCAACGCAATGGCCAGGGTACCGGCCAGCATCACCCGCACCCGGCCGGGAACCGCGCGGGTACCGATCATCGGCATCGCCATGGCCACCGCGCCGATGCGCAGCATGGTCCACAGCACGGTGCCGATCATGCCGAAGGCATTCAGGCCGTCGGCAGCCATCTGGGTGGCGGCGTCCATCTGCGTGCGCGTCCGTCTAGCCGATCAGGTGCGGAATGCGCTGGAACAGCAGCGTAGTGAATTCGACCAGATGGCCGATCAGCAGGCTGCCCAGTGCGAACAACACCGCAGTGAGCGCTGCGGCCTTGGCAACGAAGGCGATGGTGGGTTCGTTGAGCTGGGTCGCGGCCTGCACCACGCCCACCACAACGCCGACCACCAGGACGGTCAGCAGCAGTGGGCCGGCTACCCATAGCACGGTGATCAGGCCGCCACGCAGTTCGGTCAAGGCAAGTTCGGGAGACATCAGGGTTCCATCGGTAGCGCCGGGCCATGCCCGGCGGTGGTCAATGCGGCGGCCGGCACTGCCCGGCGTCGCGTCTGTCAGGCCGGATTGAAGCTCGCCGCCAGCGTGCCGACGGTCAGCACCCAGCCGTCCACCAGCACGAACAGCAGGATCTTGAACGGTGCCGACACAAGCATCGGCGACAGCATCATCATGCCCATCGACATCAGCACGCTGGCCACGACCAGGTCGATGATCACGAACGGGATGAAGATCAGGAAGCCGATTTCGAAGGCGGTCTTCAGCTCACTGGTGACGAACGAAGCGACCAGCACCGGGAACGGAATCGCATCGGGGTTGGCGTAGGTGCCATGCCCGGCGATGCCGGCGAAGGTCATCAGGTCGGTCTCGCGGATCTGCGCCAGCATGAAGGCGCGCAGCGGCGTGGTGGTCAGCGTCCAGGCGGTCTGGAAGTCGATCTCGCCATTGAGATACGGCGCCATGCCGGTGCTCCAGGCCTTGTCCCAGGTCGGCAGCATGATCATCGCAGTGAGGAACAGGGCCAGCCCCAGCAGTACCTGGTTGGACGGCGTCTGGCCGGTGCCCAGCGCCTGCCGCAGCAGGCCCAGCACGATGATGATGCGGGTGAAGGAGGTCAGCACCAGCAGCATCGACGGGATCAGGGTGATCGCCGTCATCAGCAGCAGCGTCTGCAGCGGCAGGCTGACCGGCGCACCGCCGATCTTGCCGACGTTGATGTCCGGCAGCGGTGTGGTCGGTGCGCCCGGGGCGGCGAACGCCAGCGCAGGCAGCAGGCACAGGGCGATCAGGCTCAGCCACGGCAGCAGGGCGGCAAGACGGGAACGGGTCACACGCATGTCAGGGGTCCTTGCGCAGCCGCTGTTGCAGCAGCTGGGCGAAATTCGGCAGGTTCTTCAGATCGGGTACGCGCACCGGCGCAGGCGGCGGCAGTGGTTCGGGCAAGGTGTGCAGGGCGTTGATGCCGCCTGCAGTCACGCCCAGCAGCAGCTGCTGGCCATTGACCTCGACCACCACCACCCGCTCCTTGGCGCCAACATTCAGGCTCGCCACCAGCTTCATGCCTTCGGCCGGGCGGAAGCCGCTGCCGGGCAGGCGTTTGAGCAGCCAGCCCAGGCCGATGACCAGGGCCAGCACCGCCAACAGGGCCAGCACCGCACCGAACAGGCTCGGTGCGGCCGGCGCATGCTGGCCGATCTGCGGGGCCGTCTTGGCGACGGCCAGCGCGGTGGCGGCGAGCAGGCTCAACGCAGTCTCCGGATCCGCTCGCTGGGGCTGACCACATCGGTCAGGCGCACGCCGAAGCGGTCGTTGATCACCACCACTTCGCCATGGGCGATCAGCGTGCCGTTGACGAACACGTCCAGCGATTCGCCGGCACCACGCTCCAGCTCCACCACCGAACCCTGGTTGAGCTGCAGCAGGTTGCGGATCGGCAGGCGGGCGCGACCGACTTCCAGCGACAGCGTCACCGGCACATCGAGGATCACGTCCAGGTTCAAATCCGGGCCGGTCGCCTCATCGGCCTGCAGGCTGCTGAACTGGGCCGGGGTCGGTTCGAGGGCGTCGATATCGTTCATTGCGGGTCTTCCTGGATGACGGGTACGCGCGGACGGGTGCCCGGCGGATGGGTAGCGGTGATCTTTACGGCGTTCATGCCGTTGGCGACGCCGAACTCACCGGTGAACACCGGGATGTTCTCCACGCACAGCGGCACCTGCGGGCTGAGGTCGATCGGCAGGATGTCGCCGACCTTCAACCGAGTCAGGTCGCGGAGCGTCATGCGCTTGCTGGCCAGCACGCTGGACAGGGTGACTTCGGCCACGTTGAGCTGCTCGCGCAGGGTGCGGCCCCAGCTCTCGTCGCGGTCGTTGCGGTCGCTCTGGATGCCGGCGTCGAGCAGTTCGCGGATGGGCTCCAGCATCGAGTACGGCAGGGTCACGTGGATGTCACCGCCACCGCCGTCGAGTTCGACATGCAGGCGGCACACCACCACGTATTCGCGCGGCGTCACGATGTTGGCGAAGTGCGGGTTGATCTCCGAGTTGATGTACTCGAATTCCACGTCCATCACCGGCGCCCACGCTTCACGCAGGTCGGCGAAGGTCTGCTTCAGCAGCAGGTGGATCACCCGCATTTCGGTGGCGGTGAACTCGCGACCTTCGATGCGCGTGGGGTAGCGCCCGTCGCCACCGAAGAAGTTGTCGACGATGGCGAACACCAGGGTCGGCTCGAACACGATCAGGCCGGTGCCGCGCAGTGGCTTGAAGCGGATCAGGTTCAGGTTGGTCGGTACATACAGCGAGTGCATGTAATCGTTGAACTTGATCAGCTCGATGCCGCGCACGGACAGTTCGGCCGAACGCCGGATCAGGTTGAACAGGCCGATCCGCCACAGGCGCGCGAAACGCTCGTGGACCATTTCCAGGGTCGGCATGCGACCGCGGATGATGCGGTCCTGGCTGGCGAAATCGTAGGAGCGTGCTTCGCCACTGGGGGCGTCCGGCTCGGTTTCGACCGCGCCACTGTCCACGCCATGCAACAGGGCATCGATCTCATCCTGGGACAGCAGGTCATTCATCGGGGAGCCCTTACTGGGTCACGAAGCTGGTGAACAGCAGGTCGTCGGCACCGTTGCTGCCGGTCTCTGCCTTCAGCACCTTCTGCACTTCGGCCAGCGAATCGGCCTGCAGTTTCTGCTTGCCGGCGATGTCGGCGATCTGCTGCGGGCTGACCTGCGAGAACAGCATCAGCAGGCGTGCGCGGAGGGCCGGGGCATGGGTCTTGATCGCTTCCAGCGCGGCCGGATCGCGGGTCATCAGCTGCACTTCCACCTGCAGGTAGCGCGGGCCGTCGATCGAACCGTTGAGGTTGACCACGAACGCCGGTTCCAGTGCGAAGTACTGCGCCGGGGCCGGGGTGGCAGTCTTCTTCGGCGCCTGCGCGGTCTTGTCTTCGTGCTTGGACTGGGTGAAGAACCACACCCCGCCACCGGCGGCGCCGGCGGCCAGTACGGCGACCAGGGCGGTGATCAGGATCGGACTGCGCGGCTTGGCGGTCTTGTCCTTCTCGGCGGTCTTCTTGGTTTTGTCAGCGGCTGCGGCCACGGGGTGAAGCTCCTGAGGGTTGCTTCACCGGGATATGCAAGGGGTGTGCCGGAGTGACCGGCGAGGGGTGCGACGGAATTCTGTCGGGTGTTCATATCGGTAGCGCCGGGCCATGCCCGGCGGGATGTCGGGAATCCGCCGGGCATGGCCCGGCGCTACCCGTGTTCTGGTGGGTGCCAACCGTCCCGCTCTGGTAGGTGCCAACCTTGGTTGGCACGCCTGTCAGGCGTAAGCGTCCAGCAACCCGCGCTGGCGGATCAGCTGCGATGCCGACACTGTGGTGTCGCCCAGTGACGGTTCTCCGTCACCACCGCGACCGCCGCCGGCCTCGCTGCCCGGATTGCCGTCGCCGCTGTGCTGCTGGCCGACATCGGCATGGGCCAGCTGGAAGCCCTGCTCGCCGAGCAGTTCACGCAGGCGCGGCAGGCTGCTTTCCAGCGCCTGGCGTACGTCGACGTGCGGGCTGCTGAAGCTGGCATGCACCTTGTCACCGTTCATCTGCAGACGCACGTCCACCGGCCCCAGGTCTTCCGGATTGAGGCGGATGTGGGCATGACCGATCTTCTGGTCAGCCAGCCAGCCGATGCGCGCGCCGATGGCCTGGTCGAAACCATCGTCGCCCAGTACCGGCTTCGGTGTGGGTTCGCCGTTGAAGACAGCATTGCTGGCCAGTGCGGCCTTAAGGTCCTGCAGGGCGGCGGGCAGCGGGGGCTGCAGCGGCGCCGGCGGCGCGCGGTCGCCGATCTGCAGGCTGTCGCCATCCTCGGCCCGATCCAGCGCCTTGCCACCCAGCACCAGTTCGGGCAACGGCAGGCCGCTGGCCTCACCGTCGCCGGCAGCGGATGCCGATGCGCTGACCGCGGCTGGTGCCGCTGCGGCGGGAAGTGCCGGCGCAGCCAAGGGCAGTGCACCGCCGTCGGCATCGCTGGCCGTCGGCGGCGGCACAACAGGCACCGGATCGACGCCGGTGGGCACGGCCAGCACCAGACCGGCCAACCCCAGCGGCGGCCAAGGCGCGTCGTCCGTGCTGTCCGGGGAGTCCTTGTCATCGGCAGCTGCCGACGTTGCCGGTGCAGCGGGTGTCGAAGTCGCAGGGTCAGTGGCGGCGGTTTCGCCGTCGCCCGGCCGTGGCGTCGTCTTGCCCGGATTAGCATCGGAAGTCGATGGAGCGGTGGTAGGTTTCGCCGGGCTGCTGGCGGTGGCCGCAGCACCGGTAGTGCTGCTCGACGCGCTGCCACCCTGCAGCATCTGGCCGAAATCCTTGCCCGAATCACTGCTCGAAGTGCGTGCACCGCTGGCATTGCCGCTGCCGCCGGGCGTCGGTGCGCTGGCGTTGCTGCTCAGGGGGGAGGGCATCACGATCGGCCTCCCTGCTCGCCATCATCCTGGTCTTCGGTCTGCGCCAGGCGCGCGCGACGTGCGCCGATGTCATCCATCTCGCGCTGGTCGCGGCGGTCGGTCACCACCTTTTCCTGCGCGCGGTAGCTGGCGGCCAGCTGTTCCAGCACCGCCTTGTCACGGCTGGCCAGGATCAGGCGTGCGCGCTCGGCTTCGACCTTCTCGCGGTTGCCGTTGACGGTCTGCTGCTGCTGTTCCACCGCGCTGTCCAGCCGGTCCAGGAAAGCGCGCCGGTTCAACAGCTGCGCCGGGCTGGTCGCGGCCATCTGCGCGTCGGCCATCTGCTGCGAGGCATATTCCTCGGCGTAGCGACGCAGTTCGTCCAGGCGCGACAGATGGGTGTCGAGCACGGTCTGGCGCTCGGCAAGGTCGCGGGCGACCGCGTCCTCGTGTTCCTGGGCCCGCTTCAGCAGCGGATCGATGCGCTTGGACTGGATCATGTCAGCCTCTCATTCTCTTGTTCCACCAGGCGCTGCAACGCCGCCTGGCTGTGCGGTAGATCTGCGGCCTTGGCAACATCCTGGCCGAGGAATTCCATGATTTCCGGCCAGCGCTCAAGGGCTTCATCGGTCGCGGCGTCGTTGCCGCGCTGATAGGCGCCGATGGCGATCAGGTCGCGGTTGGCCGAGTAGGCCGAGACCAGCCGTTTCAGCTTGCGGATGCGCAGGCGCCACGGTTCGTCGGCGATTTCCGTGACCACGCGGCTGACCGACGATTCCACGTCGATGGCCGGGTACAGGCCGCTGTCGGCCACCCGGCGCGAGAGCAGGATGTGGCCGTCGAGAATCGCGCGTGCTGCATCGGCGATCGGATCCTGCGGATCGTCGCCCTCGGTCAGCACGGTGTAGAAGGCGGTGATCGAACCGCGGCCCTTGGCGCCATTGCCTGCGCGTTCGACCAGTGCCGGCAGCTTGGCGAACACCGATGGCGGGTAGCCGCGTGTAGTGGGGGGCTCGCCCACCGACAGACCGATCTCGCGCTGTGCCTGGGCGAAGCGGGTCAGCGAATCCATCAGCAGCAGGACGTTCAGGCCCTGGTCGCGGAACCACTCGGCGATGGCGGTGGCGCGGTAGGCGCCATGCAGGCGGGCCAGCGGCGGGCGGTCGGCCGGGCTGGCCACCACCACGGCGCGGCGCAGGCCTTCCTCGCCGAGGGTGCTTTCAACGAAATCGCGCACTTCGCGGCCACGCTCACCGATCAGGCCGACCACGATCACGTCGGCGGCGGTGTAGCGGGTCATCATGCCCAGCAGCGTCGACTTGCCGACGCCGGATCCGGCGAACAGGCCGACACGCTGGCCGCGACCAATCGGCAGCAGCGCATTGATCGCGCGCACGCCCACATCCAGGGGCTGGGTGATCGGTTCGCGTGCGAGCGGATTGATCGATACGCCGGCCATGCCGACGTGGCCTTCCGCGCGGATCGGACCCTTGCCGTCCAGCGGCACGCCATCGCTGTCGATGACGCGGCCAAGCAGGCCTTCGCCCACTTCCACGCCGCCACGGCGGGCCGATGGCACCACCCGTGCATTCGGCAGCAGGCCATGCAGTTCGGCACTGGGCATCAGGTAGGTGCGTTCGCCGGCGAAGCCAACCACTTCGGCATCGACCCAGCCGCCGTCGACCACTTCCACCTTGCAGCTGGCGCCCAGCGGTGCTTCGCAGCCGACCGCCTCAAGTGTCAGGCCGACCGCCCGGCGCAACACGCCCTCGCGGATCAGCCCGCGGCCGTGCGCGGTGTCGACCTTCAGGCCGTCGAGACGGTTGGCCAGGCGCAGGTTGCGGGGAATGGTCCAGTCGGCCGGCGGAGACGACGGCGATGCGGTGTCGGTGTTCATGCGATGGCTCCGGTCTGGCGGATCACGGCATCCAGCGCGCCGCGCAGGCGCGCTTCCAGCGTGCCGTCGATGCGCACCGCTTCGGCATGCACGCGCAGATCGCCACGGCTCAGGCTGGTGTCGGGCACAAGGCGCTGCTGCGGCGACAGGGTCAACAACGGGGCGAGGGCGGTGATGTCATCCGGATGCAGGCGCACTTCCACCTCACGGTTGCTGCCGCCAACGGCGTCAATCGCCTCGCCGACCAGTTGCCCCAACAGCGCCGGATCGGCCTCGTAGGCACGGCCGACCAGCGCACCGGCGATGCGTACCGCCAGTTCGCCGAGCGCGCCGACCACTTCATTTTCCAGGCGCGCCAGCGGCCGCCCGAAGTTGTCGAGGATGCCCTCGATCTGTGCGACCAATCGGCGCACCTCGGCCTGGCCCTGGCTGAAACCATCGGCATGGCCGTGGTCGAAACCTTCTTTCTCGGCGCTGTCCTGGATCGCCTGGATTTCTTCCAGGGTAGGCAGCTGCAGCGGCGGCTCCGGCTCATGCTCCGGGTCCGGCTCGGTGAGTTCGAAGGCATCGTCGTGGTCCAGCACCGGTTCGGGCTGGGCCAGCAGGTCCGGGGCAAGCCAGCGCACGACGTTGCTCACAACATCGCCTCCGCGCTGCCGCCGATGGTGACGGTGCCTTCATCGGCCATGCGCTTGACGATGGCCAGGATCTCGCGCTGCGCCACTTCCACGTCGGACAGGCGCACCGGGCCGCGTGCTTCCATGTCTTCCAGCAGGATCTCGGCCGCGCGCTGGGACATGTTGCGGGTGATCTTGTCGCGCACCTTGATGTCGGCGCCGCGCAGGGCCAGGCCCAGCCGCTCGCCGCTGACTTCGCGCAGCACCAGCTGCATCTCGCGGTCGTCCAGGTCCACCAGGTCGTCGAACACGAACATCAGGTCCTGGATGCGGCCACTCAGCGGCGCATCGATGCGTGCGATTTCGCCCAGGATGGCCTGGTCCTGTCCGCTGTCCATGAAGTTGAGGATGTTGGCCGCGCACTGCACGCCGCCGATGTTGGACGACTTCAGGTTCTGGTTGCCGGCGAACTGGCGTTCCATGATCTCGTTGAGTTCGTTCAGCGCATTGGGCGGAATGCCGTCGAGGGTGGCGATGCGCAGCAGCACGTCCACACGGGTGCGGTCGGGCAGCAGCTTCAGCGCATCGGCGGCCTGGTCGGTTTCCAGGTGCGCCATCACGATGGCGATGATCTGCGGGTGCTCGTTGCGCACCAGGTCGGCCACCGCACGCGGGTCCATCCACTTCAGTGCATCCAGACCGGTGGTGTTGCGGCCCAGCAGGATGCGGTCGATCAGGTTGCCGGCCTTTTCGCTGCCCAGCGCCTGCACCAGCATGTTGCGGATGTAGTCGTCCGAGCCCACGCCCAGCGAGGTCTTCGAGCCCAGCTCACTGCTGAACTGGTCCATCACCCGTTCCACCTGTTCGCGGGTGATGTCGGACATGGTGGCCATGGCGATGCCGATCTTCTGCACCTCCTTCGGTTCCATGTGGCGCAGCACTTCGGCCGCGTCCAGTTCACCCAGCGACAGCAGCAGGACGGCGGCGCGCTGCACGCCGGTCAGGGGGGCGACCTCAGTCATTGGCCACCCAGCCCTTGACCACCTGGGCCACGCGCTTGGAGTCGGTCTTCACGGCTTCACGCGCCATCCGCAGTCGTTCCTCATAAGAATCCACCGGCAGGGCCAATGCTTCCGGCCCGCCCAGGCTTGCCCGGTCGGCGCCGAGCGCCGGCAGCGGGGTGCCATCGTCATCGACCAGCTGCACGTCCGCGGTATGCGGTTCCAGCGCCAGTTCTTCGTTCCTGCGGTTCTGCCCGGTCATGCCGCGCAGTGCCGGGCGCAGCACGCCGAACAGCAGCGCCATCACCACCAGCGCACCCAGCAGCATGCGGCCGGCATCGTGCACCCACGGCAGTTCCCACCAGGCTGGGCCTTCCACCGGCGTGGTATCACGCACGAACGGGGCATTCATCACCGACACGGTGTCGCCGCGCTCGGCACTGAAGCCGACGGCCTGCTTGACCAGTGCCTCGACCCGGGTCAGTTCTGCCGCCGACAGCGGCTGCGGTGCAACCTTGCCGTTGGCGCCGGCGCGCGGCACGTTGTCCACCAGCACCGCCACCGACACGCGCTTGATGCGGCCCGCTGGCTGGCGGGTGTGCTGCAGGGTACGGTCCAGCTCGTAGTTGCGGGTCGCGTTCTTGCTGCTTTCGGTCGGTGCCTGCGCGGTGGCCGGTGCGGCGGCCTGGCCCGGCGGGCTGTTGCTGGTCGCACCCGGTACGCCCTGCGGGCCCGGCGTGCTGCTGCTGTTCTCGCTCATCTGCTCGCTGCGCAGTTTCTGCGGCTCGCCGTTGTAGAGCTCGCGCGCTTCTTCGGTCACCGAGAAGTCCATGTCGACGCTGACTTCCGGGTTGACCCGGCCGGGACCGGTCATCGGTTCCAGCAGTTCGCGGATGCGCTGGTTGAACGAGGTTTCCTGGCGGCGCACCTGTTCGAACTGAGCAGCGTTGACCGCCGCTTCGCTGTTCGGGTCACTGACGCTGAGCATGCGCCCGCTCTGGTCGACCACGGTGACGCGTTCCGGCGCCAGATCGGGAATGGCGGCAGCCACCATGTGCACGATCGCATCGACCTGGCTGCGTTCCAGCTGCTGGCCGCCGCGCAGTTCCAGGGTGACCGAGGCACTGGCCACGTCACGCTGGCGGGTGAACGCGCTGGGCTTGGGAATGGCCAGATGCACGCGCGAATCGCGCACCGGGCGCAGCGTGTTGATGGTGCGCGACAGCTCGGTTTCCAGCGCGTGCTGGTAGCGCGCGCTTTCCACGAACTGGCTGACACCGAAACCGGGGTCGCGCTCCATCAGCTCGAAGCCGAGTTTGCCGCTGTCGGTCAGGCCCGAGCCCGCCAGTTTCAGGCGGGCATCGTGCAGGTTCTTTTCCGGCACGGTGATGCCACCGGTGGCCGGGTCCAGCTGGAACGGAATCTGTGCGGCACGCAGCAGGTCGGTCGCTTCAGCGGTGGCCTTCTGGTCCAGGCCGGTGTACAGCGGCACCATGCCCGGCTTCTGCGACCAGAAGAACACGAACAGGCCTGCCGCCACGGCCACGGCGATCATCGCCATCAGTCCGAGCCGACGGGTGATCTGCAGGCTTTGCAGCCGGTCGAACCACTGGCCCGCCTTTTCGGCGTTCAGGGATTCCTTGGAGAGCGACAGGGCCATGCGGTTCTATCCTTACAGCGGCATGTTCATCACGTCCTGGTAAGCCTGGACGAGACGGTTACGGACTTCCACGGTGGCGCGAAAGGCGATCTGGGACTGCTGCGAGGCGACCATCACCTTGGCCAGGTCGGCACCGGGTTCACCCAGTTCGAAGGCTTTGGCGAGGGCGCCGGATTTCTGTTGCGCATCGTTGACGCCGGCGATGGCGCCGCGCAGGGTTTCGGTGAAGCTGGCAGGCTGGACCTGCGGCGCATCCAGCACCGTGCCCGGCAGGGCATTGCTACGCGGCGCTTCGGCCAGCGGGTTGAGCGCGGGCTGTCCCACCTGGGTCTGGTAGGAGCGGATCTGGGAAAGGATCGAAGTGACGGAGTGGGACATCTGCAACGGTTCCAGAAACAGGGATGGGGGTGTCTGCTGGAGCTAGTGCAAGTGCCGTGCCGAAATCGCTGATCGGTTCAGTGACGTGAGGGTTGGGGGGTGTTCGGCAGGGCTGCGCCCTGCACCTGCCGAATCAACGTCAACGTCAAAAACCTGCATTCCGTGGGATGGCGGGGTGGGTCCGGTTGCGGGGGACGCCGTGAATACGTCCCTGTAGGCTCGGTCGCGCCATCCATGGCGCTCACGCCCCCGCAACCGGACCCACCCCGCCTTCGACAGATCTCCGCGATGTGTCGGAGCGGCGTTCTGTGCTGCTGGTGGGTGTCGACCTGGGTCGACACAGTAAATCCACGCCATGCGTGGCTGGGGCGTTCTTGGGGATGTGTGACGCGTCATTTCACCGGCGTCGGTTTTTTGGCCTATGGCTGCAATGGGAGCGGCGCAGCCCTTCAACAGATATATGTGTCGACAGATACTCCGCGTGCTTCGCAGCCGGCTCGACGCTACGTGGCGCGAACCCTCCGTCACAAGGAAACCGTCGGAGGCGTGGGCGGGTCAGGGTGCGGGGGCGTGAGCGCCATGGATGGCGCGACCGAGCTTACATGGACGTACTTGCAGCGTCCCCCGCACCCTGACCCGCCCGCGCATCGCGCAGGAAGCCAGCTGTTGCCGTTGCTTCGGCCGTTGCTTCAGTTGTTGCCTCTGCGGGTGCCGGGCGGGAGCCCGGCAACAACACCCCACAAACACCAACGCCCGGGCAAGCCCAGGCGTTCGTGCCCCCTTCATGCTGGCAACGCGGGTCAGCTGGCCAGTTCGGCCGGCTCGCGTTCGATGCCGTACTTGCGCAGCTTTTCCACCAGGGTGGTGCGGCGCAGGCCGAGCAGCTGGGCGGCGTGGGCGACCACGCCCTGGGTGCGTTCCAGTGCTTCGTTGATCAGGCCCAGTTCGATGTTGGCCATGTGGTTGCGCAGGTCCAGGCCGTCGTCCGGCAACGCGGCGGGCGCTGCGGCGCGGTTGACCGCGATGCCGTGTTCGAGCGACGGTTGGTTGCCGCTGCCCGGGGTATGGAACGAGAAGCTGCGCAGGTCCAGGCGCTCTTCGCTGGCAACCACCGGCGGCGCTGCGGCAACTGCCACGGCGGCCAGTGCGGCATCGCCGCGATAGCGTGCCGGCAGGTCCTGCACGCGCACCGAGCCACCCGGGTGCAGCACCGCCAGGCGTTCGACCAGGTTGGTCAGCTCGCGCACGTTGCCAGGCCACTCATAGCTGGCCAGCGCCTGCAGCGCTTCCGGCGTAAAGCGCACTTCGCCGCGGCCGGTGCGCGCCAGCTGGGTGGCGATGGTTTCCACCAGCGCCGGCAGGTCTTCGCGACGCTCGCGCAGGGCCGGCACGTCGATCGGGAAGACGTTGAGGCGGTAGAAAAGATCCTCGCGGAACTTGCCATCGGCAATCCGGCTTTCCAGGTCGCGATGGGTCGCGGCGATCACCCGCACGTTGCAGCGGATGGTCTGGTTGCCGCCAACACGCTCGAAGCTGCGCTCCTGCAGCACGCGCAGCAGCTTGACCTGCATCGGCAGGCTCATGTCGCCGATCTCATCGAGCAGCAGGGTGCCGCCCTCGGCCATTTCGAAACGGCCCTTGCGCGCGGTCAGCGCGCCGGTAAAGGCGCCTTTCTCGTGACCGAACAGTTCGCTTTCCAGCAGTTCCGCCGGAATCGCGCCGCAGTTGATTGCCACGAACGGACCATCGCGGCGCGGCGAGCGCTGGTGGATGCTGCGCGATACCACTTCCTTGCCGGTGCCCGATTCGCCGAGCACCAGCACGGTGGTGTCGAACGCGGCAACCTGTTCGATCATCGTGCGCAGTGCGCTGACCGCCGGACCGTTGCCGGTCGGGCCCTGGTCCTGCACGGCACCGGCCTGGTGTTCGGCATCCAGGCGCTTGAGGCTTGCGCGACGCAGCAGGGCTTCCATCTGCGCATGGCGCAGCGGTGCCTCCAGCGGCCAGATGTTGGCTTCATGCAGGCCATGCCGGTGGGCGAACGCAGTGGCGTCACCGTCGGCCAGCAACACCGGCGGCGGCAGGCTGCTGCCACCCAGCCACGCATACAGCGCGGTGCTGGCGGCACTGTCGTCCAGGTTGCCGACGATCACCGCCATCCAGTCGTTCTGACGCTGGCGGGCCAGGTCGAAATCGGCGGCGTCGGACACCCAGCGCGGGTTGAAGTCCATGAATTCCAGCAGGGCGACGGTGCGCTCGGCACGCACCGCATCGTTGTCCAGTACCAGGATGCGCGATTCGCTCACGACCGATCCTCCCTGAGGCCTTCCAGGATCGGCATGACTTCCTGGATGTAGGACAGCTTGCTGACGAAGTTGTCGGCGCCGGCGCGCAGCGCGTGTTCGCGGTGCTCGACGTCGTCGAAGTGGCTGGCAATCACGATGTACGGTGCATCGTCCTGCGACTTGATCAGGCGGGTGGCCTGCAGGCCGCCCATTTCCGGCATTGCCAGATCCATCAACACCACCTGCGGGCGCAGGCTTTCCGAGCGTTCGATCGCTTCCAGGCCGTTGCCGGCGCTGCCGACGATCTGCAGCCAGTCGATCTTGCGGAAGTGGCGCATCGCCGCGTTGATGAAGCCCTCGTGGTCATCGACCAGCAGAACTGTGAGCTTGTTCATGTCCAACATCCTTTTCAGCCCACCCGGGCCAGCTGCGGTTGCCTGGCGTTGACCCGGCGCCGTTCGCGGGCCGGGGCGATATCCAGTTGTTCGCGGTATTTTGCGACGGTTCGTCGGGCGATGTTCACCCCCTGGCGGGACAGCAGGCCAGCGATGGCCTCGTCCGCCAACGGGCGTCCTGCCGGTTCGGCGTCGATCAGGCGGCGGACCATGGCCTTGACCGCCTGGCCGGACACGCTCGCGCCTTCCAGGCGCACGGCGAAGAAGTGCTTGAGCTCGAAGGTGCCGCGCGGGGTCTGCAGGTACTTGCCGGTGGTGATGCGCGAAACGGTGGATTCGTGCATGCCGATTTCCTCGGCCACTTCCTTCAGGGTCAGCGGTGCCATGGCTTCCTCGCCACGTACCAGGAAGGCCGCCTGGCGCTCGACGATCACCCGCGCGGTGCGCAGCAGGGTGTCATAGCGCATCGACAGGCCGCGGCTGAACCAGCGCGCCTCCTGCAGCATCTCGCGCAGCGCGGGGGCGGCCTCGCTGGTCTCGGCCAGGGCCTGTTCGTACTGGCTGTTGATCGATACCCGGCGGCTGGTGGCCGGGTTCAACGCCACCTTCCATTGTTCATCGGCGTGCCAGGCGACCACGTCGGGCACCACCACTGCATTGCGCTCGGGCAGCAGGCTGTCGCCCGGGCGCGGCTGCAGCGACAGGATCAGGCGAACGGCTTCGCGCACGTCCTCGATCTCGGCATCGTGCTGGCGGGCGAGGGCAGGGTAGTCGTGGGCGGCCAAGGCATCGAGCGCGCCGTCCAGAATGCGCGCGGCGAGATGACGTGCCGGCACCACCCCGTGCAGGCTGCACAGCTGGGCCAGCAGCGATTCGCGCAGGTCCTGCGCGGCCATGCCGGCCGGCTCGCCCTGCAGCAGGTGCTGACGGATCGCTTCAACGCCGTTGGCATCGATATCGAACTGCGCACTGGCCAGCAGTTGCAGCTGTGCCAGCGGTGCCTGCAGGTAGCCGGCATCGTCGCAGTGTTCCAGCCAGAAGGCGGCCACGGCCAGTTCGCGCTCGTCCAGGTCCAGCGCCAGGCGCTGCAGCACGCGCAGCTGCGGGTCGCTCGACTCGCCAGCGGCAATGCGCGCCATGCGGTCGTCATCGCCGTCCTGCCAGTTGGCGCCGGACACATCCCACATCGAGGATTCGGGCAGCTCGTCGAACGCAGCCGTATCGAGCGTGGTGCTGGCTGCATCGGTGGCTTCAGCGGCGGGCGCTTCGGCGTCTTCGATTTCCAGCAGCGGATTGGATTCCAGCAGGCGCTGGATTTCCTGCTCCAGGTGCAGGCCGTCGAGCTGCAGCAGCCTGATCGACTGCAGCAACTGCGGGGTGAGGTGAAGCTGTTGACCCAGCTGGGTCGAAAGTGAAGCCTTCATCGTGAGTCCCCGGCGCCGCTCCCCGACGCCTTGTGGAACACATCTTGCTTTTGATCCGGCAGGCGCGGAATCGGGGGGTTCCTGAGGGGGTTGGTGGTATTCCCGACAGCTTGTAAGGAAATTCCCTACACAAGCGCGGGAATTTGACGATTCCGGTCGCTAAATCGTTGATTCGTGGTCGATCGCCGTGCTGCTCGCCCGCGCTCCTCGTACGGAATCCCGTCGGGGCACGTGTGGGTGACGGTATTTCGTCGCCAAGCCCGTGGGCGGCACCACGGCGTTACCCGTGTCGCGAGGACGTCATTCCAGCTCGTGCTGGTGGCGCGCAGCCAGCAGCAGCAGATCGTTGGCGCGACGGCAGCCCAGTGATTCCATCATTCGCGCGCGATGGGTCTCCACCGTCTTGACGCTGATGCCAAGGTCGGCGGCGATTTCCTTGTTGCTCTCGCCCTTGCCGATGCGGCGAAGGATCTCGCGCTGGCGCGGCGACAGTGCGGCTATGCCGGTCGGCTTTTCGCGGCCGAGCATCGGTGCCAGCATCTTGGCCGAGATCTGCGGGCTCAGGAACACCTGGCCAGCATGCGCGGCACGCAGCGCCAGTTCCAGTTCCTGCGGCGCGGCATCCTTCACCACGAAACCGACGGCGCCGCGATCGAGTGCATCGCGTACGTGGGCGGCGTCATCATGCATGGTCATCATCACGATGCGCGTACCCGGTGCGCGCAGGCGGATGTCGCTCAGTGCTTCCAGGCCGGTACGGCCGGGCAGCGACAGGTCCATCAGCACCACGTCCGGTGCGTGCTGCAGGGCCATCTGCAGTGCCTGTTCGGCATTGCTGGCCTCGGCGACGAGCTGCACGTCGGCAAACCCCTGCAGCAACCGCGCCAGGCCGGCGCGAACCAGGGTGTGATCGTCGACGATGAGAACTCGCACAGGCACGCTGGAGGTTGGGGAGGGGGGTCCACCTTAACTTAGCTGAACGGGCACGCCAAGGGCTGGCCGTATGCCTGCATGGTGGCAGATTTCAGCGTGCGCGACGGGCCTCGGCCACCTGCCGCCGATGCAGCCGGAACAGATGCCGTTCCATTGCCATTTCCAGACCATCGCCGAGGTGATGGAAACGCAGCCACAGGTAGTGGCCGCCGCCGCCATCGGCTGCTTCGGCGATGACTTCCACCGGCAGGTCGATATGGTCGGGCAGCCAGTCGCTGGGTTGCAGGCGGACGACGCCGGCCTGGCCGGGCAGGCTGCCACTGCGCGGGCCCAGCTGCAGGCGGATGCCGCGGCGCGACCAGCGCACCGGGCGCAGCGTCGGTTCCTGGCCCTGCTGGCGGATCAGGCGGCCGAGCAGGACCATGGTCAGGTCCACCTTGGCTTCCAGGCGCTGCAGCTGCAGGCTGGCTTCGCTGCGTTCTTCGTGTTCGTCGATGCGACTGTCTTCGACCAGCGCCAGGCTGCGCAGCAGGCCTTCGGCACTGCTGGTCCGGCCTGTTGCACTACCGGCCTGGAACTCGGCGGGAAGGGCCAGTTCGCAGCTGAGCGTTTCGTCGAACAGCTCGCTTTCGGCCGGGTGGTGCAGGGACGTGGTCGGCAGGACGGTCATGCCAGCGATTCTGCCTGCAGGTAGGCATGCGCGGCGCGAAGGGAGCGGCGGCCGTCCTGCATCTGCACCGATACGGCATCGCGACGCTGGCGCAGCAGGCCAATCAGGCTCTGCTGGCGTTCCAGCAGCGCCGACAGCGGTGCGTGGTCGGCGCTGGTCAACGGTTGGCTCAGCAGTGCATGCAGGGTGCTGTCATGGCCGTCGAGCAGGCTGTCGGCCTGTTCGAATGCCTCTTCGTCGAGGGCCTTCTCGAAGGCATCCAGCTGCGCATTGAGTTCAAGCAGGCTCATGGCGCCACCGCCGCGGGACGGCGCTGTTCGTGCGGAATGGCATTCCAGGCACCGTCGATCTCGCCCAGCAGCTGCAGCGATTCGTCCAGTGCAGCGCGGTCGTTGTGCAGGTTGGCCTCGGTCAGGCGCTGCAGCAGATAGTCATACAGCGCCGACAGGTTGCCGGCGATCTCGCCGCCGGCTTCATGGTCCAGCGAGCCGTTGAGGTGGGCGACGATCGCGCATGCTTCGCCGATCGCCTTGCCCTTGCCGGCCTGGTCGCCCTGCTCGAGCGTGGCCTGTGCACGGCGCACGCGCTCCAGTGCGCCGGACAGCAGCAGCGCCACCAGTTTGTGCGGATCGGCATCGGCGACCGCACTGGTCACACCCACCTGGCGGTATTGCTCGGCGTACTGACGGCTGGAACCGTACATTCGTGATTCTCCCTTGCGCGGGGTGCCGGGGTGCGGTCGAAGGGACCGTTGACGCCGGCACTGCGATGATTGCTGTTGCGTCCGTTATCGGTGCGTACGGCGCCAAACTTGAGCGCCGCGCGTGTTTCCTCAGCGGTTCAACTGGGCCAGCTGCTGCTGCAGCGCGGTGTTGCTCTGCTGCAGCTTGCCCATCAGGCTGTCCAATGCCACGAACTGCTTCTTGTAACGGGCCTCGACACCGACCATGCGCGCGTCCAGGTCCTTGCGGCGCTTGTCGATGTTGTCCAGCGTGGTGTTCAGTCCCTTGGTGCGGGCGACGAACGCGCCTTCCTTGCCGACCGTGGTGCTGACGTAGCCGTCAACCAGCGAATACAGGCGGCCGGCACCGCCGGTATCGCCGGTGACCGCCTGGCGGATCTTTTCCGGCTGGGCGGCGAGGGCGGCAGCGAACTTGGTGCTGTCCAGCACCAGGGTGCCATCGGCGTTGGGGTAGCCGCGGGTCTGCAGGCCCAGCGCCTTGGCGTCCAGCTGGTCGCCTGCCAGGTCCTTGAGCACGCCGGACATCGTCGAACGCAGCTGCGCGATCGCACCACGCATCTGTGCGTCGCCGGTCAGTGCAGCCGCTTTCTTGGTCTTCGGGTCGTACTTGGTTTCGGTGTTGATCGCCGCGACGGCCGCGTTGTAGGCGGTCACGAACTCCTGCATCACCTTGGTCGCGGCAGTGGTGTCGGTGCTGATGACCACCGTGCTCTTGCCCTGTTCCTTCAGGTTCAGGGTCAGGCCTGGCACGGCATCGGCCACGGTGTTGCTGGCACTCACTACTTCCACACCATCAATGGTCAGCAGCGCATCCTTGGCGGGGCTGTTTTCCTTCAGGCTGCCGACCAGCGCGCCCAGCTTCGTATCGCTGCCGGCGTACTCCAGCTTGATGGCGCTGGCTGCACCGGTCTTTTCCTGGGCGATGGACAGGTACTGGTTGTCGCCGGAGGTGATCAGTGTCGCCTGCACGCCTTCCTTGCGGCCAGCGGCGTCGATCTTGTTGCGGACGGTGGTAAGGGTGTCGCCTTCCTCCACCTGCACGTTCATCGTCTTGGCCTTGTCGCCCACGCCGACGGTCAGCGTCAAGGTTCCGGCACCGAAGGTGTCGGTCTTGGGCACCGAGGTGTCGGCGATCAGCTTGTGCGCCGATGCCAGGTTCTTCACCTCGATCAGATGGGTGCCGTTGGACGCGGCGGCCTTGCTGGTGCCGACGTCGTACAGCGCTACCGACGCGGTCAGCACATCGTTGGCGTTGTTGGGGCCGGCTTTGCCGGTGGCGGTGACGGTGCGGGTGTCGAAGGCAGTAGTGGCCTTCAGCGCGGTCAGGGCGGTCTTCAGCTTGTCGAAGGCCGAGGTGACCGTGCCGAGCGACGACAGCTGCATCTTGGTCTTGGACTGCTGCAGGTTCAGCGCGTTGTCGGCCGGCTTGCGGTCCGCCGCGACCAGCTGGTTGACGATGCTGGAGATGTCCAGCCCTGAGCCAATGCCACCGTATCCAAAGTCTGCCACGTCGTTTCTCCTGGTATACGGGCCTGGCCATCGTGCGGCGGCCCGTCGTCAACGAAAATAGCGGCCTGCGCCGCTGGGTCTTGAGGACTTCGTTGATGCATGCGCCGTGCCACTGGCCGGAAGGGCAGTTCTGGCACGCCGGTTGCAGGAGGTCTGGGGCAGGGTGCGGGTGGGTTCACCGCGGGCTGCCGGGGGTCTGTAAAAAACCCTCCCCCAATGCAGGGGAGGGATCAGGCTACTGACAATCGGGGGGAGACGAAGCCGCCCGGTACGTACAGTCAAAATGCACAACGCTGAAAGAGAGGTCCGCAGGGGCGGGCGATGCCAAGCCGGTTCGGGACGCTTCCCGGGCCGGGCATGGCCCGCATCTGTGTACGCCGTGGCTGTCGGGTTGCCGCTACCGTCGGTTCAAGCCGACGGTAGCGGCGCCTTCTTGCCGTGGATCAGCGCAGCAGGCTGAGCACGCCCTGCGGCACCTGGTTGGCCTGGGCCAGCATGGCCGTACCGGCCTGCTGCAGGATCTGGGTGCGGGTCAGCTCGGCGGTTTCCTTGGCGAAGTCGGTGTCCTTGATGCGGCTACGCGACGAGGACAGGTTTTCCGACGAGGTCTGCAGGTTGGCTACGACCGAGGTGAAGCGGTTCTGGATCGCACCGAGGTCGGCGCGGGTGCTGTTGATCGCACCCAGGGCCTTGTCGACCACTTCCAGCGACTGCTGGGCGCCGAGCACGGTGCTCACATCCAGCTTCTGCACGTTGGCGGCGGTGTCGGTGCCGGCGGTGTAGGCGCCGGCTGCAGCCTTCGCGCCCCACACGCCAGTACCGGCGTTCAGGTCGCTGCGCTCCAGGGCGATGTCGGCGGCCACGATGGCCTTGCCTTCCTTCACCGAGCTCAGCTTCATCGTGCCGTCGGCATTGGCTTCGGCGTAGATGCCGGCCTCACCGATCTTGGCGTTGATCGCGGTCGCGACCGCCTTCGAAGCGTCTGCGGTGGTGGCGCCGGCCTTCAGTTCGACCGTACCGATGTCCACACCCATCACCTTGCCGGTGATGCGTGCGCCGTCGGTGCTGGCAACCAGGGCGTCAGTTGCGCCGTTGGCGAAGGTCGCGGTGCCCAGCGAGCCGGCCTTGGCGTCGATGGTCTTGTCGATGGCGATCGACTGGCCGGCGTTGGCGCCCACCTGGAACAGCTGGCTGGAGAACGAGCCGTCCAGCAGCTTGGTGCCGTTGAAGTCCGACTGCTTGGCGACGCGGTCGATTTCCGAAACCAGCTGGGTCACTTCGGCCTGCAGCGCCTTGCGGTCGCTGGCCGAGTTGGTGGCGTTGGAGGCCTGCACCGACAGCTCGCGGACGCGCTGCAGGTTGTTGCCGATTTCAGTCAGCGAACCTTCGGCGACCTGGGCCAGCGAAATGCCGTCGTTGGCATTGCGGATGGCGACGTCGGTGCCACGGATCTGGGTGCCGAAGCGCTCGGAGATTGCCAGACCGGCCGCATCGTCCTTGGCGCTGTTGATGCGCGAACCGGAGGACAGGCGCTGGATGGTGGTGGCCAGCGAGCTGCCACTGGTGCTCAGGTTGCGCTGAGCATTCAGGGACATGGTATTGGTGTTGATGACTTGTGCCATGGTGCTTTTCCTTTGGCGAAGGTGGAACGTGTTTCAGGATCCGGGCGCCGCGTCATGCAGCGCCCGGAGGTCGATCAGAGAGCAGATCAGCGCAGCAGGCTGAGCACGCCCTGCGGCACCTGGTTGGCCTGGGCCAGCATGGCCGTACCGGCCTGCTGCAGGATCTGGGTGCGGGTCAGCTCGGCGGTTTCCTTGGCGAAGTCGGTGTCCTTGATGCGGCTGCGCGACGAGGACAGGTTTTCCGACGAGGTCTGCAGGTTGGCCACGACCGAGGTGAAGCGGTTCTGGATCGCACCGAGGTCAGCGCGGGTGCTGTTGATCGCGCCCAGGGCCTTGTCGACGATTTCCATCGCCTGCTGGGCGCCCTTCACGGTGCTGACGTCCAGGTTGCTGGCGTACTTCGCTGCCGGGGCCGCAGCAGCGGCAGTGGCGGTGAAGGTGGCCTGCGTGTTGCCTGCCCAGGTGCCCGGAGTGGCAGTGATGGCCTTGAACGAGCCATCGGCATTGGCGCTGTCCTTGACCGAAGTCAGGGTCACGCCGGCGGTGCCGTTCACTTCGGCGTAAACGCCGGTTTCACCGATCTTGGCGTTGATGGCGGTCACCAGCGCTTCACGCGACGCCTTGCCGGTGGCAGCGGCGTCGGCGCCCTGCTTGACCGAGACATCGGCGATGGCCACACCGTTGATCGACAGGCCGGTGGTGGTGAAGTCCGCATTGGTGCCCGGGTCGGCCAGGACCAGCGCGTTGGTGTCGAACTTGGCGCCACCCAGGGCATTGGCCTTGGCATCGATGGTCTTGTCGATGGCGATGGCCTGGCCGGCGTTGGCGCCGACCTGGAACAGCTGGCTGGAGAACGAGCCGTCCAGCAGCTTGGTGCCGTTGAAGTCCGACTGCTTGGCGACGCGGTCGATTTCCGAAACCAGCTGGGTCACTTCGGCCTGCAGGGCCTTGCGGTCGCTGGCCGAGTTGGTGGCGTTGGAGGCCTGCACCGACAGCTCGCGGACGCGCTGCAGGTTGTTGCCGATTTCGGTCAGCGAACCTTCGGCGACCTGGGCCAGCGAGATGCCGTCGTTGGCATTGCGGATGGCAACGTCGGTACCGCGGATCTGCGTGCCGAAGCGCTCGGAGATGGCCAGACCGGCCGCATCGTCCTTGGCACTGTTGATGCGCGAACCGGAGGACAGGCGCTGGATGGTGGTGGCCAGCGAGCTGCCGCTGGTGCTCAGGTTACGCTGAGCATTCAACGACATCGTGTTGGTGTTGATTACTTGTGCCATGAGGAGAGGTCCTTGAGCGGTTGCACGTGAGTTGGGTTAGACGCCCCCGACGTGCCCCGGGGGCGGCTCATGTCAGCGCTGCAACAGGCTGAGCACGTTCTGCGGTACCTGGTTGGCCTGGGCCAGCATGGCCGTACCGGCCTGCTGCAGGATCTGGGTGCGGGTCAGCTCGGCGGTTTCCTTGGCGAAGTCGGTATCGCGGATGCGGCTGCGCGATGCGGACAGGTTCTCCGAGGAGGTCTGCAGGTTGGCGACCACCGAGGTGAAGCGGTTCTGGATGGCGCCGAGGTCGGCGCGCACGCTGTTGACCGATTCGAGGGCCTTGTCGACGATCGACATCGCCTTCTGTGCGCCCTCGGCCGTGGTGACGTTCAGGTCCTTGACGAAGCTGGCCGTTGCGCCGGTCAGCGTGCCGCCGTTGGTGCTTGTCTCGGTCAGGCCCAGGCCGGCGATGGTGGCGGCGGTGACGCCGGCCGGCGGGGTGGCCGCGCTGACGCCCAGGGTGAAGGTCTGGCCGTCCTTGACCGACGCCAGGCTGACCACGCCGGCGTTGACGGAGGCAACCACGCCGGTTTCGCCCAGCTTGTTGTTGATCGCAGCAGCGGTGGCCGAGGTGATCGACTCGCCTGCCTTCACGGTGAAGTCGCTGACGGTGACCGTGGTGGCGGTGCCGCCCGGCGGGGTCACCGAGATCTGCAGGCCGGAGTAGGTGGTATCGGCGGTGGCCTTGTCGACGGCCAGTGCGGTGCCGGTGTAGCCGTTGGCAAAGTTGGCCGCGCCCAGCGAATCGGCCTTGGCGTTGACCACGCTGTTGATGGCGATGGCCTGGCCGGCGTTGGCGCCCACCTGGAACAGCTGGCTGGTGAACGAACCGTCCAGCAGCTTGGTGCCGTTGAAGTCGGCCTGCTTGGCGACGCGGTCGATCTCGCTGACCAGCTGGGTCACTTCGGCCTGCAGCGCCTTGCGGTCGCTGGCCGAGTTGGTGGCGTTGGAGGCCTGCACGCCCAGTTCGCGGATGCGCTGCAGGTTGTTGCCGACTTCGTTCAGCGAACCCTCGGCGACCTGGGCCAGCGAGATGCCGTCGTTGGCGTTGCGGATGGCCACGTCCAGACCACGGATCTGGGTGGTGAAGCGCTCGCTGATGGCCAGACCGGCGGCGTCGTCCTTCGCGCTGTTGATGCGCAGGCCGGACGAGAGGCGCTGGATGGTGGTAGCGAGCGAGCTGCCGCTGGTGCTCAGGTTGCGCTGAGCGTTGAGCGACATCGTATTGGTGTTGATTACCTGTGCCATGGGGTCGTCTCCTCTTATGTGGAACCCGTTGGTGAATGAAACGAAGCGCCGCCTGATTTTTTTGTTTGGCTGTGTGCTTCGCCGTTGCCAAATGAATAACGGCGCTTTGTCAACAACCTTTAGCGGGGAATTTCGTTGCAGCCGAATTTCGTCGCTGAAAGCTGTTTTTCCGGGGATTTCCGCCGGCCCGGAAGGGGCGGGGTGAACCCTGGAAGGGGTGGCCAGTCATGCCCGCCCCACGCTGATGAAGGTATCGGCGGGGCCCGGCTGGGCTTGATGGGCGATCCCGGCACATCCGCCGGGCATGGCCCGGCGAGCGCAGCGGTACATGACCGCGGAAACGAAAAAGGCCGCGATGCAGGGCATCGCGGCCTTGGGCTCCAACGCGGGCGCGTGGAATCAGCGGATCTTGTTGAACAGCGACATCGACTGCATCTGCGAGAACAGTGTCTGTGCCGCCTGCAATGCGGTGCTTTCCAGCTGGTACTGGCTCAACGCATCGGCGTAGTCCAGGTCACGCATCTGCGACAGCGTGGTCTTCAGCGTTACGCCATTGGCCTCGCGCATCTCCGCCGCATTGTCCAGCGCCTTCAGCTGCGCGCCACCGGCAGCGCGGGAATCGATCATCCGTTCCGCAGCGCGGCCGACATCACGCAATGCGCTCTGCAGCTCGTTCTGCTGCGCGGCCATCTTCGCCGGGGTACCGGTATCGGCATCCAGCGCGGCGATCAGCTTGTCCATGGTGCCGAAGATGTCGCGGCTGCTGGCGGCCTGCACATTGAAGCTGTCACCTGTCGCTGGTGCGCCCGCGATCTGCAGGCGAACGCCGTTGATCTCCAGTTCGCTGCCGGCCTTGTAGGTGCCGGTGATGGTCACGTTGCCGGCACTGTCGAGCACTTCGTACTGGTCGGCGGCAGTGAAGCGCACACTGAATGACTGCCCGTTCCAGCTGTCGCTGCCATCGCGGGTGATGTTGGTCAGCACGCCGTTGCCGGTGTTGCCTGCCGCTGCGCTGCCATCAACGAAGCCATCGCCGGTGGGAATGCGCAGGAAGATCTCGCTGCCGGGCAGGGCGTCGCGCACGTAGGTGTCAGGGCCGACTTCCACCTGGCGCTGGGTCTGGTCGCCGCGATAGACAACTTTGCCGTCAATCTTGGCGAACGGCGGATCGCTGTCGTTGGTACCACCGAACACGTAGCGGCCGGTGCCATCGCTGCTGTTGGCCAGCGACAGCAGACCGTCGCGGATCTGGTTCAACTCGGTGATCAGGGTCTTCTTGTCAGGCGCACTCAAGGCGGGATTGCTGGCCTGGATGGTCAGATCGTTGACGCGCGCCATCAGGTCGTTGACCTGGGCGAGGGTGTTTTCCTGCACGCCCAGGCGGTTCTGCACGTTGTTGCCGTTGAGCTTCATGCGCTCCAGTGCGGCCAGGCTGCGGTCCAGGCCAACCGCGGCACCTGCGGCGACCGGATCGTCCTTGGCGCTGACGATCTTGCTGCCGGTGGCGATCTGCTGTTCCAGATGGCTGAGCTTGGCCTGCTTGGCCATCATCAGCGCCACCGACTGGCTGTACATCATTCCGGTGGAAATACGGTTGCTCATCGGCGCACGGCTCCCAGGATGGTCTGGAACATGGAGTCGGCCGTGGAAATCAGCTGCGAGGCGGCCTGGTAGGCCTGTTGCAGGCGCAGCATGTCGGCCGCTTCCTCATCGAGGTTGACGCCGGACACTTCGTCACGCGCGGCCTGCGCTTGGTCGGCGATCACCTGCTGCGCCCCCAGCGAGTATTCCGCCGAACGCGCCGCCGCGCCGACCTGGGTGGTCAGCCCGCCCAACGCGCCGCCCAGCGTTACCGTGCCGGCGTTGAACGCCTTGGCCGATTCCACCTTGGACAGTTTGGTCGCGTTGCTGTTGTCCGACGAGCCGGCCGGGGTCGGAGTGATGTTGAAGGTGTCGCCATTCTTCGGCACGCCATCGAGCACGAAGCTCCAGCCGTTGGCGCTGATGGTCTGGCCGGGCGTGTAGGTCTGCGGCGGGCCACCATCGATGGTGTAGGTGGTGGCCGAGGTGAACACGATTGCAGCAGGATTGCGCAGGTTGGCGTTGGCTGAGTCGGTCACGGTCACGCCGCTCAGCTTGCCGGTACCGGTGTTGGCCAGTGCCGCCGCACCCTTGATCGCGGCCGCCGCGGCAATGCGCGAGGGATCGGTGATCGCCATCTCCAGGCTGCCGGCCACGCCGGCTGTCGGCTGCAGCAGGAAGCGGTCGTTGGCCGCCGGGGTACCACCGACCACCAGCTTCACGCCGTTGATGAGCAACGGGTCAGCGGCGGTGCCGGTACCGGTCAGCGGAACGCTCGCACCGGTGTCGGCGCGGCTGGCGGTCCAGTTGCTGCCATCGAACTTCAGCACAATGTTCTGCGCTTCCAGTTTGCCAAGGTCGCCATAGCTGGCGCTGATCGAACCGGTGCCGGTGTTGCTGGCATTGCCGGTGACACGCGGCGTGCCGATGTTGAAGAAGTCGCCGCCCATCTTGCCGTACAGATCGACGCCCTGGCGATGGGTGCTGTTGAAGGTCTCGGCCAGGCCGACAGCCAGTTTGCCCAGTTCGGCCTGGGCCGGGGTCAGCACGGTGTCGCGGAACTCGAGCAGACCCCCGATCTGGCCGCCCACCGCCTTCGGGTCCAGGGTAATGGTGCCGCCCTGGGTCTGCAGTGCGAGCTGCAGGCGCTCGGGCTGGTACGGGTCGGCCACCGTGGTGACCTTCGATGCAGTGGTGCCTACCACCAGCGCCTGGCCGCCGGCGGTGTAGACGTTCATGATGCCGCCGTCCTGGATCACCGCCGTGCCGCCGGTGTAGCCCACCAGCTGCGAGATCAACTGGTCGCGGCGATCGAGCAGGTCAGGGGCGGCGTTGGCGATGTTGGTGCCGATCGCGCCGTTGATCTGCGCGATCTCCGACGCCAGCCGGTTGACCTCGGTGGCACCGGCCATCAACCCGTTGTTGACCTCGCCATTGAGGTTGTTCAGATGGGTGTTGAGCTGGCTGAAGCGGTTGGCCAGCGCCTTGCCACCATCCAGCATGTTCTGCCGGTCGGCGGTGCCGGCCGCGTTGGAGGACAGGCCGCTGACGGTGTCGAAGAAGTTCGACCAGACCCCGGCCACGTTGGTGGCCGCGTCGGAGAACAGCGCATTGACCCGGTCGGCCATGCCCGAAAGCTGCTTCAGGCGCGCCAGCTCACCGCTGCTGTCGAGCAGGCGCGAGATCGCCAGCTGGTCGGCCGCGCGGCGGATGTCGACGATGCGGGTGCCGTTGCCAACGTCGCCGTAGCCATAGTTCTGCGGGGTGGCGGTGGCGAAGTCGACCTTCTGCCGGCTGTAACCGGGCGTGTTGAGGTTGGCCACGTTGTGGCTGGTGGTGGCCAACGCACGCTGGAAGGCGAGCAGGGCACTGGTACCGGTGGAAAGTACGCTGGACATGGGGTTCCTCAACGACGAGTGATACCCAGCGCCGCGGTTGCGGTGCTGGCGAAGGTCTGACCGATGCGTGAGCCGGCGTCGGCCACGGCGGCCACGGCGCGCTCGATGGTCGGGCCGCCGGCGATCGCGGCGATCTTGGCCGCGTAGCGCGGGTCGGTGGCATAGCCGGCGCGTTGCAGGCCGCGCGCGAAGCCCTGCACATCGGTGCCGGCCTGCAGCGCCTGCTGGTAGCGCGGGCTGGTCTTCAGCAGGCGCACGTAGTCGGCAAAGCTCTCCGCGGGCGAGGTGTAGGCGCGGAAGCTCGCGGTCTCGTTGCGGCGCACGCCATCGACATACTCATGGGTGCCAGCGGTAGCGCTCTGGCCCTTCCAGCCGGTGGCCTTGATGCCGAACAGGTTGTGCGAGGTGCTGCCGTCGGCATGCTTGATCTGGCGCTTGCCCCAGCCGGTTTCCAGCGCTGCCTGCGCAACCAGGGCGCGGGCGTCCACGCCCAGTTCCTTGGCCGCGCTCTGCGCGTGCTGCCAGATACTGGCGACGAAGCCTTCGGGTGTGTGCGCGCCCAGCTGGGCGACGGCGGTGCGGGTGGCCAGCGCATCGGCCGGGGTGCCGCTGCTGCCGCGGTTGCTGGCGGTCGGTGCCCACTGGTCGCTGGCAGCGGCCCAATCGGCACCACCGATGGCGCCGGCATAGGGATCGTCGGTGCCCAGCGAACGGTGCATGCTGCTGCTTTCCCGGCCCGCGATCAGGTCCAGCGCCTGCTCCATCGGTGCGACCGAAGACTGCGCGCCCTCCTGCACACCGGCCGCCATCTGCTGCAGCATGCGCACGGCCTGGCCGGCATCCTGCAGCGGCAGCGACGGCGCCGCCGGCGCATTGAGCTGGTAGGCGCGGCTGGCCTTGGCCGGATCCACCCGGGTATCCAGTGCCGGGCCATCGGCCTGCGCGCCGGACAACTGGCGGGTGATCATGCTCGACAGGCCCAGACCCTTGCCGCGGGTCATCGCCTCGGCGATCTTCTGGTCGTACATCTCCCGGAACATCTTGTTCTCGCCCGGGAACAGCGAATCGCCGAAGCTGGCATCACGCATGCTCTTGACCAGCATCTGCGCGAACTGGCCTTCAAGCTGGCGCGCGACCTTGTCGATCTTGGCCGGATCGTTCTGCTGTGCGGGGCTCAATTCGAATGCGGGAGTGATGCGCATGTCAGATCACCTCGAGCTCGGCGCTCAGGGCGCCGGCCTGCTTCAGTGCTTCCAGGATCGCGATCAGGTCACCCGGTGCCGCGCCAACGGCATTCACCGCATGCACGATCTCGTCCAGGGTGGTGCCGCCATTGAACTTGAACATGCGGCTGCCATCGTTGGTGGCGGTAATGGTGGACTGCGGCGTGGCCACGGTCTGGCCACCGGCAAAGGCGTTGGGCTGGCTGACGTTGGTGTTTTCCTGGATGGTCACCGTCAGCGAACCGTGCGAGATCGCGGCAGGGCCGACCCTTACCTGCTGGCCGATGACCACGGTGCCGGTACGCGAGTTGACCACCACCTTGGCCGGCGCAGCGCCGGGGGTCAGTTCCAGGTTTTCGATGCGGGCCAGCAGGCCGATGCGCGCACCGGCATCGGTCGGCGCGCGCACGGCAACCGTGCCACCGTCCACGGCGCGGGCCGAGCCCTCGCCAAAGGCATTGTTGAGTGCACCCACCATCCGCGAGATGGTGGTGAAGTCGCTGTTGTGCAGGTTCAGGGTGATCTCGCCGCTGGCACCGAATACATCGGGCAGGGCGCGTTCAACGGTCGCACCGTTGGGAATGCGGCCGACGCTGGGCACGTTCACCGAGACGCGCGAACCGTCCTTGCCCTGCGCGCCGAAGCCGCCGACGATCAGGTTGCCCTGGGCAATCGCATAGACCTGGCCATCGGCACCGCGCAACGGCGCCATCAGCAGCGAGCCACCACGCAGCGACACGGCGTTGCCGATGGAGGAAACAGTGATGTCGATCGGCTGGCCGGGCTTGGCGAACGGCGGCAGCTCGGCATGGATCGCCACGGCGGCAACGTTCTTCAGCTGCGGGTTGACGTTGGCCGGCACGTTGACGCCGAGCTCGCCCAGCAGGTTCTTCAGGCTCTGCACGGTAAAGGGCGCCTGGCTGGTGCGGTCACCGCTGCCATCCAGGCCGACCACCAGGCCGTAGCCCACCAGCGCATTGCCACGCACGCCACCCACCTGGGCCAGGTCCTTGATGCGCTCGGCGCTGGCCGGGGCCACCACCGCGAAGATCATGAACACTGCGCAGTAGATCGACGCAGCGCGTCGCTGCCAGGAAGAAGAGAAAAAGAGTTTCATGGCCATACTCAGAACGGCGTCAGGCCGGAGTTGAAGAAGCGGCTCAGCCAACCCATCGCGTTGGACTGCGCGACAGGGCCGCGGCCGCCATAGACGATGCGCGCTTCAGCCACGCGGCTGGAGGGCACGGTGTTGTCCGCGCTGATGTCACCGGGGCGCACGATGCCCTGAACCTGCACCAGTTCGTCGCCCTGGTTCAGGCGCAGGTTCTTCTGCCCCTGCACCACCAGGTTGCCGTTGGGCAGGCGCTGCACCACGGTCACGGTCACGTTGCCCTGCAGGCGGTTGCTCTGCGCGCTGTTGCCCTTGCCGGTGAAATCACGCGCGCCCTTGGCCGTTGCACTCAGGATGTCCTTGCCGCCCAGGGTGACCGGTGCGCCGAGAATCGACGGCGTACCGAGGCTCAGGTTCGATTCCTTATTGGTGGCGGTGTTGGCGCTGGTCTGCGCGGTGGTGTTTTCCAGCAGGGTGATGGTCAGCAGGTCGCCGACATCGCGCGCACGGCGGTCCGAGTACAGCTGCAGGGTCGGGCCGGCGGCGTAGATCGCGCCTGCGGTCGGCTCGGCCTGCGGCGGCATGATCGGCTGCAACGGCGCCATCGTCGGATAGGGGCGCACGTCGCCAGCGATCACGCAGCCACCGAGCAGGGCAGCCACGGCGCAGGCGAGGGCAGTACGGGCGAAGGAAGAAAGGGGCGACATGGCAGTTTCCCGGTGAGGGCGGTCAGAGCTTGTTGCTGAGGTAGCCGAGCATCGAGTCGGTGGTCGAGATCGCCTTGGCGTTCATTTCGTAGGCGCGCTGGGTTTCGATCATCGACACCAGCTCTTCCACCACGTTGACGTTGCTGCCTTCCAGCGCCCCCTGCACCACGGTGCCGAGGCCGTTCAGGCCGGGGTTGCCGTTCTGTGCCGGGCCGGAAGCAGTGGTTTCCAGGAACAGGTTTTCACCGCGTGCCTGCAGGCCCGCCGGATTGACGAAGTCGGTCAGGGTCAACGCACCGACTTCCACCGATGCCGCACCGTCAGCCATCTTCACGCTGATGGTGCCGTCGGTACCGATGGTCACCGACTGCGCGCCTTCGGGAATCTGGATGCCCGGCTGCACCGGGTAGCCACTGTTGGTGACCAGCTCGCTGTCCTGGTTGATCTTGAACGAGCCGTCGCGCGTGTAGGCCGAGCTGCCGTCGGGCATCTGCACTTCGAAGAAGCCGCGGCCGTTGACCATCACGTCAAGCGCGCGGCCGGTCTGCTGCTGGCTGCCCTGTTCGAAGTTCTTGGCGGTGGCCACCACGCGCACGCCGGTGCCGATCTGCAGGCCGGTGGGCAGCTGGGTCTGTGCCGAAGACGAACCGCCGGGCTGGCGCACCTGCTGGTACAGCAGGTCCTCGAAGCTGGCGCGGTCCTGCTTGAAGCCGGTGGTGTTGGTGTTGGCGAGGTTGTTGGAAACCACCGACATGCGCATCTGCTGCGCATCCAGTCCGGTTTTCGCGATCCACAATGCCTGGTTCATCTTCGGAGTCCTGTCTGGGTGAAGCCGGCCGCGCGATGCGGCCCATGGGGTAGGGAGTGCAAGCGGCGTGCCAGCACCGGCGCAGGCCGGTGCCGGAATTCCGTCAGCTGCCCAGGCGCAACAGGCTGTTGGCGCTGCGCGCGTTGTCATCGCCGTGCTTGATCACCTGCACCTGCATTTCGTACTGGCGTTGCAGTTGGATCATCTGTACCAGCGCGCCGGCGGCATCGACGTTACTGCCTTCCAGCTGGCCGCTGTGCACCGCCGTGCCCTGCGCCTGGGCGAACGGCTGCAGCGGATCGGTATTGCGGAACAGGCCATCCAGGCCGCGTTCGAGGCGCTCATCCGGCGCCTGCACCACCTTGATCCGGCCGATCATCGCCATCGTCTGCGGGCCTTCGCCCTGCGGGATGATCGAGATCGTGCCGTCGTTGCCGATCTCCATAGCCTGGTAGGGCGGAATCGCGATCGGGTTGTTGTTGTCATCCAGTACCGGACGGCCGCTGGAGGTCACCAGTTGGCCGTTCGGGGTCACCGACAGCGCGGCGCCACGGGTGTAGGCCTCGCTGCCATCGGTGGACTGCACGGCCAGCCAGGTGCCGGTCTGCAATGACAGGTCCAGCGGCTTGCCGGTGATGTGCTGCGCGCCGGCGGTGCGGTTGAAGCCCGCATCGACGTGCAGCGCATCCACCCGCGAGGCAAAGCCCGGGCCACGGATCGGGAAGGCTTCGGTGTTGGCCAGCGCTTCCTTGAAGCCGGGGGTGTCCGAGTTGGCGAGGTTGTGGCTGAGCGTTCCCTGCGCCTGCAGGGAGGCGCGGGCACCGGTCATCGCCACGTAAAGGGCTTTATCCATGCGGGGAGTTCCGTGACAGGGTCAGCAGGTCATCAACGGATGTTGATGACGGTCTGGGTGATCTGGTCCTGGGTGGTGATCATCTGCGCGTTGGCCTGGAAATTACGCTGCGCGGTGATCATGTTGACCAGCTGTTCGGTCAGGTCGACGGTGGAGGATTCCAGCGAGCCAGCCTGGATCTTGCCAAGGTTGGAGGTGTCGGCGGCGCCGGTGCGCGGCGTGCCCGAATCGAAGGTCTCCACCCACAGGTTGTTGCCCTTCTGTTCCAGGCCCTGCGGATTGTTGAAGCTGGTCAGCGCCACCTGGCCCAGCGGCTTGTCGTCGCCGTTGGAATAGCGGGCGAACACCACGCCGGTTTCCGAAACGGTGATCTCGTTGAGCTTGCCGGCCGCGTAGCCATCCTGCTGGGTGTTGCGCAGGGCGAACTTCTCGCCGTACTGGGTCGAGCCGCTCACATCCAGCGTCATGTTCAGCACGCCAGCGCCGGTGGTCGGGGTGAAGGTGCCCAGGCTGATCTTGCCGTTGGCCGGTGCGGTCAGCTTGCCGGCGTTGTCGAAGGTCAGCGGGGTCGGCGTGCCGGCCGGCTGGCCATCGACGTAGTTGTGCACCGTCCAGGCGTTGGTGGCCGCTTCCTTCACGAAGTAGGACACCTGGGTGTGGCTGACGCCCAGCGAGTCATAGACGGTGATGCCGCCGCTGGAGTGGCTGTAGCTGTTGGAATTGGTCGGGTCGAAGGGGTTCACCGTCGGCTGCTTGGCATTGCCCGGCAGGGTGAAACCAACCTTGACTTCACTGGTCTGCTTGGGCGGGCTGTCGGTGGTCAGCAGCTGCAGGTCGACCAGGCGGCCGGCATCGAAGTTGGTGCCGTCGGCGTTCGGTGCGAACACCTGCAGGCGTGCGCCCTGCGGGTTGACCACGTAGCCGGCGGCGTCGGTCTGGAAGTTGCCGGCGCGCGAGTAAACGCGTGCACCGTTCATGTTCATGGTGAAGAAGCCCTCACCGGAAATGGCCATGTCCAGGCTGCGGCCGGTCTGCTCGTTGTTGCCCTGGATGAACTGCTGGGCCACGTTGGACACGCGCACGCCCGAACCGATCGCGTTCTTGGACAGGCCGTAGCTGGTGGCGGCGAACAGGTCGGCGAATTCCGCGCGCGACTGCTTGAAGCCAGTGGTGTTGACGTTGGCCACGTTGTTGGCGGTGACGCTCAGGTCCGAGTTGGCAGCGTTGATGCCGGACAGGGAAATGTTGAAGCCCATGGGATGCTCCTGTTGGATGCGGTGGGTGCGGCTCAGCTGACGCGGAGCACGTAGTCGAGAGGGGCCGTGCCCAGGCCCTTGAGATTCAGGTAGAGGCCGTCGGAACCGACGGTCACGCTTTCCACCGGCGCCTGCACGAAGGTGGACAGCTTGGTGCTCTTGCCGGTGGTGTCGACGTGGTTGGCAACGATGTTGTACTTGCCCGGCTCCATGCGCTTGCCGTTGGCATCCTTGCCGTCCCAGGTGAACGCGGTCTCGCCGGCAGCCTTGGCTTCCACGCTGATCGAGGTGACCTTGGTGCCGTTGGCGTCGGTGACGTCCACGGTGACGATGCCGGCGGCCGGTGCGGCAACCGTGCCTTCCACCGAGCCTTCCTTCTCCAGCACCAGCTTTTCCGACGGCACCAGCACCTGGTGGCCGACCAGCGCGGCGCCACGCAGCACCTGGTCGCTGGCCATCGACTCCTGGAAGCCCTTCACCGACTTGTTCAGATCGGTGATGCCCTGCACGGTCGACATCTGCGCCATCTGCGAGACCATCTGCGTGTTGTCCATCGGCTTCAGCGGATCCTGGTGCTGCAGCTGCTCGGTCATCAGGCGCAGGAAATCGGCCTGGTCCAGCGTGTTCTTCTTCTTGGTGGCGTTGCTGTTGGGGGCGTTCAGGCCGAGGGCGGCGTAGACGTCCTGGTTGCTCTGGTTGTTGACGGCAGTGGTCATGGCGGTGTCCGGTGCAGCGGGCCTCAGCGGCCCATGGTCAGGGTGGCCAGGGCCAGTTCCTTGGCGGTGGTCAACATCTCCACGCCGGCCTGGTAATTGCGCGAGGTCGAGATCAGGTTGACCATCTGCGCCACCGGATCGACGTCGGGCTGGTAGATGTAGCCATCGCCGTCGGCCAGCGGATGGCCCGGCTCGTAGCGCTTGATCGGCGCCGCGTTGCTCTGGGTGATTTCCTTGACCTGCACCGAGGTGATGTTCGGATCGGTCTTGCTGGTGACCGCCTGGAAGATCGGTTCCAGCGGCTTGTACACCGCGTCGGCGGAGCCGGCGATGCTGTCAGCGTTGGACAGGTTGGAGGCGATGGTGCTCATGCGCACCGACTGCGCCTGCAGTGCGGAACCGGCGATGTCGAAGATCGGCAGGTTGCTCATGGCTTATTGCCCCGTGATCGCGGTGAGCATGGAACGCACCTTGCTTTCGACGAAGCTCAGCGAAGCGCGGTATTCCAGTGCGGCGCGGCCATAGGCGGCGCGTTCGGCATCGGGGTCGACGGTGTTGCCGTCGATGCTGGGCTGCACGCCCTCGCGGGCCACCTGGAACGGATTGAGGCCACTACCGATTTCGTAGTGCTGCTCGTTGGTGGTGGTCATCAGGCCGTTGGCATCCAGCCCCTGGGCGTGGCGCAGGGCCGAATCGAAGTCCAGGTCCTGGGCCTTGTAGCCGGGGGTGTCGGCATTGCCGAGGTTGCTGGCGATCAGCTTCATGCGCTGTTCGCGCAACGGCATTGCCTGGGCATGGACGCCCAGGTAGTCGGTAATCAGGTTGCGCACGGTGCACTCCCACGGGAACATTGCCCGGGAAGCTGCAAGCGGTGTGCCAAAGTGGCGCGCGATCCTGTAGAGCCGAGCCATGCTCGGCTGCGTTTCGTTCAGGCCCCGTGCAAGCCGAGCATAGGTTCGGCTCTACCGGAGAGGGCCTTACGCCGCCATCGCAACCTTGCGCAGGCGGTCCAGCACGAAATCGGCCAGCTCGTGCGGCGAATACTTGGCGACGAAGGCATTGGCACCCACGCGCTCGACCATCGCATTGTTGAATACGCCCGACAGGGAGGTATGCAGCAGCACGTACAGCCCGGACAGGCCGGCATGCCGCCGGATTTCCGTCGTCAGCGTATAGCCGTCCATCGCCGGCATCTCGATGTCCGAGATCACCATGGCGTAGCGATCGGCCGGATTTTCACCCGAGGCATGGATCTGCAGCAGGTGGTCCAGCGCCTGCTTGCCGTCCGAGAGCAGGGTCGCACCCACCCCCAGCTGGTCCAGCACGCTGCGGATCTGCTGGCGCGCCACCCGCGAATCATCCACCACCAGCACCTGCAGCTGCGGGGCATCGGCGGGCATCGCCATGGCCGGGTCGAGCACCGCTTCACCGCGCACCTGGGCGATGTCGGCCAGCACGCTTTCCACGTCGATCACCTGGATCAACTCGCCCTGGAAGCGGGTCACCGCGGTCAGGTAGCTGGATTCGGCGCCCAGTTCCGGCGGCGGGTGGATGTCTTCCACCGCGATGTTGACGATGCGCTCCACGCCGCTGACCAGGAAGCCCTGGATCGAGCGGTTGAACTCGGTCACCACCAGGTAGCCGGGCGCGGTGTCCGCATCCGGCTCGCGCTCGGGGTGGCCGATGGCCAGGCCCAGGTCCAGCACCGGCACCGAGCGGCCGCGTACATCGGCCACGCCGGCAAACTGGCCGGGCAGGCCGGGCACCTGGAACAGCTCCGGGCGGCGCAGCACTTCCTGCACCTTGAAGACGTTGACGCCAAAAAGCTGACGTCCGCCGAGGCGGAACAGCAGCAGCGCCAGGCGATTGTGGCCGGCCAGTCGGGTTCGCTGGTCGATCCGGTTGAGCAGGTCATGGGACATGGCTGCTGTATCGGCGCGGGCAGGGTGGAACTTGAGGGCCTGTGCAGAGGCGGGCCGGGAAGCTGTCCGCCCTTTGCCAGTGGCACGCAGCTTGCACGCGACTGGGCCAGGTCTTACCGACAGGAGGCGCCATGCGCCGCATTGCTTCTTTCCTTGCCATTGCGCTGGCCGTGGCCGCGCCGTGGGCAACCGCAGCCGACTGGCAGCCGGTGGCCAGCATCCGCGCCGCGGCACTGTCGACCCTGGCCGCAGGTACCGAAGGTGAGGCGGTCGTCGCCGATGCGCTGCGTCTTCCCAAATGTGGCGGCGCATTGCAGGTGCAGCCCACGGCCAACACCACGGTGGAGGTGAGTTGCCCGGACGCCGGCGGCTGGCGCCTGTTCGTGCCGGTGAAGGTGCGCCGCAACCAGACCGTGCTGGTGCTGACCCGTGGCATTGGCACTGGAGAATCCATCGCCGCCGCCGATATCAGTACTGCCCAGCGTGACGCGGCACGGATTGCCGGCGCAGTGCTGGCCGATCCTGCCGCGGCGATCGGCCGCATCGCCCGTCGGCCGTTGCCGGCGGGAACCCTGTTGTCGAGCAACGATCTGGTTGCACAGCGTCTCATCAAGCGAGGAGACAGCGTGGCGCTGGTATCGCGGCGTGGTTCGGTCGAGGTCCGTATCGCCGGGCGCGCACTGGGCGATGCCGGGCAGAACGAGCGCGTCTCGGTGGAAAACCTGTCCTCGCGCCGTATCGTGCAGGGCACGGTGGACGCGGCCGGTGACGTAATCGTGGCGCGTTGAAATAATTCAGAATTCCCCTAAAGATCACGGCCCTGCGGCCGTTATCCCTTGTGTACGGCAACTCCAGGAAACCCCATGAGCCAGAAAATCGACGGCAACCTGCAGGTCCCCCAGGCACTGCGCAGCGTGACCACCCCGGCCGCCAAGCCCGGCGTGAGCACCGATTCGGCGGCACGTCCGGTCGAGGCGGCCGACAGCCTGCGCCTGACCGGCGAAGCCACCAACCTGCAGGCCATCGAGCGTGAGCTGAGCACCGCCCCGGCGATCGACGCCCAGCGTGTTGCAGCGGTGCGCGAATCGCTGCAGAACGGCACCTACAAGATCAATCCGGACGCGATCGCTTCGCGCATGCTTGAACTGGACCAGCAGCTGCAAGGATGACCGCGGCGATGAGCGAGCCGCTGCAGCGCCTTGCCCAGGCCCTGGACGTTGAACGCCAGGCCCTGGTCGAGCACGACGTGCACGCCCTGATCCGTGCCACCGGTGCGAAGCTGGAAGCGCTGCGTGCGCTGGAAGGCGCGCCACCGGTGGGCGAGGGCGAGCAACTGCAGGAACTGGCCGAGCGCAACCGCGCCAACGGCGTGCTGCTGTCGCGGCGCCGGCGCGAGGTCAACTGGGCACTGCGCCAGATGGGCCGCACCGAAGAGTCCTCGGCATACGATGCCAAGGGCCAGTCGCACACCGTCACCGCGCGGCGGCCACTCGCCGTCGCCTGACAGGCCGGCGGTCGGCTGACCGTCCGATGGCGGCTGTCGGCCGCCGCATGAACGCGTATATTGGGCGCCTGTTTGATCGCCCCGAGCCGCCGTGTCTGCTGCCAACGTTCTGGTTACCGCCCCCCTTCCGCCGCAACCGGTGCTGCAGGCCCTGCTTGAGCGCCTGCGCGAAGGCTTGCTGCTGTTCACCGAAGATGGACAGGTGGCCTTGGCCAACCCGGCCGCACAGAGCCTGCTGGGCAGCGACGAAGGCGCCTTGCCGCCGCCGCAGCGCCTGCGTGAACTGCTGCCGCCGGATGCCCTCGAACATGCGCGCCAGCACGGTCACTGGAACGGCAGCCTGCCGCTGGGCGAGGGCGTGGTCATCGCCCATCTGTACTTCCACGGTGAACCCGGTTCGGGGCACTACCTGGCGTTGTTCCGCCATATCGAAGGCCAGGAAGACTACGAGCGCGAACTGCAGCAGCGCCATGCCGAACTGCGCCAGGCGTACCTGCGCTTGAACGGCACCCAGGAAAAACTGTTGCAGTCGGAGAAGATGGCTTCCATCGGCCAGCTTGCCGCCGGCGTGGCGCATGAGATCAACAACCCGATCGGCTACGTGCATTCCAACCTGGGCAGCCTGCAGGAATATCTGCGCAGCCTGTTCACGGTGATTGAAGCCTACGAACGTGCTCTGCGCGCGCCGGACCCGAAGGCGTTGATTCCGGAAATCGACGATATCCGTGACCGCCTGGACATCGATTTCATCAGCCGCGACCTGCCGCAGCTGATGGCCGAATCACGCGAAGGCATCGAGCGGGTCACCCGCATCGTGCGCGACCTGAAGGACTTCTCCTATTCCGGCCGCGATGAGTCGTGGAAGCTGGTCGACCTGCATTCCGGCCTTGAATCGACCATCAACATCATCTGGAACGAGCTCAAGTACAAGGTGCACCTGGTCCGCGAGTTCGGCCAGCTGCCGCTGGTGGAATGCCTGCCGTCGGAGTTGAACCAGGTCTACATGAACCTGCTGCTCAACGCCGGTCACGCCATCGCCGAGCGCGGCACGATCACCGTGCGTACCGGCGTGGACGGCGACACGGTGTGGGTGGAATTTGAAGACACTGGCGGCGGCATCTCGCCGGAACTGCGCCAGCGCATCTTCGATCCGTTCTTCACCACCAAGCCAGTGGGCAGTGGTACCGGCCTGGGCCTGTCGATCTCCTACAGCATCATCAACAAGCACCACGGCCGCATCGACCTGGACAGCACGCCGGGCGTCGGCTCGCGCTTCCGCCTGGTGCTGCCGATCAAGCAGCCACGGTAAAGGCCTCTGGTAGTGCCGGCCGCTGGCCGGCAACCCGATGAAACCGGCTACCCCGCAGCTGCCGGCCAGCGGCCGGCACTACCCCGTATGCAGGGTCAGCGCAGCGGTGACCGATCCTCACCACCATCAGCCGGCTCGGCGGCAACCGGCCCACCGTTGCTGCGCCGCTGTTCCTCGTACGTACGGAACGCCTGGTGGATGTGCTTGCGCAGCTCGTCGTCATTCCACGGCTTGGTCAGGAACCGGTAGATCGCACCGCGGTTGATCGCATCGGTCACCGTGTTCAGATCGGTATAGCCGGACAACACCAGACGGATCGTGTCCGGGTACAGCATCTTCACCCGGCCCAGAAACTCGGTGCCGCTCATGTCGCTCATGCGCTGGTCGGACAGGATCACCTGCACGTCGTTGATCGCCAGCAGATCGAACGCATCGCGCACGTTGCCTGCGGCCAGGATGCGGTACCCGTCGCGGCGGAACAGGCGCACCAGCGAGCGCAGCACGTTCTCCTCGTCGTCCAGCAGCAGCAGGGTGCGGTCCGGCCGGGTTTCGGCAAACGCTTCCGGGCGCAGGTAGCGGCGACGCAGGGTCATGCCCGCGGCATCGGCCGACATCGGCTCGCCGAACAGATAACCCTGGAACACGTCGCAGTCATTGCGACGCAGGAAGCCGAGCTGCGCCTGCGATTCCACGCCGTTGGCGATCACCGTCATGCCCAGCTGGTGGCCCATCGCGATGATCGCGCGGGCGATCGCCGCTTCACGATTGCCGGCAGGCGCGCTCTTGATGAAGCTGCGGTCGATCTTCAGCTTGTCCACCGGGTAGCGCACCAGCGCACTCAGGCTGGAATCACCGGTACCGAAGTTGTCCAGGCTCAGGCTGATGCCTTCGTTGCGCAGGTTGGCCAGTGTTTCGTGGACGAAGTTGACGTTGTTGGTCAGGGCGCTTTCGTTGATCTCCAGCGTCAGCATCTGCGCCGGCACGCCAGAGGCCTGGATCACGCCCATGACCTCGGCAAAGAAGTTCGGCCGCAGCAGCTGCAGGGTGGAAACATTCACCGCGATGGTGAAGTCGTCGAAGCCCTGGTCGCGCCACAGCCGGGCCTGCTTCAACGCGCCTTCCAGCACCCATGTGCCGATCTGCACGATGATGCCCAGGCGCTCGGCGGTGCGCATGAAACGCTCCGGCACCAGCATGCCCAGGGTGGGCGACTGCCAGCGCAGCAGCGCCTCCATGCCCACCACGTGGCCATCGCGGGCGCTGACCAGCGGCTGGTACCGCAGTTTCAGTTCGCCATTGGGAATGGCATCGACGATCTGCCGCGCGATGATGCTCTCGCTGTGCGCGCTCGGCGGCGTGTCCACCGCATGGATGCGCACCGCATTGCCACCTTCGCGGGCGGCCTGGTACAGCGCGTCCTCGGCATGGTCGAGCAGGCGCGAGGCATTGCTGGCGTGCTCCGGGCACAGGCTCACGCCCAGCTTGCCGGTCATGAACAGCGTGTAGGGCAGTACCGAGAGGGGCAGCTCCATCTGCTGGCGGATCTCTTCGGCGAAATCCTCGGCCAGCGGCAGATCGGCGGTGCGCGGTACGGCAATCAGGAACTCATCGCTGCCATGCCGCCACAGCATGCCGCGTCCGCGCAGGTAGGACTGCAGGCGCTGGGCGACCAGCACCAGTGCCTGATCACCGACCTCCGCGCTCATGTTCTCGTTGACCGAGGCGAAGTGGTCGATGTCTACATGCATCAGCATCAGCGGGGTGCCTCCGGAAGCGGCTTCGGCGACCATCGCCTGCAGCTCGGGGTTGCCGGCGCCGAGGCGATCAGGCGCATCATCGATGCTGACCGGCGGCAGGTTGGGGTTCCACATGGGCTCAGTATTCCGCTGACTCGACGGCCGCGGTAACAGCGGCCTGGTAAGGAAGGTGGACATCGACGAGGGTGCCGGCGCCATGCGCCGACTCGATCCGGACATGGCCACCCACGCTCTGCGCACGCTCGCGCATCACGATAAGGCCCAGGCCGCGCGGGCCATCCGGGTCGAACCCCTCGCCATCGTCACGGATCATCAGGTGCAGCCCGCGCTGGTCGACGTCGCGCAGCTGCAGCACCACCTGGCTGGCGCGCGCGTGGCGCAGCGCGTTGGTCAGGCTTTCCTGGGCGATGCGGAAGCACGCCTGTTCGATGCTGTTGTCCGGGCGCGTGGGCAGCGATTCGATCTCAGCCTGCAGCTCGACGCTGGACGAGCGGAACAGCACGCGCGCCTGCCAGCTCAACGCCGCTTCCAGGCCCAGCGCATCCAGCTGCGGCGGCCGCAGCAGGGTGGAGATGTCGCGCAGCTTGGCGACGGTGGTATCGGCCAGGCTCACGATCTGTGCCAGGTCCTCGCCGCGCCGTTGCGCGTCGTCCTCGTCCTGCGCCGCATAGGCCGAAAGCTTGATCGCGGTGATCGCCTGGCCGATGTCATCGTGCAGGTCGCGCGAGATTGCCCGGCGCTCGTCTTCCTGCAGCGAGAACAGACGACCGGCCATCGCCTGCAGCTCGCGGTTGCTGGTCTCCAGCGCGCTGCGGGTCTGCTCCGATTCGCTCAGGTCGCGCACGATCAGCAGTTTGCAGTCACGCCCGCCGTAGCGCACGTCACCCACCGCAAGGCCGGCCTGGAAGCTGCGGCCATCGGCGCGCTGCATGGCCAGCACGCTGCTGTGGCCTGGGCTGTGCTGGGGCTGCCCAGCGCGCATCTGCGCGCGCAGCCGGGCCAGATCGCTGCCTGCCACCAAGGCTGACAGCGGCTCGCCCAGCAGCGTGTGGCTGCCGTAGCCGAACAGGCCGGCCGCCCACGCATTGGCGTACAGCACATGTTCGTCGGACAGGATCACCACGCCATCGGGCAACACCCGCACCAGCTCGCGGAACTGCTCCTCGCGTTCGCGCAGCAGGCGCCGTGACTGCTCTCGTTCGGTCACGTCCTGCAGGGTGCCCAGGATCCGGTCACGGCCGGCCTCATCCACACCGCTGGCCGCACGCAGGTGCACCATCAGCGCGCGGCCATCCATTGCCAGTACCGGCAGCAGCACATCCACCTGCACCTGCTCGCCGGAGCACAGCCCGGCCAGCACCTGATCGGTCTGTGCGGCGGTGGCCGGGTCGGCTGCCACCAGCAGTTCGTCGAAACGGTGCCAGCGTCGCGCCTCGGGCGGGCGACGGCCCAACAGGCGATAGACCTGGTTGGAGTAACGGCCCTGGCCGGTGGACGGATCCAGTTCCCATGCGCCGATCCGCGCCAGTTCGTGGGCTTCTTCCACCCGGGCCAATGCCTGGTCGCGCCGCAGCTGCGCCAGGTCTTCGGCGGTGCGGTCGATGGCGATGAGCAGGCGCGCCGTGTGCCCGTCGTAGTCGATCGCGTTCGAGCGCAGTTCCATCTGCCGCAGGCTGCCGTCGCGCAGCTGCAACTGCGCGCGCAGGATGCACAGCTGCTCGGGCGCCTCGCGGATCTCTTCCAGCTTGGTCTGCAACGCCTGGTCCTGGCCCGGCGGCCAGAGCACGTCGATGGTCTGTGCCAGTAGCGCGTCGCGGTCCCAGCCGAAGGTGCTGCAGGCGGCCGGATTGGCATCGAGGATGGCCAGCGTGTCCAGGTCATAGACCAGGATCGGGCCCGGGTTGCCTTCGAACATCTGCCGCAGGCGCAGCTCGGAAGCCTGCAGGCGGGCATGGGTGTGCAGCACGTGCTCGGCCAGCGGCCGCAGCAGCAGGTACAGCAGGCCCGCGCTGGCCAGGGCGAAGAACGCTCCCTTCATGCTCTGCCAGAGTGCCGCCTGCTGCGGGTCGGGCACCAGCGCTGTCACCGCGCCGTCTGTGGCGATCATCCAGGCCAGCGCCATCGCCAGGTAGCTCAGCACCACGCGCCGACGGTCGCGCCCCAGCGCCTGCGCCATCCGCGGGTCGGGAACAGGGGCAGTGCCGGTCGGTTCTACGGGCATGGACAGGGCAGGGAGGTGGGCAGGGAAGAGGGGTGCCGGTCATCTTACCGCGCAGGTGTGCCCTGGCCACTCAATTATCCGCCGCAGGCGCCGTTAACCACTGCGTGCCCCGCTGTCGGGCGTTTCATCCGGAGCAAGATCGCGTGGACCAAGGGATCATCGCCAGCCTGCTGCAGCATCCGCTCGCCTCGGCGCTGGTCATCGTCGACCGTAGCGGGCGCCCGCTCGCGGCCAATCCGGCCGCGCGCGAGCATGGCCTGCCGGCTACGGTGGCCGCCTACGCGCCGATGCTGGAAGACCTGCGCCTGCTGGCCGCCGACGGTGGCATCGTCGCCTGCACGCTGCCAGGCGGCCCACGCGGCCACTACGATGGCCACCTGCGCGCCGTGCATGACAACAGCGGCAACCTGCTCGCCTTCACCCTCAGCGTGCCCGAGCCGGTGCCGATCGACGGCGGTGGCCGCTGGGAACTTGCGCTGGACAGCGCCGGCCACAGCCTGTGGGACTGGGACATCCCCAGCGACCGGGTGGCCCGCACGCCCGCGCTGGGCGAGGAAACCGCCACCCAGATTCTGGCGCGCGTGCACGCCGACGACATCACCCAGGTGCGTGCCGCGCTGGATGAACACCTGCAGGGTGGCAGTGAGCAGTACAGTGCCCAGTTCCGCTTTCGCCAGGCCGATGGCCAGTGGCGATGGGTGCTGGACCGCGGCCGGGTGGTGGCCCGTACCGCCGATGGCCAGCCGCTGCGCATGGTCGGCACCCATACCGACATCGAGCAGCAGAAGCAGCTGGAAGCCATGCTGCAGGAGCAGCAGCTGCACCTGCGCGAAGCCCAGCGCATCGCCAGCATGGGCAGCTGGTCGTTCGATCCGCACAGCCGCCACTTCTGGTGGTCGCCGGAGCTGCGCTCGCTGCTGGCGCTGCAGCAAGGCAGCATCCCGGGGCAGCGACGCTGGCTCAAGCAGCTGCACCCCCGCTCACGCGGCGCACTGCGTGCCGCCTGGCGCCGCCTGTGGCGTGATGGCCGCGCCGCCAACATCGAACTGGAACTTACCCGCGGCAACGAACCCTCCCAGCACCTGCGGCTGTGGATGCAACCGCTGCTGGACATGGACGGCCAGCCCAAGCGCTTGCTGGGGCAGGTACAGAACATCACCGAACAGCACCAGACCGATGCGCTCATCCGCTGGCGCACCGAACTGCTCAATCGCGTATCCGCGCTGGGCCGCATCGGCGGCTGCGAGATCGAAGTTGCCACGCGCAACATGCAATGGACCGAGGAGTGCTATCGCATCCACGGCCTGCGCAAGGAACCGATCACCCTCGACCAGGCTCTTGCACTGTACGCCGAGGATTCGCGTGCGGCGTTCGAAGCGGCGCTGGGGCGGATTGCCGGTGGCGGCCTGCCCGAGCAGCTGGATCTGTGCTTCTACCGCCAATCCGGCCTGCGCGTATGGGTGCAGGTGTTGATCGAACTGGATCGTCGCGATGGCCTGCCGCCGCGCTTCGTGGTCCTGTTCCGTGACATCACCCGCGAGCGTGAAGCCAACGAACGCATCGAGCTGCTGGCGCACTACGATCTGCTGACCGGCCTGCCCAACCGGGTACTGCTGGGTGAACAGACGTCGGAGGCCATCGAGGAGGCGCGCGATCGCGGCACCTCGCTGGCCATGCTGTTCATCGACCTGGACGGCTTCAAGAACATCAACGACAGCTTCGGCCATGCCACCGGTGATGCGCTGCTGAAGGCCGCCGCGACCCGCCTGCACCAGAACCTGCGCAACAACGACCTGTTCGGCCGCTTCAGTGGCGACGAGTTCATCGTGGTCCTGCGCGACCTGGCCGAACCGGAAGATGCCGGGCACGTGGCGCGCAAACTGATCAATTCGCTGGCAGAGCCTCTGCGCCGTGGCGACACCACGTTGAAAGTTGGCGCCAGCGTGGGCATCGCCATGCTGGGCGAGAGCCAGACCGACTTCGATTCACTGCTGCGCGCTGCCGACGCGGCGATGTACGCGGCCAAGGAAGCCGGTCGCAACACCTACCAGTATTACAGCCAGGACGCGTTGGCGCGGATCCAGCGGCGGCTGGAGATCGAGCACGGCCTGCATGGCGCCATCGAGCGCGATGAGTTCAGCCTGGCCTATCAGCCGCTGCTGCATGCCCATCACGGCGAGCCGCCAGCCATCGAGGCGCTGCTGCGCTGGCATCGGCCGGGGATCGGCTACTGCAGCCCGGCCGAGTTCATTCCGATTGCCGAGAAGTGCGGCGAGATCGTCCGCATCGGCGACTGGGTGTTGTCCGAAGCCTGCCGTCAGGCGGCCGCGTGGGATCGTGCTGGCCTGCATTTCGAGCGCATCGCCGTGAATGTATCGGCGGTGCAGCTGCGGGATCGCGGCTTCGCCGAGCGCGTGATCGAGATCTGCCACGCCCACGGATGGCCGCCGCAGCGGCTGGAGCTGGAACTGACCGAGTCTGCCTTGATCCGTGACACCGACATCCTGCGCCACTGCTTCGATGTGCTTGAACGGCATGGCGTGCCGCTGGCGGTCGATGACTTCGGTACCGGCTTCTCCAATCTCAACTACCTCAACCGCTTCCCGGTCGGCCGCCTGAAGATCGATCGCAGCTTCGTGCAGGGCATGCTGCATGATTCCGGTACCGCCGAAGTCACCCAGGCCATCGTGCACCTCGGCCATGCGCTGGGCATGAAGGTGGTGGCCGAGGGCGTGGAAACACACCAGGAAGAAGACATGCTGCGCCGGCAGGGCTGCGACGAGATCCAGGGCTACCTGTACTCGCGCCCGCTCAGCCCGCGCGACCTGGCCCAGTGGCTGCGCCAGCAGCACCTCGCACCCGGCCGCACCGACGCCGCCAGCGAAGTGGTGCTGGTTCGCTGAGGCGCCGCGGCCTTCCTTTGGTGGGTGCCGACCGTTGGTCGGCACTGATGTCGGCACGCGCGATCATCCACGCATGGCGTAGATCTACACTGCTCTGGTAGATGCCGACCTTGGTCGGCATTGATGCCTGCACGCGCGATCATCCACGCATGGCGTGGATCTAGTGCGGCGCGGCAACCAGCCTCTGCGGAAACTCGGACCGCAGCCGTGCGCGCACCGCTTCGACCACGCCCGCATAGCGTCGTCGCTGGATGTAAAAGCCCATATAGAACAGCAGCAGGGCCACTAGCATCGGCCACGCCGCTGGCCGGGCCAGAATGATCGGCACCAGCATCAGCGTCAGGCCCAGCGCGAACCAGCTGCACAGCCCGACCACCCGCACCTCCCGGCGCCGCGCGTCGATCATCACCCGGCCGCGCATCAGCGGAAAGTAGCGACCGCCGAAGCTGGGGGCGAAGCTCTCCCGAAAGGCGATGCTGCCGTCAGGCAGTGCATGGAACACAAGGCGCAACCAGGTATCGGTCGGCAGGTCATGCTCCAGGCCGGCCAGCGAAAGCTGGGCCAACTCGGCCGGCGTAGCGGCAATGCGTTGGTTGAACAGGACGATACCGGTGCGGAAGTAAAACGGCGCCCACATCACCAGCAGCAGGACTTCGACCAGCAGCAAGGTAATCAGGGCGATGGCCATCGGTCTTCCATGAACGGGACCGGCGCATCATGCCACGGGGAAGTCGCATCCACGCATGGCGTGGATCTACTTCAACGCACTGCCATCCAGCCCCAGGTCCCACGCCAACCCCAGCAGGTCGTCGCCGGCCACAGCGGGGGCGGGGCGCGCATCAGCCAGCTGCTGCAGCTCCTGCATTTCTTCGCGGGCCACGTCTTCCAGCTGCCGCAGCTGCTCACGCACGCCCGCATTGCGCGGGCGCTCGTTCTCGTTGATCGGGGGCAGGGCGCGGATCAGGGTCATGGTGCGCTTGCAGGATGCATCCAAAGGCGGGTCACACGCAAAGGCCCCGGCAGAACCGGGGCCTTGCACGCTGCCGGAAGAGGCAGCGGACATCAGGATCAGAACAGCTCGACCGTACCGGCGCCCATGCTCTGCTGGGCAACCGGCTTGTGCGGCGGGCGTTCCCATTCGCTGCGCAGTTCGCGCAGGCGGCTGCCGGTGCGCTGCAGGGCCGAGGCGATTTCCTCGTCGAACACGCCGCCGTTGCGATGCAGCAGTTCCTGCAGGGCCACCGCTTCGCGGTTGATCGCGGTCAGGCGGTCCAGGTGGGTATGCACGCCGCCCAACGCCTGGGTGGCGATGTCCTCGAACTGCAGGGCGCGCACGGCTTCGGCCACGCTGCCGTCGATCGAACGCGCGCAGTCGGACACTTCGCGCATGCCGTCGCCCAGCGACGCATTGATCTGCGCCACGTTGTCCAGCATCGCCGCGGCTTCCTGGCGCGCTTCACGGGAGCGGTCCATATCGCGCGAGGCCATGTGCGAAACCGTCTCGCGGACCTTGGCGATGGCGTCCTTGGAGCTGTGTGCCAGCTTGCGGATCTGCTCGTTGAAGGTGGTCGAGCGCTCGGACAGGTTACGGACCTCGTCGGCGACCACGGCGAAACCACGGCCGGCTTCACCGGCACGCGCAGCTTCGATGGCGGCGTTCAGGGCCAGCAGGTTGGTCTGGTCGGCAATCGACTTGACGTCTTCCAGCAGCGCGAAGATGCCATCCAGGTGCTGCGCCATCTGGTCGATGTGCTGCACGGTGGTGCTGCTCTGGCCGCTCACCTGTTCCAGCGCTTCCACCAGCTGTTCCATGCGGTGGCTGGCGTGCTGGGCGAAGCGGGCAACGTCGAGGCCAGCGCCGCCTTCGTCACCGGCGCGGTCGACGATGCGTGACAGCGCCTGGCTCTGCTGGCGCGACTTGCGGTTCATGGCATCGAAGCTGCCGCCGAGGCTGGAGACGGCCTGGCGGATCAGGTCGCGGGCGCGTTCCACTTCGCCACGCGAACCGTCGATCTCGTTGCCGACGAAGTTGCGCAGCTCGGTCAGCAGCTGGTCCTGCTCACGCAGGACACGGGCATGTTCCGGGGAACGGTGCGCCTGGGCGCGGGCGGTCCACCACGCAAAGCCGAGCCAGCTCAGCGTCATCGTGGTCAGGATCGCCCAACGCAGGGCGACCGGCCATTCGAAACCGATGGCGAAGGGGAGCAGCAGGGTCAGAGCCAGGGGGGCGGCCAGACGGATGAAAATGCGTGAGTACATGGACGTTCTCGGGAGGTGCACGGAGGATGTATCGGCCGTACCCCCCTTCTCTTTAACGTCGATGTGCTCCGAAATGCATTCTGAATGCGCCGGTTTTCCGGCGCGCCCGGGTGGTCTGGGGTCAGGGCCCTATCCCTGCAGGAAAGGGATCCGACCCCGCACTTCAGGCCAGCTGCCGGTCCACGGCCTCGACCATCGCCTTGCGGCTGAGCAGGAAATCCCAGTAGCTGCCACCCAGCTGCCGCCACAGCACCGCGGCGCGCACGGCGGCCAGCAGCAGTGCACGGATCTCGGCCACCACGCCGGCCTGGCCCAGGTAGTGCGGGTTGCCCTGCACCATCACCCGCGGCTTGAGGTGGCTGATGGTGTCCGCATACAGGCCACCCAGGGCGGCCAGTACATCGGGATGGCCGCTGTCACCCAGCGCGGCGGCCTGCTGCTGTGCGCGCTCGATACCCGAGGCGACCTTGTTCACGGTGGCCCCGTCCTGCACGAACCGGCGCTCCAGCTGCAGCACCGACAGGGCCAGCTTGGGCAGGATCGGATCCTGGCCCTGGCTGCGGAAATGATTGTGCAGCAGGCGCAGGCCCGACTTCAGTGCGTGCCGATCACCAAACACCGCCTGCGGCGAGGACGCATCGATGCGGAACACGCTGTCTACGGCGGTGCGCACGGCAGCGGCGTCGGAATGGCCGGTATCGGCGATACGGCGTACCTGCTGCAGGGCCTGGGCAATGCCGGCCAAAGCCAGAACGCGGTCGTCGACAGTGAAACTCATGCAGCGAGTACCTCAAAAGGGGAAGGGGTGGTGCGCAGGCGCTGTTCCAGCGGCGCGTCGGTGGCGGCGATCACCGCGCCACCCAGGCAGACCTCACCGTCATACAGCACCAGGGATTGCCCGGGGGTGACTGCACGCTGCGGCCGGGCAAAGCAAACCTGCACGCTGCCGTCGTCCAGCACGTCCACCGTGCACGGCTCGTCCGGCTGGCGGTAGCGGGTCTGCGCGGTGCATTCAAAACGCCGTGCCGGCGGCGCACCGGCAATCCAGTGCGCGGTCTCCGAGCGCAGCCGGTTGGACAGCATCCACGGGCTGTCACGGTCCTGGTCCACGTACAGCACGTTGCTCGCCACGTCCTTGCCGACCACATACCAGGGGGCGGCAGGGCGGCCGCGCACGCCGCCGATGTTCAGGCCTTCGCGCTGACCCAGGGTGAAATAGAAAACGCCAGGGTGTTCAGCGATCACGCTGCCATCGCTGGGGTCGAGGATCTGCCCGGTTTTGGCCGGCAGGTAGCGTCCGAGAAACTCGCGGAAATCGCGCTCGCCGATGAAGCAGATGCCGGTCGAATCCTTCTTGGCGTGGGTCGGCAGGCTCACGTCGCGGGCAATCCGGCGCAGGTCGCTCTTTTCCAGATCACCAATCGGGAACAGCGTGGCCGCCAGTTGTTCCTGTCCCAGCTGGTGCAGGAAGTAGCTCTGGTCCTTGGAACGATCGGCGCCGCGCAGCAGCAGCCATTGATGCCCGCGCTGGGCGATGCGCGCGTAGTGGCCGGTGGCGATCCGCTCGGCGCCCAGCTCGCGGGCAGCATCCAGGAAGTGCTTGAACTTCACTTCGCGGTTGCACAGCACGTCCGGGTTGGGCGTGCGGCCGGCGGCGTACTCGGCCAAGAAGTGCTCGAACACCCCCTGCCAGTACTCGTTGGAGAAATCGCGGAAATGGAACGGGATGCCCAGCAGCCCGCACACCGCCACCGCATCGCGGCGGTCGTCCTCGGCGCGGCAGTCACCGCTGCCGTCGTCGGCCCAGTTCTGCATGAACAGACCGGCCACGGCCTCGCCCTGCTGTACCAGGCGCCAGGCGGCGACGGAAGAATCCACGCCGCCAGACACGCCAACCATCACCCGTGGGCTGCTCATGCGACCTCCCGGACCAGCGCAAGCGGGTAGCGCTGGCCGGCCAGGTAGTCGGCCAGCACCTGCCAGACCAGCGGGCTGCGCTGACGTCCGGCGGCGGCCTGCAGTTCGGCCGGGGTCATCCACAGCGCCCGATCAATGCCGGCATCCAGCGGCCGCGCCGGGTCGTGCGAGACCGGGCGCGCGGCGTAACAGAAGCGCAGGAACGGGGTGCCGTCAGCGGCGGTCCACTGGTAGCAGCCGATGAAGGCGGTCAGTTCCACTGTCCAGCCGGTTTCCTCGACGGTCTCGCGCAGGGCGGCTGCAGCCAGGCTTTCGCCCGGCTCCAGGTGCCCGGCCGGCTGGTTCAGCACCTGCCGGCCCTCAATGGTTTCTTCGACCAGCAGCACCCGGCCGCCGTCGATCACCACGGTGGCGACGGTTGCGTGCGGTGCCCAGCGCGGGTCCGGCGAGGTGTTCAACTCAGAGGTCGTCCTTCTTGGTCAGCTCCAGCTCCATCGCATCGGCGGTGCGGATGGCCGCATCGATGGCGTCGCTGAGCTGGTCGGAGGTGGCGTCGGCATCGATCTTCACCACGAACATCGCGGTCGACTCCTGCTTCACCCAGCCGCCCATCTTGGCATCCTGCGAGTCTTCCAGCAGGCGGTTGGCCACGGCCACCGGGAACTGCTTGGTCTGCGAGGTATAACCCGGCGACCAGATCTCACGGATGTTGTGGGTACCGAAGTCTTCCACCGACGAGCGCACATAGACGATCTGGGTGCGATCGCCTTCGACGTCGAACACCATCTGGTAGTCGCCGTCTTCATCCACCTCGTAGGTGTAGCCCAGCTTTTCCAGATGACGGGCAACGGCCTTGTCGGCATTCGCGCTGTCAGTGGTGGTCGCAGCGCCAGCGGTGCCAGCGGCAGCCAGGGCGATCAGCAGGGCGGAGAGAAGGGTCCTTTTCATGAAGATCCTGTGAAACCAAGAGTGTGGGAAGGTGCAATTGTGACGGCGGGCGTCCTTGCCGTCCATTCCGCGCAGGGCCGACGCAGGGCCGTCTCAGCCCTTATAATGGACCGATGCCTCGCGAGTCCGCCCCCGATTCCCACCACGAGCACGGCGTTGCCGTGGAGCCCGCGCGCCCGGAAGTAGCGCCGCCGCCGTTCTATCAGGTCATGCTGCTCAATGACGACTACTCCCCGATGGATTTCGTCGTGGACGTCCTGCAGCAGTTCTTCAACATGGACCTGGACAAGGCCACCCAGGTGATGCTGCACGTCCACACCCGTGGCCGTGGCGTCTGCGGTGTGTTCACCCGTGAAGTGGCCGAGACCAAGGTGGCCCAGGTCAACGAGTACGCGCGGATGAACCAGCATCCGTTGCTGTGCACGATGGAAAAGGCCTGACCGCCCACGATCTGTAGAGCCGAGCCGATGCTCGGCTGCTTTCTGGCCGGGCGTATCGACCCCGGATGGAGCGTGCCCGCCAGGGTGCGCACCTACCAGGGCAGGCAGAGGGTTCACGCCTCCGCCAGCGCCTGCAAAGCCATCCCGGCTACCGCCTCATCGATGTCGGCCGGGTCGCCGTCATCCCGGAACCACACCGCTGACAGCCCGGCACTGGCCGCGATCCAGCGCAGCAGCCGCGTGCGCTCGATATCAGCCAGCCGGCAGACCTGTTCCAGCCGGGCATGCAAGCGCTCTGGCCGGGTGGCCACATGGATGCCTGGCCCGCACAGGTCCGGGTTGCTGAACATCGTTGTGTAATCGAACGCGCGATCGCCCAGCAGCCGCTTCGGGTCGATCGCCAGCCAGCCCCGTGCGCCGAAATCCAGCACGTTGTCGTGGTGCAGGTCGCCATGCAGCGGCCGTATCTCCTGCTCATCCTCCAGCAGTGCCATCGCCAGCGATCTGCACTGTTCCAGCAATGGCGGCAGCGGCGCCCTTGCCTGCAGCAGATCGGCGAACCATCTACGCAGGCAGACCAGATCTTCTGGCGGTGCGCTCCGTGGCCGGTGCAGCTGCTGCAGGACCTGGCACAGGATCATGGTGCAGGCGTCGTCCTCGCCCTTGATCGAACGTTGCCGCAGCGAATCGCCGTGCGCCCGTTCGATCAGGATCGCCGGCCCCTCGTGGGCCAGCAGGCGTGCGGCACCGTCGCCGTTCCACCAGCGCAGCAGGCGATGGCCGTTCTGTTCCTCTGTCTCCGTGCTCACCTTCAACATGGCCGCCTCGCCAGAGGCGGTCAGCACCGGCCAGAGCCGGGCATGGGGGGTACGGATCGAAGGACCATCACGTCGCAATCGCCAGCGGCTCAGGTAGGGTTCGCTCATGGTGAGGGTGCTGTCCTGGAGTGAACGATGATCAAGCGGTTCGCACTGCTAACGCCATCTGAACGTCGCAATCCGCTAGGGTGATGGAAATCGCGTAGTCAGGCCGCATATTGTCCCCAACTGCCGCCGGAGTAATCCATGTTCAGCAAAGACCTCGAACACACCATCGGCCAGTGCTACAAGCGCGCCCGTGAGGCCCGACATGAGTTCATGACGGTCGAACACCTGCTGTTGGCACTGCTCGACAACCCGTCCGCTCAGGCCGTATTGAAGGCCTGTGGCGCCGACGCCGACCGCCTGCGCCAGGAGCTGGAGCAGGCCATCGAGGCCTCCGTGTCCCGCCTGGCCGAAGATGACGGCCGCGATACCCAGCCGACCCTGGGCTTCCAGCGCGTGCTGCAGCGGGCCGTGTACCACGTGCAGTCCTCCGGCAAGAAGGAGGTCACCGGCGCCAACGTGCTGGTCGCCATCTTCGGCGAAAAGGACTCCCACGCCGTCTATTACCTCAACCAGCAGGATGTCACCCGGCTGGATGTGGTCAATTACCTGTCCCACGGCATCGCCAAGCTGGGTGAGGAGGGCGAGCAGCCGTCCTCGTCCGAGGGCGAGGGCCGCATGGAAGGGGGCGAGGGCGAGCCCAAGGGCGATGCCCTTACCGAGTTCGCCAGCAACCTCAACGAGCAGGCCCGTGCCGGTCGCATCGACCCGCTGGTGGGCCGTGCCGACGAGATCGAACGCACCATCCAGGTCCTGTGCCGCCGCCGCAAGAACAACCCGCTGTACGTGGGCGAGGCCGGCGTCGGCAAGACCGCGATTGCCGAAGGCCTGGCCCGACGCATCGTTGAAGGCTCTGTGCCGGACGTGCTGGCCGATGCGGTCATCTATTCGCTCGACCTCGGCGCGCTGGTGGCCGGCACCAAATACCGTGGCGACTTCGAGAAGCGCCTGAAGGGCGTGCTGACCGCGTTGAAGAAGGTGCCCAATGCGGTGCTGTTCATCGACGAGATCCACACCATCATCGGCGCCGGTTCGGCGTCGGGCGGCACCATGGATGCCTCCAACCTGATCAAGCCGGCATTGGCATCGGGCGAGCTGCGCTGCATCGGCTCGACCACCTTCCAGGAATACCGCGGCATCTTCGAGAAGGACCGGGCGCTGGCCCGTCGCTTCCAGAAGATCGACATCGTCGAGCCGACCGTGGGCGAAACCTACGAGATCCTGCAGGGCCTGAAGTCCAAGTACGAAGCGCACCACGGCGTCACCTACGCCGATGAAGCGCTGCAGGCCGCCGTCGACCTGTCGGTCAAGCACATTGCCGATCGCCTGCTGCCGGACAAGGCCATCGACGTGATCGATGAGGCCGGTGCCCGCCAGCGCCTGTTGCCGGAAGGTCAGCGCAAGGAGCTGATCGACGTCGAAGAGGTCGAGGCCATCGTCGCCAAGATGGCGCGCATCCCGGCCAAGCAGGTCAGTGCCACCGACAAGGATGTGCTGCAGCACCTGGAGCGCAACCTGAAGATGGTGATCTTCGGCCAGGATCCGGCCATCGGCACCTTGGCGTCGGCCATCAAGCTGGCGCGCTCGGGCCTGGGCAATCCGGAAAAGCCGATCGGCAACTTCCTGTTCGCCGGCCCCACCGGTGTCGGCAAGACCGAGGTGACCAAGCAGCTGGCGCTGCAGCTGGGCATCGAGCTGGTCCGATTCGACATGTCCGAGTACATGGAGCCGCATTCGATCAGCCGCCTGATCGGTGCGCCTCCGGGCTACGTCGGCTTCGACCAGGGCGGCCTGCTGACCGAGAAGATCGTCAAGACGCCGCACTGCGTGCTGCTGCTGGATGAAATCGAGAAGGCGCACCCGGACATCTTCAATATCCTGTTGCAGGTGATGGACCGCGGCGTGCTGACCGACACCAACGGTCGCGAAGCCAACTTCAAGAACGTGGTGCTGGTGATGACCACCAATGCCGGCGCGGCGCAGGCCTCGCGGCGCTCGATCGGTTTCACCAAGCAGGACCACGCCACCGATGCGATGGAGACCATCCGTCGTGCGTTCACCCCGGAGTTCCGCAACCGCCTTGATGCGGTGGTGCAGTTCCAGCCGCTCGGCTTCGAGCACATCCTGCGCGTGGTGGACAAGTTCCTGATCGAGCTGGAGATGCTGCTGCAGGAGAAGCACGTCAGCCTGTCGGCCACGCCGACCGCGCGCGACTGGCTGGCCCACCATGGCTTCGACCCGCTGATGGGCGCCCGCCCGATGGCGCGGGTGCTGCAGGACAAGGTCAAGCGCCCGCTGGCCGACGAGCTGCTGTTCGGCAAGCTGGTCAACGGCGGCAAGGTCAGCATCGACGTGCGCAACGACGAGCTGGTTGTTGAGGCGCAGGCCGAGCCTGAGCGGCTGTTGCCGGCCACGGTGGAATAAGCGTCTGCCGGGCACTGCCCAGCGACGGAGGCAACGACAGGGCGGCTCAGGCCGCCCTTGTCGTGTCAGCCTTCAACGGCTGCGCTGGCGGGCCATGCGCTGGAAGGTGGCAGCTTCGAGGGGCTCGATCCGCTCGACCGTGCAGCTGGCGCGGTCGGTTTTCAGCACGCTGCGCGAACCGCCGCACAGCTGGTTGCTCTGGCCCTGGGTTTCAAACGCCAGCCGGCGCGAGGTCACGGCGCTGTTGCAGGAGGCGGTGAAGATGACGCGGTAGTGCTGGTCACCATTGCGCAGCAGCACATCGCGATCAGCGCCGGCGCGCACGATCTGCTGGTCCTCACTCAACGCATAGCAGCTGTCGCCGGTGGTGGCTGGCGCTGTGTCGGCGGCCTGGGCGGCGGGAGCGATCAGGGCGGCAGCGATGAGTGCGAGTGCGGCGAAGCCAGCGGGCAGGGAAGACATGTTCATGACGGGGGCAGGGGGTGGCGATCCGGACTGGATCGGGTGCCACGATGACGCCGCCGGTGCGAATGCGAATCTGCCGCAAGCATGGCTGACCGATGTCACGGTGCATTCGGTCAGGGTGCCGTCCGGCAGGGCCGGATTTCAGGCATGACAAAAGGCCAGCGTCCAGGGCTGGCCTTGTCGGGGTGGCGCAACGCGCCAGCCGCTTACTTCATTCGGTAGGTGATACGACCCTTGGTCAGGTCGTACGGGGTCATTTCAACCTTGACCCGGTCACCGGTGAGGATGCGGATGTAGTTCTTGCGCATGCGGCCGGAGATGTGGGCGATGATTTCGTGCCCATTTTCCAGACGAACGCGGAAAGTGGTGTTCGGCAGCGTCTCGCTGACGGTGCCCTCGAACTCGATGGAATCGTCTTTCGACATGTAGTCCTGTGCGGTTCAGAAAACGGCCACGTTGGGCCTAAGGCGCAGCATTTTACGCGTCAAACGCCCAGCTTGCAAAGATTGTGTTATTCCCCGGCAAAATCCGCTGCCGGCACGCGCCCGACCAGCTGGGTCCAGGCGCCTTCCCGGCCCGGCGCCTGCACCGCGCTGCGGACCTGTTGCAGAAACGGCGCGCGCGGCAGGTGCTCGGCGCCCATGCGCAGCAGGTGCGGGTTCTCCACCTGCGCATCGATCAGTGGCCAACCCCAGCCATGCAGCGTGCGCGCCAGTGCCGCCAGCGCCACCTTGGAGCCGCCGCTGGCGCCACTGAACATGCTTTCGCCGAAGAACATCGCGCCAATGGCCACGCCATAGATGCCACCGACCAGCGTCTGCCGGTCCCACACTTCGAAGGAATGCGCGAATCCCAGGTCGTGCAGCTGGCTGTAGGCATCGACCATCGCCGGGCTGATCCAGGTGCCGTCCTGGCCGGGACGGGGGGCGCTGGCGCAGGCGCGCATCACCTGGCTGAAGGCGGTATCGGCGGTCACTTCCCAGGTGCTGCCGCGCAGCTGCCGGCGGAACCTGCTGCTCAGGTGCACGCCGTCAGTGCGGAACACCATGCGCGGGTCCGGCGACCACCACAGAATCGGCTCGCCCTCACTGAACCACGGAAAGATGCCGCCGGCATAGGCGTTGAGCAGGCGCAGCGGGTGCAGGTCGCCGCCCACGGCCAGCAGGCCATCGGGTTGGCGCAGCGCGGTCTCGGCCGGCGGGAAGGGGGCATCCGGCGCATCGGCCAGGCGCCAGGGCAACTGACGGGTCATGTCGGCATTGTATTCGTCGTGGCGATACGCGATGTCTGGCACCATCACGCTTCACCGGCAAGGAGCCCTGCATGAGCGACCCCATCACCGCCATCCTCGATGCGCACGATGCGCCGCGCACACGCAATGACAGCCTGGGCATGCTGTTGACCCTGGCCAGCGAAGACCGCCCCCAGCTTGGCGCGCTGCTGCTGCAAGCGCTGGAGCGCCGCTCGCCCAGCTCCGCCTTCCTCGATACGGCGCTGGATCTGCTGCCGGATGAAGCTGTCGCGCCGGTCTGTACCGATGCCTGGCGGCGCTATCGTGACGGCGAGCGCAGTGAGCTGCTGACCAGCGTGCTGGAGTTCGCCAGCTACCAGGCGCCGCACACGCTGCAAGGCGACTGGGAGGCGCTGCTGGCGGCGGCTTCCGAAGATGGGGTGCAATTGGCCCCGCAGATCTGGCAGGCATTACCGCCGCCGCTCGCAGCGCACTGGGCGCATCGGTTGACCGAGGCCGACGACGATCGCGAACTGGAACGCGCCAAGGCAGTGCTGTTGGCCAGCCAGCCGGAAACCCATGCTGCCGCGCGTGGCTACCTGGCCGACTGGAGCGATCTGGATGCGCAGGTCTGGGCGCACTGGGCAGGCCTGGCTGATGGCCCTCGGCTGCGCCGCCTGCATGACCAGCAACCGCTGCACCTGCGCTTTGGAATCAGGCAGCACCGTGCACAGGTGGCCGAAGAGCCGGGCTGGCGCAAACGGATCTGGCGGCTGCACCCCACCTGGAATGGCGGTCAGGTGCAGCATGCGGGGCACATGGGCGGCTTGCTCGACGCTGTGTGTGGCAGTTGTCATGCACCGCTGCAGCGTCTGTTGCAGACCGACACTGCGGCGCTGGAGGAGGGAGCGGCCGGCTCGATCACCCTGGGCCTGTGCCTGGACTGCTGCGGGTGGGAAGATCCGCCCGTGCGTTTCTATCGCCACGATGCGGACGGCGTGCCCAGCTGCCACCCCAGCCAGCACCGTGAGGTGCCGATCAATCCCACCGACAGCGGCGACCTGATGCAGGCCGAGGTTGGTCTTGCTGTGATGGATAGCTCTCGCTGGCAGCAGCAGGACTGGGGCCAGTCCAATCATCGGCAGAACCTGTCGCGCGTGGGCGGCGCGCCGAGCTGGGTGCAGAGCGCGCACTATCCGGAGTGCGTCGATTGCGGCGAGCAGATGCCTTTCGTGATGCAACTCGACTCAACGTTGCCGACCACCAATGAAGGCATGTTGCTGTGGGGGAGTGGCGGCATGCTCTACAGCTTCTGGTGCGCGAAGTGCCGGGTGAGCGGGCATTTCTGGCAGTGCACCTGAGCGCAGTGCCCTGAATTGCTCTGGTAGTTGCCAACCTTGGTTGGCACGCTTCTCCGACGCTACGGTTCCGCACGAAACGGGCTGTGCCCCTGCAGCTCCTGCTGGTAGCGCCGCACATCCCGCCGCTCCTGCCGGCACCAGTCACGCAGCGCCTCGGCAAACTCCGCATCGGCCACCCAGTGCCGGCTTCGCACGATGGTCGGCAGGAAGCCACGCGCCAGTTTGTGTTCGCCCTGCGCGCCAGGCTCAAAGCGGGCCACGCCCTCGCGCAGGCAGTATTCGATGCCCTGGTAGTAGCAGGCCTCGAAGTGCAGACCGGGCAGGGTGGCGCCGCCCCAGTAGCGGCCGTACAGCGTGTCGCCACCGCGCAGGCACAACGCACCGGCAATGGGTTCGCCGTCCTGTTCGGCCAGGAACAGCACCAGCCCACGGCCCAGTGAAATTGCCAGATGGCGCAGGAATGCCTCGGTCAGCGCTGGCGCGTTGCCGTATTCCAGGAAGGTCTGCAGGTAGAAGCGGTACATGGCTTGCAGATCGGCGCGGCTCGCTTCGTCGCCATGCACCACCCGGAAGCTGATGCCCTGTCGGGTGACCTTGGCCCGCTCCTGGCGGATGTTCTTGCGGTGCTTGTGGTTCATGGCACCGAGGAACTGCTCGAACGTGCTCCAGTCGCCCGGGTTCTGCCACTGGAACTGAATGTCCTCGCGCAGCAGCCAGTCGTCGCCGAAAGCGGTCTCGTCAGCTGCCGTGTGGAAATTGATGTGTGCTGACGACACGCCGAGTGCGGGCATCTGTTCGCGCACTGCCGTCAGCAGCGCAACACGCTGCGAATCGTCACGGGCCAGCAGGCGCGGGCCGGTCACCGGCGAGTACGGCACCGCGCCGAGCCACTTCGGGTAGTAGTCGCGGCCGTGGCGCGCATAGGCGTTGGCCCAGGCATGGTCGAACACGAACTCGCCGTGTGAGTTGGTCTTCAGGTAGCCGGGAATGGCGCCAACCAGGGTGTGGCCGTCCCACAGGGTGAAATGCTGCGGCTGCCAGCCCCAGTCCTCGCGCAGGCAGCCATAGGTTTCCAGGCCGGCAAGGAAGGCGTGGCTGACGAACGGGTTGCGGCCGTCGTGCAGGGCATCCCAGTCGGTGGCGGGAACGGACTGCAGGGAGTCGAGGAAGCGGGCGGAGTGCATGGGGGGAAAGGATAGGGCAGGTGGGGTGCGAACGGTGTTGGCGGGATTGGGTTGATTTGTTTCGTTGCTTGTATGAGGAAAGTTTGAACTCTCTGGCTGTGTGCGCACGGTGGAAGAACGCCTGCGGGACGCCGGACAGGCTGTGTGGGCCGCAGGAGCGGTGCATTCATCCCACACAAGGAGTAGTCAAGATGACCCGAAGAAATCAACGAAGAACCATCCCTTTGCTGCTGGCTCTTATGGGGGGCGCACTATGGCCTGCTCATGTTCTGGCTGCCGAGCCTCCCCTGCGGCAGAGCGAGACCCGGAACTCGACGTTCTGTTGACCCAGAAGGCGCACGACATTCTGGAGCGCGTCCGTCTCGTCGATGGGCAAGCGCGTAGCCGCAGGATCGAAGTGTCAGCGGATATCGCCAACGGTGTGATGACCGTGGCCCTGGATCGGAACTTCCTTCCTGCCGATTACGGCCCGTCGTTCGAGGATCAGAGAAGTGAAATCAGCTTTGGGCTGCTGCATTGGGCCGAGCAGGCGGCTCCGTTCAGTCGTGTCATTTTTCTGTATGACGGGAAAGAGATCGAATACTACTTTCCCGAGATAAAGGCTGCGGACGATGCGGCGCGCGAGGCGGGGGAGGCGCTGCGGCGGATACGTGGAATGCCTGGTTCCGGGATGGCGTTTGTCGCAGCCGGGCATGGGTATTTCTACAGCTACAAGGACAACCGGTGGGTGACCTCGAGGGATGAATGGAATGGCGTCTCCGAGGGGTTGTTGACTCCATCGTACGCCGAGGAACTAAAGGCGGTGATCGAGCAAAGGAGCCAAATGCCTGTCGTCCGTCCACGCGTTCAAATCATGGGGGCGACTCATCCGCCTAGTGGTGAAGAGTGGTGGACCATAGCTGCGCGCTACGCAATTGCAGAGCAGTATCCGGGCGAGACAAAGATATGGAATACATACGCAGGCAGTGCGCTTTGGGATCGGGAGGAGCGTGAAGACATCAATAGTCGGCCGCTTCTCGCAAACCACCACCGGGCTGAGGTGGCGATTCATCTACACAGCAATGGAGAGCCTTCGGGGACCGCACGAGGCACTCGTGTAATCGTGCAGCCTGGGAGGCCGATGGATGCTGCCCTTGCGCAGAGTGTTCTGTGTTCGATGAAGGAGCTGATTCACTCGTTACCTGAATATGGGGCGTTCACCGTGGCCCCTGCTCCCCACGCGCTGAACAAAGGGGAGAACCGAGAGGCGCACATGCCATCGATCATTGTCGAGACGGCCTTCCACACGAATCCAGATGACGCGAAGGCGCTTCTCGACCCTGGGTTTCGTTCTGCTGCGATGAGGGGGGTGGAGAAAGGCTATCGCCTTTGGGCGACCGGGAAAGCCTGCGAGACCTTGACCCTCGACCCTCTGCCGGATGTGCAGATTCCGGTACGTTCGTCGCTCATTGTCCCGGTCGCGTTCAAGGGCAATCCCCAGTATCCCGTAGTGCTGGAGCTGGGCGTCGCCTCTTGCGTGGGGGGGAACTGTACGCCGTCGGACGAGGAGTTCATGGACCCAAGCCGGCCAGTGCAGCTGGAGTTGCTCTGCAACGGAAGTGGCGCCGGAACCGTTCGCTGGCGGACACGCCTGCGCGATGCCGATGGCGTAGTGACGGAGTATCAGGAGTTCAATCAATCCTGCGTTCTGACCTAGGCGGTTGGCAGTGTTGCATGTGCCTGGCATGGCCTGGCGCTGCTGAAAAGAAAAGGCCGGCGCTTTGGTGCCGGCCTTGGATCACCCGACACCGCTGAACCTTTCAAAGGAACTGATATGAACTTCATGCGCGCGTTCCGCCGCATTGGATTGGCGTCGATCATTGCCTGCAACTTGCAGTGTCCACAGGCGCTCACTCAGCCTTTACCGCCCGCGGCTGAGACAGATGTGGCGTTGGATCTTCTATTGACGCGGCAGGCACAGAAGATCCTGGATGACCACCAGGTGCGCAAGTCCAGATCCACGGGCATCTCAGTAGGTGCCTCGGTTGATATCCAGCAACGGAGGCTCGTCATCAGCTTCGGGGCTGGAGTCCTGCCGTCGGAGGACGATCATTCGCTCGAGGAACTGGAGCAGTACATCAGGAACACCCTGGAGGCCTACACGATGCAGGCCGGCGTAGGCGAAGTTGAAACGGTCATTCTTTACGAGGGAAAGCCCTACTGGGAACACTTTCCTCGCGACATCAGTGCGCAGCGGCAAGGCTCTGCCAGGCAGGCAGGGGGCCAGGTTCTTGTCTCGGCGAGTCACGGGCTGCTGAAAGTGCACCCCGGCATGGAGTGGGAATTCCAGCGGCCTGTACGCAATGGTGTGCAGGAGGATCTGATTACGCCCGGATATGCGGACGAACTGCAACGGCTGCTGGAGGATCGCGGGGGGGTGACCGTGCATCGTGCGCGTCGCGGCGGGGGCGGTGCGCACCCGGATTCAATGCGTCCGTGGTACGAGATGTCAGCTCGTTACCATCTCAAGGATCTTCTTCCGGATCGAACAGATATCTGGAACCACTTTGCGAACAGTACTGCGAGCGACAGGGAGGTGTCAGATGACATCCGCGCTCGACCGTACTACGCCAATCATCTCGGCGTTGCAGGGATGCTCAGCATCCACACCAATGCGGATGTCCCAGGCGTTGCCCGTGGGTCAAGGGTTTTCTACCATTCAAGCAAGCCAGCGGATCGACAGCTCGCCGATCTGACGTTGTGCTACATGCGGGAGCTCATCACCGCTCAGGAGGGTTACGCTGACTTTCCTGTTCCCCGAAGTGGCGTCGCCGCAGGGCATGGTGAAAACAACTTCGCAATCATGCCGTCCATAGTGGTCGAGGTGGCTTTTCACACAAATGCCACGGACGCCGCCGCCCTCCAGGACCCGGTGTTCCGCACTGCTTCCATGAAAGGAGTCGAGAAGGGCTACCGGCTCTTCCGCGAAGGCAAGGGCTGCGTTCCTTTGAAAGCCGAGCCCATCCAGGGAATCCAGTTGCCTCAGGGAAGCTCACAGCAGGTGGATGTCGCCTTCGAGGGCTATCCGCAGTACCCCATCGAACTGGTCACCACGAACGTCGGTTGCCCGCCGGGCTGGACCTGCAGCGACGGAAAGGTTCACATCACTGCCCCCGACGACAAACCCAGCCAGATTACCCTGCGGTGTGAGAACGCCGGGAGTGCGCCAATTCTGTGGGATACGCGGGCCGGTCACCGGCGAGTACGGTGCCGCGCCGAGCCCCTTCGGGTAGTAGTCGCGGCCATGGCGGGCATAGGCGTTGGCCCAGGCATGGTCGAACACGAACTCGCCGTGCGAGTTGGTCTTCAGGTAGCCGGGAATGGCGCCAACCAGCATGTCGCCGTCCCACAGGGTGAAGTGCTGCGGCTGCCAGCCCCAGTCCTCGCGCAGGCAGCCGTAGGTTTCCAGGCCGGACAGGAAGGCGTGGCTGACGAACGGGTTGCGGCCGTCGTGCAGGGCATCCCAGTCGGTGGCGGGAATGGACTGCAGCGTGTCGAGAAAGCGGGCGGAGGGCATGGGGAGAGGATAGGACAGGTGAGGTCCGGTTTGCTGGGTGTCGTGAACGCCTTGCGGATTCTTGCAAACTCATGGAGGCGTGAAATCCGTTTTGTTCTTCATCTCGGGTGGGTGTCACGTTGATGAAGCAGCGCATCGGCTGCAAAGACTCGAACCAGAGGACAAACACATGACACTGACCCGACTGCTTCGCTGCTCGCCGGGCACTTGCTTTGTAATCGCATCGCTTTTTGCCCCCTTTCAATCAATGGCGGATACTGGCTCGTCAGCGGCCAACGTTCAGCACAGCGACGCACAGCTTGATGCGATCCTGACCGTCAGGGCACAGGAGATTTTGGATCGAATGGGGCGCCTTGAGGGTCAGTCGAAGGACATCCGTGTGCAGGTGATTTTCGACTTCAATGCGGGGGCGATTCAAGTCCATTTCGGTCCCGGAATGCTACCGGATGACTATGGCGCCAGCTTTGAAGATCAGCATGATGCTTTCCGTCATGGGTTGACGCACGTTGCCCAGAAGGCTGCGCAGGTAAAGGAAATCACATTCCGCTACCAAGGCCGCGAGATAGAGGCGTACTTCCCGGAAGTGAGGCGGGAGGCGGAGGATGCCCAGAGGGCGCGCGAACGAAGATCTCAGGGTGGCCACGCCTTTGTATCGGCCTCCCATGGGTACTACTACCATCACGGCTGGAGAAGGTGGGCGCTACAGCGTGATCAATATCACGGAGTTCAGGAGGATTTCATTACGCCGCAGTACGCCGATGAGCTACAAAAGTGGCTTGCTCGGCGCGGATCCGGCGTAGTGACGACGCGGCCTCGATCGCTCCTCACCGAGATTCAGCACCCAGAAGCCATGCAGCCGTGGTGGCAGATGGCTGCGCGATATTCAGTCAAGGAGAGGTTCCCGGAGAATCCGAAAATCTGGAACTCAAAGGGGGATCGAATCTATCCCACTAGAGACTACGACGAGGACATCAACAGTCGTCCGCTCATGGCAAATCACGTCGGTGCAGGCGTGGCATTGCACCTTCATACAAACGGCGCTGACGATACTGCTGCTTCAGGGGCCCGTGCTGTCGTTCAGCCCGGTCGGCCGGACGATCTTCTGCTGGGGCGTAGCATCCTTTGTTACATGAAAGAACTGATACAGAGCGCCGAGGGGTATGGCGAGTTCTCCGTGGGTGGGGAGCCGTTCCAGGTAGACAAAGGAGAGAATCGTCTGTCGGAAATGCCGTCGATAATTGTGGAAATGGGCTTCCATACAAATCCCGCAGACGCCGCAGCCCTCCAGGATTCCGTCTTCCGTACAGCCTCCATGAAAGGCGTCGAGAAGGGCTACCGGCTCTTCCGCGAAGGCAAGGGCTGCCTCCCTCTCAAGGCTGAGCCCATCCCCGGCATCAATCTTTCCCAAGGTGACTCGCAACAGGTGGACGTTGTATTCGAAGGCTATCCCCAATATCCGATCGAACTGGTCACCACGAACGTCGGTTGCCCGCCGGGCTGGACCTGTACTGATGGGCGGGTGCACATCGAAGCCTTGGATGCAAAGCCCAGCCAGATCACGCTGCGTTGCGAGAACGCCGGAAGCGCGCCCATCTTCTGGGACACCCAAGTGGTGGACGATGATGGCGTGAGATCTCCGCCGGTGCGCCATTGGGTGCAGTGCACGCGCAGGCCGGGAGGTGCGGTCGCACGTCCTGCCGTTTCAACTGGGGTTGAGGCTGCGACGGCCGGATAGAGAAACGGGCGCTTTCGCGCCCGTTCTGTTGAGTCGAGCTTGGCTCGACTCTACACGTGCAGGGCCTTGGCCTCAGCTGGCCTTGCCCTGTGCATCCAGGTAACGCTCTGCATCCAGTGCGGCCATGCAGCCGAAACCGGCCGACGTGATCGCCTGGCGGTAGTGCTGGTCGGCCACGTCGCCGGCGGCGAATACGCCTTCCACCGAGGTCTGGGTGGCGTTGCCGCCCAGGCCCGAACGGATTTCCAGGTAGCCGTTGTTCATGGTCAGCTGGCCGTCGAACAGCTGGGTGTTCGGGTGGTGGCCGATGGCCACGAAGAAGCCGTGCGCATCGATGTCGCGGGTGCTGCCGTCCAGGGTCGACTTCACGCGCACGCCGGTCACGCCGGCCTCGTTGCCCAGCACTTCCTCCACCTGGTGGTGCCAGACGGTTTCGATCTTGCCGGCTTCCACCTTGGCGAACAGCTTGTCCTGCATGATCTTTTCCGCCTTCAGGGTGTCGCGGCGGTGGACCAGGTAGACCTTGCGGGCGATGTTGGACAGGTACAGCGCTTCTTCCACGGCGGTGTTGCCGCCGCCGACCACGACCACATCCTGGTCACGGTAGAAGAAGCCGTCGCAGGTGGCGCAGGCGGACACGCCGCGACCCTTGAACTCGTCTTCGGTCGGAATGCCCAGGTACTTGGCGGTCGCGCCGGTGGAGATGATCAGGGCGTCACAGGTGTACTCGTGGCTGTCGCCGATCAGCTTGAACGGGCGCTGCGACAGGTCCGCGGTGTGGATGTGGTCAAAGATGACCTCGGTCTCGAAGCGCTCGGCGTGGGCCTGCATGCGCGCCATCAGGTCCGGGCCCATCAGGCCATGGGCGTCACCCGGCCAGTTGTCCACTTCGGTGGTGGTCATCAGCTGGCCACCCTGCTGCAGGCCGGTGATGACGACCGGCTTCAGGTTGGCGCGGGCAGCGTAGACGGCAGCGGTCCAACCGGCCGGGCCGGAACCGAGGATGACAAGACGCTGGTGGCGGGAGGGCAGGCTGGTGCTCATGTAGACTCGCGAAAAGGTAGATGGGACAAGGCGCGGCGATGTTTGCACAGCATCCTTGGCTGGTCATAGAGTGGCGGCTGGGGCAGGGCGATTCAAGCCGATGAACAGAACAGCGCCATCCACGGGCGGTTTCCGGCCCTGTCCCCGCTTGTGCGGCAACGGATAACTGAAAACTGACGCCGTCTCGTTTATTATCAAACACTAACAGCGCATTCCAAAGGTATGGTCTAAGGTGGCGAAGCAGGTCCCCGAACGCTCCAAGTCCGACGACAAAAAGGCATCGCGTCGCACGGCGGCAGCGGCCACGACCGACAATCCACGCCGTCAGCGCCTGTGGCGCGACCTGGGTCTGATCGCCATCGCGCCGGCGCTGCTGTATCTGGCTGCAAGCCTTTTCACCTATTCAGCGACGGACCCGGGCTGGTCGCACACCGGCAGCGTGGTCGCGCCGGTACACAACATGGGCGGCCGCGCGGGCGCGTGGATCGCCGACGTGCTGCTGCAGCTGTTCGGCTACATCGCCTTCCTGCTGCCGGTGGTGCTGGGCGCGCTGGCCTGGATCGCGATGTTCGGCCTCAAGCGCGAGAGCAAGGGCGAGAACGATCTGGACCCCGCGTTGCGGCTGGTCGGGCTGGTCGGCTTCCTGATTGCCGGCACTGGCTTCCTGCACGTGCGCCTGTTCAGTGGCGACGTGTCCCATGCCGGCGGCATCCTTGGCAAGCTGGTCGGCAATTCGCTCAGCGTCGGCTTTGGCGCGCTCGGGGCGAACCTGTTCGTGCTGGTGCTGCTGCTGGCCTCGATCACCCTGGCGACAGGCCTGTCCTGGTTCGTGGTGATGGAGAAGATCGGTCGCGGCGTGATGTCGCTGGCACCGTTGCTGGAGCGCAAGAAGGAGCAGGCCACCGAGTGGCAGCAGACCCGCGTGATGCGCGAGGAGCGCCAGGAAGTGCGCAAGGCCGATGCCGAAGTGCGTGCCAAGCGTGAGCCGGTGAAGATCGAGCCGCGCCCCGAGCCGGTGATCGAAAAGAGCGACCGGGCCAAGCGCGACAACCAGATCCCGATGTTCCGCGGCGTCAATGGCGACGGCTCGGACCTGCCGCCGCTGGCCCTGCTGGATGATCCCAAGCCGCAGCCGGTGGGCTATGACAAGGACACCCTCGACGCGCTGTCGCGGCAGATCGAGTTCAAGCTCAAGGACTTCCGCATCGATGCCCAGGTGGTCGGCGCCAACCCCGGCCCGGTCATCACCCGCTTCGAGATCGAGCCGGCGCCGGGCATCAAGGTCAGCCAGATCAGTTCGCTGGACAAGGACATCGCCCGCGGCCTGTCGGTCAAGTCGGTGCGTGTGGTCGATGTGATCCCGGGCAAGTCGGTGATCGGCCTGGAAATCCCCAACGTCACCCGCGAGATGATCTACCTGTCCGAGTTGCTGCGCTCGAAGGAGTACGACAAGTCGGCCAGTTCGCTGACCCTCGCGCTGGGCAAGGACATCGCCGGCCGCTCGACCGTGGCCGACCTGGCGCGCATGCCGCACCTGCTGGTGGCCGGTACCACCGGCTCGGGCAAGTCGGTGGCGGTCAACGCGATGGTGCTGAGCCTGCTGTTCAAGGCGTCGCCGAAAGATCTGCGTATGCTGATGATCGACCCGAAGATGCTCGAACTGAGCGTCTACCAGGGCATCCCGCACCTGCTGGCGCCGGTGGTCACCGACATGAAGGAGGCTGCCAACGGCCTGCGCTGGTGCGTGGCCGAGATGGAGCGCCGCTACAAGCTGATGAGCGCGGTGGGCGTGCGCAACCTGGCCGGCTTCAACAAGAAGGTGAAGGACGCGCAGGACGCTGGGCAGCCGATGATGGACCCGCTGTTCAAGCCGAACCCGGAGCTGGGCGAGGCGCCGCGGCCGCTGGAGACGCTGCCGTTCATCGTCATCTTCATCGACGAATTCGCCGACATGATGATGATCGTCGGCAAGAAGGTCGAAGAGCTGATCGCGCGCCTCGCGCAGAAGGCGCGTGCGGCCGGCATCCACCTGATCCTGGCCACCCAGCGCCCGTCGGTGGATGTCATCACCGGCCTGATCAAGGCCAACATTCCTACCCGCATCGCCTTCCAGGTCAGCTCGAAGATCGATTCACGCACCATCCTCGACCAGTCCGGCGCCGAGACGCTGCTCGGTCACGGCGACATGCTTTACCTGCCGCCCGGCACGGCGATGCCCGAGCGTGTGCACGGCGCCTTCGTGTCCGATGAAGAAGTGCATCGCGTGGTCGAGCACCTCAAGGCAATGGGGCCGGCCGACTATGTCGACGGCGTGCTGGACGAAGTGCAGACGATGGGCGATGGCGTGGTGGTCGGTGCGACCGGCCTGCCGGAGACCAGTTCCGGTGGCGGCGATGAGTCCGACCCGCTTTACGACGAAGCGCTGCGCGTGGTCACCGAGACCCGTCGCGCATCGATTTCCGGGGTGCAGCGTCGCCTGAAGATCGGCTACAACCGCGCAGCGCGACTGATCGAGGCCATGGAAGCGGCCGGTGTGGTCAGTTCGCCCGAGCACAACGGCGACCGCACGGTGCTGGCACCGCCGCCGCCGAAGTAACCCTGCCGCATTCCCGACGTCCAAGGAACCGACGCATGCTTCAACCCGTTTCCTGCGCGCTGGCGCTGGCCTGCCTGCTGGCAGCCGGCCCGGCGCTGGCCGATGCCGCCGCGACAGCCGTACCCGCGGTCGCGCCGCCGTCCACCGGCAGCGATGCCGAGGCCAGCAACAACTTCAGCTTCGTCCGCTACCGCGCCGACTACCAGGTGCGTGCCGATGCCGGCAACGTACAGACCGAAACCTACGAAATCCTGCTCAAGACCAAGGCCGCGGTGGAGCAGTTCAGCCAGGTGCGGTTGAGCTACAGCGAGAAGATGGAAACGCTGGACGTGGTCAACGCCTACACGCTGACCGCCGACGGCCAGCGCCGCGAGGTGCCGGCCGACCGGATCTACACCCAGGAGAGCTATTCCAGCGCCTCGGCGGCGATGTATGCCGACCGCAAGGTGCGGGTGATCGTGTTCCCCAACCTGGCGCCGGGCACGCGGCTGTTCTACCAGGTGCGGCGCACCCAGCTGACGCCGTACTTCCCGGGCTACTTCGGCCTGTGGGAAACCTTCAATGTGTTCACCCAGTACGACGATGCCGAAGTGACCCTGAGCGCGCCGGCCAACCTGCCCATGCACGTGGACAGCCGCGGCGTGCAGGGCAGCGATCGCCCGGTGGTGAAGAACGGCCAGGCGACGTGGCGCTGGCGCTACCAGCGCCGCGAGCCGATGCAGGCGCAGAACTGGTCGGCGGCGGTGTGGGAGTTCGGGCCGAACATCATGGCCAGCACCTACCGCGACTGGGCGCAGATGGGTCGCGCCTATCAACTGAAGGCCGGTCCGGCCGCGCAGGTCACGCCGGAGATCCGGGCGCTGGCCGACGAAGTGACTGCCGGCATCAGTGACCGCCGCGCGCAGGCCGATGCGCTGTACCGCTGGGTCGCGCAGAACATCCGCTACGTGGCGGTGTACCTGGGCAATGGCGGCCTGGAGCCGAACAGTGCGCAGAGCATCCTCGACAACCACTACGGCGACTGCAAGGACCACGTAACGATTCTTGAGGCGCTGCTGGCGGCCAAGGGCATCACCAGTTCGCCGGTGCTGATCGGTGCGGGTGGCGGCCCAACGCTGCCGAAGATTCCGCTGCTGGGTCGCTTCAACCACGCCATCACCTATGTGCCCGAGTTCGATCTGTATCTGGACTCGACCAGTGCCTGGGCGCGCTTCGGCCAGCTGCCCGATGGTGATCTTGGCGCGCCGGTGCTGCACACCCGCGATGCCACCCTGGCACGCACGCCGGCCAATGATCCGCAGCGCAACGCGACGGTGATGGACGTACGCTTTACCTTCGACGCACAGGGCAATCTGCGTGGCGAGACGGTGCCGCAGCTGAGCGACAACGCCGAGATCGGCATGCGCGCACAGTTCGCCCAGCTCAATGCGCAGAACCGGGCGCGCGCTGAAGAATCGATCATGGCCGCGTCCGGTTTCGATGGCCGTGGCCAGCTGCAGCTGCAGGGTGTACCGGTCGACCTGACCCGGCCGTTCGGTTATCGCATGGCGTTCCAGGCCGAGGACTACGTGGACTTCGACGTGGCCGGCGGCATGGCCGTACCCGATCCGCCGGGTGGCGAATCGGTGCGTGGGCTGTATGCCAGTGCCTCGGCACCGGACAACGAGACGCCGTTCTACTGCAATGCCAGCCTGCGCGAGGAAACCTATCGCCTGCAGTTCCCGGCCAATGCCCCGATCATCGCGATTCCCGGCAGCCAGCGGTTTGCCAATGCGGCCGGCGAGTATCGGGTCGACTGGAGCCGGCAGGGCCAGGAAGTGACCGTGCACCACCGCCTGCAGCAGAACGCGGTGCGCGGCGCGGAGGCGCTGTGCCAGCCGCAGGACTATGCCGCGTTCCGTGCGCTGTTCCGCGAGGTGCGCCGGGGCTTTCGTGGCCAGGTGCTGTACGGCAAGCTGCCGGGCGCTGGCGGCTGAATCGCCGATCAGCGATCAGGGCGTCATAATGGCGTCCTGATCGCCCATTCATCTTTTGCCGGGCACACTGGCACCCAACTTTCCTGGCCGCGCGCCCACAGGATTCCTGCATGAACCTTCGCCTCCGTCGTTTCCTTGCCACCACCACCCTGGCCGTGGCCTGCGCCGCCGCCGGCAGCGCCTGGGCCGGCGCCCGTGATGACCTGAAGACCTTCACCACCGGCCTGAAGGGCCTGGATGGGCAGTTCAGCCAGCAGGTGTTCGACAGCCGCGGCAAGGTCAAGGAATCCACCAGCGGCCGCGTCGCCTTGTCGGCACCGCGCCTGTTCCGCTGGGAGTACGTGCGCCCGCATGAGCAGCTGATCGTGGCTGACGGCAAGAAGGTCTGGATGTTCGAGCCGGACCTGGAACAGGCGACCGTGCGCGAGCAGGGCAAGGAAGAGCAGAACAGTCCGCTGACCGCGCTGATCAACCCGGCGCTGCTGGAGCAGCAGTACGACGTAAGTGAAGAGGCCGCACAGCGCGATGGCCTGCAGTGGCTGTCGCTGTCGCCGAAGCGTGATACCGAAGCCAGCTTCCAGTACGCCGCGCTGGGCTTCAATGCGCAGGGCCTGGCGAAGATGGAGATCACCGATGCCGTGGGCCAGCGCACCGTGATCAGCTTCAGTGGCTGGAAGCGCAACCCCAGCTTCGCCGCCAACACCTTCCGCTTCACCCCGCCGGCCGGCACCGACGTCATCGGCAATTGATCGTGGCCGCCGGGCATGGCCCGGCGCTACCTGCTCTGGTGGGTGTCAACCTTCGCCCTTGGTGGGTGTCAACCTTGGTTGACACGCTTTTGATCTGCCGGCCAGCGGCCGGCACTACCGATCCTGATCCGCCTCGCAGGGCCCGGCACTACCGCCCCAGGTAGGTGCCAACCTTGGTTGGCACGCTCTCGCGGTACAATGAGCACGTGCCAAGACATCGCTCCACTTCATTCCCCGGACCCGATCTGCTGAGTGTCGATCGGGAACACATGCGCCCGCTGGCCGAGCGCATGCGCCCCCGCACCCTGGACGAAATGGTCGGGCAGAAGCGTCTGCTCGCGCCGGAGAGCGCGCTGCGCCGCGCGGTTGAATCCGGGCGCGTGCATTCGATGATCCTGTGGGGGCCGCCGGGCTGCGGCAAGACCACGCTGGCGTTGCTGCTGGCTGAATACTCCGACGCCGAATTCCGTGCCATTTCCGCAGTGCTGTCCGGCCTGCCGGAGGTGCGCCAGGTGCTGGCCGAGGCGGCGCAGCGCTTCGCCGAAGGCCGTCGTACCGTGCTGTTCGTCGACGAAGTGCATCGCTTCAACAAGGCGCAGCAGGATGCGTTCCTGCCGCATATCGAGCGCGGCACCATCCTGTTCGTTGGCGCCACCACCGAGAACCCGTCGTTCGAGTTGAACTCGGCGCTGCTTTCGCGTTGCCGCGTGCACGTGCTGGAAGGCGTCTCGCCGACCGACATCGTTGAAGCACTGGAACGTGCGTTGGGCGATCGTGAGCGTGGCCTCGGCGAGGAACATATCGAGGTTGCGCCGGAGCTGCTGCTGGAGATCGCCACTGCGGCCGATGGTGACGTGCGTCGTGCGCTGACCCTGCTGGAAATCGCCGCCGAACTGGCGGGCGGGGAGGGCGGTCGCATCACCCCGCAGACCCTCACCCAGGTGCTGGCTGACCGTACCCGCCGCTTCGACAAGGGCGGCGAGCAGTTCTACGACCAGATCTCGGCGCTGCACAAATCCGTGCGCAGCTCCAATCCCGATGCCGCGCTGTACTGGCTCACGCGCATGCTCGACGGCGGCTGTGATCCGTCGTATCTGGCACGCCGGCTGACCCGCATGGCCATCGAAGACATTGGCCTGGCCGACCCGCGCGCACAGAGCATGGCGCTGGAAGCGTGGGACATCTACGAGCGGCTGGGCAGCCCGGAGGGCGAGCTCGCCTTCGCCCAGCTGGTGCTGTACCTGGCCAGCACCGCCAAGTCGAATGCCGGCTATGCCGCCTTCAACCAAGCCAAGGCCGATGTGCGCGACAGCGGTACCGAAGAAGTGCCACTGCACCTGCGCAATGCGCCGACCAAGCTGATGAAGGAGCTGGGCTACGGCGCCGAGTACCAGTACGACCACGACGCCGAGGGTGGCATCGCGCTGGATCAGACCGGTTTCCCCGATGCGATGGGCGAGCGGGTGTACTACAACCCGGTGCCGCGCGGGCTGGAAATCAAGCTGAAGGAAAAGCTGGACCGGCTGCGTGCCGAGCGCGAGGCGGCGCGGGCGGCCAAGGGCGCGTAGCCCGCTTCGCTTCATGCAAGGTTTCTCATTGCCCCGCCCACCAGCATTTGGCAGACTGCGCGGCCCTGTTTTTCAAGGAACGATGCCGTGCAGGAAATGATTCTGCCGTTGAAGCGCTATGCCCAGTTCGAGGGTCGCGCCAATCGCCGCGAGTACTGGATGTTCCAGCTGTTTCTGTTGCTGGCGGGAACTGCGGTGGGCTTGATCGCGCTGACGGTGGCGCTTGTGGCTGGCCTCGTCCTGGACGCCGATTCCAGCTGGATGGCCGGAATCACGATCGGGGCACTGGCGCTGGTGGGTTTGCTCTGGCTGGCCACGATCGTGCCGCTTATCGCAGTGACTGTGCGCCGCCTGCATGACTGCGGCCAGTCCGGCTGGCTGTATCTGCTGGCCCTGGTGCCGGGTGGTGGCCTGGTGATCCTGATCTTTGCGCTGCTGCCAGGCACGCCGCAGGACAACCCGTACGGCCCTGTGCCTACTGGCCCCTGAGGTCGCCAACGTCGCCTCATGCAACGAAGCCGGCTTTGAGCCGGCTTCGTCGTTTCCGCGCTGCTGTCAGCGGTGCCGGACCGATTACTGCAGAACGCAGTCGCCCAACGCCAGGTAATCCGATCCCGAGCTGAACTGCAGCGTGCAGCTGGCGGTGAAGGAGACGCCTTCCTCCATCGCTGCGAGCTTGGCGTTCTGCTCGTCATCGGAAGCGGTCAGGCGGGCCAATACTTGGCCATCTTCGTCGCCCGCCTCAAGGACCGGCTCGCCCTGCAGGTTGCTGGAAGCGCCCAGACTCACCGCCGTGAACTGCACGGTCTGGTTGAGCTCTTCCAGCCCGAGAGAGGAATAGCCAGCCTCTTCATAGGCCGAATACAGCCCGGCAAGGCTTGGCGCGGCGTGGCCGGCCAGCGGAGCGAGGAGGCCAACGGCAAGTGCGATCAGTACTTTGTGCTTCAAGGTGTTCTCACAATCATGGGATCCGATCCCATGGGGGTTGTGGAGCTGATGGGGGCCAGGCAGGCACCCGCGGAGGCGGGGCGATTCCTGCGCCCCGATGGCGGGAAAAGTAGATGAACACGGACTTCCGGCGCAAGCGCTGGCGCGCGCGTGATACACAGTGTGACGTTTGATCGATGTGATAATCATTCGCGTTTAAGGTAGACTGCGGTCCCTTGTGAACCGGTGGCCGTGTGCCGCTTTCGCCGTCACTGATGAAGTCTTCCGTCCTGCCACCGCGCCGTGGCCCGCTGGTATCCGGCCTGGCCGCCTTGATGATGGGCCTGCTCCTGGCTACCCCGTACGCATACGCGCAGCAACGCAATCCGCTGCAGAAGATGGGCCAGACCGTGCTCGATGAGCCGGCGGTCAGCTACCGCTTCGAGCGTTTCGTGATCGACAGCCCCGACCAGCAACGCCGCTGGCGGGTGAATGTCGCGATCCCGGCCAAGGCCTCGAAGACCCCAGCGCCGGTGCTGTACGCGCTGGACGGCAACGCCGTGGCAATGGTGCTGGACCAGCCGTTGCTGGCCGAGCTGGCCGCACGCAAGGCGCCGCCGGTGCTGGTGCTGATCGGCTACGACAACGACCTGCGCATCGATTCGGCCGCGCGCACCCGCGACTACACCGCGTGGATCGATCGCGCCGATGATGAAAGCGGCAAGACCCAGGCCGTTGGCGGCGGCGCAGCGGCGTTCCTCGACATGATCGAGCGCCGCATCAAGCCCGAAGTCGAGCGCCGCGCGAATATCGATCACCAGCAGCAGGCGCTGTGGGGTCACTCGCTGGGCGGCCTGTTCGTGCTCAGCAGCCTGTACACCCGTCCGGCCGCCTTCCAGTACTACCTCAGCGCCAGCCCGTCGTTGTGGTGGAGCCAGGGCGCGCCGCTGGGTGATGCCGAGCAGCAGTTCGTGCAGAACGCACACGGTCAGCCCGCGAAGGTGTGGCTGATGCTCGGCGGTGCCGAGCGCGTCGGCGACCGCGGCAAGCGCGACATGAGCAATCCGCGCGTGGTCGCGCATCTGCGCCGCATTGGTGGCGCCACCCCGGATGCGGCAATGCAGCTGTCCGAACGCCTGGGCAACGTGCCGGGGCTGAGCGTGCAGTACCGCGAGTTCCCCGGCCTCGGCCACGGCCCGATGCTGCCCGCATCCTTCCACGCGGCCCTGCATGAGCTGTATGGCGTGACTGACCGCAGCGCCGGTGACGGCCAGCCAACCGGTGGTGACAACGCCGCCGAATGAATCCCTCGCACGGCAGTGCCGTGCGACCCCACTACCCAGGCGGACTGTCGACGTGCAGCGGCCAAGGCAACCGATGAATCCCGCGCCACGAGGCGCGGCCTACGTGTGCAAGGAGCCTTTCATGTCGTTCCGTCCGTCTTTCCGCCTCACTTCCCTGGCCGCCGGCCTGCTGCTGGCAGTGACCGCCACCGCACAGCCGGTGTTCGACCAGCCGGCCAGTGCCACCTTCAAGGGTCAGGTTGTCTCACGCGGTGAGAACGTGGTTCCCGGCAGCACCGCCGATGTCACCGGCCGCGGCTTCGTACCGGGCCAGCAGGTCAGCCTGCTGCGCGGCGATACCGTGCTCAACAGCCAGCCGGTGGTGGTCGATGCCGATGGCAACTTCAAGACCCAGCTGGCCATTCCGGCCGACGCGGTGCCGGGCACCCACCCGGTGGTGGTGCGCGCCAGCCAGCCGGCCGCCGCAGCCGTGCTGAAGCTGCGTGTGTCGCCGCAGTTGCCGCTGTCGGGCCAGGCGCAGTTCGCCACCCAGTCCAACAAGCTGGTGCCGGGCCTGTACCAGTCGGCCTACAGCGCCGCCAGCAACGCAGTGTTCGTGACCTCGGCCGTCGGCCGCCCGCCGGTCACCCAGTCGCAGCTGCTGAAGCTGGACCCGAAGTCGCTGAAGGTGACCAAGGCCATCACCCCGGCACAGGTGCCGGGCAGCACCAACGGCGCAGTGTTCGCGGTGTATGGCGTCGGTGTGGATGATGCCAATGGCAACGTGTGGGTCAGCAACACTCGCCAGGACACCGTGGCCGTCTATCGCCAGGCGGATCTGTCGCTGGTGCATCAGTTCCCGGTCGGCACCGTACCGCACGCTCGCGACGTCGTGGTCGACAGCACGCACGGCAAGGTGTTCGCCTCGGCCACTGGCGAAGACCATCTGTCGGTATTCGATGCGAAGACGCTGAAGGCGCTGGAGCCGATCACCCTGGCCTCAGGCGTGGACGACGAGAAGTTCGTGCCGATGAGCCTGGTGCTGGATGAGCCCAGCGGCAAGCTGTTCACGGTCAGCATCGGTACGCCGGAAGCGGCGGTGATCGATGTGGCCAGCGGCAAGGTCGACAAGGTCATCGACCTGGGCAATTCGATCAGCGCCTCGGGCGTGGCCTTCGATGCCCAGCGCAACCGCCTCTACGTGGCCTCGCAGGGCACTGACAACCTGCTGATCGTCGACGTGGCCAGCGGCAAGGTCATGCACGACGTGCCGGTCGGCGCCGGTGCACTGAACGTGGCCTTCGATGCGAAGAGCGGCCTAGCCTATGTCACCAATCGCGGCGCAGGCACGGTCACCGCGGTTGATCGTGATGGCAAGGTGGTCGGCAACCTCGATGGCGGCACCTTCCCCAATCACGTCCGCGCCGATGGCAAGGGCAATGTCTTCGCCGTGAACAAGTCGCGTGGCGCTGAGGATCCGAAGGGTGATCGCATCACCCGCATCAGCCTGCGCCAGCCGTAAGCCACAGGGCAGGGCGGCACCCCGTCGCCCTGCCAGCAAGGAGAACCTGCATGAACATCGCTTCCCGCCTGCGCCTGTGCGCGCTCCCGCTTGCCGTTTCACTGGTGCTGGCCGCCTGCGGCGACAAGGCACCGCCGTCTTCGGGCAACCCCGACACAGCAGCGCCGGCTGCCGCTACCGCCGAGGCCGGGGCACTTCCCGCAGGCTGGCAGCGGGTGGCGGGCAATGACGTGCCGACCCTGCCGGGGCAGCAGGCGGTGTTGCCGACCAAGGTCCAGTCCGACGATGGTGCCGGTGTGGAAGTGGATGACACCAGCCGGATCATTGCCGGCGGTGACGACATCATCGCGGTGATCGAGGCGCTGGGACTGGGCAAGCAGGTGTTCGCTGCGCCGACCAACACCACGACTCAGGCAGGCCTGGCCGCGCCGCACCAGTTCCTGTTCAACCGCACCACCGGTGTGGAGGGCGTGCTGAGCCTGCAGGGCTCGCTGTTCATCGGCAACAGCCTGCGTCGCCACACCGAACTGGCAAAGAAGCTGCGCGAAGTGGGCGAGCCTGCGGTAGTGATCGATGACCTGCAGCCGGCACCGGACAAGGTGCGCAAGATTGCCGCCGTGCTTGGCGTGGCCGATGCAGGGCAGACCCTGGCCACCCAGGTGCAGCGTCAGCTGGATGAGGCTGCTGCTGTCGGCAAGGGCCTGGGGCATGCGCCGCGGGTGATCCATGTGTCGGCGACGGGCGCAGGCGGTGCGCCGACCGTGGCCGGTGCCGACAGCGCGTCGGCCAAGCTGATCGCGCTGGCCGGCGGCATCAACATCGGCACCGAGGCCGGCGTGGCCAACTATTCGCAGCTGAGCAACGAAGGCGTGGTCGCGGCGGCACCGGAGGTGATCCTGGTGACCGAGCATGACCTGCAGTTGTTCGGCGGTGCCGAGGGCCTGTGGAAGGCCTACCCGACGCTGAAGCAGACCCCGGCCGGACAGGCCAACCGGGTCTGGGTGATGCCGGATGCGCAGCTGAAGTACGCCAGCATCGGTTCCGGTGCGGGCGCGTTGGCCCTAGCCAAGGCGCTGGCGGCGCTGCCGAAGGCATGAGTCCTGTGGATCGACGCCGCCGTCGCGGGCGGGCGATGTTGTTGATTGCGCTGGTCGCGCTTCTGGGTGCGGTGCTGGCGTCGTTCGCCGTGGGCCCGCTGCGGCTGCCGCCACTGGAAGTGATGCAGGCGCTGGCGGTGAAGTTGGGCCTGCTCGATCCGCAATCGGTCAGCAGTCGTGACCTGGCCGTGGTGTGGCAGCTGCGCATTCCGCGTGCGCTGCTGGGGGCCATGGTGGGCGCGGCGCTGGCGATGGCCGGCGCCAGCCTGCAGGGGCTGTTCGGCAATCCGCTGGCCGATCCGGGCATCGTCGGTGTCAGCCAGGGTGCTGCGCTGGGCGCGGTGGCGGCGATCGTGCTCGGTGCCGCGGGTGCAGCCGGCTGGCTGGTGCCGGTGGCGGCGTTCGGCGGCGGTGCCGCCGCGATCGGGCTGACCTACGCGTTGGCCCGGCCGGGCAAGGGTAGCGGCAATGCCACGTTGTTGCTGGTGGGCATTGCGATGGCCGCCTTCTGCTCGGCCCTGATCGGTTTCCTCACCTACATCGCCAACGAAAGCGAGCTGCAATCGCTGGTGTTCTGGCAGATGGGCTCGTTGGCGCGGGCGAACTGGGCTGATGTGGTGGCGGTGCTGCCGCTGTTTGCCATCGGTGCGTTCGCGCTGCAGCGCCTGGCCACGCCGCTGGACATGCTGGCGCTGGGCGAGCGCCAGGCGCAGCACCTGGGGCTGGATGTGGCACGTACACGGCGCCTGCTGGTGGCGTTCAGTGCACTGTTGGTTGGCTCTGCCGTGGCATTTGCCGGTTCGATCAGCTTCGTAGGGTTGGTGGTGCCGCACGTGGCACGCTTGCTGGTTGGCCCCGGCCATCGCTGGCTGCTGCCGTTGTCAGGCCTGCTGGGTGCGCTGCTGATCGTGGTGGCCGACACTGCTGCACGCACATTGGACCCGCCTGCCGAGATTCCGCTGGGCCTGTTCTCTGCCGCGCTGGGCGCGCCGTTCTTCCTGTGGCTGGTGCTGCAGCAGCGTCGCAAGGCAGCCGCATGAGCGCTTTTCTGCAATTGCGCGACGTGGTGGTGCGCCGCCAGCAGCGCGAGATCCTGCATGGCATCACCCTCGCATTCCAGCCCGGCACGGTGACGGCGCTGGTGGGGCCCAATGGCGCCGGCAAGTCCACCCTGCTCGGTGTGGCGGCCGGCGATCTGCGCGCCGACGGTGGCGACGTGCATCTGCACGGGCGCCCGCTGCGGGACTACAAGGCCGGGCCGCTGGCACGCGAACGTGCGGTGATGCCGCAGGAGCACGGCGTGCGCTTCGCCTTCAGCGTGGAAGAAGTCGTGGCGATGGGGCGCCTGCCGCATCCGCCGGATCCGCAGGTGGACGATGCGCAGGTGGAAAGCGCTATCGATGCTGCCGAACTGCAGGCACTGCGACTGCGCGAAGTGCAGCAGCTGTCGGGCGGTGAATCGGCGCGGACCACCTTCGCCCGCGTGCTGGCGCAGGACACGCCGTTGCTGTTGCTGGATGAACCCACGGCTGCGCTGGATCTGCGCCACCAGGAGCGCACCCTGCGCAGCGTGCGTGTCTGTGCCGAAGCGGGCGCGTGCGTGATCGTGGTGCTGCATGACCTCAACCTGGCGGCCGGCTACTCCGATCGCATCGTGCTGCTGGAGCAGGGCAGGGTGGCCGCTGACGGCACGCCTTCGGAGGTGCTGACTGAAGCCAACCTGCGGCGCGTCTACCAGCAGGACGTGGTGGTGCTGCAGCATCCGCGCCGCGGTGTGCCGTTGGTGGTGGTGACCTGATGCGGTAAAGCCGCGCAGAGCGGGGAGAAGTATCATTGGCGGTTCGTTTTTCTCAACGGAATGACCCCCATGAAATACATCCTCCCGCGCGCGACACTGCTGGCTTCGATCATTGCTGCATCATGCACGGCGCACGCCGCTCCCATCCGCACGGTTGTGCTGGACAAAGTGGCTGACCAGGCGACCTCGGTCGAAATCCGTCATGCGAAGGGTGCCGGCGCCGCCTCCGATCTGTTCACCACGCACTACTACACCGGTGGCGCGATGCTGATGGCCTGGGGCAATCAAAGCGTGCTGCTGCTCTGCAAGAAGTCGGCGTATCTGAAGCTGCCGGGCATGAAGCCTGCGGCCAGTGAACTGCCGCTGGAGAAGCGGCAGATGATCGGCTACGAAGCAATGATGGCGGGCTACGGCGGCATCGCCGCCGTGGGTGGACTGGTGGATGGCAAGATCGAAGTTGCCGATGACGGCAGTGAAGTGCGCCGCCAGGCCGAGCGGTCGTGGGCCTATGGCGTTGAACGCTACGACGTGATCAGTCAGCGCATGCCCAATGGTGCGCTGCGCGTGCGCGCACTGAAGACCGCCACGGTGAACAATGCAAAGCCGTCGAAGCCGGGTGACACCTTCAGTACCGAAGACGACCAGGCGGCCCGCCTGCGTGAGCTGGGTGCGGTGGGCAGCTGGACCGAAGTAACGATCCACGACACGCCCCGTCGCGGCGAGATCAACGCCGCCTTCCCGCTGAAGGACTGGGTGTCGGTGACGGGGGATCACGCCGCGACGGTGGGTGAGGCGCGGCGTATCAACGGCTGCGAGTGATCACTTTTGAGAGGTCGCCGCCTCATTGCGCCTCATCGTTCTATTCATGTGCGCAATATTCACTTGCGCGCCAGATTCACAGGTCTAGAATGCGCCGCATGAACCGGATGCCGCTCCTGAAGTTTTTCACCCTGACCCGCGCAAGCGCGGAACGGGCGTGTCTGCCTGGAGCCCCACGAGGCCGCTGATCGCGGCCTTCGCTGGACCATCCACAGAGCGCCCTCCGGGGCGCTCTTTTCGTTTCCGCCTTCCATCCCTCAACCCGCTCCACCGCAAGGAGAACGTGCCATGCACCAGATCGCCGAGACCGAACGTCAGCCGCACACCCTGTAGCCAACCGGGGTGTGCGGCCCCCGAAGTTGGCCCAGCAGGAACCCATCTCATGAACACCAATACCCAGACTCTGTCGCGTCTTCGCAACCTCGGCATCATTGCCCACATCGACGCTGGCAAAACCACCCTTACCGAACGCCTTCTGTGGAAGACCGGCGAGATCCACCGCGTCGGCGAAGTGCACGACGGCAACGCGACCACCGACTTCTCGGCGATCGAGCGCGAGCGTGGCATCACCATCGGCGCCGCCGCCGTGCACGCGCAATGGGCGCCGCGCGATCTGCCGCTGCATCAGCTGACCCTGATCGACACCCCCGGCCACATCGACTTCGCCATCGAAGTCGAGCGTTCGCTGCGCGTGCTCGACGGTGCCGTGGCCGTGTTCTCGGCCGTGGACGGCGTGCAGCCGCAGTCGGAAACCGTGTGGCGCCAGGCTCGCCGGCATGGCGTGCCGTTGATTGCGTTCGTCAACAAGATGGATCGCATCGGCGCCTCGTTCGAGCGCGTGCTGGAACAGCTGCAGGACAAGCTGCGGGCGCGACCGTGGGCGCTGGGTATGCCGCTGGGCAGCGAAGGTGACTTCCATGGCTGGGTCGACCTGGTCGATGGCCGCGTGCTGCACTGGCAGGACGGTGGCGCGGCGACGGTGACGGCCTGGAGCGACGCCGAGCGCGCGCAGTGGCAGCCGCAGCGCAATGCGCTGGTCGAGGCCGTGGCCGACCATGACGATGTGCTGGCAACGGCGTGGCTGGAAGGCCGTGACATCGACGCGGCGATGCTGCGCGCAGCGATCCGCCGCGCGACGTTGGCGGGTGCCGGCGTGCCGGTGCTGGCCGGTGCCGCGTTCAAGGACAAGGGCATCGAAACGCTGCTGGATGCAGTGGTCGATTACCTGCCGTCGCCGTTGGATCGTCCTGCCGTTACCGCTGAAAGCGAGGGCGGCGACGTCCTGCTGCCGCCGGACCCGGACGGCCCGTTGGCGGGCCTGCTGTTCAAGATCACCCACCAGCAGCACGGCGCCTTGAGCTTCGTGCGGCTGTACTCGGGCACCTTGAAGGTGGGCGACAACGTGGCCAGCTCGCAGCACCCGCAAGGGCGCCGCATCAGCCGGCTGGTGCGCGTGCAGGCCGACCAGACCCAGGACATCGGGCAGGCCGTGGCCGGCGACATCGTTGCGGTGCTGGGCTGGAAGGATGCGGTCAGCGGTGAAACGCTGAGCGGGCGAGGGCAGCCGTTGCGTCTGGAGAGCATCCAGGCGCAGGCCCCGGTGCTGGCATGGCGGTTGGAGCCGGCGCGTGCGGCTGATCTGATCCGTTTGGCGCAAGGTCTGGCCAGCCTGGCCCAGGAAGATCCCTCGTTCCGGGTGGAAACCGATCGCGACACCGGTGAAACCCTGGCCTGGGGCATGGGCGAGCTGCACCTGGAAGTGATGGTCGAGCGCCTGCGCAGCGAATGGAAGCTGGACATCGGCATTGGCGCGCCACGCGTGGCTTACCAGGAGACGCCGCAGCGTGCCGTTGAAGGTGTGGTTGGCCGATTGGTCAAGCAGACCGGTGGCCAGGGCCAGTTTGCACACGTGGTGCTGGATGTGGCGCCGCGCGACGACGGCGAGGTTGTGTTCAATGACCGCATCGTTGGTGGCGTGGTGCCGCGCAACTTCATCGCTGCGGTGGAGAAGGGCGTTCGTGCCGCGCTGTCGGAAGGCCCCCAGGGCCATCCGGTGGTCGGCATCGAGGTCAGCCTGGTGGATGGCCAGACCCACGCGAAGGATTCGTCGGAGATGGCGTTCCACCGGGCAGGCAGCGAGGGCATCAAGGCCGCGCTGGCGGCCAGCGGCACGCAGTTGCTGGAACCGGTGATGGCGGTGACGGTGCATTCCCCGTCCGCCTCGGTGGGTGACGTGGTGGGCGATCTGAATCGTCGCCATGGCCGCGTGGCCCGCATCGACGACCAGGACGGTCGCGCCGAAGTCAGCGGTTTCGCGCCGCTGGCGCAGCTGGTCGGTTACACGACCTCGCTGCGTTCGCTGAGCCAGGGACGGGCCAGCAGCGAATCGCATCTGCATGGCTACGAGCCGGTGCGTGCGTCGTAAGGAAGGAGCAGGGGAGCCCGTTCGCGGGCTCCCTTTTTTGCGTATTGGCGGGGGCTCATCCACGCATGGCGTGGATCTACCCAAGGAAGTAGATCCACGCCATGCGTGGATGGGTGCCCTCCGTGCGCCACGCACTTGCACTGCATTGCAACAAAACTGCAGAAAAAGCTGGATTAAAGTGATGCCTCACGATAAATTGCGCACCCCCCGTTGCTTGCCGCCGCCCGCACCCTGCCCATGCGTGATGACAATGATCCCGGAACCCTGGAGCTGACCCTGCCGCGCAAACGCGGTCGGCCGCCCAAGTTCGGGTACGCAATGAGCGACGCGCAGCGGGCCGCGCGCTATCGGGCGCGGCGCGCAGGGCAGGCCAATCACGCTGATGTGCGGCATTGCAGCGACATGGTCCTGCTGGACAAGATCCGCGCGGCGGTCAGTGCGCGCGACACCGAACTGGCCGGCTTCCTGGTCCACGTTCTGTGGCAGCGTTACCCGTTGCAGCTGAAATAAGTCGGCCGCGGGGTGGCCGTTGTCACCTGCCTTGTTGATAATGCGGGATTCAGGTTGTTCCCGCTGGCGCGCCCGGGATGGCAGGCGCGCATGATCGACATGGTTTCCACGATGACCACCACCAGCGACACCACCACCGAAGCTGCGCCGAGCAGCGCGCCCTTGTTCTACACCCGTCCGGTGCCGCTGCAGGCAGACCTGCACGCCGATCTGCGCATCCTGCCGGGCAAGCTCGAATTCGCTGCCAGCAGCAACTCGATCCCGCTGGTGCTGGGCGAATTCTCGCTGGCGCTGCACCACTTCCCGATCCTGTTCGCAGGCCCGAGCGCGGTGCCGATGGCCGCCGTGGGTGTGACCACCGACAACCTGTTCATCACCGATGGCCTGTGGGACGACGAGACCTACATCCCGGCCTACCTGCGCCGCCATCCCTTCATCTTCATCGACACCGGCGCGGACAATGACTTCCTGCTCGGCATCGATGAAGACAGCCCGCGCGTTGTCCGTGGTGGCGAAGAAGGCCAGCCGCTGTTCGTCGATGGCAAGGCTACCGACATGGTGCAGCAGGCACTCGAGTTCTGCGGCCAGTTCACCCGCGAACACGAACAGACCCAGGCGTTCTCCAAGGCGCTGGTCGACAACGGCCTGCTGGTCGAGCGCAACGCCACCGTGCGCTTGCCCGATGGTCGCGAGTTCAACCTCAACGGCTTCTTCGTGGTCGACGTGGAGAAGTTCATCGCGCTTCCGGACGCGACCGTCGTCGAATGGCACCGCAACGGCTGGCTGGCGCTGATCCACCAGCACCTGATGTCGCTGGGTCGCTTCAACGACCTGACCCGCCGCCAGGCGGGCCGCAACGCCGCCTGATTTCAGGCGGCCGGCGCGGTTCCCGCACCCCGGGAGCCGCGCCAGCGTTGCATCTCGGCCAGCACCTGGCGCGCATCGTCCCACCTGGGTGGCACGCAGTCACCCAACTCCCAGAGTTCACCGGCAAGTGCCGCCGTGCCGCCCGCGCCGAGGATCTGCAGCGCTCCCTGCAGTCGATGCGCGTGATGGCGCAACCGCACGGCATCGCAATGACCGATCGCTTCATGCAGGCATTGCAGTTCATGATCGATATCTTCTTCGTAGGCGGCCACCAGTTCCTGGGCAATGCCCTCGTTGATACTGGCGGCCACAGGCTGATCGAGCGCCTGCAGCAGCGCATCGATCTGCAGCGGCTTGACCAGCACTGCATCGATGCCGGCCGCCTGGCAGCGCAGTGCATGGTCGCCGCCGCTGAAGGCGGAAAGCGCAAGCAGCCGGGCACGAGGCGCTCCTTCTGCCTCATGCAATCGCAATTGCCGGGCCAACGCATAGCCATCCATTCCCGGCAGGCCGATATCCAGCATCACCAGCGGGCAGGGCACCTCCTTCTGCAGTGCCAATGCATCGTCGGCGTTGGCAGCCTCCTGCACCGTCGCGCCCCAGCACCGCAGCTGGGCTGCAATGACCTGTCGGTTCAGCGCGTGGTCCTCGACCAGCAGGATGCGCAAGCCGTCCAGCCGGGGCAGGGGGGGCGCTGTTGAAGCGGCCTGCGCATCATCCTGCGCCGGTTGCACGGGCAGATGCAGAATGAAGCGGCTGCCACGTCCATGCACGCTATGAACATCCAGAGTGCCGCCCATGGCTTCGGCCAGCGTGCGACAGATGGACAGGCCTAGCCCGCTGCCACCGCGCTGCTTGCCCGCATCGGCCTGCTGGAAGGGCTCGAACAGTCCAGCCATCTGCGCTGGCGTGATGCCGATGCCGCTGTCGATGACTTCCATCAGCAGTGCTGCGGGCTTTGCTGGCGCATCCAGCTGCAGGCGCAGCTCAATGCCGCCTACATCAGTGAACTTGACGGCATTGCCGAGCAGGTTGTCGAGCAGTTGCCGCAGGCAGTCCGGGTCTGTCGCCAGCGGCGGGAACGGCTTCTGCGGCACGCAGAGCTGCAGGGTCAGTGCCTTCTTCTTCGCCTGGGGCGCGATGGCCTGCAGTGCCTGCGTGCAGAGTGCGGGAACGTCGCAGGGCTCTCGCTTTGGCCGGAAAGTGCCGCTGGCCAGGCGGGAGAAATCCAGTGTGCGATTGAGCAATCCGCGCAGCGCGTGGCCCGCATTTGCAGCGGCGGCCACCAGTTCGCGCTGGCTGGCCGGCAGTGGCGCTTGCCCCAACAGGTCGATTGACGCCATGACGGCCTGGGCGGAATTGCGTACCTCATGGCTGATCATGCCTGTCATCTGTGCGTGCTTCCGATCACGGCCCTGCTGCTGGCGCAATCTGCGCACAGCCAGCAATGGAAGCGTCAGCAGCAGGGCAGCGGCTGGCAATAGCCAGAGCGTGGCACCATCGAAACCTTCGCGGGCCTTGTGGCCGAGCGTGGTTGGCAACGCCTGCTGGGCCCAGCGCTGCAGGAGCTGGGCATGTTCTTCGATGGTGATGTCATCCAGTGCTGCCTCGATGTGCTCAAGCAGTTCCTGGTCTTCGCGCCTGGCAAGCAGGTGCAGCTGGGTCGGGAAACTGGCGTCGAGCACTTGCAGGCGCAGGCTGTGGGAAAAGTAGCGCCGCGTCATCGCACGCGCGGTGGATTCAAGGCCGATCGCTGCGTCGGCAATGCCAGCATCCACCGCAGCCAATGCCGCACGCATGCTCGGCTGGGGCAGCACGGGCACTGCGGGATAGTGCTCGGCCAGCCACGCCGGATAGGGGCCTCCGTCAACGGCAGCGATCCGCAGCGTGCCGGCATCGGCAACTCGCCGCGGCAAGCGCTCACCGATGCGCCCGGCGAGCACGCTCGCGCCGCCATGAAAGCTGCGCGATGGCGCCAGGCTGGGGCAGGGCAGGTGCGCCCCGTCGCCAGCACCCTGCACCAGCACCAGATCAGCCCGTCCCTCGCAGACGGCACTCATCGCTGCCAGGGTGCTGGGGAAGGGGACTTCAACGAAGGCCAGGCCGGAATGGCGGGCAACGAGCGCAGCATAGCCATGCGCCAGCGTCTGCAGCACTTCCGTGTTGGCAGCATCTTCGGGGGCAGGGTGCAGCGTGGGCCCTGCAGCCACCCGGACCTCGCGCCCAGCCGCCCATTCTCCGTGCTGGATGTCGCCGGCGGACGTGCAGGGAAGCAGTGTGAGCAACGCCAGCAGAAGGGATTTGCGGGCGCGCTTCAACAGCGCGGTCACAGGGCCTCCAGCTGCTGCCGCATGGCGAAGATCTCCGCGTCGTTGCGCAGCCCCAGCTTGCGCAGGGCGGCAATCTTCTGCGTGCTGACGGTCTTGACGCTGCGGTGCCGGTGCAGGGCAATCTCGGAGACGGTCAGCCCGTCCAGAACCAATCGAATGACCTCGCGCTCATTCCGGCTCAGGGAATCGCAGGGCGTCAGCAACTTGCACGAGGGCGGTATCCGGCAAAGTCCTTGCGAGACGCGCACAACCGCGTCGGAGAGTTCAGCCAAAGGCTCGGATTTGCCGACAAAGCCGCTGATTCCCGCATCCAGCAGGTGGTTGATGATCGCAACCGAATTCTGCCCGGCGAAGCCAAGCAGCGTTACCCGCGGCAGCGCCTGTCGAAGATGCTGGACGAGGTCGGCGCCGCTGATATCACCCGGCGCCAGGGTGATGTCGATGATCGCCACATCCGCGCGGCACTGCTGCAGGGCCAGCACGAAGGCCTGGCTGTCACTGTGGCTGGCGACGATCTCGAAGCGGCTGTCGTTGCCGAGGTGAAAGGCCGTGCCGCGGCGGACGACGTCATGGTCATCGAGCAGCGCCAGGCGAAGCCGGCGCGGTGCAGGGAATCCGTTCATGCGCAGCAGTGTTGTCAGCGCCGAGTGGCGTGGCGCCCATTCTGGCGCTGCTGTCGCGTCGAGCATCGAAAACGTTCGATTTTTGAGACTTTTCCTAGAGCGGAGTTGGTAAAAGCTGGAGCTCTGTGTCGGGAATGGCGCTACGCGGGGCCTTCAGCGCAGCCTGTTGCGTCTTTGATCATCGCAATATTCGTGAAGCGCTCGTTGCCGTTTTCGCATGCGGCGCTCCTGAATCCGGGCGTGGCGGCGACCATTAACGTGACGCGTCACGCTCGACGGGCACGCCAACGACAGCGGATCCTCCATGAACTTAGAAAAGGGGCGGCCGCAAGGCCGCCCAATGCCACTCAATGTGCGTGCTGCAATCAGAACCGCACCGACCACCGCGCGTTCGCGCCATGGTCGCGGCTTTCACTGCCGAACTGGCCGCTGTAGCCCAGTTCCAACTGCTGGCGTGGGCTCAGCCATGCCGACACGCCCAGTTCGGCGACCACCGCGTTGTCAGCAATGGGAGCGCCGCTGACTGCAAACGCGGTGCCACCGTTGACGAAGGCGAGGTTGGCCACCTGGCTGCGGTCGCCAGTGGCCCGCCGATAGCCCACCGCGCCGCGCAGGTGTAGCCAGCTTTCCTGCTGGAACGAGGCCTTCAGTCCCTTGTCGAAACGCAGGCCGGCGGTGGCCACGGTGGTGCCGGTGTCGTCGACCTCGCCCCGCAGCGCCGCCGCACCTCCGTGCTCGTTGATGCGCTTCAGGTCCACTTCCACCCGCGCAACCTGCAGATACGGCTCCAACCCGCCCTCGGGCCCGCCAAAGCGATAACCGGCTTCAAGGAAGGCTTGACGCGTGCGGCCGTCATAGCGCGCGCTCAAGGTGTCGCTGAAGCCCGCGAATGCCACCTCGCGGGTGCTTTCCACCTCGTGCTTGCTCCAGGCCACGCCGCCGCGCAGGCCGAAGCCACCCCAGTTGTGGCTGGCGTAGGCGCCGAAGTGGGCGTTGTCGATCTTCGACTTGGCACGCCGACCATCCTGCTGCTTCACGTCGGTGCGGCCGGTGCCGGCCAGCAGGCCGACCTGCCATGCATCGAACTCACGGTCGATGCCGACCAGCAGGCCGTTGCTGTTGGCTTCGGTGCGTGCCGTTCCGGCATTGCCATCCAGCTTGCCGTTGCCGCCGATCGCCTGCACCCAGACCCCGGTGGCGTCGTTTCCACCGGCGCCTGGTGCGGCTACGCCGACGCGGCGCGACAACGCCGCATCACGCACATAGCGACTGCTTTCGACCAGCGCCAGCGGCGTCGCAGCGTGCAGTTCGCCACTCAGGCCATCCAGTACGGCCGCCACCTGCTGAGGGAACAGCTGGGTCAACGGCTTGGGAAGGCCCTGGTTGATCGCGAGGGTATCGGCAGCAGCGGCCACGGCGCGCTGGTTCGGCGTACTGGCCGCGGTTGCCAGCAGGGCGCCGCGAGCCACGTCGATGCGCGTGGTATTGGCGGCGTAGGCCACACTGAACTGCAGGAAAGGCGAGAACGCGCTGAAATCGGTCTTCGCGAACTGGCCGCTCACGCCGCCATCGGCGCGCAGCACGTTGAACTGTTCGCCCAGGTAATACACTCCCGGCTCGGGTAGTGCCAGCAAGGTTCCGCCCAGCGTCGCAGTGCCGGTGACGTGCAGCTGGTCACTGCGGCTGCCCGGTGCGAGCTCGGCCGCATAGGTGCCGGTAGCGCCCTGCACGTAGTTGCCGTTGATGGTCAGCGTGCCGATGGAATTGCCTGGCGCGATGATGCCGTCCACGCGGGTGTTGCCGAGCGTGCCGATGCCCTTCAGCAGGCCGTTGGCGCCGACCGTGGTGGTGCCGCCGGTCTGCGTGCCGTTGAAGGAGACCACGCCGCCGTTGACCACCAGATTGCTGTCCTTCAGTACGCCGCTGGCGCTGATCGTGCTGACGCCGCCGGTGGTGTTCAGTGCGGTGGAAACCAGAGTGCCGTTGAGCAGGAGCTGGCCATTCTGCACCTCGACTGCCGAGGTGAGGGCGTTGCTGCCGTTCAACTCCAGCGTGCCCTCGCGCAGTACCGCACCGTTGAAACTGTTGTCGCCGCTCAGGCGCAGCCAACCGATGCCGGACTTGGTCAGCTTGCCGGGGCCTGCGATGTCGTTGGTCCAGTCGTCCCAGGCATCACCTTCCCAGACTTTCAGGCCGCCGGCCTTCTGGTTCATTGCCACGTCGGTGTCCACGCGCAGCGAGCCATAGCCCTCGATGGCCTTGCGCAGATCGACCATGCCCCAGCCATAGACATCGTCCACCCCCGGCGCGCCGAGGTCACGCGCCGTTGTCAGCAGGACGTCACGCACCTGCGCGTTGTCCAGATAGGGGAAGCGCTCGAACAACAGGCCCAATGCGCCGGTGATGTGAGGAGCGGCCATCGAGGTTCCGCTCTTCTTGACGTAGTCGTAGTCCGGCAGCAGGCTCCGCGTGTCAATTGTGACGTTGCCAGCGCTGTCCTTGGAAAGCGTGGCGTCCAGCTTGGTTTTGGCGCCATAGGTTGTGGAAAGAATTGCCGTGCCAGGTGCTGCCAAGCACCAGTTTGCGGCCAGCCCGCAGCGCATGGAGCGATTGCTCAGCTCCAGGGCTTCATTGACGTTCACGACAGCCAGCCAATACGGCTCAACATCCTTCTGGGCGCGCGGCAGCGTGGCGTACATGCCTGCGATCGGCGCCTGTTGTGGAGATGGATTGGGCGCGTCGGTGTTGCCTGCAGCCCATACTTGAATGAGGCCGGTCCTGCGCGAAGCGGTGGCCATCACGGCCAGCCTGTCGGCGAAAACCGCATGCGACAGATAGACGTCCATCTGCTGGGCCGTGCTCGGCTCGGTAGCAAGCCCCCAGCTGTGGTTGATGGCCCGGATCTGCTGTTGTTCGAGCTGTTCGTACAACTGGCTGAAGGCCGCTGTAGGGACGCTGACGGATTTGGAGCTTCGCTCGAGCGTCATTCGTGGTGAAACACTGAGATGCGCCACACTGTTGGAAAACAGGCGGGCGACACTGAGGTCGGCACCGAAGGCTACCCCGTGCATGCCGGAGCCATCCCGATTGGCAGCGATCGTCCCGGACACATGGGTGCCATGTGTTCCATAGGTGACCCCTTCAAAATAGTTGTTTCGATTGAGCAAAGCGGCGTATCGCGGCTCAAGGGTCTGATAGGTGAGCTGGACCTGATCGCCATCGGTCCTGAAGCAACTGTTGGGGCCTTCGATCACTTCTGCCGGGCACAAGCTGCCATCGGCAAGAACGCCCGCCAGGCGGATGCTCCGATGGTTCTTGCCTGCGAACTCGGGATGCCCAAGGCCGGCGCCATCGTCGAAAACACCCAGCCGGACGCCTTTGGCGGTCAGGCCGCGAGCGTAGGCGAACTCGGCGCCCATGGCAGCCAAACCCCAGTCCGCTTTGAACTCATCGGTGCGCCAGCTTCCTGGATCACCAGCGTTGCCAAGAATGGCAGTGCTGGCGACCGCTGCCGGCGCAAGCGTCGCCGAGGCGGGGCCGGCAACGGATGAAACAGTAACGCTGCTGATCGTCGGCTGCGCCCATCCTTCCTGCAATTGGCGCTGCTGCTGCCAGGCATCCAGTGATTCGGTGGCCATCGCGGGCAGCGCCGTTGCCAGCAGCAGCGAACTGATTACGGCAATCGCCAAGGGGTTGGGCGAAGGGGAGGGCGGCGAACGGTCGTGCAGCAGTCGAGTCATCATGCAGCTTCCTTGATTGGGTGACGGGACGAGGTGAGCGATTTGCGCCAGGCTTACGGGCCAGGTGCTGGAGAGCGTGCGGAAGCGGGCGATTGGACGGGGGTTGTGGGCCGCTCCAAGTGGTAACGTCGGCAAGTGCGCATCACCCCCAGTGGCTTGCTGATGCGATGCACGCCAACCTGCTGGTGCCGCTGGCCTGTTGCGTTCGCCGGACGCGTGACCAGAATCTGGGTGCTCGGTTGCAGCCCAGGCGCGCAGATTTGATGGACGCGCCGGCGTCAGCTGAGGCTGAGCGGCTGATTGCGGCCCGGCGCGATATCTGGTGAGAAAGCGTGTGTGAGCTCGGCAGATCTATCGGGAGACGATCGCTGGGTTCAACGGCGCGGGCGTGCTGATGCAAAGTTGGCCGAAGCTAACCGTGGCAGGCCTGAGATTGGTGGCGCGCCAGGTAGACGAACCCCGGGACGTCAGCCTGGGAGACCGGCTGTTGCACGCGCCAAACTATGAATCTGTATCTCATTGATTCATCTATGGATCGATGCGGTGTTGCACCACAATCGCGCGCGCGCCAAAGCTGTGTAGTTGGACATTGCACAACGCTAGGGCATGAATTTGGTGCGGCGCCAATGCACGGCTTCTAAGTTGGGGCAAAGCCAATGGAGCGGCTGTATGCGGCGCCGCAGTTCAAACGAGCGTAATCAATGCTCTGGGGACTGGAATGCTCCTGCCCGGCAGGCCATCGATGATTGTGGTCGAGCAGATCTCGCAGGTGCCGAGGTGGCCATTAGAGGTTGCGAACCTCTTCCTTTAGGTCGGCCCTGCCACGTGGTCGAGGTCGGGCTCGGAGTAAGGCATGGTCGCGGCATCGCCTGAAATCCAGGCAACCTCGCGCCGGCCCGCTGACGCCGACTGTGCACACCCGCGCGCGCCTTCTGCAACTGTTTGATGTCCACGAAACGTTGGCTAGCCGGGACATTGCCGCATTCAGGTTGCGATATCCGAATGCCTGTGCGCCAGCAGCAAGCACTAAGGCCTACGAGCGTGAGCGTCAAATGAGGCCTGATCTGACGTCCGGTTTGTTTGATGAGTACGAGCGGCTCATTGGTGCCACGTCCAATGCGCAGGTTCTAGCTGGAGTGCCGAGCTCCATGGTTGGAGTAGGTGGGACGCGCATTAGCTATACAGATCACTCGCGCATACACGAGTCCATCCGGAGCGGTAGCGCAATCAGCATGACTTACCGGTCCATGAGTCAACCGGTTGCTCACCGTCGTACGATTCGCCCGCACACGCTGATTAAGGCAGGTGCTCGTTGGCATGTACGGGCTTGGTGCATCGCGGCCGGTCAGTTCCGTGATTTCAATCTGGGTCGGATGACTGAGGTCGAGGCAGTAGCCCTTCAGGATCTCCCTGGGAAGGATGAGGACGTCCAGTGGGCCACAAAGGCTTCCATTAGGCTCATCGCACATCCGCAACTCACTGCCGCTCAACGGGAGATGGTGTGCGAGGAGTGCATGCAGGGCACCTCAGGTCTCCGGTTTGAAGTGGAGGTCCCGCTGGTCCAGTACGTCATTCAAGCCTATCGCGCGGGGCTGGACCCTCAGCGTCATCCTGCTCCTGATTATCTACTGATGGTAGACCAGCCAGAGTCGCTGCCCGATGGCGCCATCTGGCATTGATTGGCGCATCACCATCCTGGCCTGAAGTTGCCTGGCTTGAGCCTGGATTGGATTGCTGTTGTCGGCAGATGCTACGAATGAGTGGGAGCCGCCCATTTCCAGGCGCACACAGGCGGCTTCTCCCTCTCGTCTGCTGACCGCGCTCCCTGCAAATTGCACGGGGCAGGGTGCCTAGTCGATCAGTTTGGAGGCGGTTGACCCTAGCTTCTTGCTGAAGTTTGCTTCCGGAAATTCTCTTGAGCCGTTCTGGTAGGTATGGCGATCATCCGGTAGGGCTGCTAGACAACTTCGAAAGGGCATGAACTGGATCAGGGCGCGACTGTAAGTCGCGCCATTCCACGTCGTAGCTCAGCAGAAAGTGCAGCATCTGAAAGATCGTGAGCGGATCAACTGCTTAGGCTCTTCAGATCCACAGCGGGTAGGCCCCTGAGATGGCCCAGAATGGAGCTGACGATCGTTGCTGACCATCGGAGCTGGTTGTAGCGCCACCTTACATCGAGCCAGCATCGCGCCGTGGCCGAACTCCGGAGCACACCATTGGATGCCTGAGTTAGAGGTAGCTCCCTCTACGCCAAGGTGATGTGGACCGGTACCGATTTGTACGAAGGTGTTCCACTCACCGGATCAATGTAGTTCAGCGGAATTAGGCAATTTCCCTCGGGATAGTACGTTGCCACGGAGCCGCGGGAGATCTTGTAGCTAATGGCAATGACGTTCTCCAGGACCCGGCTTTGTTCATTGTCGAGCGCAGTGGTTATGCGAATTTGATCGCCTTGCTGGATGCCGCGCTCACTCATGTCTTCTTCATTCATAAAAACAACGTCGCGCCTGCCAAACACGCCGCGGTAGCGGTCATCGAGGCTGTAGATTGTGGTGTTGTATTGGTCATGGCTCCGCAGCGTGGCGAGCTTTAGAACTGCAGAGTCAATTGGTGTCGGATCTTCGGCCAACCCTTGGAATCGGATGAACTCTGCCTTTCCCGAGGCGGTCGGCCACACCCGCTCAGTGGGAGGGAGAGGAAGGCGGAATCCACCAGGGATGCGAATTCTGGCGTTGTAATCCGAGAATTCGGGGAAGACTGCTTCAATTGCATCACGTATCACGTCGTAGTCTGCGACCATGTCTGACCAGCGCACCGTGCTGGACGGCAGGGTGGCGCTGGCAATCCCTGCAACGATTGCGGGTTCCGATCGCAATAGATCGGAGGCGGGCTTCAACTTTCCACGCGATGCGTGCACCATGGACATGGAGTCCTCGACCGTCACTGCTTGGGGACCCGTCGCCTGCAGATCCTGCTCGGTTCTGCCCAAGCACGGCAGGATGAATGTGTTCTTCCCGACCAGCAAATGGCTTCGATTCAACTTGGTCGCAATGTGCACGGACAGCTCCAACCCTCGCATGCCTGCAAAGCAAGCGTCTGAGTCCGGCAGAGCAACCGCTAGGTTGCCGCCGAGGCATATGAGAGCCCTTGAGCGGCCGTCAATGATGGCCTGCATTGCAGCAACTGCGTCGTGACCGTGATGGCTTGGGGCACGGAATCCGAATCGCTTCTCGATCCTGTCGATCATGTCTGCGCTAGGCTTTTCGGTTATCCCGACGCTGCGATCCCCTTGGACGTTTGAATGCCCCCGCAATGGGCATATGCCCGCGCCAGGCTTCCCAAAATTTCCCCTTAACAGCAGGAGGTTTGCAATCTGCTGAACATTCTCGGTTCCTGTGCTGTGCTGGGTCACACCCATCCCATAGGTAACGATGGTTGCGTTGGATTTGGCGTAGGCTGCTGCGACCTTGCGCAAGTCGTCTTCGGATAGGCCGGACTGGGTCACGATATCGCTCCAAACAGTAGAGCGCAGATCGTCAGCAAAGGCTTCAAAGCCGTGCGTGTGCCCACTTATGAACTCGCGATCGAGGATGTTGGCGGCCTCCCCGTGGATGGCATCCATCTCAAGGAGAGCCTTCATGATGCCTTTCAGCGCCGCGGCATCACCTCCGACGCGTGGCTGCAAATAGGTCGAAGCAATCTCGGTTGCACCGAAGGTCGCCATCTCCAATGCGTCCTGCGGATCGGCAAAGCGCTCAAGTGCTCTCTCGCGCAATGGATTGAATACGATGATGGGTGCGCCACGCCTGGACACTTCGTGCAGGGTACCCATCATGCGTGGATGGTTCGTGCCAGGATTGTGTCCCATGGCGATGATCAGTTCGCAGGAATCAAAATCGTCCAACGAGACGGTTCCTTTCCCAATCCCGATCGACTGAGGGAGCCCAACGCTGGTCGCCTCATGGCACATGTTGGAGCAGTCCGGGAAATTGTTGGTTCCATACTCACGCGCAAAGATCTGGTACAGGAAGGCCGCTTCATTGGAGGCGCGTCCAGATGTGTAGAACTCAACCATGTTCGGGTCTGCTTGTGACCGCAGGATCTCGCCGATTCGACTGAGTGCCTGGTCCCAATCAACTGCCTCGAAGATGTCTTTTTCCAGGTTGTAGGCCATGGGACTGGTTAGGCGGCCCTGATCTTCCAGTTGATAGTCCGTCCATTCCAACAGTGACGTAACAGTGTTGGCAGCGAAGAATTCCGGGGTCACCCGCTTCTTCGTGGCCTCCCATGTCACGGCTTTTGCACCGTTCTCGCAGAACTGGAAGGTCGATGTGTGCTTACGATCTGGCCATGCACACCCTGGGCAATCAAAGCCTTCCGGCTTGTTTGTCCGGAACAGCGTGATGGCTGCCTCAGGTGCCACCATCTGTTCACTGATTGCTTTTGCAGTTGCACGCAGTGCCCCCCAACCACCTGCCGGCGCGTCGTACTTACGGATGCCGGGAATGTCCTTCTCTGCCATAGCACCACCTCATGTGTCAGTACATCGATAGATGGGATAACGAGCGAGAACCCCAGAAGCGGGGGAGGGTCCCGGGTCGCTTGGCGCGGGGTACTTCAGGAGCCATATGGCCTCTCCGTAGCAGGAGACTGGGCGCCACAATGTTGTTTCCATGTGATGATTTTAGATCGGACAGATTGTCCGTCAGCACAGACATTTTGGCCGTTGTCTGAGCATCGGTCGTCGGGCTACGCTGTTCACGAATTCGATGCGGTTCTGGCTGGGCAGCCAGCATTGGGAAGCCTTGAATAGCCCTTGAAGTTCCCTGATGGGCTGTCGGATATCCCGTAGGCGCTACCCTCCTTGCACCTTCATTTTTCAACGATCGGGGTCGTCGAATGAGGATGGACAAGCTCACCTCGCGTTTCCAGCAGGCGCTGGCAGACGCGCAGTCGCTGGCGGTAGGCCGCGACAACAGCATCATCGAACCGGTTCACCTGTTCAGTGCCCTGCTGGACCAGCAGGGCGGCAGCACCCGGCCGTTGCTGGCCCAGGCCGGCGTCAACGTGCCGGTCCTGCGCGAACGCCTGGACGAGGCGCTTGAAGCGCTGCCGAAGGTATCCGGCCAGGCCGGCAACCTGTCGATCGGCAACGACCTCAACCGCCTGCTCAACCACACCGACAAGCTGGCCCAGCAGAACGGTGATGCCTTCATCGCCAGCGAGTGGTTCGTGCTGGCCGCGCTGGAAGACGGCGGCACGCTGGGCATGGCGATGCGCGCTGCTGGTGCCGACAAGGCGCGCCTGCAGGCCGCCATCGACAAGCTGCGTGGTGGCGAGAACGTGCAGTCGGAGAACGCCGAAGAGCAGCGGCAGGCGCTGGAGAAATACACCATCGACCTGACCGCACGCGCCGAGAGCGGCAAGCTCGACCCGGTGATCGGTCGCGACGAAGAAATCCGCCGCACCATCCAGGTGCTGCAGCGTCGCACCAAGAACAATCCGGTGCTGATTGGCGAACCCGGCGTGGGCAAGACCGCGATCGTCGAAGGCCTGGCCCAGCGCATCATCAATGACGAGGTGCCTGAGGGCCTGCGCGGCAAGCGCGTGCTGTCGCTGGACATGGGCGCGCTGATCGCCGGTGCCAAGTTCCGCGGTGAATTCGAAGAGCGTCTGAAGGGCGTGCTCAACGACCTGGCCAAGAGCGAAGGGCAGATCATCCTGTTCATCGACGAGCTGCACACCATGGTTGGCGCGGGCAAGGCCGACGGTGCGATGGATGCCGGCAACATGCTCAAGCCGGCACTCGCGCGCGGTGAACTGCACTGCGTCGGTGCGACCACGCTGGACGAGTACCGCAAGTACATCGAGAAGGATGCCGCGCTGGAGCGCCGCTTCCAGAAGGTGTTCGTGGGCGAACCGTCGGTGGAGGACACCATCGCGATCCTGCGCGGGCTGAAGGAAAAGTACGCCGTGCATCACGGCGTGGAGATCACCGACCCGGCCATCGTCGCGGCGGCCACGCTGTCCAATCGCTACATCACCGACCGCCAGCTGCCGGACAAGGCCATCGACCTGATGGACGAAGCCGCCTCGCGACTGCGCATGGAGATCGATTCCAAGCCGGAGGAGCTGGATCGCCTGGAACGCCGGGTAATCCAGCTAAAGATCCAGCGCGAGATGCTGAAGAAGGAAAAGGACGAAGCCTCGCGGCAGCGCCTGGCCGATCTCGAAAAGGACATCGATGCGCTGGAGCGCGAGTTCTCCGATCTCAATGAAATCTGGAAGTCGGAGAAGGCGGCGCTGCAGGGCGCCACCAAGATCAAGGAACAGGTCGAGCAGGCCAAGCTGGAGCTGGAAGCTGCGCAGCGCCGCCAGGATTTCGCCAAGATGAGCGAAATCCAGTACGGCCTGTTGCCGCAACTGGAAAAGCAGCTGGCCGCCGCGCAGGAAGCCGAGCACAAGGACTTCAAGCTGGTACAGGACCGCGTGACCGATGAGGAGATCGCCGAGGTCGTTTCGCGCTGGACCGGCATCCCGGTCAACAAGATGCTCGAAGGCGAGCGCGACAAGCTGCTGCGCATGGAAGAAGTGCTGCACAACCGTGTGGTCGGCCAGGAAGAGGCGATCAAGGTCGTCTCCGATGCGGTACGCCGCTCGCGTGCCGGCCTGTCCGATCCGAACCGTCCGGCCGGCTCGTTCCTGTTCCTGGGCCCGACCGGTGTCGGCAAGACCGAGCTGTGCAAGTCGCTGGCCGAGTTCCTGTTCGACAGCGCCGACGCGATGATCCGCATCGACATGAGCGAGTTCATGGAGAAGCACAGCGTCGCCCGCCTGATCGGTGCGCCCCCGGGCTACGTTGGCTACGAGGAAGGCGGCTACCTGACCGAGGCCGTGCGTCGCCGCCCGTATTCGCTGATCCTGCTGGACGAAGTGGAAAAGGCGCATCCGGATGTGTTCAACATCCTGCTGCAGGTGCTGGACGATGGCCGCCTGACCGATGGCCAGGGCCGCACCGTGGACTTCCGCAACACCGTCATCGTGATGACCTCGAACCTGGGCTCTCACCAGATCCAGGACATGAGCGCTGACGACAGCCCGGAGGCCTATACACAGATGAAGGCGGCGGTGATGGGCGTGGTGCAGGCGCACTTCCGCCCGGAGTTCATCAACCGCCTGGACGACATCGTGGTGTTCCACCCCCTGGACAAGCAGCAGATCAAGCAGATCGCGCGCATCCAGATGCGCGGGCTGGAGAAGCGCCTGGCCGAGCGCGGGCTGAAGTTGGAGGTTTCCGATGCGGCGTTCGACCTGCTCGGCAACGTCGGATTCGATCCGGTGTACGGCGCGCGCCCGCTGAAGCGTGCGATCCAGGCACAGCTGGAGAACCCGCTGGCGCAGAAGATCCTGTCTGGCGCCTTCGTCAACGGAGATACCATCGAAGTCGGCAATGAGGGTGGGCATTTGGTTTTCAGGAGTACCTGATAGAGCCGAGCGGGGTGACCATATCGACAAGGGGCCAGCACCGCTCGTGGCATTGCAGTTCCAGACAACCCAAGGTGAAGATGATGGGCAAGATCATTGGTATCGATTTGGGCACGACCAACTCATGCGTGGCGATCATCGAGGGCACAAAGGCCCGCGTGATTGAGAACTCAGAAGGCGATCGCACCACGCCGTCGATCGTTGCATACACCAAGGAAGGGGAAATCCTGGTGGGCGCACCTGCCAAGCGCCAGGCGGTCACTAACGCGAAGAACACCTTCTACGCCGTAAAGCGCCTGATTGGACGTAAGTTTGAGGATCCTGAGGTCCAGAAGGACCTCAGCCTGGTCCCATTCAGCATCATTTCCCACGACAATGGCGATGCGTGGGTGGCTACCAGCGACGGCAAGAAGATGGCGCCGCAGGAAGTCTCGGCCAAGGTGCTGGAAAAGATGAAGAAGACCGCCGAGGACTTCCTCGGTGAGAAGGTCACCGAAGCGGTCATCACCGTGCCGGCCTACTTCAACGACAGCCAGCGCCAGGCCACCAAGGACGCCGGCCGCATCGCCGGTCTGGACGTCAAGCGCATCATCAACGAGCCGACCGCGGCTGCGCTGGCCTATGGCCTGGACAAGGGTGACAACAAGGATCGCAAGATCGTGGTGTACGACCTGGGCGGCGGCACCTTCGACGTCTCGGTGATCGAGATTGCCACTGTCGACGGTGAAAAGCAGTTCGAAGTGTTGGCCACCAACGGCGACACTTTCCTGGGCGGTGAGGACTTTGACAAGCGGGTTATTGACTACCTTGTGGATGAGTTCAATAAGGAGCAGGGTATTGACCTACGCAAGGATCCGCTGGCCCTGCAGCGCCTGAAGGACGCCGCAGAACGCGCCAAGATCGAGCTGTCCAGCGCCCAGCAGACCGAAGTGAACCTGCCGTACGTCACCGCTGATGCGTCGGGTCCGAAGCACCTGAACATCAAGCTGACCCGTGCCAAGCTTGAAGCCCTGGTGGACGACCTGATCAAGAAGTCGATCGAGCCGTGCCGCGTCGCCCTGAACGATGCTGGCCTGCGTTCGAGCGATATCGACGACGTGATCCTGGTCGGTGGCCAGACCCGTATGCCGAAGGTGCAGCAGGCGGTGACTGAGTTCTTCGGCAAGGAGCCGCGCAAGGACGTCAACCCGGACGAAGCTGTGGCACTGGGTGCGGCGATCCAGGGCGGCGTGCTCGCCGGCGACGTCAAGGACGTGCTGTTGCTGGACGTGACTCCGCTGTCGCTGGGCATCGAGACCATGGGTGGGGTGTTCACCAAGATCATCGAGAAGAACACCACCATTCCGGCCAAGGCGTCACAAACCTTCTCGACCGCAGAGGATAATCAGCCATCTGTAACTGTCCACGTCCTGCAGGGCGAGCGCGAACAGGCCCGCTTCAACAAGTCGCTGGCCAAGTTTGACCTGACCGGCATCGAGCCGGCTCCGCGCGGCCTGCCGCAGGTGGAAGTGTCCTTTGATATCGATGCCAATGGCATCCTGCACGTGTCGGCGAAGGACAAGAAGACCAACAAGGAACAGAAGGTCGAGATCAAGGCCGGCTCGGGCTTGTCCGAGGAAGAGATCGCACGCATGGTCGGCGATGCAGAGAAGCATCGTGACGATGACCTGAAGTTTCAGGAATTGGTTGCTGCCCGAAACCAAGCCGATGCCTTGGTCTACACGGTGCGGAATGCGGTCCGCGAACATGGAAGCAAGGTCGGCGGCGAAGTCATCGGCGAAGTCGAAGCGGCACTGTCCAGCGTCGAGTTGGCGATGAAGGGCGAAGATAGATCCCAGATTGAGTCGAAGACGCAGGCGCTGGAGCGTGTGGCTGCTCCGCTTCTGTCAGCGGCCACGTCGCAAGAGCAGCCGCAGCCAGGAGGCAGTGGTCCTGACCACGGTGCCGGCGGCGGAGATGACGTCGTGGATGCGGACTTCACCGAAGTCAAGGACAAGTAAGAGCAATTTGACGCGTCATTCAACGCGCCAATGGCAGACAGGGCAAGGGCGCAACGGAATCCGGTTGCGCCCTTGCTGCTTTATGTCCAGCGCCTAAGATCCAAGCTGTGTTACGTGTTCAGTGATAGCTGGTCTCAGCACTAACTTTTCCGCGGAAGACACGGTAGGACCACGCGGTGTAGCCCAAGATAACGGGAAGCATGACCGCCAGACCGACCAAGCTGAAGCCAAGCGAGGATGCGGGTGCCGCAGCCTCCCAGAGCGTCAGTGTCGGCGGCAGGAGATAGGGCCACATTCCAAGCACAAGACCTAGATAGCCAAGAATGAACAGAGACAGGCTGAGCACGAAGGGTGCCAAGTGATGTGCCGGACGCTTCTCGGCCCGCCACAGGGCTACGGCGACGGCCAGAGTGAGCAGCGGGACAGGGGACAGCCACCAGAAGTTCCCGTCACTGAACCATCGGGCCATCAACCGCAGGTCGAGGAACGGGAGCCAGCTGCTGACCAGCCCCATCGCCACAATCACCGCGACCACCAGCGGGCGGGTCAAGCGCCTGGCCAAGGCGTGGGTCCGCCCTTCCGTCTTCAGGATCAGCCACGTACCGCCGAGCAGGCCATAGCCAGCCACCAGCGCGGCACCGGTGAGCATGGCAAAGGGACTGAACCACAGGAAGGGGCCCCCGACGTATGCGTCATTCACCACCGGCACGCCTTGCACCACTGTGCCCAGGATCACGCCCTGCGAGAACGCTGCCAACAGTGAGCCGAGGCCAAAGGCGACGCTCCAGAGGCGCTTCGAACGATGGGCCTTGAACCGGAACTCAAAGGCCACCCCCCGGAAAACCAGCGATACCAGAAGCAAGAGCACTGGCAGGTAAAGCGCCGAAAGCAGCACGGAGTAAGCCTTGGGGAACGCCGCCAGCAATCCAGCGCCGCCCAGCACCAGCCAGGTTTCGTTACCGTCCCAGATTGGGGCGGCGGTATTCATCATGACATCTAGCTGTTCTTCGTCCTCGGCAAACGGCGCCAGAATGCCGATACCCAACACAAAGCCATCCAGAACCACATACATCAGAACACCAAAGCTGATGACGCCGAACCAGGCAACGGGCAGCCACGTAATAGAGTCCATGTCAGCGCTCCTCAGAGGGATTGATCGGCAGCGGAGATCGGGCGCGCCGGAGTGCGGTCGCCGCCCTCGAGCGATGGACCGGCATCATGAGCACGCGGGCCGTGGCGCAGGATTTTGACCAGATACCAGATTCCCCAACCGAAGACGAATGCATAACCTGCGATGTAGACCGCCAGCGAAAGCGCGGTCATCCAGGCAGTTTGTGGCCCCACCGCATCGGCGGTACGCAAAACGCCATAGACAATCCAAGGCTGGCGTCCCATCTCAGTGACGAACCAGCCTGCGACCAGCGCGATGAAGCCGCTTGGGAGCATCCAGTTCCATACGCGCAACAGCAGTGGTGACCCGAATAGCTTCTTGCGCACCAGGGCGAGTGCTGAGAGCCAAGCCACCAGTAGCATCAGGCTGCCCAGTCCAACCATGATCCGGAATGCATAGAAGACAGGAAGCACCGGCGGCCGTTCACTGGGAGGTACTGACGTCAACGGCGCAAATGTGCCGTCCAGAGAGTGCGTAAGGATGAGGCTGCCAACCCGCGGGATGGCAATCTCCAGATCGTTCCGCTCCTGCTGTTCGTTGGGTACGGCGAAGACCACAAGCGGAACGCCCTCGCCGGGCGGGCCCTGGTGCCAATGGCCCTCAACGGCAGCAATCTTCATTGGTTGGTGCTCGAGGGTGTTGAGGCCATGCATATCGCCTACGAAGATCTGGATTGGGACGATGAGTGCGGCGAAGACAACTGCGGCTTTCAGCATTTTTTTGCCGGCCTCCGCGTGCTCCTTACGTCGCAGGTACCAAGCACCCACGCCGCCAATGACGAAGCAGGTGGTGATGAAGGAACCCAATGCCATGTGCGCCAGGCGGAACGGGAACGACGGATTGAAGACCACCTCCGCCCAGTTCACTGGATGCACGACGCCATTGACCATTTCGTATCCGGCAGGCGTATGCAGCCAGCTGTTGGATGCCAGGATCCAGAAGGTCGAGAAGAGCGTTCCAAGCGCGACCATGCAAGTGGACAGGAAGTGCAGACGCGGCGAGACCCGGCCCCAGCCAAACATCATCACCCCAAGGAAGCTGGCTTCCAGGAAGAATGCGGTCAGGACCTCGTAGGTCAGCAGTGGGCCGATCACCGTTCCCGCGACCTGGCTCAGGCGTGGCCAGTTCGTGCCGAACTGGAAGGCCATGACGATGCCGCTGACCACCCCCATTCCGAACGAGACTGCGAAGATCTTCTGCCAGAAGAAGAAGAGCTCACGCCAGACAGGGTTCCGGGTTCGTAGCCATCGCCATTCCACGAAACCCAGCCAGCTCGCCAGGCCGATGGTGAAGGCCGGAAACAGAACGTGGAAGCTGATGAGGAAGCCGAATTGGATCCGCGACAGGATAAGTGCGTCCATAGAGGTCTCGAGGGTTCGATGGAGCGGAGAAAGGAGGCAGAACTTCGCTGGAAGCATGCACTTCATCGCGAACGGTGAAATGCACAGTTCGTACAGGCTGAAGTCCTTCAGCCAACCGCAAGGGCCTACCGTGCCAAGGCATAGCGGTCATCGCTTGGCCCGGCATCTGCAAGGCCGGGCTTATCAGATCAGGCACCCAGCTCCTGGAAGACGTGCCCATTGGCTTCCAGGGTCTTCAGTACCTCGGGAGGAATTTCGTTAGACCAGATTTCACCCTCTATCGACCAGTCCGACGGATCGGCAAGGTCCGGAAGACCGGCGCCTTTACGCACGTAGAGCGCCAATGTAGGGCGGGCTGGGTTCGTGTATAGATCAAAGCACTCGGGAGGCATCGTGGCACCCTCAATCTCGGTAACGTGATCGGGAATCCTGCTGGTTAGGTGCTCATGCATGAGCGAGTGCAATGGAGTCCAGTTCCAACAGACGGTTGGGGTGGGAGTACACATTGAAGCCTTCACTGCGCGCAAAGCCAACGAGGCAGATCCCTGCTGCTTTTGCCAGGTCGATCGCCAACGCGGTCGGAGCCGAAACTGCAGCGACGATTGCCATTCCGGCAATGGCAGCCTTGCTGACCATTTCATAGCTGGCGCGACTGGATAGCACCAGGATGCCGGCCCTTGTCGATATCGAGCGTCGCGCGAGGGAGCCGATCAGCTTGTCGAGCGCATTGTGCCGGCCAACGTCTTCGCGAACCTGCAGAATGCGGCCATCTTGGTCTGCCCAAGCTGCCGCATGGGTTGAGCCTGCAGCAGCATTCATCGGCTGGCCCTGCTTCAGTGAGGCCAAAGCCAATCGCACTGAAGCCGCAGAGCAGGTTGCGGGATGGTCAAGTGGCGTTGGCCTGCGAATGACCTCCTCTAGCTGGCTGGCCCCGCAGATGCCGCAACCACTACGGCCAGGCAGGTTGCGCCCTCTACTTGTAGTGACAAGGACCGGCGCATCACTGGTCACAGTCATGGCCAGCTCCATGCCTTCCAGGCGCGGGCGGACTTCTACGCTTAGGAGCTGGGCCGGGTCAGCAATCAGTCCTTCCGTCAGCGAGAAGCCGAGGGCGAAATCTTCCAGATTCGCGGGGCTCGACATCATCACTGAGAACGCAACATCGTTGTAGAGCATGGCCACCGGGACTTCTTCAGCGACGCTGTCCATGATCGAACGGCGCACATCGCCACGCCACTGGATGGTCCGCCGGCGCACGATGCCGTCAATGTCTCCCGCGAGGACTGGGCTGGGCTCAAACATATGAAGTGGCCTGGCGAGTTGGGGGGCCGGGGCGTACGCGACAGCTGGCCCGTTGGCAGGGTAGGGGGCCACGATATCCATGTGGGGCTCCAATGCTGGAGAGACTATCCCTAGGACGCGCACGCTACTACGGCCAAAAACAGCGAATACGCGTGCATGGACAATTTGGCGCAAATGAGCGGACAGCTTGGGCCACGGCAGGCCAATGGAGTGCTGAGGCGACGGCAAGAGTGGTCGTAGGTGTCTGATATCAAAGGCGTGTTTAACGAACGTACGATGTGAACGCTTTGTGATGACTGCGCTCAACCGTCACCGACGCTCCGGAGGTTTGCGGCATCCAATATGATTTTCCGCGCCACTGCGCCGCGCCCGGCCGCCGCGAGGACGGACTGTCCGACAGGGCCGGACACACTGTCCGTAGCTGCCGAATCTGTTGCGTGCTTAACTTTGCTCACTCCCAAAACATGTGCCGCGAGTGCCTGTCATGCCAGAGCAGAAGATCCCCCGTTACAAGGCCTACGATCATCCCGCCGGCGGCTGGGGAGCCGCAGGTGCGACAGCCAAGGTTCTGATGGAGCAGAGTGTCATTACCAAGGGCTCCAAGGCCTTGCTGTCGATGAACCAGCCGGGAGGATTCAAATGCCCCAGCTGTGCGTTCCCGGATGCTGATCACACCAAGAAGCTCGAGTTCTGCGAGAACGGGGCCAAGGCATTGGCATGGGAAGCGACCAAGCATCGCGCGACTCGTGAGTTCTTCGCCCAGCACACAGTACAAGAGCTGATGGCGCAATCCGATTACTGGCTGGAGATGCAAGGCCGGCTAACCGAGCCCATGCGCTATGACGCGGCGACCGATCACTATGTTCCATGCAGCTGGGATGACGCTTTTGCGACGATCGGGCGTCACCTGCGGTCTTTGTCGAGCCCGCATGAGGCGGAGTTCTACACGTCTGGGCGCACACCCAACGAAGCTGCGTTCCTGTACTCGATCTTCGTTCGCGAGTTCGGGACCAACAACTTCCCGGACTGCTCCAACATGTGCCACGAGCCAACCAGCCGCGGTCTGCCGCCGGCAATCGGCATCGGCAAGGGCACTATCGTGCTGGACGACTTCGAGCATGCGGAGGCCATCTTCGTCATCGGGCAGAACACGGGTACGAACTCACCCCGAATGATGACCAACCTGGTGGAGGCACGAAAGCGCAAGGTTCCGATCGTTGCGGTCAACCCGATGCCAGAGCGCGCTCTCATCCGCTTTGCCGAGCCGCAGGACGTCGTGCAGATGGCGACGTTCGGTTCCACCGAGATTTCCAGTGAGTTCGTTCACATTCGGATTGGCGGTGATCTGGCCCTGATCAAGGGCATGATGAAGGCCATGTTCGAGCGGGAAGAAGCCGGGGAAACGGTGCTCGACCACCAATTCCTGGCCGAGCACACGGTCGGGCTGGATGCGTTGCGCGACGAGGTGATGGCGCAGGACTGGGACGAGATCGTGCGGGTGTCCGGGATCAAGAAGGAGCAGATCCTGCGCTGCGCCGAGATATACGTCCGCTCCCGCGCGACCATCATCTGCTATGGCATGGGCCTGACCCAGCACCAGCAGGGCTCGCGCTTACTGCAGCAGGTGGCCAACCTGTTGATGCTGCGCGGAAACTTCGGAAAGCCTGGCGCAGGTATCGCGCCCATCCGCGGGCATTCCAACGTGCAGGGCGACCGCACTGTCGGCATCGACGAGAAGCCAACGCAGCGCTATCTCGACCGGGTCCGCGAGGTATTCGGCTTTGAGCCACCACGCGAGCATGGGCACCATGTCGTGGAGTCAATCGAGGCAATGCTGGCGGGAACTGCCAAGGTCTTCATTGGCATGGGCGGCAACTTCATCCACGCCGTGCCCGATACCGAGGTGTCCTACCCGGCCATGCGGAATCTGGAACTCACTGTTGGCATTGCCACCAAGCTCAACCGTGGCCACCTGGTGCACGGGAAGGAGGCGCTGATCCTTCCCGTGGTAGCGCGGTCGGAATGGATCCATACACCATTGGGCGAGCAATTCATCACCATCGAGGACGCGATGTCGAATGTGACCGCCTCGCGGGGCGTGCTGCAGCCGGTGAGCGAGCATGTTCTGCCTGAGGTGGAGATCGTATGCCGCATGGCGATGGCAGCACTGCCCGATAGCAGGGTCGATTGGGCCGCCTGCATGTACGACTATGACCACGTCCGCGATCTGATCGCTGCGGTCTATCCCGAAATCTACACAGGCTTCAATGAGCGCATCCAAGCGAAGCATGGCTTCCACCTGGATATTCCGCCACGCCGTCGAGAATGGCCAACACCCAATGGCAAGGCCAACATCCTGGTGTTCCCCGGACTAGAAGTGAATGATGTGGTCGAGGATCCGACCATGCTGCGGTTGGCGACGGTGCGCTCCCATGACCAGTACAACACGACGATCTACAGTTATAACGATCGCTATCGTGGCGTGTACAACGACCGCATGATCCTCTTCATGAACCTGGAGGATCGTGTGGCGCGCGGGATCAGCAAGGAAGGGCAGGTCAGCCTGGAAACGATCTCCAGCGATGGGGTGCACCGCCGGGTCGATGGTCTCACTGTGCTGGACTATCCCATGCCACGGGGCGCAGTGGCGGGCTACTACCCTGAACTCAATCCGCTGCTGCCGCTGGACTACTTCGACCGTATCAGCGGAACCCCCGCAGCGAAGTCGATCCCAGTGCGAGTGGTCATTTCGCAGTAATAATTCCGACGCGCCGTCGGGAGGAGGATACATGTCAGGCCAACTCATCCGGGTACCAGAAGCGCCGGCCCCGGCCGGGTCGGGGCAGCCTGCGCGGGAACTCACCGACGGCTTTGGTCGCAGCTTTCCGTACCTGCGCTTGTCGCTCACTGAAGCCTGCAACTTCCGTTGCAGCTACTGCCTGCCCGACGGGTACCAGGCCGATGGCCACCCGCGTTTCCTGCAGGTAGATGAGATCGGCCGCCTGGTGCGGGCCTTTGCCGCGCTGGGGATGAGCAAGATCCGCCTGACCGGTGGCGAGCCCAGCCTGCGCAAGGACCTGGACGAGATCATCGCCACGGTGGCGGCCGTGCCGGGCATCCGCAAGGTGGCCATCACCACCAACGGCACGCTGCTGCCGCGCCGTTTGCTGGGCTGGCGCCGGGCCGGCCTGACCGCGCTGAACGTGAGCATGGACAGCCTGCAGCGCGAGCGCTTCAGGACCATCACCGGCCACGACCGCCTGCCGGAAATCCAGCAGGGGCTGGAGATGGCGCAGGCACTGGGCCTGCCGGCAATCAAGCTCAATGCAGTGCTGCTGCGCGGCCTGAACGACGACGAGCTGCCGCAGTGGATGGATTTCCTGCGCGATCGTCCTTTCAGCGTGCGCTTCATCGAACTGATGCGCACCGGCGACAACGAAGCCTATTTCCAGCGGCACCATCTGCGTGCCGACGTGATGATCGAGCAGTTGCTGGCCGCTGGATGGCATGAGCGCCCGCGTGCGGCCGATGCCGGCCCGGCGCGTGAATTCAGCCACCCGCAGCATCGCGGCACGGTGGGCATCATCGCCCCGTATTCGCGTGACTTCTGCAAGGGCTGCAACCGCCTGCGGGTCACCGCCAAGGGCGACCTGCGGCTGTGCCTGTTCGGCGAGTTCGGCGTGCCGCTGCGCCCGCTGCTGCAGAGCGACGATGACCATGACGCGCTGCTGGCACGCATCACCACACAGCTTGGCCTGAAAGCGGCCGGGCATGGACTGCATCAGGGCCAGACCGGGCTGATCCCGCACCTGGCCTCCATCGGAGGATGAGCAACACGATGAGTGGGGAATTGAATGCGGCCTTCCATATGGCCGATGTCCGCGACAAGCGCATTACCCGCCGCCGTGCGGTGGCGGTGGGCGAGCTGCATGCCGGTCCAGTGGCCTATCCGCTGATCGTCGAGCGCCGCCTGCCCAAGGGAGATGCGCTGGTGATGGCCGAGATTGCTGGCCTGCAGGGCGCCAAGATGGCGTCGATGCTGATGCCGCTGTGCCACCCGTTGCCGCTGGAACTGGTGCAGGTGTTCTGCGCGCCAGTGCCGGAACGGGAGGCGATCCGCGTGTGGTGCGAGTGCGCGAGCGAGGCGCGCACCGGCGTGGAGATGGAGGCACTGGCCGGCGTCAATGCGGCGCTGCTGACCCTGTATGACCTGAGCAAGCCGGTGGAACCGGCACTGCGCATCGAAGGTATCCGCCTGCTGTTCAAGGAGGGCGGCAAGCGCGGTGTCTGGCTGCACCCGGACGGCATGGACGATGCCGAGCGCGCGCGTTTCAAGCCGCGTGCGCCGAAGCGCCTGGAGGGCGCGGCCTGCGCGGTGATCACCCTGAGCGACCGCGCCAGCGAGGGCACGTATGCCGACGAGTCCGGCCCGAAGCTGGTGAGCGGACTGCAGTCGCTCGGTGGCGAGGTGGTGGCTGCCGAGGTGCTGCCCGATGGCATCGAGCCATTGGCGGGCCGCCTGCAGGCCTTGGCCGCCGAGGGCGTGCGCCTGTGCCTGTGTACCGGCGGCACCGGGCTGGGCCCGCGCGACTTGACCCCGGAGGCGCTGCGTTCGTTGAACGCGCGACCGGAGCACGGCCTGGCGCAGATGGTGCGGGCATTGAGCGCGCAGCACACGCCGATGGCCTGGCTGAGCCGCGCCGAGGTGGTGCAGTTGGACAACATGCTGGTGTTCGCGCTGCCGGGCAGCCCGAAGGCGGCGGCGCAGTGCCTGGACATCCTGGCACCGGTGCTTGGTCATGCGCTGGCGATGGTAGAGGGAGGGCGACATTTCCCTGGTCTCCAATCTGCCGATCAACGCGAGCGGGAGGGCGCATGATCAGCTATAGGGAAGCGCTGCAGTTAATGCTGGCTGCGGCCACGCCGCTGCCGGCTGAGCATCTGCCGCTGCATGAGGCCAGCGGCCGTACCCTGGCCAGCGACATCCACAGTGGGCAGTCGCTACCGCCGTTCGACAATTCGGCGATGGACGGCTTCGCGCTGCGCGCCAACGGCGCGACGTTCGAGGCCGGTACCGAATTCGGGGTACAGGGCTGGCAGGCGGCCGGCGATGCCGGTGCCGAAGGCGGCGAGGGTGCCTGGGAAATCATGACCGGCGCGCGCATGCCGGTTGGGCTGGATACGGTCGTGCCGGTCGAGAATGTGGAGATCCTCGCCAGCGAAGAAGGACGTCCGACCCGCATTGCTCTGAAGGGCACGGTGAAGCCCGGCCAGAACGTGCGCCTGCGCGGCGAGGATGTGAGCGACGGTGAGCGCGTGCTGCGGGCCGGCCAGGTGCTGGACATCAACGCGCGCACCCTGCTGCATGCCATCGGCGTGGGTGAGGTGGCGGTGGTGGCGCGGCCGAGGGCGGCAGTGATCGCCACCGGCAAGGAACTTGTGACCGAGGCAGCGCAGGCGCTGGCATCAGGGCAGATCCGTGACAGCAACCGGCCGTATCTGGTCGGCCGCCTGCAGGCCGCCGGTGCCGAGGTGGTTTGGCAGGGGACGGTGGGCGACGACGTGGCAGCATTCAATGCGGTGCTGGATGAAGCGCTGGAAGCGGGCGCGCAGCTGTTGATCAGCACCGGCGCGGTATCGGCCGGCCGTTACGATTTCGTTCCCGATGCACTGCTAGCGCGCGGAGCCATCATCATCTTCCACAAGGTGGCAATCCGCCCGGGCAAGCCGTTGCTGTTTGCGGAGCTGCCCAATGGTGCGCTGTACTTCGGTCTGCCGGGCAACCCGGTGTCAGCTGCGGTGGGCCAGCGCTTCTTCGTCGAGCCGGTACTGCGCCGCCTGCTGGGGCTGGCACCGGAGTCGGTGGTGACGTTGCCCCTGCAGGCCGACGTCCGCACGCCCCCTGGCCTTCGATTCCACGCGCGGGCGCGGGTGGAGGTGGACGCACAGGGGCGTCTGAGTGCTCGCGTGCCGGCCGGGCAGGAGTCGTTCCGTTTGATGTCCATGCTGCAGGCCAACGCCTGGGTGGTGCTGGAAAACGAGGGCGGTCTTGCCCCTGCCGGCACGCCGGTGCGTGTGCAGGGCTGGGGTCATCATGACCCGGTCCAGCTGGCGAGCCAGGAGTCATGATGAGACAGGTAAATCTGCAGTTGTTCGGCGCGTTTTCCGATCTGGATGCCAGCCGCGAAATCGCGGTGGAGGTGGCTGGCGGCACGGTGGCCGATCTGCGCCAGGCGCTGCGTGAGCTGCTGCCGCTGCGATGGCCGGGTTTCCGTGCCGGCCTGCTGGATTACTCGGCATTCGCCGACCAGCAACAGGTGCTGCGCGACCACGACGCGCTGCCAGACGATGGCCGGGTGGCGATCCTGCCACCGGTAAGTGGGGGCTGACCGATGAGCGAGAAGATCATCGCCAAGGTAGTGGACCGCGCGCAGGCGGCGATCGATCCGGCCGAGGGCATCGCGGCGGTCTCCGATCCCGGCTTCGGTGGCATCGACGTGTTCATCGGCAAGGTGCGCGACGTCAATGTGGGCCGGCGGGTGACTGGGATCACCTACGATCTTTTTGAACCGCTGGTGCTGAACGAATTCAAGCGCCTGGCCGCCGAGGTCGAAGCCACGTTCGGTCCGGAGCTGAAGCTGTATGTCGCACATGCCAAGGGCCGGTTGGGCATCGGCGATGTGGCGGTGGTGGTGGCCGCCGGTAGCCCGCACCGCGACGAGGCGTTCCGGGCCTGTCGGCAGTTGATCGAGGTGGTGAAGCACCAGTGCCCGATCTGGAAGCAGGAGCATTACGAGGACGGCGACAGTGCGTGGAGCGAGGGCTGCAGCCTGTGCCATGCCGACAGCGAACCCGGCCATGACCATGCGCACGATCACGAACATTCCCATTGATGGCATCGTGCTGGCCGGGGGCCTGTCCACCCGCATGGGACGCGACAAGGCGCTGCTGCCGTGGCACGGACGCATCCTGCTTGAGCACGTGCGCGGCCTGCTGCGGCAGGCCGGTTGCCGACGGGTATGGGTGAGTGGCAACTACCCAGCGTTCGGGGGCATTGCAGATCGCGTGGCACGCTGCGGCCCGCTGGGTGGCCTCTACAGTGTGGCCATGTGCATGCCCGAAGGCGCTACGTTGGTGCTGCCGGTGGACATGCCCAATGTGACCCCAGGGCTACTACGGCGGTTGCTTGCTGAGCCCACAGCAGCCTGCACGTTGTTCACGGACGAACCGTTGCCGATGCGGTTGCAGATTGATAGCAAGTGCCGGCGTGTGTTGCAGGAACTGATCGAGAAGTCACCAGCCCACCGTTCGCTGCGCGCCGTTCAGGAACGCCTGGGGGCGATCGAGCTGCCACTGGCAGATAACGAACGCAAGCTGCTTCTTAACTGCAATAGCCCGGCTGATCTGGAGTCCATCGCATCATGAAAGTCCAGATGCAACGGCAAGCAATTCGCCTGCGCGTTGATGAGGAGGAGCTAGCGCGATTGCTGGTTGGTGAGTCGGTGGAAAACATGACGCGGCTCGGCGGCGACTACGGTTGGGGTGTCCTGCTATCGCTGCACGCTGGGGAACAGGCTGTGGTCCTCAGTGCGGGTGAGTACTGCCGTCTGGTGCTGCCCCGCGAAGCGATTGGGACCTTGGCTGCAAGACTGCCGTGTCGAGATGGCCTGGGTTTCAGCATCGCCCTCGATGACATTTCGTTGCAAATTCAGTTCGACGTGGATGTACGAGACAGTCTGCGCCAACGAGGTCCGCATCGTCGCGCACCCTCTGTCCAAGACTGAGCTAGGAAGAGGCAGGCTACGCATAGCCTGCGATGCCAACGATTGGCGGTGAAACTGATCGCAACCCCGCTGACCAAGGATTCGATAATGAAGCGAGTGGGACTGTTGTTGCTGGGGTTGCTGGCGTCCGTGCCGGCCTGGGCGGCCGACCTGACGGTGTCGGCGGCCTCGAGCCTGACCGAGAGCTTCCGCGAACTGGGCACCGCCTATGAGAAGGCGCACCCGGGAACCAGGGTCGATTTCAACTTCGCCGCGTCCGGCGTGCTGCTGCAGCAGATCAGCCGCGGCGCACCGGTGGATGTGTTCGCGTCGGCCGATGAAGCCACGATGGACCAGGCTCAGCAGCAGGACCTGCTGGCGGCCGGCACCCGCGGGGTGTTCGCGGTGAACGCGCTGTGGGTGGTGGTGCCGCCGCAGGCCAGGGCCGCGCCGCGTAGCTTGAACGACTTGGCCGGTGCCGGCGTTCAGCGCATCGCACTGGGCAACCCGGACAGCGTGCCGGTCGGCCGCTATGCCAAGGGCGCGCTTGAAGCGGCCGGCCTTTGGCCGTCGGTGCAAGGCAGGATCATCACGACGCAGAACGTGCGTCAGTCGCTAGATTACGTGGCGCGCGGTGAAGTCGAAGCCGGCTTCGTCTATGCCACTGATGCGCAGGCGATGCCGGACCGGGTACGCCGTGCCTTCGCGGTACCGGTGTCCGGGCGCATCGCCTATCCGCTTGCGGTGACCAAGTCCAGCGCGCAGCTGGCAGAGGCCAAGCGGTTTGCCGCCTTCGTGCGTTCGCCGCAGGGCCAAGCGATCCTGGCCAGGCACGGATTCGGCAAGCCCTGACGCATGGACCTGGACTGGAGCGCGCTGGGGCTGTCGCTGAAGGTGGCCGGCTGGGCAACCGCAATTAATTTGGTGCTGGGCGTGGCGCTGGCTGCGCTGTTGGCGCGTCGGCGCTTTCCCGGCCGTGAACTGCTGGATTCGCTGCTGACCCTGCCGATGGTGCTGCCGCCAACGGTGCTGGGGTATTACCTGCTGGTGCTGATCGGTCGCAACGGCCCGATCGGCGCGTGGCTGCAGTCGTGGTTCGGCATCAACCTGGTGTTTACCTGGCAGGCGGCGGTAATGGCTGCGGCGGTGGCTTCGCTGCCGCTGGTGTTTAAGCCGGCACGCGCGGCGTTCGAGGAAGTGGACGGACAGCTGGAGCAGGCCGCGCGGACGCTCGGTGTGTCCGAAGCGGCGGTGTTCTTCCGCATCACGCTGCCGCTGGCCTGGCGCGGCATTCTTGCCGGCCTGTTGCTGGCGTTTGCGCGCGCGATGGGCGAATTCGGCGCGACGCTGATGGTGGCTGGCAGCATTCCGGGCCGAACGCAGACGCTGTCAATCGCCATCTACGAGGCGGTGCAGGCCGGTCAGGATGGCAAGGCCAATGCGCTGGTGATCCTCACCTCGGTGTTGTGCATCGTGACCCTGTTGCTGGCCGCGCGGGTGGCAGGCGGCCGTCGCCGGGAGCTGCGCGATGTGGCTTGACCTGAAGGTGCAGCGCCGACTGCAGGCGGCCGGCCAGAGTTTCGTGCTGGACGTAGCTTTGCAGTGCACGCAGCGGCAGGTGGTGCTGTTTGGGCCCTCCGGTGCGGGCAAGAGCCTGACCCTGAAGGCGGTGGCGGGACTGCTCCGGCCGGGGCAGGGGCATGTGCGCGTGCGGGGGCAGACCCTGTTCGATGCTGCCACCGGCGTGAATCTGCCGCCGCATCGCCGCCGGCTGGGCTATGTCTTCCAGGACTACGCGTTGTTCCCACACCTGAGCGTGCGCCAGAACGTGGCCTTCGGTCTGGAGAAGGGGTGGTTGAATCCGCGGATCGGCCAGCGCTTCGATGCGGTGGAGCAGTGGTTGCGCGCATTCCGCATCGATACGGTGGGTGATCTGCTGCCCTCGCAGGTCTCCGGTGGCCAGCGCCAGCGAACTGCCCTCGCGCGAGCCCTGGTGACGCAGCCGCAGGCGTTGCTGCTGGACGAGCCGTTCTCCGCGCTGGACCATGACCTGCGCCAGCACCTGCGTCATGAACTGCAGGCAGTGCTGGCCCGGACGGGCATCCCGCTGCTATTGATCAGCCACGACCCTCAGGACATCCATTTCTTCGGGCAGCAGGTAGTGCATATGGAGTCGGGCCAGGTGGTACACGGAAAGGAAGTAAGTACAGGTCCGGACAGTAATGTCCAGATAGTCCAGCCGGCAGCCCAGGCTTACCCACTCTTGCCGCCTCGCAACCTCTCGGTAGAGGCCTTTACATCCAACGCTTCCACGTGCCTCCCCGTGTCCGTAAATGCTCATACAGGGTTTGGGGAAGGGTGTCGGGACGAACAGTGAATCCAGTTCCCTCAAGTGCACCTTGATCCTGCAACTGGTGCTTCCCAAGTGGCTCAATTGACATGATCATTCCATCAACAAGCGAAAGCTCTCCCCAGGCTACCGGCCTGCAGACCTGCCTGACCATCGTAGGGGGAGTGCAGCCATGTCGCTGACCACAAGCCCTTTCAGTGGCGCGGGGCGTTACGGCAGTCCCATTGACGCGCAAGAGGTCGACATGAGGAACGTACGCCAGGACGTCGAAATGAGGATGCGGCGCCAACCGACGATGTGGGACATTGCATTTGCGGTCAAAGGCACGATCCTTCCGAGGATCGCGAGACATTTGATGTTGATCGCGTTGATCAGCATCATCGCCATTCTTGCGTCGCTTGAGCACCCGGGTATCTTCGCCCGGTTCGGCTCCGTTCCGTTCACGCTAATTGGCATCGCGCTGTCGGTGTTCATGAGCTTCCGCAACAATGCCTGCTATTCCCGATGGTGGGAGGCAAGGCATCTTTGGGGAGAACTGATCATCGCCTGTAGATCGCTAGCACGGCAGACGGCGGCCCTTGCACCTGAGGATCGAACGCAGATCATTCATGGCCTCTGTGGATTCACGGCAGGCCTGACGGCCAGGCTGCGGAGGAACAACGAGGCCGACGCAATCGGCCTTTGGTGCAATATTGGAGCCGCCGCAAAGGGTCCCAATCCAACAAATGCGGTCCTTGAAAGTGTCGGAAATCGATGCCTGCAACTCGTCAGGAGCGGCAAGATCGACTCGATCCAGTACTCGGTCCTTGACGGCCAGCTCAGCACGCTAGCTCGTATCCAAGGGGGCTGCGAGCGCATCCTCAATACCCCGGTGCCGTTCTCATACTCGTTGCTTCTGCACCGCACGGCCATCGTGTTCTGCACCATGCTGCCTTTCGCACTGGCTGGGTCACTCGGCTGGTGGACGCTATTGCCAGTATTGATAGTGGCCTACACGTTTTTTGGTCTTGACGCACTCGGGCACCAGCTGGAAGAACCCTTCAGCCTTGCACCCAACGCGCTCCCACTGTATTCGCTGCGGCAGATCGTTGAGCGCGAGATGACGTCGATCCTAGAGCTCGCCAACACCGACGCCGGCAACGGAAGCCATGGCGAAGAACTTGCCAGCGAGCGGGCAGAACGATCACTGATATGAGGCGACGGAAGTGGCGGGCGCCGTCGCACGTCTCCGACTGAAATCACACAGCGTTTAATGCAGCACATACAGAACTGAGGGAAATATGACGCCCAAGAGCGCCATTCATGCAGCCGAAGAGCACGCCGGTGGCGATGTAGCCTGGCCGGATCTTTCAGATTCGTCGATCCTGATCGTCGACGACGAGCCAGGTATGCGCAGTTTTTTGGTGCGCGCCCTGCGGCCAAAATGCAAGGCTGTGGAAGCGGCTGCAGACACTGAAGAGGCAGAGAAGCATCTGGCCGAGCGCCATTTCGACATTGTCGTTGTCGACAACGTAATGCCTGGGAAGAGTGGCATCGTCTGGCTGGAGGAGCAGCGCCGGGAGGGTACGTCGGCTGACTTCATTCTGATCACCGCCTATGCGGACCTAGACTCGGCCATCGGTGCCATCCGTGCAGGCGCAGCTGACTTCCTACTCAAGCCATTCCGAACCAGCCAACTGCTGGCGGCCCTGTCTCGCTGTCTGGAGCGCGGTCGATTGCAGCGCGAAAATGCTGTCCTACGCCACGAACTGCATGGATCCGGCGCGCCTTCACCACTGCGCGACAAGCTCACCGGCAGCTCGCGAGTGATCCAAGCCACTCGCGACCTGATCGCAAAAGTGGCGCCCTTGCCCAGCAGTGTTTTGTTCACTGGAGAGTCCGGCGTGGGCAAGGAGGTGGCGGCACGATCGTTGCATTCGCTCTCCACGCGCGCCTCCAATCCCTTTATTCCTATCAACTGCGCAGCGATCCCGGCCGAGTTGATTGACAGTGAACTGTTCGGCCATCTCAAGGGGGCGTTCAACTGGGCGCAATCATCACGCCAAGGCTTGGTGTCCTATGCTCAAGGCGGGACGCTGTTCTTCGATGAGGTCGCCGACCTACCGCTGGCGTTCCAAGGCAAGCTTCTGCGCATGCTCGAGGACAGGCGGATACGCCCGGTCGGCGCAGAGCGCGAGACTCCCATCGACGTCCGTTTCGTCTTCGCGACCAATAAGAATCTGGTAGCGGCAGTGAAGGACGGTACATTCCGGCCCGATCTCTTCTATCGGATCAATGTACTGGAGGTGCAGATACCGCGCCTGCACGATCGGGGGACGGACGTACTGGAACTAGCGGCTGGATTCATGCGCGAACTGGGGCTGCAGCTTGGTCTACATCCCATTCCGTTCGATGAACGAACCCGTGCCTATCTCCAGCACTACTCTTGGCCGGGCAATGTCCGCGAACTGCACAACTACGTGGAGCGCAGCCTGATCCTGGGCCACTTCCCGTCGCATCTTGAACGGCTCGAATCTCTGTCTGATCCGCGCAGTCGACTTCTGTCCGAGGTCGAACGTCGGCACATCCTGGCGGTACTACGGGAAACGGGTGGTGATCGCGAACAAGCAGCCGGCATTCTGGGGGTTTCGCGGAAGACCATCGACCGCAAATGTTCCAGCTGGAACGTATCAGCTTAGGGAACCCCAATGAATCGAGTGCGCTCCGTCCGCCATCGCCTGCTGCTGATCGCGATCCTTCCGATGGTCGTGATCCTGCCAATGATCGTTGGCGTGCTCATCTATAAGTGGGACAAGCGTTTCGATGAACTGCTGTCCTCCAAGGTCGGCAGTGATCTGAAGATTGCTGGGCAGTACATGAACCAGTTGCTGATCAACGACCGTGCATCACTTGCTGCCATCGCTGACTCGGAGAGCTTTCATAGCGCAGTTGGTGGTGACAGGGACGCTCTCAGCACATTGCTTGCATCGAAAGCCCGTCCAGGTGCATTGGACTTCATCGCGCTGCTTGATCGAGATGGCCATCTCCTGGCCAGCAGCGAACCGTCATCGGAGAAGGCCGTGTTGCTCAAGTGGCCAGTGATTGAGAAGGCTGTCAACGGCGTCTCCGACGTGCAGGTAGGCGTAGTGCAAGAGGATGACCTGCGAGCGCTCTCGCCCCAATTGGCGGCGCGTGCGGAGATAGTCCGCCTGCCAGAGCCGGGAGAGCAGGCGCCGCCGAGCACATATGAAAGGCGCGCACTGATGATCCAGGCTGCCACTCCAGTGAACTTGCCCGGCCAGCAGCCAGGAGTGCTGGTCGCGGGCACGCTGCTGAACCACAACGCGCACTTCATCGACCAAATCACGGACTTGATCTATCGGGGCAACGGCATGCGCTCCGGAAGTACCGGTATCGCGTCCCTGTTCCTTGGTGATACCCGCATCAGCACGAATGCCAAGCTGCCCGGCGGGCGCCCAGCGTCCGGCACAAGAGCGTCAGCGGAAGTGGCCGCAGCGGTTCTTGGTCAAGGCAGGACGTGGCTGGCAAAGGCCTTCGTGGTCAATGACTGGTATGTCTCAGGCTATATGCCGATTCGGGACAGTGAGGGCGTGCCGGTCGGCATGCTCTTCGTTGGCTTTTCGGACGAGCCATTCGCTACCGCGCGACGGAACGCCATCGGAATGATAGTCCTCGGTTGCCTGCTGGTTGCGGCAATTACCGTACCTCTGTTTCTGTATATCGCCCGTGGCGTGTTTCGGCCGCTGGAAAAGATGGACGCAGCCATTGCGCGAGTCAATGCCGGCGATCGCAACGCCCGCGCAGGCGCGCGTGGTTCCAACGACGAGATCGGGCGACTGGCATCGCAGCTGGACCAGATGCTCAACCAGCTGCAGGACAACGAGCGGCAGCTGGTGGCCTGGAACGAGGAGCTCAACACGCGGGTAGAGGAGCGGACGGCGGGACTGCTGCTTGCCAACCGTCAGTTGGAGGAAGCAACGCAGCACCTGATTGTGAAAGAGAAGTTGGCAACTATTGGCGAGATCGCCGCAGGTGTCGCACATGAGATCAACAATCCGCTCGCAGTGATGCAGGGAAATCTGGAGCTGCTGCGTGAAGCCGTGCTCCAGGATTCCGGACCAGGCGGCAAGGAGGAGTTTGACCTCATCGAGGATCAGATCCAGCGTATCAGTACGATCGTGTCCAAGCTGCTTCAGTTCTCAAAACCCAGCGAGCACGCAGCGGAATACGAACTGTTGGAGCCTTCATCCCTGCTGCTGGAAACGCTACCGCTGGTACAGCACCTGACCAAACGTCAGCCCGTCATGATCGAGAAGGAGTTTCATTCCACCCGACTCATCAAGGCCAACAGAGGGGAAATCCAGCAGATCCTCGTGAACATGATGATCAATGCACTCCATGCCATGCCGGGTGGCGGTGTCCTGGGACTAGCCACCGAGGACACGGATGACATCCACGGTGCGCCTGGAGTGGCACTGCGGATCTCCGACACCGGTAGCGGCATCCCGCAGGACATCCTGGAGCGGATCTTCGAGCCCTTCTTCACGACCAAGCACCGTCAGGGCACCGGGCTCGGCCTTTCGATCAGCCAAATGTTGGCGTCGCGGCATAGGGGAAACCTCTCTGTGGCGAGTACGGGGCCGGCGGGGACCGTCGTTGAACTGTGGATGCCAGAGGCGGCCGAGGACCGTCCCAGTGCGTTGAATTCCTCAAATGACAAGAACGAATGGAGGTTGGAGTGAGCAGTCCATACGAAACACTTGGTGTTGCCAGTGACGCCACGACGGATCAGATCAAGAAGGCGTACCGGAGGCTGGCCAGGAAGCTGCATCCCGACCTGAACCCAGGCGACAAGGCCGCGGAAGAAAAGTTCAAGGATGTCGCCAATGCTTACAGGCTGCTCATCGACCCGGAGAAGCGGGCGCTGTTTGACCAAGGGGCGATCGACGAAACGGGAGCGGAGCGCCCGCACCGCGAGTACTACCGCGACTATGCCCAGGCCGATGCCGGCTATGGCGACGGCGGCTTTGGTGGCTACGCGGACTTTGCCGAAGCCGGCGATCCGTTCGCCGAGTTCTTCCGCCGCACGTCGAATGCCCGCGCAAACCGCCGTGGCCAGGACCTCCGCTATCACCTCGAAATCAGCTTGGCGCGCGCCATCGAGGGAGGCGCCGAGCGCGTGGTCTTGGGCGATGGAGGCACCCTGGATGTGAACATTCCACCGGGCGTTACCCAGGGGCAAACACTCCGCCTTCGAGGAAAGGGCGCAAAGGGCGCTGGTACGGGTGGAGACGGCGATGCCTTCATAGAGCTGCAGATTGCACCAGACCCACGCTTCCTTGCCGAGGGTGATTCGCTCACGATTGAGGTGCCCATTTCCTTGAAGGAAGCCGTTTTGGGCGCACGCATTACCGTGCCGACACCAACCGGTCATGCCGAGGTGGGCGTGCCTGCTGGCTCAGATGGCAACACCCGGCTTCGGCTGAAAGGGCAGGGCATGCCACTGCGTTCCGGTGGCCGAGGCGATGAGTTCGTCCGATTGAAGATTGTTCTACAGAAGCCTATGGACGCGGAGCTGGCCCAGTTCGTGAAGAACTGGGAGTCGGGCGCGTCCTTCAATCCGCGGGAAGGAGGTGCAGCATGAGCGCATTGAATGAGGTTGTCAGTGTTCAGGATATCCTCGACCAGGCCGGCGTCGCTGAAGCTGTGCTGAGCCATTGGGTCCAGCTGGAGTGGATCTCTCCACAGCAGGGTGAGGATGGACTGATCTACACGCGTGTAGATCTCAGCAGAGCACTTTTGGTTCGCGACCTTATGTTTGAAATGGAGGTCAATGAGGCAGGGGTGGATGTTGCGCTTCAACTGATCGAGCAGGTGCATGGATTGAGGCGGTTGCTGCTAGCCATGCGTGATCGGTGACTCACTTCAGGAGCGTTCAATGAGCTGCGCGACGCCGCAATCCCCCGAACCGCAACCGATCGATGCACCACTGTCGATCGCTGCATCCTTCCTTGTTCTTACCATTGAGCGGGACGCCGCGTCCCTATCTACCGTGCGAACGGTCCTGGGCAGCCTGGACGATCTGATCAAGAACGTGCTCGTCAGAGATGTGACCGGCACCTTTACCTGCAACGTCGGGATTGGCGCGAACGTATGGGGCCCGCTCCTTGGCACGGCGCCACCTGCTGAACTACGTCCGTTCAGGGAGATCCGAGGCGCAGCGCATGCGGCAGTCTCCACGCCAGGCGATCTCCTGTTCCATATCCGCGCCAAGTCAATGGATCTGATTGTCGCGTTCCAGCAGATGCTCTTCGAGGGTTTGGAAGGGACAGTTGCAGCGCAGGACGAAGTCAGTGGATTCAGATACTTCGACGGTCGCGATCTGCTGGAGTTTGTCGATGGTACTGCCAATCCAGTTGGTTTGGCGCTCCCCGAGGCGACTATCGTCGGAAGCGAAGATCCCGCGCACGCGGGTGGAAGCTACGTTGTCACACAGAAGTACCTTCACGATCTCAAGGCCTGGAAGGGCCTTGGTACTGAGGTCCAAGAGCAGATCATCGGTCGCAAAAAATTTTCGAACACCGAGCTCCCAGACGCACCAGAGGCGGATCAGAAGTCGCACAAGACCCTGTGTACCATTACAAAGGAAGGGGTCGAACACGACATCCTGCGAGACAATATGCCCTTTGCAAGGCCATCAAATGCCGAGTACGGAACCTACTTCATTGGCTATTCAAGACATCTCTGGGTGGTCGAGCAGATGCTTGAGCGAATGTTCATCGGCAACCCGCCGCCGCTTCACGACCGAATTCTTGATTTCTCAAGAGCTGTGACTGGCAACGTCTTCTTTGTTCCGTCCAGAAGCGCACTCGCGGCAATGGCAGGCTGAGATGCAGACTACTGTCAGCGCTTTAGTGAATCCCTCATCTGTCGTAGGCGCAGTGGCGATTGGGGCGCTCATCGCGCTTCTCGCCACGATCAGTGCCGCACTTCTAAGGAGATCAGCTCGTCGTATCGGTGCACGGCTTACGGATGGGACCACGCTCCAGTTTGCAAGCGTACTGGGACAGTGGTTGATCTACCTGCTGGCCGTCGGCCTCTATGCGCACCTTATCCCTGAGCTCAGGACCCTCGGGTCGACGATGCTTGCGGGGGCTGGCATCCTTTCAGTTGTAGTAGGTCTAGCGGCCCAGGATACCCTCGGTAATCTGATAGCAGGATTCTCGCTTCTCATGTCAAAGGCGATGCGCGTGGGGGATACCGTCCGCGTGTATGCTCCTAATGGGGTCATCGAAGCCCGGGTAGAGGGCATCTCTCTTGGTTTCACAACCCTCCGGGATGCACAAGGGAACGAGGTCGTAATTCCAAATGGTGTTGCCATGGGCAGCGCCATTGTTCGAGTTGCCCATCCAGACTCTACGAAACAAAGTGACTGAATAACCCGCGAGTTGGTGGTCCATCCCCGCAATCGCGGTCCAATGACGCTGGAAAATGACCAGCAAGCCTCGTCGAATCTCCGCCAGGTCGCTGGCTGGACATCAAATGGAGCCAGAATGTGATCAAGCTTTCGCATGCTAGGGCAAGCTTCTACCTGGCCGCCGGAGCAGGGGTTCTCGCTTGGGGTTGGGCAGTCCACTCTGCGCCGTATCTGGCCTTGGTGGTAGGCGTGGATGTTTTCTTTGTTGCCTATCTGGCAAGGACACTGGCTTCCGTCCCCACTTACGACGCTGAACGGCTCCGACTGAACGCAAGCCACCGGGATGAGCCGCTGTGGATGGTGTTAATCATTACATTGGCAGCGGCAGCTCTGGCGGTGGGGCTGGTCATCTCGGTAAGCGGGAAGCAACACAAGCCTTTGGAACTGGGGCTGACTCTGGCGTCGCTGCCTCTCGCCTGGGCCACCATTCACGCAATGATGGCTTGGCACTACGCGCACATGTATTGGAGAAAGTCCGATAACAACTGCGAGAACGAAGGTGAGCAGGAGGGCTACCACGCGGGATTGCTTTTCCCTGGGAACAAGCCGCCTGGGGCACGCGATTTTCTGTATTTCGCGTTCATCATCGGAGTCGCTGCACAGACCGCTGATGTCTCCATCTCTTCGTCAAAGATTCGAGCCGTAAGCCTGCTGCATTCGCTCGTGGCCTTCGCCTTCAATACCGTACTACTGGCTGCAGTCGTGAATGTTGTGGTGACGCTGGCGTAGCTTGATCGCCCGGCACCTCTAGAGAACGGGCGACATCATGCCGATGGCATTCTGAAGAAGTCGCATATGGAAAGGCCAAGCCTCCACCGCCTCGAGAGCTATCTGCTCAGACACACGTACGTAGCCTTCCTGTCGATTCGTGATAGCCGACGTTGCCAGTGGATCCATGATGAGGAGGTTGTTCTCGAAGTTGAGTTGCAGGCTACGACGATCCAAATTGGCGGATCCAACCAATGAGAACTGCCCATCCGCCGTCAGTGATTTGGTGTGAAGTAGCCCAAGCGGATACTCGTAGATGGATACTCCTGCCTGAAGCAAGTCACGGTAGGTGCTGCGGCATGCGTAAGCCACAAACAGTGAGTTGTTGCGTTTCGGAAACACGATCGTGGTTCTTACACCGCTGCGCGGCGCAGCGCATAGTGCCCGTAGGAGGGCCTCATCTGGAACGAAGTAGGGCGTAGTGATCAGCAGCTCGCGCCGTGCGGCGTACACCGCGCCGACAAATGAATCCGACATGGCGTCGCCAACTGTTGATGGGCCGCAGCCATACATCTGGGCCACCGCACCTTGGGCAAAGAAGGCCGGCAAAGGGCGCTGAGACGGTAGTGACTCCAACTCCTCGCCGGTTTCGGCCATCCAGGTGCTCAGAAACAGCCACTGTGCCTGTCTCACTACAGGGCCTTCGCATCGCAGGAAGATATCTACCCAAGGAGCGTACTTTGCAAGCACCCTGAACTCAGGGTCAGCACAGTTCTGACTGCCACAGAACGCGATTGCATTGTCGATGACGACCAGCTTACGGTGATTGCGCAGGTCAAGTCGGCCTAGCGCCAGATGTCCTATACGAGGGATGTCGTCCAGCGTTGCAAGCAAGCGAACTCCGGCCTCCCGCAGCTGTTGCCAGCGTCGGCTACGGATGAATGACCGTGACCCCAAAGAATCGACGATGACCCGGCATGCCACCCCTCGGAGAGCTGCTGCGACAATGGCATCGGCAACTCTGCCGCCATTGCCATCGTCAAGCCAGATGTAGAAGCTGATATGTACGTGATCACGGGACTCAGCAATATCGGAGATCAGTCTTTCGATGGCTGCATCGGAGTCGAGCATCGGCTCGTTCGGTGAGGCGGAAGTCGAGCCCAACAACTCGATCCTGTTGCCGCCGACAGGCCCTAATCCGTTGGTGGCCGCGCAGAGATTGGACAGTAATTGAGCGGCAGGGGGCAGCACTGGAGCCTGGGGTGTCGGGATGGTTCCAAGCATCCGTTCGGCCCGATGAAGGCGCGATATCCGACCGCGGCCAATGCTGGTTTCGCCCAGGAGGAGGTAGGCGATTGTGCCCAGTGCAGGAAGGGAAAGAACGACCGCCACCCAAGCGATCCTTGAAGCTGGAGTACGGTCACGCCGGGTGATCGCGCGTGCCAGAACCGCGACCTGGAAGGTCAGCAAAAACCAGAAGATTGTGACTCCAAATGGCTGCTGAAGCCATCGCAGAGACTCTGGCATGGAGGTTCCTCAGGATTCTGACGCACTGAGTCTAAGAGCAACACCTATCGCCAGTCACGCAATGGGCGGACATGCTGTTGCCCCTCGCCGAGACGCTTTGAGCGGTCTACGGCCAAGGCTACTTCATGGCGTCTCCATCCGCTTTCTGCTGCGGGATCTGTAGAGGACAGTTTGGATCCGTCCGTAAGGCAAGGCAGCAGATGCCTTGGCGCCAGCATGGAAGCTAAGGCCGCTGCGATTTGGTACCTGCCGACATCGATGTTCCCCAACGATGATGTTCCCCAACGATGGGCCGGCCATGGCGCCGGCAGCGCAAGAAGAAACTGCATCGCCGCCGCCTACTCGATCAGCGAGCGTTGAAGCCGAGTGATCCACACATCGTCTGCGGTTCAACGCACGACATCCCATAACGTAGATAGGTGGTCAGCGATTCAATCCGTCGATCGTGTCTCGGATGACGCTAGCCAACCCCTCAATGCCACCTTGCATAGAATAGAACTGGTCGTTGATAAAAAAACTAGGAGTACCGTTCACGCCGCTACGCAAGCCACCATTGAGATCGGCATGGATACGCGTACCGAATTGCCCGGTTTCGAGGGCCTCACGCAGCTCACCAAGATCCAGATCGAGGTCACGTGCCAGTTCGGCATACAAAGCTGGGCCAAGTTGGTCTTGATTCTCGTAGAGCGCATCATGCGCTTGCCAGAACTTACCATTGGCCGCGGCATACTCTGCAAAGATCGCGGCAGGCATTGCCTGAGGGTGGACCGCACTAAGGGGGAAGTTGCGAAACACGAAGCATAGACGTTCGCCGAACTGAGCTTGCAACTCTTTGATGCCGCTGTAGGCATCGCCGCAATAGGGGCATTGATAATCGCCGTATTCAACCAAAACAACTGGCGCATCGACCGAGCCCTGCACATGATCACGCGAACCTACGGGAACATGAAGCGTCGACATAATAGACCTCCTGCTTTGGGCATGGATTTCAAGATTTTTTAAGGGACTCGAGAGCATCCAGCACACCGTCGACACCAGGATTGATTGCGACTGGAGACAGGTAGCTCCAGGCTATGCGTCCTTGTGCATCGACAACAAACAAGGCCCGTTTACAGTAGCCGTGCTCGGCGTCGTACGCGCCATACATGGTGGACACCGCACCTTTGGGGTGAAAGTCCGAAAGCAAGTCGAAGCCAAGATTGCGGGCGGCGATAAAAGCCTTGTGGCACCAAACACTGTCTACAGATATGCCAAGCGTCGTTGCGCCAGTTTCTGAGATGAGTGGAATCGCCTGATTGAAGATTGCGAGCTCATCTGAGCAAACCTCGCTCCAGTCGGCCGGGTAGAACACCAGAACTACAGGCTTTCCGCGAAATTCGTGGAGCGACAAGGTCTGATCGGGCGTGGCGTTAAGCGTGAAATCTGGTGCCTCGGCGCCCACCGACAAGATATCGTCATGGGCAATTGTCTTGACGGACATAGTCTAACTCCATAGTGAATGGGTGTCGGGTGATCTCAGCGCAGGTACGCAAAGAAGCCTGTCGGGGTCCCGCCGAACAGTGATAGCGAGCCCGGTCCCACGGCAGCGAGCAAGAAGAAGCCACCGGCCAATCCCACGTGCGCCAGTAGCTGATTGATATCACCCTTATGAGACATATAGCCCGTTAGCAAGCACCACACACCTAGTAGGCTACACACCATCAGGACTGGGTAGCCAATGCACACCGCTACACCCCCTAACAGTTCGCAGGCGCCAATCAGGAACGCCAGGACTCTGGCATCGGGCAAGCCCATCTTGGCGAGCACTGGCACCAGCTGCGCCTCGCCACCACGCAGCTTCATCATTCCCCATATGACGAATGGCAGCCCCAAGAACAAGCGGGCGACAAGCAAAGCCCCTGCGCTCATGATTGCGTTCTCCCCGTTCGACGGCGCCCTGCAGGTCGCGCCCTATGCGTGTGCTGCAGGACTCGTTATCGCTGACTCTACTCCTGTCGTCGGCAAGTGAGAGCTCATATCAAAATGCGGGTTGAGTATTGGACATTTTGGTAAATTGACCGGACATTTTGTCCCTATTCCCGGGGCGAGCATGTCCAAGTTTGAACTGGTTCCACTCACTTCAGTTCTAACGAATTCCAAGGCTCTGTATGACTTAGCCCCCGGCGGCCGCCGTGACGCAGGCCGGTAGAAGCGCTATGAACACTGTTCTTAAGCTCTCACCTACTGTCCCGAAACCACGCCGTTCTGATCGCAACCTCGCGCGCATGGTTCGTATGTCGGCGAGTCGTCAGATGCGGTTCCTGCATGATCAAAAGTATCCACGAGGTACACCGCAAGTGTTCATGCAGCCCTACTATGCCAAAGCACTTGCGGGAATCCGCGATGTGATGAAGCGAGGCCTTCCTGGCATCATCGACGCCCGCGCAAAGCTGAAGGGTATCTCCCAAGAGACGCGGCGCAACAATTCTCTGCGGGTACTGGACGCCTTCATTGCATCACCGCATGCAAGCCGCCGATTGAAGGTAGTTCCCGGACATCGCTACCAGGCACATGCGCGTAGCCTTGAGGTTCGCTTTTCACCGCACGTTGTGGAGATGGATGGTGCCGAGGTGCGCTACATCTACTTCCACGAGAAAAGTGTTCAGTGCGACCCCAAGGAAGCCCGGCTCACGCTTGAGTTCGGTCACTGAGTGTTAGGGCAGAACAATGTCGTGGTGGGGCCGGATCAGCTTGAACTGATCGACCTCTTCTCCGGAAGGCACTTCCGAGGCCGGCCTATGAGGCCGGAGACGTTGAGGATGTTAGACGACATGGCACGTCACATTGAGAGCCAGTGGCCCACGATCGAGCCATAGATCTACAACTCGCCATTCCGTCTCAGTCTCTGCGAATGAGGCGGAATGGCGTCATTCGCATCGGACAGCCAAAAACGGGCCAGCCATTGGAGTAAGGGAATTCCCTACAGACCAGGGGTCATCTCACAGACTAGGCTTGACGCCAGAGATCTTCTTCCGAGCGGGAACGCTACAAGATGCAAGAGATGTCTTACGCCGACGCACTCGATGCTGGGCTTGACCCAATCTCCTACAGGAGCGATCTACTGGAGTCGCTTGGAGAGGGGCAATTTGCCGGCCAACTCGACGCCCTTGTCTGGTCGAAGCGCAGGCCCTGCTTGATGGCACTGTTGAGCTTGGATACTGGCAGTCGCGTTCAAGTTTTGGGTTTCCAGCGCCATACACGTAAGGGTCTTCCTGAGTACATTGGACTCAGATTGCTTACACCCGGTCAGCGGGTAGTGCTCCATGTTGATCGCGGCTTGCGTGGCGGATTGAGGCCTTTGGTCATTCCGGAGCCAAGCGCCGAAGAGCAGGGTGAGTCCCAGTATGGATAGATTCGATGCATATGAGGCATTGTCAGAAATCGCCCCTACGGAGGTGATCCGCGTAGCTGCTCGCTTGAATCAGTCCGGATTTGTAAGCGACGAAGACGGACTCTGTTTAGGCTCCATGCTCATCGAGCACTGGTCCAGTAGATGCTCTGACCTGATACGCGGATATGGATATGGGGGAGGGGAACTCGCGGTACGCGGCGCCTTCTTCAGCGCAGTAGGAGCGATCTACATCCTCTATGATGAGACGCGCCATTCCGACGAGGATGCGGCAGAAGAGCTCCGTCGAGTAGCCAAACTGCAGGCCATATGAGAGCTGTTTTTAGGTTTTCTAGGATTCAGCGGCCATCGCACTCCCATCTAGTCCCAAGGCGCGGTCTGTAGTTGGCCTTACTGCGCCTTCCAACATTCGCGCCGCCGGATTGGTTTCGGCCGCGCCGGCTTGATAGTAGCCGATGACACTGACCACCGATCGGTGATCGGTCATTGCCATAATGGCGGGCAGGGCAATCCCTTGTCTGGCGCCTTCCGTTACGAAACCCGATCGTAAGCTGTGGCCGCCAAAGTTTCCTACCAACCCGGCAGCGCATGCGCGATTCTGGATGATGGTGGCTACCGACTTGGGTGACAAGCCGGCCCCAACTTTCCCGCGCGTCAGCTGGCGGAAGAGGGCGCCCTCCTGCAGTCCTGCCGCTTCGATCCAGGCGCGAAGCGCTTCGGCCGGTGGACCCAACAAGGGCTTGTCCGGCGAGCCACCGGCTTTGACCCCGTCCTGCAGCGTTTTGCCGACATCCAGGTGGTAGAGGTAACCGCCGTCGATCGGTGCAAGCTTGCTCAAGGAGGCATGGGCCGTTTCGCTCCGACGGCGCCCACCACTGGCGAAAGCGAAGTAGAGCAGGGCACGATCCCGTTTCCCAACGAGATCCTCGCCACAGGTCGCAATCATCGCCATCAATTCGGTCGCAGTGATCGCTGTCTTCTTGCTCGGCCGCTCGCCGCGCTTATGTGCGGCGCGACGGCCCTTGGCCAACAGTTGCCGCACCTCGCTGCTTTCACAGGGATTGGCCAGCTTGAGCAGTTGATGGGCGCTGGAGAGCACCGCAACGCGGTGGACGATGGTCGACAGCTTGAGCGGTCCTGGACGCTGCTTGAATTTGCCTTCCACCAGAAGCACATCCAATGCCGGTGGCAGCTCCCAGGCCAGGGCATCGCCTGAGCGCCGGGCCAGATGATCGATGATGAACTGGATCACACAAGACGCGTCCACCGGCATGGCGATGACCACGCCGTAGCGGCCTTGGTACCAGGCTGCCCAGTAGCGCAAGGCGGTGGCGTAACTGCGCGTGGTGTTGGCCGAGGCCGCTTCGGCGAAGACTTCGCGCACCGCGTCCGCCGAGGACTGCGAGAGCTGTGCCACAGTTGGATCAGCGGGCAGGGACGTCGTCAGCGCTGGCAGAAGGTCGCTCATAAGTGATTGAAAATAGTGTCAAAAAATAGCTTTGGTTCCGATAAATATATCTTATCGGAACCATTGGCACATAGGGTAGGGGACTCGTTCAACGGCCTTCCACACAAATCACTCAATCATCCATTGCGTGACATGCATCACACTTATTATGATCGCGCGGACATACTAGGTGTCAGACTCGAGGGATCGAAATGGCTGTCTATGTCGTCACCTGGAACTTGAATCGCGAAGCCAACTACGACGCAAAGCGCACAGCGTTTCTCAAGCAAGTCAACCAATATCAAAACGTTGCAGATCCCGGACTGGAGTCGGTTCGCTGGATTTCATCGAACCTAACACCCGACGCGCTAACAGATGATCTTAAGCATCCGCTCGATAAGAACGACAGACTTTTCGTAGCGCGCATAACCACCGGCAGCCACCAAGGCTGGTTGAACAAGGCCACCTGGGATTGGATCAACCAACGACTGTGACCTCACAAAGGCTTTCCGGTGGCGTCTTCCTAGGCGTCACACCATCTGGGTCGCTGTAACGGAATGCGCCGCTCTGCTCGCCAAATCTGCAGCAGAGGACCCCGAAGCTGCCCCAGAGTTCAAGCAGACGCGGCAGATTCGCGACTCACTATTGGCGATGCACCAAGATCACAGCGAGTCATTGGGAGTGCACGTAGCTCAGCGCATCAATTGCTACAAGTTGCCGCATAAGCTGCACCAAGTTCACAGCGCTCAACAGGCTGGCGAGTCTGGGCAAGAGCAAGTGGCAGCCAGGTCGGCCGGCTTAGAACATAATATACATTATGCGAAATGCTGGATTGCCCGGATCTACGGGTTCGTTAGCTCCGCTTGGCAATGGCTGCGGCTCTGGCTTGGCTCCTGTCATCCTTCGCGGCCACCCGCCAAGGATGAGCTTGCAGCATGATCGAGATCGATCCGCATGACCGTACAGATCTAACCGGCCCTTGGGCCGGTTTCGGCTTTCAGGGCGGCCACATGTTTACCCCCGAAGGTCATCAGCTGGAGCCTTGCGACATGACCTGGTGGTCCCTGACCTGCAACATTGCACGGGAATGGCGGTTGATGATGGCTGAGGAACGGACCGAGGTGGCCGCCCGATCGGCACGGCCACGACAGGCTTCTGCCACAAAGAAATCCAGCGTCATCTGCCTTGCCGAAGCGCTCAGAATTCGCCGAGAACGGCGGTTGGGCGCAGGCGTATCCGGTCCCGACGCCGAGCCATCCAACGTGGTCTACATGAGCCGTGGGCCGAGGCCTCGCCAGCGCGTGTGAGGCGCTTCCGTAGGGGCGCCGCCCCTACGCCCCGCGGATGATTAGAGGTTGCTCATAAACAGCCTAAGCCCGTCGTCTGTCAACCCGGCATGGTCTGGAATGTCAGTTTCATAGTCATGATATTCGCGGTTGACGAGGTCCATCTCCTCCAGGTCTCCGAGCAAAACCCAAACCGCCGCCTCACCCAATTCAAGAAGGCTCGCCAATGTTGAGATCGGAACCTGATTGCCGCGACGACCAAGTGCGTCTATCACGCGCCACTGAAGCTTGCTTAGAACAATCTCTTGAACTCCGTCATGCTCCTCGTCAGTTACCGGATCAGCGACCGTGACGCGCACGTCGTTCAACTGTTTGAGAGCACCGTCTCTTTCATCGACGGCTTGCTTAAGCTGCTCCTTCAGTGCGTCGATGCGACTATTGAGCCTTAGCGTCGCAGACGTGTGCTCCAGGTCCATTTCTTCGAACTGCTTTCGAAGAGCGCGCGACTCCTCATGCGTAAGGACGGTCTGGTCGTCAATCTCACGCTTCAGATCAAGCGCCTCCTTGCTGCGTCTTAGCGAATAGCTATAGACCCAATTGGACGGATACGGGAAGGCAAGAATGTAGAACGCTGCCGTTGCCAAGGGGCCAGCCGCCAGATGGACTGCGGAGTAGGCGTTGTCTTGGTAGATCAAGTGTAGCAAGTGTATTTTTCGAATCGCGGATTCACCTGACAGCACTATCAGCAGTGCCTTGTAGTTCCAGAGGCACCATGACACCGTGAGCGAAGCCCCTAAAGGGCTCATGAATCTGTCAGATACGTACTCCCTGATCCCCTTAACTATGTCGTCAAACATTGCGCCCCCCTTGGCAGTTCAGATCCGACTAATCTCGCTGCTAGGAGCTTAACTGGCTTCGTTCTAGGTTTGCCATATGCCAAGCGATCCTCCGGCCGAAATGCAGACCAGGTGCAGTACGTAGTAGCCGTAGAACGCCCACCGGCCACGAGGTAGTGGCCAGCGAACCCCGTACAGCGCCAAGACCACCGGAAGCGCCATCAAGGCCCACAGGTTGCCATTGAACAGGCATAGCGGAACGAACCCGGCCAGCACCAGCAGCGGTCGGTCCGTGCAGAACCCGAACCACGCAAGCAGCACGAACGCCACGCCCACCCAGTGGTAATCCACGAATGCCGGAAGAACCCCGCGGCGAATGCCAGGACAAACCATCGGCGCTGGCTTACCGCATAGACGGCAGCCGCACACAGCGCGAACGCCAGCAGGATGTTGAGCGGCAACCAGTACCCGAACGCCAATGCGTGCACCGGCTGGGCGATAGCGCCCCACACGGCCAACCTGCGCACAGACTTCACCATGTCGGCGCCGGGCTGGGCGAGGTTGTAGGCCATGACCGGCGCGAACAGCGGGAACGCCACCCGCCCCGCTTCGATGAGTCCAGGCACGTAGCCGCCGCAGACCATCTTGGCAACGTGATCGCCGATCATAAGGATCACGGCCAGCCATTTGAGGATTTCGCGTGCGCTGCTGGTCATCACATATCCCTTGTCGTGGGCGGTGTAACGCTGGTGCTGCTGGTATAGACGGGCGATTCCGGGAAAGAGCCGAGCGCCCTCACCTGCTTACTGATCGTTGAGCCGCTCACGGCTTCGCGCTCGTATCGCGCCTCCTGCTGGTAGTGCGCCGACTGTTGAAGGTCGTTCATGCGGCGAGCGTCAGCCTTATTCGTGTCGAGGAACGGCTCGTACTGCCCCTCACGCGCAACCAGCCTGCATTGCTCCTGATCCATGACGTAGCTGGTGCCCTGCTCGGTCTTGCAACCACACCGGCCAATCTGATGCTCGCCCATCGCGTCCAGACCATCGCCGGACGCCATGCAGTACACACGTGGCGGCTGATTGTTAGGCGCCGCAAGACCGTCATAGGCAGGCGCGGTCCACGGCTGGCCCTGAACCCGTGGGCGCATCCACGCCACGCAGTCGTTCGAACGGGAGGCCGCCGGGGGTGTGGCTTGCGACGCGGCTGCGACCGTCGCTCCCGCTCCGTTCTCCGCCCCCTGCGGCGCCAATCTCGCTGGATTTGCTGCATCCACCTGCCCCGATAGCTGGGCGTGCACACGGTGCATGCGAGCAAGGCAAGATGGCCGATGCAGTACAGGTAAAAGAACCTACCTGCCCGCTTGATCCGCCAGTCCAACTCCGCCACCATGACGACAGGTATCGCCAGCAGCGCCCAACCGTTTCCGTTGTACCAACACAGCAACACCATGCACAGTCGCAGCATGAAGGGGAATTTTGCCGCCATGGGTTCCCATAGGCCCACCAGATCGGGCGCTCGCCGTCCGTAGCCGCCGAGACGCGAGACGTATATGACTATTACTCGCAACCGAGTTGCAGCAACTAGATTTTTTGTGTGTGTCGTGGCAGCTCTTGGGTCCGGGTGTGTGGATTCGACCACTTCATATCGTGTCGATGGTGCGAAGACCGACTTTTGCGTTCCTGGCGATCTAGATGCGACGCCTTCCCGGCGGGGTCATGAGGATCCTGTGACCGGCGGCTTTACCCTGCATGGCTGTTACTCCAGCCATAGCGAGGCTTGTATCGGCCCCAATAATTTGATCTCGGTAGCGGTGGTAGCCAAATCGTACTTTCCTGGAAGAAGGTTTGGCGACCTCCCCCAAGGATCCCATCTGCGTACGAGCGCTATTGAAGGCTGGCAAGACGCGAAGATGCTGGAGAAAGGATTGCTTGCCGTTCCCGACGGCGGCGACAAGAGCCACATTTTCGTATGGCGCTCGAGTGCACGTGGCGCAACAGAACCCATGGATGACGATGAGCTAATGGCATCCTGCGACACGTTGGGCAGTGTTTCCTGCAATCGTGTGCTCCATGGCGACGACTTTGGCGTCACTTACTCCTTCTTCACAGAGAAGGAAATTCCGGGCGACTTCGGCTCATTAGACAAGCAAGTCCTGAGTGAGATTGAGCGGATGAGATGTAGAAGATAGGACTCCGGCTCGGCCAAGTCGCCAGTGATGTTGCAGCGGCAGGCCTTTCGCGTCGTTCATCTCAATCCGTGACCTGGCGCGGGAAATTAAGTGGGAATGGAATAAGACGGAACTAATGCGGGTACGACGGCACCTTCTAGCGAGGAGCGGACCTCCCCCCTACCCTCGATAAACATCCCTTATCGCCGCTCCCCGAAGAAAGAGCGCCTCAGCCCGCGCTCTGATGCTTGCCGAAACCCAGCCCTACTGGCCAGCCGAAGTTGGCATCACACCCTTTCGCACAATCTCCAACCCCCCAACATCGCCAACCGGCACAAGCACTGCAGCCTTCCGAGCCGGGTCCCACAGCGCATAGCTGTCACCAAGTCGACCAATCAGGTTCAGGCCGCCCTGCACCTTTCCACCAACAGTCACCGTTGTCACATACTTGCCGCCACCAGAGGAAATCGTCCTGGCGCGCTCGAAACCAAGCCAGCTCGAAGAAATCGAGACGTACACCAACATCACCAAGACATAGATCAGCCAAGGGGAATCTTTCACGGTGGTCGGTATCACTGGCGAGAGATGTACGGCCAGCGCACATATGATCGTCAGAAAAAGCCCTATCAGCACAGGCCACGCGTTCGACCACCAAAGCAACGCCCCTAGCCCAGTGAAGAAGATCGTTGGACCGAGCCAGGCGAACCGCTTGCTTTTGGATGCCCCGCTCGTCAGCTTTAGATCGACCCAGCCGCTAAACAGCAAGGCCACCAGCATGAGAAACAGCACCATGCCGATGCCTGCCAGGCCAGCCAGTGCCAGCTCGCTCACGGCGACAAACTGAAAGGGATCAAGGCCAAAGTGTCCCCAGTACGCCTTCAGATAGAGCGCGCCTTGAATCAAGCCAAACGTGACGACAGCCGAACCCCAGCCAGCCACATCGGCCATCGTTAGTCTTTTTTGCGTACTTTCCATGTACTCCCCCTTTCAAGCGCCCCCGACGCATCCCGGATAGTGCCATGGCGTGGAGCGCGGCGTCAGCCACACGGTGCAATCTGATTGCAGCAGACCAAGGCTGACCTGAGGGGCATTGAGGGTTCGACCCGTCCATCCATTTGTCGCGTCTGCCCTACTCGCTGCCAGAGCATGTCGGTACCGGCACAGAATATGCGGGCCAATCGGGACCGTCGACAGCCCTTGCAGGCCAAGCCTCTAGCGCCCTTCCCTGCTATGCAACGATTCTGAAAACGTCGAAAACGGTGACGGCATTGCCCTTACTGTATTGGCATCGCGCACAACCGGGCGTATTCCTTGCTATGCCACCTTGAACAGGTGGCCGGGCTTCGAAACCCCGGTTCTACGCTGAAGTAAACGCTTGCCAGCCGGCATCACCCATCAGGTGGTGCCGGCTGGCAATCCGTCGGCCGGCTATGGCGGGCGGTGCGTGGAGGCCTTGTGCCTGCCGGTTCCAGCGTAGACCGGGTTTCGAACCACGCATCGTCCGCCACCTTTATCGGTGGCGGCTTCTGCCTGCACGCAAGGAGCCCAGCCATGACCACGCCCTACTCCCCTGCCCCACAGCCCATCCATGAGGCGCCCTCCCCCGGGCCCGCCGTGGACCCCAACACCCTCATCGCGCTGCTGCACAGCATCGGCTCGGGCGTTGCCGCCAACGGCCAGCCCTGGCCAGAGCGCCATCAGCTACGTGGCCGGCAGATGGCCCTGGCGGATACCGATTGCTCACTGACAGGCCTTCGCGTGGTGCTGGAAGTGCTGCTGGCCGCAGAACGCACCCGCCAGAACGGCGAGCCGGACCAGTACGTTGGCGACCGGGTGATGGAAGGGCTGATCATGGCCGGCATGGGGCTCGCAGCCCATGCAAGCGAGCGGCTGCAACCGGAAGGCTGAAGGACTGCCTTGGTAAAGTGCACGCTGGTTGTGCGCACTCCGCTGGTGAAGGTGCACCACGGGGTGATGTGGGTGCTTTTTCTGGCACTGGTCGTTGCAGCACGGATTCATTGGCCAGAGCCTGAAGAACCAGAGATCCTCGCGTACCGGGGCGTATCCGATGAGGCGTTCTGGACGCTGCGCCGTCACGCACTCCGCTTCGCAGAGGCGCGGGCACGGGACGGTTTCGAGCTGACAGACGGGCCGAACGCAGCGTCTTCCTTCCAGATCCAGTGCAGGGGTGTGCCCGTCCTGTACGTGGAGAGGCAGGAGCCCCTTCTATTGATCAGCCTGCCACTTGGGGCCGGGCGGCGGGCGCCTGCCATCTTCTTTCTGCAGGCCACGCTGGCGTGGCCACTGCAGCCATTGAGCTATCTGGATCAGGTCCTCGAGGGTGTGCAGGAGCCAACAGTGCAGGATCGATTGCTGCTGATGGCCGCTGGCGGCGTGCCTGAGGATGAGCGCTGCGACAGGTAAGAGCTGTCGAGCCGGTGCCGAAGGACTTGGGTCTAATCGTCGATGACCATGTGCCGAGGCGCCTTCGCGGGCGCCTCGGCAGCCGTTTCCTTACGCGCTGATGCGCGCCGCGGCGCTCATGGCATGCCCTTGATCGTAAGCCGCATGACCCAGCAATGGCTCCGACACCTTGCCCTGCGCCTCACTCCAGCCGGTGCTGGCATCTCCGGCAAACCCGCCGATGGCCTCGATCAGCTGCCGCACTTCGGCACTCGTCGACGCATCTACTGTGCGGGCCGAAGCAAGTGAGGTTGCTGCTGGCAGCGGCTTGAGCTGGCCGGCGATCGCCGATGCCGAGATGGCGTTGCCTCCATCCCCAGGCTGCACGAACGCGATGGCATACTGCCCGCCCTGGAAATGCTTCAGCACCCGCATCTGCTGAGCAGAATCGCCGTCAACCCGCACGAGCAGATCATCGCCATCACGGTAGTAGCTCAAGCGGCTGCGTGCGATGCCGTCGAAGTACAGCCAGTCGGTACCGCCGCCGGTGTTATCCACGGTGTCCACACCGCCACCTGCACGGTAGAAGTAGGTGTCGTTGCCTGTACCACCGAACAACAGGTCGTTGCCGTCTTCGCCCACCAGCTGGTCGTCGCCCGCACCACCGATCAGGATGTCGTTGCCTGAACCACTGAAGCTGCCATTGCCCCCGGACAGGTAGTCGTTGCCATCGCCTCCCTCGAGCTTGTCATCCCCACCCATGCCGAACAGGGTGTCGTCGCCGCCCAGCCCCTGGATACGGTCGCGGCCATTGGTGCCCACCAGCTGCTCGCCCGCGGCAGTGCCAGCAATCTGGGACGGGTAGTCGCCATCGTTGCCGCCACCCGGGTTGCCGCCGCCGGCACCTGGCACCAGGGCGTTGATGGCGGCCGTATTCAACGCATTGCCGCCGACAGGTTGCAGGTAGTCCAGTGCCATGTCGCCACCGAGGAAGTGATTGGTGACGGTTACCTTCTGGTTGGCATTGCCGTTGACGGTGATCACCAGGTTGTCGCCGTCACGGGCGAAGGCAAGCTTGGAGAGCGAGATGTCGTTCTGGAAGATCAGCCAGTCCGTACCGCCGCCCGTGTTGTCTATGACATCGATGCCGCCGCCATAGACGTACTGATCATCACCTGCGCCGCCGATGAGTACGTTGCTGCCATCCTCACCGCGCAATGTGTCATTGCCCAGCCCGCCTTCGAGGCGATCGTCGCCTGAGCCGCTGCCGCTGCCATTGCCGCCGGACAGGTAGTCGTTTCCGTCGCCGCCGCGCAGGGTGTCATTGCCGCCCATGCCGAACAGTGTGTCGGCGCCGGCCAGGCCCTCGATGAGATCCTTGCCCGAGCTGCCCGCCAGCTGTTCGCCGGCGGCCGTTCCCTGGATGACCTGGTCGAACTGCCCGCCGGTGCCGCCACCGGCGACAATCTGGTTGATCTGCGCGGTGGTCAGGTACGAACCGCCGTCCGGTTGCACATAGTCGATCGCGGCGTCGCCGCCGAGGAAGTGGTTTGTGACGCGGACGGACGGCGTGGCGGCGTTGTCCAGGGTGATCAGCAGGTCGTTGCCGTCGCGGCTGAACGAAATCCGCTCGCGGCTGATGCCGCCGGTGAAGAACACACCGTCAAAGCCTCCCCCGGTGTTGTCCACCGTATCGGTGCCGCTGCCGGTGTCGAAGACGTACTTGTCATCGCCGCTACCGCCGACCAGCGTGTCGTTGCCGCCTCCGCCGACGATCGTATCGTTCCCCCCCAGCCCGTGGATGATGTTGGATTCCGCATTGCCGGCAAGGTAGTTGTCGAGCGCGTTGCCACTGCCATTGATGGCACCAGCACCGTTAAGGAACAGATTTTCGATATTGTCCGACAGCGCGTACGAGGCGCTCGACTGGACCTGGTCCTTGCCGGCACCGACGGCCTCGATCACCACGTCGGCACTGTCATCGACAATATAGACATCATCGCCGGCGCCGCCTTCCATGCGGTCGATACCTTCGCCGCCATCGTGGTAGTCGTTGCCGATGCCTCCGTACAGAGTGTCGCTGCCGCTGCCACCAAACAGCGAATCATTGCCATCCAGGCCGTACAGAAGATCGTCGCCATCCCAGCCGCCCAGGGTGTTGGCGCCGGCATTGCCGGTGATCACGTTGTCCAGCCCGTTGCCATTGCCGGTCTGGATGCCGACGGCCAGAATCAGATTCTCGACCTCATCGGCAAGCACCAGGTTCGTTTCATAGCGCCTCTCGATGGTATCGACACCCTCCCCGACATGCTCGACGATCCAGTCGCTGCTGCTGTCGTTGATGTAGTAGTCGTCTCCTTCGCCACCCTGCATCCGGTCGCCACCGGCGCCACCGTCGAGGCGGTTGTTGCCTGCATTGCCTGTCAGCTGGTTGTTGCTGCCGTTGCCGGTGCCATTGATGTTGCCGGTGCCGGTCAGCACCAGATCTTCCAGGGTATCGCCGAGCACATAATCGATGCTGGATTCCACCGTGTCATGGCCTTCGTCTGCGAGCTCGACTACGACATCGCCCGCCTGGTCGACGACGTAGGTGTCGTCCCCCAGGCCACCAAGCATGCGATCAGCGCCTGCCCCGCCGTCCAGGCGATTGCTGTTGCTGTTGCCCATCAGTTCGTTGTCATCAACGCTGCCAATGGCGGTGATGGCGTTGCTCCCTTCCACCAGCACCAACCGCTCGATGTTGCTCGACAGAGCGTAGTCACTGGTGGCATGCACGACATCGAGCCCCTCGCCTGCGAGTTCGACGATGCTGTCCAGCTGACTGTCCACGTAGTAGATGTCATCACCGGCACCGCCCTCCATGTGATCGTCCCCGGACTGGCCATCAAGCACGTCGTTGCCGCTGTCACCCAGCAGGCGGTCGTTTCCTTGGCCGCCGAACAGTTGGTCATCGCCGGCGCCGCCATCCAGCCGGTTGGCACCCTCGTTGCCGGTCAGGATGTTGGCAAGTTCGTTGCCGGTGCCGTCGATGTTCGAGTTTCCAGTAAGCAGGAGATCTTCCACGTTGGCCGACAACGCGTGGTTGACCGAGGCGTGCACGATGTCCCTTCCTTCTCCGGCGCCTTCGATCACGGAGTCGCCAGCATCATCCACGCCGTAGATATCATCACCTTGGCCGCCTTCCGCCCGGTCAGCACCGGCCCCACCATCGAGGAGGTCTGCGCCAGCGCCGCCGCGCAGCGTGTCGTTTCCTTCTCCGCCAAGAAGCCGGTCGTCACCATTGCCCCCCTCAAGAAGATCGTCTCCGCCTTCGCCGAGGAGCTGATCATTACCGTCGGCGCCCTGGATGGTATTGCCCAATGCGCTGCCGACGATCACATCGTCGTGGGCGGTGGCCTGCAGTACCTGCTGGTCGAGAGCGGATGCATCCATCCAACTGGGAGCCGCGTTGCCGACGATCAGGCGCAGGCCACGCGTTGCGAGTCCACTGACCGGATCGAAGATGCCCTCGACACGAATCTCATCCACCCCGTTCTGATCGATCCTGAGAACCAGGGTTGAACCATCCCGCCGCATGACCACGTTGCCCGCGGAGACACCCAAAAGCCGCAGCGTCGATACGCCCGCGTCGTCTACGATCCGGTCGCGACCATCGCCGGTGGAGAACCGGTACTCGTCGTCGCCCTCGCCGCCTTCCAGTACGTCGTTTCCGATACCGCCGGCCAGCACGTCGTTGCCGGAACCACCCAATAGTTCATCGTCACCACCGCCGCCGAGAAGCAGGTCGTCTCCCTGGTCACCTGCCATCCAGTCGCGGTCGTCCCCGCCTTCCAGGATGTCGGCCCCGGCTCCGCCATACAACGCGTCCATGCCACTGCCGCCGAAGATCTGGTCCGCGCCTTCGCCGCCACTGAGCGTGTCGTTTCCATCATCGCCACGGATCACGTCGTCCCCTGCCTCACCCTGCAGCAGGTCATCCCCTTCGCCTCCGGAGAGCTCATCCGCACCCGTGCCACCGGAGATTTCGTCATTTCCCTGCAGGCCGACCAGGACATCGTCGCCCTCATAGCCCCGCAGAACATCGTCGCCGGCCGTGGCAGCCTGGACCATCGACTTGATCATGGCCACTGACCACGAGGCACCATTGGCGAAGCGGATCTCGTCGATCCGGGAGGGGCCTGCAGCGTCTTCTCCGAAATAGTTCTGCACCGTCAGCACGTCCGCACCGTTGGCAAGCTGCAGGACCAGATCGTTGCCCACCCGCGTGGCACGCACGTCAGCAGGATCGATGCCGAGCAGGAACTCGATAGTATCCAGGCGATCGGCCGCTGCATCGTAGTTGTTGATCACATCCCGCCCGAAACCAGTGGCGAAGATGTACCGATCATTGCCGGCACCTCCCTGGAGAGTGTCATTGCCCGCACCACCGTCCAGCCGATCGTTGCCATTACCACCGTCGAGATAGTCGTCACCCTCGCTCCCCAGGATCAGGTCAGCGCCGTCCCCCCCGGACAGATGATCATTGCCTGTGCCGCCGTCGAGCGTGTCATCGCCATCATCGCCATTCAGCCGGTCGGCGCCGCCTCCGCCTGCCAGACTGTCATTGCCACCGCGGCCGCTGAGCCACTCGTTGCCGTCGCCGCCCTGGATCACATCGTCACTTTCGTAACCATAACGGTCGTCTACCCCCGGCGTTGGTATCAGCACAAGCTGCTTGACGTCCGCAATAGTCCAATGCGTGCCATCAGCAAAGCGGATCAGGTCCACGCGGTAGGCACTGTTGCCGTCATCACGGAAGTAGTTCTGGATGTCGATCCGATCATCCGTACCGCTGATCTGGATGCACAGGTAGTCGCCGCTGCGCCATACCTTCAGGTCTGAAGGGAGCACGCCGCTGGCCATTTCGAGCACGTCGAGGCGCCCTTGGGACGCATCGTGGTTGTAGATGCGGTCATGGCCGGACCCGCGGCCGAACACGTAGAGATCATTGCCGGCGCCGCCATCCAGATAATCATCACCTGCACCGCCATCGATGCGGTCATCGCCGGCACCGCCGCTCAGCGAATCAGCGCCTGCGCCACCGAAGAGCCTGTCGCGGCCGTCACCGCCGTCAAGCGAGTCGTCGCCAGCTCCGCCGTGCAGCGTATCGGCGCCCGCGCCACCGTCGAGCTGATCCTGCTGCGCGCCGCCATACAGGACGTCATCACCTGCCTCCCCGCGCACGATGTTGCGGCCCTGGCCCCCGAACACCACGTCGTCGCCAGCGCCTGCAGAGATGAATTCGGATACATCCGGCGTATCCTCGCCAAGAATCGTGTCATCGCCGGTCCCGCCAATGCCACGACGCAGTCCGACCTGTTCCAGCGACTGGATGAAGACTGAGTCTTGAGCATTCTCGGCCATCCACGCACGCAGCAGCGTCTCGCCCTGAGTCCAGGTAACCGCACCTGATACCTGCCGCGGCAATGCCCTGGCCAGCTCTACCAGATCGATGGCCGCGTTGGTGCGATCGGCGGAATAGCGGGACAACAGCACCGTGTCGACGGGCGCAAAGTCCACGTCCGTCTTTCCAGTGACGGTATCGATGGTCAGCGTTACCTTGTTGATGTAGGCCTGCAGACGGGTCTGCAGCGCAAGTTGTGCGTAGCTGCCCTCGAAGAAGGCATCGTAGACCCGCCCATAGTTGTTGAGGTTCTCTGTGCCCCAGAACACGGCGCCGACGGGTTCCATTCCAAGGATGGCTTCGACGACACGTACCTTGCGCGTATAGGCTTCGTCCATGGTGCCGGGTTCACCCAGAAACACCTGCTCGCCGGGTCGAAGCCGGATGACGTTCTCCGAGCTTTCGTCATATCGGCCGCCACTCATGTGGAGGACGATGCTCTCGTCGCTGAACCTGGGGTTCGTCCGCGCCCACTGGTAGAGCACTTCCCCCAACAGTTCACGCTGAGTACTGCGCGTGGTCGCTGCAGAGAATGCCTGGATCGCCTGGAGCAGAGCGGGCGACAGCGAGGCCGCCTCGCGCAGGTCCCTCAGCATGCCCATGCCCTGCAGATTCGCGAGTCCCGCCAGCGCCTCGGGAATCACAATACGGTCCACATAACGGCTGTGGATGGTGTCGGCGTCAAAGTTGAAATCCTGCATCAGCCGGGTCGATTCCACCCCGTTTGCATCCACGCGAGTGTAGCTGCTGGTGCCCATCAGGTTGCCGCCGGGCACGTCGTCACTGGCAGCCCCATTACCGACGAAATTCGTGGAAAGGCGAGTGATTCCAAGTTCCGTCAACGTCTTCAGTTCGCTCGATTCACTGATGCCATTGCCGTTGCCATCCTGCCAGATCTTCAGCGAGCTGAAAGCCGCGTCGGCTGCGTCGATGGATCCATCGCCATTGGAATCAAGATCGGCGAGCGCCTCCATCCCGTTGAGAGCGAGGCGACCATTGCGAAGGCGGGTACGGTCGCCGAACAGTTCACTACCATTCTCGACCGCGCCAGAGCCGTCGATATCGCGCACCAGTAGGCCATCGCGTGCGCCGACCCAACCGGTTGCCGTGCGAATGCCGTCGCCGTCATAGTCGAAAAGTGGACCGGACAGATCGCCATCAACGATTGTCGATACAACGCCGTCTCCATCCAGGTCCAAGGCGATGGGATCGTAGCGCTCGATGCGGTAGTCGTCGCCCCGGATCGCATCGCCCAGTTCACCGAGCTTGTCCTGCAGTGGTCCGTTCACTTCGTCCCACAGCATGCCACCCAGGTAGCCGCCGAGGACGGCAGCCAGACCGATGGCGATGGTCACCGGAAGGCCGACTGTGAGACCGAAGGCACCCAGCAGGGCCATCGCGCCATACCCGAAGGCCTCTGCCAGCAACAGGCTGGTACCTGCCTTGCCCAGGCCATTCCAGTCCTGGTTCAGCGCTGCTTGGCCAATCTGGTACGCGTCGAACGCCGGCCCCAGATACTCTCCGAGGGCTCTGCCGGCGGCACTGTTGCCGAATGTGCCCAGGTCACTCAGTGCCTGGGTCTTCATGTTCCCCAAGAAGCCGCTAAGCTGATCCTGGGTATGGATGCTCTGGGTTACCAGGCTGTCAGCCATCGCGTTGTAGTGATTGGCCAGGTTCTGGTAGGTCTGGGAGAAGCTGAGGTCTGGATTGTTGGCGTAGCGCTGCGCATTGAGATCTGCATAGTGCGCGTTGGCTCGGATTCCCTTTTCCAGCCCCTCGATCTGAGCGTCGAACGGCGATCGCCCCTGCGCAACGGCCAAGTCATAGCCTTTGTTGTATGCATCGTAGAAGCCACCGATGAAATTGTTCAGGTGCCCTGCGAGATCGCCAGCATTCTGCTGAATTTCTTCAAGCGTAATTACGGAAGTTGCCACGGTTCACACTCCTTGTTGAATCAGGCCAGATAGAAGGGATGACACACACTCGTGCGATGTCCCCGCGCGAGGCGGGGGCAGTACTGAGATTCTGTTTCGTACAGGCGGCGCGTCCGAATACGGGAGCGTATTTAGACGACTACCTTCCCGCGTTTATCGCGCTGGAGGACGGGGAAAGAGGAGCTTGGGGGTCCCGACCAACAACAACCACGCTGCCATGGCCGCACCGTATGCGAGCACGCCGCCCACCAGGAACGTGCCGAAGAAGCTGCCGGTGAACAGCTGATACAAGCCTTTGCCACGTCCTGCAGCGCTGTTTCCAATGGTCAGCACAATCACCGGCAGCAGCATCAGCCCGCTGCAGAGAATCAGGGAGAAGGCACCCAGCAGCCAACGCTTGGCAGGGGGATTCCATGGCACGGGATAGCCTACGAGCAGTCGTCTCATCCGGAAGAACAGCACCGGGATGGCGACCAGATACATCAATGCGACGTATAGCCATGTTCTAACATCGGCGCTGCTGCGATCGAACAGGGCCTGCGGGTAGGCCCCCGTGCGATGCAGCACATCGGCGCCCGCTACCAGCACCGCACTCATTGCCATCGCGGGCCAGAACAGGCGCGAGACCCCGCCCCATTGTGCGTTACGTTGCTGCTGCCCATCGTTCATGCCAGACATGAGAGCCTTCCTGAAAGAATGTGTCATGAGGGATCCAGAAGCGTATCCAGGTCGCCAAGGGGCGGCTGGACGGGGTGCTAGCGCTCGCGCATCGCCTCGCCTGTATGCTGCTGCAGCGGACTCAGCAGGTAATCGATGACCCGCCGTTTCCCGGTCTTGATCTCGGCACTCAGGCTCATGCCCGCCGTCATGCGCACGCTGACACCGTCGATCTGCAGGGTGGCCTTGTCCAGTTTCACCCGAACCGGGAAGATCAGGCCCAGATTCTCGTCCTGCATCGCATCGTGGGAGACACTCACCACCTTCCCTGTGAGGTAGCCGTAGCGGGTGTACGGGAAGCTCTCCACTTTCACGGTCACCGCCTGGCCGGTGCGCACAAAGCCGATGTCCTTGTTGAGAATGGTGGCTTCGACCTCCAGCGCTTCCTCGCTGGGGACCACAGCCAACAGCGGTTGCGCCGGAGTAACTACGCCGCCCACCGTGTGCACGACCAGTTGCTGCACGGTGCCATCGACCGGGGCGCGCAGGGTCATCTGGCGGTCGCGCTGTTCCGTCCGCGATACTTCCGGAGTCATCTGCCCGATCTGTTCCTGTGCCGCGCGCAGCCCGTCCAGGGCTTGTTGCCGAAAGTCGGCCACCAACACCCTCAACTCTTCTTCAGCTGCCCGCTGGGCCGACCGGATCTCCTGCACGCGATTGCGCTGTGCGGCAAGGTCACGCTCGCCTGCGATGCGTTCCTGCTCGCGCAGCAGATAGTCGTGGCGACCCACGTAGTTGCCTTGCAACAAGCTGCGGTAGTCGTCTGCGCGCAGCCGAGAGATGCGTGCAGACTCCTCCAACGGTTTCACCGAGGCCTGGGTGGTTTCCAGTTCCGCGCGCCGCTGTGCGATCAATGCCTGCAGATTGTGGCGCTTGGCCTGCAGTGCCTCGTACTGGCTGCGCGCCAGCGCCTGCTCGGCCTGCACACGGTCGGCAGGGAGGTCGTTGTCGACACGGAACACGGGAGCCGCGCCGTCCTCCAGAGCCTCGGTGAGGGCGCGCAGGCGCAGAGCGGACATGCGCGCGTTCAGCAATGCATCGTCCGCTTTGGCAACGTCGGCCGCAGTGGCAGTGGCATCGAGCTCGATCAGCACCTGCCCTGCTTTCACCGTCTGGCCGTCACGTACCAGGATCCGCCGCACCACGCCGGTTTCCGCGGGCTGCACCACCTTGGTCCGCGAGTCCACGACGGTCCTGCCGGGCGCCACTGCGACGATATCGAGCTTGCCGAGGGTAGCCCAGAGCAGCGCCACGCAGAACAACGCGATGATGATGCGCATGGTCCACCGCGCGGTGGGCGACGCAGGTGTTTCAATCAGTTCCAGGTGCGCGGGCAGGAAGGCGCGCTCCTCGGCCTCGCGCGAAGGCGGATCCATATCGTGCCGGACACGCCAAGCGCCACGGAACACTGCCAGGTAGCGCGCTGCGAAGACACGCACTCCGTCACGGATGTGCTTCATGCCGCACCCTGTTGCAGGCGATGCAGCTGAGCGTAGTGCCCGCCTGACTGCGTCAGCAGCTCATCGTGCGTTCCGCTCTCGACGATGCGGCCGCGATCCACGACCACGATCCGGTTGGCCCTGCGCACAGTGGACAGGCGGTGCGCGATGATGATGACGGTACGACCCCTGCAGATCTCGCGCATGTTGGACATCACCGCGTGCTCCGACTCGTAATCCAGTGCACTGGTGGCCTCGTCCAGGATCAGAATGCGTGGGTCGGTGATCAGTGCACGGGCAATCGCCACGCGCTGTCGCTGGCCGCCTGAAAGGCCTGCGCCTTGCTCACCTACTTTGGTGTCGTACCCTTCAGGCAGCGCCGAAATGAACTCGTGGGCGCCGGCCAGGGTTGCCGCCTTGATCACTCGCTCGAGCGGCATGCCTGGATCGCTCAGTGCGATGTTCTCGCGCACGCTGCGGTTGAACAGGAAGTTCTCCTGCAGCACGACGCCCAGCTGCCTCCGCAACCAGGCTGGATCGGCCAGGGCCAGATCGTGCCCGTCCACCAGGACCCGCCCTCGCTCAGGCGTGTACAGGCGCTGGACCAGCTTGGTCAACGTACTCTTGCCGGATCCTGAGCGCCCAACGATGCCGATCACCTGCCCGGCGGGAATATGCAGGTCGATGCCTGCAAGGATCTCGGGGGTATCTGGGCGGTAGCGGAATCCAACCTGCTCGAAAGTGACATCACCACGGATGGGAGGCAATGCCATCCGGCTGCCTGGGAGCTCGGTGCGGGTATTGAGGATGTCACCCAGTCGCTGGACCGAGATGCCCACCTGCTGGAAGTCCTGCCACAGCTGCGCAAGGCGGATGATTGGGGCGGCCACCTGCCCGGACAGCATATTGAAGGCGATCAGTTGCCCCAGTGACAGCTTGCCATCGATCACCAGCTTCGCGCCCCAGAACAGGATGGCCACGCTGACCAGCTTCTGCACCAACTGCACGCTCTGCTGGCCGACGGTGGCGATCTTGGTGACTCCAAAGCCGGCATTCACGTACCCGGCGAGCTGGTTGTCCCAAGTGCGCGTGACGCGTGGATCGACTGCATTGGCCTTCACTGTGCCGATACCGCTGATCGTTTCGACCAGGAAGGACTGGTTGTCAGCGCCTCGTGCGAACTTCTCATCCAGCCGTTTGCGCAGTACCGGTGTGATGCCCGCCGAAATGAGCGCATACAGCGGTAACGAGATCACGACGATCAGAGTCAGCCAGCCACTGTAGTGGAACATCACTGCCAGGAAGACCACGGTGAAAAGCAGGTCCAGTACCGAGGTCAATGCCTGTCCGGTCAGGAAGTTCCGGATGTTTTCCAGCTCGCGCACGCGTGCGATGGTGTCGCCCACGCGGCGGGATTCGAAATACGCCAGCGGCAATGCCAGCACATGCCGGAAGAGGCGGGCGCCGAGCTCTACGTCGATCTTGCTGGTGGTGTGGGCGAATACGTAGGTACGCAGTCCACCGAGCACGATGTCGAAGACGGCGATGGACACCAGGCCGATGGCAATCACATCCAGTGTAGTCAGGCCTCGATGCACCAGCACCTTGTCCATCACCACCTGATAGAACAGGGGTGTGACCAGTGCGAACAACTGGATGAAGAACGAAACCGCGAAGACCTCCAGCAGCATCTTCCGATACTTGACCACCGCTGGGATGAACCAGCTGAAATCAAACCGGGCCAGTTCGCCGAGAACCGAAGCCCGCGACGCCACCTGCAGCAATCGCCCACGATAGCGTTGCTGGAGCGTCGCCATGTCGATACTCTGCGGGCGCTTCTGGGCCAAGTCGTGGATCAGCACCTGATCGCCATTGATGCGGGCGATGATGAACGCATCACCATCCTCACCGAGCGCCAGTGCAGGCAGGTTGGCCAGCGCGAGGCGCGCAGGTGGCGTCGACACCATCCGCGCCTTGAAGCCCAGCTTGCGGGCCGCCAATACCAATGTTGTCTCGTCCGTGGGGGTATTGCCCAGCCCAGCGTCGTGCGCCAGCTGACTTGCGTCAGCCGCAATACCGTGGAATTGAGCAAGCAGTACCAAACCGCGCAGCGCAAGATCCTGCTGACCCTGCACATGCACTTCCCCCGGCACCGAAGGTGCCGCGTCTCCCTGTGGCATAACATCCCCTGCGCAGCTTCCATTGTGCGCAACCCCGCGCGGAGCTTGGAGCCAGTGAATAGCCCTGTCAAGTGGAGGCGGGGCTCGATACGGCTTGCCTCCTGGGCGCCGAGCACGACGACGAGAGGGACGACCAGTGGCCTTTCCTTCCCTGCCGCGGTGCCGGCCAGTTCGACATTGGCACCGGCAGTTTCAGCAAGGACGACCCGAATACGTCGTGGTTGTGCGCGAAGGCGCGCCGACGCCGGCGCCATGAGCCAACGTAATCGTGAACGCCCCGCTTGGGCACGGTCGTCAGCGAAAGTGCACCGGGCTACACGTGGTTCGAGAATGCACGCGAATTCCGCTTGACGCCTTGGCTCAATGATCCGATGGGCGATTGCCCGTCGCTTGCACCGTGCCTGCCCGATTCCTGGCCGTCACATGCTGGTGCACTGGTTGGCACAGGTGCGGCATCCGGCTCAGTTCTGGCCGCACTTTGAAAAACTGGCTGCGGAGATTCTGGACCAATGCGAGCACGCGGAAAGGGACCGGGCGCACGCGGGCATCCAGGCCATGACTCGAACGTCACGCGCTGGAGCTTCCGCCCTGGCACCAGCGTGATGACTGCCTGCCGCCGAGGAAGCCGGAAGCGTGATGAGTGGTGCTGTCGCAGCAGGGTTTCGCATCTGCAGGGCAGCCGCGCGCGACGCGATCATCACGGCGCCACTTGCATAACTCCGCAACCGGCCACCGGCCGGGAGCACCTGCCGAACTGGTGTGCAGCTGGCAGGGTATGATGCCGACTTTCTCGCACTTGCCGCGATGCAGCGCGCGCGTTGCTGTTGACTACGCGCCGGTGCAGCTGAGACCCCCACTTACTCCATGCTCGCTCCCTATTCTCCCTTCATCATCTGGGCGGCCGTGGCCGTTGCCACCGTCGGCCTGCTGTTCCGGCCGTTCCGTATTCCGGAATACGTGTGGGCGCTGGGCGCGGCCGCACTGCTTCCGCTGCTCGGGGCGGTGTCGCTCGGCACGACCTGGCATGCGGTCGCCGAAGGGCGCGATGTCTACCTGTTCCTGATCGGCATGATGGTGCTGGCCGAGCTGGCACGGCGCGAGGGTCTGTTCGACTGGCTGGCGCTGTATGCGGTGCGGCATGCCGGCGGCTCGGGCCGGCGCTTGTTCGATCTGGTGTTCCTGGTCGGCACGGTAGTGACGGTGTTCCTGTCCAACGACGCCACGGCGGTGGTGCTGACGCCCGCCGTCTATGCGGCCTGCAAGGCGGCCCGCGCCAATCCCCTGCCCTATCTGTTTGTTTGTGCGTTCATCGCCAACGCGGCCAGCTTCGTGCTGCCCATTTCCAACCCGGCCAACCTGGTGGTGTATGGCAGCCACATGCCCTCGCTGCTGCAGTGGCTGGCACAATTCGCGCTGCCTTCGCTGGCAGCGATTGGTGCCACTTATCTGGTGCTGCGCTGGGTGCATCGCCGCGAGATCGCACAGCCGTTGGCAGCGTCGCCCGAGCATCGCCCGCTTACCGAGGGTGGCCGGCTGAGTGCGTTGGGCGTGTTGTTCACCGGCACCGTGCTGCTGGTGACCTCGGCAATGAACGGCCCGCTGGGCCTGGCCACCTTCTGTGCAGGCGCGCTAAGCGTCGCGGTGGTGGCGATCCGCCAGCGCCACAGCCCGCTGCCGCTGTTGCGCCACGTGTCGTGGGGCGTGCTGCCGCTGGTGGCCGGCCTGTTCGTGCTGGTTGAAGCGGTGTCGCAGACCGGTGTCATCCAGACGGCGGCCAGCAACCTGCAGGCGCTGGCGCAGACCTCGCCGCACCAGGCGGGCTGGCTGGCTGGCGCCTCGGCCGCACTGCTCAGCAACGTGGCCAACAATCTGCCGGTGGGTCTGGCGGCGGGCTCGCTGGGGCAGATGGCCGAGCTACCGGCGCAGACGCGCGCGGCATTGCTGATCGGCGTGGACCTGGGCCCGAACCTGTCGGTGACCGGCTCGCTGGCCACCATGCTGTGGCTGGTGGCGCTGCGCCGCGAAGGCGAGCATGTCAGCGCGCTCGACTTCCTGCGGGTCGGCGCGCTGGTGATGCCGCCCGCGCTGATCGGAGCGTTGCTGCTGCTCTGATCAGGGCGCGGGCGCCATGCTTGCCTAGAACGCCACCTGCAGGCGGGTGTTGAAGGTGGTGCCTTCGTCCTTCCCTGGCCCGGTGCCGCTGCGGTTGTTCGTCTGCCAGCGGATGGCCTCGAACATCACGCGGCTGAAATCGTTGAGGTACCAGTTCGTGCCCAGCGTCCACGCATGGCCGGTACCGCCGCTGGGCAGTTCGGCGTAATCCACGTCTTCATAGCGTGCCTTCAGCTCCCACGCGCCCCTGCCGCCGCGCGTGACCGGGTCGGCCACCTTCACCCGGCCCCAGGTGCCGGCCTTGCCCGAATAGGCCGGCGTGGCGCCGGCCAGGAACCAACCGGCCGAGACGGCCCAGGCCTGGTGATCGAGGTCGTAGCGACCGCTGGCATCGGCGCCACGCAGGTTGCGGGTGCCCCATTCGCCGGTCGCCCAGGCCGGGCCGAAGAAGCCCGCCAGCTCTGCGCCATAGCCGGTGCTGCGCTCGGCGCCCAGCAGCGTGCCCGGGGTGATCTTGACCAGATCGTTGAAGTGCCCGGCGATGGCCGAGCTGCGCACCACGCTGCTGGCGCCGGCGGCGATCTCCTCGTGGAAGGCCCATGCGCCCAGATGCACCGTCGCGGTGGAGCTCTCGATGGGGTTCCAGTGCACGCGCGTGGCCCAGGTCTGGCTGTCGTTGTCGGTGCCGGCGTTGTTGAGGTCATTGCCCGCCACCGAAAGGCTGGCGTGCCAGCCCTTGCCGTACACGCGCTCGGTAAGGCCGACACCGAACAGCCCGCGCTGCGGCAGCATCAAGGTGCCCACCACGTTGCGGTCCTGGAAGGGTGTGTTGGAGGTGCCGCTGGAGCCGTCGATGCCGCGATCGTTCAGGCGGTTGCCGACGGTGAGGTCGGCAGGCAGGCCGAACAGGCGGTGATCGACGGTGGCATAGACCGATTTCCAGGCCACGTCGTTGTCGGCGAAATCGCCCTCCACGGCCCAGCCGAGGATGCCGTAACGGCCTTCGGCACCCAGGCGCACCGAACGGATTTCGGTGCCGGACAGATTGCGGTCGTTCACCGCGGAGCCGTCGGTGCTGGAGGCATCAACAAACAGGCGCCCGCGCGGCCGGAAGGTGACGTTGCCGTCGGCGCTGCTGAACTCCGGCGCGCCCTTCGACCAGGACACCTTGGGCTGTTTGGACTGGCCCGATTCCAGCGCGGCCACCCGGGTTTCCAGCGCAGCCGCGGGCGTTGCCGTTGCCGGTGGTGGGACTGCAGTGCCCTGCCCGGCCTCGACAGCGCGCAGGCGCGCCTCCAGCTGCTGGATCTGCACGGCCTGCTGCTGCACCAGTTGCGAGAGCTGGGCCTGGCTCAGTGGCGCAGGCGGTGATGACGTGGACTGGGCGCCGGCGTGGCCACTGGCCAACAGCAGGCCAAGCGCGACCGACAGCGCTGCCGGCGGCAGCACGGTGGAATGGTTCATGGTCTCTCTCTCCGGCCAGCCGGCCCCCTGGCCTGGCGCTGGCCTGTTGCGGTGGTGCGGGGGAAGATCGGGGAAGGAGGCGCGCGCCGCCGGATCCAGCCCGGCGGCGCGGCAAGCGGGCTCAGGCGGCCGCGCTCAGCTGGTGGCCTGCGTCTGCGCGTTCGGGCGCCAGGTGATCAGCTTGTTCTCGACCACATCCAGCATTGCGTCGATGACCAGCACGAAGGCGGCCAGGATGATGATGCCAGCGAACACGCCCACGGCATTGAAATTGCCCTCGGCCTGGGCGATCAGGTAGCCCAGCCCTGCCGAGGCACCGAGGTACTCGCCGATGATCGCGCCGACCACGGCGAAACCGACCGAGGTACGCAGCGAGGACAGGATCCAGCTGGCCGCCGCCGGGAAGTACACGTGGCGCAGCAGGTCGCTGCGGCCTGCGCCGAGGATGCGGGCATTGGCCAGCACCACCGGGTTCACTTCGCGCACGCCCTGCATGGCGTTGAAGAAGGTGGTGAAGAACACCAGCGTGACCGCCAGCGCCACCTTCGACCACAGCCCCAGGCCCAGCCACAACACGAAGATCGGCGCCAGCACCACGCGCGGAATCGCGTTGAAGCCCTTGATGAAGGGGTCCAGGATGCGTGCCGAACGGCGGCTCAGGCCGAGCCACACGCCACCGGCCACGCCCAGCCCGGTGCCGATGATGTAGCCCAGCGCGGTTTCGGTCAGGGTGATGTAGACGTGCTGGTAGAACGAGGTATCCGACAGCCAGGTCCAGGCCTGCTGCACGATCGCCGTTGGCGAGGGGAAGAAGAACGGATCGATCACGCCCAGCGCGATGCCGCCTTCCCAGCCGCCGAACACGGCGACCACCAGGGCCAGCTGGATGAATTTGTCAGTCTTGGCGTGCATAGCTCTTCTCCACTTCGCCGCGCAGGCAGGCCCAGATGTCGCGGTACAGGTCGGTGAATCGTTCGTCCAGCTTGATTTCGGCCACGTTGCGCGGCCGCTCCAGGTTCACGTCGAAGCTGCGCACGACGCGGCTGGCCGGGCCGGAGGACAGCACCACCACGCGGTCACCCAGTGCGATCGCCTCTTCCAGGTCATGCGTGATGAGGATCACCGAGCGGCGATCCTCCTGCCACAACCGCAGCAGTTCGTTCTGCATCAGGTGGCGGGTGTGGATGTCCAGCGCCGAGAACGGCTCGTCCATCAGGATCACCTTCGGCTCGACGATCAACGCCTGCGCCATCTGCACGCGCTTGCGCTGGCCGCCGGACAGCTGGTGCGGGTAGCGGTGCTCGAAGCCACTCAGGCCGACCTTGGCCAGCCAGGCATTGGCCTTGGCCTTGCGCTCGGCTTCAGGCACGCCACGGAAGCGCAGGCCCAGTTCGACGTTCTGGTAGGCGGTCTTCCACGGCAGCAGTGCATCCTGCTGGAACAGATAGCCGACCGATTCCTGCACGCCGCTGACCTTGCGGCCATCGATGGCGACGTCGCCGGACGACGGGGTCAGCAGGCCCGCCACGGAATTGAGGATGGTGCTCTTGCCGCAGCCGGTGGGGCCGACGATGGCGAGGAACTCGCCGTCGCCCACCTGGATGTCGACATCGCGCACGGCGGTGAATTCGCCGAAGGACATGGTCACCTTGTTGATGGCGACCATGGTCTGTGCAGGCTCCAGCTGCGGCGCGCCGTTGAGCTGGCGCACGGTGGCATTGAGGGCCATGGGGTTACCTCCGCTTAACGTTGGGCAGCCGGCGCCGCAGCGTGTGCACGCTCGACGAAGGCATTGGTGTAGGTCCTGGACAGATCGATGTTGGCCTTGGCCACGTCCGTGTTGAATTCGCGCAGCACCTTCAGCGGTGTTTCCAGATCGGCCGCGGTGAAGTGGCCGTCGGTGGTGAAGATCGCGCGGGCGTTCTCCACGGCGCGGGCATAGGTGGCGCGGTCGCCGGAGACATAGCTGTCAGGCAGGGCTGCGACGATGTCCTCGGCGCTGTTGTCGGCGATGAACTTCAGCGCCATCTGCTCGGCACGGGCGATCTTTTCGGCCGCTTCCGGGCGCTTGTCCAGGAAGCTCTGGTTGGCGTACATCACCGAGGTCGGGTACAGGCCGCCATAGACTTGGCGTGCGCCTTCATCACTGCGTGCGTCGAGGATGATCTTGCCGACCTTGCGTTCGGTGATCAGGGTGGCGGCAGGGTCGTAGTTCACCAGCAGGTCGATCTTGCCCTGCTCCAGCGCGGCGACTGCGGCGGCACCGGACCCCACGCCGATCAGCGAGATGCTGTCGACCGGGATGTCATGCTGGGCCAGGAAATGCCGCACGAAGAAGTCCGACGAGGAGCCCGGTGCGGTGATACCGACCTTCTGGCCCTTGATGGTCTGCGGGCGCGCCGGATCGAACGTGGCGTCTTCGCGGCCGGCCATCACCAGGCCGGAATTGCGCGAGAGCAGCACGAAGGCGACCACGTCCTTGCCCTTGGCCTGCATCTGGATGGTGTGGTCGTAGAAGCCGACGGCCACGTCGGTGGAGTTGGCAACCAGCGCCTGCAGTACCTTGGAGCCACCCTGGGCGAAGTTCTCGGTCTTCACGTCCAGGCCGACGTCCTTGAAATAGCCCTTGGCGTCGGCGATGAAGAACGGCAGGTTGTTGAGATTGTAGGAACCGACGCTGATGCGCACCGGGGCATTGTCGCCGCCGCGCGCGCCGCCACCGGCGGCCGTGGCGTCCGGCTTGCTGCATCCGGCTGCGGCCAGGCCGACCGCGCACAGCGCGGCCATGAAGAACTGCTTGTACATCATCCCTCCCAGGAGTGAAGCATCTACGTTGTGGTGGCGGGCAAGCACGGCTGTGCTGGCCCGACCGGTTTCAGATCATGCCGCTGACGTCCATTGGCGGGCTTGATTGGCACTGGCCCTGGCGGGCGCGGGCGACGTGGCGAACACGCGACCTTCAAACAGACGACGTGCGGTGCGCACCACGCTGGCGACCACCGGCGCGTCGTCCGAGCTGCGACTGAGGCCCACCTCCAGGGCCCCACTCGGATGTTCGAGGGTAATGCTGCCGGGCAGCGGCAGGCACCCGACCAAAGTGTGGGCCAGCGTGCCCGGCGTGACGGCGGCGGTCGCGATGCCCACCGCACCGGTGATGGCCAGCGCGGTGTGGCACTGGTGCGGCATGAAATAGCGCACCTGCAGCTGCCCGCCATGTTGTGGTGCGGACAGCAGCACCGGCTTGGGAATGACCTTGTTGCCGGCGTCGGCGATGCCCATGCGGGCACCGGCCTCGATACGCAGCGCCTCCAGCCGCGCCATGAACGCAGCATCCGCGTTCAGTTCGGCAGGTGAGGCATCGCCGCTTACGCCCAGGTCTTCGGCCTGCACCAGCATCAGCGGCATCGCGCAGTCGACCAGGCTGACCGGCACGCCGTCGATGGTTTCCCGGGCATGGCCGCTGGGCAGCAGCTTGCCGGTGCTTGCGCCGGCCGCGTCCAGGAAGGACAGCCGCACCGGCGAGGCCGAGCCCGGTGCGCCGGCAATGCGCGTATCCCCCCGGTAGACCACGTTGCCGCCCGGGGTTTCCACCGTGGCGATGATCAGCTTGCCGGTGTTGACGTTGTGCACGCGCACTTCGGTCTGCGGGTCCTGTGCCTGTACCAGCCCGCGCTCGATCGCATACGGGCCCACGGCCGCCAGCATGTTGCCGCAGTTGGGCGAGGTATCGACCACCTGCTGCTCCACCCGCACTTGGGCGAACAGATAGTCCACGTCAGCATCGGGGCGGCTGGAGCGGTCGATGATGGCCACTTTGCTGGTCAGTGCGTTGCCGCCGCCGATGCCGTCGATCTGCAGCGGGTGGCCCGAACCCATCACCTCCAGCAGCAGGCGGTCACGCTCGGCGATATCAGCCGGCAGATCGCTGGCCAGGAAGAACGGGCCCTTGGAGGTACCGCCGCGCATGAGCACGCAGGGAATGCTGAGCAGATCGTTGGACATACGTGTGATAGATTGATGCGTATAGGGGATGAATGACCCCTCTGTGATTCGATACTGGCATGACCCCAATTGATCTGTGAATTGCTGATTTTTGGATGATTGATACCTTATGAGCATCAATTGCGAAATTCTGGATCTGCGCGCGTTCCTGCTGGTGTCGGAAACCCGCAGCTTCCATCGCGCTGCCGAGATCCTGCATGTGTCCCAGCCGGCGTTGAGCCGACGCATCCAGAAGCTTGAGCAGGCGGTGGGCTCGCCGCTGCTGGAGCGCACCACGCGCAGCGTCAGCACCACGGCCGTGGGCGAGAACCTGCTGCCGCTGGTGCGGCGCATGCTGGAAGAATTCGATGGATCGCTGTTCTCACTGCGCGGCCGCGAAGACACCCGCGGCGCTACCGTGACCATCGCCTGCCTGCCTACGGCGGCGTTCTACTTCCTGCCCAGCGTGATGGCGCGTTTCCACGAGGCGCATCCGAACGTGCGCTTCCGCATCCTGGATATCCCGGCCACCGAAGGCCTGCAGGCGGTGGAGCGCGGCGAAGTCGAATTCGGTATCAACTTCATGGGCGCCAACGACCCCAACCTCGATTTCGACGTGCTGGCCGAGGATCCGTTCGTGCTGGCGTGCCGGCGCGATCATCCGCTGGCCCGCAAGCGCACGGTGGAATGGGCCGATCTGGCCGAGCACCAGCTGATCACCGTGCATCGCACCAGTGGCAATCGCACGCTGCTGGACGGCGCATTGGCGCGCGAGAACCTCAAGCTGAGCTGGCACTACGAAGTGACCCACCTGTCCACCTCGCTGGGCATGGTCGAGGCCGGCATCGGGGTATCGGTGCTGCCGAAAATGGCGACCCCCGACGGCGATCACCCGACGCTGGTGACGCGTTCAATCGGCAACCCGGTGGTGTCGCGCACCATCGGTATCGTGCGCCGTCGCGGTGCCCTGCTCTCGCCCACCGCAGAGCGGTTCCTGCAGATGCTGATGAGCCAGTGGCGCGCGCAGACCTGAGTGCGGCTTAGTCCGCAGGGCGTGTTGCAGCTGTGACTTTCTGGCCGCCATCAAGTGCGCTGCTGGCCAGCAGCTGTTCGGCCAGCCCGCGGTAGATCGGCACCCGGCAGACCATGCCGGACACGCCCCGGGCAATCAGCACGGTGGCCAGGATCGGCAGCAGCAGATCGCCGCTGTCGGTCAGCTCCAGCGAGATCACTGCCGAGGTCAGTGGCGCCTGGGTCACGCCGGTCAGGTAGGCGCACATGCCCAGCAGCACGAACGCCTTCGGGTCCACTGCCGGCATCAGTACGGCGAGGTTGTGCCCCAGCCCTGCCCCCACCGCAAGCGCTGGTGAGAACAGCCCGCCGGGGATGCCCGCCACGTAGGACGCCAGGTTGGCGAGCAGCTTCATCAGGCCGAACTCGTGACCGACGATTGCCTGGCCCTGCACCAGACTGCGCGCCTGCTCATAACCGGTACCAAACGCGCCATTGCCGAACAGCAGCGCAAGCACCACCACGATCAACCCGCAGGCCGCGGCCAGTGCCACCGGATGGTCACGCTTGAGCCTGCCCAGCCAGCGCGGATGACCGGACATGGTCAGCAGTACGACCCGCGCGAACAGTCCGCCCAGCAGGCCGGCGACCACGCCGCACAGCACAATGGCACCCCACGCCTGGCCCAGGGGCAGCAACGCCGAGACGTGGCCGAAGTAGGTGTAGTTGCCCAGCAGGCCCAGGGACACCACGCCGCCCACGATGACCGCCGTGAGCAGGGTGCCCGAGAAGCGGTGCTCGAACCGCCCGCTCAACTCTTCGATGGCGAACACGATGCCCGCCAACGGCGTATTGAAGGCCGCAGCGATGCCGGCCGCGCCCCCTGCCAGCAGGAAGTGCGACAGCTCGCGGGGATCCTTGAACCCGAACCAGCGCCCGAACAGGTACATCAGGCTGGCACCGACGTGCACGGTGGGGCCTTCGCGGCCAACCGATGCGCCGCCAAGCAGGGACAGCGAGGTCAGCAGCAGTTTGCCCGCCGAAACCGCAGGCGAGAGGTTGACCTGCCGGAATTCCGGGTCCGGCTGTTCCAGCGATGCGATGACCTGCGGAATGCCGCTGCCACGGGTGGGCCTCAACGCACCGGCGGTCAGCCAGGCCAGCAGCGCGAAGATGCCCGGCGTGAGCAGCAACGCCCACCACGGGGAATGGGCAATGACGCGCTGGAAGACATGGAAGGCAGCATCGCTGGCCTTGGCGAACACGATGGCTACCAGTGCCACGGCCACCGCGCCGCTCCACAAGGCCGCGCGCCGGCGCCATCCTTCGGTCAGCACCATCGCTGACAGGCGTGCGCGGAGATGTTGAAGATCGAACATCGGTTGATTCTGTGAGCGCCGATGGGCCCAGGGAAGTGGCGAGTGTGGCGGTTGGCGCTGCGGTATCCGGTGAAATGGGCGTCCACCTGCCCTGGCAGTGCCCCCGCGAGGTGCACATCACTCGGCGCAGCTTGCGGTGTTCTTGCCGTGCCGCTTTGCGTGATAGAGCGCCTTGTCCGCCTTCGCCAGCCAGTCCTCTGCGGTGCCGGTGCCCGCGGCTGCGGCGATACCGATGCTGACGCTGAAGTCGATGTCGGCGGCCTCGGCCGTGCCCGGTTCCTGCAGATGCTGCCTGATCTGCTCGGCCACATTCATGGCCTCCGCTGCTGTGCGCTGACCCAGCAGGACGGCGAACTCATCGCCGCCCAACCGCGCCGGCATGTCGCCCGGCTGGGCCAGCTGGCGCAGCACTGCCGCGATGCGGCGAAGCACCTCGTCGCCGGCGCGATGGCCGTACGAATCATTGATCTGCTTGAAATCATCGACATCGAGCATCAGCAGGCACGCGCCCGCGCCCTGATGCGGCCGCTTTTCCAGCACCTGCTGGGCGCGCTGGATCAGGAAGCCGCGGTTGTCCAGTTCGACCAATGGATCCATCCGGCTCAGCCGCTGCAGCTGGCGATTCTGTGATTTCACCCGCCGCGCCAGTCGCCAGCTCAGCACGCTCAGACCGATGCCATAGACGAACAGGAAAGGCAGGCTGAGGACAATCGTGCGCTGCGAGGTGACCGGCTGAAACGGCAAGCCCAGGGCGAGCCAGGCGATCACGAATCCGGCCACCAATGCCAGGGTCGCCCGCGTTGCCAGGCGGATACCGCCGGCGGCGATCTTGTCGGCCACCAGCAGCGCGGCAAACAACGCACTCGGCACGGTACTGAGGGCCATGAAGGCGATCCACGCGCCTCCGAGCAGGGAGTCGACGATCATGCAGCGGAACTGCACTGCGGCAGGCGCGCGCGCGCGGCGTGTCAGCACCAGCGCCACTGCAGGCCATGCGACGGCATTGAGCAGCAGCAGTACCCATGCCGACGCATCCGCCTGACGCTCCAGGATGATCGAGGCAATCGGAAGCGCCCCCAACCCATTTCCCACGAACCGCATCCAGCCGATGCGCCGTGCAGCGCCGACGCCCTCGACCGCGACTTCCGTTGAATCAGTGAAGAACGGCATTGCCGGCTCTCCCGATCATCTCCCCTGCCATGCGCCCAGACATCCGTTTGCCTGCGAGTCTGGCATCTGCACGTCAACAACAGGTCAATGGCCGGTGCTTGCCACCGGTGTCGATCTCCCAGCGCAACTCGAAGGTCAGCTGCAGCCGTTGTCCCGGCTGCAACCTGGTGGGGGCAAGCGTGAACCCATCCGGCGGGCCGGTCTGTGGCTCCACGCAGGTGGCGTGCGCGGCGCCGTCATAGACCACCCAGTGATCGGTGTCGGCGCGCAGTCGCAGCCGCTGGCCAGCGGAAACCAGCGTGACCTCGCGATGGTTGATGAAGCAGTCGTCCCAAGGGCCTTGCGACGGATCCACGCAGGGCAGGACAGCGATGCCCTCTCCATCGCGGGGGTACATCGCGGCTGGCGCGAACAGCAACCGGTCCGGCTTGCGGAACCACGGGTGCCAGCCGAGCACGGCCGGCATCGGCGTGTCGCCTGCCTGTACGGCCAGGCGCAGTTGCAGGCAGTCGGGCTGCACGTGGATGTGCTGCGATGCCCTGCCCCCGAAGGGCCAATGGCCATCCTCGGGAAGGTCCAACGACAGCGACGCGCCGTCCGATTCAAGGCGGTCGATGCGCCAGGGCCGTGAGAAGCCAACGCCATGGATGGCGTGCACGCCAAAGTTGACCGGCAGCTGATAGGGCCTGCCGTCGACGCTGAAGCGTCCCTGCCGGATGCGCCCGGCCCAGGGGACCATTGGATAGCACCCCCAGCCGATGGCGGCCGCGTCCTGCTGTTCGCCGATCAGCCATTCCACACCGTCGAAACGGATCCGCGCGATGCGTCCACCCGCCTCCGGTGCCACTGCCACTTCCAGCCTGCCTGCCCGCAACCAGTGCAGCGGACCGGCAGGCATCGCGGCCTGCGCATCATCCTGCGGAGATGTCTCAGGCGCCATAGGGATCGATGGTCCGGATGCTGCCGTCTGCTTCCATGTGCAGCGGCGTGCACTTGACCGAACGCAGGTGGGTGACCCCGCCAGACAACAGTGCGTCGTGGTAGAACAGGTACCACTGCCCCCGGAACGCACAGATGGAGTGATGGGTGGTCCAGCCCACCACGGGCGTGAGGATCACGCCGCGATAGGTGTACGGCCCGTACGGGCTGTCGCTGGTGGCATAGCACAGCAGGTGCGTATCGCCGGTGGAGTACGACAGGTAATACCGGCCCTGGTATCTGTGCAGCCACGGCCCTTCGAAGAATCGACGTGCGTGGTCATCGGCACGCAGCGGCTGTCCGTGCCCGTCCAGGATGACGATCTCGCGCGTGGCTTCGGCCAACCGGGTCATGCTCGCGTCCAGTCGCGCGATACGCGGGCCCAGTGCCGGCACGTCGCCGGCAGGTTCCTCGTGCGCCGGGTCGTAGCGGTTGTCCCGGTACTTCTGCAGCTGGCCACCCCAGATGCCACCGAAACAGAGGTAGTGCGTGCCGTCGTCGTCCTCGAACACGGCCGGGTCGATCGAGTACGCGCCCTCGATGGGCTCGGGCTCGGCGGTGAACGGGCCCTCCGGCCGATCCGCCGCCGCAACGCCGATGCGGAACATGCCGTCGGCATCCTTGGCCGGGAAGTACAGGTAGTAGCGGCCATCGCGGCAGGCGGCGTCCGGCGCCCACATCTGCCGGCTGGCCCATGGCACGTCGCGCACATGCAGCGCCACGCCGCAGTCGCTGGCCTCGCTGTCGGGCGTGTCCATCCGCAGCACATGGTAGTCCTGCATGCCGAAGTGCCCGCCCTCATCGTCGAAGGGCGCGCCGCTGTCGATGTCGTGCGACGGATAGATGTACAGCCGCCCCTCGAATACGTGCGCCGAAGGGTCGGCGGTGTAGATGTGCGTTACCAGTGGTTGCGAGATGGCGTGTGCTGCCAGCTTGTCCAGACTGCTGCCCTGTCGCCGCGACTGCAGGTCCTGCTCGATGCGGGTTTCCATGCGCTTGTTGATCTCGTAGAGGAAAAGCAGCGCTACTGCAGCCAGGAATGGCAGTGAGCAGTACACGCTCACCGTCAGGCGGATGCCGTCGACCACGGCTTCGGGCTGCTGCGGGGCGCCTGCCTGATAGCCATGATGGGCGAGGATGCCGGCAACCAGCGCACCACCGATGCTGAGCCCGATCTTCAGGCCACACAGCATTGCCGAGAAGACGATCGCGGTGGCACGGCGGTGGTTCTTCCACTCGGAATAGTCGGCGACGTCGGCGATCATCGCCCACAGCAGCGGGATGGTGATGCCGTAGCAGAACCCGTGCAGCATGAAGGCAGCGAAAGCCACGGCAACCGCCGTGGGCGGAAAGAAATAGAACGCCAGCAGGAACACGGTGGACACCAGCAGTGCACCACCAAAGACATCACGCTTGCCGAACCGGTCGGCCAGGCGGCGCGATACGCCGATGCCCAGGATCATGCAGACGATGCCGCAGGCGTTGAACAGGCTGAATGCCGACGTTGCCGGGTCCTTCGGCCAGGCGAACCCGGACAGGCCCATGCCGTTGAGCGCCGCGTTGACGGCAGCGATGAAGCGGTTGAACCCGGAGCTGTCGAGAAAACCCGCCAGGGCGGTTTCGCTCATGTAGTACTGGAAGTAGTAGACATAGGTGCCGCCCTTCAGGGACAGGTTGATGAAGACCAGGATGGTGAGGGCCAGCATCACCTTCCATGGTCGGTTGCGCAGCAGGTCCGACAGATCCTGCAGCACGCCGGCGGTCTGTTCCTTCGCCGGCACGATGCGCTCGCGCGTGGTGGCAAAGGTGATCAGGAAGAACACCGTTCCCACTGCCGCGAACACGGTCATGACCCGCTCGAAGCCCAGCACGCGGTCGCCGTCGCCGAGGATCAACACCAGCGGCAACAGCAGCACCTGGATGATGAACTGCGCGACCATCACCGCCACGAAGCGGTAGGCCGACAGGCTGTTGCGCTGGGCCATGCTGCCGGTGAGCACGCCGCTGAGCGCCGAATACGGCAGGTTGTTGGCCGCATACACGAGCATCAGCAGGCCGTAGGTGGTCACGGCGTAGATGATCTTGCCGCGCGGCGCCAGGTCGGGGGTGCTGAAAGCAAGCAGCGACAGCGCCCCGAATGGAAGTGCTGTCCACAGGATCCACGGCCGGAACTTGCCCCACCGGCTGGCCGTCCGGTCGGCAGCGATGCCGATCAATGGAGTGAACACGAACGCCCCGAGCACGCCGATCACGAAGATGATCGTTGCGGCCGTGGCCGGCGGCAGCCGGAACACATCGGTGTAGAAGAACGCGAGGTACGTGATCAGCGTCTGGAAGATCAGGTTCGCCGCGAGGTCGCCCAGGCTGTAGCCGAGCTTCTCCCGGATGGACAGCGTGTGCTCGGTGCTTTCCATGGGGCGTGCATCAGTCACGGTTGGCCTCCACGCGGAACCCGACCTTCGCACGGATGTCGGCGCTGGAGCTTCCCACCCTCACTTCATACGCACCCGCCGGCACCGCATAGCCGCCGCGCGCTTCGTCATACTGGCGCAGGTCCTGCTGTGCCTGCAGATCGAACGCTACGGTGCGCCGCTCGCCGGCGGCCAGGTGGACGCGTTGGAAGCCGCGCAATGTCTGGCGTGCATCGCCGGGGCCCGCCTCCAGCCGCCGTACATACAGCTGCACCACTTCGTCGCCGGCACGCTTGCCGGTGTTGGCTATCTCGACCTGTACCCTGAGCTTGCCGTCGTGGGCGATGCGCGGCGAATCAAGCTGCAGCCTGCCGTAGTTGAACCGGGTATAGGACAGCCCATGACCGAACGGATACAGCGGCGTGCCGCGGAAGTAGCGGTAGGTGCGGCCTTCCATCGTGTAGTCGTCGAACGCGGGCAATGTGTCATCCGCCCTGTAGAAGGTCACCGGCAGGCGCCCGCCGGGATTGACTTCGCCGAACAGCGCCTGGCCGACGGCGGTGCCACCGCGCTGGCCGGGATACCAGCTCATCAGGATGGCGGACAGATTCTGCTGCGCCCACTCCACCGCCATCGCCGAGCCACCAGTGAGCACCATCACCACCGGCTTGCCAGTGGCGTGCAGCGCTTCCAGCAGCGTGCGCTGTGGCGCGGGCAGGCGCAGGTCGGTACGGTCCCCGCCGGCGAAGCCCGGGTAGTTGACCTTCATTTCTTCGCCTTCGACATCGCCGGTGAGGCCGCCCACGAACACCACAACGTCTGCATTGCGGGCGGCCTCCAGCGCCGCTTCGAACGGCGGCTTGGCACCGGGCATGCGCCACCCCAGGCGGACACCAGCGTCGCGCTCGGCGTCGAAGTACTCAAGCCTCAGGTCATAGGCGCGGCCGGCCTGCAGGTCCAGGTCCACGCCATCGCCGTACAGGCGATCGCTGTTGGCCCAGTGGTCGAGCACCCGCTTGCCGTCCACGTAGAGGCGGAAGCCGTCGTCGGCGGCCGCCTCGATCCGGTAGCGCCCCGAGACGGGCGGCAGCAGCTGGCCACTCCAGCGGATGCTGAAACCATCGCTGGGGATGCCCTGCCCCGGCGCGGCTTCACCACGGGCCAGCAGGTTGTCGGTGGGAGAGCCCCGGTCCCAGCGGAATCCGATCTGGGCATCAGTGCGCACCAGCGCCGGCGTGCCGGAAAGATCAGCGGTACGGAAGTACTCGCCACGCAGGCCGCGCTCCGGGGAATCGGCCGAGGGTCGCAGGTAGGTCGCTTCGATCAAGGGCGTGGCGCTGGGATCGTCGCGCCCTTCAACCAGGTCCACGCCGCGTGCGTAGCTCACCTCGATGCCCTTGGCGGCATCGCGGATGCCCTGCAGCAGGGTGACCGGCGCGGCTGGGGTGCCGAAGTAGTTGCCCAGCAGTGCCATGGTGTCATCGGCGGTGGGGCCGATCACGGCGATGCGCTTGAGGGTGCGCGACAGCGGCAGCACGCCATCGTTCTTCAGCAATACCAGCGATTCCTGGGCGGCCTTCAGGGCCAGCGCATCATGCGCCGGGGCCTGGTTGACCGACGCGGGAATCCGCGCCCAGCGCACGCGCTCGGGCGGGTCGAACATGCCCAGCCGCATCCGCGCGGCGAACAGGCGGGTCACCGCATCGTCGATCTCCGCCTCGCTGATCAGGCCCTGCCGTACGGCGGCTGGCAGCGTGGCGTATTCCTGGCCGCACTCGAGGTCGGTGCCGTTCCTGACCGCCAACGCGGCTGCTGCTTCGCGGCTGGGAACGATCCGGTGATGCTTCCAGATGTCGACGATGGCCCAGCAGTCGGATACCACGTAGCCCTTGAAGCCCCAATCGCGGCGCAGCATATCGCGCAGAAGGAAGCGGCTGGCGCTGGCGGACTCGCCATACACCCGGTTGTAGGCCCCCATCACCGCGTCCACCTGCCCCTCCTTCACCAGCGCCTCGAACGCCGGCAGGTAGGTGTCATACAGGTCGCGCTTGCTGGGGCGGGCATCGAAGTGGTGGCGATCAGCTTCGGGGCCGCTGTGCACGGCCAGGTGCTTGGCGGTGGCGTCGAGCTTGCGGTACACCGGGTCGTCACCCTGCAGGCCGTGCACGAAGGCCACGCCCATGCGGGCGGTGAGGTACGGGTCCTCGCCGTAGGTTTCCTGGCCGCGGCCCCATCGCGGGTCTCGGAAGATGTTGATGTTCGGCGACCAGTACGTCAGCCCCTGATAGCGGCCATGCGAGCCTTCGCGGAGGAACTGGTGGTGCTTGGCACGGGCCTCGTCGCTGATGGTGCTGGCAACCTGCCCCATCAGCGGCACATCGAACGTGGCCGCCAGGCCGATGGCCTGCGGAAACACGGTGGCCTGCCCTGCCCGCGCCACGCCATGCAGGCCCTCGTTCCACCAGTCGTAGGCGGGAACGCCCAGGCGCTCGATTGCGGGCGCGGCGTTCTGCATCTGCGCTGCCTTCTCCTCCAGGGTCATCCGTGCGACCAGGGCGGCGGCGCGGGTTTCAACACTGGCCGAGGTGTCGAGCCAGGGCGCAGGCCCGGTAGCGTGACCGGTCGTTGCCAGCGCGATGGCAGCGCACAGGGCCAGCGTGCGGAAGAAGGGAGTGCGCGTCATCATTTGCTCCTCAGGGCACGCTCGTCGCGCGCGAATGGTCCCAGCAGGGCGCCGACGAAGCCGCCTGCACGATCCGTACTCAATACCGTTCCGTCCACGTCATCGGCCACTGTCTGCCAGCCACGCCCGTCGCCGCTGTCGAAGGCGAACGCATAGCGGCCTTCGTCACCGGCGATCTTCAGGCGCAGCGAGCCGGATGCCATCGCCTCACGGGTTGCCAGGGTGCGGGTAGCACCGCTGCCGTCGCGCGCTTCGAGGAAGACCGCCACGTGGTCACCGCCGACGCTGCGGACACCCAGGAAGTACCAGTGCGTCTCGTTCTGGAAAGCTGCCAGGCCGGCGGCCACGCCTGCTGCCGGGCGGGTCATATCGGTACTGGCCTCGAAGCGCAGGTGCTGCTGGCGTCGGCCGAGGAACGCGGGGTTGCGCAGTGTGTCCAGGTTCTCCGCCAGCGGATGCACGGCCAACGCCCCCGGCCGCTCGCGCAGGTCGGCCCGCGGCTGCCTGGGGATGCGCACGCGCAGCCAGCCGCTGCCGAGTGTCGGCGCATCGAATTCGTCGCGCTCGGTGAAATTGCCGGTGGACGGCGCCTGCGACGCGTCGCCCTGCATCCACGAGGGCGCTCTGGCCGCATACGGAATGGCCTGGTTGGCCGGCAGGATCACCGGCCAGCCGTCCTGCCACTGCACCGGCAGCAAATAGGTCTCGCGCCCGGTGTTGTAGTGGCGGATGTCGTAGTTGCGGCTGGCAAGGAACACCGCCCACCAGGAGCCGTCCGGACCCTCCACCAGATCGGCATGCCCGGCATTGGTGATCGGCAGTGGCCTGCCATCGGGCAGGTCGCGCTGGGTGAGAATCGGATTGCCCGCATACGGCACGTAAGGCCCCCACACCTCGCGGCTGCGCAGCACCACCTGCGAGTGCTGCGGGCCGGTGCCGCCTTCCGCATCGGAGAGGTAGTACCAGCCATCGCGCCTGTAGAGGTGCGGCCCCTCGATCCAGATCGGGTTCCTGGCCGGCTCCACCCCGCCGTCGATCAACACCCTGCGCGGTCCCACCGGGGTGAAACGCTCCAGATCGATCTGCTGCATCCAGATGGCACGGTGGCCCTCGTAGCGTGGTGGGCCGGGCGGTACATCGTTGTTGAGCAGATACACGGTGCCGTCATTGTCGAAGAACAACGACGGATCGATGCCGTCGATGCCGGGCAGCCAGTGCGGATCGGACCAGGGGCCGGCGGGATCGCGCGCGGTCGCGATGAAATTGCCGCCGCTGTCGACGGCCGTGGTGACCACGTAGAACATGCCGTCGTGGTAACTGATGGCCGGTGCGAAGATGCCACGCGACACGCCCAGGCCGTCGAAGTCCAGCTGCGACGGTCGGTCGATCACGTTGCCGATCTGCTTCCAGTGCACCAGGTCCACGCTTTCGAACACCGGGATGCCCGGGAAGTAGGTGAAGCTGGAATTGACCAGATAGAAGCGCCCGTTTGCGGCGACGACGCTGGGGTCGGCATGGAACCCTGCAAGAATGGGGTTGCGATAGTGTCCGGCCGGCAACGGCGCATCGAATGCCGCGTCGCGACCGCGGTACTCGAACCAGTCGAAGTAGACCGGCGGCGCAGGCGCCGCTGCCCACGCCTGCGGCAGGAATGAAGACAACACGAGCAGTGAGGCCAGCAGCAGGCGCATCAGGGAACCTCCGCAGGAGAAATGGAAAGCTCGAAGGGACCGGCGGGCGCGCCGCTGCTGTCGTGCAGGGTGCACACCGGGCCATCGGCCCAGCAGTAGCGCACGCGGGCGGCGGAACCGGCCTTGGCGCTGCGCAGCACGACGTCGTGACCGTCCAGCACCGCGTCGGCGTAGTGGCAGTGGCGCGCATCGGCGTCGCACAGCTCGAAGCCGATGGGACCGTTCGCGCCGGTCGTGACCAGAGCGCCGGCCACGTCATCGAACGCGATGCGTACACCGGCCCGCGTGGCCGATGCCTGGCGCGCTATCGGGCCGGACGGCGCTACGCCGCGCTCGCTGTAGACCACATGACGCGCTGCCCGCGCCAGCCGCCGGCCCAGTTCCTGCTTGTTCGGCGGGTGGATGTCGTAGGCATCGCCGATGTCGATGGCCACCGCCAGCCCGGTGCGCGGGTCTTCCACCGCAGCGAGCCGCTGCGCTTCGCGCACCTGCGCCCAGCCACTTTCAACCGGCGCCACGGCTGGCTGGCCATAGCCGGCCAGTTGCACCAGCAGCAGGGGCGTGTGCGCGCCGAACCGTCTCCGCCAGTCGTCACGCAGGCTGCGCAGGCGTGCGAGGTATGCCATTGCGTCGCCGGTATTGGATTCACCCTGGTACCACAGCACGCCACGCAGGCCATAGGCGCCCAGTGGCCAAATCATGCCGTTGTACAGCGTCGACAGTCCTGTAGCGGCATGCCACGGTGCCAGCGGCGGCGCCTGTACACCGGGCGCCATCCGATACTGCCAGCGCGCATCGAGCGCGATGCGCGTACCGTCATCCAGGCGGATGGCGTGCGCACTTGCGGGCCCTGCAAGCCCACCCTCACCGTAGGTGTCCAGGACATTGATCACCACCGTGCTGGCACCGGCCTTCAGCAACCCGGGCGGCAGCGCATACGTCCGCCGCTCACCTGCGCCGTACTGGCTGCCCACGGCGACGCCGTTCACCCAGGTCATGTCCGTCTCGTCGACGGGACCCAGCTCAAGCCAAGCGTGCTTGCCGGCCTGCGCGGCCGTCAGGGTCACCTGGGTGCGGTACCAGACCATGCCGTTGTAGCCGGCCAGCGCCGGCACACCCCAGCGCTCCCACGCGCCGAGCGTGGCCGGTGCGCGTTGCCATCCGCTGCTGTCGGTGCCGGGCTGCCAGGGCGTATCGGCGGCGGCACCTTCGCGTGTTGTCCACCAGTGTTGCCAGTGCTGGCCCCAGCGGGTGTTTGCCGCTGCGGGATCGCGGGCAGACAAGGCGAGCACGTCCAGTGCTGGCCCCATGCCGCCCTGCATGCGCAGGGCATCGGTGCTGGTCCAGGCCTCGATGCGCGAACCGCCCCACGCCGCCTGGATCAAGCCCATGGGGACATCGACCGTCTTCTGCAGTTCGCGCGCAAAGTAGAAGCACGCAGCGGAAAAGTCGCGCACCGTGTCCGGCGCCGCCGTATGCCATGCCACAGACGTCGGAAAATCACTCTGTGGTGAAACCGCCGCCGCCTTCGGTACGGTGAACAGGCGGATCTTCGGTTGCATGGCGCTGGCGATCTCGCTGTCTGCGTCCAGCGTGCGCCGCACCGGCAGTTCCATGTTCGACTGCCCGGAACACAACCAGACGTCGCCGATCTGCACGTCGTGCACGATCTGGGTTGCGTCCCCCGCACGCACCGACATTGCATGGGGGCCGCCGGCGGCCATGGACGGCAGCGTTGCCTGCCAGCGGCCGTCGGCCGCCGCGTGGGTGCTGACCGTCCGCCCTGCAACGGTCACCGAAACCGTGGCACCTGGCGCGGCCCGGCCCCATACCGGAACCGGCTGCTCACGCTGCAGCACGGCGTGATCCTGGAACAGCGGATGCAGCAGCGCCATCCCTGGTTCCTGCGCCGCTGCATTCGTGGCACAGCCGCCCATGGCGACCACCAGCATCCAGCCCACCCACGACGTCGGCTTCATCGCCCATCTCCCGGTGCGGACGGAAACTGCAACGCCTGGTACCAGGCCAGCGGATGCGGCGGCGCGGCTTCGCCTGCGGGCAACGGCCTGCCGCTCACCGACTGGAAGTACGCCACGCTGGCATCGCGCCACCACTGTGCTTCGCGCAGCTGGATACGCAGGAAGGCCGCGACCTGCGCATGCCGTTGTGCATCCACCCTGCCCTGCAGCCCTGCCCAGGTGCCCTGCATGCCCTGCACCTGCCGTACCCCTTGCGAGTAGCGCGCGACCAGCTCGTCCCACAGTGTCCGCCCCGAGGCCATGCGGTGGTCCCACGGCACGTGGTGGAACCACAGCAGCAGCGGCGCTGGAACCCGCGCCAGGTCGCCATACTGCTCAGCCACGTCGGGGGAATACTGGGCCACGGCATTGCTGCCGCCTGCGGTGCGGTCGAAGCCGATGCCGGTGTGATCCGCACGGTGGTAGTACACCGACGTCCAGTCCGCGCGTGGGCCGCCATCGACCCACGGACCCGGACCGTGGTGGTGTCCTCGCGCCATCAGATGGTGCAGGCCCAACGGGGTCATGTAGTTCACCGCGGCCTCGCGCGAGGCCATCATCATGCCGGCGATGGGCTGCACCACGCCGGGATCGGCCGAGAAGGTCAGCGCCGCCCAATCTGCCGCGATGTCCCCGGCCGATTGCCGCGGATCCCACGCAAGGCGCCCGAAGGCGTACCAGTTGGCCTGGTCGAAATGCGATCCACTCCAGGTGCGATCGGTGCCGATGTTGGCGACGCCGGCCATGCCGGCCAGGGCTTGCGCCACGGTGGAACCTTTGCCGCCTGAGCGGGTGTCGGCCCGCAGCACTTCCTCGTACAGCGGCCCCAGGTAAACCAGATGCGTGGCGAAGCCCAGGTACTCCTTGGTGATCTGCACTTCCATCATCAGTGGCGTGCGCGGCATGGCCCCGAACAGCGGATGGAACGGCTCACGCGGCTGGAAGTCGATGGGCCCGTTCTTCACCTGCAGGACCACGTTCGGGCGGAAGGCGCCGTCCAGGCCGGCAAATTCGCTGTAGGCCTGCGTGGCCCGGTCGGCGGGAACGTCGTGCGCATAGACGAAGGCGCGCCACATCACCACGCCACCGTGCGGGGCCAGTGCATCGGCCAGCAGGTTGGCGCCGTCGGCGTGCGAGCGGCCATAGTCCTGCGGGCCGGGCTGCCCTTCCGAATTGGCTTTCACCAGGAAGCCGCCGAAATCGGGAATGCGTGCGTAGATCTCGGCGGCCTTGTCCCGCCACCAGCGCTGCACGCCCGGGTCGAGCGGATCTGCGGTGTCGAGCCCGCCCAGCTCGATGGGCGCGCTGAAGCGCGCGCTCAGGTAGACGCGGATGCCGTACGGCCGGAACAGATCCGCCAGTGTTGCCGCTTTGTCGAGGTACTCCGGCGCAAGACTCTGTGCGTTTGCATTCACGTTGTTGAGCACGGTGCCGTTGATGCCTACGGACGCATTGGCGCGTGCGTAGTCGGTGTAGCGCGGGTCGCGCCACTCCGGCAGCGTCTGCCAGTCCCACAGTGACTGGCCTGCATAGCCGCGCTCCACATACCCGTCGAGGTTGTCCCAATGGTTGAGCACGCGCAGCCGAAGCCGTGGCGATTGACGCACATCGAGGGCATCGATCCTCGCGCCCGTCTGCAGCAGCCGCAGCAGATGGAACACGCCATACAGCACGCCGATATCCCGTGATGCGGCGACCAGCAGCACATCGCGCTCGCCCACCCGTGTGCGCTTGAGCAGGTAGCCCTCCTCGCCCAGTGACTGCAACTGCGCAAGCAACGGTGCGATCAACGCTGACGACTGCGGGGTACCCAGCACCAGCGCGGGACCGATGGCCGCCGTACCCGGTGCCTGCGGATCGCTGCCGAGCAGTCCGCCGAGTCCACGCTCCAGCTCATCGCGCGCGGCGCGCTGCGTGGCCGTCCGATCAGGGGCCACCACCTGCCCCAGGCGGGTGCGGTAGTGGGCAGCGAGCGTCGGCTCGAGCGGGGCGTAACGCATCCACAGCGCGTAGCCATCCTCTGCGCGCGCGTTGCCCATGCAGGCCAGCAACGCCAGCACGCTGGCGAACATCCAATGACACCGCTCGCCATCGAAACGGAACCGCAGGGTGGCCAGCAAACCTTGTAAGCTCGGCGCGTGCGCTGGATGCAGCAGCGTCACAAAGAAGAACGGGAGCGCGTATTGGACAAGCCGAAGAAATCGGTCCGCCGCAAAACCAGTGGCGTGACGATCGACGAGGTGGCAGCCCTGGCCGGAGTGTCGCCGATGACGGTGTCGCGGGCGATCAACCAGGGCAAGGTGCGCGACGTCACCCGCGAGCGCGTGATGCGCGCAGTGCGTGAACTGGGCTATACGCCCAACCTCGCCGCCAGTTCGTTGGCCGCCGCGCAGCACACGCGTATTGCACTGATCTACACCGACCCCAGCGGTGCCTACCTGCGAGAACTGCTGGTCGGCCTGCTGCGGGTAGCGTCCAACGCTGCCATCCAGCTGGTCATCGACTACTGGGACGAGCCGGGTCCCGCCGCCCAGCGCAAGGCCGCGCGCGCCCTGGCCGGGCGGGTGGACGGCGTCATCCTGCCGCCGCCGCTGTGCGAATCGAAGCCCGTGGTCACCGAGCTGGTCAGGGCCGGTATCCCGGTGGTTGCGATCGCGCCAGGTCACCTTGGCAGCGGCGTCTCCTGCGTGCGTATCGACGACTTCCACGCTGGCAGGGAACTGGCCGAACACCTGATCCAGCATGGTCACCGCCGCATCGGCTTCATCTGCGGGCGTACCGATCTCAGCGCGAGCGCGCGGCGCTATGACGGCTTTGTCAGCGCGCTGCACGACGCCGGGCTGGAGGTCGACCCCGCCCTGGTCGAACAGGGCGACTACACCTACCGCTCGGGGCTCGCCGCTGCTGAGAAGCTGCTGTGCCAGCCCCGGCCGCCCACTGCGATCTTCGCCAGCAACGACGATATGGGCGCGGCGGCAATCTCCGTTGCCCACCGCCGTGGCCTGGAGGTACCCCGCGACCTGTCGGTGGTGGGCTTCGATGACAGCTCCGCCGCCACCACGGTCTGGCCTGAGCTCACCACCATCCATCAGCCGATCGCCTCGATGGCCGATGCGGCCATCGATATCCTGCTGCGAACCATCCGCCGCCGCACAGACGGCGAGCGGGTGCTGATCGACCACGTGGTGCCGCACCAGCTGGTGGTACGCGATTCGGTCGCGCGCCCACCTAGTTCCCGATAGCGCGGAGCGTGGCGTCACGGTCACGCGCCCGCGCAGCCGATGGTGGTCTCTGCTTCGTTCAGAGCACCCAGTGCGACACGCGACACCGACAGTGTCATCGCCCCCGCCGTTCCGATCGACCACGGGCGATCCAGCTTGCCGACATCCGCACCAGCGGCCGCCAAGCACTTCAGCGGCACACCCACGCGGGTCCATTTGCCCACCGGCAGCGTTGCCAGCGTCGGCGTGAGCGCAATGCGAGCCGAGCAGCCAGCACCGCAGCCCACTGCCAACCAGGCCTCGCTGCGGGGTGCAGACTCCACCCGCAGCGTGGTCAGCAGCATCAGGTCGCCGTTGCTTTCGCGCTGCAGGTCCAGCGCTGTGTGCGACTGCAGCGTGGCAAGCGCCTCCCCCTTGCCCGACCACGCAAGACGGCGACCGTCCTCCTGCGCCAGGTGATCCACCCCGCTGATCTTGAGCAGATCGCCATCCAATGCCTCCGGCACCTTGGTGACCGTCACGCCTTGCCCCGTACCGTTCTGCAGGCGCAGGGCCATGCCCGAACCGGCATCGCCGCGCGCGAAGAACACGCCGGTGGCGCCTTCGTTGCCAGTCACGCCGGAGACTTCCGGCAGCGCTGCCAGATCGCCGTTGTCGGCGTAGGACAGACCGAAGCCGAAAGCGAACTGCGGGTCGTAATCCTGCTGACCCACGTTGTTGGCGTACTGCGTGGCCGTGCGCGGCCAGCTGAAGCTCAACCTGCCCTTGAAATCGTGCTGCACGCTGCCATCAGCCTTGCGCAGCAGAACGTCGGCAACGCCGGCACCTTCCGAGCCGGGCAGCCACGCCGCCACGAACGCATCCGCGGCGTTGATCTCGCGGTTGACCCACAGCGGGCGTCCGCTCAGGAACACGGCAACCACAGGGATGCCTTCGGCCTTCAGCCGTTTGATCAAGGCAAGATCCGAGTCGTCCCCCGGCTTGTAGGCCAGGGTCGGCAGATCGCCCTGGAACTCGGCATACGGGCTCTCGCCGAATACCACCACGGCCACGTCCGGCTTCGTCACGTATTTCCCATCGACCGCAAGCACTGCCTCGCCACCTGCGGCCGACGCCTGCTGGGCGATGCCCTCGTAGATCGTGTCCGCGTTGGGGAAGTCCCTGCGCGTGGTACCGGTGCCCTGCCAGTTCAACGTCCAGCCGCCGGCCTGCTTACCCACGTCGTTGGCACCATCACCGGCGACCAGGATGCGCTGGCGGGGGGGCAACGGCAGTACACCGCCCTGGTTCTTCAGCATTACCAGTGATTCGCGCACGGCCTGCCGCGCAAGGGCGCGATGTTCCGGTGCACCAATCAGCGCGAACTGCCCGCCGACCGCGCGCGCGGACGGCTTGCCCGCCTCGAACAGGCCCAGCCGCATCTTCACCCGCAGGATCCGGCGCACGGCTTCATCCAGCCGCTGCTGGCTGATGGTGCCGTTCTTCACTGCAGCCAGCGTGGTTTCGTAGAAGCCTTTCCAGCTGTCCGAGGCCATGGCCATGTCCAGCCCTGCATTGATGGTGGCCGGGCAATCGGTGGTCGTGCATCCCTTGACCTGACCATGTCCGTTCCAGTCGCCCACCACGAACCCACCGAAGTGCATGCGGCCCTTCAACGCATCGGTCAGGTACTGCCTGTGACCATGCATTTTTTCGCCGTTGACGCTGTTGAAGGACGCCATGACGGTCTGTGCGCCTGCCGCGATCGCCGGTGGATACCCGGCCGCGTGGATGCGCACCAGGTCTGCTTCGCTGATCCGGGTATCACCCTGGTCCTTACCGTCGGTGGTGCCGCCGTCGCCGAGGAAGTGCTTCACCGAAGCGATCACATGACGACCATCGAGGAACGCGGGCGTACCCACTTTGCCCTGCAGGCCTTCGACCATTGCACCGGCATAGCTGGCCACCACCTCGGGCGATTCGGAATAGCCCTCGTAAGTACGCCCCCAGCGGTCGTCCTGCGGTACCGCCACGGTCGGTGCGAATGCCCACTCCATGCCGGTCGCGCGGGTCTCCAGTGCGGTGACTTCGCCGATCCGACGCAGCAGATCCGGGTTGCGGGCCGCGCCCAGGCCGATGTTGTGCGGGAACAGCGTCGCGCCGATGATGTTGCTCTGCCCGTGCACGGCATCAATGCCGAACAGCACCGGAATCGCTTTGCCACCGGCGGAGGTGTCCATCGACGCTGCGTAGAACGCATCGGCCAGCGCCAGCCATTCGGCCGGCGCGGCATCGTAACGGCCACCGGGATCGGAATTGCCGCCGGCCAGGACCGAGCCCAACCGATAGCGGCGCACGTCGTCGGGCGTGATGCTGGCGATATCGCCCTGCACCAGCTGGCCGACCTTTTCCTCCACCGTCATGGTGGCCATCAGGTCGGTGATGCGCTTCTCCAGCGCGGGGTCCTCGGCCAACGGCCAGGCGACCTGCGGCCACGGATCCGCCGTCGCGGCCGCAGGTCCGGCAACCTTCTCATCCTTGCCGCAGGCCGTCAGTGCCAGCAGCAGCGTGGTCAGCAGCACGCCAGCATGGGCGCGGCCAACGTGTCGATGGGTCATTGCGTTCATCCTTGCATCTGCTCCAGTTCCTTGCCCTTGGTTTCGTGCACGTACCTGAGCACGAAGAACACCGAAATGACCGCTGCCACCAGGTAGATGCTGTACGTGGCTGCCAGCCCGGCGGCGGCCAGCAGGATGGGGAAGGTCACGGTAACGGCGAAGTTCGCGGTCCACTGCGCCGCCCCGGCCACTGCCAGGCCCGAACCGCGGATCTGGTTGGGGAACATTTCGCCCAGCATCACCCACATCACCGGTCCCCACGAGATGTTGAAGAACACGACATAGGCATTGGCCGCCACCAGCGCCAGCGTGCCCATGCCTGCAGGCAGCTGCAGGTGCGTATCGACCAGCGAGCCGCTGGCGAATGCCGCCACCAGCACCGCCAATGACACCGCCATGCCGGCCGAGCCCACCCACAGCAACGGCTTGCGCCCGATGCGATCGATCAGCAGCACGGTGACGATGCACGCGCCGATGCTGAGCGCACCGGACAGTACGTTGATCAGCAATGCGTCGTTCTCGGAGAAGCCGACGGCCTGCCAGAGCACGGCACCGTAGTAGAAGACCACGTTGATGCCGACCAGCTGCTGGAAGGTGGCCAGGCCGATACCCACCCAGACGATGGAGCGGATCCGGCCGGTGCTCTTGCTGCGCAGGTCAGACAGCCGCGGCCGATGGTGGTCGGTCGACAGCGAAGCGTCGATCTCGGCAAGCTTCGCCTGCGCCTCGGCACCGCCGTACAGCCGCGCAAGCACCTGCAGTGCCTCGTCCTTGCGGCGCTTCACCATCAGGTAGCGCGGGCTTTCCGGAATGGTCAGCAGCAATGCCAGGAACAGCAGCGAAGGCACGGCCTGCATCCAGAACATCCAGCGCCACGCCGCATGGCCGCCCCACAGCGCCTCGGTGGAGGCACCGGCGGTGGCCGCCAGCAGGTAGTTGGACAGGAACGCGACGGTCAGCCCGCTGATGATGGCGATCTGCTGGACCGTGGCGAGGCGGCCACGGTAGCGTGCCGGTGCCACTTCGGCGATGTAGGCCGGCGAGATCACGCTCGCGGCCCCCACCGCGAAGCCCCCCAACACCCGCGCGGCGACGAACATCACCGAGGACGATGCGGCGCCTGCGCCGATCGCCGACAGCAGGAAAAGCACCGCCGAGACGATCAGCACATTGCGGCGACCGAGACGGTCGGCCAGGCGGCCGGCACTGAAGGCACCGACGGCACAGCCCAGCAGCATCGAGGCGATCTCGAACCCCTGCATCCACTCGCCGGACCTGAACGCCTGATGCAGGCCATCCTGGGTGCCATTGATCACGCCGCTGTCGAACCCGAACAGGAATCCGCCAATCGTCGCCACCACGCTGATCAGTACGATCAATCGGGTGTTCTCTCCACCGTTCATTGCCTGCTGCATTGCCCTGCCCCTCCCCGGTTCGGTGTCATCGATGCGAGCCATTGGCTCAACGCAGCAGGTACTGGTTGATCAGGTTCTCGTAGCGCTCCTGCTTGCCGCTGATCTGCCTGGGCTCGCCGCCCTTGGCACCCAGCGCAGCCAGCTCTGCGAGACTGAGCGCGCCGCGCGCGAAGTCCTTGCCGGCACCACTGTCGAAGCTGGCGTAACGCTCCTGGCGCCACTGCTCCAGCGGCGAGTCGTTCAGCAGCGCATGGGCCACTTCCAGTCCGCGGGCGAACGCATCCATGCCGCCGACGTGGGCAATGAACAGATCTTCCAGGTCGGTCGATTCACGGCGCACCTTGGCATCGAAGTTCAGGCCGCCTTCCAGGCCGCCCTGCCGCAGCACCACCAGCATCGCCCCCACGGTGTCGTACAGGTCGGTGGGGAACTGGTCGGTATCCCAGCCGTTCTGCGCGTTGCCGCGGTTGGCGTCGATGCTGCCGAGCAGGCCGTGGTCCGAGGCGACCTGCAGATCGTGTTCGAAGGTGTGGCCGGACAGCGTCGCGTGGTTCGCCTCGATGTTGAGCTTGAAATCCTTGTCCAGGCCATGTTCCTTCAGGAACCCCACCACGGTGGCGCTGTCGAAGTCGTACTGGTGCTTCATCGGTTCCATCGGCTTGGGCTCGATCAGGAAGTTGCCCTTCAGGCCGATGCTGCGGCCATGGTCGCGCGCCATGGTCAGGAACCGCGCCAGGTGGTCGACTTCGCGCTTCATCTGGGTATTGGCCAGCGCGGCATAGCCTTCGCGGCCGCCCCAGAACACGTAATGTTCGCCGCCCAGTTCAACGGTGGCCTCCAGCGCCGCCTTCACCTGCACGGCGGCACGCGCCACCACCGCAAAGTCCGGGTTGGTGGACGCACCGTTCATGTAGCGCGGGTGCGAGAACAGGTTGGCCGTGCCCCACAGCAGATTCATGCCGGTGGCATCCTGGCGCGCCTTGGCCAGGCCCACCATGTGCTTCAGGTTCTTTTCGTACTGCGTGACGTCGTCGGCGTCCGGCGCCAGGTCGATATCGTGGAAGCACCAGTACGGCACGCCCAGCTTGGTGAAGAACTCGAACGCCGCGTCCACCTTCGCCTCGGCGGTCGCCATCGGCGAGCCGGCCTCCCAGGGGAAGTGGCGGGTACCCGGGCCGAACGGATCGTGCCCGGCGTTGCAGAAGGTGTGCCAGTAGCAGGCCGCGAAGCGAAGATGCTCCTGCATCGTCTTGCCACCGATGACCTTGTCGGCGTCGTAGACCTTGAAGGCGAGCGGGTTGTCCGAGCCCCGTCCTTCGAAGGGAATGCGGCCGATGCCGGGGAAGTATTCCTTGGCGCCGATGAAGGGTTGCGTGCTCATGGTGCGTCTTCCTGTCGTTGTGCGAGGTGTCGCGGAAAGAGGAATCAGCCGCGATACAGCGGCGTGATGGCGTCGAGATGTCGAAGGAACCGGGCGTAGGCCGTGGCGTAGGCTTCGCTGCGCGAGGGGTCCGGGCGCGCGGACCGCAGCGGGTCGAGCGCAACGTGCCGGTCGGTGATCGCGGCGATCGAGGTGGCGTCACCGCGCGCGTGAGCGACGGCCCACAGCGCCTGCAAGGCCGCACCGAACGCCGCGCCTTCGGGCTGGGTCGGTACGTCCACGGGCAGGCCGAACACATCGGCCACCAGTTGCCGCCACTGTCCGCTGTTGCTGCCGCCGCCGGTCAGCACGATGCGGTCGAACTGCATGCCCGCGCCGACGAATGCGTCGTAGCCAAATTTCAGCGCGTAGGTGGCCCCTTCCATGGCCGCGCGGTAGATGTGCGCCGGCGTCATGTTGGTCGTATCCAGGCCCGCCAGCACCCCTTTGCCCTGCGGCAGGTCCGGCGTGCGTTCGCCGTTGAGGAACGGCAGCATCACCAGCCCGTCGGCGCCGGGCGGCGTGGCGTGCAGGTGGCCGTCGCCATCGCGGCTGCTGAAACCGAAGGCATCGGCAACCTGCCCGGTCACCACGGTGCAGTTCATCGTGCAGATCAGTGGCAGCCAGCCGCCGGTCGACGAGCAGAACGCGGCCCACGCGCCGTTGGGATCGACCACGGGGGTGTCCGAGAACGCAAACAGCGTGCCTGACGTGCCCAGGCTCATCGCCAGGCGACCAGGCACGACGCAGCCGGTGCCGATGGCCGCCATCATGTTGTCGCCGCCGCCGACGGCCACCTTCACGGTGGGCGGAAGTCCCAATGCCACGGCGGCCTCAGGCGCAATGTCGAACACCTCATCGGGTGCAGCGATGCGCGGCAGGCAGCCGGCAAGATCGCGCTGCGGATCGGTCGCGTGCAGCAGCTCATCCGACCAGGTGCGGGTGCGCACGTCCAGCCAGCCGGTGCCGGACGCGTCGCCGTACTCGCAGAAGCGTTGGCCGGTCAACACGAAATTGAGGTAATCGTGCGGCAACAGGATGGTGGCCAGCCGGGCGTAGGCGTCGGGCCGGTGCATCTTCGTCCACGGCAGCTTGGAGGCGGTGTAACCGGCAAGCACCGGGTTGCCGGCCAGTTCGATGGTGCGTGCGGCACCGCCAACCGCGTCCATTATCTGCACGCATTCGGCCGCGGTGCTGGTGTCGCACCACAGTTTGGCCGGTGCCAGGACCTTCCCTGCCGCATCGATCGGTACGAAGCCATGCTGCTGCCCGGAGACCGCAAGCGCGGCAATGCGCGAGCGCAGCGCCGGATCGATTGCGGCAAAGCAGCCCTGCAGCGCGGCGACCCAGTCGTCTGGGCGCTGTTCCCGGCTGCCATCGGCGGCACTGGTCAGTTCCAGTGGCGCGCTGGCGCTGGCAACGAGGCTGCGTGCATCAGGATCGTAGACGACCACCTTCAGGCTCTGCGTACCGGCGTCGATTCCTGCAACCAATTCCATGTACTGCACCCCGTAATGATGTGAAGGTAGCGCTACCAATTCTGTGCAACAGCACACACTTCGGTTACGCCACGGCCCGCCCCGTTTGCCAGGCTCCGGGCGCGGCCTTGCAGTAGCGTTCGATGAAGTCCGCCTGCGACGGCATCTTCGCCACCGCTTCCTGCACCGGCTGCCGGAGTCGATGCAACAGCGTGCGCAGGTCCGCGTCGCCGATCGCGCGCGCAAGCGGATGCGGCGGTCCCGGCAGGATGCCCTGGCCCATCAGGACGCTGGTCCAGGAGTCGACCCGGAACAGCTCGCCGGGGTCCTGCCAGGCATGGGCACGTTCGCGCCACGCGCGCAGGCGGACCTGCAGTGACTCGGGAAGCGCCATCTCGCGGCACGCCTTCCACATCGGCTCGTCGCGCTGGTTGGCGTGGTAGTGCAGGATGATGAAATCGCGGACATGCTCCATCTCCTGGCGGCTGACGTCGTTGTACAGCGCCACCAGCGAAGGGGTGATGCCCTCGGACGGGAACAGCTGGATCAGGCGCACGACGGCGCTGATGGTCAGGTGGATGCTGGTCGATTCCAGCGGCTCGATGAAGCCACTGGCCAGCCCCAGCGCCACCACGTTGCGGTTCCAGGCCTGCAACCGGCGCCCGCTGCGGAACGGTACCAGCCAGGGATCGCGCAGGGGCCGTCCGTCGACATCACGCAGCAGCTTGGCCTGCGCCTCGTCATCGGACATGTGGCGGCTGGAGAACACCAGGCCGCAGCCGACCCGGTGCTGCAATGCGATATGCCAGCGCCATCCGGCCTCGTGCGCGATGGCACGGGTGTAGGGCACCGGCGGCGTAGCCGCGTCGGTCTGCACGGCAACGGCACGATCGCTGGGCAGCCACTCGTTCCAGTCTTCATAACCGGTATGCAGGGTCTGCTCGGTCAACAGGCCACGGAAGCCGGTGCAGTCGATGAACAGATCGCCTTCGATGACCTGGCCGTCCTCCAGCAGCAGCGATGCAACCGAACCGTCATCGGCATGCTGGCGGACTTCACGGATCTTGCCTTCCACCCGCCGCAGCCCGTTGGCTTCGGCCTTGCCGCGCAGGAATCGGGCGTAGAGCCCGGCGTCGAAATGGTAGGCGTAGTTGACCTGGGGCTGGGTCTGCAGCGAAAACCGGTCGGCTTGGGAAGCGACGCTTTCCAGGCAGAAGTCGCCCAGTTCCGAAGGCATGCCGCGACGCAGGCTGTCCAGCCAGAAATGATGGAACGGCGTGGCCCACGTACCCTGCCCGATCGTGCCGAAGGGATGGATGAAACGCTCACCCGGGCGACGCCAGTTCTCGAACGAGATCGAGAGCTTGAACGTGCCGGCGACCGCGCGCAGGAACTCCTGCTCATCGATCTGCAGGAAGCGGTGGAACGTGCGGATGGGCGGCACGGTGGATTCGCCCACACCCACGGTACCGATCTGCTCGGACTCTACCAGGGTGATGTCCAGCTGCTGGCGGAACTGGTGCGCCAGCGCGCAGCCGGCCAGCCAGCCGGCAGTGCCGCCACCGGCGATCACCACTCTCCGGATCCGCCCTTGTGTAGTGTCCGCAGCGTTCAATGCGATGCTCCCCATCAGCGGTTGAGTCGACCCAGCAGCTGCGCGCGCATGCGCCGCGCCTGCGTCTCGTCGAACGGTGCCAGCTCCCCCCGGGCGGCTTCGGGCAGGTGTTGCCCTGCCCGCTCGCCGGGACCAAACACGTAGTAATCGAAGATCCTTGCCCAGGCCTGTTTCTCGCGTGCCGGTAGATCACGCAGGGCCCACATCGCATGCTGCAGCGCCGGCAGGGGCGAGCCCAGGAAGGCTGGCGCGCTGCGCCACCAGTAATTCACCAGCACGTTGAACGGTTCCAGGCTGCGCACGTGGTGCCACCACAGGCCCGGGATGAAGATGGCATCCCCGGGTTCAAGCGTGGCGGTCTGCGCGCTTGCCATGGCATCACGGAAGCGCGGATGGCGGTCGACGTCCGGGCGTTCGAAGTCCACCGTGCTGACCACCTGTCCTCCCGGGGTCGGCTCCATCGGCCCCGGGTAGAGGTTGTCGATCTGCTCCGGCGGAAACAGGGTGAAGCGGCGCCGGCCCACCGCACAGCACGCCAAGTTGTCGGGGATGTCGTAATGGCAGGAGGCCGTCACCCGGTTGCCGATCCAGATGCTGGCCGAGGCATCGATGCCCTGCCCGGCCAGGCCGGCATCGTTGTGCTGCGCGAACCCGGGCAGCGCCCGTGCGATCAGCAGCGAAGCGACGTAGTAGGTGGGCGGGTTCGGCGAATCCAGATGATCGCCAATTGCGTCCAGCACCTCCGTCAGCACGCCACGCCGGACCTCGAAGTTCAAGCGGGTGAAGTCGGCGTTGTAGAACGGGCGCCCTTCGATCTCGGGGCCGCCGAAGGAATAGGGAACCGGCACGCCTGCGTCGAAGCCGCGAAGGTAGGCCATCGCCTCCTGCAGGGAACGTGCACCGGCCTGCACCAGCCCCCATCCGTTCGCGATGCCGCGCAGCACCACCGGTTCGCCGGCAGCCACCAGCGACTCCAGCGGCAGCGCCGTGGCATCGAGCCCTTCCAGGAAACGCATCGGGAGGCCGTCCAGCACCGGTCAGTTCCTGCCTGCCGCAGCAGCGGCATCCTGCGCCCGCAGTCGCCGCTGCTTCTCGGCGATGAGGCGGCGCATGTTGTGCAGTGACGCCAGCATCAGATAGGCGCCTTCCAGATAGCCGGCGCGGTTGAGCGCGGCCAGCGCGGCACCGTCCAGCTGCGCCAGCCGATCACGGTCGATCGCGTGCAGGCCGTTGACACCGATCCGATGCTCCGGATCGATCCGCACGTCCAGCGTGACCGGTTGGATCAGCCCGTTCGCATCGAGGGCGGCGAACATCTCCGCGGCAAACGCATGGCCATCGTGAATGCCGCGCAGCACGCCGGCGACGTGTTCGAGATAAGGCGAGTTCCCTCCCTGCGGCAGGAACACCGGCTCCCCCTCCATCGCGCTCACGCGCGGATGGTCCAGATCCACATGCAGCACGGCCTCGCGGGTGAGCGCGCCATCAACGTGGTTCTCCTGGAAGCCGATCAGGAATGGCCCCTTGGCCGCCGCACCGGGCAGGTACGCCGCATTCCAGCGGTCGCCCTGCAGGAACAGGTTCTCGTGCTGCTCGAAGCCCAGCAGAGCCACCGACTGCCAGCCACCGGTGTCGGCATCCCTGCGCAGGAAGATCGGGTACTCCCGCTGCAGTTCTGCAAATTCACTCGGGTACGCTGGCACCATGCCGACCGCATCGCCGAACTCCGGCCCGAAGCCGGTGGCAACGCGAAGATCGCGGTGGGCAACGTTGTTGAGCATTTCGTAACGCGGCATGGACGTGTCCCGTTCGGTCAGATGCCTTCAACCGGTGCAGCTGCCGTGGCAGCTGCACCCCCCACGGTTCAGAACTTGTAGCGCACGCCGAGCATATACCGCGGACTCTGGTCGGCCAGCTTGACGATCATCTGCGAGGTGCGCGAGCGCCAGCGGACATCCTCACCGGTCAGGTTGATCGCCTCCAGGCCAAACGACCAGTGATCATCCAGGGTGTAGTTCACGCTGAGATCCCACTGCTCATACGCCTCCACATAGTACGGATTGCGGCTGGCACCCTGGTTGGCCAGGATCAGGTACTGGTCGCGCCAGTTCCAGGCAAGGCGTACCGACCAGCCGTACTTCTCATACATCAGCACGGCGTTGGCGGTGTCGCTCAGGCCGGTGAGCGAGAACTGGTCGATGCCCGGATCGCCGGCATTGTTGAAGCCCACATCACCATCGACCAGGGTGTAGTTGGCCAGAATGCCAAAGCCGGTATCGCCGAAGAAATACTGTCCACCCAGCTCCCAGCCGTGCAGCTTGGCCTTGTTCTGGTTGATGGGACGGTTGACGTTGAACTGGTAGAGCGGATCGGCAGCCGTGCCGTAAAGATCGTAGGCTGCCTCGGTGGCCAGCACCTGGGCGTCGGTGCCGTTGTAGGCGGCCAGCCCGGCCGGATTGTTGCGCAGCAGGGCCAGGGCGGTGAACAGCGAGGTGTCATTGGCCGAGCACGCCGCCGCGTTGGCAGCGCCCACCTGGGTGACGCAGGCACCGCTGTTGAGGAATGCCAGGGCCGCCTGCGCGTCCGGACCGGAGGTAGGATCGCGCAGGCCGTACAGATTTTCCTGGACAATGGTGTTGCCAACGAAGTTGTCGACCGATTTGTTCCAGTAGGTCAGCGACAGGTAGCTCGCGTCGGCGAAGTACCACTCCAGTGCCAGGTCCAGGTTGTCCGATTCCAACGGTTTCAGCTGCGGGTTCTGTGCAGTGCCGCTGGCCCGCGAGGACGGGTCGATCAGGACCGAGCCGAACGGCTGCTGGGCAGTCGGGCCGGCATACAGGTTGCCGATCGGTGCGCGCGCGATGCTCTTGCCGAACGAGACACGTCCCTTCAGGTCCTCGCGAAGATCGATGCTGAAATCAAGGTTGGGCAGGATGTAGCTGTAGTTGCTCTTTTCGGTGAACGGCTGCTGCTCGTCGGACAACACCACTCGGAAGTCATTGTTGGACTGCCACTCGATCGCTTCCGGGATGGCGATGTTCGAGGTGGAGACAACGTCCGTCGTTTCATAGCGCACACCCAGTCGGGTATTGGTACGCATCCCGCCCAGCTCGCCATCCAGCTCAACCTGGAAGTAGGCCGACTTCGTCTTCTCTTCCACCAGGTTGTCGGCGGCGCGCTTGGGGCTCACGCCGAGGCCCACGCCATACTCGTTTGCCGCCCACTGCGCGAGGCGGCCGGCGTCGCCGCGCCATGCGGTCCAGCTGCTGGCACTGTAATCATCAAACAGACCGACGATGTTGACCGGCTGCATCAGGTCCATCAGCCCGCCGGCCGTGTCACGGTTGACGTTGGCTACGCCCCAGTCACCCAGTGTCGAATAGGCCTCTTCGGCCTGGATGCGATGGGTGGTGGACTTGCTGCTGTCCACGCCGAACTGGAAGCGACCGCTGTCGAAGATCCACTCGCCATCCACGCGGCCCTGCTTGATCTCGCTGATCTGGGTCTGCGAGTTGACGCGCAGCACCTGGCTGCCGATCTCGCCCGGCACGAAGCCCGGGTTGACCACGCCGTTGGTATTGGCGGCTGCATCGGCGGCGGACGGGAACCAGACCTGGGTGCCGATCGGCAGGCCGTTGTTGAAGTTCAGCTCCTGCACCCATGAGCCGCCGCAATGCGGGCCGGTGGTGCAGTTGTTGGTGCCGGCGATGCTCATGAAGATGGAGCCACCGCCAGTGAGCGGGTCGTTCGGGCGGCTTTCGTTCTTCGAATTGTGCGCATCGAAGGTCAGCTTGAAGCGGTCGGTCACGTTCCATGCCGCATTGAAGCCCAGCGACCCCAGTTTGTACTTCTGCATGCTGCGCTGCTGCTCAAGGCCGAAGTCCTTGGTGCCGGCGATCTCGCGGATGTAGGTTGGGGTCGCTACCGCGCCACTGGTGTCGAATTCGACGTCGGTGTAATTGCTGTTCTGCAGCCACATGCCCTGCTCGCCACGATTCTCGGTGATCTCGTTGGTCGAATAGGTGTAGTCCAGGGTCAGGGTCACCGCATCGGTCGGCGCGAACTGCAGCACCGCCTGGCCGTTGATGCGCTCACGTTCGAACTCGGAGAACGCATAGCGCAGGTCATTGGGCCGGGCGTACAGCGCGCCCACCGCCGGTGCGTTGACTACCCTCGGGTTGCCCGGCATGGTGCCGGTCCACGGCTGCACATTCCAGTAGTTCTCGGTGGCCTGCACCGAGCCGCCCTTGCGCTTCTGGTAGCTGGCGCTCACGCCCACGCCGAAGGTCTTTTCCGGATTGGTGTAGCTGAAGATGCCGGACAGCTCCGGTGTCAGGTCGTCACCGAACGGCTGGCTGCGGTCGGAGACAGCTTTCGCGCCGGCACTGGCGACGATGCCCTCATGGTCGAACGGCCGCGAGGTAAGGATGTTGATGGTGGCACCGATGCCACCGCTGGGGACATTGGCCTGGCTGGTCTTGTAGACCTCGATGCCGTTGATGGCTTCGGCAGCCAGCTGGGCGAAGTTGAAGGCGCGGGTACCGCCGTCGACACCACCGATGGCGACCTGCCCGGACGCACCGAATGCATCGGCGCCGGGCATCTGGCGCCCATTGAGCGTCACCATGTTGAACTGAGGGCCGAAGCCACGCGCCGTCACCTGTGCACCTTCACCATCACGTCGTTCGATCGAGATGCCGGTGATGCGCTGCAGGGACTCTGCCAGGTTGGTGTCGGGGAACTTGCCGATGTCCTCCGCACTGATCACATCCACCACGCCGGCCGAGTCGCGCTTGATGTCCATGGCTTGGCTGAGGCTGTTGCGGATGCCGGTGACCTGCACGGTATCCAGCTGTTTGGGACTGGGCGGGTTCTGCTGCTGGGCGACAGGCGCGGCGGGTGACGTCTCCTGTGCGAATGCGGGATTGATGACCAGGACCCCACCGACAAAGGTGAACATGGCCCTGGAGGTGAACTTCGCCAGCGTCCGGCTCATCGACGAGCCCTCCGGCCTGGGGTACGACGGAACGAAAAAGCGCTCATGACTCTCCCCTCTGACATACGATCGAATGGATGTACCGCCCCTCCTGGGGGCACGCACGGGCGATGCCCGTCTTCCACACCGAACATCGCAGTGCGCTTTGCACCCACTGCGACTCACACTCGCTTTCAGACCTGCCGGAACAGCCGCGCGGTAAAGGGGGGGGGCATCCGCTGGCCTTACACCGGCCCAGTGGTAGCGCTACCATCGCGTCAGGGCGCAGACTACTCACCCGCAATCGCGCTTGTCATCATGCAGCGCAGCAAAGGGAATCGACACTTGAAGAACGGCCACAAAGCGGTCCGCCGGAAAGCGAGCGCCATCACCATCGATGACGTCGCTGCGCATGCAGGCGTTTCCGCCATGACGGTGTCGCGCGTCATCAACGGCCATGCCGGGGTACGCGAGGGCAACCGCGAACGCGTCCTGCGCAGCGTGCACGCGCTGGACTACCGGCCCAACCTCGCCGCATCCGCACTGGCCGCCGCGCAGCGCACGTGCATCGCCTTGATCTACACCAATCCCAGCTCCAGCTACCTGCGCGAACTGCTGGTCGGCGCACTGCGCGGGTCCACGCGGTCGGCGGCGCAGCTGGTGATCGCTGCATGGGATGAACTGGGCGCCCAGGCACGTCGCGAGGCGGCACGGCAACTTTCCACCACCGTGGCAGGGGTGATTCTTCCGCCGCCCCTGTGTGAGTCAAAGGACATCGTCGATGTATTCGTCAATGCCGGCATTCCCGCGGTATCCATCGCGTCCAGCCGCTTCAGCGACAGGATTTCCTGCGTGCGCATCGACGACCGCCAGGCCAGCCATGACATGGTGGCGCATCTGGTCTCCCTTGGGCATACCCGCATCGGTTACATCAAGGGCGATCCGAACCAGACGGCCAGTGCGCATCGCTGGCAGGGCTACCGGGATGCCCTGGCCGAAGCTGGTATCGTCTACGACGACGCGCTCGTCCAACCGGGCTACTTCACCTACCGGTCTGGACTGGAGGCTGCCGAGCAGCTGCTGACGCTGCAGACGCCACCCAGCGCGATCTTCGCCAGCAACGATGACATGGCATCGGCGGTCGTTTCCGTGGCGCATCGTCGCGGCCTGCAGGTGCCGGGCGATCTTTCGGTGGTCGGGTTCGATGACACATCCGCTTCGACGATGGTGTGGCCGGAGCTGACCACGATCCATCAGCCGGTAGCGGAGATGGCCGACAACGCGATGGACATCCTGTTGCGGGCGATCCGTCACTCCGCCTCGCCGGGACGCGCGACGGTCAATCACGTACTCGCGCACCGGTTGATCACGCGCGCTTCGGTATCGACCCCGCAGCGGCCCTCTGCACTGCGGGCATCGCCGATTGCAACGCGGCAATCCGCTGACGCCGATGGGCGCGGCGGCTGAAGCACCGCCCCGGGCCCGGTTGGCCTACAGCCGCCGCATCATCAGCTGGGCTGAGCCTGGGCACAGTCCACTGAACTGCGTCGACGCGGCGACGAATCCAGGTGCTGCATCGCGCGCGACGCACTCATAGCCAAGCTGCCCGAAGAACGGCGCTGCCGTGGTCGTGAGAAGGAACACCGTCCTGCCGCCCGCCGCTCTGGCATGCCGTTCCAGTTCCACAACCAGGTGCCGCCCCAGACCCCTGCCCTGCGACATCGGCCGGATCGCCAGCGAACGCAGGAGCACCACATCCCGGCTCGATTCGTAGCCCACACAGCCGAGCAGCTCTCCATCCAACGTCGCTGCCAGAAGGGTGATTGGCCTGCCTGCACGCAGATCCTCTGTAGGCAGGCCGCTGGCCTCCAGCAGGGCCAGCACCTCGGCAGACAACGCTGTCTCCATCACGCGCATGCGGCAGCCCTCTCTTCGTTCCGGCCCGGCGTGCAGCGGCAGCAAGCGCTCATCGTGCTCTCTGCGCGGCGTGGGCGCGGTCGCTGCTGGACGCCGCGTGTTGGCAGGGAAGCGCGGTCTGAAGTGCTTCGATGACCAGAGATGCGGCATCCTGCTGCAGTCGTTCGGCAGGCAGCTGCCGGATGTGCGAAGCCACCCGGTCGACCAGTTCATGGGGAAGGATCTGCCCCTGGCCGCACCACTGCCCTCGGCCTGCGTCCGCAATACCCTGGATATAGGCGCTCGCGCGGGCGCTCGACAGGTCCCGGCACTGATCACTGCTGCAGAATCCGCTTTCGCCCTTGCCCTGCAGGAGCCTGGCCAGCTCTGCTCCGCTCACGAACCACGTGCGCGCAGCCGGTGCCGTCTCGGCCAGCGCGGACCCCGCCAACAGGCAGAGGCAGAGCACAAAGGCGGCGGGCACGCAGCGCGCTCTCCTGCCGACCGGATCCCTGCGGATGCCCGTGTCTGTCATCTAGTTCTCCTGGGCAGCATGGCCGCGCTCCTGGATACGGTCCAACTGATTGCGTGGAGTGAACTGCGGGTCGTCCGCTCCCTCCAGCATGAGCTCGACCATTGCATCGAAGGTTGCAGCGGTCTCGCCAGACTGCGCAGGCGTCATGAAGCCGGAATCGCCCTTGCCGGCGAGGTGGACCGCAGCAACCGTCTCCCGCTCGCCGTCCTCGGCCCACAGGTAGTCGTGCACCAGTGCCTCGCCGTGCTCGCCAGGCTCAAGGAAGTCGGCGGCGCCGCGTGCCATGGCCAGAAACACGACCAGGTCATGGAGGTTCTCGGAATACGTCAGTGACCCTGCAACGAAGCACGCCCCTGCCTGATCGTAGGCCGCAAGCTTGATGTTCTCCGCCTGCGCGGATTGCAGGATGGCGGCCAACGCTGCGCGGTTGTCCGCATGCCGGGCCAGCATTGCATTGCAATCGGCGAGGAATTCACCCAGCTCCACATCACTGGACGCAGCCAGATCGGCGCCGCCGGGCAGGCGCCACCGGCCGGCGATCGATCGCCAGTCCTTCCACCTCGATGCCGCAGGCACCGGCGCGGCCAACCAGCGTGCAAGACGCTCGCGTGGCAGCCGCAGCCTGAGCAGGGCCGAATAGGGTTCGGACATGGCTCGCATCCATTCTCTGATCTTCGACAGCGAGCTTGTACCAAACAACGTCAGCCAAGCCAACTGCCGCAACCGGGCACGTGCTGTTAACGCTCCCGCATTATGCTGACTGCCTCATTGGATTTCCGCGAGGCGCGCCCCTTGACCAAGCTGCATGCCCTGATGATCGCCAGCTGCCTGTGTGCCTTCAGCCCACTGGCCCTGGCTGAAACCGTAAACCTGACCAACAGCGCCGACGGTGCCAACCGCGAGGCCGGCATTGCCGCGGTCAAGAAGAAGCTGCAGGACGCCTGCACCGATCGCAAAGGTTCTCCCGACGCGGCGTCGTTCGAAGTGGTCTTTGAAAAGACCAGCGACAACCCGAACGTACCGAAGCCGTATTACGTGGACGGCAGGATGAAGTGCGAGTTGCCGGGGTAAGCGCGCAATGCCACCGTCGGCCGTGCCTGCAGTACCCCCGCGGCGGCTGCGCGCCGCCCGGGGCCCATGCCGGAATCCCTAGCGACGCAGGGCGTCGATGATCACGCCGGTGGCGATCTCCACCAGCAGGTATTCCGTATCCGACTGCCGCACCCAGCGCTGACCGCGGCCGGGGTCGCGCAGACGGTAATGCGCGTAGTCGTCCACCCAGTAGCGCCGGTCAACCTCGGCCCAAGGCAAGCGGTCACCGCGGCGCCATGCCTTTTTCTGCCAGCCCGGCGGGGGTGCGTCGCGGTTGTGCGGGCCGCCTGCATGGGGCGGCGGTCCGTTGCCCCGTGCATGATGCGGCGGATCGGCCCAGGCAGGTGCAGCAACCAGGGTCACTGCCGCCCCCAGGGCAATGCCAAGCAAACGTCCGGTTTTCATGGGGATACTCCCGGTCCAGCCGCAGTATGCGGCGTTGTGGCCCTGAATATAGAGCAGCGCCTGTGAATGAATCCGTGCGCCCGGACCGGACCCGATCGGCGTCCACAAGCCCTTGTCAGCAGACTGCACCAACGATCATGTTCAATCACCCTCTGGTCGCTGGCAGTAGCGGGAAAATTCCTGAAGAGAGGCCTCCGCCGGTCCGCGATTGACCGGCTGCCTTACGGCATCGGCAATGGCCTCCGGCTCCATCTTCATGAAGGGGAAGCGCAGGAACAGTTCTTCGTTGAAGCGGGAGCTGATTGTCGACAGCACAAGCCGCAGAGACGCGAGCATGTCGTCGCCGCGATGGGATGCGTGCACCAGCACGATGGGCTTTGCAATCACAAGGTCGCCCGATACGAGCCAATCGATGGCGTTCTTCAGGCCGCCCGGAATGCCTCGTGCGTACTCGGGGCTCGAAATCAGAATGCCATCGCAGGCTTCAATGCAGCGCTTGAAGTGCACAACGCTGTCAGGCAAGGGCAGATCTTCAAGATCGGGAGAAAAAACGGGCAGTCCGCCGAGGTCGGCGTAGGTACTCAGTGCGATATCCGGTGGCGCGAGTTCTTCCAGCGCCCTCAGCAATGCGGTGTTGGTGGACAGCCGGCGAGCGCTACCGGATAGGGCAAGGATCTTCATCCCGGCACGCTATCACAGGCACCTGCCGCCGTGTCCGGCAATGACCCGCAGCGCGCCCTTGCACGTGGCAAACTAGCGGTGGTCGTTCAACGTCCATTGATCATGCACGGATGCGCATAGCCCATGACACGTCTGCTCATCATTGAAGACAACCCCGAGCTGGTTGCAAATCTCTACGCCTTCTTCGAGCCACTGGGCTACGTGCTTGACGATGCGCGGGATGGTGCCACCGGCCTGCGCAGGGCAACGCAGAACGATTACGACGCCATTCTGCTTGACCTGATGCTGCCCCGCCTCGATGGCATGGCACTGTGCCAGGCGCTCCGTCAGGAGTTCCAGAACCCGGTGCCGATCCTGATGCTGACCGCCCGGGATCCGGTGGAGGACCGCGTGCAGGGGCTCGCGTTGGGTGCGGATGATTACCTGGTCAAGCCCTTCTCCCTGAAGGAGCTGGACGCACGCATCAAGGCGCTGGTCCGCCGCGCCCAGGGCCGGCAGGTCCAGAGTGTGTTGGACTGGGGCGATCTGCGCGTCGACACCCGCTCGCCGCAGGCGTGGCGCCAGGGCCACACCCTCAATCTGACCCCGACAGCGCACAAGCTGCTGATGTGCCTGGTGCGGGCTGCCCCCGCGGTGGTGCGCAAGCAGGAGATGGAATACCTGATCTGGGGCGACGAGCCGCCGGAGAGCGGTGCACTGCGCACGCACATCCATGAGCTGCGCCTGCAGGTGGACAGGCCGTTCAACCCTGCACTCATTGCCACGGTGCACAGCGTTGGCTGGCGGCTGGACAGGCCCGCACTGGCACCTGCCGAGTAGTTGCTGCCGATGACTACCCGCTCGCTGAAGTCGCTCTATCGAAGCCTGACACTGAGAACGCGCATCACGGTGTCGTTCGTGCTGCTGATGGCCGGTGCCATGGGCTTCATTGTGCTGGTCGAACTGGTGGACTATGACGAGGTAAGAGCCTCCGTCGTTTCGATGACCCAGGACCGCGAGGTCCATCGGCTGCAGGCCGCGCTGGCCAGTGGCGACCAACCGGAACTGACGAAGGGCAGCCAGCTGTATGACGCGCGCTCGGCTCCTCAGGTGCTGCGCAGGTACGGGCCGGGCTACCACGGTGAAGAAGGCCCGAACGAATGGCATCTGCGGGTCTTCGAAAGCAACGGACAGCGCTACTACCTGCTGCAGGATGGCGAGCACTATGCCTACCTGGAGCATCTGATCAATGCCTTTGCGGCGCTGGTCATCCTCACCTGCGTGCTTTGCGCGTTCTGGATCGGCCGCCGAACCGCGACCCATGTCATCGCGCCCATCACCCGTCTGGCCGAGGCGGTGCAGAACAAGCACAAGCCCTTCCCCTACCAGGATGCACGCGATGAGATAGGTGTGCTGGCGCGCGCTTTCGCCCAGCACAGCGACGAGCTTGAGCAGTTCCTGCAACGCGAACAGTGCTTTGCAGGCGATGCCAGTCATGAGCTGCGCACGCCCTTGGCGATCATCGGTGGCGCGGCCGAGACACTGGTGCACCAGCTGCCCGCCGACAGCCACCTGGTGGCCAGCGCCGATCGCATCATGCGCACCACCCAGGAAATGCAGCGGCAGTTGACCTGCCTGCTGCTGCTTTCGCGTGACCCCAGGACGGTGCCGCGCAGCGTCGTGCCTGTGCGGGCGCTGATCGAGGAATGCAGGGAGCGATGTGCGCCGTGGCTTTCGGGAAAGCCGGTGCGCTTGGTTCTGGATGCGCCGCAGGACCAGCAGGTGCTGACCAATGCAGAGCTGGCCCGTAGTGTGATCTGGAACCTGCTGCGCAATGCCTGCCAGTACACCGACGAGGGCGAAGTACGGGTCGAGCTGCGGGGCGACATGCTGCGCATCGCCGATACCGGCCCGGGGTTGCCGCCCAGCATCGATGCGCAGCAGTTCAAGCGTTTCATGCCCAGTGCCCGGCAGAGCGGTGAAGGCCTGGGCCTGTCCATCGTGCAGCGCGCTGTCGAACACATGGGGTGGCAGATGACGGTCGAGACTTCGGCGCAAGGCTGCCGATTCAATTTGCAAATGTAGGCGATCGAGCCCAGCACCTGACAGCTTCCTGACACCGGGCTGCACATCCTTGCCGGATCTCCAAGTGAAGGCAGGACCGAAATGCAGCCAGGGCACCCCAATGGCAACGGCAAGTACCCGCACGGAAAGACCGGCCTGCGCCGCATCTTCCATACCCTGATCCATTCGCGCGATGGCTTCATCGCCACCTTTCGGGGAGAGGCGGCCTTCCGCCAGCTGCTGTTGCTGCATGGCGCACTGGCGGTCGTGGCCTTCCTGCTGGATGTCAGCCGAAGCGAGCGCGCCCTGATGCTGGTGGTCTGCTTCATCAGCCTGATGGTGGAACTGCTCAACTCGGCCATCGAAGCTGTGGTCGACCGCATCTCGCTGGAACATCACCCGCTTTCCAAGAATGCGAAGGACATGGGCAGTGCGGCGCAGACCACGGCGCTGTTGATGGTCGCTACGGTATGGGCCGTGGTTCTGCTGGGCTGAGCACGAAAGCTGACAACTTCCTGATAAACGCATCCAGATACTGCGCGCACTTCTCGTACAACGGATTGTGCACGTGCGTCCATGCTTCAGACTTTCCCCTCATCATCCGATCGTGCTTGTGTGGTGCACCGCGTTGTTCTTCGCCACGCTGGGAAACATCGCCCTCTGGAAAACACTGTGGTCTGTCATGGACATCCATGACCTGCGCAGCACCCTGTTCTTCTTCAGCCTGCCGGCGCTGCTGTTCTGCCTGTTCAATCTGTTGTTCACGCCGATCGGCATCCTTCCCTATGTACGCAAGCCGGTACTGGCGCTCCTGGTTCTCATCAGTGCCGCGTGCAGCTACTTCATGCTTCATTACGGCGTGCTGATCGACCGCGACATGGTGCAGAACGCGCTGGAGACCAACCAGGCCGAGATGACGTCCTATCTCTCGGTCCCGCTGCTGCTGACAGTGCTGTTGCTGGGCGCCCTGCCCTCGTGCGTGATGCTGGTCATGCGCAGTGGAAACAGCGGTCGACCCTTGCGGGCGGCGCTGGTATGGCTGGGAAATGTGCTGGCGACGCTGATGGTGCTGGCGGCGGTGACGTTTGCGTTCTACAAGGAGTACTCGTCGCTGCTGCGCAACAATCGCTACATCCGTGAACAGGTGCTGCCGCTGAATGTGGTCCGCCACACCTATGGTTATCTCAGGAGCAGCTACAGCGCCAAGGCGCAGCCATTGCGGGCTGTCGGCGAGGATGCCACCCGCATCCCCGGAAAACGGCCCCGCCTGGTGGTCGTGGTGGCTGGCGAGACGGCACGAGCACAGAACTTCCAGCTCAACGGCTACCCTCGCCCGACCAATCCGTACCTGTCACGCAAAGACAACGTCATCAGCTTCGGCGACGTTTCCTCCTGCGGTACCGCAACGGCCGTGTCGCTGCCCTGCATGTTTTCGCAGATGACGCGGTCGCAGTACGACGGAGTCGCTGCGGCATCGGAAGAGAACGTGCTCGACATCCTGCAGCGGACCGGTGTCAGCGTGCTTTGGCGCGACAACAACAATGGCGGTTGCAAGGGCGTGTGCGAGCGCGTGCCCACCGATGACATGCCTCCGCTGAAAGTGCCTGGATTGTGTGTCAACCGGGATGGCACCTGCCATGACGAAATCCTGCTGCACCAGCTGGGCGCTCGCATCGAGGCGATGCCGGGTGATGGGCTGATCGTGCTGCATCAGCTGGGCAGCCATGGGCCCACGTACTTTGAACGCTATCCGGCCGATGCCAGGACATTCAGCCCCACCTGCGACAGCAACCAGATCCAGAAATGCAGCAATGAAGCGCTGGTCAACACCTACGACAATACGCTGGTCTATACCGACCGACTGCTGGGCAAGGCCATCGACCTCCTGCAGACCTATGCGGACCAGCGCGATGTAGCCCTGATCTATGTTTCCGACCATGGCGAGTCGCTTGGCGAGCACGGCCTGTATCTGCACGGGACGCCCTACTTCATCGCGCCACGGGAGCAGACCCAGGTGCCGCTGGTGATGTGGTTCTCTCCCGCCTTCGCGACCCATGCACGACTTGAGGTTGCCTGCCTGCGTCATGCTGCGGGCACCAGATCCTACAGCCACGACAATCTCTTCCACTCCCTGCTGGGGCTGTTCGATATCAGCAGCGGGGTTTACGAGCCGGGCCTGGATGTGTTCGCGGGCTGCCGCCTACCCTAGCGTGGTCGACTGTCACAGTGTCTCCGCCAAACGCAGTACGTCCATGGGAAACGCGGCGTAATCGTCGAGCGGCGCGCTGTGGCTGTCCCGCCGGTGGATCTGCCTGACCGCGACCACGCCCTTGTCGGGAACAATGACCAGGTGCTGGCCGAGATAGCCGTTGGCTGCGTATGCCGCTACAGGCCCCCGGTCGATATCGAAGATGTCGCTGAGTTTCAGTCCGCGCCCGCTGATTTCGGCAGCGTAGCGCTGTGGCCAGGCAGGTCCCAGGCGTTCGGCCAGGAAGCTGATCAGCGCTGCCTTGCTGTCGAACAGCCGGCCCTCGGTGGCCAGCAGCACCTCCTGCATCCCGGCATCCACGCTGCGGGCAGACAGGAAGGCTGCTGCCGCTGATTTCAGCCGGTAGTGCTCCCAAGCGGGGATGCGCCACCACAGCAGGCCGACATCGGGGGAGCGTGCGCTCTCGGCGGTCATCAACGCCACCGAGCGTTCGCTCAGCAACCGCTTGCCGTCCGGGGCGACGCCACCGGCCAGCATCAGTCTTCCGATCGCCGCCAGATCAGGGGCTGACAGCGATAGCCCGGCCATGCCCAAGGGCGTGCCGGCCTGATCCTTCATCCATGCATGACCGGAGATGCCGAGTGGCTTGAACAGCCGTTCGTCCAGGTAGACATCCAGCGGCTTGCCGGCAAGCCGTTCGACGATGCCCGGCAGGAGATTGGTGGCCTTGTTGTTGTAAGCGAACGTGGTGCCTGGATCGGTGGACACCTCGGCCGCCAGCGCCAGCTTCACCAGATCCGGTGCGCCCTCCAGTTCCACGCCGGCGTTGGCTACGTTCTGCAGTCCGGAGGTGTGGTCCATCAGCATCCTGATCGTGATGTCCCGCTTCCTGCCCTGCCGCCATTCCGGGTAAACAGTGCTGACCGGCTCGTCAATGGAGGCGAGCCTGCCGTCATCGAGCAGCAGCCCGATGGCCAGGGCGACGACGGACTTGGTCGCCGACATGAGGTGGATCCGTTCTTCACCGGCGGCGGGTGCGATCTGCAGCAGGACAGCGCCCTCGCGCTCAACGAAGACCGCGTCGGAATGCGCATTGCGGGCATTCTGCTCGATCGCTGCGAGGGCGTCAGGCGTGTTGGCGCCGGCCACCCAGGGGCGCAGCGCGAGGAAGAATATGCAGACGAACAAACAGGCTCTCATGGCGGGCTCCTCCACTGGACAGACACACGATGACTACATTTGTAGTCATCGTGCAGTGCATGAAGTCATGCGCCGACCGGGTGCCTTCACCCACGCTCGGGCGGCGCCTGCCAGGCATCCGACGGCCTTTGTGCATAGGCGCGTACGAAAAGCGCGACCGTGGCATGGCTTCCAGACATGGGCGTTGCCCCATTTGTCAGGCCATGCTCTGCAAGGATGAGCCTGAGAAACTTCTCACTGTCACTGGAATGCGGCGAGCATGCAGAGGCCGTCGCCATCGCCTGCGCGGCGAGATCGAAGTACGGCTGGAGCACCGCACGCCAGTGCTCCATGTAGACAGCGCGGGCATGATCCGAACGCGAGAGCGTCCTGCAGAAGGCCTGGCATGAAGGGTTTGCCGCCAACCGTCCGATGCCATCATTGATCCGCATCAGCGCATCGCCAAGATCCAACGTTCCATGCATGTGCAGCCCAGCAACCGGCAAGGATGCCAGATGGCTGTCCATGACGGCCCCGTAGAGCTGCGCCTTGTCACGATAGTGGGCATAGATCGTGACCTTGCTGACGTCACAGGCCTCAGCGATGCGCTTCATCGTCGCGTTCTCAAACCCCTCTTCCGCAAACACAGTGCCGGCTGCATCCAGTATCCAACGTCGGCTCAACGCCCGTGCACCTTCCCAGCGCAGGGCGGTTTTGCTTGGGAGGTCGCTGGAGCCAACCACGCTCACATCCGCCTGAACAATGCACTGGCATTCACGCCGCCAAAGCCAAATCCATTGGTCAACGCGAACTCGATCTCCGCTTTCCGCGGCCCGCCGGCGACGATCGAAAGCCCGTCTGCCAACGGATCCGGGCGGCCGAGGTTGAGCGTCGCCGGCGCGACCTGATCGCGCAAGGCAAGCACCGTAAAGATTGCTTCGATGCCGCCAGCCGCCCCGAGCAGGTGCCCGGTGCTGGACTTGGTGGCGGAGATGAGAAGATCTGGACGGGCGCCGAACAAGGCACGCATGGCTGCAAGCTCTGCCCGGTCCCCCACCTGGGTCGACGTCGCGTGCGCATTGATGTGGTCGACCTGCTCAGCGGAAATGCCCGCCTGCGCCAGCGCGATCTCCATCGCCCTGCGGGCGCCACTGCCGTCGTCGGGTCCCGCAGTCAAATGGTAGGCATCCGAAGTGGTGCCGTAGCCGACCAGCTCGGCCAGCGGGGTGGCACCACGCGAGCGCGCGTGATCCAGCCGCTCGATCACCAGCAGCCCCGCCCCTTCGGACATGACAAACCCGTCCCGCTGCTCGTCAAACGGGCGGGACGCTGCCTGCGGTGTGTCATTGAACGACGTGCTCAGTGCTTTGGCAGCGGCGAAGCCACCGAGGCTGACCCGGTGCATTGCTGCCTCTGCACCACCGCACAACGCGATGTCCGCCTCACCGGATCGGATGAGGCGCGCCGCGTCGCCGATCGCTTGGACACCCGCTGCGCACGCGGTGACGGGTGCACCCTGCGGGCCCTTGAATCCGTAGCGGATGGACGCCTGCCCCGCCGCCATGTTGGCCAGGAAGGTGGGTGCAGTGAAGGGCGACAGCCGGCCGGGCCCGCGACTGTCCGTGGTGTGGACCGCCGTGACGATCGATCCGAATCCGCCGATTCCCGTAGCGATCACGGTCGCTGTTCGCAGCAGCCCCTGTTCATCGGCCTCGTTCCAGCCGGCCTGTGCAAGCGCTTCATGGGCGGCGACCAGCGCGAACTCAACAAACCGGTCCATCTTCTTGAGGTCTTTCGGCGCGATGATGCCGGCGGAATCGAAGCCCGCCTCGGGATCCTGAATCCGGTCAGGCACGCGGCCGCCGACTTCGCAGCCGGTTCCCGCGGCAAGCTCGACACCCAGCGACCCGATCCCGGAGCGCCCCGCCAGCAGGCGCGACCAGACGGTTTCAACTCCACAGCCGAGTGGACTGACCACGCCCATTCCGGTCACCACAATGCGGTCTCTGTCGGCAGTACTCATGGCTCACGTCCTATTTGGAGGAGGTTCTTCGGGCCCACCATCAGGCGACGGGGGTCTTGTCCGCTCGCACCTTGAACCAGATGGCATACATCGCCGGCAGGAACACCAGCGTCATCACGGTGCCGGCAATGGTGCCGCCGATCAACGTGTAGGCAAGCGTTCCCCAGAACACCGAATGGGTCAGCGGAATGAACGCAAGCACCGCTGCCAGAGAAGTGAGGATCACTGGACGGGCGCGGTGAACTGTCGCCTCGATGATGGCGTGGAAGGTATCCATCCCCGCTTCTTCGTTCTCGTGGATCTGGCCGATAAGGATCAGCGTGTTGCGCATCAGGATGCCCGACAATGCGATCAATCCAACCAGCGCGTTGATGCCAAACGGCTGCTGGAACAGCAGCAGGGTCGGCACCACGCCGATCAGCCCCAACGGACTGGTCATGAAGACCATGATCATCGCGGAGATGGAGCGTACCTGCAGGATGATGATCAGCAGGGTCACCGCCAGCATGATTGGGAACAGCGGCAGCATCGCGCTCATCGCCTTGCCCGATTCCTCGATGGAGCCGGCCTGGGTAATCGCGTAGCCCTCGGGCAGCGAGGCAATGAGCGGTGCAAGCTGCTTGCTGATCGCGGTGGATACATCCGGTGGCTGCAGTGCATCGTCAATGTCACCGCGCACGGTGATGGTGGGCACCCGATCGCGGCGGCGCAGCACCGGCTCTTCCATCCGAACCTCGATCGAGCCGATCTGCGACAGCGGCACACGCTGGCCAGCAGCACCGACGAGAGTAAAGTCTGCGATGCGCGCAGGATCCAACCGCGTTTCCCCACCGGATCGAGCGACAACCTCGACGGTGCGGATGTCCTCACGAACGGCAGTGACCGGCACGCCGCTCAGGAAGAACTGCAACTGCTGCGAGACGGACGCCGAGGTCATGCCCATGGCCTGCAAGCGGTCCTGATCGAGCGTGAAGTGCAGCGTTGGCGTGCGCACGCCCCAATCGTTGTTGACCGTGCGCATCATCGGGCTGGCGTGCATGGTCTGCTCCACCTTGGCCGCAATGCCACGGATGACATCCGTATCCGGACCGCTGACACGGTAGGCCACCGGGTATGGCGAGTAGGGCCCGAACACCAACTGGGTCACGCGCACACGCGCCTCGGGCGCCAAGCCCTCCGCCACAGCCTGACGCAGTCGTGTTTTCAAGGCATCGCGCTGTTCCTGGCTGTCGGTACGCACCACGATCTTGGCGAATGCCGGATCCGGTAGTTCCGGCGAGATGGCAAGATAGAACCGGGGAGCGCCCTGACCAATATAGGCCGTGACGATCTTCGATTCTTCCTGCTCCGAAAGCCACTTTTCGACCTTCCTGGTAGCCAGGCTGGTCTGTTCGATGGCGGTGCCGTAGGGCATCTGCACTTCGACCAGCACTTCCGGGCGGTCGGAGATGGGGAAGAACTGCTTCTTCACCAGCCACATGCCCACCACAGCAAGCACAAACAGACCGATCACCGAACCTGCGGCAAGCCACTTGCGCGCAATCACGCGCGCCAGGATTGAACGGAAACGGTTGTAGCGCGGCGTGTCGTAGAGGCTGCTGTGCCCGCCTTCGACGGTCTTGAGTTCAGGGAGGAGCTTCACCCCGAGGTAAGGCGTGAAGAACACCGCGACCACCCACGACACGATCAGCGCAATGCCCACGATCCAGAACATGTTGCTGGTGTATTCGCCCGCAGTGGACCGGGCGAAACCGTTGGGCATGAAGCCCACCGCAGTGACCAGGGTGCCGGCCAGCATGGGCGCTGCCGTATGGCTCCACGCGTAGGCCGATGCCTTGACCCGGCTATAGCCCTCTTCCATCTTCACCACCATCATTTCGATGGCAATGATGGCGTCGTCCACCAGCAGACCGAGCGCAAGAATCAGCGAGCCGAGCGTGATGCGGTCAAAGTTCTTGCCGGTTGCAGCCATCACCATGAACACGGCAGCGAGGGTCAGCGGCACGGCCGCAGCCACCACGACACCCACCCGCCAGCCCATGCTGACAAAGCAGACCAGCATCACCACCAGCAGCGCGGCAAAGAACTTCATCATGAACTCGTCGACCGACGAGCTGATGTTCACGGCCTGATCGGTGACCTTGTCCAGCGCCATCCCGACAGGAAGCCCGTCATTGATCTTCCTGACTTCCGAGTCGAGTGAGGCGCCGAGATCCAGGCCATTCCAGCCGTCGCGCATGACGATGCCCAGCAGCATGGCTGGCTCGCCACCGTTGCGGATCATGAAGGTCGACGGGTCCTCATAGCCACGCTTGACGGTGGCGATGTCCCGTAATTTGAGGGTCCTGCCCTGTGCAACGATGGGTGTATCGCGGATCTTGTCCAGCTGATCGAGCGCGCCATCGAGGCGAATGAAGATCTGCGGGCCCTTGGCCTCGACCGAGCCTGCCGGCGTCAGGGCGTTCTGCCCGTTCAGCGCCCCGAACACGTCCTGCGGTGTCATGCCCAGGTTCGACAGGCGTTCGTGCGACAGCTCCACATAGATGCGCTCGGATTGCTCACCAATGATGTTGACCTTCTTCACGCCAGGTACGTGCAGCAATCGCTGACGCAGCGTCTCGGCATCACGCGCGAGCAGGCGGAACGGTTCACCCTTCGCTTTCAGTGCGAAGAGAGCAAACGTGACATCGGCGTATTCGTCGTTGACCATCGGGCCGATCACGCCCGTGGGCAGATTTGCGGCTTCGTCAGCCATCTTCTTGCGCGCCTGGTAGAACTCCTCCTGTACCTCCGACGGTGGCGTGCCATCCTGCAATGTCAGCGTAGTGAAGGACAGGCCAGGCCGGGTGTAGGTTTCGCTGCGGTCATACCAGCGCAGTTCCTGCAGACGCTTTTCCAGCTTCTCGGCGACCTGGTCCTGCATTTCTGTTGGCGTAGCGCCAGGCCAGGCCGTCACGATGGTCATGACCTTGACAGTGAACGCAGGGTCCTCAGCGCGGCCGAGCTGGAAGAACGAAATGATGCCGGCAACGGAGACCAGAAAGATCAGGAAAACCGTGATGGCACGCTCGCGCACCGCAAGTGCCGACAGATTGAACCCACTCACTGGTGGGCTCCGTTTGCAGCGGCGTTCCTGGCGGTCTCAGCGATGCGAACCACCTGCCCTTCGCGGAGTAGATGGGCGCCGAGGGCAGCCACGCGATCCGATGCTTTCAGGGCCCCCTCAACCACGACCCGGTCATCACCCAACTGCTTGACGGCGACCGGCGTCCAATGGGCTTTGAGCGGCTCACCACCGATCACCCAGACGCCGGGACCGGTACCAGGATCGAACAGTGCGCCCAACGGCACCTCGACGCCGGCCGACGCACCGGCGGGTGCTGCGCCTGCAAGTTCGACCGCCACCGTGGAACCCAGCGGCAGCGCCGTGCTGCCCTCTTCCAGGGTGTAGCGGGCTTCGAAGGTCCGGGTGGCGGGGTCGGCCGATTCCGAGAGCACGCGCAACCGCGCGGGGATCTTGCCGCTTGCCCCGAACGGGGACGCTGAGGCCACGGAGCCGATCTGGGGTCGCAGCGTCTCGGGCAACTGGACCACGGCCTCCCGACTGCCTGCACGGGCAAGCCGGGCGACGATCTGCCCCGCCGCCACGACCTGACCGGGCTCAGCGGAGATGGTCATGACCACTCCGTCGGCATCGGCGACGAGCGCCGTGTATTGACTGGCATTACGTGCAACCCGGGCTTGCGCGTCGGCCGCCTTGAGCTGTGCCGATGCTGCGTCCGCCGCCGCTTTGATCTGATCGTAGGCCGACCGGGAAACGACGCCCTTGGCTGCCAGATCGCGGTATCGCGCTTCGTCTGCGGTGGCTTGCGCGCTTTGCGCTCGGGCCGCGATGACGGCCTGCTGCTGGGAGGCCGCTGCCAAATTCAGATCGACGGGATCAATCCGATAGAGCACGTCGCCGCGCTTTACCGTCTGCCCCGTCTCAACCAGGCGCTCGGTGACCTTGCCACCCACCCGAAAGGCCAGATCACTCTGTACGCGTGCGGCGACGGTTCCTGTGAACGTGCGCGCGCCTCCCGCCCCCGGCTGCACTTGGGCAATCCGGACGATGGGCGGAGCGGTCCGGGGATCGACGTCATCCGACTTTCCGCAGGCCACAAGGAACAACGGAACAACACAGGAAATGGCTGGGAGTACAAAACGGCGACGCATGCGGCCTTCCGGAGTGGGGTATCCGAAGGGATTCTGTTCCTAGTGACTAATATAGTCAATGGTCACTACGGGCGTGACTCAAGGCTCCGGAGGACCAACTCCTGCAAGGCACTTGGCGCTTCTTTGTGCAGGTGCGCCACGTGCGGCAGCGTCACAGGGTTCAGATAAGGAAGCAGGACCTGGTAGACCGCACGGCTGGTGTCCTCGAGCGGTGTCGTGCACTCAAATGCGCCGGAAGCGCGTCCATCCTTGATGATGTCTTCAACAAGCTGCCTGATGCGCCCTTCATACGCCTGCGCGGAAGGCCATTGATCCGTCGCGGCCGCAACGGCAATTTCATACAGGCGCCGATCCTGCAGAAACAGGCGAAGACCGGCCTCCACAATGACGGTGAACAACAACCGCAGCCTCTCGGCAGGCGCTTGCACGCCTTGCAGGGCCTGATGAACCTCGCTTTCGATCTGACTGAGGCAATTGGCGCAGATCACCTCGCCAATGGCCTGCTTGGAGGAAAAGAACTTGTAGACGTAGGCCTTCGAGAAACCGATGGCCTTGGCGAGGTCGGACACCGTGGTCTTGTCATAGCCGTAGTGGCTGAAATGCGCGGTGGCAGCCTCGATGATCTGGGTGCGCACGTCGTGCTCGGCGGGGCCGCGTCCGGCGTCGAGTGCTGCAGAGGTTGAAGTAGACATCGGGCAAGGGTAGCGCCGCGTGCTGACCCGGGCAAATGGTGACCGATCGGGTATCGGTCCACTATTCGAGTCAAGGTGACGGTTGACGCATATGGTTACCTGTCCAATAATCGGGCCGACTCAGCTGGGCGATGACTCCGGCAACCGGGATGCGTGCTGCGCACCAGGGCCCAGCCGTCTCACGCCGTGAGGAGCACCTTCTGAATCGAGCATCTCCCCATCCGAATCGCCGCATCGACAGCTGCCTGTGGAGGGCAAGCAATGACCACAAAAACGATACTTGCGCTGGCCCTGCTTGGTGGATTGGCAGGCACGACCGGCACTGCGCAGGCTGCTGCATTCCAGTTGAAGGAGAAAAGTGCAAAGGGCCTGGGCCGCGCCTTTGCGGGGTCGATCAGTGCGCCAGGCGACGCATCGGTGATAGCGGACAATCCGGCTGCCATGCGTCTCCTCGATGGGCGGCTGTTTCAAGCCGATGCAAGTGTTGTGAACTACACCGTGGACTTCAAAGGCGAAGGCCGCGATGCCCTGGGACGTCCGCTCTCTGGAGGTGATGGCGGGGACGCGGGTGACACCAGCCCCATCCCTGCCCTCTATTTCCACACCCCATTGGGTGAGAAGGCCCACCTGGGGCTTTCATTGACGGCGCCATTTGGCTTCAAGACTGAGTACGAGAGCGACTGGGTCGGTCGCTACAACGGGATCAAGACGGAAATTAAATCGGTTGACCTGGGGATGTCGCTTTCCTACGACGTAAATCCTTATGTGTCCTTTGGCGCCTCCATTTTTGTCGAGCGCGTGGAAGCCAAGCTCTACGACGCTGTCGATTTTGGCGCCGTGCTCGCTGGCGCACGGGCGCCAGGCTTTTCTCCGGGAAGTGCAGATGGCTATACGCGCATTGACGCCAAGGATGACGCGGTTGGGTTCACGCTCGGTGGACTCTTCACGCCGGTAGAGGGAACCAAAATCGGCATCGCATATCGATCCAAGGTGGAACACAAGCTCAACGACGCAGAGGTACGCTTCGGGGTTCCAGCGACCGCCGCACCATTGTTGGCAGCGGCGCGTCCTGGCTGGTTTGTCGACACCAACGCAAGCACTGCGCTCAATCTTCCCGCCACGCTGACCGGCAGCATCAGCCACCAGGTCAATGACCGGTGGACGGTCATGGCCGATGTAACACGCACGGCGTGGTCCAAGTTCGCCGAAATCAGGCTGGACTTCCACTCTGCTCAGCCCACCCGGGCTCTGGACTTCAGCTACCGGGATACAACGTTTGCTTCCATCGGCACGGAGTATCGCTATAGCCAGAAGCTAACGCTACGCGCGGGTATCGCGACCGATCAGAGCCCTGTGACAGACGATATCCGTGATGTCCGCGTGCCAGACAGCAACCGCAAGTGGCTATCCTTGGGCGCTACGTATCGAGCCTCTGAGTCGGCTGAGTACAGCGTCGGCTACACGCATCTCTTCCTGGACAAGCCGGAAGTGGCGGTGACGTCGGCTACGGGCAGCAGCCTGCAGGGCGAGTACGACGTCGGCTCAGACATCGTGGCTTTTTCAGCTGCCTACTACTTCTAAAGCACCGGGCGGGTCCCCTCCCGCGTCCGTAGGCTGGCGGCGCAAGCCGCCAGCCGCCTTGGCAATCCCGATCACACAGGCGGGTGCCAGGCCCTGTCGCCAACAGAGAAACGGTCCGGAGTGAGCGCGGCAGCCAGACCGCTACTCGACTTCCAGGCGAACCACCAGCGGCCCCTCGGCACGAAGGGCCTGCAGACCTCCGTTGATACGTCCCAGCCGAACCAAGCCCTTCGAGTAGCCGAACGGTCTGTGGAAGATCGCCAGATTTCCCCACGGTGCGTAGAAGGCGATATCGCCCGCCACTGGCGTGATCCCTTCCGGTTCGCCGGTGATGCTGAGGCTACGCGGCAGCTGCGCGATCTTCTCCGTAGCAGCATAGTCCTCAAGCTGAAGGGTAATCGGCAACTGGGCGGCGAAGTCGCGTGCGGGAACGCTGTCCTGCAACGTGGCCGACAGTGTCTGGTCGTTGATGATCAGCCGGATCTTCATTGCAGGGACCTTCGGGTTGGGTGCGGTTTTCATGAGCGCAACGGCGTGCTGATTCTGCCCGGCAGAACATGCAGGCACCGCCGCGAATGCAAGGCAAAGCGAAAGCAGCTGCGCAATGATCCACGCCGCGCGTCCCATCAGCCTCGGGCTTCCGCAGCAACCGCCGAGCCGGACGCGGATGCAGCATCGGCGGCCGTGACATGGGCAAGCAAGGCCGCGAGCAACAGCAGGCCTGCGCCGGCCAGGAACGTACTGGCGAAACCAGCGCTGTCCAACAGCAGGCCGCCGAGGGTGGAACCCAACGCGATCGAGCACTGCACCACCGCTACCATCAGCCCGCCGCCCGCCTCAGCGTTGCGGGTGAACGTACGCGCCAGCCAGCTCCACCAGCCCACCGGCGCAGCGGTGGCCAGCAGCCCCCATACCGAAAACAGTGCGGCAGTCGGCCAAAGGTGCGAACCCAGCGGCACCAGCGTTACGGCAATCACCGCCATCAGGATCGGGACAGCCACCAGCGTGCGGTAGAGGCCGCGCCTGATGAATGCCCCGATCGCGAGTGTGCCCACAAAGCCGCTTGCACCCATGGCCAGCAGCACCAGCGGAACCGCGGATTCCCCTGCACCCGTGACCTTCTCCAGGAACGGGCGCACATAGGTGAACACGGCAAACTGCCCCATGAAGAACACGCCGCACGCCGCCATGCCCAGCATCACCACCCGCCGCCGCAACAGGGCCAGTACCCCGCCGTGGGATGGCCTTCCTTCTGCGGGCATGGAAGGAAGGCACCGCCACTGCCATGCCAGCGCGATGGCTGCCACAGGCAGAAGGCACAGGAAGGCACCACGCCATCCGATCACGCCGCCAAGGTAACTGCCCAGTGGCGCGGCCACTACCGTCGCCAGCGCGTTGCCGCCATTGAAGATCGCCAGTGCTCGCGGCACCTGCGCTGCAGGCACCAGGCGCATGGCCGTGGCCGCAGACAACGACCAGAACCCACCGATCACCACGCCGATCAGGGCCCGGCCCATCATGTAGACCGGGTAGTTGGGAGCCAACGCCACCACCACGCCCGATACCGCCATCACTGCGGTGAGCACAAGAAGCAACGTTTTCCGGTTGATGCTGCCGGCCACGCGCGAAATCGACAGGCTGGTCAACACCGCGAAGGCACCGGAGATCGCAATCCCATACCCCGCCAACCCTTCGGTCACACCGAGGTCAGCGGCCAACGGCGTGAGCAGGCTGACCGGCATGAATTCGGAGGCGATCAGTGCGAACACGCATAGTGTCATCGCGAGCACACCGCCCCAGTTGGCCCGTTCGGCCGTCGCGTCGTTACTGCTCATTTCCCAGCCAGGCCTTGCTGGAAGAACGTCGCCAACCTGGCGAAGGGAATCAGGTCGGTGCGGTCATACAGGTCTACGTGGCCGGCATCTTTCACCCAGTAGAGTTCCTTCGGCTGGGCTGCCCTGCGGTACGCATCCTCGCTGAACTCACGGGAATGTGCGTGGTCGCCCGAGATGAACAACATCGGCCGCGGCGAGATGGTCTCGATATCGTTGAAAGGATAAAAATTGACGAACTTGACCAGGCTGCTGAACAGCGGCCGGGTGGTTCGTTCGGGCTGCTCGCCTGCGGCCGCATAGGCACCGCGCGGCGTACGGTAGAAATCGAAGAACTCACGCTGCACGTCCGGCGTATCGGCGTCCAGCGTGTTCACGGTGCCCGGCACATAGGCGGCCTGCCCACCGTTGAACTCAACCAGGCGCTGCTTCGTCGCCGCTTGGATCATCGCTTTGCGCTGTTCAAGCGACTGCGTGTTGTTCAACCCCTGGCGCACAGCGGCGCCCATGTCATACATGCTGACCGTCGCGATTGCCTTGATGCGTGGATCGATCTTCGCAGCGCTGATCACGAAACTGCCACTGCCGCAGATACCCAAGCCGCCAATTCGTTCCGGGTCCACGAACGACTGCGCGCTCAGGAAGTCCACCGCCGCGCTGATGTCATCCGAATAGATCTCCGGCGACACCAGGTGCCGAGGCGTACCGGCGCTTTCACCCCAGAAGGACAGGTCGATCGCCAGCGTAACGAAGCCCTGCTCAGCCAGCTTCTGCGCGTACAACTGTGAACTCTGCTCCTTCACTGCGCCCATCGGATGACCGACTACCACGGCTGGCGCGCGGGCACCCCGCACCTGGCCCTGAGGCCGGTACAGCGTTCCGACCACCTCCATCTGGTACTGGTTGCGGAAGCTGACGCGCTCGCCTTTTACGCTGGCGCTTCTGTAGAAATTGTCGGCGCCGGCGGTTCTTGCGGCGACCGGTGCCTCGGCGGCCACGGCCGACTGCGGAACGAAATGGCTGGCAATCAGTGCCAGCAGCAGCGTGGTGGGTTTCATGTGCGGACGGCCTCAGTGGGAACTCAGGTCGCCACGATAGGCGGCGCCTGCTACCGCGATAAGCCGGCTGAAAGTTGATGCATTACTGAGTTGAGCTCACAATTGACCCATGAGCAGCGTGAAGACCAACGACCTGCAGGCCTTCCTGGTGGTGGCACAGGAGCAGAGCTTCACCAAGGCAGCTGTTCGCCTGGGGGTGACACCCTCGGCGCTCAGCCACTCCATGCGGCTGCTGGAGGAGCGCCTGGGCATCCGGCTGCTGGCCCGGACCACGCGCAACGTCTCCCCGACCGAGGCGGGCGAGCGCCTGATGCGCTCCATCGCACCGCACTTCGAGGCTATCGGCGCCAGTGTGGAGGCATTGGGGGATCTGCGCGATCGCCCGGCCGGAACCCTGCGGATCTCCTGCACGGACGATTCGATGGAGACCATCATCCGCCCTCGCCTTGCCGGATTCCTCGCCGAGTATCCGGACATCACACTGGAGTTCTACGTCGATTACGGCTTCACCAACGTGGTGGAACAGCGCTTCGACGCCGGCATCCGGCTGGGCGAGGCGCTCAGCAAGGACATGATCGCGGTCAGGGTCGGGCCGGATTGGCGGCTGGTGGTGGTGGGATCGCCCGACTACTTCCAGAAGCATGCCAAGCCAAGGAAGCCCGCCGATATCACCCAACATCGCTGCGTGCACATCCGGCATCGCCCGAATGGCGCCATCTATGCGTGGGAGTTCGAGGAGAAGGGCAAGGAGTTCACCGTGCGCGGCGACGGACCACTGGTGTTCAACAGCATGATCCACGTGATCAATGCCGCCCTGGACGGCCTGGGCCTGGCGTACGTGCCTGAGCCGATGGTGGCCGATCACATTGCCGAGGGCCGGCTGCTTGCCGTGCTCGACAAATGGTGCGTGCCTTTTCCGGGCTATCACCTGTACTACCCGAACCGCCGGCAGCCCTCGCCGGCATTTTCGGCGCTGGTGGGCTGGCTGAAGCGGGACGCTTAAGGTCCGCGATGGTGCCAGGTCGGACTGAAGCACGGCGGCCTGCATCGCGCGCGCCGGCTGAAGGCCCAGACGCACGCGCGCAGGCGCGACTCAGCGATCGGGCGCATCCGACAGGCGCGCCATGACAGCCGCCCGGCACGCATCCAGGATTTCGTCCGCCAGCGGCGAATCATCCGGACAGGACCTGGACAGCACCACCGCACCCACGGCCATGGCCATCAGGGCTATCCGGCGCGCACGCGCCTCCGGGCTGGCGTGCTCGCCCGACCGATCATCCTCATCGGCAGGGCGCCCCACCCGGGCTTCAATGCCAGCCGCAAAGGCTGCCTTGACCGTTGCCGGCTGGCGCGCGGCGTCTGCACTCAACGCGGCCATCGTGCAGCCGTGGCCGGGGTCATCCCGATGCTCCCGGGAAAGGTAGTAGCCAAGAAACCCCGCCAGATCCATGCCCGCCGCGGCGTCGGCAGACTGCGCCAGGCCGCAGGCGGAGGCTTCGGCCATGAGGTCGGTCTTGGAGGCGAAATGCTTGTAGAAACCGCCATGGGTAAACCCTGCGGCGGCCATCAGGTCCGCCACGCCCACGCCGTCGTAGCCGCGCTCCCTGAAGAGCATGGATGCGGTTTCGACGATGTGCGCCCGGTTGGCCTGCGCTTGTGCCTTGGTGACCTTCATGACCCGATGCCCCAGGGGGCTGTGCTGCGGAAGGACGCCAGTCTAGCACATATGGATTACGTTCATCATCAAACCGTTGACATCGAGGATTACGGTCATCATCATTGCGGCAACGACCACCAGCCCAACATCAGATGACGACCACGACACTCTTCCAGCCCTACCCCCTTGGCCCGCTGACGCTGGCCAACCGTATCGTGATGGCACCGCTGACGCGCAACCGCGCCGATGCCGGCCTGGTGCCCAACCGGCTGGCGGCCACCTACTACGCCCAGCGGGCCTCGGCGGGCCTGATCATCACCGAGGCTACCCAGATCTCGGCCCAGGCCCAGGGCTACCAGGACACGCCCGGGCTCTACACGCAGGATCAGATCGACGGATGGCGCCAGGTCACCGACGCCGTGCACGCACGTGGCGGGCACATCTACGTGCAGCTCTGGCACGTGGGCCGCATCTCGCACGTGGATCTGCAGCCCGGCCACGCCGCACCCGTCTCCGCTTCGGCCATCCGTGCGCAGACCAAAACGTTCGTGCACAACGGCTTTGTTGATGTGTCCGAACCGCGCGCATTGGAGATCGACGAGCTGCCCGGCATCGTCAACGACTTCCGCCAGGCCGCCGCCAATGCCATCGCCGCCGGCTTCGATGGGGTCGAAATCCACGGTGCGAACGGCTACCTGCTGGAACAGTTCATCAAGGACGGCGCCAACCAGCGCACCGATGCGTACGGCGGTTCGATCGAGAACCGCGCGCGCCTGCTGCTGGACGTCACCGCCGCCGTGGCGCAGGAGATCGGTGCCGATCGTACCGGTGTGCGCATCTCGCCGGTTTCTCCGGCCAACGCGATTTCCACCGTCAGCGACCCGCAGCCGCAGTACGACTACATCGTTGATCAGCTCAGCGCTCTGGGCATCGTGTACCTGCACGTGGTGGAAGGTGCTACCGGTGGCCCGCGCGACGTAGCGCCGTTCGACTTTGACAGCCTGCGCCGACGTTTCACCGGCACCTACCTGGCCAACAATGGCTACGACCTCGAACTGGCCAACGCACGGCTTGCCGCTGGCAAGGCAGACCTGGTCGCGTTTGGCCGTGCCTTCATCAGCAATCCCGATCTGGTCGAACGCCTGAAAACCGGCGCACCGTTGAACGCGTTGAATCCAGCGACGTTGTACGGCGGCGGTGCGGAGGGTTACACCGACTACCCCGCATTGACCGATACGGCGCCGCAGTAACCCGTTCGACAGCGCCACGCTGCACACCCCGTTCGCCCCTTCCAATTCCAAGAGACACACCATGAGCCAGCTTCCCACCGTCCTCATCACCGGCGCCTCCAGCGGCATCGGCACCGTTTACGCCGAACGCTTCGCACGCCGCGGCCACGACCTGGTGCTGGTTGCGCGCGACAGGACACGCCTGGAAACACTGGCCGCGCGCCTGCGCCAGGACACCGGGGTCACCGTAGACGTCCTGCCGGCCGACCTCACCCAGCGCAGCGATCTGGCCGCCGTGGAAGCCCGCCTGCGTGACGATGCCCGTATCGGCATCCTGATCAACAACGCAGGCATCGCCCAGTCCGGTGGCTTCACCGCGCAATCGGCCGACAGCATCGACCAACTGGTAACACTGAACACCCTCGCCCTGACGCGCCTGGCCGCTGCCATTGCACCGCGATTGGCCACCGCCGGCGAAGGCGCGATCGTCAACATCGGCTCGGTAGTCGGCCTGGCACCGGAGCTTGGCATGACCGTCTACGGCGCGACCAAAGCCTTCGTGCTGTTCCTGTCGCAGGGCCTCAGCCTGGAACTGTCGCCCAAGGGCGTCTACGTGCAGGCCGTCCTGCCGGCGGCCACCCGCACCGAGATCTGGGAGCGTGCCGGCATCGACATCAACACGCTGCCCGAAGTGATGGACGTTGGCGAACTGGTCGATGCCGCCCTGGTCGGCTTTGATCGCCGCGAACCGGTGACCATTCCGCCGCTGCATGTGGCCGAACGCTGGGACACGCTGGAGGCATCGCGCCAGGGCCTGCTCTCGGATCTCCGCCAGGCGCAGGCAGCGGAGCGCTACCGCGCATGAAAGCCTTCCTCATCGACCGGTATGGCAAGAAGGAAACGGGGCGCATCGGTGAGGTACCAACGCCACCGCTGCGCGACGGCGATGTACTCATCCGCGTGCACGCGGCCAGCGTCAACGCGCTGGACACGAAGATCCGGCGTGGCGAGTTCAAGGCGGTCCTGCCGTATCACCTGCCGCTGATCCTGGGCAACGACCTGGCCGGTACGGTGGAGCGCGTGGGCGCGGGCGTTTCCCAGTTCAAACCGGGCGATGAGGTATATGCACGTCCCGACGATGATCGCATCGGCACGTTCGCCGGGTTCATCGCGGTCAACGCGGGCTCTGTGGCGCCAAAGCCCGGCAACCTCAGCATGGTGGAGGCCGCCTCGCTGCCGCTGGTCGCACTGACCGCGTGGCAGACGCTTGTGGAAACCGCACAGCTGAAGCCAGGACAGAAGGTCTTCATCCAGGCCGGCTCCGGCGGCGTCGGCACCGTGGCCATCCAACTGGCCAAGCATCTGGGAGCCTTCGTGGCGACCACGACCAGCACGGCCAACGTCGCGTGGGTGAAGGCGCTGGGCGCGGATGTCGTCATCGATTACAGGCAGCAGGACGTCGCCTCCGAACTCCGCGACTACGATGTGGTGCTCAACAGCCTGGGTAAAGAGGAGCTGGAGCGCTCGCTGCAGATCCTCAAGCCGGGCGGACATCTCATCTCCATCTCCGGGCCACCGACGCCGGCCTTTGCCGCCGCGCGCGGGCTCGGCTGGCCGCTCAAGCAGGTCCTGCGCCTGCTCAGCCGTGGCATCCGCAGCAAGGCCAGGCAGAAAGGCGTGACCTACACCTTTGTCTTCATGCGCGCCGACGGGCAGCAGTTGCGCGGGATCACCCCGCTGGTCGAGTCCGGTGTGATCCGCCCGGTCATCGACCGGGTGTTTCCGTTCCAAGACACCCAAGGCGCGTTGGCTTATGTGGAGAGCGGGCGGGCGAAGGGCAAGGTTGTTGTCGAGTTGCCGCAGGCTTTGACCAAGGCAGGCGAATCCCGTAGCTGATGGCGACGTACTTCTAGATCCACACATCATTCCTGGCGGTTCTTTCCCCAAGCGCTTCACCCGTATTGAGAACACCTCGCGGCTCGATGAGCATCAACCTCACCTCATGCTCGGCGTAAGGTTTGTGCTCTACGCCTTTGGCCACGACGTACAGCTCACCTTGCCGCAGTCGGACGCTGCCCTCGCGAAAGTCGATTCGCAGCTCGCCCTCAACAACGAAGAACGCCTCGTCCGAATCTGCATGGGTGTGCCAGATGAAGTCTCCCTGCAAGCGAACGATCTTGAACTGGTAGTCGTTCATCTCGGCAACAACTCTGGGCGCCCACTGTTCGCTGAGGAGGCTGAACTTCTCTTCAATATTGATGGCGTTGCGGGGATTGGAGGGAGAGAGCTGCAGCATGTTGGGACCGTGTCGTGATGGGAATCCGCATGTTGAAGCGCCCTTGCCTCACCGTCTTGCACGATCGTGCAACACCCAGCTGCATGCCTACGGTGAGATCCGCATCCGCTTCAGCCACTGCGCCGGAGGTGCGCCATACGTAGAGATGAAGTGGCGCGCCATGTGGCTCTGATCAAAGAAGCCGGCCATCAGTGCTGACTGGTTGATGCTCTGTCCAGCCAACATCAACCGGCGCACCACGTCCAGACGGCGCATGGTGAGGTAGCGATAGGGGCTGGTGCCATAGAGCGCGCGAAAATCCCGACTGAGTTGCCAGCGGTCCAGACCACTGGACTCAGCCAACGCGTCAATCGTGATGGCAGAGTCCAGCGAATCATGGATATGGGCCCGGGCACGTTCCAGTGCGACGAAATCGGGGCGGCGACGGATAGGCCGTTCACCAGCGGCACCAAGCAGGGCATGCGCAAGGTCATGCAGTGCATCGTCTTCTTCCATCAGGTCGATCCGGGTAGCAACGCCTTGAAGCAGAGGGGTCAATGCTGCCTGGATGCGGGAGTCGACCGACAGCCCGCCTTCGATGAATGGCAGCGGCCTGCCCCCAAGAATCTGCTGGATCAACGAGGGTTCGATGTATGCCATCCGGTAATGGAACCCAGCCGCCGTGCCTGCCTCCCCGTCATGGAGCTCATCGGGATGCAGCACCATCACTGTGCCCGGCAGGCTATGCCGTTGGGCGCGGCGATACTGGAAACTCTGCACGCCTGCCAGAGTAAGACCAATGGCATAGGTGTCGTGTCGATGCGGACTGTAGCCATGCCCGCCAAAATAGGCCTCGATGCGCTCAATTCTTCCCGGTTGCGCAGCGTGCTGCACCCAGTCGGAAGACGCTGTCTTTCTGGTCATCCCATCCATCCCGGTGGAAACGTCATCACCCCGGCGCGGCAGCGCCCGCCCCCGTCTCGACCTGACGACGTACAGCCGCGCCTACTGTAGTCGACCAGCGGCGCAACGGGCAGCATGGACCCGCTCAAGACAATGCCTCAACCATCGTTGAGGCTGCCACCGAGCAGGGCCGGAACTGGCTGGCTTGGCAACTAATGCGCCCGCATGGCGACGTAGGTGCTGTTCCCGCGCTTCAGCGAAAAGCTGCCTGGCCTCTTGCTGCCCGCCTGCTGGAATTCGACCGTCATGTCCTGTGCGGTCATGAAGAACCGGGTCTTTGACTCCGCAAACAGCTGCATCGGCCGCTTGCTGAACAGTTCGCTCTGGAGATACAGGCGGTCTCCTTCGGCAATGATCTGCGCAGGCTTGCCCACCAGAGTGTAGTCGCCCGCATACGTCGCGTTGGCCGCTGGGTCGGCTGCCAACGCTGCTTTCTCGATGATCTGGAACTCCGGCCAGCCATACTCTGCCGCCACGCTGACAAGAATCTCATCGATCAGAGCAGCGCCGTTATCGCTATTGGTCATGACCACCACGCCCTGCCCGGTGTGGGTGTAGCCATACAGCTGCGAGCGGAACCCATCCGTACCTCCCGAGTGGGAAAAGCTGCTGCCCGCGCCAAGCTTTTCAACGTACAGCCCGAGGCCGTACTCACCCAGACCCCGGCTCAGCATTGTGGAGGTCATCGCACTGGACAGCACCTTTCCGGGCTTTCCGGACTGCGCCTGCTGGATGTCGACGACCACCTTGGCCAGATCCGCTGGAGTGCCCCAGAGCGCGGCTGCTGCCGACTGCGGATAGACGTGCCAACCGCCGGTGAGGGGCGTTCCGTTGCTGTCATGGCCCGTTGCGGCACGCGCCTGCCATGCTGGCGGCAGTGTCATGGCGAACGTACTGTCGTCCATGTCCAGCGGTCCGAGGACCAACGCCTGCATCAACTCGGGGAATGGCTTCCCCCCGGATTCGGTCATCATCAGCTGGACAACGCTGTAGCCACCCCCGGAGTACTTCCAACCGGTGCCGGGCGTGGCCTCCACACGAACCGCCTCGGAGTTCGCTGGCGCCACACCATCCAGCACCTGCAGCAGCGACGGTACCCGTTGGCCCTTTGCGTAGCCGTAAAAGCCATGGACGTTGATGCCGGCACTGTGGTTGAGCAGACCGCGTAGCGTGACGGGGCTTTGCCGGGTGAACGCGTTCTCCGGAATCTTCCAGCTGCTGAGCTGACCGTTCGCAGGAGCGTCCAGCGACAGCTTGCCCTGCTCAACCAGGCGCAGCGCGCCCAGTGCACTGACAGGCTTGCTGATTGAGCCAGCCTGAAACAGGCTTGCAGGTGTGGCCGCGCGTTGACCGGTCGTATCGAGCACGCCGTAGCTCCGCGTCCATTCGACATGCCCATCGTTGATGAGCGCAATGCTGACCGCTGGAACAGCGTGGAAGGCCATGCGTGTGGCAATCGACGCCTTTTGGCCGGTGGCGCCCTTGACGATTACGCGACTGGAAAGACCCTGCTCCACCCGGGCAATCCGGGACTGGATTGCAGGTGAAACCTCCTGCGCAGGGGCCGATGGAACCACGAACATCAGCACGATCGATGCAACGCTGAGACTGGTACGGAGCAACAGGCGCTGTCCGATCTCTGCAGGCGCGACGACATCAGGCATCGTGGTCTCCAAGGTGAAGCGTGCCCCCGCCAAGGGAGATCGCTTTGGGTCGAAAGCAGGCATCGAGGATCTGGACCTCCAGCGGGACGATCAGCCGGAAAGGCCTGGCTGGGTGGGCGCGTTGCTGCCAACGTCCTGATCAAGCAGGCAATCAATGAAAGCACGCAGTGCCGGCAGCATGTGACGCCGGCTGGAATAGTAGAGGAAGAGGCCGGGCACCGTCGGCGACCAATCGGCAAGTACGCGTTTGAGCCGTCCATCGCGCAGGGCGTCCGCTATGTCACTGTCGTTGTAGGCGTACAGGATTCCAAGTCCCTGCAGCGCGGCGGGCACGATGATGTCCTGATGGTTCGAGATCACCTTTCCATCACCGAAGAACTCGATCGCCTTGTCCTTCTTCTTGAACGGCCAGCCCGCGACCTTGCCGCTGCCCGGAAAGCGCCAGTTGATACAGGCGTGGCGGCTCAGATCCGCCGGCGTCCTGGGTGTGCCATGCCGGGCAAGATATTCGGGCGAAGCTACGGCAAGCAGCTCGAAATCTGGAGTCAGCCGGACCGCCACCATGTCATTCTGCAGCCGCCCACCTACCCGTATGCCGGCATCGAATCCCTCTCCCGCGATGTCGCTGAGGCCATCATCTATCACGATATCGAGAACGACATCGGGGTTGGCCTGCGCGAAACGTCCCAACCGTGGCGCGAGCACGCGCTTGGCGCCCATGCTCAGGGTGTTGATACGCAGGGTTCCCGCCGCACGCGCACTCGCGCCCATTGCCTGCGCCACGGCTTCGTCCATCTCGCGAAGCATGGGGGCCATGCGCTCATGCAGCCGCCGACCGGGCTCGGTCGGCGAGACGCTGCGTGTGGTGCGGTTCAACAGGCGCACGCGCAGCCGGGCTTCCAACTGGCGGATGATCTGACTGAGGGCCGACCGTGACAGGCCCAGATGATCGGCAGCCCGCGCGAAGCTGCCGCGCTCGACCACGGCCACAAAGGCCTTGAGTTCCGCAAATTCGGAGCCGCGCATTGTGCACTTATTCCTACATGGCCTGATCGGATAATAGGTGATTCTCTAACCGCAGGAAACCAATCAATCTAGCTCCGCACACCCCAAACGGAGCATTGCAATGAAAGATCTGGACCTGCCCGCGCCGATCGCAGCCTACTTCGCCGCCGACCACCAGAGCGGTCAAGCGGTAGCCTCCTGCTTCACCAGGGAGGGTGTAGTCCTTGATGAGGGCAACACCCATTCCGGCGCGGCCGCGATCGAAGCCTGGAAGAACGAGGCATCTGCCAGGTACACCTATACGACCCAACCTCACACTCTGGAAACCCAGGGGCGCTCCCACGTCGTTATCTGCCGGGTGTCGGGCAACTTTCCCGGCAGCCCGCTGGACCTGCGTTACGTCTTCGTGCTGGAGCGCGGCAAGATCGCCTCACTGGAGGTCGCGCCATGAATTTCGATCTCCAACTGGCGGGAAAGCGCATCCTGGTAACGGGCGGCACGCGCGGCGTCGGCGCGGCTGTCGTCGAACTGCTGTCCCAGCTTGATGCCCGGGTCGTCGCGACGGCACGCTCGATTCCGAAGCAGCCTGTCGAGGGCGTCCACTACGTGGCGGCCGATCTCGCGACGGCGCACGGGGTACGCGAAGCGGTCGAGGCGGCGCAGGAAAAGCTCCATGGAATCGACATCCTCATCAACGTGGTCGGTGGCTCTTCGGCGCCCGCTGGTGGCTTTGCCAGGCTGGACGATGCCGAATGGGTCACGGCGCTCGATCTGAACCTGGTGTCGGCCGTGCGGATGGATCGTGCATTGCTCCCCGCGATGATCGCGCAGGGGGACGGTGTGATCCTGCATGTGTCGTCGATCCAGCGCATGTTGCCGCTGCATGACGCCACGATCGCCTACGCCGCCGCGAAGGCGGCGTTGTCCACCTACAGCAAGGCCCTGTCCAAGGAAGTGACCCCCAAGGGCGTGCGCGTGATCCGTGTCTCGCCGGGTTGGATCGAGACGGAAGCTGCGGTCGATTTCCTCGGCGGCATCGCCGCCAATGCCGGCACCGACTACGAAGGTGCCAGGCAGATGGTCATGGATGCGCTGGGCGGGATTCCGTTGGGGCGCCCGGCCAAACCGAGCGAAGTGGCCGATCTCATCGCGTTCCTGGTCTCGCCCCGTGGGGCCTCCATTTCGGGATCGGAGCACATCATCGACGGCGGAACGGTGCCGACGGTGTAGGCAGGCTTCCGCTTGGCCGAGCGCTGATCACGTCCGGCCTTGCCCCCACGCCAATCAGTACGCTGGATCAAGTTATCAGGATTCCATGCAACCCATGATCCTGCCGCTCAGCGCAAAGTTGCCCTGCCGACCATCACCACCTGGGATAACACACATGTCCACGCTCATTTCCGCCGTGCTCGCCGCCGCCCTGGCGGCCGGCTTCAGCCCGTCCACACAGGCCGCCGATGCCGCCGCTGGCGATGCCGGCCGGGTGAAGAACGTCGTCCTGGTCCATGGCGCTTTTGCCGATGGCGCGGGCTGGCGTCCGGTCTACAACGAGCTGACCGCGCTCGGCTACCGTGTATCGATCGTGCAGAACCCGCTGACCTCGCTTGCCGATGACGTGAAGGCCACCCAGCGCGTGCTCGACCGACAGGATGGTCCCACTATCCTGGTCGGCCATTCCTGGGGCGGTACCGTGATCACCGAAGCCGGCGTGCACGGCAAGGTGGCAGGCCTGGTCTATGTATCCGCGCTGGCACCGGATGCAGGTGAGACCACCGCACAGCAGTACGAAGGGTTCGCCCCCACCCCCAGGTTCGTCATTGAAACCGGGAGCGACGGCTTCGGATTCATCAGCCAGACCGCGTTCAAGGCCGGCTTCGCACACGACACCACGGACGCTGACGCCGCATTCCTGCGCGACTCGCAGGTGCCCATCAACATGTCGGCGTTCGCCACGAAGCTGACACAGGCCGCCTGGCGGACGAAACCCAGCTGGGCCGTCATTGCCACCGAAGACCAGGCATTCGACCAGGCGATGCTCATCCACATGGCCGAGCGCATCAACGCCCGCATCACCAGGGTTTCGGCAAGCCATGCGGTCTTCATGACGCAGCCCAAGGTGGTCGCCCACACGATCGACCAAGCGGCCAAGGAAGCGATCAGCTCGACAAAGTAGGCTCCGGCAGCAGGACATCGGGCGCCGACTCCTCGGTCGCGCCCGGCGTCTTCGTCCAATGCGTCCGCCCCTCGATCAGCCGCCCTGCCCCAGCTCCCGCGCAAGGAACGGCGCCGTCCTGCTGCCTTTGGCGCGGGCCACCTGTTGCGGCGTTCCCTTCGCCACAATGGTGCCACCCGCAGCGCCGGCGCCCGGCCCGAGGTCGATCACCCAGTCCGCCTGCGCGACGGCACGCATGTCGTGCTCGATCATCACCACCGTATTTCCGGCCTCCACCAGCCGCTGCAGCTGGACCAGCAGCCTGTCCACGTCCGACGCATGCAGGCCGGTGGTGGGCTCGTCCAGCACGTAAAGCGTGCGCCCACGCTGGCTGCGCTGCAGCTCGGTGGCCAGCTTGATACGTTGTGCTTCACCGCCTGACAGTTCCGTGGCCGGCTGGCCCAGTCGCAGGTACCTCAGGCCGATGTCCTGCAGCAACTGCAGCGGACGGGCAATGGCATCCTCCTCGATGAAGAACGCATGCGCCTGCTCAACCGTCATCTGCAGGACCTCGGCGATGTTCCGGCCGTTCCACAGCACCTTCAACGTGGCCTCGTTGTAGCGGGCGCCGTGGCAGGTGGGGCAAGGCGCATAGACGCTGGGCATGAACAGCAGTTCGACGCTGACGAACCCTTCGCCCTCGCAGGTCTCGCATCTGCCCTTGGCCACGTTGAAGGAAAAGCGGCCCGCATCGAAACGACGGCGGCGCGCGGCGGGCGTCGCCGCGAACAGCTTGCGCACGTGGTCGAACAGCCCGGTATAGGTGGCCAGATTGGAGCGTGGCGTGCGGCCGATCGGCTTCTGGTCCACCTGCACTACCCGCTGGATGGCGTCTACATCACCTGCCAACTGGCCTCGCGTGGTTTCGATCACGGTCGGCCCTTCCGTGGGCGTGCCCTCCGCTCCATCGTCTGCGGGCTCATGCCCCAGGTGCAGCAGCATCAGCTCAGGCAGTGCCTGCGCCATCAGGCTGGACTTGCCGGAGCCCGAAATGCCGGTCACTGCGGTCAGCAGCCCCAGCGGCAGCTGCGCATCCACACCCTGCAGGTTGTGGCGGTGGATGCCCTTCAGTTCCAGCCAACCCCCAGCGCTGCGTTGCCGGCTGGCAGGTGCAGGCACCTGGTCGAACAGATACAGGGCCGTGCGTGAATCCTGTACGTGCCGCAGACCATCCGGCTCGCCGCTGTAGAGCACGCGCCCTCCATGCTCGCCCGCCTCAGGGCCCACATCCACCAGCCATTGGGCGCGGCGCATCAGCTCCAGATCATGTTCGACAACGAAGACCGAGTTCCCGCCGTCACGCAGCCGGTCCAGCGCGTCGTACAGCGCCTGACTGTCGGCGGGATGCAGGCCAGCCGATGGCTCGTCGAGCACGTACAACACACCAAACAGCAAGGAGCTGAGCTGGGTGGCCAGCCGCAGACGCTGTAGTTCGCCAGCCGATAGCGTTGGCGTGGCGCGATCCAGCGAGAGGTACCCCAAGCCCAGGCCTCGCAGCTGGTGTACACGCGCCATGACACCGCCTGCAAGCCGCTGTGCAGCCAGACGTTTCTCCTCCGACAGGGCAGAGGTCAGCCGTACGTCGGGGGCCGAAGCATGGACAGGACGACCGCTCGCTGCCCGCGTGATGCGGTCGCGGCGGGTGGCGCTTCTGCTGGTGCGTTCACCCCGGCTGTGTGCGCTGAAGTCGCCCTGCGCGATGGGCTCCAGCAGTTCCGCCAGTTGATCCAGCGGCAGGCGCATGAACTCGCCGATGTCCACGCCTGCGAAGGTGACCGAGAGTGCCTCCGGCTTCAGGCGCTTTCCGTGACAGGCCGGGCACAGCTTGCCTTCCATGTAGCGGGAGACCCGCTTCCTCATCAACGCGCTCTGGGTATTGGCAAACGTGTGCAGCACGTAGCGGCGGGCGCCGGTATACGTGCCCATGTAGCTTGGCTCCAGCTTGCGCTTGAGGGCGGCACGGGTTTCGGCGGGCGTGAAGCCGGCATAGACCGGCACGGTCGGCGTCTCCTCGGTGAACAGGATCCACTCCCGGTCCTTCTTCGGCAGCTTCTTCCACGGTATGTCGATGTCGTAGCCGAGCGTGACCAGGATGTCGCGCAGGTTCTGGCCATGCCATGCCGGCGGCCAGGAAGCGATGGCGCGTTCGCGGATGCTCAGCGACGGATCCGGAACCATCAGCGCTTCGGTCACCTCGTAGACGTGCCCAAGGCCGTGGCAGGTGCTGCAGGCGCCCTGTGGCGTATTCGGTGAGAAGTCCTCGGCGTACAGCATGGGCTGGTTGGCCGGGTATGCGCCTGCACGCGAGTACATCATGCGCACCAGGCTGGACAGCGTGGTGACACTGCCCACCGAGGAACGTGCATTGCTGGCGCCGCGCTGCTGCTGCAGGGCGACCGCCGGCGGCAGACCGTCGATGGCATCCACATCGGGCACGCCCGCCTGGTCGATCAGGCGGCGTGCATATGGCGCTACGGATTCGAAGTAGCGCCGCTGCGCCTCGGCGAAGACGGTACCGAAGGCCAACGATGACTTGCCGGAACCCGATACTCCAGAGAACACCACCAGTGCGTTGCGCGGAATGGAGACATCGACATTCCTGAGGTTGTGCTCGCGCGCGCCGCGCACCTCGACGCAGCCGCAGGCGGCGGCAGCACATGACGATTCGCCAAAGGGGGTGTTGGACATCTTCGCGATCCTGCAGGCAGTAAGCGGCACGCAGCAGAGCGTGCTCGGTGACACATTCTCGCTGCTGCGGGGTGAATGGAGCGAGGGAGTTCCGCCCCGGGGGCTCGACTCCGCCATCAGGGACCGGAAACCCGGCCTTCACAGCTACCACGGCACCTGCAATGCAACCATGCAGGACGCACCCTCCCCCTTGGTAGCCCATGCCCCACCTTCGTCGTCTATTTGGCCGCTGGCTGCGCCTGCGTCGTCGTGTGCGTTGGCGCTGGCGTGAACACCAGGCCTCGGTCCCCGCCATCGAGGCAACCGAGGGACCACTGCGTGCCGCGCTGTACAGCGTTGAACAGATGGAGGTGTACGGCCGCGCGCTGGCGCGCCAGCACCGCGTGCGGATGCGACCCGGCCCGGAGCGCCTGCTCGAACGCCTGCAGGCCAACGAGCGGGTGCTGGAAGACGCCAATTCGCTGCTCAGCAGCGTGGTACGCGAACAGCGGCCGGTAACCCCGGCGGGGGAATGGCTGCTCGACAACTACTACCTGGTTGAGGAACAGATCCAGACCGCGCGGCGCCACCTGCCGCGCGGCTACAGCCGGCAGCTGCCGTCGCTTGTCTCGGGCCCCTCGGCCGGCTTGCCGCGGGTGTATGAGCTGTCGATGCAGGCCATCGCGCACGGTGACGGCCGCATTGACGCGGACACGCTGGGCCGCTTCATCGCTTCGTACCAGTCGCTCGCGCCGCTGAGCCTGGGCGAGCTGTGGGCGGTTCCCATCATGCTGCGCCTGGCGCTGCTGGAGAACCTGCGGCGCATGGCGGCGCGGGTGATGCGCGATGGAACCGACCGTCGCCTCGCTTCGCAATGGGCAGACAGCCTCAATCAAGCCGCTTCCGAGACCCCGACCGATGTGGTCCTGGTGGTTGCGGACATGGCACGATCCACGCCGCCGTTGACCGGCGCGTTCATCGCCGAGCTGACGCGCTCGCTGCATGGGCGCGGCGGTGCCTGGGCCATGCCCGTCGCGTGGCTGGAACAGTGGGCAGCAGCGGCCGGGCAGCGCATCGATGAACTGGTCGCCGCCGAGGGGCAGCAGCAGGCGGCCGACCAGGTGTCGATCGGCAACAGCATCGGCAGCCTGCGCTTTCTCTCCACCATGGATTGGCGCACGTTTGTCGAAGAGATGAGTGTGGTGGAGCAGCGGCTGCGCGAAGACCCGATGGCCGTGTATGCGCAGATGGATTTCGCCACCCGCGACGCCTACCGCCACGTGGTGGAGAAGATCGCCCGCGGCAGCCGCATGGCAGAGGAGCGCGTTGCCACCATCGCGCTGGACCTGGCACGGACGGCGACACCGCCGGATGGGCCGCGTGCGCACGTGGGCTACTGGCTGGTTGGCGAGGGCCTGGACGCCACCGTGGAAGCGGTGGCCGAGGCAGCACCGCGCCACCGCAAGGCACGGCGACTGGCACATCGCGTGCCGCTTGCGCTGTACCTGCTGCCGATCGCCCTGCTGGCGGTGCTGGCCACCGCGGGCCTGCTGGCAACCGGCAGTGGTTCGGTACCGCTCTGGCTGGCCGCGCTGCTCGCACTGCTGGTGTTCAGCGAGCTGGGCATCGTGCTGGTGAACTGGACCGCAACGGTGCTGGTCGCCCCCAGGCCGCTGCCCAAGCTGGATTTCAGCGAAGGCATCCCTACCGCCTGCGCCACCGTGGTCGCGGTCCCCTCGATGTTGTCCAGCGTCGAAGGAATCGACGTGCTGGTCGAAGCGCTGGAGGTGCGGTTCCTGGCCAATCGTGATCCTCAGCTGCGCTTCGTGCTGCTGACGGACTTTCTCGACGCGGCGGAGGCCACGGCGGCGACGGACGACACCCTGCTTGCGCACGCCACGGCACGGATCGAGGAATTGAACAGGCGCTACGCGCCCGAGCGCGGCGATCGCTTCTACCTGCTGCACCGCCCCAGGCAATGGAACCCGGGTGAAGGCGTGTGGATGGGACACGAGCGCAAGCGCGGCAAGCTGGCGGCACTCAATGCCCTGCTCCGTCTGGGCGATGCGGCCGCGTTCATGCGCATCGTCGGTGACGCGGCTGCGCTGATCGGCGTCCGTTACGTCATCACCCTGGATTCGGATACACAACTTCCGCGCGATGCGGCACGCGCGTTCGTCGCCACCCTGGCGCACCCGCTCAACCGCCCGCGCTTCGATCCCACGCTGCAACGGGTGGTGGAGGGCTACGGCATCCTGCAGCCCAGCGTCGGCACCAGTCTCGGGCGGCGCCGCACTTCGCGTTTTGCCCGGATGTTCGGCAGCGAGCCGGGCATCGATCCGTATACGCGCATGGTCTCGGACGTCTACCAGGACCTGTTCGACGAAGGCTCGTTCGTGGGCAAGGGCATCTATGACGTCGAGGCCTTCGAGCATGCACTCGAGGGTCGCCTGCCCGAGAACCGCATCCTCAGCCACGACCTGCTGGAAGGTTGCTATGCACGTGCGGGCCTGGTCAGCGATGTGCGCCTGTACGAGGACTACCCCGAGCGCTACGCCGCCGACGCCAAGCGCCGTGCGCGCTGGATCCGCGGCGACTGGCAGTTGTTGCCGTGGTTGATGCCGTGGACGCCGCGCCCGGGCCCGGGATGGGAACGCAACCGGCTCAGTCTGCTGTCACGCGGCAAGTTGCTGGACAACCTGCGCCGCAGCCTGGTGCCGATCGCTGCGCTGGCCTTGTTGGTGGTGGGCTGGTTGTATGCCGTAAACCCTGCGGCATGGACGGCGTGGGTGCTGGCGCTGTGGTACGCGCCGCCGCTGATAGGCATGCTGCGCGATGCCCTGAGCGTTCCGGACGACACGCCGCTGGAAGCGCACTACATCAAGGTCGGGCGCGGCACGCTGCAATCGTTGCTGCGCGCGTCCATCCAGGTCGCGTGCCTGCCCTTCGAGGCATTGCTGGCGAGCGACGCGGTGCTGCGCACGCTCTGGCGCATGGCCGTCACGCGCCGCCACCTGCTGCAGTGGAACCCTTCAAGCGAAGTCGAGCGCCGTCTCGGCAGCGACCGCGGCGCGGAATGGCGGGTGATGGCGCCGGCCTCACTGCTGGCGATTGCTTTGGTGGTTGTGGTGGCCAGCGTGCGTCCGCAGGCGCTGCCGTTCGCCCTGCCCTTGCTGTTGGCCTGGGTCTTTGCCCCCGCGTTGATGGCGTGGCTGGGCCGGCCACCGGCCGCGAGCGTGGCGGAGCTTTCGGTAACGCAGCGGGCGTTCCTGGGCCGGCTGGCGCGTCGCACCTGGTCCTTCTTCCAGGCCTGGGTGCGCGAGCAGGATCATTGGTTGCCACCGGACAACATCCAGGAGCATCCGTCGCTGGTGGTGGCACGCCGCACCTCGCCAACCAACATCGGCCTGTCCCTGCTGGCCAATCTGTCGGCGTGGGATTTCGGCTATCTGCAGCTGGGCGCGGTCGCTGAACGTACGGCCCTCACCTTCGACACGCTGGACCAGCTGCCGCGCCATCGCGGTCACTTCCTGAACTGGTACGACACTGAAACCCTGGCGCCGCTGCCGCCGCGCTACGTTTCCACCGTGGACAGCGGCAATCTTGCCGGGCATCTGCTGACGCTGCGCCAGGGCCTGCTCGCGCTGGTGGATGCGCCGGTGCTGGCGCCGCACACCTTCGATGGCCTGGCCGATACGCTCGGCGTGCTGGAAGAGGAACGGCAGCGCCATCGCCGCGACGATGCAGCACTGGTCGAGGCGCTCAACCATCTGCGCCAGCGTCTGGCCTCAACGCGTGTCGACCGCCCTGTCGGAACGGCGGAGATTCTCGCCCGCCTGCAGGAACTGGTCGGCTTGGCCGACGTCGTGCTGGCGCAGTGGCCCGCGCCGCCATCGCCCGAGGAAGGTGAGCTGCACTGGCCGACCCTGTTCGCCGCCGAATGCCATGCCGCCCACGCGTCGCTTGCCAATCTCCCTGCCGATGCCAATGCGGACGACGAAGCACCGGTGCCCAGCCTGCGCCAGCTGGCTGCGCTGCGCGGCACCGCCGGTGCGGATGCCCGTGCGCGCATCCAGCAGTTGCAGGCCCTGGCGCACCGCGCCGGGCAGTTCTCGCTGATGGAATACGGGTTCCTGTTCTACCGCACCCGCAACCTGCTTTCGATCGGCTACAACGTCGACGACCACCGCCTCGACAACAGCTTCTACGACCTGCTGGCCTCTGAAGCGCGACTATGCGCTTTCGTCGCCATCGCCCAGGGACAGTTGTCGCAGGAGAGTTGGTTCGCGCTCGGCCGGATGCTCACTGAGGTCAACGGCACGCCGACGCTGTTGTCATGGAGTGGCTCGATGTTCGAGTACCTCATGCCGCAGCTGGTGATGCCCAGCTATCCGGATACGCTGCTGGACCAGACCGCGCGGCACGCGGTCGAGGCGCAGATCGTCTACGGGCGGACCCTGAATCTGCCGTGGGGGGTGTCAGAGTCCGGCTACAACGCCGTCGATGCCCGCCTGAACTACCAGTACCGGGCGTTCGGCGTACCGGGGTTGGGGCTGAAGCGCGGCCTGGGCCAGGATCGGGTCATCGCGCCCTATGCCAGCATGATGGCGCTGATGGTGGCGCCGGAAGCGGCGTGCCAGAACCTGCAGGTGCTGGAGGGATTGGGGTTTGCCGGGCGCTTTGGCATGTACGAGGCGATCGACTACACCCCTGCCCGGCTGCCGCCGGGGCAGGATCACGTGCTGTTGCGTTCGTTCATGGCCCACCACCAGGGCATGGGCCTGCTGTCGCTGGATTACCTGTTGCGCGACCAGCCGATGCAGCGCCGCTTCCTTGCCGATGTCGAGTTCCAGGCCACCTTGCTGTTGCTGCAGGAACGCATCCCGCGCATCGGCGTCTTCCACCCGCATGAGGTGGAAGCGCTGGGCGAGCACTCGGCCACGGCCGAGGACGAGACGGCGCTGCGCGTACTGCGGGACCCGGGCGGCCCGCGCCCGGAGGTGCAGCTGCTGTCCAACGGACGCTACCACGGCATGCTGACCCATGCCGGCGGCGGCTACAGCCGCCACGGCGATCTGTCGCTGACCCGCTGGCGCGAGGATGGCACCACCGATGCCTGGGGGTCGTTCTGCTATCTGCGCGATGTGGACAGCGGCGAGTTCTGGTCTGCCGCGTACCAGCCCACCTGCGTAGCGGTGGACAATTACGAGGCGATCTTCTCGGACGCCAAGGCGGAATTCCGTGGTACGCGCCGCGGCTGCGAGAGCCATCTACAGGTCGCCATCTCTGCCGAGGACGACATCGAGCTCAGGCGCCTGCGCCTGACCAACCGCAGCCGTCGCCAGCGCACGGTGGAAGTCACCACCTATGCCGAAGTGGTGCTGGCACCCGCCGCGGCCGACGATGCGCATCCGGCCTTCAGCAACCTCTTCGTGCAGAGCGAGATCCTGGCGGCCAAGCAGGCCGTGCTGTGCACGCGCCGGCCCCGTTCGCACGACGAGGTTCCGCCGTGGATGTTCCATCTGGTCGCCGTGCATGACGCGGAGGTGGTGTCGATCTCCTACGAAACCGACCGTGCGCGCTTCCTCGGCCGTGGCAATACACCGCGGACGCCACAGGCATTGACCACCGATACCGATCTTTCCGGCACGGATGGCTCGGTGCTCGACCCGATCGTGGCGATCCGCGTCCGCGTGGTGCTTGAGCCCGAGCAGACCGTGCAGCTGGACATGGTCTATGGCGTCGGCGCCGACCGCCCCGGTTGCGAGGTGCTGGTGGACAAATACCGTGACCGACGCCTGGCCGACCGCGTCTTCGACCTGGCGTGGACGCATAGCCAGGTGGTGCGCCGGCAGATCAACGCCAGCCAGGCAGAGGCGGCACTGTACGAGCGCTTGGCTGCCCACGTGCTGTATGCCGCTCCACTGCTGCGCGCGGCTGCCGGCGTCCTGCTGCAGAACCAGCGCGGACAATCCGGGCTGTGGAGCCATGCAATCTCGGGCGACCTGCCCATCGTGCTTCTCAAGGTCACCGACGCGGACAACGTGGAACTGGTCAGGCAACTGGTGCAGGCGCACGCCTATTGGCGCCAGAAGGGCCTCAACACCGATCTGGTCATCTGGAACGACAGCAAGGCCGGCTATCGGCAGGAACTGCAGGACCAGATCCTGGGGATGGTGGCCGCCAGTTCGGAGACGGGCCTGCTTGATCGCCCCGGCGGCATTTTCGTGCGGCCGGTGCAGAACATGACCCACGAGGATCGCGTCCTGTTGCAGGCGGTGGCACGGGCGGTGATCAGCGACGAGGACGGCACCCTCGCCGCACAGGTCGGCCGCCAACCGCCGCCTCCGCGACGGATCCCGCCCCTGGTGCCGCAGGCAGTGCAGCAGGAACTGGCACTGTCGCCGGAGGCGACGCCGGGGCTGTCCATCGTCGCAGACGGGGGCCCCGACGCCGGCTTGCCCCCGGGCGCCGGGCACGACGAGGAGATGGATGACCCGTGGCCGTTCCTTCCCTACCGCGGCGCCGGCCAGTTCGACAACGGCACCGGCTGTTTCAGCGAGGACGGCCGCGAGTATGTCGTGGTGGTGCGCGAAGACGCGCCGACGCCGGCGCCATGGGCCAACGTGATCGCGAACGCCCGCCTGGGCACGGTCGTCAGCGAAAGTGCGCCGGGCTACACCTGGTTCGAGAATGCGCACGAGTTCCGCTTGACGCCCTGGCTCAATGACCCGGTCTCGGACACGGGCGGCGAGGCGTTCTACCTGCGCGACGAGGATACCGGGCGTGTCTGGTCGCCGATGCCGCTGCCGCGCAGGGGCACCGGGGCCTACCGTACGCGGCATGGATTCGGCTACACGGTGTACGAGCATGTCGAGGACGGCATCGCCAGTGAGCTGTGGGTCTTCGTCGACGTCGCCGCGCCGCTGAAGTTCTCGGTCCTGCGCCTGCACAACCTGTCGGGCAGGACACGGCGGCTGTCGGCCATCGGCTACGTCGAGTGGGTGATGGGTGACCTGCGCGCGAAGTCGCGCATGCACGTGGTCACCGAGCGCGACCCACAGACCGGCGCGCTGTTGGCGCGCAATACCTACAGCACCGACTTCGGCGGCCGGATGGCCTTCTTCGACACCGATGCCGACGGCTGCGGCTGGACCTGTGATCGCCTGGAGTTCATCGGCCGCAACGGCAGCCTGCAGGCACCGGCGGCGCTGCGGCGCGAACGGCTGGATGGACGGATGGGCGCGGGCCTGGATCCCTGTGCGGCGATCCAGGTGCCCCTGGAGCTGGCGCCAGGCGACCGTAGTGAAACCACGTTCCGCCTCGGCGCGGGGCGCGACCGCGAGGAAACGCTTGCACTGGCACGAAGCCGCCAAGGCGCCCAGGAGGCCATCGACGCGCTGGACGCGGTGCGCATCCATTGGCGCAATGTGCTGGCCACGGTGCAGGTGCGTACGCCGGACCCGGCGCTGGACGCACTGGCCAATGGCTGGCTGGTCTACCAGACCCTGGGCTGCCGCTACCTGGCGCGCAGTGGCTACTATCAGTCAGGCGGAGCGTTCGGCTTCCGCGACCAGCTGCAGGACGCGCTCGCTCTCGTGCACGCTCGCCCGGAGCTGACCCGCGAACACCTGCTGCTGTGCGCTGCACACCAGTTCACCGACGGCGATGTGATGCACTGGTGGCACCCGCCGCAAGGTCGCGGGGTGCGCACGCGCTGCTCCGACGACTATCTGTGGCTGCCCCATGGCGCCTGCCGTTACCTGGAGGTCACCGGCGATGCCAGCGTGCTGGACGAGACGGTCGGCTTTATCGAGGGGCGCGCGGTGACCGCAGAAGAGGAAGGCTACTACGACACGCCTACCCCTTCGACGCAGCGCGACAGCCTGTATGCACATTGCGTCCTCGCGCTCGAGCGCGGTTGCCGGCTGCTCGGCGAGCGCGGCCTGCCGTTGATGGGCAGTGGTGATTGGAACGACGGCATGAACCGCGTCGGCGACCAGCAGCGCGGTGAAAGTGTGTGGCTCGGTTTCTTCCTGCACGACACGCTCCACCGCTTCATCGGGGTGGCCAACGCGCGTGGCGACACCTCCCGTGCGCAATGGTGCCAACAGCAGGCCGACAGCCTGCGCCAGAACCTGGAACTGCATGCCTGGGACGGGGAATGGTATCGCCGCGCCTGGTTCGACAACGGCACCCCGTTGGGCTCGTCACAGAACCAGGAATGTCGCATCGATTCGATCTCCCAGAGCTGGTCGGTGCTGTCAGGCGTTGCCGCGCCTGAGCGTGCCACGCAGGCGCTGGATTCGCTCTACGCGCATCTGGTGCGGAAGGACGCCCAGCTGATCCAGCTGCTCGATCCGCCGTTCGACCAGACCACGGAAGACCCCGGCTACATTCGTGGCTACGTACCAGGCGTGCGCGAGAATGGCGGCCAGTACACCCACGCGGCCGTGTGGGCGGCGATGGCATTCGCACAGCAGGGAGACGCGGTGCGTGCCTGGGAGCTGGCCGGCATGATCAATCCGCTCAATCACGCGCTGGACCCGGAAGCGGTGCAGACCTACCGCGTCGAACCGTATGTGTTGGCAGCCGATGTATACGCCGTGTCTCCTCATGTCGGGCGCGGCGGCTGGACGTGGTACACCGGCTCGGCCGGCTGGATGTATCGCCTGCTGGTGGAATCCCTGCTCGGCATACGTCGTGACGGTGATCGCCTGTCGCTTGCACCGTGCCTGCCCGATCACTGGCCGTCCTTCGAACTCAGCTACCGCTTCGGTCGCAGCTTCTACGAATTCGTGGTGACACGCACTGCGCAGGGCCAGGCAACGTTGCATGTGGATGGCATGCTGCAGCCGGACCTTACCGTCCTGCTTCGGGATGACGGGCATCACTACCGTGTTGCACTTGATCTGGGTGCGCCCCCGGGATGAACGTTCGCCCCGAAATACAGGTGCAGCTTGGTGCACTTGCCGACATGCTGGTGCACTGGTTGGCGCAGGTGCGGCATCCGGCGCAGTTCTGGCCGCAGTTTGAAACGCTGGCTGCAGAAATTCTGGACCAATGTGAGCACGCGGAAAGGGGCCACGCACACGCGTGCATCCAGGCCATGCTGAAGCGCCACGCGCTCGAGCTGCCGCTCTGGCACGAACGTGACGACAGCGTGCCATCGCGGAAGCCAGAGGAGTGAAGGTTGGTGCCATCGTCACGCTGATCCCCCTCGCTGCAGAAGCAGCTCGAGCAAAGGCCAAGACGGGCTCCCTGCGCTAGGATGTCGATCTCGAGTTTCCAGAGATACGCATGTTCGTTTTCACTCGCCTGCAACTTGCCATTGCGGCATCCCTGCTGTCTCTCTCAACGGCGGGCGCAGCACCATCCTCGCAGCCTGCCTCCACTGCCCCGGCAAGCAGCTGCAAAGCTGATGCATCCGGTTGCCCGGCGTGGATGCCATCGCAGGCCCAGATGCGAAACACCATCGCCGACTACTTCTGCGAACTGGCCGACCAGGGGCGCATCCAGCCTCGCGTAAAGCAGCTGGACCGTGCCGAATCCTCGCCACTGAACTGTGGCGCGCTGGGAGAGGCGCCCGGCTCGAACTTTGTCTGTGGCGGCGAAATACGTTTCATCGGCAAGGGCAGCGAAATCGATACCATTACCTTCAGCCCTACTCTCCGCTACGAGGAGGATGGGCGCATCGCGTTCTACGTCGGCGATGACGAGGAGGGTGAACAGGTCTGGCGGGTTCCCGCCCCACGGTCCACCTCGACAACATGCGCGATGCGCTGAGCGTCCCACCGCGACTACCCGCCAAAGATCGAGGCGAACGGAGGATCAGCGTGACGCATCATCGTTGGTGCGCATTACGCTCTCGATCCAGTCGATGTAACGCGATACACGTACGTTGTAGACAACCTGGCCATAGAAGCCCGCTTCAAGCGCGTGCTCGGGAACGGCAGTGATCCACGAACCGAGGCCCACCAGCTGCAAGATTCCGTGATTATTGATGACCAGTGGGCCGCCGCTGTCACCGTTACCCAGCACGCCTTCAAGCGGCAAACCATGCGGAGGGGCATCGAAACGGTACCAGAGATACCGATCGTTACCGCCAGTAATGGCGTTGTACGCACGCCGCAGCGTCGTGCGATGCGGCCCGCCCGGCACCAGCCCAACGGCGCCATTGCCGGTGGCGCCCTTCCCAATCAGCGCTGCGATCTGTGTGACCTCAGCGGTGCCGCGATAGAGCGGCACGGGCTGCACATCATTCACGGGTGCCTGAAGCCTGATCAGTGCGATGTCATCCGTTTCGGCCAGGAACGCGTGGATCCTGGCGGGATTTCTCGTTGCCAGTGCCTCCTTGCCCAAGGCCTCAGGCATTCTCCTGTAGCCGGAATGCAGGAACACGCGCTCCACGCCGTAGTCCGTTCCATTGATGGCGATTGTGGCTCCCATCCCTTCCATCGGAGCTGCATGCGCCGCCGTCAATACCCATCTGGGAGCGATCAGAACGCCCTGCCCCTCGCCCGGCATATCGGCCAGAGCAGGAAACTCCGTTCCGTCGATCCGGTATCGGGCATCGTCAACGTCATCGCGGATGACGATAGCCCCGGCGCACAATGGCAGCGCGGCAAGCGCCAGGAACAGCCAGCGAATCATGGATGCCTTCATCCTTCTTGTGGTCAGTTGTCGCAGACTAGCCGAACAGATCCGTCCCGGGCAGTACGTGCGCCCCCCCCAAGTCCCACACCCGTACGAGGAAGCGCCGAGGGTGTAGCCCGCAGCTCCGGCATCACGGCAGCCCTGAATTTACCGGTCTTCCAGCTCCTTCAGAATCCCGCGCAGGCGCGCATCATCGGGCGCAAGCTGGGCGGCTCTGCGGTAACTGCCTATCGCTTGATCACGCTGTCCATTGGCACGGTAGGTTTCACCGAGACTGTCGTGGACATTCGCGGATTCCGGATGCGCACTGGCATTCCATTGGAACACCGCCACGGCCTCTGCCATGTGCTTCATTCTCAACAGACGATAGCCCAGCGAGTTCAGCGCCTTCTCGGACGTGTCGTATTGCCCGGCGGTCGTGCCCAGCCCCTCGTAGGCTCGGGCCATGCCCGCCACGCCCTGTGACAGGGCCAGTGGTACCAGCAGGTCGCCCAGGTTCTTTTTGGCGAGGGCAATCGGCTTGCCGTGCAGTACTGCCATCAGGTCCTTGCCCAAGGTCGCTACCGTCTCGCCCTGCCAGTAGTTGTCCAGGATGATCACCGCAGACTGGTCCTGCTCGGCGCGGAGCCAGTAGCTCTGATAGCCGGGAACGCTGCCCGTATGCGATTCCACCTTGTAGGTGCCACCGGCCGGCAAGGGCCAGCTCTCCACTTCCCAGCCGTACCCATAGCCGGAGCGATGGTCGGTCCACATGACCCGCCGCGACGGCTCGTTCAGCAACGAATCGCCCTGCAGGGCCTGGTCCAGGCGAAGCAGATCGTCGACGGTGGAGTAAAGACCGGCTGCCGAGAACGAGACGCTCGGATCGATCGGCATGGGGCGAGCCAGGCTGAGGTCGGGCCGGGTTTGATAGCCCGTCGCCAAGCGTGGAATGAGTTCGTTGGCGCGATACAGCCCGCTGTCCTTCATGCCTGCCTTGTCCAGAACCCGGCTTCGAAGATTGGCTTCGTAGCTGGTACCCGTCACCTTCTCGATGATCAGGCCAAGCAGGAAATAGCCGTTGTTGTTGTAGCGCCACTCTGTTCCCGGAGCGCTTTGCAGCTTCGCGGGGATCCACGCCTTCGCGAAATCAACGGGTTCCAGCGGGAGCCTGGCCTGTGTCTGCCACCAGGGGTCTTCGTAGCTGCGGGGGAGATCGGCGATGCCGGAGGTGTGGTTCAGCAGTTGCGCCACGGTGACCGCGGCGGCGGGCGTACCTGCATAGAGCGCCGGCAGGTACTCACCCAGTGTCCCATCCAGCCGCAGCCTGTTCTCCTGCACCAATTGCATCACCAGGATCGCGGTGACCGGCTTGGTCAGTGAGCCGATGCGAAACACGCCCTCGCCCACATTCGGCACCTGCCATTCGCGGTTGGCCAGCCCGTAGGCGCCGCGATACAGCACCCTTCCATGCTGGGCCACAAGCACTACGCCATTGAAGTCACGGTTCGCTGCATAGCTGTCTACCAGCTGCTTCAACTCGGCGGGGTTGGCCGCTGCTCTCGCCTGTCCCGAAATGCCGATCACTATCGCCATGGCGCTTGTTGCTGCCAGCACAGTTCGCAACAGAAAGCGTCTTGCGTGTTGCGCGAACAGCAGAGTGGCGCTGGGCATCTACAGGCCTCACTTGGGAAAGGCGCAGTGTAGCTGTGCCGAGCAGTCGCAGGCTGTACCGGGAGCCATGACTGATGGCCTATGGGTGCCAGCCTTTCATCGAGTGAAGTACAGGCACCCGGCCACGGCGATCGGCACTGGGTCGGCGTCGATGCGCTGGGCCACCAGTGCCATCACTTCGATGCCATCGCCCTGCGCTTCCGGTGCTGACTGGACCACACGCATCCCTGCAGGTGTGTCCTGTGTCCCCGGTGCGTCGAGGGACAGGGCCTTGGTGAGGTCCGCAGCAATGGCTTCATCAAAGACAGCCACCACGGAACTGCGCGACAGTACCAACCGTGTGGACGGATGACCGAAGACGAGAACCGGTGCTGGAAGCTGCATTTCCGCGACAACACCGGGCATGTCGCCCAGTGCGTTGCTGTAACCCCCGTCTTCACCGGCGATTGGTTGCCAGCCAGCCGATGACTTTCCGCTGGTTGCGATGCCACGCACCTGATTGGCCAAGGTCCGGAATGCGGTGCGATCGGCCTTGCAGGACACGAGCGCCAGTGCTCGATCGATGTCTTCCTGGTTGGGAGCGGCCCTGCGGATCGATTCTGCTGCTGGCGCCGTGGGCGCCATGGCAAGTCCCAGGCATGCGAGCAACAGAACCTTGTTCAATGTACGGGTGATCAACGCGAAATGCTCCTGCCTGGGTATGTGCAAAGATCGTTCGACACTACACCGGACAGACGGAAAGCACAGCCGCTATCGGTAAGCTTCAGCATTAGCGGCGGCCTCCCGCTCAGCAATCTTCTCGACCAGCGTATCGATCGCCGTCTGCATGGCGCGCGCAGTCTGGTCGCCGCTCTGGTTGGTGATGACGAAGATGCCAAGATCGTACTTGGGCACGATGTAGATGTAGCACTGCGAACGCGGCACACCACCATGATGGGCGTAGTACACGCCCTTCAGCTGATCGCCGGCGACGATGTTCCAGAAGTAGCCGATGCTGAACTCGGAGTCGAATTTGACCAAGGGCCGATGCGATTCCTTTACCACGGGCCCGTTCGCCAGCTGGAACCTGAGGTACTTCACCATCTCCGGAACAGTCGCCTTTACGTTCCCGGAAGCGCCCCACGGCAACTGCGGCATCGGCGTGGTCGGCACCGGATTGTCGCTGTGATAGCCGACCGCAAGGCGCAGCGCCTCGTCGTCGCTCAGTGTGAGTCGTAGCCCTGTCATCGCTGCGGAATCCCCAGGGTATCCGCGCAACAGCGACGCGTAGTCGCGCTTGTAGACGGTCTCCAGGATATGCGCCGTCAGCTCCGTCCCGGCACTGGAGTACGCGTAATCCTTACCGGGCGCCCGGCCGATCTCGACAGCGTGCAGATCCTTGAAGAAGTCGGCCTTGCCGTAGTGCGCGTAGATGGCGTTGAGTTCGCCTGGCGTACGATGATCGGTGAAGTCCGCCAGCACCGTGTTCGCACGCTCCGGCAACATGTTCGGCAGGCCGCTGGTGTGCGACAACAGATGGCGGATGCGGATGGGCTCGCCCTTGTACTGCAGGTTCGGATAGTCCCCCTGCAGGTACTGTCGAACATCGTCGTCCAGACTCACCTTGTGTTCCAGGACGGCATTGGCCATCAGGGTGCCCGCCAGGGTCTTGCTCAACGAACCGATCTCGTAGAGCGTCGCATCGGTCGGCAGGCCTGGCTTGCCGGTTTCCATGTCGCCGCGATGACGGATGAATTCCTTGCCCCGGTACACGACGCCGATCGAGGTTGAATGAAGCAACGGCTGCTGGATCAGCGTTGCGGCAACGTCATCGATCTCCGTCCCCAGATCCTTCGCTGGAACCTTTTCGCTGGCGCAGCCTGCAGCCAACAGCGCGGCGGACACCAGGAGGCAGCTGAGCCATCGCCTGTTTCGGACACTCATCGAAGTCACGTGCATGCGTCGCCGCTTGAAGGGAGGTGCGGAATGGGGCCTTAAGATAGCCGACGGCCAAGGCCCACGCCTGTGCCGGTTCTCACGGCTGGGCAGGCTCGCACCCTACTCCGCCGCCAGCGCCTGGATCGGGTCCAGCTGTGCGGCACTGCGCGCCGGGAAGTAGCCGAAGCCCAGGCCTATGGCTGACGAGCACGCCAGTGCGGCCAGCACCGGCGCGGCAGTAAACAGGAACGGCACGCCCAGCGACAAAAAGCTGGACAACGCACCCGCGCTGAAGGCCAGCAGCACGCCGAGTACGCCGCCGAAGAGACAGATCAGCACCGCTTCGATCAGGAACTGGCGCAGGATGTCACCCTGCCGCGCCCCCACCGCCAGGCGCACACCAATCTCGCGCACGCGCTCCTTCACCGATACCAGCATGATGTTCATCACCCCTACCCCGCCGACAATCAAGGCTACGGCGGCGATGGCCGACACCAGTGCGGCCATGGTCTGGCTGGACTTCATCACCGCCTTGCGGATCTGGTCGGCGTTGTAGATGAAGAAGTCGCGGCGGCCATGCCGCAGCTGCAGTTCGGCGGCCAAGGAAGCTTCGGCTGCGGTGGTGGAGACATTGTCGCGCACGCGCACGATGATGCTCTCCAGCCGCTGGCTGCCCAGCAGGCGCGAGGATGCCGAGGTATACGGCACATAAACAGTGGGCGTTGCACCGCCGGCAAAGGCGCTGGCGCCGACCACGCCGATCACCTCTACCGGCATGCCGCCCAGCAGTACCGTGCTGCCGATCGGGCTGCCGCTGAACAGTGCGGCGGCGGCCTTCTGGTCGACCACGCCCACTGCGCGGTGCGCGTCCACTTCAGCATCGGTGAAGAAGCGCCCGGCCTTCTCAGGCGCAGGCCGCGTACGCGCGGCAGATCAGCGCCGACGCCCATCACCTGCGTGTTGGCGCGTCGGCTGCCCTGCAGCGCGGCCACCGAGCCGCTCAAGGACGGACTGACGCTGTCCACGTAGCTGAGTGCGGCCAGATGGTCGGCATCAGCGACCACCAGCGTTTCGATTTCCGCCGAACGCGGGTCACCGAAATCGGTGCCCGGGAAGATCTCCAGTGTGCTGGCGCCAAGCTCGTTGATCTGTGATTCCACCTGCGCCTGTGCGCCTTTGCCCAATGCCACCACGGTGACCACGGCGGCCACGCCGATGATGATGCCGAGCATGGTCAGCAACGTGCGCAGGCGATGGGCCAGCATCGAGCGCACTGCCATGTGCGCAACCTCGCGTACGCCATCCAGTCGAGCACGCCGCTCGGCACGCGACGACTGGCCGCGCTTGGGCGCGGATCTGGCCTGCACGGCCGCGCGACCGCCCGCACCGCTATCGGCCACGACGCGCCCATCGGCGATCTCGATCACCCGCGCCGCGTGGGCGGCAACCGATGCATCGTGGGTCACCAGGATGACCGTGTGGCCTTGCGCATGCAGGCGCTTCAACTCGGCCAGCACCTGTTGGCCGCTGGCATGGTCCAGCGCGCCGGTGGGCTCGTCGGCCAGCACGATGGCGCCGCCGTTCATCAACGCACGGGCGATGGACACGCGCTGCTGTTGGCCGCCGGACAGCTGGCTCGGCCGGTTGCCGGTACGTTCGCCCAGCCCCAGCGTTTCCAGCAGTACGCGTGCCCGCGCCGTGCGCGTTGAGGCATCCACGCCTGCGTAGATCGCTGGCAATGCGACGTTCTCGGTGGCGCTCAGATTCTCCATCAGGTTGTAGCGCTGGAAGATGAAGCCAAAGTGCTCGCGACGCAGGCGCGCCAGCTCGTCCGGCGACATCTGCTCGGTGGCCGCGCCGTCTACGCAGTAGCTGCCTTGGGTGGGGCGGTCCAGGCAGCCCAGGATGTTCATCAGCGTTGACTTGCCCGAGCCAGACGGGCCGATGATGGCGATGAACTCGCCGGCATCGATGCGCAGCGATACGTCCTTCAGCACCACCACTTCACCGGCGGCAGTACGGTAGGCGCGCGATACGCCATGCAGTTCAAGCAGCGCGCGGGTCATGTTCACATCCCCAGCAGGCTGCTGGCCTGTGGCTCGCCACCACTGGGGGCCTGGCCGACCACCACGTTCTCGCCAACCCGCAGGCCGGACAGGATCTGCACGGCGGTGGCAGTGCGCAGGCCGGTGGTCACCGCGCGCTCGTGGGCGCGCCCCTTGGCATCAACCACGCGCACGCTGCCGCGATTGTCGTCGCCACTGTCCGATCCGTTCAGTGCGGTCAACGGGACCTGCAGTGCGTTGCTGGCCCGGGCCAGCTGCAGCGTCACCTTCACGGTCATCGAAGGTTTCAGCTTCAGGCCAGGGTTGGCCACATCGAACAGGCCCGCGTAGTACACCGCCTTTGGTGTCTGCGCCGAGCTGCCGGTAGCGGCCGAAGCCGCGTCGGCAATCGAGGACGGCGCGGGCTCCAGCTGCTGCAGGTGGGATTCGTAGCGCCGTCCGCTCGGCCCCAGCGTCGAAAACCACAACGGCTGGCCAACTGCGATCAGTTCCACATCGGCCTCGGCGATCTCGGCACGTACGGTCATCGTGTCCATCTGTACCAGCATCACGATGGTCGGCGTGGTCTGCATGGAGTTCAGCGTCTGCCCGGCCTTGGTGACGATGGCGACGATGTAGCCGTCGCTCGGCGAAAGAATGCGGGTATAGCCCAGGTTGATCCGGGCCGTTTCCACCTGGGTCACCGCTTGGTCGATCTGCGCCTGCAATGCAGCCACCTCCGAGCGTGCCGCGTCGCGGGCCACTCGCGCGGCCTCGAAGCCCTCCTGCGAGACCAGCCGCGATGCCACCAGCTGCGACTGCCGATCCAGCATGCGGCTGGCCTGCACATGGCGGGCCTGGCTGGCGGCATGCTGCGCGCGCAGCGCGTTGGCGGATGCTTCAGCACTGCGCAGAGCGATGCGCTGCGGTTGCGAGTCGACCTCGGCGATCAGGTCACCGGCCTGCACGCGCTGGCCCAGCACTACGTGCAAGCGTTTGACCTGCCCGGACACCTGCGCGCCCACCGCCACCAGTTCCTTCGGATTGACCCGGCCCACCGCCTGCACGGTCTTCTCCAGATCAGCCACCCTTGCCGGCGCAATGATCAGGGCGCCATCATCGCCATCGGCGAACGCCCACCAGCCGACACCGCCTGCCAGGACGGCCACGGCGGCGGCGATGATCAGAGTCTTGCGGGTTTTCATCGGGATGCCCGGCTGCTTGCAGTCACCCATCGCGACCGCCAAGGCCTCAGTCTGGAAGCCTTGGTTGGAGGTTTCCTGGAGCCAGTGTGGAGATCGCATGGAGCCGGGGCCTGCGTTCAGGTGTACCACCCGCCGCTGAACCCTCCGGTACGGGTCCACACAATCTCGACACAATCTCGACCGGGCCTCCATCAAGGGGAGCTAGCCTCGCCGGGTTCTTCCACCCCCTGCCCGCGATGAAGCGCGATATCCGCACCCATCAGATGCCTTTGATCCTGATTGCCGAAGATGAAGGCGAAATCGCCGATATCCTTGGCGCTTACCTTGCGCGTTCCGGAATGCGCAGTGTCAGGGCCAGCGATGGCGAGGCGGCGCTGGCCAGCCACCACCAGCTGCGCCCCGACCTGGTGCTGCTGGATGTGCAGATGCCGAAGAAGGATGGCTGGCAGGTACTGAGCGAACTGCGCCGGCGCGGCAACACCCCGGTCATCATGCTCACCGCACTCGACCAGGACCTGGACAAGCTGACCGGCCTGCGCGTGGGCGCCGATGACTATGTAGCCAAGCCGTTCAACCCCGCCGAGATCGTCGCGCGCATCCAGGCGGTGCTGCGCCGTAGCGCCCCTTCCGGGGCCGAGGTGCCCAACGGCGTGATCCGCCAGGGGCCGTTCGAGATCGATCTGCGCAGCCACGATGTGACGGCCCATGTCGAAGGCCAAGTATATGCGTTGACTGTCACCCTCACTGAATTCCGCCTGCTGGTGCACATGGCCCGTGCGCCGCGCCAGGTACATGCACGTACCGATCTCCTGCACGCGTGCCTGCCCGAGGGCGATGCCCAGGAGCGCACGGTGGACAGCCACGTGAGCAAGCTGCGCCGCAAGCTGGAGGATGTGGGCGTGCGCGGCATTCCGGCGACCATCCGCGGCGTCGGCTACCGGCTGCTGGGCTGACGGATGACCACCAAAGGCAAAAGCATCGGCCGCCAGATCACGCTTTCGATCGTGGTGGCATCGCTGTGTTCGACGGTACTGTCGATCGCCGGCTTCTATCTGTTCTATTACCTGATGGAAGTCTTCTACCCGCGCTGGTACGACACGCCGCAGACGATGCTGCCGTCGGGGCTGGAATGGCTGTGGATCGGCCTCACTGCCACCGTGGTCATCGTATTGGCGTCGCTGATCGCTTCGCGCCTGACCTGGCGCATCATCACGCCCTTGAACTCGGTGGCCGAAAGCCTGCGCCGCGTGGCCAGCGGCGATCTGGATGCACGTGCGCGCGGCGACCACACCTCGATGACCGAAGCGGCCACGCTGGTCAGCGACTTCAATTCCATGGCCGAGCGGCTGAGCCGGATGTCGCAGAACCGGGTGTTCTGGAACGCGGCCATCGCGCACGAACTGCGTACGCCGATGACCATTCTGCGCGGACGCCTGCAGGGCATCGCCGACGGTGTGTTCGAGCCACGGCTGGAGCAGTTCACCAGCATGCTGACCCAGCTGGAAGGCCTGACCCGCATCATCGAAGACCTGCGGGTGGTGAGCCTGGCCGAAAGTGGTCATCTGGACCTGCGCCTGCAGCGCAGCGACGTCAGCGTGCAGGTGGCTGCGGTAGTGGAGGCGATGTCCGACGCCCTGGCGGTGAGTGGCTTTTCAGTGACGCTGGAGGCGCGCGCCGCGCTGGCGGACTGCGATCCGGCACGCATCCGCCAGGCGGTACTGGCCTTGCTGGAAAACGCGCGCCGGCACGCTACGCCCTGCCCGCTGCGGGTATATGTGAAGCTGGCCGAGGGGCACTGCACCGTGACCGTGGACGACGGCGGGCCCGGCGTGCCGGATGAACTGCGCGACAGCATCTTCGAGGCCTTCCAGCGCACCGATGTGTCGCGGTCGCGGCAGAGTGGTGGCTCCGGGCTCGGCCTGGCCGTGGTGCGTGCGATCGCCGTGGCCCATCACGGAACGGCACAGTGCCGGCCGAGCGAGCGTGGCGGCACTGTGTTCGAGATCCGCTGGCCGGTGCACGCCCGTCGCTGAACGCCGCCGGTTTCTCCACGCGATCTCCATCGTTCCTCCACCCCCGCTCCAAGGCGTTGCCGATACTGGGTATTGCCGGGGGTGCCTGCATCGATTCCCTGCCCCACCCTTGATCCACCCAGGTTCCCATGAAGCACCCACACGATCCGGCTGCTGCAGCCGGCAGCATCGGCCAGCAGAATGCGGCCGCCACGTTGAAAGCCATCCTGCGCACCTACCCCTGGCAGCTCACCGGCACCTTCTCGCTGGTGGCGCTTGAGAATGCGCTGCTGCTGGCCTATCCGCTGTTCGCCGGTTTCGCGGTGGATGCGATCATCCGTGGCAACGTCGGCCATGCCATTTCCTATGCCGGCGTGGTGCTGTTGTTCTGGCTGGTCGGCGCCGCCCGTCGCGCGGTGGATACGCGCACGTTCACCCGTATCTATGCCGATCTGGCAGTGAACGTGGTGCAGGCGCAGCGACGCATGGGCCAGGCCACCTCCACCTCGGCGGCGCGTGTGGTGCTGGCCCGCGAGTTCGTCGACTTCTTCGAGAAGCACGTGCCGATCATCGCTACGGCGCTGGTCTCCATGTTCGGCGCGGCAGCGATGCTGCTGGCGATCGAACCCCTGGTTGGCGCGGCCAGTCTCATTGCCCTGCTCGGCGCGCTGCTGTTGCTGCCCTCGTTCGCTCGCCGCAACGAGCAGTTGCATGGCCGCCTGAACAATCGGCTGGAGCATGAAATCCGGCTGGTCGACCGGGTCAGCCCATCGGTGCTGCGCCGTCACTACGCCACGTTGTCGCGGCTGCGCATCCTGCTGTCAGATCGCGAAGCAAGTGCCTTCGTGGTGGTCGGCGCGGCGGCCGCGGTGCTGTTCGCCTTGACCATTGGCCGCCTGGCCACAACCGATGGCGTGACCCCGGGCCACGTCTATGCGGTGATGACCTACCTGTGGACCTTTGTCGGCAGCCTAGACGATGCACCGTCGATGGTTGACCAGCTCGCCCGCCTGAAGGACATCGGTCGCCGGGTCAGCCCGGGGATGGACGATGCGGAGAGCGACGCCCGTCCTGGGCCATGAGCCGCCGTCGCCTGTCTAGGCGATTGCCTCCATTGCCGCGGGCAGAGCAACAACGGAGCCGCCCAGCACCTGCCAGACGCCGGCCGCCTTCCCCCAGAAGCGGCAGTACCTGAAGCGGCCGGAGAATGCTGCTCCGTCGATGGTGCCGGCCAGAACTGCAGTGGTGAGCGCAACAGCCGTCTGATCATGCAGGGCGATTTCCACAGATTGCCAGTCGGCCATGCTCAATTTCTGGCGACCGGAACGATGCAGTGCCAGATCGTCCTGCTTGCCAAAGACCTCGCCCGAGGGCCCCACAAAGATCAGGGCGTCCGCAATCAAGGCGTCCAGCGCTGCCACGTCGCTGCTGAGCATCGCGATACGCAGGGCTTCTTCGAGCTGTCGTATTTCAGTGTCCATGCGGGCTCCATAGCGATTGCTGTATCAATGAGGACCTACCATCACTCCCGATGGGCTTCGGGCGCCAGTGTATGGATCACACTACCCTGTGCGTCCAGGAACTCGATTGCACCGTAGCCTTCCGGCGTCACAGTCAGGCGCAGTCTGGCGCGGTCCTGTTGATCGTTCAGCGCGATCGCGGGGGTGCCATCGGCAGCCACTGCCATCTCGATGCGGGTTGGGGTCTGCACGCCGGGAATCAGGCGATTGTCCAGCCGCGGCTCGCGAATCAGCGGCGGGGCCTGGTTGATCGAGAACCGCACGTTCCCGTCAGGCGACACGCGCCAGCCAATGGCATCCATGGCCGGGTGGTCAAGCGCCAGTACGGCCATGCCGCCCTGTACGTCTGCGGTTCCGAAGCCACCACGCTCGCTCCCCTTGTGGTCGTACAGCACCATGCCCGCAACATTGAAGGCCCGCTTGTACTGGATGCCGTCGATGATGGGCGGAGGCGTCTGGCCTGAGAGCGTCATTCGGATCACGCCGTTCTCGTCGACGATGTCGATCCGGCGGGCCGTGATGCGCTCTTTGCCAGCGGCATCCACGCGGGTCTGCGGCGAGGTGCTGACGATCAGCTTCTGCAGCTGCTCGACCGAAGGGCGTTTGGGGCTGGTCGTTTCCGCTGCCCGGGAGGTCACGGAAAGGGAGGAAAGCGCGATGGCGATCGCAATGCGGCTTGCTCGATTCATGGGTTCTCCCAGGACCAGGAATGATTCATGCGCGGGTACCGCACTACGTCGGCCACGTCAGCCACGCACCCGGTTCAACGGCCTGCACGGCGACTGCGCGGTCACGGGCAGCCTTGCGAAGGCGCCCAAGCGGGTCGTCCACTTCTACATACTTGTCCATTCCGCTGATGCCATAGTGAATGGGCACCAGCGTGCGTGCGCCGAGGATCGCCGCCGCTGCCACCGCCTGCTCCGGCGTCAGTACGCCCGGCTGTCCACTTACGGGTTCGCGCCAGCCGAACGTGGCGCCATTGATGGGGAGGAAGGCCACATCGAACGGGCCGAACTGGCGCCCGATACGCCACCAATGGCCGTGCCATTGGGTGTCGCCGCCATGGAAGATGCGTCGGCCGCCCGCTTTTACCACCCAGGACACCTGCGTATCGCCGTAGCCGTCCGATGCCGGTACCGGCGTTGCAGTGAAGTCGCCCAGCAGTTGAGGCTCCCACAGCGCGCTCGGCCGCGCACGTGCGGCTGCGGGTAGCGGCAAGGGCTGCAGGCCGGCTGGATATGCGATTGTTCCCCCTTTGGTCAGCGCCGCCGCTACCGCGTCCGCATCGAAGTGGTCCGAGTGGGTGTGGGTGATCAATACATGGCTTTCGCCCAGCACATCGTTCACCGGCACCAGCCGGTCCGGCAACTCCTTGCCCCATGTTGCGGGATTCACCAGCGGATCAATCAGCAGCGTGCCTTCCGGCAACTGCAGTCGCACCCCTGCCCACGCCAATCGCTGGGCACGCAGGGTGCGCAGTGCCGCCGGTGGTGCAGCGGCGCCGACAGGGACCAGCGCCGCGGCGGCCACACCGGCGCAACTGGCAAGGAAGCGTCTGCGACTACCCAGCGCGGGCCCGCTGACCGGATCGTGCTTCATGCGGTGTGCTCCCTTGCTGCCAGCGCAGCATCCAGGGAGAAGATCGACTGCGCGACGATCGCCGTGAGATTGTGTCCATGCCACTCTCGTTCGAATGCCGTCGGCACGACCCCCGACGCGATGCATTCCTCCAGTCTGATGGTTGCTATCAGTGGCGTGGCTTCCGCTGGTGCGGCTCGCAGCCGGATGTCCACGACGATTTCCTCCATTCGCCGCAGGTAGTGGAGTGCATTGCCCAGCACCGGCGCATCGAATACACCGATATGCCCGCCGACCACCCTGCTGCGCCCGAACTGCTGAATGCGGCCGATGGCGGCGCGCTGCAGTGCCGGGTCTGATCGTGAGAGATAGACGATGTTGCCGACGATGTTGTCGCCAACGCAGACCAGATCGGCGGTCGGTACATCCACGCTCATGTGGTCCATCGTTTTGCCTGGGTTGTACAGGAAGCGCAACTGGTGGCGCCCCCAGCGCATGGCGAAGTTGTCGAACACGATATCCGGATCGCGGTAGAACGATGCCACCGGCCGGTTCTGCGAAAGAAAGGCATGCCGGTGATGGCGGTGCGCCAGGGTCAACGCCTCCGGAAAGAGCGTCATGCCGCAGATGTGGTCGCCCATGAAATGGGTGGCGGCAACCAGCCGAACCCTTTTGCCCATCTGCCCCTGCAGCACCTCCCGCAACCAGGCGGCATCCTCCTCGCTGCCCAGCGCATCCACCAGCAGCACCTGGTCACCGTTTACGAATGCGGTAGCGACCGATTCAACCTGGTCACCGACGAACATCAGCACATCTTGGGCGAGCTCCTGAATACGCACGGCGGACTTTCCCGGTGGGAGGATGTGCATCATCGCCAGCCCATGCAGCGCCCGACAAACGAGTAGTTCTGCGCTTCGCATTAGAAAAATTCATGCGCTACGATGGCAGTGCCCCTGCCCTGGAAGGCGCTCGTGAAAGCCCGCCCCACTGCTCCACTGAATGCGCTGCGCACGTTCGAAGCAGCTGCCCGCCACCTCAGCTTCAATCGGGCGGCGCGCGAGTTGTTCGTCACCCCGGCTGCGGTCAGCCACCAGGTCAAACACCTCGAGGCTTATCTGGGTGTAAGCCTGTTCCAGCGCACTAACCGCGCCGTCGCACTCACTTCGGAGGGTGCGGCGCTGGCAACAACGGTCGGCGAGTTGCTTGGGCAGTTGGACCTGGCGCTGGACCGCGCCAGGACGCGAGCACCGCACGAGCTGCGAGTGACAACCATGGAATCGTTTGCCGCGAAATGGCTGGCCGCAAGGCTGCACCTGTTTCACCATGCGCACCCCAACGTCCGGGTGCGCATCGACACCGGCAATGAACATGCTGACTTCCTGCGCGGAGGCTTCGATGTAGGCATCCGCTACGGCGCGGGCAGCTACACCGGCGTACACGCAGAACTGCTGATGAAGGCGCCAGTGTTTCCGGTGTGCTCGCCAACGCTGTTGGCTGACACTGCGCGCAGGCTGCAGCAGCCAGATGATCTGCGCCACTACACATTGCTGCACGATGAAAGTGCCACGGGCCGCCCTGGCGTGCCCGCATGGTCGCACTGGCTGATGGCTGCGGGCGCTACCAACGTCAACGCCAGCGCCGGGCCCGTTTTTCCCAGCATCTATCTTGCACAGGAAGCAGCGGTGGCGGGCCACGGCGTGGCGCTCGGCGTAGCGCCGCTGGTGGAAGATGATCTTCGACAAGGCAGGCTGGTGAAACCCTTCAGCCTGGAGCTGGAGAACCGTTACGCATTCTGGTTGATCTGCCGGGAAGTGGCTCAGGATCGCCCCGAGGTGGAGGCGTTCTGCAAATGGCTGGCAGAGGAATAATTGAGTGACCGGCCACGGCAGTGCCCACGCGTCTTACGGTAGTTCGTGGGGAAAAGGCAGGCGAACATAGGGAAGATCCTTCATCTGCGACGCGCCGAACGCTTTGTAGTTGGCGCGCCCCTGCGTCAGGCTGAGACATCCGTTTGGGCCGTCGCGTACGACGTCCGCGTCGTAGTCGTCCTGTCCATCGTCTTCCCAGAAACAGACAGCGCATATTCTGAACGTCCCGCGCTCGTCGAGTGTCCTGTGGCCGCAGCACGGACAGCGCAGCGGAAGATCCGGGGTCTGCACCAATTGCACTGACATTTGAGCCAAGCACTCATCGCCCGCACGCATCCGGTAGTGCTCCACCCATTCCATGGATTGTGCGATACCGCCGAAGGGAAACAGATGAGGGCTGACCTGCCCATGGGCTTCGGTCAACCCGTCCACCAGGCGATCCACGAACACATCCGCCCCTGCGCTTCCCAGCAGGCGGCCGAGCGAGACGCCGTAGCGGGACAACATAGAAGTGCTTGCAGACACGCCGCACATCGCCGCATAGCGTACAAGTCGCGCGATGCTGGCGGGCCCTGGAATGCCGACCAGCACCGGATGGGTGATGCCACGCGCGCGCAGTTCATTCAACCAGGTCAGCACGACGTCGGCATCGAATGCGAACTGGGTGATGACAAGCGGTGCCATGCCCCGCGCTTCGATGCGCTGGCACTTGCGTTCAAGCACGCGCCACCGATCGGCGCTGGTCATCACCGGATGACCTTGCGGATGCCCGCCCACACCCACGACCTTGATGCCGGCGCGCTCGAGGACACCGCTCTCGATGATCGATGCACTGTCGGCGAACGGTCCGGCAGGTGTGGACAGATCACCCGCAATCACCAGACAGCGCTCAACGCCGGCGTCGATGACGGCACGGTCGATGAAGTGCTCAAGCGCTGCCCGCGAGCCGATGCGGCGTGCGGACAGGTGTGGCATCGGCTCGAAACCCAGTTCGCGCACTGTGCGTGCCGCAGCCAGTCGCGCAGTGTCGTCCTCGCTCGGCAGGTAGGGAATGGAGATGGTCGCGCCCTGTGCCATGCGCGCAGCCTCGGCGCGCAGCGCAGGCATGGCCTTGGCACTCACCTCCAATGAAACGGCGCTGACGAAGGCCTGCGCCCGCTGCGCGAGGTCAGCAGGCCCGTTCGGTGGCGGCCGCAAACGGCCGATGCCACCTGACATCAGCCGGCTCCGCGCAGGTTGCCGGCGCTGGTGGAGCTGTGCCGTGCCAGCTCGACAAACGCCTGCAGGTAATCGATGCCGGTATCCGCCTCGCGCGCACCCAGATAGATCTGCTTGGGAATGCCTTTGGCGCCCAGCCGTACCGGCACCACGTCCATGCGGGCGGCGTACTCTTCCACCAGCCAGCGCGGCATGGCGGCCACGCCACGGCCACTGGCCACCATCTGCATCATGATGTCGGTGGTTTCAATGGCCTTGTGCCGCCGTGGCGTGATGCCGGCCGGCAGCAGGAACTGGTTGTAGATGTCCAGCCGCTCGAACGGCACCGGGTAGCTGATCAGCACTTCCTGGCTGAGCTGGCGGGGCTTTACGTAGTCCACCTTGGCCAGCGCGTGGCCCTTGGCCACCACCAGCACCTGTTCGTAATCGAACACGGGGACGAACTTCAGGCCTGGCTTCAACAGGGGGTCGGGCGTGACCAGCAGGTCGATTTCATAGCCGAACAGCGCGCCGATGCCGCCGAACTGGAACTTCTGCTTGACGTCCACATCCACGTCCGGCCAGGCGGCCAGATAAGGCGAGACGATCTTCAGCAGCCACTGATAGCAGGGGTGGCATTCCATGCCGATGCGCAGTGCGCCGCGCTCGCCCTGCGCAAACTGGCCCAACCGTTCCTCGGCCAGGTCCAGCTGCGGCAGCACCCGGTTGGCGACCGCAAGCAGGTATTGCCCGGCTTGGGTCAGCCGCAAGCTGCGGCCTTCGCGCAGCCAGACGTTGGTGCCCAGCTGCTGCTCCAGCTTCTTCATGCTGTGGCTCAGGGCCGACTGGGTCAGGTTGAGCACGCCTGCGGCAGCGGTCAGCGAGCCTTGCTGCTCGACCTGCTGCACGATGCTGAGATGGATCCGCTCCAACATGGCGATGAATCTCACTCATGGATTGGTGAAGTAATACCATTTTACGTCATGGGAAGGGCTGGCTAGCATCGGCTCATGCCTTCGGATGCCTGCCAGCCCGGCCCCCCGCCGGCCTGCAGCACTGCGCCCCTGCAGATCACCCCGAAGGAGCCCCTCCCCAGCTGAAAGCGAAGAGATGACCCGCCCCCTCCGTATCGTCGCCGTTTCCGGCGGGCTGCAGCGCCCCTCAAGGGCCGCGGCCCTGGCCGAGCACCTGCTGGACCTGATCGGCGAAGGCGTGCCCTGCGATCAGCACCTGATTGAACTGGGTGAACTGGCGCCGCAGTTGGCCGGTGCGCTCTGGCGCTCGCAGTTGCCCGAGACCGTGGAGCGGCAGCTGGCCGCTGTCGAGCAGGCCGATGTACTGGTGGTGGCCACGCCGGTCTACCGCGGCTCGTACACCGGCCTGTTCAAGCACTTCTTCGATTTCATCGACCAGGACGCGCTGATCGATACCCCCATCCTGCTCGCCGCCACCGGCGGCAGCGAGCGCCACGCGCTGATGATCGACCACCAGCTGCGACCGCTCTTCAGCTTCTTCCAGGCCCGCACCCTGCCCTTGGGCGTCTACGCGACCGACCGCGATTTCGCCGAAGGCCGCGTGCACGACGAAGCGCTGATCCAGCGGGCGCGCCTGGCGGTACAGCGGGCGATGCCGTTGCTCGCCCTCTCCCATCGCGCAGCACCTGCTCCCCTTGTGGCTGCTGCCGCTCTCTGAATGCCGACTGCCATCGACCTGCATTCGGATGTCACCCCGCAAACCGGAACGCCGCCCATGACGACCAGCAATTTCACCTTCAGCATCAGCCGTATTCCTTTCAACGAGGACTACCAGCCTGCTGATGGCACGCGCATCACCACCAACTTCGCCAACCTGGCGCGCGGCGAATCGCGCCAGGAGAACCTGCGCAACACGCTCGGCATGATCAACAACCGCTTCAATGATCTCGCGCACTGGGACAACCCGAGCGCGGACCGCTATGTCGTCGAGCTGGACATCATCTCGGTGGAGATGCACATCGATGGCGGCGACGGCGGCGATACGTTCCCGTTGATCGAGATGCTGCGGCCGACCATCGTCGACACCCTCACCGGTACGCGCACCGAAGGCATTGTCGGCAACAACTTCTCGTCGTATGTGCGCGACTACGATTTCAGCGTGGTACTGCCTGCCAGCAACGAGGGCAAGGCCACCTTCGGCATTCCCGACGGATTTGGCGATCTGCACGGCAAGCTGTTCCAGCACTTCCTGGAGTCAGAGGCCTATCGTGCGAACTTCAGCAAGGCGCCGGTCATCTGCATCAGCGTCTCCAGCAGCAAGACCTACCACCGCACCGAGAACCACCATCCCATCCTGGGCGTGGAGTACCGGCAAGGCGAGTTCTCCCCCACCGACCAGTACTTCGACAAGATGGGGCTGAAGGTGCGCTACTTCATGCCGCCGGGCAGCGTCGCGCCGCTGGCGATCTACTTCCAGGGCGACCTGCTGGGCGATTACTCGAACCTGGAACTGATCGGCACCATCAGCACGATGGAGGCCTTCCAGAAGATCTACCGCCCCGAGATCTACAACGCCAATTCCGTGGCCGGCAAGGTCTACCAGCCCAGCCTGAAGCACCAGGACTACTCCTCCACCCGCATCGTCTACGACCGCGAGGAGCGCAGCCAGCTCGCGGTCAAGCAGGGAAAGTTCACTGAAGAGCACTTCATCAAGCCGCACCGCGCCGTGCTTGAGCAGTGGGCCGCCCGCTGATCCATCGATTTTCCATTCGCCCCCCAGGACACAAGACGCAATGTCGACGAAGAAACTGCTCCCCACCTCCACCGCAGGCAGCCTGCCCAAGCCCTCCTGGCTGGCCGAGCCCGAGAAGCTCTGGTCGCCCTGGAAGCTGCAGGATGAAGCGCTGAATGAAGGCAAGCAGGACGCCCTGCGCCTGTCCCTGCAGGAACAGCAGCATGCCGGCATCGACATTGTCAGTGATGGCGAACAGACGCGGCAGCACTTCGTCACCACCTTCATCGAACACCTCAACGGCGTCGATTTCGGGAAGCGCGAAACCGTCCGCATCCGCAACCGTTACGACGCCAGCGTGCCCACCGTGGTGAGCGCTGTCAGCCGCCCGAAGCCGGTGTTTGTGGAAGATGCGAAGTTCCTGCGCAGGCAGACCACGCAGCCGATCAAATGGGCGCTGCCGGGCCCGATGACCATGATCGACACCCTGTATGACGCGCACTACAGGAGCCGCGAAAAGCTGGCTTGGGAGTTCGCGAAGATCCTCAACGAGGAAGCGAAGGAACTGGAGGCCGCCGGCGTGGACATCATCCAGTTCGATGAGCCCGCCTTCAATGTGTTCTTCGACGAAGTGAACGATTGGGGTGTAGCCGCCCTGGAGCGCGCGGTCGAAGGGCTCAAGTGCGAAACCGCGGTGCATATCTGCTATGGCTACGGCATCAAGGCCAACACCGACTGGAAGCAGACGCTGGGTTCGGAGTGGCGCCAGTATGAAGAATCGTTCCCGAAGCTGCAGACCTCCAGCATCGACATCATTTCGCTGGAGTGCCACAACTCGCATGTGCCGATTGACCTGATCGAGCTGGTACGCGGCAAGAAGGTGATGGTCGGTGCCATCGACGTGGCCTCCAATACGGTTGAAACGCCGGAAGATGTGGCCAACACCCTGCGCAAGGCGCTGCAGTTCGTGGACGCTGACAAGCTCTACCCCAGCACCAACTGCGGCATGGCGCCGCTGTCGCGTGAGGTGGCACGGGGCAAGCTGCGCGCGCTCAGTGCGGGCGCACAGATCATCCGCGAGGAGCTTCTGGCACAGGGCTGAGAGGGAGGGCGCATGCTGTCGAACGCGCCCGGCTTCCCCAGGAAAAGGCCGCGCGCCAGCGCGGGAGCCCTCCACTCCCGCACTGGCGCCGCCTCCCCTGCTCCTGCGCCCCACACTCAGCGTTGCTGATCCTTCAGGAACAGCCACGTAATCAACGTGGCATCCGGCCCCTTGGGATCGGTGAACGGCAGCCCGGACTGGCTGCCGCTCCAGGCATGCCCCATGCCCTGTACCACGTAATGCTGGGCCAGCGTCCTGCCACCGTAGGTGTAGGTGTCGACCGTGTAGGCGCGCCCACCCGGCACGTGGCCGTGGAAGGTGTTGGTCGGCACATACTTCACCGAGTCGTTGTCCAGGCCATCGTCGGCCAGGTCATTGGTCTGCAGGAACTGGCGCACGGCCTGCTGTCCGTTCACCGGGTTCACGGTGGCGTCGGCGGTGCCATGGAACACCAGCACCGGGATCGGTCGCGGTGACGGCGAGCCCGAGCACTGCCAGGCCAGTCGCCCGTTGCTGTCCGGTGAGTAGATGCTGCCGGCCAACAGCGCGTAGGCGCTGCCGGAGATCGTGGTCGCACCCTTGTACATGCCACCGGAATGGATCGCGCCCGCAGCGAACACATCCGAATAACAGGCCAGCATGATCGAGGTCATCGCCCCGCCAGCGGAAATGCCGGTGACGTACACGCGATGCGGATCGATGCTGTAGCCCGCTTTCACCTTGTCCACGATGCCGACCAGGATCGAGGCCTCGCCACTGTCGCGCGCCTGGTTGATCGGCAACTGCCAGTTCCAGCAGCGCGCAGGATTGGAGGTTACGTTCTGCCGCGGGTAGACCACGATGAAGCCCTCGGTGTCGGCCACCTCGTTGAAGCCGGAGGCCTCGCCCATCAGGTTCGGCCCGGTCACGCAGCCATGCAGCACCAGCAACAGGGGCAGCGGCTGCGTTTGGTCGTAGCCGGCGGGCACCCATACCTGGTACTCGCGGGCGCCGAACAGATTGCCGTACAGGCCAACATCCCAATGCCCGGGTGGGTCTGCCGCAGATGCGGTGCCCGTCGTGGCCAGCCAGGTGCACAGCAGCAGCGCCTTGATTGAATCGATTCCAGATTTCATGACCAGATCCTCATGCGTGAGTCGTGGATGAAGTGGTACCGGAAATCCTCTTGGACCGACCTTCCAGAGGGTGCTGCGACGCCGCTGTCAAACCCAGCCGGTGGCGTAATAGATGCCGATCACCACGAACACCGCGAGGGTCTTGATGATGGTTACTGCGAAAATGTCCTTGTAGGCCTGGCGATGGGTCAGCCCGGTCACCATCAGCAGGGTGATGACCGCACCGTTGTGCGGCAGGCTGTCCATGCCGCCGGATGCCATCGCCGCAACACGGTGCAGCACCTCCATCGGGATGCCGGCGGCCTGTGCGTTGGCGATGAAGGTCTCCGACATTGCCGCCAGGGCGATGCTCATGCCGCCCGATGCCGAGCCGGTGACGCCGGCCAGGCCGGTGACGGTGACCGCTTCGTGCAGCAACGGATCCTTGATGGAACCCAGCGCGTTGGCCACCACCATGAAACCCGGCAGCGCGGCGATGACCGCGCCGAAGCCATATTCCGAGGCGGTGTTCATGGCTGCCAGCACTGCGCCACCGATCGCCGCCTTGGTGCCCTCTGCAAACTGGGTGACCACCGGACGCCAGGCCAGCGCCAGCACCGACAGGATGCCAACCAGCAGCGCACCCAGCACGGCCCAGATCGCGGTGATCTTCGCCACGTCCTGTACCACGGACGCGGCGCTGCCCATGATCGACGGTACGAAGCTGTGCTCGGCGCCGTACCAGTGCGGCATGCCGAGGGTGAACAGCTTGTTGGAGACGAACACCAGCAGCAGCGGCAGCACGGCAATGCCCGCATGTGCCAGGTGGGTGCCGGCGAACGATGTGGGCTCGTTCACCAGGGTGGCCGCATCGCCGTAGCCTTCGCCGTTGCGCAGCGCAACGCGACGGCGCCACTCGAGGTAGGCCATGCCAACCGCCAGCACGAAGATGCCGCCAAGCGTGCCCAGCACGGGTGCCGCCCAGGTATCGGTGCCGAAGAACGTGGTTGGAATGATGTTCTGGATCTGCGGCGTACCCGGCAGCGCATCCATGGTGAAGCTGAAACCGCCCACCGCCAGCGTGGCCGGAATCAGGCGCTTGGGGATGTTGCTCTGGCGGAACATTTCTGCCGCGAACGGGTAGACCGCGAACACCACCACGAACAAGGACACGCCGCCATAGGTCAGCAGGCCCGACACCAGCACGATCGACAGCATTGCCCGCTGCGGTCCGAACAACCGGATCGCCGCGCCGACGATGGATCCGGAGAAGCCGGACAGCTCGATCAGCTTGCCGAATACCGCACCCAGCAGGAACACAGGAAAGTAGAGCTTGAGGAAGCCGACCATCCTGTCCATGAACAAGCCGGTGAACATCGGCGCCACCAGCGAGGGATCGGTCAGCAGCACAGCGCCCAGTGCGGCGATGGGCGCGAACAGGATCACGCTGTAACCGCGGTATGCCACCAGAATGAGGAAGGCCAGCGCTGCAAGTACGATCAGTAACGACATACGGCGCTTCCAGGTGGGGACGCACCCAGTATCCGGATCTGGCGACCGCTGCCGACTGGACCTAGGTCCACTCGCCGGGGTGCCACGGCGTCGCTAGCCTATGCAGCATGGGTGGCAATGGGCCATCTGCCTTGGGGGAGGACCGAATGAAACGGAATTGCTTGAGCCTGATGATCGGCACGCTGTTGGCCACCGGGCCGGTTCTGGCGCAGGAAGCACCGCAGGGCACGCCGGCGGCAGGCCGGACCGCTTCGGCGACCAACCTGGACAGCATCACGGTGACCGCGCGCAAGCGCGAGGAAACCCTGCAGGAGGTGCCGGTTGCCGTCACCGCTTTCACTTCCGAAGCCTTGGACAAGATGAATGTCCAGGACATCAGCGACCTGGATGGACAGGTGCCCAACCTGACCATCTATGCGGCGCGCGGAGCCAGCAGCACGGTCACGGCCTACATCCGCGGCGTCGGCCAGTCCGATCCCACCTGGGGCGCTGACCCGGGCGTGGGCATCTACCTGGACGACGTCTACATCGCCCGCCCGCAGGGTGCCTTGCTGGACGTGTTCGACGTCTCGCGCATCGAGGTGCTGCGCGGCCCGCAGGGTACGCTGTACGGCAAGAACACCATCGGCGGTGCCATCAAATACATCTCGCGCGGCCTGCCCACCCAGACCGAAGGCTTTGCCCAGATCACCGTGGGCAACTACAGCCAACTGGACGCCAAGGCGGCGATCGGCGGCCCGATCGGTGGCGCCGACAGCGGTCTGCGCGCCCGCGTGGCAGTGGCCAGCATGAATCGTGACGGCTTCGGCGAGAACACGTTCACCAACCAGCCGGTGAGTGACAAGCAGATCAATGCGGCACGCTTCAACCTGGGTGCGTATGCCGGCGATGATTTCGATGTGCAGTTCGCCCTGGACTGGATCGATGACCAGTCCGGCATGCGCGGTTCGAAGATGCTGGCGCCCAATCCATTCGTGCGCGCCTACCCGCCGATGGATGACCGCTACGACATCCGCTCGGGCATGCGCAACCTCAACAGCGTGGAGACCAAGGGTGCCTCGGCCACGGTGAACTGGCGGCCCAGCGAAGATGTCGCACTGAAGTACGTGGTGGCCAAGCGCGAATCGGACAGCGATGCGAACATCGACTTCGACAGCACGCCGGTCAAGCTGGCCGATGTGGGCGGCACCTACCACGACGACCAGGTCAGCAACGAGGTGCAGCTGAACTACGATGCCGGTGGACGCGTGCGCGGCGTGGTCGGCTTGTACCAGTTCAGTGGCGAAGCCGGCGGCCAGATCCGCAACAACTTCTTCAACCTGCAGTTCGGCGACACCCGCGGCAAGGTGCTGACCGACAGCATCGCGCTGTATGCCGATTGGACCTTCGACCTGGCCAGCAAGCTCAAGCTGGACGTCGGCGCCCGCTACACCGACGAGGACAAGCGCGCGATCGTGTTGAACCGCTTCTACTCGGATGCGACGTTCACGCGCCCGATCGCCATCGCCGCCGATTTCGACAAGAAGACCAACTTCAAGAACGTCTCGCCCAAGGTGTCGCTGGACTACCAGATCACCCCCGACATCATGGTCTACGGCCTCGCCACGCGTGGCTTCAAGTCCGGTGGCTACAACATCCGCGCCAATGCCGTGGCGGTGCCGCGCTCGGCCGAACCGTTCGATGACGAGACCGTGGACAGCTTCGAGATCGGCAGCAAGATGGCCTTCCTCGACCAGCGCCTGTTCCTGAACCTGTCGGCGTTCCACAACAAGTACAAGGACATCCAGCTGTCGGTGTTCACCGGCATCGATACCAATGGCGATGGCGTCGACGATGCCTTCTTCGGCGACTTCACCAATGCCGGCGCCGGTACCATCAACGGCCTGGAGATCGAGTACCAGTACCTGCCCAGCCAGCACTGGCTGATCTCCGGCAACCTGGCCTGGCTGGATGCCAAGTATGACGAGTACATGGATCGTGGCGTCAACGTGGCCAAGCAGATGAAGTTCACCAACGCACCGGACTTCTCGGGCGCGTTGAACGTGGAGTACCGCACCGATCTGGCCAATGGCAGCAACCTGTCCGCTCGGGTGAGCTACAGCTACCAGAGCGAAGTGTGGCCAACCACCGACCTGAGCCCGGTGATCCGCCAGGATGGCTACGGGCTGGTCAATGCCGGCGTGATCTGGAAGCTCGACGATGCCTGGACCTTCTCGCTGCAGGGCACCAACCTGGCCGACAAGGAATACCGCACCACCGGTTACAACATTCCGGCGGTCGGCACGCTGATTGGTTTCTATGGGCCGCCGCGCCAATATAGCCTCAGCGTCCGTTACGATTTCTAGGAAGCGTCTGCATGACACCGTCTTACGATGATCTGTACTGGAAAAGTGACGATGGCCTGCGCCTGCATGCACGCGATCATGCCCCAGGCGCGGGACAACCGCCCCGCGGCACGGTGGTCTGCATCCCGGGCCTGACCCGCAACGGTGCCGACTTCGATGCCCTTGCGCAGTCGCTGACCGCGGTCGGCTGGCGGGTGATCGCCGTTGACCTGCGTGGACGAGCGGGCTCGGAACGTGCGCTGGATCCGTCCAGTTACAACCCGCGCGCCTATGCCGATGACATGGTGGCGCTGCTGCGGTCACAGAACATCGACAAGGCGGTGTTCGTCGGCACCTCGCTGGGGGTGCTGGTCACCATCACCCTGGCCTCGCGTGCACCCGGGCTGATCGCCGCGGCGGTGCTGAACGATGCCGGCCCCAAGGTGCCGCGCGAAGCCCTGGCGCGGATCGGCAAGTACGCCGGCAAGCCCGTGCCACCGATGGACCTGGCACAGGCCACGAGCTATGTGGAGTCCATCGGCAAGGCTGCGTTCCCGCGCTTCACCACCGACGACTGGCGGGCGATGGCCGTGCGCACCTTCCGCCAGCGCAGCGATGGCCTGCTGGAACTGGACTACGACCCGGCGGTGATCCGCACCACGCGGCCGTGGGTGCTGTGGCTGCTGCGCCCGGTGCTATGGCGTGCGGTGCGTGGCCTGACGTCGCGGGTGCCGGTGCTGGTGGTGCGCGGGGCGTTGTCGGACATCCTGCCTGCCGATGTCGCACGGCAGATGGCAGCCACATCGCCCAACGCACGCCTCGTTGAAGTACCGGAGGTAGGCCATGCGCCGATGCTGTCCGAGCCCGAGGCGCGCGATGCGATTCTGGCCCTGCTGGAGCGCGTGCGATGAGTGCCGACATGTCGATCGATGAGCTGCCTGCAGCCCTGCGGGCACTGCGGCAATGGGCGGCAAGCGAGCGACTGAGCGGCAGCACGCACATTGCGCAGTCGCGAATCAATGCCTTCGCCGACGCCACCGGCGACCACAACTGGATCCACACCGATCCGGCCCGCGCCCAGACCGGCTTGCCGGGTGGGCAGACTATTGCGCATGGCTTCCTTCTGCTCTCGCTTACCGTCGAGGACGATGTGGCGGCCCTGGCCGGTTTCCCCGGCATCGCCCACGTACTGAACTACGGATTGAACAAGGTCCGCTTCCTGGCGCCGGTACCCAGCGCTTCCGAGGTGCGGGTGCGCTCGCAGCTGATGTCTCTGGAAGCGCGCAGGCCCGGGCAGTGGCTGTTGACCCAGCAGAAGACGGTGGAAGTGATCCCCGCTGGCGAGGTGGCCGTGGTCGCCGAACAGCTGTCGCTGATCGTGCTCGCCGACTAGCGCCGGCCGGCTGCCCGCCGGCCACGGTTCTCTCTACACTGGAGCGATGTTGACGCCCTCCATCGTCCTGTTCGCCTGCATTGCGTGGACCGTGCTGCTGTTCGGCGTCGCCCTGTGGGGGGAACGCCAGGGGCATCGGCTGTCGAAGCTCTGGCCGGCCATCTACGCGCTGTCGCTGGGCGTGCACTGCACGGCATGGACCTACTACGGGGCCGCCTCGCAGGGCGTGCAGTGGGGCTTTCCGATCCCGCCGACACTGATCGGCATGGCGCTCATTTTTGCCTTCGGCCTGCCATTCCTGGTGCGGCTGGGACGACTGGCCAAACAGCACAACAGTGCCACCATCGCCGATCTGGTGGTCGCGCGGCTGCGAGCCGACCAGGGGCTGGGCATCACCATCACCCTGGTCGCGCTGTTCGGCATCATTCCCTACATTGCGCTGCAGCTGAAAGCGGTCAGCCAGGGGCTTGCCGCCCTGCTCGGTGATCAGTTCGCGCCCGTCGGCTGGCAACTGGACATGTCGTTCTGGTTCGCGCTGACGATGGCGGCGTTCACGACGTTGTTCGGTGCGCGCAAGGCGTCGGCCACCGAACACAACCGGGGCATCGTGGTCGCGCTGGGCCTGGAATCGCTGTTGAAGCTGACCGCACTGCTGGCGATCGGCCTGTATGCCGCGCGCTCGGTGCACAAGGCCGGCGTGCCGCTGCTTGAGAAGATGGCGCACCTGCCGCCGCCGGCAGTGGTGCCGGATTACCTGACCATGGTGGCGCTCGGTGCGATGGCCGCGTTCACCCTGCCCCATCAGTTCCATGTGGGCGTGGTTGAACTGCGGCAGTCGTCGGACCTGAAGACGGCGCGCTGGCTGTTCCCGCTGTACCTGCTGTTGATCGGCCTGCCGTCGGTGCCGATGGCACTGGCTGGTGCCGCGCAGTTGCCGTCTTCGGTGTCGCCCGACCTGTATGTCCTGGCCCTGCCGCAGGAACGCGGCCACCATCTGCTGGCACTGCTGGCCTACCTGGGCAGCCTGAGCGCGGCCACCGGCATGATGATCCTGTCCGGGCTGACCCTGTCGATCATGCTCGGCAACCACGGCGTGGGTTCACGCCTGCTGAGCGGCGTCAACGGCTTCAACAGCGGCGCCGATCTGCGACCGCGAGTGCTGGCCTTCCGTCGCGCCGGCATCCTCGCCGTGTTCCTGATGTCGTGGCTGTACAGCCGCGCGATGAGCGGCACCGAGGCACTCAGCGATTTCGGCCTGATGTCGTTCACCGCGCTCTCCCAGCTGGCACCGGCAGTACTGCTGGCGGTGTACCGTCCGCGTACGCCCTCCCCGGCCATCATCGCCGGCATCGTGCTGGGCTCTCTGGTCTGGCTGTGGCTGGTGCTGCTGCCGATGGTGATCCCGGCCCCGCCACAGTCGGCCAGCCCCGACGAGCTGCACTGGCTGGCGATGTTCTCGCTGCGCATGCAGCCTGGCCATATCGCCATCAGCATGGGGGCGAGCCTGGCAGTCAACCTGGCGACCGTTGTGCTGGTGTCACGTGCGGTGCGTCCCTCGATGCCACGGCAGCGCGACGCGGTGGCCGCAGCATCCTTGCGCAAGACGGCCGGTCGCTTCCTCGGCCAGGAACGGGCACGCCAGCTGATGGACGGGCATGCCGGGCAGATGCTGGATGACGAGCGCGTCACCGCCATCGAGCGGGAACTGACTGCCGTGGTCGGTGCGGGCATGGCACGCCTGCTGGTGGAGGCTGCCCGCGATGGTGGTGCCGCACCGCTGGACGCCGTTACCCGCGCGGTCGGCGAAGCCACCCAGGTGCTGCGCTTCAACCAGCGCCTGCTGGAAGCCGCCTTGGAAAACATGAGCCAGGGCATCAGCGTGGTCGATGCGCAGCTGCAGTTGGTGGCCTGGAACAGCCGTTATGCCGCGCTGTTCAAGTTCCCGCCGGAGCTGCTGCAGGTGGGGCAACCGGTGTCGAACCTGACGGCGTGGGCGTTGGGACAGCTGAAGATCGGCGACGCCCCCGGCGACTCGCGCGACAAGGCGCTGCAACGGCGGGTGGTGCACATGCGGCGCGGTACCCCGCATCTGTCCGAGCGGATCTTCCCGGACAACACCATCGTTGAAATCCGCGGCAACCCGATGCCGGGTGGCGGCTACGTGGCCACCTTCACCGATGTCACCGCTTTCCGTCGGGCCGAGGACGCGCTGAAGCGCAGCAACGAAACCCTGGAGCGCCGGGTGCAGGACCGTACTGCCCGGCTGGAGCAGGCCGTGCATGAAGCCGAACGAGCCAACGTGGCCAAGACACGCTTCCTGACCGCTGTCGGCCACGACCTGATCCAGCCCCTGCATGCGGCGCAGCTGCTGACCGATGCCATGTCGCAGCACATCGAATCGGAGTTCCTGGACAGCTTCCTGCGCCAGATCCGTGGCGCGCTGGACTCCACCGACGATCTGCTGTCGGGCCTGCTCGATATTTCGCGGCTGGAAGCCGGCGGACTGGTCGCCGATCCGCGTCCGTTCGCGCTGTCGACCGTGCTGGATCCACTTGCACAGGAGTTCGCAGTGCTGGCGGCGGCGCGCGGCCTGCAGTTCCGCCATGTGCGGACCCGCGCGTGGGTGCACAGCGACCCGTTGCTGCTGCGTCGGGTGCTGCAGAACTTCCTGGCCAATGCCATCCGCTACACCCGCAGTGGCGGCGTGCTGCTGGGCTTGCGCCGGCATGGCCAGGCCCTGTCGATCGGCGTGCATGACAGCGGCCCCGGCATCGCACCGGAGCAACAAGCGGTAGTGTTCGAGGAATTCCATCGTGGCGACCGCAGCAACGGCCAGGGCCTCGGTCTGGGGCTGACCATCGCGAGCCGCATTGCCGACCTGCTGCACGCCCCGCTGCAACTGCAGAGCGCGCTCGATCGCGGCTCGACCTTCTCGATCACCGTGGCGCGGGCAGCGCCGCCTGCGGCCCCGCGCACTGAACCCGCCGCTGGCAACAGCAGCATCAAGGGTATCCGCGTGCTGGTGGTCGACAACGATCCGCAGGCGCTGGAGGCAATGCGACAGATGCTGCTTTCGTGGGGCTGCGATGTCATCGCGGCGCGCGATGTCAATGCGCTGGGTGCTTCAGCACAGGAAGCTGCACTATGGTTGTTCGACTACCACCTTGATGATGGCGATACCGGCGTCGCACTTTGGAAGCGCCTTGTCGCCGTCCACGGTACACGGCCGACGGTGATCCTCAGCGCCGACACCGGCAGCGACACCCGCGAGGCGGTGCGCAGCGTGGGCCTGTCACTGCTCAACAAGCCGTTCAAACCGCTGGCACTGCGCTGGGCGATCAACCATCTGCTGGCAACGGCCGCTACGGCAACGCCCTGACCAAGGGTCAGGCATCCTGCGTCTCTTCGATCTGCCGCGAGGGATCGGTCAATCCCATCTCGTGCAGCACACGGATGGCCTGCGCACGATTACGCACGCCCAGCCTGCCCATGATGCGGGTCATGTGCGCCTTGACCGTGCGCAACTGCACGCCCAGCCGGTCCGCGATCTGCTTGTTGAGCAGCCCTTCGGCCACCAGGCTCAGCACCCTGTACTGATGCGCGGACAGGCTGGACAAGCGCGCCGCAAGATCGGCGTCCTTGTTGAAGGGCGCAACCCGCGCCACTGGCTCACGCAGCAGCGCCGGAATCCAGCGCTCACCTTCCAACACGGACTGCAGCGCGGACTGCAGGTCGGTCAGCCCCGAACTCTTGGGCAGATACCCCGCTGCGCCGAGGTCGATGGCGCGGCGGATCACGTGCGGCTCTTCATTGGCCGAGACGATGATGATCGCCAGCCCCGGTTGCAGTGCACGGATGGTCGCCAGCCCGGCAAGGCCATGGTTGCCCGGCATATGCAGGTCCAGCAGCATCAGGTCGATCTGCTGGCTCTCGATCGCTTCCAGCACGCTGTGCAACGAATCGGCCTCGCTGATCTGCAGGTCAGCCACCGCCTCCTCGGCCGCACGATGCAGCGCCGCGCGGAACAAGGGGTGGTCGTCGGCGATGAGCAGGGTCGGCATGTCCAGCGGAGGTTAGCAAATCGCCTGCGGTTGGGCACGGGTACCAAGGTACGCTGGCGTGCGCCGCCCGGATCGTTAGGGTGGAGCCATGAACATCCACCGCCCCGTTACGCTGCTGTGCGCCACGCTGCCACTGCTTGTGGGCAGCATCGCCAGCGCCCATGCCACCCCGCCCCGTGCCAGCACCGCTGTTCCGGTGTTCGAGCAGTGGCGGGAAACCCTGCATCGCGGCGACGATGAACTGCTGACCGCGGGACTGGGCCTCGACGCCCTGCGCTCGGCCAGCGCGCCCCAGTTCGCCAACCCGGCCCGGCCCACCGCCGACGAGGCCCGACGCCGTGCGATCTGGAGCAGTTGGCGTGGTATCGCCGACCTGACTCCCGGCGGTGGTTTCGGCGACGTCTACGGCAGCCTGCAGGCAGTGCCCGGCCGCGAATTCTCGGCCTATGCGCGCATCGATGGCGCGCGCCAACCCCACCGCGTACTGGTGCAGGTACCCGACACCTTCGACGCCTCGCGACGCTGCCTGGTCGTCGCTGCGTCATCCGGCTCGCGTGGCATCTATGGCGCGATTGCGGTCGCCGGCAGTTGGGGCCTGGCTCACGGCTGCGCCGTCGCCTATACCGACAAGGGCGCCGGCAGCGACTACTACGACCTGGACGCCCAGACCGGCTTCCAGGCCGACGGCACGCCCGCCTCACAAGGCGCGTTGGCCTTCATTCCTGCGGGTGCGGCAACCAGGCAGGGGATAGCTTTCAAACATGCTCATTCGGGTGACAACCCGGAAGCAGACTGGGGTCGGCATCTGCTGCAGGCGCTGCACTTCGGCCTGCAGTCACTGGACCACGCCTACCCCGAATCCGCTCCATTCACGGCGGCCAACACGCGCACGCTGGGCGTGGGTGTATCCAATGGCGGTGGCGCCGTGCTGCGCGCGGCGGAGATCGAAGGCGACTGGTTCGATGCGATGGTGGCGGGCGAACCGAATGTGTCGGTGGCAGGCGCTCCGCCGCTGTACGACTTCGTCACCCAGGCCGCGTTGCTGATGCCCTGTGCCCTGCTGGCAGAGGACGATCTGCCGCAACCGCCGATGCGGGCGCAGGCCGTGCCGGTGTGGACCCAGCGATGTGCCATGCTGAAATCCGCCGGATTGGTGCAAGGTGATGACGCTACGGCACAGGCACGGTCGGCACGGCAGCAGCTGCTCGACGCTGGCTTGAGTGCCGACGCACTTCGTGCCGGCGCGTTCTCGGCCGGGTTCGATCTGTGGCGCGCCATCGCGGTCACTTATTCGTCAGCCTATGGACGCTACGGCGCCGGCGAACATCCCTGCGCGTACAGCTTCTCCGCCGCTGGGGCAGATGGCAGGCCCGGCGCGGCCACCGCCGAGGCCCGGGCAACCTGGTGGAGTGAGGGCAGCGGCATTCCGCCGGGCAACGGTGTGGTGCTGGTGGATGGCAATGCCACCGGGGCGGAAGCTGGTCCACTGCGCGGTCTGAACTGCCTGCGTGCACTCGGCAATGGCGATAGCGCCGACGCACGGCGGGTGCGCGCCGGCATCGCCGCGGCCACCGCCGAGGCGCCGCGGCGCGGTGTGCCGATCGTGGTGATCCATGGCATCGACGATGGGCTGGTGCCGATCAGCATGACCAGCGATCGCTACGTGCCACGTGCACGCAAGGCGGGGGCACAGATCGCCTATTGGCGTGTGAACAACGCACAGCATTTCGACTCGCTGCTGGCCTTCCCGGATTACCGGAAGCGCTACGTGCCGCTGCTGCCCTACATGTTCGCGGCGATGGACCAGGTATGGGATCACCTTGAGGATCCAGCGCATCCACTGCCGCAGGATGCTCTCATCCAGCCAACGCCACGCGCCGAAGCGCCCTTGCTGCGCGAGCAGCTGTCCATTCCGGCGGTCACGACCCTCTCCAACCGCTGACACGCCGCCCACCAGGAAGCCCCACATGTCGTCCGCCACCGCTACAGACACGCCCGCTGCCGAGGCCAACGCCTTTCCCCTGTTGATCAAGCAGTTGCTGCTGACGCCGCTGGCAGTGCGTCCACAGCAGGAAATCGTCTACGGCGACAAGGTCCGCTTCGACTACCGCACGCTTCAGACGCGCATCGGCCAGTTGGCCGGGTTGCTGACCTCGCTGGGGGTCAAGCGCGGCGATACGGTGGCAGTGATGGACTGGGACAGCAACCGCTACCTGGAGAGTTACTTCGCCGTGCCGATGATCGGAGCGGTGCTGATGATGGTGAACATCCGCCTGGCGCCTGAGCAGATTGCCTATACGCTCAATCACAGCGGCGCGCGGTTACTCCTGGCCAACCGCGAATTCCTGCCGGTGCTGGAAGCCATCGACGAACAGTTGCCGGATCTGCGCACGCGCATTCTGCTGGCCGATGAGGTTGGCCCGCTGCCAACGGGTTTCGTGACCGAGTATGAAGCCGGACTGCGCGAGGCCACGCCCATAACGTGCTTCCCGGACTTCGACGAGAACACCCGCGCCACGACGTTCTATACGACCGGCACCACGGGCCTGCCCAAAGGCGTGTATTTCAGCCATCGGCAACTGGTGCTGCACTCGCTTGCGGCGATGGCCGCACTCGGCAGCGCGTCCAGCCAGGGGCGCCTGCACCGCGACGACGTCTACATGCCGATCACCCCGATGTTCCATGTCCACGCCTGGGGCATGCCGTACGTGGCTACGCTGCTGGGCATCAAGCAGGTCTACCCCGGACGGTATCTACCGGCCAAGCTGCTGGCGCTGATCGCCCGCGAGAAGGTGACGTTCTCGCACTGCGTGCCGACCATCCTGCATATGCTGCTGGGCGATGCCACGGCGGCCGATACCGATCTGCGCAGCTGGAAGGTGATCATCGGTGGTGCGGCACTGCCGCGGGCACTGGCGCAGCAGGCACTGGCCCGTGGCATCGACATCTTCGGCGGCTACGGCATGTCCGAGACCTGCCCCCTGCTCACCATCGCGCAGATCGATGCGCACGCCCTGGACGACCCGGATGAGGAGCTGTCGCTGCGTACCAAGGCCGGCATCCCGGTGCCATTGGTGGATCTGCGCATCGTGGACGAAGACATGAACGACGTTGCCCACGATGGCGTCGCTACCGGCGAAGTGGTGGCCCGCACGCCCTGGCTCACCCAGGGTTATCTGCACAACCCGGACGCTTCAACGGCGTTGTGGGCGGGCGGTTACCTGCATACCGGGGACATCGGCAACATCGATGGCGGCGGCTACCTGCGCGTGGCCGACCGCATCAAGGATGTGATCAAGACCGGCGGCGAATGGATCTCCTCGCTCGCCCTGGAGGACATCATCGCCCTGCATCCTGCGGTCAACGAGGTCGCCGTGATCGGCATCAGCGATACGAAATGGGGTGAGCGACCGCTGCCGCTGGTGGTCCGGCAGCCCGGCAGCGATGTGACCGAAGCAGAGATCATCGAACTGGTCGCAGCACGCAGCCGCTCAGGCGACATCTCCCGCTACGCGATCCCCGACCGCGTCAGCTTCGTGGATTCGCTGGAACGCACCAGCGTGGGCAAGATCAACAAGAAGAAGCTGCGTGGGCTGCATGATCCGGAGGTAGCTGCTGGTGGCCCGGGCTCACATGAAGCGGACCATCCCACCCATCGAGGTACTTCGGCAGCGCATCTGCAACGTCGATGACACGCTCCCGGTAGAACAGGTGCATCGTTGGCGCAAACGCTGCACCCAGCACGCCCTCGGCAGCTCGCGCAACAAGAGCGTTGGGAACCACGCGCATGCCCAGGCGATTGGTGCCAAACAGCACCTCACCGCAGTTCAGGCAGAAGGTCTTGCAAAGCTGCTTGGCCGGGTGCTGGAAACGCGCATTCTCCGCCCCTGAAACGCTCACCGATTCGGCCGCCCATGCGGTGGCCGAAAGCATTGCAACGCCGTAGAAATCCCTGCAGGTGGCGCAGTGGCAGTTCGCCTGCGCAGCAGGACGGCCATGCAGTTCCATGGTATTTGCGCCGCACAGGCAGGTGATGCGAAGGGACATGGACGCTTCCTGAAGGGAGTGGCTGGCGAGGAGTGTGCTGTTACCGCTCGTCCTTCACAAGAGGCTGTCGGTGCTGAAGCCCCTACTTCCCGGCCGGGTCCACACCAATGTACTGGTTCCGTCGCAGATAGACCTCCCCGGTCTTCATGTCCAGCAGCATGTTGAACTGCCGGAGAACACCCGCGCCGAGCGTGCCGTCGCCAGTAGAGGCGTCATCGTCGATTGGAAACGACGCAGCGGCGTTGCCGATGGCCAACCCCTGGATGCTTGCAGACGGGACGCGCACATCCACGGCGCGAATGACATTGCCTGCGCTGCCGGTGAAACGGGACGTTCCCACTTTCTGGGTGAACACCTCCATCAGCCCATGGCGCGAGCTGTACGCATGGCTGAGATCGATGCTGCCGTTGCTTCCCGTATCCAGTGCCAGCCACGGCTTGAAGATGGCGTCGCCATTGCCGAGCGTGACTTCGATTGCGGGCGTATTGTCGATCCAGCGGACGTTGGCGCGGGTGTAGCCGGTTACATCCGGCAGGCTACGATGGACGAGCAACTGCTGCCGGTCGTAATCGATCTCGACCACCTTCCCTTCAAAGAACTTCCATCCCAGAACCGCATCAAAGGGACGGTTGCTGTAGTCGACCACTACCGCGCCCATGCGCGTGTGCAGCCCGCCGATCTCCACGTCGTTGCGCGTGCTGTAGTCCATCGTGGTGACGCCGTCTGAACCCGTGTTCTCCGTGCGATCATCGATGACCACCGATGCCTTCGGCACGATGGCGCGCGATATGGCCAATCCGTCCGCGCCGGTGTCCACCAGGAATCGCAAGGACTCGGACCTGTTGACGCTGCCGCGGACGTAGATCCGGTGGTCCTTGTCCTGCTCGAACGGGATAGCCACGGGCGTGGCATTGGCGCCGGCACTCGCGCCTGAAGTGGCACAAGCGATGGCGGCAACCAGAAGTACATGCGGGATTCCAGGCACGGGCGACTTCCCTTTCGTTTGGCGGTGGTAGCGTGGCACCTGATGGATGCCACCAATGCGGAAAGGGTTTAAATCGATGCCGATACTGCGGGTGATGCCGAACGATGGGGTGTTACTGCGGTGGCGCTGACGGAACGGGCGCATCGCGCTTTTCTGGCGACGGCACGTCGGCAGCCGCAAACTCGCGCGCCTTTACCCGAAACGGCGCAATGCAGCCAGTCAGGCTGATGCAGATGGAGAGGGAAAGTGCGATCAGGGCCAGTGTTTTCATCGAGCTGCCAGGGTGCGAAGGGTCATTCTTGGAGCGCCATGGTCAGGTGCTGGTGGCCATAAGTCCATAGCCATCTGCCGGTCTCGGCCGAAGCCACCAAGGGCCGTGCCGAGGTCGGCTTAATGGCCCATGGTAGGCTGGCGCGGCAGACCCAACGCACGCTGTCGCCGCTGCTCTCCCCTCCGGGCCGACGTCCATGAAGAAACCACGTGTAGCTGCCGCCGCGTCGTATCGTGCGATGGAGGGCCCGTCGCCCAACCTGTTCGTCGCCCTGCGGGAGCTGCTGCTTCCCTACCAGGCCGACCTTCTGGTGATACACGATGATGGCGATCACTTCTACGCCAATTGCAGGAACGTGGATGCCAAGGGCAAGGCTCAGTTCTTCGGCGCGGTGAAGGTGTCCGGTCGCAGGCATTCATTCCACTTCATGCCCATCTACACCTTCCCCGAGCTGTTGGCCGGCATCAGCCCGGCCCTGAAGAAGCATATGCAGGGGAAGTCCTGCTTCAACTTCGATGCCTGGGATCCAGCATTGCTGCACGAACTGCAGATGCTGATCGAACAGGGTGTCTCCCGCTACCGGGTGGCCGGCAAGCTCTGAGGACGCCACGCGGCATCTGCCGCCGGTGTGCCCACGGAACGGCCGCGCCCGCAACCGCGGGCGCGGCATGGATTCAATGCAACGGCACCTTCAGCACCGATGGCGCGGACGTCGGCGAACTGAAGGTCACCGCCCCGCCCAACTGGCTGATGCCTGCATAACGCAGGTCCACCGTATCGACCACCAGCGTGAGGCGACTGCCGGCGGGGATGTTCCAACTGCTCGCTTCCAACCGAAGATCGAGGGTGGTCGCCTGGCCCGGCGCAACGCCGCGCAGGGTGTACGGCTTGTGGCTGATCAGCTGGCCATTGCCCAGCACATCTTCCGCGTACAGGTAGGCATACAGCGTGGTGTTGGCGCGGCTGGGAGTGACGGTCACGCGCACTTCCGGCGCACCGTCCAGGCGGCGTGCGTTCCAGTAGATCGGCCCCTGCCAGACGCCTGCAGCGTTGCGCCCGATGAAAGGCACGTATGCACCCGGCGGAAGGTTGATCATCTGCAGCGAGCCCGACACCATCGCCACGCCGGAATTGGCGGCGGTAGGCAGGCCACTGCCGATGCGGTAATTCCAGCCATTGCTGCGCCCGTTTTCAGCCAGGCCTCCGGTGGGCAGAAGCAGGCCACCGGGTGCGGTCAACGCGTAGCTGACCGCGCCACTGTTGGTGGCCTGCCAGTTCGGGTAGGTGTTCCAGCTGCCCTTCTGTGACTTCAGCTGCACCGCCGGCTCGCGGTCGATGCCGTTGGTCACGCCCTTGAGGTAATGATCGAACCAGTCGCCCACCGAGTCATAGACCTCGTTGGGAATGCCCAGAGCGCCCAGGGCCTCGTTGAGGGCGTGGTCGCCATGGCGCAGCTGCAGCTGCTTGGGGCCTTTCAGCTGGTTGAAGAAGTCCACCAGCTGACCCGGCGGAAACAGGCTGTCGTTGAAGGCGTTTGCCAGGAATACGGCCGGCTGGTTGGCGTTGATCTCGTTGATGCTCGCAGCGGGGCTGCGGATCGCGGCCACCGGCAACAGCGATTCCACGGCGCCCTGATAGTTGCCGACCACGACGTTGCGGTTGATCGTGGCCAGTTCGGACCCGGGGCGGCCGGTGACCAGGCCGGCGGCCACCAGCAGCGCGATTCCCTGTGCACTGGGGGTGTCGTTGGAGTACAGCGACGCCTGCAGGTCGGCCCATCCGCTGAGGGCGGCCACTGCCTTGATGCGGGGATCGCGTGCCGCCGCCAGCAGGCTGGTGCCGGCGCCGTAGGAGATGCCCGAGACGCCGATCCGCGCCGGGTCGGCCCGGGTGTTGTCCAGCGCCCAGTCGATCAATGCGCTGACATCCTCGACCGTCGCGGGCCCGGCGATGTCGATGGCCCCGCCGGACTCCCAGAAGCCGCGCGAGCTGTAGCTGATGACCACGTAGCCGCGTTTGGCCAGCGACTGTGCGACCCCTACGTACTCCACGCTGGGAACGGCCCAGCTGCTGGGCATCACCAGCAGCGGGTACTTGTCGCCACCCGCGTCTTGGGGCTCGATGACAAAGACCCCGAGGGGTGTGCCATCCCAGCTGGGAACGGTGCGGTGGGTGGTCTTGACCGTGGCGGCCCAGGCGGTGGGCGCCAGTCCGGTCAGCAGGATCAACAGCAGCAATACCTTGCGCATCGTCGTCTCTCCCCGTCGTTTGTGGTGCAACGGGTTGGACCGTACCAGTGCGAATGGTGGCTGACACCTTGCGCCGCAACATGGGGCGGCGGCCCTGCCACCCCACGCCGCGGGCCTGAATGCGCCTACAGCGTCGCCTGCGCCTGCAGGGTGAATACCCAGCTGTCGGGTCGGCTGGCATAGGCGCCGGGACGTGCCACGTACTGCACCGCCGGCCGCAGTACCAGCCACGGGGCGACCTGCACGCCGTAGTTCAGTTCGACGAACTGCTCGTTGCTCTGCACATCCTTTCCGGTCAGCTGCTGGTGCCGTGCGAGCCGGTCGGAGATATCCAGCCGGTTCCAGGCTAGGCTGAGCACATCATCTTCGCGCGACGCGATCACGCCGCGCCAGCTCACGCCCGCTTCCCACGAGTAGCGCATCAGCCCTGTCTTTGCATCGGCACGGGTGGCCACGCCGAACACCGAGATGCCGCGCACCGTATCGCCCTCGGGCTTCCACACGCGCTGCGCGGCCTGCACGTACGAACCGCTGCGATGCGAGGCGCGAGGTGCGGCCGGATTACCGATGTCATCGGCGTTGGAGGTGTCCAGGTAGTAGCCGACCTTGTAGGTGCCGCCATAGTCCTCGCCGGACTTGCCATGGCTGTAGCCCACTTCCACGGGCAGGAACAGACCGGTCTTTCCCCTCGTCGAAACACGGAAGCCACTGTTGGCCTGCTTGCGCGTTGGATTGACGTCGTAGATGCCGGCCTGCGCGTACCAGCCCGCGGGATCGTTCCACTTCACCCGCAGGCCCCATTGGCCCGTGGGGTTGTCCAGCCACCCGGAACTGTAGATCGGGCCCAGCGGATGCCCGCATTGGCCGTTGTTGTTGAAGTTGCAGGTGTAGGGCAAGCCACCGAAGTCGTTGCCCATCGAGTAGAAGCCCCCTTTCAGGCTCAGCCGCTTGTCCAGCAGCAGCCGCTCGTAGGAGAGCTCGTTGAAACGCAGGTTCTGGCCCTGGCCATAGAAGGCCTGGTTCTGGATATAGGAACCGGTGGACCGCTCGTTGATGGCGTTGCCGAAGCGGTCGGAGAACACCACGCGCAGCGTACCGTCGAAGCCGAGTGCTTTGCCGGTATCGATCGTCGCGCCCAGATCGATGTGTTCGGCGGTGGACCAACCACTACCCTTGTAACCGTCGCTGTTGACGCCGCTGCCGATCACGATGCGTGCGCTGGGGGTTACACCACGGTCCTGCAGCCAGAGGCGCGCGGCCCAATCCGCACTCAGCGGCGTCTGCACGATGCTGTCGACCGGTTTGGGCTTGGCGGTGGCACTCGCTTCGGCGGCCGACACCGGGCCATTGGCCACGAGCAGGAGCAGGCCGAGGCCGTTCAAGGAGAGCAGCTTCATGCTGCGGCCCTCCTGTCCTTGCGCTTCTTCCAGGCGCGCCGCACCAGCAGCACGACGCCGACCAGCGCCAGCACGGCAACGATGAGCATCGGCAGCCACAGCCGTGCGATCTTCGCCAGCAATGGCTTCTCGCCGCCGGCGCGGGTCAGTGCGACCTGCGCCTCGGTGACCTGATCACCCGGCCCGAACTGCGTGCGCACGTAGGTCGCCACCGCTGCGATATCGGCGTCACTCAGGTCCTGTACGAACGAACCCTTCGAGAAGTGCGGCATCAACGCGTGTTCGCCCTGCACGTCGCGGTCAACGCCGCCGATGATGGTGGCGATCAGGTTCTGCGGACGGGTCATGCCGACGGTAGTGTTGTGCACCAGGGAGGGGTAGTACCCGTCCCTGCTGCCCTCGCCCCGCGATCCATGGCAGCTTGCGCACAGGCCCGAATACAGCACTCCGCCCGATGCCAATGCCGCACCCGTGCCGCGTACCGGTTGCTCGCCCGGCGTAGCGGCGGCATCGCCCCAGGCAAAGGCGGCCCGCGTGGCGTCAGGGTCGGCCACGGCCGGCACCGTGCGCAGGTAAGCAACGATCGCGGCGATATCCTCGTCCTGCAGCTTGGACAGGCTGTTGCTCACCGCTTCTGCCATGCCGCCACCGGCCTGCGCCTTGCCGGCAACGCGGCCGGTCTTCAGGTACTGCGCCAACTCGGCGTCGCTCCAACCGCCGATACCGCTGGTGGGATGGGAGGTGATGTTGGGTGCGTACCAGTCCCCCAGCGATCCGCCGGCAAAGGCCTTGCCGCCCACTTCCTGCATCATCAGCCCGCGCGGGCTGTGGCAGCTCGAGCAATGTGCCAAGCCTTCCACCAGATAGGCGCCGCGATTCCATTGCGCACTCTTGCCCGCATCGGGCTTGAACGTCTCCTTGTCCAGGAACAGCAGGTTCCACACCGCCATGGACTGGCGGATGCTGAAGGGGAACGGCAGTTCGGTCGCGTGCGCTTCCTCGTCGACCGGCGCCACGTCCTTCATGAAGTAGGTATACAGCGCGTGGATGTCCTCGTCGGTCAGCTTGGCATACGAGGTATAGGGCATCGCCGGATACAGATGAGCGCCATCCTTGCGCACGCCTTCACGTACCGCCTTGGCGAAGTCATCTTCGCTGTAGAGACCGATGCCATGGCTCTTGGAGGGCGTGATGTTGCTGGCCCAGATCTCACCCAGCGGGGACGCAATCGCGTAGCCGCCGGCGTAGGGTTTGCCCTGTTTCGGGCTGGTGTGGCACGCCACGCAGTCTGCGGCAACCGAGAGGTAGCGCCCACGTTCGGCGACCTCGTCTGCGCGCGCGGATTGGCTGGCTGCGGCCAGCATCAGCACCATCAGAGCGGAGACGAAGGTCTTCATGCCGCACGCTCGATGGCATCTGCAGCCCGCAATGCCAGTGCGGCCATGGTCAAGGTGCTGTTGACCACGCTGGCCGACACCATCGGGCCACCGCCAGGCAGCCACAGGTTCGGGTGGTCGTGCGCTCGGCAATTGCCATCGACCACCGAATCGCGCGGGTCAGCGCCCATGATGGTCGAGCCCATGATGTGGTTGTTGGCGTTGAGCGCCGTGGTGATGACGAATTCCTCGGCGTTGAACAGCGAGCCGATATGCCGCAGCTGTTTGCAGGACTCGTCATAGCCCTTGCGGGCGTAGTCGCCCAGCGAGTAGTGGATGTCCGGGCAAGCCAGGCCATGGCCATCGACCCGTGTCTTCGACAGCGTCAGCCGATTGCTCGGGTCCGGCAAGGGTTCCAGGCTGATCGAAAGATCGACGCCGAAGATCGCGCGACGGCGGATTTCTGCATCCAGCGCGTCGCCAACCAAGCCTTTCTTCAGCGCCTGGTCGGTGGCGATCGCCACGCGGCTGATGTTGTTGAGGATGATCTTGGTGGCCGAGTACTGCGAGCGGAAGGCACCGTCGCGCGGACCGACCATGCAGCTGGACTGCGCCGGTCCGCGTCCCAGCCAGATCGGGCGATCGGCGATGAACGAGCAGTGGAACCCGGAGTGATCGAGCATGTTGCGCCCGACCTGGTCGGAACTGTTGGCGATGCCGTTGGGGTTCTGCTCGTTGGCGGCAAGCAGCAGCAGTCGCGGCGTCTCCAGCGCGTTGCATGCAATCACGAAGCTGCGCCCGGTGGCCTTGTGGCTGACCTTGTTGTTGTCATACCAGTGAATGGCCGTCACCCGGTTCTGCGCATCGGTGTCGATCCTGTAGGCCACTGCTTCGGCCAGCACCTGCGCACCCAGTTTCTCGGCCGCTTCGATGGTATGGATGCCGTTGTACATCGCGCCGATCGGGCAGATCGGCTGGCAGTTGTTGTTGCCGCAGCAGGCCGGCCGATCATTCCACGGCGTGACCATGCGACCCTGCGGAATGGGCACCAGGTTGTAGCCGTGCGGATTGACCACCTCGGCAAATACCTTGTCGCCGTTGCCCCAGGGGATCATGTCGGCGAGGTAGGGCTTGGACCGTTCGGAGGGGCTCTGCTTGCCCGGGTCGTTCGGCCCGGACACACCCATCGCCTCTTCCGCGCGGCAGTAATAAGGCTCGATGTCGTCGTAGCTGATCGGCCAGTCGCGCCCTACCCCATAGGTGGACTGCATCTTGAAATCCACCGGCAGATGGCGCCAGCAGGAGGCGGCCCAGTGCCAGGTGGTGCCACCCACGGCCTTGATGAAGCCCTGGTGGAAGCTACTGGCATCGGGGCCGGTCAAACCCACGTAGTCGTTGGCCGGGAAATACAGCGGCGCGGTGGCCAGCGGCGACTGCGGATACGGCCCCTGGAAGTCGCTGCCGATGCGTCGCTCGAAGCTGACGTTGCGCCAGTTTTCGACGACGTCGGAGCGATGCAGGCGCGGGCCCGCTTCGAGGACCAGAACCGATTTTCCGGCACGAACCAACTGATGGGCGATCAATGCGCCGACGACGCCCGAGCCGACGATCACAACATCGGCATCGGCGTCGCCATCACGGAAAACCGGAGCTTTCATGAGGGGAATCCAGATCAATTACGGGAAAGAGATGAAAGCGCAGGCTCAGCCGTGCGCACGTACCGCCGCCGGCGGTTCAGCCGTCCACCATGCAGGGCCGCCTTGTGCGTAGGTCGGCGGGAACAGGCCGTCGTCCACGGGGCGCTGCATCAGCGCGTCGCGATAGGAAACGGTGATGGCCTGCGGGCCCTTGCCGACGCTGCCGGTGTACCAGGCGGTGATGATGGCCAGCGCTGCGGGCCCGGCATCGCCCGCCGCCGCCAGCAGCGCTTCAGGGCCTTGTGCCTGTTGCGCCTTGGCCGCGAGTGCCGGGAACCGGGCGTGCATCTCGGGATGCAGCTTAGCGAATGCGGCTTCGATGCGGCCGGCGGTCGCCGGATCGAGATCGGTCTTGCCCGTCAGCGCCTGCGACAACTGCAGAAAGCGCCCGTCCGCCGGCTTTGCAGGGGCGGCATTGGCAGCGGTTGCTGGCACCTTGCCGTTGCAGGCCACCAGCAACGAAGCCGAGCCGACCGCCAGCAGGAAGGTTCTGCGCGTCAGGCCTTGCCCACTCCCTTCCAATCCCTCGGGAACACTCATGATGTGGACTCCTGATGCGTCACGTCTTCGGCTGCCCCTGACCGCGACGCGGGGGGCACCTACGGGTGAAACTGTAACGCACCTGCTCGTCGTCGCGGGGTGAGCGGGAGCGGCCGCAGAACGGCGAAGTGCCCTGCTTTGCGGCATCAACGCAAGCAGATTGCCGCCGGCAAGCAGGGGCCCCGTCACGCCCGCACAACGCCCTCAGGGCTAGAAACAAGGGCTTTCCTACTCTGGAGAGTGGCCATGCGGGTACTGCTGCTGTGTGCCGTGGCGACGATGTCATTGTCGGCCTGCGATCAAAGCGAACCGACCGATAAGGCACAGCATGCCGATGCGGTTCGGCAAACCGCACCAACCGGCAGCGCGCCTGCGCGCAACGTGCCCGGTGGTGGCAGCGGGACCGCAGCCTCCCAGGACCAGTCGTCAGGAACCGGCGCCAGCAGCGGCAAGGAGGTCCCGCCGGAGTTTCCTGCAAAGCGCTGAGCCCAGAAGGGTGGCCGGCTTGGCTCGGACAGGCACGCTGGACGTCCCTGCGATGGGCCAACGCCCCTTTGCCACAACAGTGATTCCGGCGCCTCCGCTGCGACTGACCTGGACTGATTGACGCAGCCCGATGTGAAATTGGACCCCGACAGGATTCACGCCAACAACGCCTGTGCGGTGGCATGTTCAAGGTGACCCAAGAGGATTACCACATGCCTGACACCGGACTCTTCTACGTCTTTTCAGTGGATTACGCGGCCGACGCGCGCGGCGGCCTCGACCGGATCACCTCGATCACCTTCCGCTGCAATCAATGCCACCACGTGTCCCGTGCCGACGCGGACCTGAAGCGGGTGGCGGGTGGCACGCTTCTCACCTGTGGGAGATGCGGGACCCACCAGGCGGTCAGCAACGCGCGTTTTGCCGATGGCGGGCATGCCGCAGCGGCCGAGCGGCCCGCCGTCGCCGCAGGTGAGCGCTGATGCAGCGCTGCCCGTGATGGAGCACGGCGATGTGAGCAGGATGCATGCACCACACGCCCGTTGGGCATCTGCCGTTCACTGCATCTACCCCGTATCCCTACGGCCTCACGGCTACGGTGAAGTCTCCCTTCGTTCCGGAGCACACCATGGCCATCAAGACCGCTGAAGATCTGTTCATCCACGAACTTTCCGACATACACAGTGCCGAGAAGCAGCTGACCAAGGCACTGCCCCGCCTGGCGCGCGCCGCTGACAATCCTGACCTCTCCGCTGCGTTCGAGACCCATCTGGAAGAGACCCAGGGGCAGATCGAACGTATCGACCAGGTGGTCGAGCTGTTGGGGATCCGCCTGAAGCGCATCAAGTGTGCGGCAATGGAGGGGCTGGTGGAAGAAGGCAAGGAGGCCATTGACAGCATCGACAAGGGCCCCGTGCGCGATGCGGCGCTGATCGGCGGCGCACAGAAGGTGGAGCACTACGAAATCGCCTCCTACGGCACCATTGCCGCGCTGGCCATGCAGCTGGGATACAAGGACGCCGTGCCCCTGCTTCTGGAAACCCTGAAGGAAGAGAAGGCCACCGACCAGAAGCTGACCCTGCTGGCCAGTGGCGGCGGCAACGCCAAAGCCGCGAAGGCCGGGTAAGCGCAGGTCCACTGCACATCCGGCCGGCGCGTCGCTCCCCGGAGGCCGACGCGCTCTTACCGGAAGGTGTTGCATGCATCTTGATATCACGGGCATTCACTGGCAGGCACTGCCGAGGTGCCCAGCAATCGCGCGCTGATCGTCTCATTGCCGGCACCGCGCACAACGAGCAGCAGGACGGCGCGTCCGCCCGATCCTGCGCTCCGCGTTTCAGCGCACGGCCTTGCCGGCACCGCGCTGTGCTGCAGGCCTCGCCCGCGTGCGCTTCTTCGCGGCTGGCGGTAGCGGCAGTACTCGATAGTCAATCTGGCACACCGGGCAGAAGAAGGTCCGCCGATGCGTGGTACCCATATGGACCTTGCTGACCAGACCACCACAACGGGGACATGTCCGCCGGGTGTGCACCTGCCAGTGCTTTTTCAGCTCGAACCCGCGCTTCCATTCCAGGAAGTCGAAACTGTATTCGCGGGCCTGCCTGACCAGTTCGGCAAGCTTGCGCGGCGGAACATCGCCTACATGGTTGGCCGGATGGACCCGGATGCGGAACAGCACCTCGTTCTTGATGATGTTGCCCACGCCGGAGAACAGCGTCTGGTCCAGCAGGGCGTCGCAGACCAGGACAACGGGCATCGACTTCAGGCGACGACGTGCGAGCCTGGGATCCCACAGGTCGCTCATCACGTCGCTGCGCCAGTCGTATACCTCGTCCAGCGGCTGCGCGATCAGTTTTACCGAGCAGGTGTAGAAGTTCAGTTCGCCGTTGTCGAAGCGCAGCGATACCCGCGCTGGGGTCTCCTTGCGCTCGTCGATGCGCCAGCTGCCAAACATCATCAGGTGGATGCGCAGCGTAACGTGGCTGAATTCCAGCAGGAAATGCTTGCCCCAGCTGCGCACGGCCCGCACCCGGCGGCCCTGCAGGCAGGCCAGGTCGAGCGTGCTGTTGCCGCTGACCTCGCGGACCGTCTTCCCTTTGAATTTGGCGGCGGCCTCGCGCAGCAGCACGATGGAAGGACCTTCAGGCATGAAGCTGCTCCAGCAGGGCCTGCAGTTGCAGTGCATCGGGAACGGCATGGCCGTGTGCCGTGTTGTCGAGGATGACCCAGGCCCCGCCCGGCCCGGCGGCCTGCGTTGCTGCGCCGGCCAGCCTGCACAGCTCCGGCTGCTGGTACGCGCTGTAGTAGATCCGCGGCTGCCCGTGCCACCGCCAATAGCTCCAGTGCCTGGCTCCGCCCGGCTGGTCAGCCCCTGCAACCCGCGCGGGATCGGCGGCGACCCGTGCAATGTCATGGTCTTCCAGCAGCGCATCGGCCTTTGCGTCGAACCAGCTGGGGTGGCGGGGCTCGCACGCCATGGGCGTCGCGGTACGCCGACGCAAGGCCCGGAAGAACGCCGACGCGGTGCGGCCGTCGTAGGCCAGACTGGGTGGCAGCTGCAGCAACAGCGCGCCCAGCCGATCACCGAGATGCGCCACCTCGCGCAGGAAGGGGTCCAGCAACGGCGCCGCGCCGCGCAAGCGTGCGACGTGGGAGATCGCCTGCGGCATTTTCACCGAGAAGCGGAAATCGTCCGGCACGCTCGCCGCCCAGCGTGCGTAGGTGGCAGGCTGATGTGGACGGTAGAACGACGAGTTGATCTCCACGATCGGAAAGCGCGATGCGTAACGCTGCAGCGCGCTGTCGCCCGTGCCGAACATGTGCGCGACATCGGTGGGCAGCGACCACCCTGCGCAGCCGACGGCGACACGGTGCGCCGAGTGTGGGTCATGAGATTCAAGTGCCATTGCGCTACGGTGATGGCGGGACCGTAGCAGTGCGGTGAATACACGTCGGCTGCGGCGTGAAGCACGCCGCCGGGCGTGGCCGGCCTACCGAGGGGGCGCTGCCCGGCATCGACCCTTGCTGCTCAGAGGCTGGCGCTCACCATACCGCCGTTCGGCGGCTTCCGCGCTGCCAGGGAATGTCCATTGCGTGGCGCAACGCGTTCGTGGGTGGCGGCCATCACCTGGTTCACGCGATGAAGTGTGCCGCGACCACCGGGCTCGATACCGATGATGTAGACGAAGCGGCCATCGCAGCGCGACTGCGCCGATTCGAGCCCGTCGGTCTCGGAGAGAACGCGTTTCAGCGCCTTCTCCCACGCTCTGCCCGGGGCCGATGCCAGCTCCACCACCACCGCGGTTTCCCCGCAGTCCAGCGGCATCACCTCCACACGCAGGATGCGCAGTGTCTTGACGGTCTCGGCGCTACCCATTTTCGATCCTCCTCGGCAAACGACGGCGGCAGTATCCACGCCCGGCGCCAAGGCGCCGTCAAGAAGCCATGGATACCGCGTGCAGGTCGGCTGGCAGCGTTGCCGTGATGCGTCGCGGCAATCCCCGACGGGCACCTGCAGCCGCGCAATGCCCCGGTAGCGGCCACGCCATTAGCAGGTCTTCTTTTCATGCATGGGCGCCCTGGTCTGACAGGAGCCCAGTGCTTGCGCGCAGTCACATCTTCGCACTTTGCTCGTTGACCAGCTGGCGTCAACAAATGACGCTAGCGACACCGCGACAGCGTTCGTAACGCCCTGCAGCGGTCGAGATTCCAGGCAATACCGGCCACGGCCGGATCGCGTCCCCCGTCCCTGTCACCGCATCGTCCTTCACACGGAAAGGCCTGGCCTGCCGTGGTGGACGGCTGCGCCTTGCCCATACCCATGGAGATCCGCAATGCGCCTTGCCACGTTCTTCTTTGCCCTTGTTTTCAGCAGCTTTGCCGGTGCCGCACACGCCCAGGTCGTGACCCTCAACAAGGGCGGATTCGTATTGACCTATGACTGCAGCATCCACAGCGCGACCCGATACGAATACACACTGGTGGCCGACACCGGCTCGGCCGCCCGCCCGTCCAGCTTCTACAAGGACCCGGACCTGCCGGCCGGCTGCCTCGGCCAGACCAGCACCGCCTCCTATGCCAGCGTGCAGTCCGGCTATGACCGCGGCCATCTGGTGACGTCCAACCACATGGACTACGACACCACCTACATCCGTCGCGCCAACTACATGACCAACATCGTGCCGCAGGTGTCCAGCTTCAACCAGGGCATCTGGGTCAAGGCCGAGAACGTGGCGGAGTGCTATCGGGACATTGCCCCGGTCGACGTCTATGGTGGCGTCGTCTATGGCGATGCATCGAATGACTATTTCTTGTCCAGCCATGGCATTCCGACCCCGGAATTCTTCTGGAAGACGATCATCACCAAGGATCCGAACACCGGCACCGCCAAGGCCATCAGCTGGATCATTCCCAATGAAACGGGACTGGGCAGCCTGGACAGCTATCTGGTCACCATCGCGGATCTGGAGGAGTTGCTGGGCGCCAGCTACGTGGCGATCAACGCACCGGCGTCGCTGAAGAACATGCTGCCCAGCGCCAGCTGGCCACTGCCCAGCAGTTGCGATCTGAGCTGAGCACCCAACGGCCCGACGGAGTGCGCTCCGGCGGGCCCATCACGCCCGCCGGCTCAGCCTGGGTGATCCTCTGCTGGGCAGCCTCAAGGTGCCGCCTCGGCGCGCGAACCGAGAGCTGCGCGCCGGTAATACAGCGCAAACAGATACAGCCCGGTGAACAACTGCAGGAACAACGGCGGCAGCGGCGAGTACGTGATCCACGCCGGGGGCTCGCCCTGCCCCATCCCGCGCGCCACGAAGTTGGCGATCACCGCCAGGGTGAAGACGATCGAGGTCCACCGGTGCACCGGACGCGCCCAGCCACCGGCCCTCATTGCGGCGTCCTCCCGGCAGGCTTCACGGGACGCTCGATCATCTTCCAGCCATTGCCGGACGGATCACGGAACCCGGCATCCACCGCACCGTAACGCTCCACCGGCTCCTGGGTGAATTCCACGCCACGGGCCTGCAGTTGTTTGTAGCTGGCCCGGCAATCATCCACTGCCAACACCAGCGGCGGCATCGCGCCCTTGGCCACCATCTGCTGCAGGGTCAGCGCAGTGGCTGCGTCGTGCACGGGCGGCCCCGGCTTGAACAGCCCGAGCTGGAAACCGACCTCGTCGCCCGAATGCACCGTCAGCCAGCGATAGTCGCCGCTGCCCACGTCGGTGTGCACCTGGAAGCCGAGTTTGTTGACGTAGAAATCGAGCGCTGCATCCTGGTCATGCACATACAGGCCGACCACATTCACCATGCCAGTCATAGGATCCTCCCTCAGGTGGGATCTACGCTAACAAGGCCGCTGCGGCGGCGCTTCTCCAAAACTGCGATGTTCAGGTCCGGGCGCTGCGCGGCGCGCGCATGACATTCCGGTACCGGGCCCTGCACCGGAGCACGGGCGCGCTCACTGTCGCGGACGGCGCCGGGGCTGTTGCCGGTGATATCGCGGAAGATCCGGCCGAAGGTGCCCAGGCTGGTCCAGCCGGTCTGCAGTGCGATCTCAGTGATCGGCAGGTCGGTATCGCGCAGCAGAGCGACCGCGCGCTCGATGCGCCGACTGAGCAGGTAGCGGTGCGGCGGCATCCCGAAGGCGTCCTTGAAGGAACGCGCGAAATGGGCCGTGGAGACCGCACTGACCTGTGCCAGCCGTGCCACCGGCCAGTTTTCATGGCTGGCCCGGTCCATGTGGTCTTTTGCACGCAGCAGGCGGCGCAGCAGTTCCGGGGTCTGGGTCATGGCGTGGCCACCCTGCGCAGCAGGGATCGTGCAGCATGCCGGGCCGCCGCTGCCTCGGTGCACAGCCACTCACGGAAGTGCGCGACTTTCGGTGCGCTGCTGCGTGCTGCGGGGCTAACAAACCAGAAGCTGCGGCCGTCGCTGACCACGCCGGGGTGCGCCTGCACCAAGCGTCCGGCATCCAGTTCGGCCTGAAAGAGGATCGGCGAGCCGATGGCAATTCCTTGGCCGGCGATCGCTGCGGCGATATCCAGATGCTCGACGGCGAAGTTCGTGAAGAAGCTCTGTGCTGGTGGTGCCCGAGTCTGGCCAAAGGCCAGGAACCACACTGCCCACCAATCGGGACGACCTAGCAACGGCACCTCCGGCAGCCGCGCCCCGCCCAGGCCGGTGGCAGCTTCAAGCAGCGCGGGCGCGCACAGTGGCGTGAACACGCTGGGGAACAGCTCCACTGCGTGCAGCCCCGGCCAGTCGCCGTGACCGTTGCGGATGGCCGCATCGAAGCGCCCGCCTGCCAGGTCCTGCGGCTCCGCCGACAGATCAAGCTCCAGAACCTGCTGCGGATGCCGGGCCCGGAAGCCTCCCAGTCGCGGCGTCAGCCAACTGGTGCCCAGCGTGGGCAGCGTGGTCAGGCGCAGGCGGGAGGCATCCATGTCGGCGGCTCGCATGAAGCTGGCACGCAGGCCGTCGAAGGCGCGGGTAGCCTCCTTTGCGACGCTGGCACCGGCCTCGGTCAGTTCGACGTGCTGGGCGTGGCGCAGGAACAGCCGTGCACCGGTCTGCTCTTCCAGCCGCCGGACGTGATAACTGACCGATGCCGCCGTGGTGTCCAGTTCTTCCGCTGCACGCGCAAAGCTGCCCAGCCGCGCCGCGGCCTCGAAGGCGCGGATGGCAACGAGCGACGGAAGGTGGCGTTGGGCGACCATAAGTGTGGCTTAGCCTGAGCCGTGATATCCGCGTGGTCAATCCCCCCATACGGCACCGAAGATGGGGCCTCGGACAGCGGGGATCAGACATGCAGCGACGTGGATTTCTGGGCGGCCTTGCCGCGTTGTACGGTGCCGGCGCCTTAGGGCTCTGTCTGCCGCTGGGCGCTGCTCCGCCCCATGCCGGCAGAGACCATGCCAATGACTGGCGTTGGCTGCAGGGCAACTGGAACGTGCGTCACCGCCGGATGCAGGAACGCTTGGTGGCCGACACGCGCTGGGTGGATTTCACCGGCACCAGTGCGGTCTGGCTGACCCTGGGCGGGCTGGGCACCATCGATGACAACCTGATGCAGCTGCCCGGCGGCCCGTACCGCGGCCTGGGTGTACGTGCCTTCGATCCGGCCTCCGCCACCTGGGCAATCTGGTGGCTGGATGGGCGAGCTCCCACCCGCTTTGAAGCGCCGTTGCATGGCGGTTTCAGCGGCAGCGGCGGCAGTTTCCTCGGCACGGATACATTCAACGGCCAGCCCATCCAGGTATGGTTCCGCTGGCACGACATCCACGCTGCGCAGCCGTGGTGGGAGCAGGCATTCTCCGCTGACAACGGCGTGCATTGGGAAGTGAATTGGCGCAACTGGTTCACCCGTTCGGCAGCGATACCCTCGCCGTTACCTCTGCAGGCGGATGCGCCCCGCGACTTCGACTTCCTGGTCGGCCGTTGGACCGTGCAGCACCGTCGACTGCGCGAACGGCTCTCTGGCAGCAACATCTGGGACCACTTCGATGGCACGTTGCACAACTGGCCGGTGCTGGGCGGCTTCGGCAATGTTGGCGACAACGTCATGAATTTCCCCGCTGCGACCGTACGCGGCATGGGCATCCGCGCGTGGGATGCAAGCAGTGGCCAGTGGTCGAGCTGGTGGTTGGATGGCCGCGATCCGAGGCGGATCGGCGCGCCGGTCCGCGGCGGTTTCGTCGATGGTATCGGCACGTTCATGGGAGACGACCAGCTGCGAGGGCAGCCGATCAGAACGCGTGTGATCTGGTCGAACATCACCTCGCGTTCCGCACGCTGGGAACAGGCGGCATCCGCAGACGGAGGAGCGACCTGGGAGACCAACTGGATCAGCGATTTCGAGCGGCAGTCATGAACGCGCTTACCGCTCTGGTCACGGTCACGGTCGCTGGACTGCTGGGGGGTGATGTCGGCCAGGATACGCTGGCACTCGACCACCACGCAGAGCGTTTCGCACCGGGCATCGCATCGACCCGATACAGCGAAATCCGCCTGACGCTGAGCCCCGACGGGCACACGGCACTCTGGTTCAGCCGTGACCGGCCAGGGGGCGCTGGCGGATATGACATCTGGGTCTCGAGACTGCAGCGTGGGAAGTGGAGTGTCGCGCGCCCGGCGCCCTTCAATACACCCGGCCGCGATTTCGATCCGGCCTTCACGGCGGACGGCCGTTTCGTGCTGTTCTGCTCTGATCGCCCGGGTGGACTGGGCGGCGATGACCTGTACAGGGTGCCCGTGCAGGCCCTGCGATTCGGGGTCGCCGAGAATCTCGGGCCTGCCGTCAACAGTCCCGCCAACGAGTTTGCGCCGATGCTCGCGGCCGACGGTGGCACCCTGCTGTTCTCCAGCGACCGAGCAGGTGGCGCCGGTGGCCACGATCTATATGTCGCGCAGGTGGACGACGGCCAACTGCAACCTGCACGTCCGGTTGCAGGCGCGGTCAACACGGCCGCGCAGGAGTTCGACGCCACCTTCCTGGGCGATGGCCGGACCATCGTTTTCGCACGCGCACAGGATTTCGGCAGTTCGCGGGTCGAGCAGTTCGCGGCACGCGCGTTCGGTGACCGCTACGAGCCCGGCATGCGACTGCCCGCACCCGTCAACGACGGTGCGAGCGACAGCTATGGTGCCATGCTCGACTGGTCCCGCCCTGGCACGCTGACCTATTCAGCGCGTCGCGGCGATGGCGCCAGCCTGGACCTGTATCGGGTGCGCTATCGGCGGCCACCGTCCCTGTCGATTCCGAGGCCCCCGGTTCGTCGATAGAAAAAGAGCCAACGAAGAGAGCATGCACATGCCGTCCGCACAACAGGTTGCCTGCCGCTGTGGCGAAGTGAAGTTGAACGTGATCGACACACCCATCGCCTGCGTCGACTGCTGCTGCAACAGCTGCCGCGCCGCAGGCCTGCGCCTGCAGCGCCTGCCTGGCGCCCTGCGGCTGCTCGGACCGCATGGAACCACCAGGTTCGTCATGTATCGCAAGGACCGGGTGGAATTCCTGGCAGGATTCGCGCACCTCGCTGCATTCCGCCTCTTCGCCGATGCCGGCAGCCGTCGCGTGCTGGCCACCTGCTGCAACACGCCGGTATTCCTTGAACTGAACGGCGGCCACTGGCTAAGCCTGTATGGCGGGCTGTGGCCGGAGGATGCCAGGCCGCCGCTGCAGATGCGCACAATGGTCGGCGATCTACCAGATCCCTCCGTGCTGCCCGCCGATGTACCCAACCTCAAGCAACACTCGCTGCGCTTTTATGCCCGGTTGATGAAGGCCTGGATTGCGATGGGCCTGCGCAGCCCGGATATCCGCATCGAAGGAGAGGTCCATGCCTGAGCCAGACAAGATCGAGATCGAGAGCATTTCACGCAGGTCACTGCTGATCGGTGCTGGGCTTCTGCTGGCTACGGGACGGCTGCCAACCGTACGGGGCGCCAGCGCGGACGTGCCCGAACCCATGGATGCCGCGGCGTTCGCCGCCCTCCGGCGCTGGATCCGCACGCCGTTCGGGCGTATCGCCTGCGTGCAGAGAGGGGAAGGCCCGGCCGCGCTGTTCCTGCACGGCTTCCCCTTGAGCGGTTTCCAGTGGCGGCATGCGATCGCGCAGCTCTCCTCGTCCCGGCGCTGCATCGCGCCGGATTTCATGGGGCTGGGCCATAGCCGGGTGGCCGCGACGCAGGACCTGTCGCCGCAGGCGCAGAGCAACATGCTTGCTGCATTGCTTGATGCGCTGTCCGTTCCTGCGGTCGATCTGGTTGCCAATGACAGCGGCGGAACCGTGGCCCAGTTGTTCGCTGTACAGCACCCGCAGCGCGTGCGCACGATGCTGCTGACCAACTGCGATGTGCACGAGAACAGTCCGCCGCTGCAGATGAAGAACTCGCTGGCCGCTGCACGTGCTGGCACCTATCACCAGAAGATTGCCCGGCATCTGCAGGACCGTCAGTACGCGCGGTCGGCGGCCGGAATCGGTGGCTCGGCCTATGCTGTTCCGGCACATTTCAGCGACGAGGCCATCGAGTACAGCTTTCGGCCACTGGTGTCCTCGCCGCTGCGTCAGCAGCAGTTGAATCGCCATCTGGCAGCCTTCGAGCCGAATCCGCTACTGGCCATCGAAGCTGCACTGAAGCGAAGTACGTTCCCCACGCGCATGGTGTGGGGAACGGCCGATCCACTCTTTCCTGGCCGCTGGGCGGAGTGGCTGCACCAGAGCCTGCCTGCATCGCGCGGTATCCGCTGGGTGGAAGGCGGACGCCTGTTCTGGCCGGAGGAACAGCCTGCGCTGCTTGCCGAAGAGGCTCGGGCACTCTGGAGTGCCTGACCGGCTGTGCCAGCAGTTGGGCTGGCGCGCTGGAATCAGCGCGCCATGGACCTTTCAGCCTGTTCCTGGGAAATCTGCTCCCGCTCCTGCTGCTGGCTCGCCTGGTCTGACGTTGCCGCCAGGGCCTGGCCCTGCTGGAGCTCCCGCACATGCTCGCTGACCGGCGTCGCCACCGCCTGCGCGGTCTCGGTGCGCGCGATCTGTCGATCCGCGGCGTGCGGCTGGCCCTGCACCGCGAATGCATACCTGCCGTCGTCACTGAGCACGGCCTCGTCAATCCGCTGCATGCCCTTGTCCTTGGCCGCTACCAGCAGTGCCATGCCAAGGCGTTCGCTCATTTCATCCGGCTGTCGCCCCATCGCCTGCTCGAGGCTGCTGACCGCGCCCTGGCTCTGCAGCCACATGCCATGGTCCGGGCTGGCAGTGTGCCGGGGGTCCTGCCGGGGCAGCAGCGGTGACGGTGGCGCAAGTGACTGCAGGTGCTCGCCCTGCACGCCAGCGTCGATCTTCTGCAGATCCTTGCCGCCGGCCGCGGCGATGTGGAACATGCGCTCGGCCATGCCGTAGGTGGATTGCCCCTGGTTGCGTGCCAGCCCCTGGGCAAAGGCATCCACGTCCTGCTGCGGCTTGCCGCTGCCGTCCTCGGCAAGCACCTGCCACGATGGCCCCAGCATTGGGTTGTCCTTGACCATCGACTGGGTGCGCTCCATCAGCGTGCGCATCTGGGCCTCGCTGAAGCTCAGGGTGTTCAGCTCGCCGGCCTTCATCGGCCCGCGATCGCCGGCGGGGTCGCCGGACAGCGCCGCGTTGACCATCCCGGCAATCTGTTCGCCCTGCGCATTCCCGCGCAGGTCGAAGGTGAATTCGTAGCGGCGCTGCGCCGTATCCTCCTGGCCATCGGCGCCGTAAGCGCTGATCCGGGATGCAGGCAGGTTGCCGTTGTACTGCACGCTGCGCAGCTCGGTGCGGCTGCCGTCTTCGCGACTGACCTGCACCACATCACCGCTGTTGCGAGCACCCGCCAGATCCATGCCAAACGTGTCGCCGTAGCCGACCTTCAAACGCGTCTGCGAACTCATTCCCAGCCGCTCGACCGTGGCCAGATCCTGCACGCCCGCGGTCTGGCTGTTCAGCGTGCCGTTGTCGATGAACTGTTCATAGGCCTGGCGGCCTTCGGGTTGATTGATGTCGAAGGTCGCAGTGCGGACGGCCGAATGGCCGAGCGCGTCCTGGCGACCGGCGATCGCGCTGAACCTGCCTGCAGTGAATCCCGTGCCGTTGAAGGCTTCGACCGCCTCGTTCGGCCCGGTGGTGACGCGCACCCGGCCATCATCCAGGCGATCCACGCGGTAGCTGGCACCGCTCGCCTCGGTCGTCTGGGTTTGCATGGCGATGTTGCGGAAACTGCCTTCCAGTGCAGTGCCGGTGAACTGCTGGCCATCCAGGGTGACGCTGCCACCGTTGGGAATGGTCTGCGGATCGAAAGGATTGATGCGGGTGGGATCGACGTCCACCGCGTCGCTGGGCAGGCTGACCCTGTAGCGCCCGCGTACGCCGGTGCTGCTGGTGTCCTGGAAGCCGGCACTTTTCACGCTTGCACCGACCACCGACTCCATCGTCAGCAGGTAGTCCCTGCCACCATCGGCTGTCGGGCTGCCGGCCATGTTCAGCGACGTGCCCTGGAACTGCGATGCAAGACTGGACGCTGCGCGTTTCTGCTCGGCGCCCACCTTCAACGCCCCATCGCCCTCGTTCAACGTGACCGAGTAACCGCCGGCGGCAGCGCGGACCTCGCTGTTGGCCGAGGTGTAAGTCGGATCGAACGACGCCGCGGCGGCATCGCGTGGCGCATCCGGGGTTGCGCCTTCCTTGCTGGTCTGGGCATTCATGCCGTGACCTCCTTGAACAGAGACGCGCTGATTATAGGGCGCAGGGCGCGCGGCACGTTCACATCGCGCCGCAGCAGCATCCACGATAGTGATGGCCATCCCATTCCCTGCCGAGGGTCCATGCCCCGCTCCCTCGCCCGCCCGCAGCGATGGCTCCACCATGCCCGCAAGCTCCTGCCTTATCTGCTGGGCCTGTATCTGCTGTACCTGCTCGCGGGCAATGTCTTTCTCAACACGCCGCTGTTCGATCAGGTCACCAATCGCAAGCCGCACAAGTTCGTGATGACCACCGGGCCCGCGATCACGCTGCTGCCGGGCCATGTGATCGCCTGGAACGTGCAGATGCGCGGCCACGTCAATCGCACGGTGTATGTGCTGCGCGCAGACCGGGCCAGTGCGCGTCTGGCGTTGTTGCCACTGTTTCAGCGCGAGGTGCGCGTGCCGTCGCTGCACGCGACCGGCGTAGGCGCCGAGATCGCGCGGGTGGATGAGGCGATTCCCTCACCTCCGCGCGGCGATCGCGGCTGGACGTTGCGATTCGATGCCATTCACAGCGACAGCATCCGCAGCTTCCGCGCCGGCAAATTGTTGATCGTCGGCGAAGGCAGCGGCACGGTCGGCTTCGTCAAGCAGCTGCGCGGCGGGCCATCGGAGCTGCTGGACTCGGAGGTGGCTTTCGCGGATGCCGATGTGAGCATTGATGGCACCCAGCTGCTCGGCGACATGCAGTTGAAGTCGCAGTTCTCCTATCCACGGCACTACCGCGACCAGGCGCCGGGCCTGGAAAAACTGGGGCTGCTGCATGCGGTGCTGGAGGTACAGGCGCGCAGCCAGGGCTTGCGCCTGGATACGGACACGCAACGACCCGCCGTTGCCAGCGCTGCCGTACCGGGGCAGTTGCAGGCCTCGCTTACCCTGGACCAGGGCGCGCTGCAGCCAGGCAGTCATGCCGTCTGGCGGGTTCCATTGCAGGTGGGGGCCGGCGCACCGGATCGAGGAACGCTGGCGATACAGCTGGACGCCGCTCGCGATATCCGTCTGCAGGCGCGGTTGCCGCAGCGCGATGGCACAGGTGCTGCACTGGATGCGGACCTGATCATCGCCGGGCGACAGATTCCATTTGACGATCCCAGCGAGATGCTGGGGCGTACCTCTGGCACGGTCAAGGGCGAATGGACCTTCACCTCGCTCAACTGGATTCCCGCACTGTTCGTGCAGAAGCCCTGGTTCCAGCTGCAGGGCGGCGGCGTGCTGCGCGCGGACCTGCGCCTGCAGAACGGCGAGCTGGCCGCCGGCAGCAGCGTCGATATTCCCGCGGCGCGGGCGGTGGCCGAGGTCGCCGGCGTGCACATGCAGGGAACGGCCAGCGCGCATGGGCAACTGCAGGCCGGCACGCCGACGCGCGCCGTGCTGGCAGTGAAGCTTCCCACGTTCAATGCCCGTGCGGGCAACCCCAAAGGTGCCACGCTGTTCGATGGGCGCGACCTGGCGCTGACACTGACCGGTGACGGGCGCCTGCGCGAGCTGCGCAAGGGTGTGCGTGCGCAGCTGCGCTTCGACGACGCAACCATTCCCGACCTCACCGCCTACAACCGCTACCTGGGCAACGGCCAGGTGCGGCTGCTGGGAGGCGCCGGCCGGGTGAGCGGCGATGCTCAGCTTGATACCCAGGGCCGGGTCGGCAACGGCAGCGTGCGCCTGCGCAGTCAACGCGCACGGCTGCAGGTGGCGGGGCTCGACCTGCAGGGCGACGCGCGCGTGGATGGCAGGCTGCGACGCGGCGATTTCAGCCAGCGCCGGTTCGATCTGGGCGGGAGCGTGATCGAGCTGCGCAATGTGCAGGTGGGTGACCAGCAGCGACCACAACCGTGGTGGGGCCGTGTCACCATCGCCCGCGGCGACATCGATGCGCAGTCCCCCTTCCAGGTGGACGCACGTGCGGACCTTGCCATGCGCGACGCCGGCCCGTTGCTGGCGCTGTTCGCCGAGCGCAGTGATTACCCGCGCTGGGCATTGTCCCTGCTCGATTCCGGCCAGGTGGACGCGCATACCCGACTGCGCTGGCGGGCCGGGCATCTGGTGCTGGATGGGCTGCAAGCGGAAAACGAGCGTCTTTCGCTGCGTGCACGGCTGGATCTGCTGGACCAGCGCAAGCGCGGCGACCTCTACCTGCGCTGGGGCCTGCTGGGCGCCGGCATCGAACTGGATGGCCAGCGCCGGCAATGGCATCTGGCCGGCGCGCGGGAGTGGTTCGACGGTCGGCCTGCGTTGTTGCCAGCCCCTGCGCAGTCTGGCACCGGCGGCACAGCCGACTGACCGGGCGCCTGCATCCAGTCGCGACGCAACTGCGTACAACGCGCTGTCACAACCGGTGGCAGTGCAGGAGGAGATACACCATGAATGTCCGCAGGCAGGTTGTTGGTCTTCTGGGCTGGGCCGTGGTTACTTTTCTGGCTGCCGCGCTGGGTGCTCGCGCCTCTATTTCTGCGGCGGACTTCTACGCAGGCCTCACGTTGCCTTCATGGGCGCCGCCTGCCAGCGTGTTCGGTCCGGTGTGGACGGTGCTGTACGCGCTGATGGCGCTGGCCGCGTGGCTGGTCTGGCGCCAAGGCGGATGGCGCGCGGCCACGCCTGCGCTGGTCCTCTACCTGCTGCAGCTGGCGCTCAATGTGCTGTGGAGCTGGCTGTTCTTCGGTTGGAAGCAGGGGGCGCTGGCGTTTGCGGACATCCTGCTGTTGCTGGTGCTGATCGTGGCCACGGTGGTCGCCTTCCATCGCGTGCGCCCGGCAGCGGCGTGGCTGCTGCTGCCTTACCTGGCATGGGTGGCGTTCGCCAGCGCGCTCAACTTCGCCGTGTGGCAGGCCAATCCGGCCTTGCTTTAGCCGGGCAATGCTTACAGAGCGTGTGGCGCCTGCTGCCACTGGCGCAGCACGCTGCCCCTGAAAGCCTGCTCGCCGCAGCCGGTCGGACAACGCAGTACGCGTGCGGCAGAGGTGCTGACCAGTCCATCGCCTTCCTGCGCCTTGAACACCAGCTCGCAGGACAGACAGCGCGCCACCAGCGAGTAGAGATGGACGATGCGGCCGCTGCCGGGATCCTGCAGCGCGTTGACATCCAGCAGGTCGAAACGGCCGTTGTCAGGCGCTGGACGCGAAGGGCGAAGCGGAGAGGACGATGGCTGCAGGTTCACGTCGATGCGTCACAGAAGGAGGAGCCTCGACTGTAGTTGCCGCGATGTGCAGCAGATGTGCACCTCGGTCCTCAGTCTGCGGAAGCAGAACCCAGTCGATTGATCTGCGCACATTCCAGTACTGCTGGCGGGTCCGGCATCGTCACCAGCACGATCATCGCGCGGCCGATGGCCTCGTTGCTGGTCACCAGCGAAGGCAGGACGCGGCCCGCCGCCGCCATCAAAGGGCCGCCGAAGCGGTACAGCGGCTTCAATGCCGCATGACGGGTGCCGGTTCCCGCCACCGGGCGTACCCCGGCTGGACGCAGCATGACGGTGCGCACCGCGAGCTGCGCCAGCGCGGCCTCGGTCTCGCCCTTGATGCGCAGCGGCATGATCCGGCTGTGTGGATTGGCGTGGGCGCCAGAGACATACAGGAACCGGCCGTCCGGATTCGCTTCCGCCCACGCTGCAGCCACAGCCAGAGTGGCATCGAGCGTCACCTTCCGATACTCATCCTCGGCGGTGCCGACCGGTGGCGCGCCGGCGCAGTAGAAACAGGCATCGAATCCAGCCAACTGCGGGCTCACGTTGCGGGCCTGCTGGAAATCCGCGAGCACGATCTGCTCGATCCGCGCGTCCAGCCCGGCCTGGCTGCGGACCAGGGCTGCGGTCCGCGCAACCTGCGGCGAAGCGAGGCAGGCACGGGCAACGCCCTGCCCGACCAGTCCGGTTGCACCGGTCAGCAGAATCCGCAGCGGGCGTGTTTCGTGCATGCGTTGACCTTGAAGAAGACTAGAGTTTGACGAAGCGCTGGATTTTGCGGGCCAACCAACCACTGAACACCAGCGGCGCGTCCAGCGCGGAAACGCAGATGCACGGTACACCAGGTGCCGTTACCGGCTGGTGCTCGACGTCCTCGTCCAGGTCTGCAACATCGCCCGGCGCGAACAGCCCCAGCGCATCATTGTAGGAGCCTCGCAGGATCTGGGTCAGTTCGCTGCGGCCGTGGCTGTGCATCGGCAAGCATTTGCCCGGCGCGATCTTCAGCATGATCAGCGAAGGCATCTGCTCGGCGCGGATGCAATGCACACCGGGCGCCATCCAGCGCCAGTGCAGCCGACCCAGCGAATCGCCAAAGTAGGGATGCAGCGACTTCGGCAGATGGTCCGGGTCGGCCTCGGGCCGTTCCGGCGGCAGCGACCGCAGCGGGCTCGGCACGATGCCGGCATGGTCCTCACCGAGCTGCGCAAGCATTGCGTCGCGCAGCCCTGCCCGCCGCGCCTCAGCTGCCGGCGGCTGGGTCTGCTCCAGCAGTGCGGCACCGATGGCCTCCGCTTCGCGCAGGCGCTGGCGGCAGTGCGGACACTGTTCCAGATGCGTGCCGGCGACGATGCTCAAGGGCGTCGGCAGGGCACCGGCGGCGTAGCTCATCAGCGTCGACTCATGCAGATGGTGGTGCGGATTCATGGTGCACCCCCGACCTTCGACTGCAACTGCAGGAACGCTCGTCGCAGGTGCGATTTGACCGTGCCCAGCGGCATGCCCAGCGCCTGTGCGATCTCGCTGTGACTCTTGGCCTCGAAATAGGACATCCGCACCAGGCGCGCCTGTGTGGCCGGCAACTCGTTGATACGCTGGCGCAGACGGGCGTGGTCGGCGAACTGTTCGGCGCTGCTGCGTTCGCTGACATCTCCAGCGGCAGCATCCTCCACCGCCTCCTGCACCTGCATCCAGCTACGCTCACGGCGCACCCGGTCGATGTGCAGGTTGCGGCCGATGCGGTACAGCCAGGTGCTCAACGCGCCCTGCGCAGGATCGAATTCGGACGCGCGCAGCCACAGGCGCAGCAGGCACTCCTGGGCCAGCTCTTCGGCCACCGCTGCGGGCGCGCCCAAGCCGCGCAGGTAGATGCACAGGCGCGGCATGAAATGGTCGTAGATGCGCATGAAACAGTCACGGTCGCGCAGCCGGGCGACGCCGTCCATCTCGCCATTCCAGTTCGTCGGCTCGTTGCTGGGCTGCTGTGAACTGGACACGATCCGCGCGGTGTCAAAGGAAAGAGAGGGGCTGGCGGGAGGACGGTACATCGGCGGGGGCAGCCGTTGAGTGAAGAGGAGTCCTTCCCTCTACGCACAGCAGCGCCGGTTGGATGCACCCCGGATGGGCGCCAGCGTGCATCCAGCCTGCACCGACGTACGTACAGCAGGGCAATCCTCCCATGGATCGCCCCGATGCGCCTTGTCTGGTTGCTGCTTCTCACCCCCTGCGCTGCCGGCGCCGCGCCGCTGTTGCGTTCGGAAGGCGTTGCCACCCTGCCCAATGGAACCACCGCCTACCGCGAGGTGCATTGGCAGCGCGGGGCCGGTGATGGCAGCGAGCGCTGGGTGGAATACCTGTGCCCTGCTGGGCAGCCTTTCGCCCGCAAGCAGATGCCCGCCGCCGTGCGGGCCCGGGCGCGGGGCTATGTGCTGCAGGACGCCCGCAATGGTCAAGCGGCCCGCGTGGTGGTCGGCCGCGACGGTGTCCAGGTCGACTGGAAGGAAGACACGTCCGCGCCTTCACGAACGAAGCAGCTGCCTCTACCCGCGGATGCCGTGATCGATGCCGGTTTCGATGCCGCCGTGCGGGCCCACTGGCAGACGCTGTTGGGTGGTACGCCGGTCAGCCTGCCCTTTCTGGTGCCCGGGCGGCAGCGCTTCTATCCCGTGCAGGTGCAGTACCGCGGCCCGGTGCGCTGGCAAGGGCTTGCCGCCCATGCGATGGAGGTCCGCCTTGATACCTGGTTCGGGGCGGTGGCGCCGCGTCTTTCGCTGGTCTACGCCGATGCCGATCGCCGTCTGCTGGAGTTCCGCGGCACCAGCAATCTGCGCGATGCGCGCGGCGATTATCCGCAGGTGACCGTGCGCTTCTCGGCACCCGCAACGGAACAACCGGAGCAACGATGGCGCGATGAACTGCAACGACCGCTGGTATCGAGCTGCGTTGTTACAACCAAGTGAAAACACAGACGGATGCGATCCACTGCATCCAACCTGCACTGCTACACGTAGAGGTAGGCAATCGACTCCCTCGGGCTCCCGTCCATGGCATCCGCAGCGCCTCCACTCCGCAGACGTTCGCGCCTGTTGCGTACCTTCAAGCGCTGGTTCGATACCGATGCCGGAAGCGAAGCGGCGGCCGACGGTGGCCAGGGTGACCGCATCGACTGGCTGCGCGCCCTGCCCTTCGCGCTGCTGCATGTGGCCTGCCTCGGCGTGATCTGGGTAGGCGTGTCCTGGACGGCCGTCGCGGTCGCAGTGTTCCTGTACGCGATCAGGATGTTTGCCATCACTGCGTTCTATCACCGCTACTTCTCGCACCGCACCTTCGAGGCATCGCGCACCGTGCAGTTCGTGTTCGCGGTCATCGGTGCTGCCAGCGTGCAGCGTGGCCCCCTCTGGTGGGCAGCCCACCACCGCCATCACCACCGCCACGCGGATCAACCGCAGGACCCACACTCCCCGCGCCAGGGTGGATTCTGGCGCAGTCACATGGGGTGGTTTCTTACCCGCAGTGCCTTTGCCACCGACCTGCAGCGCATTCCCGATCTGGCCCGGTACCCCGAGCTGCGCTGGCTGGACCGGTTCGACACCGTGGTGCCCGTGTTGCTGGCCGCTGCGCTGTACGGCCTCGGTGCGGTACTCGAGCGCGTGGCCCCGGCCTTGCATACCTCCGGCCCGCAGCTATTGGTGTGGGGCTTCTTCATCTCCACCGTCGTGCTGTTCCATGCCACGGTCACCATCAATTCGCTGGCGCACCGCTTCGGCCGGCGCCGCTTCGAGACCCGCGATGACAGCCGCAACAACCTGTGGCTTGCCCTGCTGACCTTCGGCGAGGGCTGGCACAACAACCATCATTTCTTCCCCGGCACCGCGCGCCAGGGCTTCCACTGGTGGGAGATCGACATCAGCTGGTATGGCCTGCGCGTCATGGCCGCGCTGGGCCTGGTGAAGGGGCTCAAGCCGATCCCGGCCTGGGTGCTGGCAAAGGCGAGGCACTGACATGCGTATCGCGGTCATCGGTTCCGGCATCGCCGGTCTGGCAAGCGCGTGGTGGCTGGACGGCGAACATGACGTCACCCTGTTCGAGGCCAACGACTACCTGGGCGGCCATACCCACACCCATGAGGTGACGGTGGACGGACGCAGGATGGCGGTCGACACCGGGTTCATCGTCTTCAACCCACACCACTACCCGCTGTTGTCGGCCCTGTTCGATGAACTTGGGGTGGCCTCGCAGCCCACCACGATGAGCTTCTCGATGCACAGCGAGCGCAGCGGCGTGGAATACAACGCCACCTCGCTGGATGGCCTGTTCTGCCAGCGAAGAAACCTGGTGTCCCCGCGCTTCTGGGGCATGCTGGCCGACCTGCGGCGCTTCTATCGTGACGCCCCCCTGCTGCTCGGCGAGGAGAAGGGGCCTACGCTGGGCCAATACCTGCACAGCCAGCACTATGGCGAGGCGTTCGTGCAGGAGCATCTGCTGCCGATGGCCTCGGCACTGTGGTCATCACCGACCGCACAGGTGCTGGACTTCCCAGCGCGCTACCTGGTGCAGTTCATGGCCAACCACCAGATGCTGCAGATGACCGGGCGTGCGTCCTGGCGCGTGGTCAAGGGCGGTTCGGCCCGCTATGTGGATGCCCTTCGTGCGCGCTGGCGGGTACACGAGCGGCTGGAATGCCCAGTGCACGCGGTCGAGCGCATGCCCTGGGGCGCGCGCGTGCACACCGCGACCGGCGTTGAAGGCTTCGATGAAGTGATCCTGGCCTGCCACAGCGACCAGGCCCTGGCGCTGCTGGCCGACGCCGACCCGGTTGAGCAGGCGGTGCTCGGTGCGATCCGCTACCAGCCCAATGAGGCGGTGCTGCACACCGATGCCTCGCTGCTGCCCGCCAACCGCAAGGCCTGGGCGGCCTGGAACGCGCATGTGCCGCGCGATCCCGCAGCGCCCTGCACGGTCAGCTACTGCATGAACCTGCTGCAGGGGCTACCCGGCGACACTCCGTTGGTGGTGACCCTCAACCGCAGCGAGGCCATCGATCCGGCCAAGGTACTGCGGCGCCTGCACTACGCACATCCGGTACATGACCATGTTGCGGTACAGGCGCAGCAGCGCTGGGGCGAGGTGCAGGGACATCGCCATACCTGGTTCGCGGGTGCGTACTGGGGCTGGGGTTTCCACGAGGACGGCATCCGCAGTGCCCGCCGCGTGGTCGACGCGCTGCAGGCACGCTCATTCCGCAGCCACAGCGCGCAGCAAGCGGAGGTGCCCGCGTGAGCGCCAGCGCCATCTACTTCGGCCACGTCGAGCATCGTCGCCACCACCCGCATGCCCACGCGTTCCGCTACCCGATCGCGCAGCTGCTGCTGGATCTGGACGAGCTGGACCAGGTATTTGCCGGACGCTGGCTGTGGTCGGTCGGGCGCCGCAACCTGGCAGAGTTCCGCCGCAGCGACTACTTCGGTGATCCCGCGACCTCCCTGGCCGACGCAGTGCGTGACCATGCCGCGACGGTGCTCGGGCGGCGCCCCGACGGCCCGGTGCGGCTGCTGACCCACCTGCGCTTCGGTGGCCACGTGTTCAACCCGGTCAGCTTCTACTACTGCTACCAAGCTGACCGGGAGACCCTGGACTGCATCGTCGCCGAGATCACCAATACGCCCTGGAAGGAGCGACACGCCTACGTGCTTCCGGTCGAAACTGCGATACGGCAGGGCCGCGCCCTGCGCTGGCAGTTCGACAAGACCTTCCACGTTTCACCCTTCATGCCCATGGATTGCGCGTATGACTGGCGCTTCACCGCGCCCGCGGACGACCTGCGCGTGCACATGCAGGTATGGCGCAACGGCCAGCGCCAGTTCGATGCCACACAGAGCATGCAGCGGCGGCCCATCGATGGCCGTGGGCTTGCCCGGGTATTGGCCTGCTACCCGCTGATGAGCGCGCAGGTGGTCGCCGCCATCCACTGGCAGGCGCTGCGGCTATGGCTCAAGCGCAACCCCGTGCACGACCATCCTTCCCTAGCCGAGAAACCGCGATGAACGAAATGACCCCCTCGGCCACCCTGCCCCAGCCCGGCACCCTGGACGCGTTCCTGCGCCGACGCCTTCTGGCCCAGCTTGCGCCGCTGCACAACGGGCGTCTGTGCGTGCGTGATGCGTTTGGCGAGGTGCAGCTGGGCAACGCAGGAAGTGACCTTCAGGTCACCGTGACCATCGATGACCCGGCGTTCTACCGCAAGGTGGCGGCGAACGGCAGCGTTGGCGCCGGCGAGAGCTACATCAACGGTGATTGGCGCTGCGACGACCTGGTGGCGCTGGTGCAGCTGCTGGTACGCAACCGCGACCTGCTGGATGGCATGGAACGCGGGCCGGCGCGCATCGGCGGCTGGCTGCTGCGCGGCTGGAACCGGCTGCGGCGCAACAGCCGCGAAGGCAGCCGTCGCAACATCGCCGCCCATTATGACCTGGGCAATGATTTCTTCGCCCTGTTCCTGTCACCGGACCTGATGTACTCCTCGGCGCTGTTCACCGATGCCGGTGATTCACTGGAAAGCGCATCGCGACGCAAGCTGGATCGCATCTGCCAGCAGCTGCGACTGCAGCCGGGTGATCGCGTGGTCGAGATCGGCACCGGCTGGGGTGGCTTTGCCGTGCATGCCGCGCAGCACTACGGCTGCCATGTCACCACCACCACCATCTCTGCAGAACAGCACGCATTGGCCGCACAGCGCGTGCGCGAGGCCGGCCTGCAGGATCGCGTGACGTTGCTGATGCAGGACTACCGCGATCTGCAGGGGCAGTTCGACAAACTGGTGTCCATCGAGATGATCGAGGCCATCGGTGCCGAGTACCTGGACACCTACATGGCCACCCTGCAGCGGCTGCTCAAGCCTGATGGGCTGGCCCTGCTGCAGGCCATCACCATCGAGGACCAGCGCTACGAACAGGCGCGGCGCAGCGTGGACTACATCAAGCGCTTCGTGTTTCCGGGCAGCTTCATTCCCTCGATCAATGCCATCCTGGCCGCCAAGACCCGGGCCTGCGACCTGCAGTTGATCGCCCAGCAGGACTTCGGCCACTCCTATGCATTGACCCTGCGCGCCTGGCGGCAGCGCTTCCTCGCGCAGTTGCCTGCAGTACACGCGCAGGGCTTCGATGAGCGTTTCTGCAGGCTGTGGGAGTTCTACCTGGCCTACTGCGAAGGTGGCTTCCTGGAGCGCTCCATCGGCGTTTCCCATCTGCTGCTGGCACGCCCTGGCTACCGCCCCGAAGCGGATTCCCATGGCGAGCGGACCGGCTGACATGCGCCGCACCTGGGCCAACGTGATCGGCAACCAGCTGGTATGGCTGTGCGCCGTTGCCGGTGCCGGCCGGGGCTGGCAATGGCCGGCAATGCTGTCAGCCACTGTGTACATCGGCAGCCAGCTGCTCACCTCAGCGCAGCCCCGCCTGGATCTGCGCTTGTTGCTGCTCGCGCTGGCATGCGCATTCCTGGTGGATGGCAGCGCGGCCGCCAGTGGTGGCGTGCACTACGCCGCTGCGCCGCTGGGTTGGGTACCGCCACCGTGGATTCTCGCCCTGTGGGCTGCCTTTGCGATGACGCTGACTGCATCGATGGCGTTCCTGCAGCGGCACTGGCTGCTGCCGGTGGCTCTCGGCTTGCTGGCGCCGCTGGCGTATCTATCTGCGGCGCGCGGATTCCAGGCGGTGCATTTCACCCCCCCGGCCTGGCAGGGCGTGGCAACACTGGCGCTGGGCTGGTGCATCGCGCTGTCGCTGCTGTGCGCTGTGGCCCGCCGCCAAACGCCCGGCAACCACGACACCCCATTGATTGGAGCAACCTGATGAGCAGCGTGTGGTGGGTACTGCTGTACGCCGTGCTGATCATGGCCTGGGGCTGGGCGTGGCAGCGCAGGCACCAGAACATCGGCATCGTCGATGTGCTGTGGGCAAAGGGTGTGGCGGCAGGCGCGCTGCTGCTTGCATGGCTGGGCGATGGCGCGCTGCAGCCCCGCATCGCGCTGGCGCTGCTGGGTGGGCTGTGGGGAGGCCGGCTTGCCCTGCATCTGTGGCGGCGTGTGCGCAGCGAAGCAGAGGACGGTCGCTACCGTTATCTGCGTGAGCACTGGCACGGCCACCAGGGAAAGATCTTCGGCTTCTTCATGGCACAGGCCGCGCTGGTGGTGCTGTTTGCGCTGCCGTTCGTGGCCGTGGCCAACAACCCGCGCAGCGACATGCCTGCCTGGATCGCAGCGGCGCTCGTGGTGTGGCTGCTCAGTGTAGGTGGCGAAGCACTCGCCGACCGCCAGCTGGCTCGTTTCCGTGCCGACCCGGCCAACAAGGGCCGTACCTGCCGCGAAGGGCTGTGGCGGTATACACGCCATCCCAACTACTTCTTCGAGTGGCTGCACTGGTTCACCTATGTAGTGCTGGCAGCGGGGTCGCCGCTGTGGTGGCTGGCCTGGACCGGGCCGGTGCTGATGTACGTGTTCCTGCGCTACCTCAGCGGCGTTCCCTTCACCGAGAAACAGGCGCTGCGCAGTCGCGGTGATGACTATCGCGACTACCAGCGCAGCACTCCGATGTTCTTCCCCTGGTTTCCGCGCAGCCCCAAGGAGTGATCCCGATGAACAGCACCCCGTCCCTTGCTCCGGTTGCCGATACCGAGGGCGGACTCACCGGCTGGGCCGAGCGTGGCTGGCTGCCCGATGCGGCGCTGCGCGCGGGCATCCGTCGCCTGTGCGCACAACGCCTGGCCGAAGAGTCGGCCGGCAGCATGGAGGAGCAGTCGCAGCGCTTCAGCCGCCGCATTGCCGAACTGGCCAGCAGCCCGCTGGCCCTGCACGTGGATGCAGCCAACCGCCAGCACTACGAGGTTCCCGCCGCCTTCTTCAAGGGCTGCCTGGGGCATCGCCTGAAGTACAGCAGCTGCTACTACCGTACCGGCAGCGAGACGCTGGACCAGGCCGAGGACGCGATGCTGGAACTGTACGGGCAGCGCGCCGGGCTGGCCGACGGCCAGCACATCCTGGAACTGGGGTGCGGCTGGGGCTCGCTGACGCTGTGGATGGCCGAGCGCTACCCGAACGCACGCATCACCGCCGTGTCCAACTCGCATAGCCAGCGCGACCATATCCTGGCGCAGTGCCAGGCGCGCGGGTTCGGCAACGTCGAGGTGCTGACCCGCGACGTCAACCAGTTGGAGCTGCCTGCAGCGGCATTCGACCGCTGCGTGTCGGTCGAGATGTTCGAGCATGTGCGCAATTACGATCGCCTGCTGGGTCGCATCGCCCGCTGGTTGAAGCCGGATGGTGCGCTGTTCGTGCATATCTTCGCGCATCGCACGCTGATGTATCCGTTCGAGACCGAGGGCGACGACAACTGGATGGGCCGGCACTTCTTCACCGGTGGTTTGATGCCGGCCGCGGACACGCTGCTGCACTTCCAGCGCGAACTGGTGCTGGACCAGCGCTGGCTGCTGGATGGCACTCACTACCAGCGCACCGCCAACCATTGGCTGGCCAACCAGGATGCCGCCCGCGAGCAGCTGCTGCCGATCCTGGCGCAGACCTATGGCGACGAAGCCGCCGCACGCATCTGGTGGCAGCGCTGGCGCATGTTCTGGATGGCCTGCGCCGAGCTGTTCGGCTACGACGACGGCCAGCAATGGCTGGTCGCCCACTATCTGTTCCGCCCGCGCTGAAGGAGACCGCCACCATGCGTATCGCCCCACTGTTCACGCTGCTGGCCGTGGCCCTGTTCGGCGCAGGCTGCAGCAGCCACGACACCCGCCCGATTCCGCTGCCACCGAAGGTGGACGTGCCCCGCTTCATGGGCGACTGGTATGTCATTGCCCATATTCCTTCGCGGCCCGAGCGCGAGGCCTTCGATGCCGTGGAAAGCTATGCGCTGCAGGCTGATGGGCGCATCAAGACCACCTTCACCTATCGCAAGGGCAGCTTCCAGTCGCCACAGAAGTCGATGCACCCGGTAGGTCGGGTGGAGAAACATGGCAATGGTGCGGTCTGGGGCATGCAGTTCATCTGGCCCATCCAGGCCGAGTACCTCATTGCCTGGCTGGATGAGGGCTACACGCAGACCATCGTGGCCCGCAGCAAGCGCGACTACGTGTGGTACATGGCGCGTACGCCGCAGGTGAGCGAAGCGGAGTATCAGCAGGCGGTCGCCCGCATCAAGGCAATGGGGTACGACACCGGAAAGCTGCGCCGGGTGCCGCAATCGGTGCGCTGAGCATCCGCGAAGGACGTTCCAGAACGGAATGATGGACGCCGGCATCGATGGCGCCATAACGCTCGATCGGCTCCTGGGTGAACTTCACGCACTTGGCCTGCGATAGCGCCAATCGGGGCAGTTGGCCCATGAATAGGGGAATAGATAAACCCCCGCCCTTTCACGGATTATCAATCATGCCTTATGTGATTAATATCACTTAAAGACAATTAATCCCATGCAATAAAGGCGGCGTTGATTGACCGGCCTCCGGCCACATGGAGCGTGCCATGCAGGATGTCTCGCCGCACCAGTGCAAGGTGGTATCCGAACGAAAATGGTCTCTCAGCACCTTCATGGAGTTCTATGAGCGCGTCCTGAGCCAGCGCATTTTCGGACCCTACGGAAAGCTGCTGGCCGAGGAGATCGCTGGCGACATCCAGGCGGGCTTCAACGCGTCAGACGTCCTGGAGGTCGCCTGCGGTACCGGGGTCATCACCGCCAACCTTTACCAGCACCTGACCAGGCCCCTCGGCCTACGGTTGGTCGCCACCGATCTGTCGGCAATCGCCGTTGACGTGGCACGCAGCGTGCTGAGCGATGAGGTGCAGCGCAACGTGCCGCTCCTTGCCGATGTGGACATGGCAGAGCTGCCCTTCGCGGACGCCAGCTTCGATGTCATCGTATGCGGATTCGGCCTGATGTTCCCGCCGGACAAGGCGCGCGTCGCCCGCGAGTTCAGGCGGGTGCTCCGCCCTGGTGGACGGGTCTACGCCACGGCATTCCACTACAACCAGCTTTTCGAGCTGACCCGCGAGCAGTCACGGCAGCACTTCGGCATGCCATCCCGGCTGATGGATGCCGCCCTGAGCCTGACCGACCCGTCGCCGATCACGCGCGCGTTCGCGATCGAAGGACTTTCCCCGCGCGAGGGCGACATGGCTGAATTGCGGCCCCTTGCGTTCGCCATGGGGGACGCCGATACGCGCGAATTCCTGTTCAACGCCTGCGTCCTTCTGGAGGAGTTCAACCAGTGCGACACCCCCACCAGGGAGCGCTATCTGGACACGATGCTGGACGCGGTCCATGCAACAGTGCCAGACCGGCGTTACCACGTGGAAGCCTGGTTGCTGCGCGGCTGTGTGGATGCTGCACATACACCTGCGCGGGCCGCCATCCGGGCCCCGGATTTCTCACCACTGCTGGCGTTCCACCTGCCGCTGCAGCAGGATGCGCCCGCGATGCACGGCTTCGAAAGCGCTCGCGCACAGTTCCTCGCCGACCACCCTGGTTACCCCCATGATCAGGTCGAGGCCATGCGCCAGCAGGAATATGCGCGACTGGATGAGCAACAGGTGACCTATCTGGATCACGTGGGCGGAACATTGCCACCCGACAGCCTGCTTGAGCAGGATTACCAGGCACTCAAGCGGACGATTCTCGGCAATCCGCACAGCGGATCGAAAGCATCCCAGGACGCACTTCATAGGGCGCGTGAGGAGATCTACGCCTTCTTCGGAACCACACCGGAGGAGTACGAAATACTGTTCACCGCCAATGCCAGCAGCGCAATCCGGTTGGTGGCGGAGTCATTCCCTTTCCAGGCCGGGTCGCAGACACTGCTGACCAAGGACAATCACACCTCGGTACATGGCTTGCGCGAGTACGCCACGGCGAAGGGCGCACAGGTAAAGTACATTCCGCTGGATGACGAGCTGCTGTTGCATGAAGGGCTGATGTGGCGCGCCTTGCAGCGGCTGCAGCCCGGCGCGCCGCATCTGCTCGCCTTTCCTGCGCAATCCAATGCCACCGGCGCGCGGCACGACCTGGCCTGGATCGAGCGTGCACAGGCACACGGCGCGATGGTGCTGTGCGACGCTGCGGCCCTGGTGCCGCAATACCGGCTTGACTGCGCCCGGCATCGCCCCGATTTCGTGGTGGCCTCGTTCTACAAGATATTCGGCTACCCCACCGGCGCGGGTTGCCTGCTCGCCCGACGGGCCGCACTCGGCCTGCTGAAACCACCGTCGTTTGCCGGTGGTGGTGTGTGCTACTACTCCGGGCCGTGGTCGCCCACCGATCGCCTGCTGTACCGCGACGCGGGCCAGCGATTCGAAGTCGGCACGCCGAACTACGCGGCCTTCCCAGCCATCGCCAGAGGCTTTGAATTCGTGGCCGCGCTGGGCGGAGTGGAAGCGGTCGCGTTGCGCTCGCGTGCGTTGGCCGAGTGGCTGCAGGCGCAGCTGTCATCGCTTCGCCACCACATCGGTGGCGAGCTGCCGCTATGCCGGGTATATGGCCCGCCCGCTGCGCAGCGGGGCGCGACGCTGATGCTGAACTTCTTCGACTGCTATGGCTCCATCCTGCCGCACGCCCGCATCAAGCGGGCCGCAGACCGGTTCGGCATCACCCTGCGCAATGGCTGCTTCTGCAACCTGGGCGCCGTCCAGCAGGCGACCTACGCGACCGCGGGCGCCGAGCATTGTGAATTGGACAAGACCGGGAAGATTCTCGACTGCACGGCATTCGACGAGAAGATCTTGGAGAAGGGTGATTGCGGTGCGGTCAGGATTTCGTTCGGGCTGGGATCGAACTTCGCCGATGCCTATCGCTTCCTGTTGTTCGCCACCTGCCTGCTGGACACAGACGCTTCAGGTCTGGAATGTGTGATGGAGGAATCACCGGCACCGGCTCCGGAAACACCGGCTGCCAGCACTGTGCCGGCTTGAGTCGCTGCGGGGCCGTGCTCAGGCCGGATTGTCACCGCCTGGGGATCGCTGGATCCGGACTACACCGAAGCCCGTTTCCGCACACCTGTTCGCGCGCCGCTGGATGGCGATTTTGCCTGCCATTGCGGCGATAGGCTACGGAACTGGTGCCGCTGATCGGTCACGGCCTGATCAACTGTGCCCTGGCCTGAGACGCGAGATGAATGGGGATTCGCCCGGCTGCTAGCCGCGCGTAGCCTGCCTCCTCTATAGTCAGCCGAGCACGACAGGCGTGGTGCCTGTCCGGCAACTACAGGGAGTGGGTCATGGGTCTGGTACAAGCGGTGAAGGGTGCAGTCGGCGGCGTGCTGGCTGACCAATGGAAGGACTTCTACACCGTGCCGACCGGCCTGCCGTCCACGGCAGCCCTGTTTGCAGCGGTGCCGCAGGGCACCAATGCCGGGCGCGGCTCGAACACCAGCGGCTCCTCCAACATCATCAGCAACGGTTCGAAGATCGTCGTGCCGGAAGGCTACGGCCTGCTGCTGTTCCAGGATGGCGCGATCACCGCCTTCGTCGCCGAGCCGGGTGGCTACGAGTGGCGCTCGGACGATCTGAACTCGCAGTCGATCTTCGCCGGCGACGGCCTGGTCAGCACCTTCATCAAGCAGAGCTGGGAGCGCTTCAAGTTCGGCGGCCAGCCGGGCTCGCAGCAGGCCGCCTTCTTCGTTTCGCTGAAGGAACTGCCGGACAACCGTTTCGGCACCCAGTCGGAAATCTACTGGGACGATGGCTTCCTCAACACCCAGGTTGGCGCGGTCACGCGTGGCTCGTACACGCTGAAGATCGTCGACCCGATCCTGTTCGTGAAGAACTTCGTTCCGGCCAGCTACCTGCAGCCGGGCCAGGTATTCGACTTCACCGACCTGGACAACGCCGCTGCCAGCCAGCTGTTCAATGAAGTGGTGGGTTCGCTGGCGCCGGCGTTCAGCCTGTATACCAACGATCCAAGCAAGGGCAACCGCATCACCAAGCTGCAGCAGGATTCGCTGGGCTTTGCGCAGAGCCTGTCGGCTGCCGTCGAGCAGGGCTACCAGTGGAAGTCCGATCGCGGCCTGGCCATCGTCAAGACCGCCATCGTCTCGATCGAGTACGACGCCAACACCCGTGAGCTGCTGAAGACCGTGCAGCGCGCCGATGCCTTGTCCGGCTCGCGCGGCAATTCCAACCTGCAGGCCAGCGTTGCCCAGGGCATCCAGTCCGCAGGCGAGAACGGCGGTGCCGCCGGCCTTGTCGGCTTGGGCATGGCGTCGGGCATGTTCGGCGCGGGCAACCTGCAGCAGCCGGCAACCCCGGCCGCTCCGGCTGCCGACGACCCGGTGGCCAAGCTGAAGAAGGCCAAGGAAATGCTGGATCTGGGCCTGATCACCCAGACCGACTATGACGCGCTGAAGGCCAAGGCGCTGGGACTGTAAGCAGACGCAGGACGCGCAACCACCATGTCCGATCCCAGAAACACGCCTCCGCCGCTGCCCCGATCCGCTTCAGCACCGCCGCCCCTGCCGGCGGCGGTGCTGGACGGGCCGGGTTCGCCGCAGGACGTCCCTCCCCTGCCCGGCAGCTTCCCGCTCGATACCTCGACGCTGCCTGAGGCCATACGCAATGAGATCGAGGCGCCCGACCCGGTCGCCATCGACACCTCCGCGGCCGAACTGAAAGACGGCCTCAACCGCTGCCCGAAGTGCGGCGCTACCGATATCCGGCCCAAGCTGGGTACCGATATCCTGGTCTGCCTGTACTGCCGTCACGAATGGCATGGCGCACGGGTGGAAGAGGAATTCGGCCTGGGTGAAGCCATCGACCAGCTGCGTGGCACCGTCATCGCATCGGGCGCACGCGATATCGATGCCGACACCTCGGCACTGATGACCTTCAAGTGCACCGGTTGCGGCGCCGAAGTCACGGTCAACACCGAAAGCACGATGACGGCGCGCTGCCACTGGTGCCGGCACGTGTTCGGCGTGAACGAACAGATCGCCAACGGCGCCGTGCCTGACGCCGTGCTGCCGTTCCACATCAAGAAGGAGGATGCGGTCGCGCGCATCCGCCAGTTCGTCGACAAGCGCCGGATGTTCGCGCTCAAGGCGTTCAAGGAGCAGTTCACCCCGGAAAACGTGGTGGGTGTGTACCTGCCCTACATGATCGTCGACGGCAATGTCAGTGCGGCCGTGGCCGGCAAGGGCGAAATCAAGACGCGCGAATACACCCGTGGCAGCGAAAAGAACAAGCAGACCTACTACGACGCGGACATCTACCAGGTGGAACGCCAGGTCGATTTCACCGTGGACGACCTGCCGCTGGAATCGTCGGCCGAGCGCGGCAACCTCGACACGCGCGCCAACACCAACAACATCATCAACACGATTTTGCCGTTCGACACCAAGAATGCGGTGAAGTGGAACGCCTCCTACCTGGCGGGCTTCACTTCGGAAAAGCGCAACCTGGACGTCGAAAAGCTGCGGCCGCGACTGGAAGACCAGCTGCTGTCGATCGCCCGCGCGCAGGTGGAAGGCACGGTGCGCCGTTACGACCGTGGCGTACGCTGGGAACAGGAGCAGCTGGAGGTGCACGGCACCCGCTGGGTGGCCATGTACCTGCCGGTGTGGCTGTATTCGTACCACCAGCCCGGCAAGAACGGCGGCATGCTGCACTACATCGCGGTGAACGGTCGGACCGGTGAAACCATGGGCAGCGTGCCGGTGCAGCAGTGGAAGATGCTGCTGGCGGCGCTGACCGCCGGCACGATCATCGAAGCCCTCGCAATTGCCTTCCTGGTGGCCAGCACATGAGTGATGACAGTGGTCTTTGGTTGTTGGCTGCAGGCCCGGCCGGCGCGACCGCGCTGTACTGGGCGCTGTACCGGTTCTACCGGAACACCGACAAATCGCATTCGTTCGAACACGAAACCGAGATCGATGCCAAGCCGGTGACCGGGTCGGATCGCCGGGTGGATTCGATCTCGGGCACGCAGGAAAAGCGGATCCGCGGTGACAACGTGTATGAGTATCGAAAGCGGGTGGCGCGGGTGAAGACCGGCCCGGAATAGTAGACCCGGCCGGCCAGGGCCGGCCATGACTGTGGCGTACTGCCCAGATCCGGGCGCAATGCCGTGCCTATACTGCTGCCGCCCTGGTCCGGCGGCGCCTTCGCGCCCGTCGATCCGGGCGGCGGGGCTGGATGTCCCCGTCCGGCCCATGGCAGCAGTCACGGGCCCTTGCAGTGATTCGTAACCCGACGCGGTTGAACCAATCACCAGGGAGGACGCTATGCGTTACACACGCCGTGATTTCCTAGCAACCACTGCCACCGCCTCATTGGCATCGCTGTTCGCGCCCAGTGCCCTGGCCAGTGGCCAGAGCGCGAGCGACGGTACCGCAGTGGCGCGTTTCCACCGCTACAACGTCACCAGCCCGGAAGGCCAGCGCATGCTGGCCAGTTATGCCCGAGGCATCCAGGCAATGCTGGCGCTGCCGGCTGACGACCCGCGCAACTGGTTCCGCAATGCGTTCGTGCACCTGATGGATTGCCCGCACGGCAACTGGTGGTTTTATGTCTGGCACCGCGGCTACGTAGGCTACTTCGAACAGACCATCCGCGAGCTCAGCGGCGATCGCCAGTTCGCCATGCCGTACTGGGACTGGACTGAACTTCCGCAGATTCCGGTTGCGATGTTCGACGGTCTGTTGACCCCGACCGACAAGGCCTATACGCCCTACACCCGCAACCTGGCGGTGTTCACCCAGTTCATGAAGCCTGCGTTGCAGCGCCACTGGAACACCCTGGACAGTGGGCAGCGGCAGCAGCTGTCGCTGCGTGGCTACAACAGCGCCGAAGACGTCTGGAACGACGTCACCGGCTACAACGCCAAGGAACAGACCGGCATTTCCGGCAATGCGGCGTACGCGGTTACCTGTGGCGCCCGTTATCTATGGCGCGAGCATCCGGGCTTCGACCCGAAGACGGCCTCCGCCGTGTCCGCCGACACCATCCGTGCCGGCCTGTCACCGGTGGAGTTCAACAACCCTGACATCAGCCGCAGCTTCACCAGCTCGCGCACCACCTCGCACGTGCTGCAGCCCGATGGGGCCACCAAGTTCTCGGTGCTGGAAGGCTTCCCGCACAACAAGGTGCACAACTGCATTGGCGGTGTCGGCGCCGTCGATCCCGGCCCCTACGGCAACATGACCAACTTCCTGTCGCCGCTGGATCCGATCTTCTACCTGCACCACGCCAACATGGATCGCCTGTGGGATGTGTGGACACGCAGGCAGCAGGCCTTCGGCCGCCCGATCATGCCGACCGACGCTGCCGAACGCCGGCAGTTCATGGACGAACCGTTCCGCTTCTTCGTCAATGGCCAGGGCCGCTACGTCGGCACGCGCCCGGCCGCGGAATTCTTCTCCACCACCGCGTTCGACTATGACTACGTCTATGGCCGCGGTGTCCGTGCTGCAGAGCAGGCTGCAACGGCTCCGAACGCCGCGAAGGCTGCGCGGCTGGTGCGCGGCAAGCGGACCGACGGCGCCGTGCGTGTAGCGGTGCCCAACGAAGCGGTTCGTGCGCATCTGGCGGCCACCGGCCCGCGCATGCTGATCGCGGAGGTGACCCTCGAGCGTCCCCATGGACTGCACAACACGCGCGAGTTCGACGTGCTGATCAATGCACCGGCCGACGTCACCTCGGTCAGCGCGGACAGTCCGTACTACGCCGGCACGGTCTCATTCTTCGGGCCGAGCATGGCGGCCATGGGCCACGATCATCCAACGACGTTCGCCGTACCACTGCCGCAGACGCTGGGCGCGCTGCGCGCGGATGCTGCCGGCGGCGGTTCGACGACGCTGGAGATCCGCCTGGTCGCCTCGTCGGGCCAGGCACCGCAATCGTTCCCGGTGCTCGACGCTGCGATCCTGGTATCCCCGAACTAGCGGGCACCCATGCCGGGTGGCGTCGCGCGCGGGCGACGCCACCCAGGAGTGCCGGTCAAGGCGGACAGCACAGGAGGGCAACGCCAGCGATAAGGATCTGCATGGATCTGGATTTCGATTCAAGCGCTTTCGCGAACGGCCGATATCCGGAGGTGAAGCCCAACTCATGGACGATGCGCGATGCCGTTGCAGGACCCCCGCCCCGACACCCTTTCGCCTCCTTCAAGCTCGCCTTGGCCGGCAGCGTCCAAAATCCTGACCGACATCTACGCCCACAAGGCGTTGTTCGCGCTGGCGGGCACCCTTGCGATGATCGTCTTCTTCTGGCGGATCCACTACCTGCCAAGCCTCGCACTGACCGATATCGGTCTGGTGGCGGCGGCCATCGTCTTCTTTTCGGTCGTGATGGTCATCGTGGTCATCTTGACGCTCATGCTCCCCGCCGCTGTGCTGATCGAGTGGCAGAAATCAGGATTCATCACCGACAGAAGCAGCATCCGCACATCTCAGACGCAATGGTTGGCGTCCGCTGGCCTCAGCATGGGTATGGCCATGCTGGGAGCGGCCCTGGCAACAGGCTGGATGTACGTCTGGCTTTTCACTCCACTCGGCGACGCTGCACCCATCCTGTTCGCAGGCGCCATTCTGGTCGGTGCCGCTGGCGCCTTCGCGCCGATGGGAATGAAGCCCAAGCCCATTGATGAGCCCGTCGGCAGCGTTCTGCGGAAGAAGAAGATCTGGTGGGCACTGAGGCTGACTGCACTGTCCGCTTGCCTTTACCTGTTCACGCTCCCCTTGATCGCGATCGTGGTCTTCGGCACCCATTCCGCAGCCGCCACGATGAGCGGCTGGGAAGTGCTCCTGGTCTCGCTCGGGCTGCCGCTCCTTCACTTGGTCATCCTGAGCATCAGGACACTCCCGCTCTGGTCCCGGGTACTCGCACTTGCCTTGGTAATCGCCCCGATCCTGCTCATTGCAGGCACCCTGTTCGAATCACTCGACCGCGCTGCCAGCACGTTCCAGCTGGGGATGCTGCCCCACCAGAGTGTGGTGGTATCGAGCGAGGGCTGCAGGATGGTTCGGGCATCCGGGGTGTCAACCAACTGCCGCAGAATCGACGGCCCGGGGAAGGAGTTGTATGAGATCCGGGATGTCTTCCTGCTCAATCGCCTTGGCAGCCACACCGTCATCGCCGAACCGGGCTGGACGCCGAAGACCCGAACCCGGTCGATCCCCGTGCCCAGCAGCGAAGTGTTCACCTGGTACACGACGCCTGATGCTCCCCAAGCAACTCCCCCACCGCAGCCTCCGGAACCTCCTGCGCCAACATCCGTCGCACCGCCACCACCGGTGAAGTCCGCCACCGGCGCGGTGCGCAAATCAAGGCCGCGGCAAAGGGCTCCTGCCTGCTAGCCCAGAGGTGGGCAGAGGTGTGAAGGACCTTCCCCTGCACACGCCGGGGACAAGGTGGACGCGATCATCAGTCTTCCGCGCTACCTTGTCTCTGCCATGTCCTCGCCCTCCGGCTCACGCCTGGTCATCTACGCCGCCCTGGCCGGCAACCTTGCCATCGCCGTCGCAAAATTCATCGCGGCCGCCGTGTCCGGCAGCTCGGCCATGCTCAGCGAGGGCGTGCACTCGCTGGTCGATACCCTCAACGAAGTACTGCTGCTGTACGGTCTGCGCCGTGCCGAGAAGGCCCCCGATACCCTGCACCCGTTCGGCTACGGCCGCGAGCTGTACTTCTGGAGCTTCATCGTCGCCCTGCTGGTATTCGCCGCCGGCGCCGGCGTCTCGGCCTACGAAGGCATCCAGCATATCCGCCAGCCGGAGCCGGCCACCAATCACGCCATCAGCTACGGCGTACTGGGCATCTCCATCCTGTTCGAAGGTGCCTCATGGTGGGTGGCGCTGCGCGAATTCCGCCGCAGCAAGGGCTCACTGGGATACTTCGAGGCGTTCCGCCGCAGCAAGGATCCTTCCACCTTCACCGTGCTGCTGGAAGACAGTGCCGCCCTGCTCGGCCTTGGCTTCGCCCTGGTCGGGCTGCTGGCCGCGCAGTTGCTGGAGATGCCGGTGCTGGATGGGGTCGCCTCGCTGTGCATTGCCGGTGTGCTGGCGCTGACCGCGTTCCTGCTCGCGCGCGAGACCAAGGGCCTGCTGATCGGTGAGCCGGCCCACCCGGCGGTGGCGCAACGGATCATGGCCGTGGCCGTGACCGACCCGGATCTGCGTCGCGCCAACGGCGTGACCACCTTGCAGATGGGCCCGGAACAGGTGGTGGCGATGCTCAGTGCGGAATTCGAGGACGACCGCACCACGCCGCAGATCGAGGCCTGCATCACCCGCATCGAGTCTGCGGTGAAACAGGAGTTCCCGGAACTGGTGGCATTGTTCATCAAACCGCAGACACCGGAGGTGTTTGCCGCGCGCCGGGCCGCGCTCGATCGTCCAGCCACGGCGGACTGACACCACACTGGCGACAGCTTCACCGCGGACAGGCGATGATTGCAGCATGCCGAAGCAGACCGATCCAGATGCCACGTTCGCCGCGCTGCCCGTTGACGGAGCCCGGCTCCCGCGCGCCTTCTATCAGCGTCCTTCAACGGTGGTCGCCCCCGAGCTGCTGAACAAACTGCTGGTGCGCAACGATGGCCGCGTGGCACGCATTGTCGAGGTCGAGGCGTATGCCGGCAGCGACGATCCGGCGGCGCACTCCTGGCGCGGCATGACCGCGCGCAACGCCAGCATGTTCGGCGAAGCAGGCCATCTCTATGTCTACTTCACCTATGGCATGCACTGGGGCAGCAATGTCGTCTGCGGAGACGTCGGCGAGGGTGTTGCGGTTCTGCTGCGTGCCGCCGCGCCGGTCGCCGGGCAGGAACTGATGTACCCGCTGCGGCCTGCCGCCCGCCGCGACCACGACCTGGCCAGTGGCCCCGGCAAGCTGTCGCAGGCGTTTGGCCTAGACCGGCACTTCGACGGCGCCGATCTGGTGACTGCCAGCCACGGCATCACGATACTGGACGATGGCATGGCGCCGCCGGACGACCCGGTGGTGGGGCCGCGCATCGGCATCACCCGTGCCGTGGATTTTCCCTGGCGCTGGCACGTGCGCGATCACCGTCACGTTTCGGTACGCGCGCCCCGCGCGGCAACGCCAAAGAGACCTGCATGAAACCCATCACTGAAGAATCATTGACACCAGCCTCACTGTTCCACGCAACGGCATAACGTGCCGCGCCCTAGCGTGATCGCTGTGACCTGCCCTTCCCTGCCGGAGACGCAGTGCCTGCCATGGATGAAGCTTCCAGACTTCTCGAGATCGATCGCCTGGGTGTTCTCGATACACCGCCTGAGCCCGTGTTCGATGCCATTGTTGCCGCCGCGCTCGCTGCCACCGGCATGCCCATCGGGTTGATTTCCATCGTTGCCGCGCAGCGGCAATGGTTCAAGTCCAACATCGGGCTGGGCGACATCACTGAAACGCCCCGCTCCATCTCTTTCTGTTCGCATGCCATCGAGCAGGACGAGCTGCTGGAGATTCCAGACGCGAGGCAGGACCCACGGTTCGCCAGCAGTCCGCTGGTCACCGCAGGGCACCGGGTACGCCACTACGCTGGAATAGCACTGACCACCGCCCATGGCGCGCGCATCGGTACGCTGTGCCTGCTCGACACGCTGCCCGGGGTGCTGTCGCCGTCGCAGCGGGAATTGATGGTCCATCTTGGCCGGGTCACCACGCAGGTGCTGGAGCAACGCAGCGCATTGCTGCGACAGGTCGACCAGGCGCAGGCACTGCATCGCGATCTGAAGCGCAGCGAGGACTTTCTGCAGCGCACCAACACCGCCGCCAAGGTCGGCGGCTGGGAACTGGACCTGGACACCGGCGAGGTGCGCTGGACGCGCGAGACCAAGCAGATCCACGGTGTCCGTTCCAGCTACCAGCCCACCCTCGAATCCGCCTTGTCGTTCTACCGCCAGGACAGTCGCAGCATCATCCAGACTGCCGTGCAGCGTTGCGTGGAGGATGGCACGCCCTGGGAGGTGCAGCTGCCGATGAGCACAGCCGATGGACGCAGCATCTGGACCCGCGTGGTGGGCAACCGGCAGCAGGTGGAGGGCCATCCACGGCTGGTGGGCGCGATCCAGGACGTCACCGAAGAACGCGCGGCGCTGGACGCCCTGGAGGCGAGCGAGGTGCGCTATCGGCGTCTGTTCCACTACAGCCTGGGGCTGATCTGCACGCATACGCTGGATGGCACGCTGACCTCGGTGAACCCGGCGGCGCTGCAGTCGCTGGGCTACGAGGAACGCCAGATCATCGGCCGCAGCCTGTGCGACTACATGCCGCCCGAGCGCCGCGAGGTGTTCAATGCCTACCTGAAACGCATCGAAGCCAACCACACCGATGCCGGCGTCATCGAACTCATTGCCGCCGATGGAACGCTGCGCTACTGGGCCTACAACAACGTGCTCGACAGCGAGGGACAGCCGCCCTTCGTGCTCGGCCACGCCCAGGATGTCACCGCGCTGCGCCTGCAGGAGCAGCGCCTGCGCGAACTATCGCTGAAGGATCCACTCACCCAGTGCCACAACCGCCGCTACCTGCACCGGCTCGACGAGATGACCGCCGGAACGTGGGCGTGCCTGGTATTTGATCTGGACGATTTCAAACGGATCAATGATGCGCAGGGCCACCGCCGCGGCGACGCGATCCTGGTCGAGTTTGCCGCCTTCCTGAAGGCGCCGCTGGGCGCGGGAGAGACCGTGGTCCGTCTGGGCGGAGACGAGTTCCTGGTGGTGCTGACCGCGTCGGCGTCCGCGCGCCTTCCCCTCCTTGAGGGCTGGTATGCCGCCAACGCAGCGCAGTCGCCGACGGCGTTCTCCATGGGCGCGGCGCTCAGTGCGCCGGGTGAATCGGTAGCCGACACCATCCATCATGCCGACAGCCAGCTCTATGACGCGCGTGCACGGGTACGCACGGAGCGACGCGACGAATAGCGGCAGCGCCCGCTGTCATCCCAAGGCAACGCCTCAGCCAGCGAGAAAGCGCGTCATCCGCTCCAGCTCGTCATCCAGCGCATTGCGGAACAGAACGTCCTTCATGGGCGAGGCGCTGGCGAAACCGATATCCGGCTGCAGGGCGCCGTCCTTGGCGGTGACATTGGCCCAGCCGACCACCTGGTCGCGCCACAACAGCGGCAGCGCGTAGTAGCCGAAGCGACGCTTGGCCGCCGGTGTGTAGGCCTCGAACCTGTAGACCCAGCCCCAGAGCAGCTCGAACCGTCGCCGATCCCAGGCTACCGGATCGAAGGGTGCCAGCAGCCGCACCTGCTCATCGGCCTGGTAGCGCCGCGAACGGGGATTCTCCTCGGCCGGCCAGTACCAAGTGGTTCCGTCGATGATGCAGCCGGCCAGGCGCTCGCGTGCCAGCCGCAGTGCCTGCTGGATCTCGGCGGCCATATGTGGAGCGCCATAGCCCAGCAGCCGCGCCAGATAGGTGAGGCTGGCCGAAGGCAACGGCGCGTACTTGCGCACCACCAGATCGATCAGCGCGGTGGCGCGCTGCAGGCGCGCGGCCTTGCCGCCCTCGGCGAGTGCATGTTCTGCAACGGCATAGATGCGGGTGCCGCTGTCACGACGGGCGATGCGCAACATGCCGCGATAGTGCATGCCATCCAGCAGATGGGTGCTGGCATTGCTGGTGCCGCCCCAGTAGTTGGTCACCCGGCCATGCGCGAACGCCTGGTCGACCTCGCGCGGATGCACCGCGCCCCGCTCCTGCACGAACGCCAGTACCTCGGCCGCCTTGCGCCGCGTGCTGGCGTCCCACGGCCTGCGGGACACCCGCGGATGCATCAACGACAGGTGTTCGCGCGGCAGGAAACCGTAGTTGACCAGGAAGTCTTCCTCGATCGGCAACCGGCTGTAGCGGCGCTCCAGATCTCCAGCCTGATAGCCCTTCACCCGGTGCCGCAGGGTCAGGTCCTGGGCACGCGCAGGCGCACGGATGGGATCGGCCTGCACGAAACCCAGGCGACGGATCGCGGTCAGCAGCGTGGTGGGCGTGAACAGCGTGCGGGCTACGGCGTAGCGACGCAGATCGTCGAGGGTGGGCGTGGCAGGCATGGGCCGATTGTAGAGGCGAGCGTGCCCGGTGTGCGTTGCGCACTGGAAAGGCACCCGCGACGTGACCGGGGCAGCTCACCGCTACGATGGGTGCCGTTGCTCAGCGCAGCCACTGCGCATAGGCAGCCAGAACCGCCAGGTGCCCCACGTAGTACACGTAGAACGCCCAGCGTGAACGCGGAACCGTCCACGGCACCCTGGCCAACGCCAGCACCAGCGGGATGGCCAGCAATGCCCATCCGTTGCCATTGACCCAGCACAGCCCGCCGAATCCGAACGCCAGCAGCCAGTACGCCCGGTGGCGGAACGCGATCCAGCCCAGCACCACCAGGGCCACCCCCGCCCATTGGTAGTCCACGAAGAACGGCAGCAGGCCTCCTGCCACCAGCAGCAACAGCTGCCGGTTGCTGGTCAGCGCATGCACCGCCACCGCAGCCAGGCCGAAAGTCAACAGGATGTTCAGCGGCAGCCAGTAGCCGAAGGCCAGCATGTGCAGGGGTTGCGCGACCAGTCCCCAGGCGGACAGGCGCCGGATCGACTTGCCCAGATCGGCGCCCGGCTGCGCCAGGTTGCAGGCCATAACCAGCGCGAACAGCGGGAAGGCGATGCGCCCAAACTCGCTGACCACCGGCACATAGCCACCGAAAACCACTTTGGCGACGTGGTCACCGGTCATCGACAGCAGCGCGAGCCACTTCATCGACTCACGGGCACCACTGCTGAGGGTGCCGCGCGCCGGTGGGGCGTGTACGGTGACGTCCTGCGCGCTCAAGTCATTCATCCTCTGCGTCCTGCAGGGTCTCTATCGCCAGGAATCGCCGGCCATTGCCCCTTGAACGCAAAGAATACTTGAACCTGACGCGGATGACGCTGGCCGATACGCCCCGCTATCCTTGTGCTCCCCGCTTGTGAGGCACCACCATGCGCACGCTGTACCCGCCGATCACCCCGTACCGCGAACACACGCTACCCGTCGACGCGCTGCACACCCTGCATATCGAAGAGTGCGGCACGCCTGATGGCATTCCGGTGGTGTACCTGCATGGTGGCCCGGGCGCTGGCATCTCGCCCACCCATCGCCGCTTCTTTGACCCGGCGCGCTACCGCATCGTGCTGATCGATCAGCGCGGCAGCGGCCGCTCCACGCCGTTCGGCGAGCTGCGTGGCAACACCACGCAGGATCTGGTGGCCGACATCGAGAAAGTGCGCGAACTCCTGGGCATCGAGCGCTGGCTGGTCTACGGCGGTTCCTGGGGTTCAACCCTGTCGCTGGCCTACGCACAGGCCCATCCCGACCGTGCCACCGGGCTGATCGTGCGCGGCGTTTTCCTCGGTCGCGAGGAAGAGAACCGCTGGTTCGCCGAGCTCAACGGCGGTGCCCGCTGGATCTTCCCGGAGCGTTGGGATCGCTACGAGGCGCACATCCCGGAGGACGAGCGCGGCAACATGCTCGAAGCCTACTGGAAGCGCCTGGATCATGCCGACGAAGCCGTCCGCATCGCAGCGGCACAGGCCTGGCTGGGCTGGGAAGACAACGCCGCCACGCTGGTGCATGACGTCGACGCGGCCTCCGCTACCGATCCGCTTGATACCCTGGCCAAAGCGCGCATCGAGGCGCATTACTTCCGCCACAACACCTTCCTGGAACACGGCCAACTGCTGCGCGATATCGATCGCATCCGCCACCTGCCCGGCGTCATCGTGCAGGGGCGCTACGACATCATCTGCCCACCACGCAGTGCCTGGGACCTGGCCAAAGCCTGGCCGGAAGCCACCCTGGAGATGGTCATCGCCGGCCACAGCGCCAACGAAGCCGCCACTACCGATGCTTTGGTGCGGGCCACCGACGCTTTCGCCGACCGCAGCTGAACAAAAGGGGCCAACGGCCCCTTTTTCTATACCAAGGTATAGCCGGGCTAACCCACGGGCCTCTAGGCCTGCTGAATACGAGCGCGGACAATAGCGCCACTGGCCAGCGACTGGCCGCCCCACGCGGAGACGCAGATGGATCCCGACCCTGCCGGGCGCGACGCGCGCCCCTGCCTGCCTACTTGTTCACTGCTGGCGACTGACGGCCGGTTCCTGTCCGTGTAAACGATGGGAGCCCCGGGCAGCGCCTGCCCGGAGGAATCCCATGTCCTACAAGATTCTCTACATCACTGTCCGCCGCCTGATCGGTGAGCGCGATGTTTCCGCCCTGCGCAGCCTGCTGCTGCAGCACGGCCCTGTCCTGTTCGCCCGTTCGCTGGCCCTCGGCTCGCCCCGGGTGGTGGCCGACGCCCTGTCGCTGCTGCCGATCAGCGAGCGCATCAATGTGCTGCGCCACCTGCCCTACCCGCTGCGCGATGCGATGAAGCCGCTGTGCATCGGCGGCAGCCAACGACTGCGCATGCAGCCCTGGTCGCCATCGGTGCTGGCCATGCGCCACGCCTGACGACCCGCCCCTTCCGCTCCACGCGCAGGCTCCGCCCGGCGCCGTTCCAAGAGGATCTTCCCATGAGCCTGCTCAACGCCTGGTTCAACGCCTTCCTGCGCAGCCGCCGCGCGGGCAACCTGTTCGGTCGTCGTGCGATGCCCGAAGCCGGTTACGGCCGTGGCAGCACGCAGGCCGCACCGGCCACGCTCACCGCCGGACTGCTCGCGCTTGCACAGGGCAGCGAAGCCGATGCGCTGGCTACCCTGCAATCGCACGTCGACGGTCTCAGCCCGCACGAAGCCGAAGAGCGCTTGCTGCGCTTCGGCCCGAACGAGGTCGACCACGAGAAGCCGCTGCCGTGGTGGCGCCATCTGTGGCAGTGCTATCGCAATCCGTTCAACCTGCTGCTGACGGTGCTGGCGGCCGTGTCCTGGCTGACCGAAGATGCCAAGGCGACGGTGGTGATCGGTGCGATGGTGGTGCTGTCCACCTTGATCCGCTTCGTGCAGGAGGGTCGCTCCAATCGCGCTGCCGAACGGCTGAAGGCTCTGGTGGGCAATACCGCACGCGTGCTGCGCCGCGCTGCGGGCACCGAAGCGGCAGAAGTGGCCGACCAGTACTTCGGCGCACAGCTGCACAGCCGGCGGCCGGCACGGCTGCTGGATCTGCCGATCCGCGACCTGGTACCGGGCGACCATATCGTGCTGTCGGCCGGCGATATGATCCCGGCCGATTGCCGTGTCCTCGCGGCCAAGGACCTGTTCGTCGCACAGGCCGCGATGACCGGCGAATCGTTGCCGGTGGAGAAGTTCGTGCAGGCGGGCAACGCCGAGGCTGGCCTGATGGAACAGGCCAACCTGTTGTTCATGGGCACCAATGTGGTGTCCGGCACGGCAACAGCGCTGGTGCTGGCGACCGGCAACACCAGCTACTTCGGCACCCTCGCCCAGCGCAGCAGTGCCAGCGATCGTGCGCCGACAGCATTCCAGGCCGGTGTCAACAGCGTCAGCTGGCTGCTGATCCGCTTTGCCCTGGTGATGGTGCCGTTTGTCCTGCTGGTCAACGGCTGGACCAAGGGCGACTGGACCGAAGCGTTCCTGTTCGCGCTGTCGGTGGCGGTCGGCCTGACCCCGGAAATGCTGCCGATGATCGTCACCTCCACCCTGGCCAAGGGCGCGGTGCTGCTGTCGCGGCGCAAGGTGATCGTCAAGCGCCTGGACGCGATCCAGAACTTCGGTGCGATGGAAGTGCTGTGCACCGACAAGACCGGCACCCTCACCCAGGACAAGATCGCGCTGGAGCGGCACACCGATGTGTTCGGGCAGGATTCGGAGGATGTGCTGACCTTCGCCTACCTCAACAGCCACTTCCAGACCGGCCTGATCAACCTGCTCGATCGTGCGGTGCTGGAGCATGTGGAGCTGCAGAGCTCGCTGCGCCTGTCACAGGACTACCGCAAGGTCGATGAGATCCCGTTCGACTTCGAGCGCCGCCGCATGTCGGTAGTGGTATCCGAGCGCGAGGACCATCACGAATTGATCTGCAAGGGTGCGGTGGAGGAAATGCTGGCGGTGTGCAGCACCGTGCGCGAGAACGGCCAGGACATGCCGCTGGATGAGCAGCGCCTGGCCCGCGTGCGGCAGACCACCGAGGAGCTGAACGAACAGGGCCTGCGCGTGGTGGCCGTGGCGATGAAGGAGACCGCGGCCAGCCAGAGCGTGTACTCGCAGGCCGACGAGCGCGATCTGACCCTGGTGGGCTACGTGGCCTTCCTCGATCCGCCGAAGGAGTCGGCCGCGCAGGCGCTGCAGGCGCTGGCCGCGCACGGTGTGGAAGTAAAGGTGTTCACCGGCGACAACGAGCTGGTCACCGCCCGGGTCTGTGCCCAGGTCGGCCTGGACGCCGACACGATCGTGACCGGTCCGCAGATCGAGCGCATGGACGACGCTGCCGTGGCACGTGCACTGCAGGAACACCGCGTGTTCGCCCGCCTCACGCCGCTGCACAAGGAACGGCTGGTGCGCGAACTGCGTGCACAAGGCAAGGTGGTCGGCTTCCTCGGTGATGGCATCAACGATGCTCCCGCACTGCGCGCAGCCGATATCGGCATCAGCGTGGACAGCGCGGTGGACATCGCCAAGGAGGCCGCCGACATCATCCTGCTGGAAAAGAACCTGATGGTGCTGGAGGAAGGCGTCATCCAGGGGCGGCGCACCTTCAGCAACATGCTGAAGTACATCCGCATGACCGCCAGCTCCAATTTCGGCAACGTGTTCTCGGTGCTGGTGGCCTCGGCGTTCCTGCCGTTCCTGCCGATGCTGCCGTTGCAGCTGCTGGTGCAGAACCTGCTGTATGACATCTCGCAGATCGCCATTCCGTTCGACAACGTCGATGAGGAACTGGTGCGCAGGCCGCTGAAGTGGAACCCGGCGGACATCGGCCGCTTCATGGTGTTCTTCGGGCCGATCAGCTCGATCTTCGACCTCAGCTGCTTCGCCTTGATGTGGTACGTGTTCGATGCACGCACGCCGGCCGACCAGGGCCTGTTCCAGTCCGGCTGGTTCGTGGTCGGTCTGCTGACCCAGACCCTGATCGTGCACATGATCCGCACGCCCAAGGTGCCGTTCCTGCAGAGCATCGCCGCGCCGCCGCTGCTGCTGATGACCGGGGCGATCATGGCGATCGGCGTGATCCTGCCGATGAGCCCGTTGGCGGGCTACTTCAAGCTGCAGGCGCTGCCGGCCGGCTACTGGCCGTTCCTGGTGGCGATCCTGTTCGGCTATGCGGTGCTGACCACCGCGCTGAAGAAGCTCTACATCCGCCGTTACGGCTGGCAGTAAGCGCATCGGCGCAGGGAGAATCCTCATGGACTTCAACCCCCACCTGCCCGCGTTCAACGCCGGCGCCACCCTCAGCTCGCTGATCAGCCTGTCCGTCGCCTTCGTGCTGGGCGCGCTGATCGGCCTGGAGCGGCAGTTCCGCCAGCGCACCGCCGGCCTGCGCACCAACACGCTGGTGGCGGTGGGCGCCGCCGTCTTCGTCGACCTGGCCGTGCGCTTCCACGACCTGTACGGCGGGCCGCCGTCACCGCTGCACGTGGTGGCCTACGTGATCTCCGGTGTCGGCTTCCTCGGTGCCGGCGCGATCATGAAGGATGGCGCACAGGTATCGGGCCTGAACACCGCAGCCACCTTGTGGGGCTCGGCGGCGGTCGGCGCGTGTGCCGGCATCAAGCTGCTGCCCGAGGCGGTGCTGGCTGCGGTGTTCGTGCTGGCCGCCAACACCCTGCTGCGACCGGTGGTGAACCGCATCCAGCGGCAACCGCTGCCGGAAGCGTTCAGCGAGGCAACCTACGCGATCAACGTGGTCTGCCAGCGTGAGCAGCAGGCCGAGGTGCTGGACCGGCTTCTACTGTTGCTCGAACAGGCGCAGTACCCGGTGCGTGCGGTCGACCAGCGCCCGTTCGGCGAGCGCGATGTCGAGATCGAAGCGGTGCTGTACGCCACCACGGTCGATGGCGGCGAACTGGATGCCGTGCTGGCGACGTTGGCGGCCACGCCGGGTGTGCTGCAGGGGTTCTGGAACGCCAGCCTGGAGGAATGACGCCCGGTAGTGCCGGCTGCTGGCCGGCAACCAGCAAGAGCGTGCACACCAAGCTTCGGTAGGTGCCGACCGTTGGTCGGCACGGATCTTCAGATACCCCGGCTTCCTGCTGCTGTGCCGACCAACGGTCGGCACCTACCGCGGCACCCGCGGCCGTTCGAGGGCATGGGCTCACCTTTGCTATCCTTTCCACCCACGCCAGGGAGCCATCCCGATGCCATCGCTGTCGCCCCGCCGCCCCCTGGTCGTGCTGGCCCTGATCATCGTGATGGCGGCCATCTTCCTGGTCGATACGGTTACCGACTACGCCGTTGCCGCCGCCTGCTTCTACGCAGCCGTCATCCTCGCGGCGTCAAGACGGCTGCCCGCACGCGGCCTCATCCTGCTTGCCGCGGTCTGCATCGCGTTGACCGGCCTCAGCTTCTTCCTGACCCGCTTCGGCACCTACCGCATCGGCCTGGTCAATTCAGCGATCGGCATGCTGGTGATCGGCATCACTACCTATCTGGCATTGAAGATGGAAGCGGCCAAGGCCGCGGTGCAGGACGCACAGGCGCGCCTGCTGCGGGTTGCCCGCGCCTCCACCGTCGGCGAGCTGACCACCTCCATCGCACATGAGGTGAACCAGCCGTTGGCTGCCATCGCCAGCAGCGCCGAGGCCAGCCAGCGCTGGTTGGCCCAGGATCCACCGAACCTGGACAAGGCACGTCAGACCATCGCCCGCATCGTCGCCGACGCCCATCGTGCCAGTGACGTGATCGCCCGCATCCGCGGCCTGACCCAAGGGGCTGCACCTGAGCGCCAGGCCTTCGACCTCAACCTGGCCGTGGAGGAAATGCTGGCGTTGTCGCGCAGCGAACTGGAACAGCATGGCGTGACAGTCGCGCTGCTGCTGGGCAACGAGCTGCCCCCCGCCCATGCCGACCGCGTGCAGGTGCAGCAGGTGATCGGCAACCTCATCCTCAACGCCGTCGACGCGATGGCCGGTACGCCCACGGGCGAGCGCAGGCTGTCGCTGCTGACCGCGCATGATGGGCACGGCCACGTCAGCCTGATCGTGCGCGATCGTGGTATCGGCCTGCCGGCGGAGCAGCCCGACCGCGTGTTCGATGCATTCTGGACCACCAAGTCGAACGGCCTCGGCCTGGGCCTCAGCCTGAGCCGCTCGATGATCGAGGCCAACGGCGGCCATATCCGCGCCGAGCGCCCCGCTGGTGGTGGCGCCTGTTTCATCTTCGAGCTGCCCACGCACATGGAAGCTACCCATGCGTAAACCCACGACAATGCCTGTGGAACCGTCACCGATCGTCTACGTGATCGACGACGATGCCTCGGTGCGTGCTGCGCTGGAAGATCTGCTTGCATCGATGGGCCTGCAGGTACGTGCCTTCGCGTCGACCGGCGAATTCCTTGCCCATGCGCTGGAGGACGCCCCGGCCTGCCTGGTGCTGGACGTGCGCATGCCTGGCCAGAGCGGACTGGACTTCCATCGCACCATGGCCAGCCACGGCCTGCACCTGCCGGTGGTGTTCATCACCGGGCACGGCGACATCGCCATGGGCGTCAATGCGATCAAGGAAGGCGCCATCGAATTCCTGACCAAGCCCTTCCGTGACCAGGAACTGCTGGACGCCATCCACAAAGGCATCGAGATCGATCGCCAGCGACGCCGCGAGGGCGACCTGCTGGGCGCACTGCAGCAGCGCTGGGATACCTTGAACACCGGCGAGCGCGAGGTGGTTGCCGGCGTGGTACGGGGCCGGCTCAACAAGCAGATCGCCGCTGATCTTGGCGTCAGCGAAATCACGGTGAAGGTGCGTCGCGCGCAGTTGATGCGCAAGATGGGCGCGCGCACCCTGGTGGATCTGGTGCGCATGTATGACCGGCTGCAGGGCAGCACGCCATGACCGTATATGTAGCCTGCTGCGCGCAGTGAATGTGTGTGGTACCGGCAAGCTGCCGATGCCCAACTGTTCATCCACTACGGCGATGGCATGGCCGGTTCGCGCCTGCGCGTCCCCTTCGCCGCAAACGGAACCGGCCGCAACATCAACACCGTAAGCCGACTGGCGGCGATGGCTGCGGAGCTGCGCTGAGCTCAGGCCTGCCGGGCAGCCCCCTAACTGCGCGTCGCTGCAATGCTTCGCTTCAACCGTGTATCGGCCAGCCCCACCGCCAGCAGCACGATGCTGGTCAGCCACCCTGCGGCCAGCAGGTGCATCCATGGCAGCACGAAACCGAGCACCACCAGCGCCGCCGCCCCCGCCAGGTGCGAACGCGGCACGCGGCCGTAGACCGCCCGCTTGTACAGTGCGCTGCCCAGCAGGTAGATCAACGGTCCCGCCGCCAGCGTCGCGGCATACGGCAGGGTCACTGCCGCCTCCGGTTCGTCCATCACCAGATCATTGCCGACGGCGGTGGCGATGATGCCGGCGATCAGCAGCGCATGCACGTAGTGGAAGTAGGCGCCGATGCGACCGGGGTCGTCGGAACGGGTGATGGTGTCGGTAGCGTCCCGGCTGGAGATGCCGAAGTACAGCCACCACATCGCGATCGTACCGGCGAAGGTCGCCAGCACCGCCGAAACCACCTCTCCACTCCAGTGCTCCACCTCGCTCAGCACGCCGCCGGTTGCCAGCAGCGTCTCACCCAGTGCGACGATCACGAACAGCTGGCAGCGCTCGGCCAGGTGCCCACCTTCGATGGTCCACTCGCGGGTACGCGAGCGACCGAGGCCGGGAAACGCGAAGCCGAACATCGGCGAGATGTATTCGCAGGCGACGGCCAGCGCCCACAGCGCCAGCCGCGCATTGCCTTCGACCGCTGCGCCGGCCAGCCAGAAGCAGGCCGACACGCTGACCCAGGCCAGCATGCGCCTGAAATTGGCGGCCAGCGGGTGTGCGCGCCCAACTTCCAGCAGGACGAACAGCGTCCGCCCCACCTGCATCGTGGCGTAGGCGCCAGCGAATATCCACGCGCGTCCGGCAAAGGCTTCGGGGATGGACGAAGACATCAGCAACGCCAGCAGCATCGTGACGAACAGCAGGCCGCGGATGCGAGGCGCTTCCGGGTCGAACCAGTTGCTGACCCAGCACGCGTACTGCCAGCCGAGCCAGACCGCAAACCACAGCACAAGCGTCTGCAGCACGCCCAGCAGGCCCAGGTGGTGCAGCAGGTGGTGGCTGAGCTGGGTGACGGCGAACACGTAGACCAGATCGAAGAACAGTTCTTCGTAGGTCACCCGCGCATGATGGCCGTCGCGACGACGCAGGGCAGGAAGACGGGGTGTTGCCGGCATCGCGGATCCTCGCTTCAGCGGCCCAGCCGCCAGAAAATGACACCGGCCACCAGCGCCGGAAAGGCAAACACCAGCAGCAGGATCGGCAACTCCTCGCGCACTGTATAGCCCGCCCGACTGATCCCCACCCACAGATTGGCCACCGACACCAGCAGCCAGGTGCCGATGAAGGCCAACAGCGCCGTGGGCAGCTGCGAGCTGCCGGTGCTCCAGAGCCTGCCGAACAGGGCGAAGACGCCCAGCAGCAGGAACCCGCCGACGATCACCAGAAGCACGTGCATGGTCACTCTCCCCGATGGCTGCCCTGCAGCCTATCTGCGGCCGAGTGTGCGCGGCAGAGGGTGATCGTGGATTCACTTTCCGGCGGCCACGAACAATGTCGCCGCGGAACACCTTATAGCAAATGCGAACAGTTCCCATTACTATCGTGGCGCCGCGTAGGCCCGTCTTGCGTGGCCCCACCCCTTCCCGCCTGCGCCGCTTTTCCGGATGTCCACGCCACCGCACTCCCCACCACCTGCGCTGCCGCTGGTGTCCTCGCTGGTGCGCCACTACGAGGAACTGGTGGACTACCTGCGTCGTCGCTTTGCCTCGCCCGGGCTGGCCCGCGAGGTGGTGCACGATGTCTGCATCCGCCTGCTGGAACGCCCGGCCCCGGCCGACGTGCGGCAGCCGATGGCGCTGCTGCGGCGGATGGCCCACGACGCCGCGGTTGATCGTTGCCGTGCCGAAGACCTGCGCCGCCAGTGGGTGGAACCCCGTGCCGAACTGCCCGACGCCGCCTACGAAGGCGCCGGCCCGGTCAGGCAGGCCGTTGCCACGCAGGAACTGGAACGGCTGGTCGAGGTCATCCGTGCGATGCCCTGTCGACGTCGCCAGGTGTTCATCCTGCACAAGATCCATGACGTGCCGCAGGCGGCGGTTGCGCGGCGCATGGGGATCGGCCTGAAGGCCGTCGAGCGCCATCTGCGGTTGGCGATGGTCGAATGCCGGCAGACGCTGGATGCGGGAGCGCTGACGTGACAGCACCACGTCGCCCGCGCCCGCCGCGTCCGGACAAGACCGCCGCGCCCTCGCCTGATCGTGTGCTGGAACAACATCGGGACACGCTCAAGGCACTGTTTCCCGTGCCCGATGCGGCGCAGCTGTATCGCCCTCATCGCAGCCGTCGGATCGGCGGCGCCGTGCTCGGCCTGCTGCTGGTGGCTGGACTGGGCGGGCTTTACGCCTTCGATCCCGGCTGGCAACAGGGCGATTACCAGACGGCCATCGGCGAGCGCCGCAGCGTGCTGCTGGCCGATGGCAGCCGCATCGAACTGGATGCAGACAGCCATCTGCAGGTGCGCAGCCATCTGCGTTCGCGCAGCACGGTGCTGGTCTCCGGACGCGCCCGCTTCGACGTGGCGCCTTCGCGCTGGCGTCGGTTCCAGGTCGATGCTGGACCGGTGCAGGTGCGCAACTACGGCACCGTGTTCGATGTGGATCGACGCGGTGACCGCAGTGAAGTCCGCCTGTGGCGCGGCAAGGTCGGCGTGCGCGTGGCTGGCCGCGATGGCGAGCAGCGCCTGCACCCTGGCCAGCAGCTGCTGGCAGGGACAGGCCCGGTCCAGCAACCGCAGCCGATCGCCGCCGGCAGCGGAGAATGGACCGAGGGCCGGCTGCAGTTCGCGCAGACCCCGCTGGGCGAAGTGGTACGCAGCCTGCAGCGCTATCACCGCGGCGCGATCGTACTGGACGAACCCGGTCTGGCCACGCTGCAGGTTTCGGGCGTGTTCGATGGCGACCATGCCGCCACCGCGCTGGCGCTGCTGCCGGAGATCCTGCCGGTCGCCGTCCACCAGCGCGACGATGGCAGCGTCCACATCTCCGCACATCACTGAATTCCGCATCGAGGGTGGGTTGTGGCCCTGCTCATCCGGCTGCTGCTTGAACCCCTCTGAAGGACCCCGCATGACCCGCATTGCCCTGCCCGCCGCCCTGCGCCGCCTGACGCCTGCCCTGCTGGCCGTCAGCCTGTGCGCCGCCCTTCCGGTGGCGGCGCAGTCCACCCCCACGACGGTGGACGTCCATCTTCCGGCAGCCCCGCTGCAGCAGTCACTCAATGCGATGGCCAAGCAGAGCGGCATCCAGCTGCTGTTCGCTGCGGACAGGGTTGCCGGCCGCCAGGCGCCAGCACTGGACGGCCGCTATGCCCCGCGCGAGGCGCTGCAAAGGCTGATTGCCGGCCAAGGCCTGGACGTCGAAGAACGCTCGCCAGGCGTGTTCGTGATCCGCAGTGCGGTCGCAACCGCGACGCCGGCGGCAAAAGCAGACAGCCCGCGTACGGCAGCAACGCCGGCAGCCGCGACTTCGCTCGGCAGAGTGACCGTGTCGGCGTCCACCGCGCGCATGCCGCAGGGCGAGACCGCCATGCCCAACACCATCACCGTGCTCGCCCGTGAGGACATCCAGCAACAGCTGGCACTGGGCTCGGATGTATCGCGCGTGCTGTCCTCGCAGATCCCGGCATTCGCCCCGGCACGCGAGAAGATGTCCAACTATGGCGAAAGCATGCGCGGGCGCGGCATCCTCTACATGGTCGACGGCGTGCCACAGTCCACGCCGCTGCGCGACGGTTCGCGTGATTCACATACCATCGATCCGGCGATGATCGAACGCATCGAAGTGATCCACGGCGCCAACGCGCTGCAGGGTATCGGCGGCACCGGTGGCATCGTCAACATCATTACCCGCAGCGCGCCGAGCGAACCGGGTGCTTTCCTGCTGGATAGCAACCTCTCACTCACTGCCGCCTCGCCGGGCCGCCGCGATGATGATGGCCAGCGTGCTTCGGCACTGGTGGGTATCCGCGGCGAACAGTTCGACCTCGTTGCCGGCCTGGCCCATGAGCGGCAGGGCCTGTACTACGATGGCGACGGCCGTGCGATCGGCACCAATGCGCAGGGCGAACTGATGGATTCGACCTCGACCAACATCTTCGCCAAGCTTGGCTGGAACATCGCCGAAGGCCAGCGCCTGCAGTTGATGGCCAACCGCTACGAACTGCGCGGCCTGGACAATTACCTGCCCGTGGATGGCAACTTCCGTACCGGTCGCCCGGCCACGTCGGTGCCCGGCGATACGCCGCTCGATCCGCCGATGAACCGCTCACGCTCGCTGACCCTGGACTACAGCAATGCCGATCTGTTCGGCGGCCAGTTCCTGGCGCAGGCGTTCGCGGTTGATTTTGAAGGGCGTTACGGTGCCAGCCAGTGGGACCCGTGGGGCAACACGGGTGCCAACGCCGCCTGGGACCAGACCCAGAACGAATCGGACAAGCGCGGCTTCAAGCTGACCCAGAGCTGGCGCCGCATCGGCGACACGTCGCTGGACGTGACCCTGGGCCTGGATGGCCTGCGTGACCGCACCCACCAGGTACTGCTGGCCAGCGGCCTAAACTGGGTACCACTGACCACCTACCAGAGCCTGTCGCCGCTGTTGCAGCTGCAGTGGTGGCCCACCGACCACGTCATGCTGTCCGCTGGCCTGCGTTACGAAAAGGGCGAACTGGAAGTGGGCGACTACACCACCCTGCCCCGCTACGGCGCACGCAAGGTGGCCGGTGGCAAACCGACGATGAGCGAGACGCTGCCCAATTTCGGCGCGGTCTGGTACATCAACGATCGCCTCAACGCCTACGCGTCGTACTCGGAGGGCTACACCGTGGCCGACGTTGGCCGCGTGCTGCGCGCGATCAACCGCGATGGCCAGCGCGTGGACAACCTGGTGGACCTGTCGCCGGTGGTGTCGGACAACCGCGAGATCGGACTGGAATATGACGATGGTCGCTTCAGCGGCGATATCGCGTACTACACGTCCGAATCCAAGCTGGGTTCGGTACTGGTCTATGACGCCGGCATCGATGCCTACAACGTGCAGCGCCAGGCTACGCGGGTGGAAGGCTTCGAGACCAACCTCCGCCTGCGCCTGGGCGACAGCCGCCTTGGCCTGGGCTATGCCCGCGCCAATGGCCGCTACGACGCCAATCTGGATGGTCAACTGGAAAGCGACCTGGCGGGCGTCAACATCGCCCCGAACCGGCTGACCGCGTTCTGGGAACAGAGCTGGACCTCGCAGCTCAGCACCCGCCTGCAGGCCAGCCATGCCTTCGATCGCGACTTCGACCTGCGCGGCGTGCCGGTGGCTAGTTTCAAGGGCTACACCACGTTCGATCTGGTCGCCCGCTATGCGCTGGACAAGAGCAGTTTCACGCTGGGCGTGCAGAACCTCGCCAACAAGCAGTACATCACCTACTACTCGCAGACCACGCCATCCAACCCGAGCTATTTTGCCGGGCGCGGACGTGTGCTGACGCTGGGATGGCAGTACCGCTACTGAGAGATGGCGCCCTTATGGGTGCCATGAAATCTATGCGTGACGCGACGAAGGAGGCCCATGCTAGTTTCTGGGCCTCCTTCATCGGTGTCCTCCCATGCGCCTGCAGACCCTCGCCATCACGCTCGCTGCCCTGCTTCCCGCTGCGGCTTCTGCCGCCGAACCGCCGCTGCCGCAGCTGCGTGCCTACACCGTGGATGCCTCCTGGCTGCAGCCGATGGCGCCTCTGCAGATTGCCGACCACACCTGGCAGATCGGCACCGAAGACCTGACCGCGCTGCTGGTGCAGACGCCGCAGGGCGCGGTGCTGCTCGATGGCGGCATGCCGCAGATGGCCGACCACCTGCTGCGCAACATGAAAGCACGCGGTGTTGCGCAGCAGGATCTGCGCCTGATCCTGCTCAGCCATGCCCACGCCGACCACGCCGGCCCGGTTGCTGCGCTCAAGCGCGGCACCGGTGCGCAGATCGTGGCCAATGCAGAATCGGCGGTGCTGCTGGCGCGCGGGGGCAGCAACGACCTGCACTTCGGCGACGGCATCACCTATCCGCCGGCCAACGCCGACCGCATCATCATGGATGGCGAAGTGGTCACGGTGGGCGGCATCGACTTCACCGCGCACTTCATGCCGGGCCATACGCCGGGCAGTACCGCCTGGACCTGGACCGACACCCGCGATGGCACGCCGGTGCGCATCGCCTACGCTGACAGCCTGAGCGCACCGGGCTATCAACTGCAGGACAACCCGCGCTATCCGCACCTGATCGACGACTACCGTCGCAGCTTCGCCACGGTGCGCGCTCTGCCCTGCGACGAATTGCTGACCCCGCATCCTGGTGCCAGCAACTGGAACTACAGCGCTGGTGCCAAGGCCGGTGCCAAGGCCCTGACCTGCAAGGCCTATGCGGATGAGGCCGAGAAGAAGTTCGACGCGCAGCTGGCCAAGGAGGCGGCCGGGGCCCGCTGATCCTGTAGCCGAGCCGATGCTCGGCTTGCCGGCCGAAAGCAGCCGAGCGTGGGCTCGGCTCTACACAGGCCGCGTGGAAGGGGTGCCGGTCAGACCGACCGGCACCGCCACTGAATCTCAGCCGCCCTGCCCGTGCTGCGCGAAGGGCTGGGTGCTGCCATCAGCCAGCACCAGCTCTACGGTATACGGCTGCACATAGCCATCAGGCATTTCCATGCCCGGAGATCCGGCCGGCATGCCTGGCAGCACCAGGCCACGCGCCGTCGGTCGTTCCTTCAGCAGGCGCTTGATGTCGCTGGCCGGAATATGCCCTTCCACCACATAGCCACCGATCTCAGCGGTATGACAGGACGCCTTGCCGGCCGGCACGCCGAGGCGTTGCTTGACCGGATGCATGTCATCGGTGTCGCGTATCTCAACCGGGAAGCCGGCAGCCTTCAGGTGGTCGGCCCACACGCCACAGCAACCACAACTGGCCGTCTTGTGCACGATCGCCAGCGGCAATTGGGGATCGATCGTCGGCCCAGCCGCGACCGCGACCGCCGAGGCAGTTGCGGTGGCGGCTGCGGGCGAGGACACGGCTTCTTCGGAGGCGCGCGCGCAGGCGCTGCCCAGCAGAACGGTGGTAAGCAACAGGCTCAGGGAAAGCGTGCGGTTCATGTGTCAGGTTGTCCTTTGCAATCGCAGGCGCGAGCGCCTGCCACCCACACGACGGATGCGCGTGGGTCAGGTTGATGAGGGGGATACTGCAGGACGACAGGCATGCACTGCCTGCGCGCAATCAGGCGATCGGCGGACGGATCAGCTGCGGCAGCGCAGGCGCGGGATGACCGGGTCGCAGCGCCTCGCCGGGCACTGCACGCAGCGGCCATGCGGCAAGGCTTCGCGCCGACGGCAGCATGGCCACACTGGCTGGCAAGCATTCGCAACCCTCGCTGCTGCACGCGCCTGCGTCCCGTTCATCGCAGCAAGCAGGCGCGGCAGAGATCGCAATGTCGGCACTCTCGTGGGGTGCACCGCAATGACCATCGCTGGCCTGACCGTTGATGCCGCCCGAGGCAAGCGCCAGCGCCGGTGCATTCAGCACCAGGGTCAGGAGCAGCATCAGTCGCAGCAGCAGGCCGGATATATCCACGGGCTGATGATAGCCGACGCACGACGCGCCCGTCGCCACTGCCTGGTGTCATCATGGATGACGTTCATTGGAGCTTTTCCATGCCTGCCCGCTGCGCCTGTGCTGCCCTCCTGCTGTCTGCGTTGCTGAGCCTTCCGGCCATGGCAGGCGAACGCCAATGGACCGTGCTGTCCAGCGGCGATGCTGACGACACCCATGAGCGCTGGCAGGTGAGCGCGACGCGGTTGCATACGCTGCCCGCCTTCGACCCGGCGCGCGCCGAGCCGCCACTGTCGGTGCATCAAGCGACGGCGGCAGCGCTGGCCCACGCGCGCCAGCGTTATCCCAGCGATGACTTCGTGGTCTCCGAGGTCAGCCTGCAGCGCTTCACCGCCGGCGCGGCAGCGCATACCGAAGATGCAGCGCGCGGCTGGGTGTACCTGGTCAGCCTCGACTACAACGCCAAGGGCTGGACCCAGATGGTGCCGGTGTTGCTGGATGGCAGCATCGTGCTTAGCAACAGCGAGGAACCGTAGGGACGGTACCCGCCGGCCTGTTCGGCTGGCTGACCCGTCCCGGACTTGCGCGGTGCACCGGTCTGTGGCGATATGGCGGTCGCGCCCGTGCCCCTAGGCTCGGGCCTCCTCCAGGACACGGAATTGTCTCGATGAATGGAATCATGCGATCGCTGCTGGCGCTCGTCCTGCTCTTCGCCGCCACGTCCATCCGTGCCGACGAACTGACTGATCGCCACGCTGTTACCCGGCAGGCCACCGAACTGTTCGAGAAGCAGGATTTCGCCACGCTGGAACGACTGGGCGAACGCTACCGCACGACGGGTCAGCACTTCGGCAGTGGCGTCTGGAAACTGTCCACCTACTACGCCGGTATCTCCAGAGCGTTCAGCATCACCAACCGCGACCCCGCCTATTGGGCTGGCCGCGAGAAGATCGTGCGCACCTGGATCGAACGGCATCCGAAGTCGCCAGCGGCGCACCTGGCCATGGCCAGGATGCTGTCCAGCCACGCATGGAGCATTCGCGGCAGCGGCTATGCCAACACGGTCAAGGACCAAGACTGGGGGCCCTTCAATACCTACCAGCAACAAGCCATCGACTACCTGCAGCAGCACAAGGCCGTCGTCTCGACGGATCCATACTGGTACGAGCTGATGGAACACCTGGCCATCGAGCGCAGCTGGCCACTGGAGCAGTTCATCGCACTGCACGACGAAGGGATCAAGCGCTTCCCCGGGTATTACCCACTGTACTTCGCGGCCGTCCGCTACTTCGCGCCAAAATGGGGTGGCGATGCACAGGGCCTGGAGATCTACGCACGGCGGGTCATGGCTTTGGCGCCGCCGCGCGATCAGTACATGCTGTATGCGCGCATCTACTGGGTAGCCTCGCAGGATGAGTATGGCAAACGCCTGTTCGTCGATTCGGCCGTCGACTGGCCGAGCATGAAGCGCGGCTTCGAGGACATCCTGGCGCGCTACCCGGACGAATGGAACCAGCAGGCGTTCGCCTACTTCGCCTGCCAGGCCAATGATCGGGAAACGGCCCGCGGACTGGTGACAAAGATCCAGGAGCCCATCCTGGCGGTGTGGCGGGATACCGCCGACTACTACCGTTGTTCGTTTGCCCTGGACGAAGATACCAACCCACACCTGGGCGCCCGCTAGCGCCGAGTCTACTCGACGCCACCGGCCCCGCCGGCAAGCAGGCATGACTCTCCTCTACGCTGGCACCTCGACCTGCGCGCGCATCCGTACCGGAATGGATTTCGCCGCTGGCGTACCGCTGATCCGATCGTAGTAGTCCAGCGGCAGCAGCGGATTGAGCTCGGGGTAGTAGCCCGCCAGCGCGCCACGCGGCATCGGATAGTCAAGCACGGTCAGGCCGTCGATGCGCCGCGTCACGCCATCGTCGCTGATCGTTTCCAGGCTCACCAGGGCTTCCTTGCCGAGCCCGCGCGCCAGACGGTCCTCGATGTTCATGAACACCACCATGCGGTCGTTGTACACGCCCCGGTAGCGGTCGTTGTAGCTGTAGATGGTGGTGTTGTACTGATCGTGCGAACGCACCGTGGCCAGCCGCAGCATCTCCGGGTCATCGACCACCGTGTTCACTTCCAGACCCGGCATGACCAGGATATTGGCCTTGCCGTTCGGCGTCGGCCACACGCGCCGGCGCGGTGGAATATCCAGGTGGAAGCCGTGCAGTGCCTGGATGCGTTCGTTGAAGCCTGCGTAGATGTCCGGGTAGACGGCGGCGATCAGGTCGCGGATCGGGCCGTAATCATGCATGTACGCGGCCCAGTCAACCTTGCTGTCCGGCAACGCCGCCATCGCCATGCGGCAGACGATCTCCACCTCCGGCAGCACGTGCTCGCTGGCCGGCTCCAGCACACCACGCGATGCCGTCACGTTGGACATCGCATCTTCGATGGTGACGAACTGTTCCCCCCGCGGCGTGCGGATCCACTCCGAACGCGCCACCACCGGAAGGATCAGCGCGTCGCGGCCATGCACAAGATGACCTCGGTTGAGCTTGGTGGCGATGCCCACGGTCAGTTCCAGCTTGCGCATGGCTTCGTAGGCGCGTTCGGTATCGGGCACCGCATGGATGAAATTGCCGCCCATGCCGATGAACACCTTGGCGCTGCCATCCAGCATCGCCGCGATCGACTCGACCACGTGGTGGCCGTGTTCGCGTGGCGGATCGAAACCAAATACCTGCTGCACGCGATCCAGGTAGCGCGCCGTGGGCTTCTCATCGATGCCGACCGTGCGATCGCCCTGCACGTTGGAATGCCCGCGGATCGGGCCGATGCCCGCGCCCGGCTTGCCGAAGTTGCCGCGCAGCAACAACAGGTTGGCCAGCTGCTGCAGCAGCCGCGAACCCTGCTGGTGCTGGGTCAGGCCCATTCCATAGCAGATGACCGTCGCGCGCGAACGGATGTAGATCTCCGCGCAGCGCCGTATCTGCTCCTGCGCGATGCCCGACACCCGCACGATCTCATCCCAGTCCTGCGCCAGCACGTCTTCGCGCAGTGCCTCCAGGCCGACGGTATGCTCGGCCAGGAAGGCATGATCCAGCACCTGCTCGCCCTGCGCTTCGCGCTCGAACATCACCTTCATCATGCCCTTGATCAGCGCCAGGTCGCCGCCGATGCGCACGTGCACGAACTCGCTGGTGATCTCGGTGGAACCGAACGTGGCCATCTGCACCACATCCTGCGGTTCGGTGAAACGGATCAGGGCGCGCTCGGGCATCGGGTTGACCGCCACGATCGGCACGCCGCGTTTGCGTGCTTCCACCAGGTTGCTCATCATCCGCGGCGAGTTGGTGCCGGTGTTCTGACCCATCACGAAGATCGCCTCGGCGTGTTCGAAGTCGTCCAGCACGATGGTGCCCTTGCCCACGCCTATCACCGGCGGCAGGCCCCGGCTGGTCGGCTCGTGGCACATGTTCGAGCAGTCCGGGAAGTTGTTGGTGCCGAACTCGCGCACGAAGATCGAATACAGGAACGCTGCTTCGTTGGGCGTGCGGCCGGAGGTGTAGAACTCGGCCTGGTCGGGGTGGTCCAAAGCCTGCAGATGGCGGCCGATCAGCGCGAACGCCTCGTCCCATTCGCAGGGAACATAGTGATCGGTGGCGGCGTCGTAGCGCATCGGCTCGGTCAACCGGCCCTGCAGCTCCAGCCAATAGTCGGTCTGCGCCATCAGCTCGGTGACGGTGTGCTGGGCGAACAGCTCGCGGGTCACCCGGTGCTGGGTCGCTTCCCAGGCCAAGGCCTTGGCGCCGTTCTCGCAGAATTCCAGCTTCTTGCGGTGGTCGGCATCGGGGAACGCGCAGCTGGGGCACTTGAAGCCACCCGGCTGGTTCATCGCCAGCAGTGCCTTCGATCCTTTGCCGATCACGCTCTGCTGCAGCAGCACCTTGGCGGTCGCACCGGCGGCCCCCCAGCCGCCTGCCGGTTGGTTGTAGGGCTTGTAACGCGGCGGCTTCTGTTCGGACATGGTCGGGAACCTGCGTTGGTGGAGTGCCTGCCTGCAGTGCCGGGCCCGCGCCCGGCTGCCGTGGCCAGTCAAGCACGCCGGCAACCGCGGCGCCATAGCCCGGCTGTGGTAACGCAGGCTGCCATGGCAACGGTTACCGCCGCGTCTTCACTGGATGGCTGCGTTATTCTGCGGGCGTAGCCTGCCCTTCTGCTTTGCCCAGGATGTGCCGCATGCCAGGATCGACGCCGCCCTCCCCTCCGCCCGCCGGCACGGCACTGCGCACGTTGCAGCGCTGGCGCAGCACGGGGCAGGAGCAACAGGTGGACGTGATCGCCGAAGAAGTGCCGGTGGTGATGCGCTACAACGGTGCCGCCTTCGCGGTGATGATGGCCACGCCGTGCGACCTGGAGGATTTCGCCTTGGGTTTCTCGCTCAGCGAAGGGTTGATCGAGCGGCCCGATCAGCTGCTGTCCGCCGAGGTGCAGCCACAACTGGAAGGCATCGAGCTGAAGATGACCGTGTCCGCCAACGCCCCTGGCGCCGCACTGGACCTGGACAACGGGCGCCTGCTGCCTGGTCGCGGCGGTTGCGGGTTGTGCGGCGCGCGTCAGCTGGAAGACGTGCTGCGTCCGCTGCCGCCGGTGAAAGACCGCCGCACCTATCAGACGGCTGCCCTGCAGCGGGCGCTGGCCGGGTTGGCCCCGCACCAGCCGATGAATGCTGCCAGTGGTTCGACCCATGCAGCGGCGTGGGCCGATGCCAGCGGCCGCATCGGCTGGGTGCGCGAAGACGTGGGCCGTCACAACGCGCTGGACAAGCTGATCGGTGCGCTGCACCACAACGAGCACAGCATCGATGGTGGCCTGCTGGTGGTGTCCAGCCGTGCCAGCTACGAAATGGTCAGCAAGGCAGCGCGCGCCGGTGCCAGCGTACTGGTTGCCGTTTCGGCCCCCACCGCGCTGGCCATCGACCTGGCCCGCAGTGCTGGCCTGTGCCTGGTGGGTTTCGCCCGCGAAGGGGGCTTCAACGTGTATACCCACCCGGAGCGACTGCAGGGGGATGGCCTGCACGGCCACCCACCTGCTTGACGGCGCGGCCTCAGCGCAGCGCCACCTTCGGGAAGTCCACCGGCACGTCAAAGGCCACGTTGACGTAGTTGGTGAACAGATTGAGCGCTACATGGGCCAGAATCTCCACGATCTGCTCGTCATCGAAACCAGCCGCGCGCAGCGCCTGCACGTCAGCGTCGGCAATCTGCGCACGCTGCTCGACCACCTTCAGCGCGAAGTCCAGGGCGGCGGCGGTGGCCGGATCGCTGGACTGGCCGATCTGTGCAGCGGCCATCTGTTCGCCACTGGCGCCGGCCTTGCGCCCCAGCGCCGTGTGCGCGGCCAGGCAGTATTCGCACGCATTGCGGTTGGCGATGGCCACCGCGATCTGCTCGCCCAGCAGCGGCGACAGACGGCCGCCACCCAGCGCGCCGAATGAGCCCCACATGCTCTGCAGCGCGGCAGGCGAGTTGGCCACGGCACGGAACATCGCCGGCGTGGCGCCGAAGGCGGCGTGGACCTGGCCCAGCAGGGCCTGGCGCTCGGGCGTGGTCCAGGTCGGATCGATCAGGGGAATGCGGGACATGGGGTACTCCTTGCGATAGCGCCCGGGATTGGACGATGGGCGTATCGTAGGTAGACTCGCCGGACGAATTGAGCATTTATCTCCAGATATGTTGTCCATTCATCCATGAGCACCCTCCCGCCCCCGGCCCGGCCATCCGACGATGTGCCTGACCGGCTGTCGACCCTGCTCGAACGGTTCCGGGTACAGGCAGCGCTGTTCCATTCCGGCCCGTTGTGCGGACGGCACGTGTTCGAACCGCAGCCGGGGCGCGCCTTCCTGCACATCCTGCGCAAGGGGGAAATGGAGGTGCATCACCCCGACACGGACTGCATCACGCGCCAGCTGAAGGTCACCGCCCCCAGCCTGCTGCTGTACCCGCGGCCACTGCGGCATGTGTTCCTCAACGCGCCGCTGGACGGTCCTGATTTCACCTGCGCCACGCTGGATTTCGACGGCGGTGCACGCAATCCGGTCGTCCAGTCGCTGCCGCCGGTGATGGTGGTGCCGCTGTCAGCCATCGGTGAACTGGACGGCACCCTGCACCTGCTGTTCGCGGAAGCCGACCGCCAGCGCTGCGGCTCGCGCCTGCTGACCAACCGGCTGTTCGAGGTTGCCCTGATCCAGGTACTCCGTTGGGTGATCGATCATCCCGATGCTGCGGGGGTAAGCCACGGGTTGATGCGCGGGCTGTCCGATGCGCGCCTGGCACGCACGCTGGTAGCCCTGCACCAGTCGCCGCAGCAGGCCTGGACCCTGCCGAAGATGGCGGCCATCGCCGGGCTGTCGCGCAGCGCGTTCGCGGCGGTGTTCAAGGACGTGATGCAGACTACGCCGGCCAGCTACCTGCTGGATTGGCGCTTGAGCCTGGCCTGCACGCAGCTGCGCGCGGGAGCAGCGGCCAAGCAGGTTGCGACCGACGTCGGCTTTGCCGATACCGCCTCGCTGTCCAAGGCGTTCCGCAAGCGCCTGGGGCTCTCGCCCCGCGCGTGGCTGGCGACGCTGTAGCCCGCGGCTAGTCCTTAGGGGACTGCTCAGGAGAGAGCAGCCCGCCGATCCGCTCGGTCAACTGTGCGCGCACGTTCTCGTCCAGCTGGCCTTCGTACATGGCCTCGTAGATCCACAGGCCGTCGGCGGCCAGCCGCGCCACGAAATTGTCCAGCGCCGCAGGGTCGTCGCTGCCGGCGGCCGGTGGCGAAGGTGCCCAGCGCTGCACTACCGGTGCCCACGGCCGGTCGCTGGGGAACTCGGGGTCCACCGAGTCCAGCATGAACATCAGCTCGGCGCGGGTGGCGCTCTGTGCCGAAACGCGCACGAAGGTCTGGTAGCGCTCCAGCGCAGTGGCCTCGCCAGCCGACTTGCCCAGCAGCGCCTCCATCGATGCTTCCCAGCTCTGCACCAGGTGCTCGTCGATGCCGCGCAGCAACGCTTCGCGCGACGGGAAGTGGTACAGCAGGCCGCCACGGGTCAACTGCGCCTCGGCCGCCACCGATTCAAAGGTGACCGCACGCACGCCGTCGCGGTTGATCACGCTGACGGCGGCGTCGAGGATGCGCTCGCGCTTGCTGGTTCTCATTGCCGCTATTTTACGCGATCGGCAGCGCCGTCGCGGCCGCCAGCACGTCCACGCAGCAGGCGCGCGATGATCACCGCGCCGGCCGCCAGCACCGCGCTGATCACCAGCAGCACGATCTGGTAACCGCGATCGTAGGCCGCGGCTGCCAGGGCGAACCACTCACCCTGCCCCGCCTCACGCGCCACGTGCAATGCCTGGGTGAACCCCTCGCGCGCGGCGGCCGGAATGTCCGCCGACTCCGGCAGGAACGCGCCGTACATCGCAACGCTCAGGCTGCCCAGCAGCGCGACCGCCAGCAGGCCACCGAACTCGTAGGACACCTCCTCCACCGACGAGGCCATGCCCGCACGATGCGGCGGCACGTTGTTGAGGATGGCGGTGGACGCCACCGAGATCGCAGCACCCATGCCGAAGCCGGTGATCGCCATGCCGGCCACCACCCAGCCCAGGCCGTGCGGGAAGCCCAGCGCCACCACGCCCACGCCTACTGCACCGGCCGCAAGGCCGCCACAGATCAGCGGACGCAGGCCGACACGATGCAGCACGCTGCCGCCCAGCAACGCGCTGGGCAGGCTGCCCAGCGCCGCCACCGATACCAGCAGGCCCGCCTGCAACGGGCTGAGGCCGGCCACCAGCTGGAAACGCTGGGTGGTGAGCAGCTGCAGCCCGGCCATCGCAAACAAGGTGAACACCGCCGACAACGTGCCGGCGAGGAACGCCGGGTTACGGAAGATGGCGAAATCCAGCAGCGGATAGGGCAACTGCTGCTGACGGCGGCTGAAGGCGAAGCCGGCGATGAGCGCCAGCAGCAGCGAGACCGCGCCGACACCGTACGAGGGCGGCGTAGCGATCAGCGACTTGATCGCCAGCACCAGCCCGGACAGCGCGGCCAGTGCCAGCAACGAGGACAGCAGGTCCCACGGCCGCGTGCTGTCGCGCTGCCCTTCCGGCGCCAGCACCAGGGTCGCGATGAAGGCGACCACCACCACCGGCACGTTGATCAGGAACACCGAGCCCCACCAGAAGTGCTGCAGCAGCCAGCCACCGATGATCGGCCCCAGTGCCGCACCGACGATGGCCACCGAACCCCAGATCGCGATGGCGATGTTGCGCTCGCGCTCTTCATGGAAGCTGAGCCCGATCAAGGCCAACGTGGCCGGCATCATCGCCGCCGCACCCACGGCGAGGAAGGTACGCGCTGCAATCAGCTGCGCGGCGGTCGCAGAGAACGCGGCCGCCAACGAGGCGATGCCGAACACCACCAGGCCGATCAGGAACATCCGCCGGTGGCCGATGCGGTCACCCAGGGTGCCAGCGCCCAGCAGCAGGCCGGCCATCACCAGCGGATAGGCGTTGATGATCCACAGCGACTGCCCGGCGCTGGCCGAGAGTTCCTCGGTCAGGGTCGGCAGCGCCGTGTACAGCACCGAGTTGTCCAACGTGACCAGCAGCAGGCCGGCGGCGACGGTGAACAGCAGCGACCAGCGTCGGGCGCGCGACAGGGACGGAGCACCGTCCAAGGGCTGGGAGAGAGCCATGGGAACCTGGAGGGGAAGGAGTACGCCCATAACTATACAGGACATCCTGTATAGTTATGGATGTCCCAGCGAACGCCATTCAGCTTCCGGGAGGCGCCATGCCCGCTGCCGCAAGGCCCTGACTTACCTGCACTCCGCAGGCAATGCAGCGACCGCCTGCACTACCGGCTCCTGCATGGCCTGGCCTACTTCGGCATCCAGCTCGCCACGCAGATGGCCGTGCTGCCGCTGCATCGCGTCTTCGCACAGCGCACGCACCCGCGCACGGGCGTTGCTGCGCAGCGTGCTGCAGCGCCAATCCACCCCTCCCAGCGGCAGCACCGAATAGACCACGCTGTTGCAGGCGTTGCCGGCGCGTTCTGGCAGCGGGCGCCCGCCGAAGTCACGCGGCGCACTGCTGCGCTGCGGGTCGAAGTAGCTGTCCGGGAACGTGCGTGCGTACTGTTCGATATCCACCTCGATGCTGCCGCCATCGCCTGCCGGCAGGCGCAGTGGCTGGCCGCAGCCGGTGGCATCGGCGCGGTGCTGGATGTACTGGTAGATCGGCCGGTCCAGGCTCGCATCCTGCGTGGTCACGGTGCTCACCGCCGCCAACACCGGCAGCGACGCACGGTTGGCCATGCGTGCCAGCGCTCCCGCCTGCGCCGGTTCGCAACGGTCGCGCAGCGTCGCCACCAGCAGGAACAGCAGGTCATCACGAAAGGCCTTGTCTGCAGCCATGTGATGTTCGATGCGTGCCTGCGCTTCCGCCGCCGGTGCGGGAAATGCCACTGCCGGTGGCGAGGGTGCGTGCGTTGCGTTCCACAGCAGCGCCACGCCGGTCCCTGCCAGCAGCAGCACCACCATCAGCAGCGCGACGGTGCGTGCGCGGAGCTTCGTCATCGGGTGCTCGTCATCGGGTGATCGCGGAAAGCGTCGCCGCGGCTGCGTCATAGGACGCGCTGGCGATATCCGCCTCGAAGTGCTTCACCTGCAGGCGCCCTGACAGCCGGTAGGGATCCCACAACGCGCCCATCGTGATTGGAGTGGCCAGGGTCACATGGATGATCTGGTTCGGCGGTGGCGGCGGTACGTGGATGCACGCGCCATAGAACGGCACGAACAGCAGTTCGTCCACCTGTCCCGCGTCGTTCATCGCCAGCGGCACCACATAGCCATCCAGGTCCAGCGCCCGTCCATCCACGCCATCGACCACCGCCGACGAGCCGAACTGCTGCGCGCGCACAGGGCTGGAATGATCGATGGCCTGCCCGGGCAGCGAGCCCGACCCGGTGTCGTCGATCAATCCGCCTATCCCATCCATGCCGTTGCCACGCGACAGCCCGATCTGCGGCGGAGGACGCTGGAAGCTGTCCTCCCCGGGCATCAGCGCGTCCCAGCGGTCGATCACTACAGACGGCGCCGCTGGCGAAGCGGCAGCGTTGCTGGCCTGTGGCGGAGTCTCCACGGCGGGCCGGCCACAGCTGGTCAGCAGTACACCGGCAAGTACACCGGCAAGCACCTTCGCGCTACGGTTCATAAGGCCTCAATTCGGCGTCGGCCATGCTGTAGGCCGAGCCTGCAAGATCATCGTCCACCCGCTCGGCGCGCAACACGCCGGCCAGGAAGAACGGCGAGTACATGTCGGGCATGGCGATCGGCCGCGGCAGCACCACGTGCACGATCTGGTTCGGTGGCGGCGGTGGCACGTGGATGCACGCGCCGTAGTACGGCACGAACAGGAATTCGAGCAGTCGACCGTCTGCCGCATTGGCCAAGGGCACGACATAGCCCGGCAACCGCACCGCGCGATCCAGTACCGCGTCCACGGTACGGAAGGTACCGAACTGGGCCATGCGCCGGTTGCCGCTGTGCTGCACCTCCGGCCCCTCACCGCGCTCCAGTGCGGCCAGTTCATCGCCCGGCAGCATCTGCAACCAGTCCAGCTCCTGCTCGCTTTCGGTGCCAGCATTGCTCTGCACCGGCGAGGGAGGCAGTGCCTGCACACCGGTATCGGTCGGCCGTGTGCAGGCAGCCAGCAGCATGGCCGCAGCCAGCAGCAACCCGCGGACACCCGTGCTCATGACGCAGGCGCCAGGCCATCGGCCAGGGTGCGCCGGTAGGCCAGCAGCGCAGGCAGCAGGCCTGCGACCGCGCTGATCAGCAGCACGCCCCCCACCCAGGCCAGTTCGCGCGCGTCCGGCCAGACGTGGGTGATCGACAGACCGAAATTGGCCAGCGCCCAGCTGCGCCCAACCACGCTGGCGCAGGTCAGCACGGCCAGCGCCAGCGCGCAGGCCAGCGCTGCGGTGGCCACGGCTTCAACGACCAGCAGGCAGGCCACATAGGCCGGACGCGCACCGGTAGCGCGCAGCACCGCCATCTCTCGACGCCGCTCCTGCAGCGTCGATACCAGCAGCGCCATCAGCGAAACCATGCCCAGCAGCACCACCATTGCACTGATCAACTGCAGCGCACGCTCGGCGGTACCCAGCGACTGCCACAGCTGCTGCAGGGTCACGCCGGGCAGGATGGCCTGCAGCGCTTCGTCGGGATACTCGTTGATGCTGCGCTGCACGCCGAAGGTGGCGATGCGCGAGTTCAGGCCGAGCATGAAGGCGGTGATGCTGGTCGGGGTCAGGTCGAGCTGGCGTGCCTGTTCGGCGCTGACATGCTGGCTGCGAAGCTGCACGCCGGAGCGCCAGTCGACATGGATCGCCTCGATCACCGGCAGTGACACCAGCACGGAAGAATCCACCGGCGTGCCGGTCCGCTGCAGGATGCCGACCACACGGAACGGCTTGTCCGCATGCGTGGCCAGCGTCACCGCACCGGTGCCATGGGCCAGCACGATGTCAGCGCCCACGCCGATGTGCGCCGCCTGTGCGACTTCCGCGCCGACCACCGCGTCATACAGGTCGTCGAACGGCTTGCCCTGCGCGAATGCCAGCGGATGCCCTGCGCCATGCCGGTAATGTTCGAAGTAGCCGGCAGTGGTGCCGATCACCCGATAGCCACGCCAGGAATCGCCCAATGACAGCGGCACTGCCCATTTCACCTGCGGCAGCGCCGACAGTTCCTGGTAGGACTGCCAGGACACGTTGTTGGTCGGGTCGCCGATATGGAACACCGAGTACAGCAGCAGGTTCACCGGCCCCGAGCGCGCGCCGACGATCAGGTCAGTGCCCGACACGGTGCTGGCAAAGCCCTCGTGGGCCTGCGTGCGGATGCGTTCCACCCCCAGCAGCAGGACCACACTCAGGGTGATGACCAGCACGGTCAGGCTCACGCTCAGGGCGCGGCTGCGCAGGCTGGCCCAGGCCAACTCAAGCATGTGCGCCCCCTGCCCGGTTCAGATCACCCAGCGACAGCACCTGGTCGAACAACGGCTGCAGGCGGTCATCGTGGCTGACCACCAGCGCGGTGGTGCCGGCGGCGCGGCACTGCGCAAACATCAGCTGCAGGAAGGCCGTGGCCGCGTCGGGGTCCAGCGCCGAAGTCGGTTCGTCGGCCAGCAGTACCGCTGGGCGGCCGATCAAGGCACGGGCAGCGGCAACGCGCTGCTGCTGGCCGACGCTGAGCGTGCCCGCCGCACGCGGCATCAGTGCCGGGTCCAGCTGCAGCGCGCGCAGCAGGCGCGCGATTTCAGCATCCAGCCCACCGTCGATGCGCGCATTTCGCAACGGCGAGAAGCGCACGCCCAAGGCGATGTTGTTGCGCACGCTCAGGAACGGCAGCAGGTTGAACTGCTGGAAGATCACGCCCAGCTGATCGGCGCGGAAACGATCACGCGCGGCGGCACCGAGCGTGTTCACCGCGTGGCCGGCGACACGGATACTGCCGCGGCCCGGCAGCAGGATGCCTGCCAGCAGGCCCAGCAGCGTGCTCTTGCCCGAGCCGCTGGTGCCGCGCAGCAGCACGCTGCTGCCCGCGCTCACCTGCAGCTGTGCGATGTCCAGCACTGCCCGGTCTGCGTAGCCGAACTGCACGCCCTGCAGGTCGATGATGGCGGCCTCGTTCATGGCGCCAGCGGCACCCGCAGGCTGTCGGCGGTCACCACGCTGCGGCCTTGCCCGGTCGACGTCGCGGTATTGACGATCACCTCATGCAGACCCGGAAACAGCGTCGGCAGCGGCAATGCCAGCCCACGCAATGCCGCCGGGTTGGCGCAGTGGTAGCGCAGTGCTGCGGTGAATCCGGCATGCGTGTGCTGGCCAGGCTGGGTTGCCACTGCTACTGGCGCAAAGCCCTCCGCAGTCGCCTCGGCATGGTCCAGCCGGCACTGCGCAGCGCTCGGCAACGTGACCCAGCTGCCGCTCTGCAGGATCGATCGCGCCCGCGCCAATGCGGCCTGTTCGCGGCTGTCGGCAGGTGGTCGTTCGAAATCGAGGATGCCGATGCCCGGCGCACGCAGTGCCAGCTCCAGCGTTCCCTGGTCCACGGCCAGATCGACATCGGCCTGGCCATGGACATGCGCATCGTGATGGCGCACGTCGTGGGCGTTCGCAGAATGAGCAGCAAGCAGCAGTAGAAGAGCGGCAGAACGTTTCATGGGGGAGCTCCGTATTGTTACTATGTAACATTATGGACCATATCCCGACCTCGCCCGCAAGGGCCCGCACCCAGCCGCCAGCTTCGGCACGCTGGCATCCCCGCTTCGATCTGGCAGGCGCCTGGCTGTCGCTGGCCTGTGCCGCACACTGCGTGGCCCTGCCCTTGCTGCTGGCCTTCACGCCCGCGGCGATGATGGCGCTGCGCTCGTTCCAGCACCCTGGCCACGCGGCGATGACCGCGCTGCTGGTGATGTCGCGCTGGGAATGGCTGTTCGCGCTGCTGGCCTCGACGATCGCCGTGCTCAGCACCGCCGCCGGCCAGCGCCGCCATCAGCGCGCACTGCCGCTGTGCGTAGCCCTTGCAGGCGCGACCCTGCTGCTGTCCGCCTCGCTGTACCTGCCATTGAAGGAATCGCTGCTCTGGCATGGCGCTGCCACCGCCTGCGGAGGGGTGATGCTGGCCGTCGCACATCTGCGCAACCGGCGGGCCCTGCGGTCCGCCGGCTGATGACCCTTCAGAACCGGTAGCCGACCTCGGCACCGACAATGCGCGGGCTGTCCACCGGCCCGTAGTAGTTGCCATCGCGGCCGAAGGCCAGGTTGTCGAAGATCAGGCCGTTGATGCGGCGCTTGTCGGTCAGGTTCTGCACGAACACGCGGGTGCTCCACGGGCCTCGCTCGTAACCCAGTTGCACGCCCAGTACGGCCACGGCCGGCTGGAACGCTCGGTTACGCTCGTCCAGCGCGCTGGAACCGGTGAACTGCGATTCCACCCGGGCATAGATGCCGGAATCGAACTGATACCGCGCAGCCAGGTAGCCGGTGTAGTGCGGCGTCAGCTTGACCCGCTTGCCGTGCAGGTTCTCCTGCGGGCTGACCCACAGCTTGGTGTACGTCGCATCGACATAGCCGACATTGGCCATCACCGTGAACCCCGGCGCGACTTCAAACACCCCTTCCAGCTCTGCACCGCGCGAGCGTATCGAGGCATCCGAGCCCACGTAGTCGGAGGAGATCGGCCGGCCGTTGGCATCGGTGGCCACCTGGATTTCCTGCCAGTTGTCCGAGCTGATATGGAACAGGGCGCCGCCGATATGGCCGCGGCCGCCCGCCAGGTTCATCTTGAAGCCCACTTCATGGCTCCACATGCGTTCGGATTCGTAGCGCAGCACCTTGTCGTTGATCACATCGCTCTGCGCGGCGGCCAGGTTGAAGCCACCGGGGATGTAGCCCTTGGCCGAGGCCGCATAGAACGACAGATCATCGCTGGCGTCATAGCGCAGCGAGACGCGCGGCAACGTGGCCGAGAACGTATGCGCCAGGGCTGCGTCGCGGTAGCGCACCAGGCCCCCGGCACCCAGGTCGAGGAATCCGGCACGCTGCTCGGTGGAACGGCGGGCCTGCTCGTGGCGGATGCCGAGGCTGGCGGTCAGCTTCGGCAATGCCGGCAGCGTGTAGCTGGCGGTCGCGAACACACTGTAGTCCTCACCCTTGGAGGTCTGCCGCGGTGCCAGGTTGTAACTGTCCAGCCCGCGCAGCGCCGGGCCGACGAAGGTGCCCTGGATCGAATCCTTGTCGATGCGATAGGTCGATACACCGGCCATCCAGGTCAGCGCCTGGTCGCTGGGCGAGCTGAAGCGCGCCTCGGCATTCCATGCATTCTTCTTGTCGTAGATGTAGCCGGCCAGCGCGGAGCTGGCGGTCATGTCGAAGTCATAGCCAGCCGAGGTGGTTTCTTCGCTGCGGTACGAGGCGGCAACATCCAGGGTGCCGGACTGCAGTTGCCACTGCGCGCTGAGGCCGGCAACGGTCTCGTCCTTTTCGGTGCGCTTGGGCGCATCGTTGATGTAGGTGAAGTCACCCGCGTGACGGCCACCATTGAGGCGGTCGCCATAGGTGCGGTTGTACAGGCCGGTATCCAGCGGCAGGTACTCGTACTCGAACATGCCTGGTGCGCGCGTGCGCAGGTGATAGGCCAAGGCGTTGACGGTCACGTAATCGCTGGGCCGCCAGCGCAGCTTGCCCTGCAGGTAGCCCTCTTTCACTTCGCCGCGCGCGCCGTACGGGGTCAGGTTCTTCAGGTGGGCATCCTCATCGGACCCCATGAACGCCACCGAGCCCGACAGCGTGCCGTCCTTGCTCAGCGGGCCTGCCAGGAAGCCATCCACGGCCGTACCGTTGCCGTTGCCGAACCAGGTGCTGCGCACGTTCACCTCACCCTCGCGGGTATCGGCCGGGCCGCGCGTGCGCACCAGCACCAGCCCCGATTCGCTGTTGGCGCCGTACAGGGTGCCCTGCGGCCCCCGCAGCACCTCGACCGATTCCACCTGGTTGAGTACCGCGTTGCTCAGCTCGCGGAACGGAATGCCATCGATGTAGACCGACGCGCGGTTGACCAGGAAAGGATTGGATTCGATGCCGCGGATGGAAATGAACATGTTGCTCAGCTGGCCCATCACGTTGAACTTCACGTTGGGGGCCAGTTTGTCCAGGTCACGGAACTCGGTGACACCGGCTTCTTTCAGCGCCTGCCGATCAAGCACGGTCACCGACAGGTCACTCTTCAGGTAGGGCGTGTCGCGCTTGGAGCCGGTGACCACCACGCCATCGAGGGTGGTGGCATCGGCGGACTGCGCATGGGCGGGAAGAACAGGAACGAGCAACGACGCTGCGACGAGGGCAACGGAGGAAACGGGGGCTTTCAAGGGGAACCTCATGAGGAACGGAAACGCGCCTGGCGGGCCGGCTGGCGCAAACTGTTATCCTGTAACATTCGACGCTCGCCGCCACTCCATTGCAGTCAGCGCTGCTCCATTCCTGGACCCGCCATGCCCGCCCTCGCCGACCAGTTGCACCGGGAAGCCGCCCAGCCCATGGAGGGAACCGTGACCAGCGAGGATGGCTCGGTCGTTCTGCTGCGCCATGGCTTCCAGGCCAGCGAAGGCGCCATGGGGCACCCGCACCAGCTGCGGCTGGGCCTGCTGCTGGCCGGTGGCGGCAACCTGTACCAACGCACCTCCGCCGGGGTGCTGCAGGCGCCGTGGCATCCAGGCCAGTTCAACGTGGTACTGCCCGGCGATCATGGGCACTACGCCAGCCCTGCGGTGGAACTGCTGGGAATGGCCATCGATACCGCGCAGTGGCGCGATGCGCCTGGCGGCTTCCCGGACGTCCCCTCCCTTTCCCTGCGGCTGCATCGCGACCCGGTCATCGCCTCCGTACTGCACGCGCTATGGTCCAGCGCACAGGTTGACGCCTGCGTGCCCGGCTTCCTGCAGTACGGCGCAGAAGTGGTGGTGCGGCGATTGGCCCAGCTTGCCGGCCATCCGCCCGCCCGGCCACGCATGGCTGCACCGCTGTCATCGCGGCAGCTGCGCCAGCTGCAGGGCTTCATCGAAGAACACCGTTCGCAGCCGCTGGATGTCGCAGCACTGGCCGGCGTACTCGGCATGGAACCAACCACCTTCAGCCGCGCGCTGCGCGCCGCCACTGGCATGCCGCCGTATACCTACCTGACCCAGCGCCGCATGCAGTGGGCGCAGCAGGCACTGCAGGGCGGCCTCAGCGTGACCGAGGTGGCCATGGCCTGTGGCTACGCCAATCCCAGCAAGTTCAGCGCCGCCTTCCGCCGCGTTGTCGGCGTCTCCCCGTCAGCCTGGTCACGCCACTAGATCCACGCCATGCGTGGATGGGCCGCCGTGCGCGCGCTCCGGCTCGAACACAGCCGCCACCCAGTCGATGAACACCCGCAGCCGTGGCGATGGCGTGCGGTTGCGCGGATAGACCAGGCTGACCGGGCTCGGCGTGGGCGGCATCTCGGGCAACAGCTCCAGCAGCTGCCCGCGCGCGATGTACGGGTCCATCCGATAACGCGGCGCCTGGATGATGCCCAACCCGGCCAGCGCGGCACCGAGGAAGGCGTCGGCACCGGACACCCGCACGCGTGCCGGCAACGGCATATGGCGCACCTGGCCGCCCTGCTGGAACTCCAGCGGAATCAGCTGGCCGGTGGCGCTGGAACGGTAGCCGACCATCTGGTGTCCCGCTGCCAGCGACGCGATGCTTTCAGGCTGCCCGTGCGCCTGCACGTAGGCAGGCGACGCCACCGTGACCTCGCGCAGCAACGCCAGGCGCCGCGCGGCCAGATCGCTGTCGGCCAGGGTACCCACGCGGATGGCCGCATCCACGCCCTCGCGCAGCAGGTCGACATAGCGGTCGCCCTCGCTGACCTCCAGTTCGATGTCCGGGTAACGCTGCAGGAAATCCGGAAGGTGCGGGAACAGCAGGTGACGGCCCAGCGTACCGTGCACTTCGATGCGCAGCGGCCCGCGCGGTGGCACGTCACGGAACGCGGCTTCAGCATCGTCCATGTCCGCGATCAGGCGCAGGCAGCGGCCATAGAAGGCTTCGCCTTCCAGCGTCGGCACCACCACGCGCGTGGTCCGGTGCAGCAGGCGCACGCCCAGGCGCAGCTCCAATGCCTTGATCGCGTCTGTCACCGTGGCCCGCGGCAGCCCCAGGTCTTCGGCGGCACGGCTGAAGCTGCGGCGCTCGACGATCCGGACGAAGGCACGCAGGGCGGTGAATCGATCCATTGTTCGGTTGGCCGGATGATGTTTCCGGATTATCCATGATTATCCGCGACAGCGGAGAGACGAAGATGGCCCTGCGCCATCCCGGCGTGACCTTCTGGAATGTGCCATGACCTCCCCCGCTTCCCGCTCTGTCGCCCTGGTCACCGGCGGCTCCCGTGGCATCGGCGCTGCCATTTCGCGCCGTCTGGCCGCCGACGGCCACGCCGTGGTGATCAACTATGCCGGCCGCCGCGATGAGGCCGAGGCACTGGCGGCCGAACTGACCGCCCATGGCGGCCACGCCGTGGCCCTGCAGGCCGATGTGGCCGACCCGCAGGCCGTGCATGCCCTGTTCGACGCCATCGAGGCGCGCTTCGGTGGCATCGACGTGGTGGTCAACAGTGCCGGCGTGCTGCAGTTGGCCGCACTGGCCGACAGCGATGATGCATTGTTCGACCGCGTGATCGGCATCAACCTCAAGGGCGCATTCAATGTGCTGCGCGAGGCCGCGCGACGCGTGCGCGATGGCGGCCGCATCGTCACCCTGTCCACCAGCGTGGTCGGCATCAAGCTGGAAAACTACAGCGTGTATGCCGCCAGCAAGGCCGCGGTGGAGACGATGGGGGCGATCCTCAGCAAGGAGCTGCGTGGGCGCGGCATCACCGTAAACGCGGTGGCACCCGGGCCGACCGCCACCGATCTGTTCCTGGACGGGAAGTCGCCGGAGCTGATCGAGCGGCTGGCGAAGATGAATCCTTTGGAGCGGCTGGGTACGCCGGAAGACATCGCCGGTGCGGTGGCGTTCCTGGCCGGTGCCGATGGTGGCTGGATCAATGGCCAGGTGCTGCGCGCCAATGGTGGGATGGTGTAGATCGCATGCCAACCAAGGTTGGCATCTACCAGATCACGCCACATCGGTAGTCGCCCACCTTGGTGGGCGCTGCGTCACGGGCTCATCGAATACGGCGCCTGCGTGCCCTGCCCCGGCCAGTCCTTGTTCGGTTCGGCCTGCATGGTGAAATGCAGCTCGCCACCGGCCAGGATCTCATCGTGGCGCAGGAACGTGCGCTGCAACGGCTTGCCGTTGAGGGTCACGCTGCCGACATAGGTGTGCTTGTCGTCCAGGCCTTCGGCCACGATGGTGAAGGTCTTGCCGTTCGGCAACCGCATTGCGGTCTTCGGCAGGAACGGCCGGCCGAGGATGTACTCGCCCGAGCCCGGTGCCACCGGGTAGAAGCCCAGCGCGGTGAACACATACCACGCCGACATCTGGCCCACGTCATCGTTGCCGGCCAGACCATCGGGGCGATCGGCATACTGCGTGTCCATGATCTGCTTCAGGCGTGCCTGCGTGCGCCACGGCTGGCCGGCATACGAGTACAGGTAGGCCACGTGATGGCTGGGTTCGTTGCCATGCGCATACCAGCCGATCAGGCCGGTGATGTCTTCCATGTGTTCGAAGATGGCCGGATCGACCTTGGCGTTGAACACTTCATCCAGGCGCGCCAGCAGCTTGTCGCTGCCACCATGTGCGGCGGCCAGACCAGCCACGTCCTGCGGCACGTACCACGAGTACTGCCAGGCATTGCCCTCGGTGTAGTCGGTGCCGTAGCCGCTGGCGCTGGGGTCGAACGGGGTGCGGAAGTTGCCATCGCGCTTGCGCGCACGCATGAAGCCGGTGTCCTTGTCGAAGGCATTGCGCCAGTTGCCGGCACGCTTGTCGAAGGTTGCCGCCACATCGGCCTTGCCCATCGCCTGTGCCATGCGCGCGATGGTCCAGTCATCGAAGGCGTACTCCAGCGTCTTACTTGCGGCTTCGCCTTCTTCGTCGATCGGCACGTAGCCCAGCTCACGATACTGCGCGATGCCATCGTAAGGACCGTAGTTGGCGGTCTCCACCATCGCCTTCAGCGCCTTGTCCGCATCGAAACCGCGGATGCCCTTCACGTAGGCGTCTGCGATCACCGGCACCGCGTGGTAGCCGATCATGCACCAGTCTTCCAGGCCATGGAACGACCACACCGGCAACATGCCGTAAGGGCTGTGCTCATGATGGGCCAGCATGGAATTGACGAAATCGCTGTTGCGCTTCTCCGGCTGCACCAGGGTCAACAACGGATGCAGGGCGCGGTAGGTATCCCACAACGAGAACGTCGAATAGTTCGTATAGCCCTTGGCCTGGTGCACGGCGTTGTCGGCGCCGCGGTACTGGCCATCGGCGTCCATGAACAGCGTCGGCCCCAGCAGCGTGTGGTACAGCGCGGTGTAGGCGCTGCGACGTGCGTGCTCCGGGGCATCGATATCCAGCACCGACAACGCCTGCGTCCACTCCTGCTTTGCCTGCGCGCGCACGCGGTCGAAATCGAAGTCGGCCACTTCGGCATCAAGATTGGCGATGGCACCTGCCTCGCTGACCGGCGAGATCGCCACCTTCACCACCAGCGGCGTATCCAGCTTGCCGAAGTCGAAGGAGCCCACCAGCTGCCGCCCCTCGATCTGCGCGCGCTGTTTCGGGTCTTTCTCGCCCGGGGGCGCAAAGCCCTTGTAGACGATGTCCTGTTCGGTGTTGTGCAGTTCGTGACTGGCCAGCGGTCGCGAGAAACGCATCGCGAAATAAAGTTGGCGGCCAGCGGCCCAACCGCGGGTCTCGCGGAAGCCGGTGATGGTGCCATCGGCGCGCACGCGTACCCGCGACCACAGGATCTTGCCCGGGTAGTCATACATGCTGGTGCGCATGTCCAACAGCACCTTGGCCTCGGTGCCCTTGGGGAACGCATAGCGATGCACGCCCACGCGCGCGCTGGTGGTCAGTTCGGCGCGCACCTTGTAGTCGTCCAGGGTGACCGCGTAGTAGCCCGGCTCGGCCTTCTCGTCGTCGTGGCGGAAGCGCGAGGCGTAACCACTCTTGGGCTTCTCGGGGTCGCCGCGCTCCAGGCCTGGGTTGCCGGTGAACGGCATCAGCAGGATGTCGCCCAGGTCTGAATGGCCGGTGCCGGAGAAGTGCGTGTGCGAGAAGCCGACGATGCTGCTGTCGTCATAGCGATAGCCCGCTGCCCAGCCATAAGCCTTCTCTCGCGGCTGGATGCGCGTGTCGGGGCTGAGCTGGACCATGCCGAACGGCACCGTTGCGCCGGGGTACGTGTGCCCCTCACCGCCGGTACCGATGAACGGATCGACCGAGGCATAGGCCTTGTCGGCGGCGGTCATGGCGGGGGCGGCCACAGCCAGGCCGGAGGCGAACATCGCCGTGGCGGCGACAGCGATCAGGAGACGACGGTCCAGCGTGGGCATCGGCATTTGGATCGATTCAGGTGGTGGTCAGATCCTAGCACCGGGGTGGCGGTGTCGCATGCTGCAGTGCGGATGCCGCCTTCAACCTGTGCCTCTGCAACCAATTGAATGGATCGGCGCTGGGATTGAATGGATGCTGGCAAGGCTGGCAGGCCCATTTCGATGCGAACGCGCCAGCGGTTGTCGAAATGCGCACTCCTGAAAAAAATCAGCCCGTAAATGGAGACTTCGAGATGCAATCCCTATTGGAACAGACCGCCATTGCGTGTGCAGGATGTCCGCGCAGCGCGAACGCACGCTGCCGGGTGTGGAACCCCGAAATGAGCCTTGGGAGCTGCTTGCCGTGACTACGGCGGGCGGTGCGCGGCGGCCGCATGGCCCTCCGGCTTTTCCCAAAGCTCAGCCGAAGTTCCAACCCCGCACCGCCCGCCACCCTTGCGGTGGCCACGTCCCCTCAAGGAGCCATCGCATGTCGCATGAACCGCCCATCCTGACCCCGGAAATGGAATCCCTGTTCTTCCGCATCGAGCACGCCCTGAACACCGCCGAGGGCATGGCGATGATGATCGGCGAGAACGAGCCGGCCGACCCGCAGGCGCATCTACGTCCGGGTTACAGCGTGCAGAAGATCAGTGTTGCGATGATGGCGCTGAGCCAGCATGGTCGGCGATTGCTGCATGAACTGCGCGAGCAGCATGTGCGGGTGACGCTGCATTGAAGCGTGTAGAGCCGAGCCCATGCTCGACTCTGGTGTGATCGAGCACTACGGTTGGTGACGGAGCACGCCGAGCATGGGCTCGGCACTACAGGAGCCGGTCAATCCGGCAGCGCGCTCTGCAGTGTGGCGAGATCTGCCGCATCCACCGGCCGCACCACACGCGCCACTTCCTTGCCGTCACGCAACAGGATCACCGTCGGCCACAGCTTCACCTGGAACGAGCGGCCCAGCGGCTTGCCCTTGCCATCCTCGATCTTCCAGTGCGGCAGATCATGCGCATCCACGAAGGCCTGCAGTGCCGATTGCGCGGCCTGGCAATGGCCGCACCACGGCGCGCCGAATTCCAGCAGCAGCCAACCGGCCTGCGCATCCACCTCCGCGCGGGCCGGCTCGGCGGCAACATGATCACGCATGAAGGGCATGCCGTTACGCCTGCAGCGTGCGCTGGATGTCTTCCAGCGGCGCGTTGGTCAGATCCTTGGCGATATCGACCAGCAACCGCGCCTGCGTCTCTTTATGCAGCAACGGACGGATGCGGCCCAACGTGGTGGGATCGGCGATCAGCACCAGATGCGCGTAGCGGTTGTTGAGTGCATCTTCGTTGAGCTGCTCGGCCACCTGCTTGGCGAAGGTCGCTTCGTTGAGCTGCGAGATCGACATGTCCTTGGGCACCGCGCCGGACGGCCCCTGTCCGGACACACCCTGCTCGCTGATGTCCTGCAGCCGCAGCTCGCCTTCCTGCTTCAAGGTGAGCTTCTGCTCGCTGCCGACGTTGGTGAACACGCGGGCCGAGCCACCATCGGCGACGATAACCAGGGTGCCTTCGGGAATGCGACGGGTCATGCGTTACTCCTTGCGTTGGTTCATGACCACCGTAAAAGGCGTGGCGTGAGCGAGGTGAGCACAACATGTTCATTCGATGTGCGTGGGTCATCTGCATGAACAGGCAACATGGAACGCTGCGTTCGTGACAGCGCGATTCTCGGCACGCTCACACTGTAACCGTTATCATGAACGCATGATCGACACGACCCACTGCGCGTCAGCACCTGTTGCTGGCATGCGGGAAGCACTGCCGACCGGCGCTTCGCTTTCCATCATTGCTTCCCCCTCGCCTTTCCATCGCCTCGCGCTGGATCCCGGCGGATGACGCCTGCGGGCCCTGCCCCGCCTGTCCCCTGCGCCTGCCACCACCCCACGTGCACTGACGCGGTCTGACACGTAATCGGACCCATCCGATTGTCCCGCGTTCTGGCAGCGGGCAATGCTTGTCGCGTGCGCGGCGTTTGATCGCACACACCTTTCGCCCCGTTCCGGGCCTTCCATTCGATGCCCCTGCGCCTGCTGCGCCAGCATCGCCGTTTCCGACTTTCGGGACATCCGTACCGCCCATTCCACTCCATTTCCATTCTTCCAAGGGAGTCCCCATGCAGGACAACTCCGATGCCCATGCCCATTTCGGCTGGTTCAAACGCCGCCGCCATCTGAAGGTCGACGAGATCACCGTTGTCGACAAGCCCATGCTCAAGCGCGCCGTGGGCGCCGCTGCACTGGGCAATGCGATGGAATGGTTCGACTTCGGTGTCTATGGCTATCTCGCCGTCACCATCGGCCAGGTGTTCTTCCCCTCCAGCAACCCCACCGCGCAGGTGATCGCTGCGTTCGCCACGTTCACCGTGGCCTTCCTGGTACGCCCGCTGGGCGGCATGGTCTTCGGGCCCCTGGGCGACCGGTACGGGCGCCAGAAGGTACTGGCCTTCACCATGATCATGATGGCCCTGGGCACCTTCGCCATCGGCCTGATTCCCTCTTACGAACGCATCGGCATCTGGGCGCCGGTGATGCTGTTGCTCGCGCGCGTAGTGCAGGGCTTTTCCACCGGTGGCGAGTATGGCGGCGCGGCAACGTTCATCGCCGAGTACTCCACCGACCGCAACCGCGGCCTGATGGGCAGCTGGCTGGAGTTCGGCACGCTGGGCGGCTACATCGCCGGCGCCGGTACGGTCACCGCCCTGCACATGCTGCTGAGCAGCGAACAGATGCTGGACTGGGGCTGGCGCATTCCGTTCCTGGTGGCCGGCCCACTCGGCCTGCTGGGCCTGTACATGCGCATGCGGCTGGAGGAAACGCCGGCGTTCCGTGCCTATGCAGAGGAAGCGGAAAAGCGTGACCACGAACGTCCGGGCCTGGGTGAACTGCTGCGTGTGCATGGCCGCCAGTTGATCGTGTGCATGGGCCTGGTGCTGGTGTTCAACGTGACCGACTACATGCTGCTGACCTACATGCCCAGCTACCTGAGCGTGACCATGGGTTATGCCGAGAGCAAGGGCCTGCTGCTGATCATCATCGTGATGCTGGTGATGATGCCGTTGAACATCGTCGGTGGCCTTTTCAGCGACAAGCTGGGCCGGCGCCCGATGATCATCGGCGCCTGCATCGCGCTGCTGGTGCTGGCGGTGCCGAGCCTGCTGCTGGTGGGCAGCGGCAACGACTGGCTGATCTTCCTCGGCCTGATGCTGCTGGGCCTGGCGCTGGTGTGCTTCACCAGTTCGATGCCCTCCACGCTGCCGGCACTGTTCTATACGCCGGTGCGCTACAGCGCGCTGTCCATTGCGTTCAACGTGTCGGTGTCGCTGTTCGGTGGCACCACGCCGCTGGTGACCGCCTGGCTGGTGGAGCGCACCGGCGATCCCCTGGTGCCGGCCTACTACCTGATGGGCGCGGCGGTGATCGGCCTGATCACGATGATCTTCGTGAAGGAAACCGCCGGCCTGCCGCTGCGCGGTTCGCCGCCGGCCGTGGGCTGCAACAAGGAGGCGGCGGCGCTGCTGAAGAGCGATGCCCCGGTGACGGTGGATCGCACCCTGCCGCCGTTGCCGGACGTAGCCGAGCCGGAAGAGGTGACCCCGGCCTGAGTGCGGGAGGCAGCGCCGGGAATTGCCTGGCGCTGCCGGTAATGCGGATTACTCGGCGCGGGTCAGCTTGCCCGGGGTCCAGCGGTACACCCAGGTATGCTGCCCTTCCGGCGGGCAGGCCACCTTGCCACGCACGCACAGCTTTGAATTGCGGGTGCTGTTGAAGGTGACGCGGATACGGTCGCCCTCCATGGTGATCGCTTCCATTTCGCCGGGAATGTGCACGGCAGCGTCATCGGCGTAGCCGGACGCGCGGATCAACGCGTAGGTTTCGTCGTCATAGGCGGATTTGCCCGGTGATGCGGTCTGGCCCCGTGCATCGCCTTCGGCCAGCGGGGTCATCACCACCAGTTCGTTGAGCTGTTGCGCCGTGCCGCCGCTCTGCGTGGCGGTATACAGATAAATGATCTCCGGGCGGCCATCACCATCAAGGTCGGCATTGCCGGCCCACAGCGGGCGGTAGTCATACTGGCTGTCGGTACCCGGATGCAGGCGCAGGGAGGCCTCGGCGGTACGACGTGCCTTGTCGTAGCTCATCGGCTCGTTCTTTGGCTCGCTCTTCGCTTCATCCTTGGCGTCGGCCGGCGTTGCATCCTGGGCAAGCAGCGGCGCCGCCACCGTCAATGCCATGGCCGCCACCAGCGCGCGCAGGCCGATGGCCTGCCAGTGCTTCCGCTCGTACATCCCTGTTCCTCGATCACTGAATCTGCGGAGTCGGATCATCGCACAGGCGGGCCGGCGAGCGGCGTGCTGTCGGCATGCAGTTCCATCGCGCGCATGACGATGGGCTTGGCCCAGTCCGGGGTGTGCAGCAGTTCCACCACCGACACCGGATACTGCAGGCCCTGGCGATCCAGCGCCAGCACCGGCAAGGGGGCAACACGTCCGTAGCGATCGGCCGGCGCGCTGTTGTCATACACGTGCAGTTCGGCCAGGTGCGGCATCAATGCCAACAGGTTCTCGCGCGCGGAATCGAAGCGTGCGCGGATCTTGTCCTGCGGAATGTCGTGGCCCCCGCCAGCAACGCGGGCGGCCACGCGGGCCACATGCAGTTCGACGGTGGCCAACCCGCAGAACCAGATCGCCACGTCGTGCTGACTGCAGGCCTCGCGCAACAGACGCGGAATGGTGTTGCCCCCCAAGGTGGTTTCAAAGGCAAAATCGCTGCCGTCGGCGATCGCCTGGCGCAGCCGTCGTGCGCCCTCCTGCCACGCTTCAGCGTTGGCTTCGGCCAACGGCCAGCCCGCCTCCACCAGCCGTCGGGTGAAGCTGTCCGGGTTGTACCAGCCCAGGCCGTCGGCCTCCAGCCAGGTACCGAGCAGCGAACTCTTGCCGGCGCCGTTGACGCCGGCCAACGCCAGGATCCGCCCCATGAGTCAGAGCGGACGGCCGAGCGCGACCTTGTGGCCGCGGCGGATCGGCTTGCCCATCACCTTGCCCAGCCCCTCACCCTGCTGCAGCCCGGCCAGCGCCTGGTCGAACTCGGTACGCAGGCGCGAGAGCACGTCGCTGCGCTCTTCGCTATCGCTGCCGCTGGCCCTGGCCAGCAGCTCCTGGTAGGTCTTGATGTCCACGATCACCGCTTCGGGGTGGTTGTGGTTGGTGATGACCAGCGCCTGCTTCTCGCGCACGGTACGCATCAGGCTGGGCCAGCCACGGGTCTTGACCGAGGATGCCGGGGCCTTGTCGAGGCCGGGCAGGTCGAGCGGGAGGGTCATGGCACAGCTCCAGCGGAAGGATATGAGGCCACTATACCCAATTTGGCCAAATTGGGGATAAATGGACCCTCCCGCCCTCCGGACCGGGCCGACGGATCAGAACGCCCTTTCCCATTTCAGGCTCAGCAGGCTGCGGTCGTGGCTGTACAGCCAGTCTACGTTGCTGTCGATGCGTGCGTAACGCAGGCTCAGGCTGGGCACCAGCCCGGCTATGGCTAGGCGCTCGCTGCGCACGATGGCGATCAGGTTCTGCTCGCTGTCCTGCCGACGCGCTTCCAGCAACGGGCTCCACGCATCGTAGTCACGCTCACGCAGCGACACGAACACGGTGGCCGTGGTGCCGCTCCACTGGCGTGCTGCGCCCAGGCGCAGGCCGCGTTGCCGGTAGCCATTGGCGGGATCAGCGGCGCTGCTGTCACTCAGGTCGACCCCGGCAAATACCGTCCAGCGTGGGTTGAGCGCACGGAACCAGGTGGCATAGATCGCCGCCAGTTCACCGTCGTAGTTGCTGGCCAACCCCGGCTGTCGATAGCGCTGGCGTTTCCAGTCGGCTTCCAGCTTCAGCAGGCTGCGCGCATCGGCGGCGAACTGCCATTCGCCATGCACGCCGGCACCGCCCTGCAGCGCATGGTTGCCCAACCCCTGGTAATCGTAGCTGGGCGCCAGCAGCACGGTATGCCGTGCGCTGCGCCAGCTGTAACCGGCCTGCACGCTGGCATTGAGCTCGTTGTAGTCGCTGTGCCCGCGCCACGCCTGGCCGAACGCCAGCCCGCGCAGGTACAGCCCATGGTGGCCGGCCAACGGCAGGCGCCGTTCCAGGCTGGCGTCGTAGTCCAGGCCGAATGCTGCTTGTGCATCGGGCAACCGGCGTTCGATGAAACAGGTGGTGCCGTCACCGAACAGGCAGGTACGGCTGGCCGAACTGCGGTTGATGTTGTCGCTCCAGGCCGGGCCAGCGGCGATCCCACCCTTCCAGCGCTGGCGCGCCTGCAGGGCCTGCAGGTAGCCGTCCACCCGCGTACGCACGCCCGCTGTTGCCGGATCGTCGCCATCGATACCGGCTGCGATCGTCTCGAACAGGGCGATGGCATCGCGGTCGCGCTGGTCTTCGGCGTAGACACGTGCCAGTTCCAGCCGCGCCGGCAGGAAGTCCGGCTGCGCGGCGAGCACGGCCTCGTATTCGGCGGCGGCATTGCCGTGCTGTCCAGCCACCCGCGCCAGCGCGCCCTGCGCGTAGTGGCGCAGCAGCGGATCATGACCGGGCAGTTCGATGTACTCGGCCAGGAAGGCGGCCACGGCCTGCCATTGCTGATGCTGCAGCGAGAGATAGAGCGCCTGGCCGAGGTCGTCGACAGTGCGCTCCACGCGGTACTGCTGGCCGTCGAGGGTGATGGTCGGTCGCTCGTGCTCGGCCTGGCGCAGGCGTTCCTGGTCCTGCTGCTGATGACGCAGCTCGCTGCCCTGTTCGAGCACGCGGCGCAGGTCATCCTGCTGGGCGCGGGCATCATTGACCGGCCATGCCAGCAGCAGGACGACAAGAAAGAGAAGGTGGCGCATGTTCGATCCGGTTGAAGCACTATCGCGGGCCGAAGCAGGGACTGGCGGATCGCGGCTTGTCCCTGCCCTGCCCCGTCAGGGGCGTGGCGATCAGTTCTTGCTGCCGCCGAAGGCGGTGTCGTACTGGCTGTTGCCGGCGAAGGTGGCGATGCCGGCCAGGGTGGCGGCGTTGGCGCCGAAGAACTGGCCCTGACTGGTGCCGGCAACCGTACCGTTGGCCGTGGCCGAACCGGCGAACGACGCGTTGGCGCTGTTGATCGATGCAGCCACGGCCACGGTCAGGCCCGAGCCGGCCAGCGCGCCGTTGAGGCGGCCGGTGCCGAAGTCCGCGCGGAAGGTACCGCTGAGCAGGTTGCTGCCGTTGAACTTGTTGAGGCCTGCGACGGCGTAGGTGGCCACGCCTGCCGGCAGCGTGGTGCCCGCGCGGTCACCGGCGAAGTAGACCTGGCGGTTGTTGAAGCCGCCAGCCGCGCCATCCTTGGACCATTCGCCGAACCAGACATCGCCGCTACCGACCTTGACGAAGTTGAAGTGGCCCATGCCGGCGTGGCTGCCCGGGGTACCGGTGATCGGCATGGCGAGGGTGCGCACGGTGGTGCCGTTGATGACGGTGGGTGCCGAGTAGGCGCTCAAGCCCTGGAAGTCCACACGCGTGCCACCCGAGACGGTGCCGACGCCAATACCGGCCTTGCCTGCCGAGTGCGGGCCACCATTGACCTGCGATTCGCCGACGTTGACGTTCAACTGCGGATCGGTGACGGCGCTGGCCGCACCGACGATATCGGCAGCGTGGGCGGCACCGGCCAGGGCCAGGCTGGCGGCGACGGTAAGCAGGGAACGGGAGATCATTTTCATGGAAAAACTCCTTGGATTGAGGGAACTACAGGTACAACGCTTGCAACGGTGGAACTCAGAAGCGCGCAGTGAGCGCAAGCTTGACGGTGCGACCCGGCGCCGGCAGCGTGGAGCGCGTGGCGGGGTCGACGTAATAGCGGTTGCCGAGATTGCTGCCGACCAGTTCAACGCTGGCGTGGTCGTTGAAGCGCCAGCGCGCATAGGCATCCACGGTGGTGATGTTTCCCCAGGTGAACGGCACGTTCTGCCAGAGCAGGCTGCTGCCACCTGCCAGCAGACGATCGCGGTAGACCTGCAGGTCGGGGTTGTCGTGACGCCGGTAGTGCACGATGCGGCTGCCCAGTTCCAGCCGCTCATCGAACAGGCGCGTGCCCAGTGACAGATTCACCGACAGCTTGGGAATCGCCTGGGTCAGCAGGTAGCCGCCCACGAAACCGTCCTGTACGCAGTTCGGCACCAGCCCGCGGTTGGCGTCGAGCAGCACCGCGCTGCTCTCGTCGCACACCTCGTTTTCCAGCGTGCGCGCGATGCCCAGGTCGCTGAAAAAGCGTCGATTGTCGAAGCGCGCCTGCAGTTCGATGCCACGGATGGTCTGCTTGTCGATGTTGTCGAACAGGAAGTAGGCGTCGCGCTCGATCACATCGCGCGTCTTGTGCACGTAGTAGGCCAACTTGACGTCGGCATCGGCGGTGCCGCCGAACAGCGCGGACAGATTGTGTACATAGCCCAGCTCGTAGTTGTAGGCGTGCTCGGGCTTGAGCGCGTATAGCGGATTGAGGCTGCTGGAGAAGGCAATGGTGCTCTCGAACATGCTCGGGAAGCGCACCGCCTCGCTGTAGCGCAGGTAGATGCGCGCGGCCGGCGACAGGTTTACCGTTGCCGAGAAGGTGGGCAGCCAGGCATGGTCGCGACGGCGGGTATTGCGTCCATCCACCGGCCGCGACTGCACTGTGTTGCGGATGCTGCAGACCAGGTCGCTGCCGGGGAACAGCGGCAGCGCGCCGGGGATGGCAGCCACTTCGCCATTGAGGCACGGATTGGTGGCACGGGAGTAGTTGCCGTCGGCATCGGGCAGCCAGGCGATGGTGTGCTCCACCGGCTGTGGCGTCTGGTAACTCTGCAGCAGGCCACGGATCGCATCGTCGACGAACCAGCCCATGCCGATGCTCTCCCAGAAGGCGCGCTCGGCTTCGAGCGAATCCACCTGCGCCTGCACGCTGGCTGGGCGCTCCGGCAGCTCGTTGACCCGGTAGCTCGCCTGCTTACCGCCCACCCCGCGGGTCAGCAGTTCAGGATGCTCGCCGAGGAAGTCATCAAAGGCCCAGTAGCGGCTGTAGCGCACGCCGGCATTGAGGGTGAGGAAATCGACCGGCCGCCACTCCAGCGTGAGGTAGCCCTCGCCTTCCTGGCGACGGCCCGCGCGCGGGTACATGCGCCAGCCATCACTGACGCCGAAGTACGGGTCTCCCGACCCCAGTTTTTCATACTGCCAGTTGCCGCCCACGGTCAGGTCAAGCGTGGAATGCAGGCCGAAGCGGTTGCTCAGGGTCAGCCCGGTACGGTCGTTGCGCGCATTGGCCAGGGCGGTGTTGCGCAGGATCGGGCTGCGGCTGGAATCCCAGTCCGGGTTGCCCGAGGCAAAGTTGGGGAAGCCACCGGCGGTGTAGGTATCGCTGTTGGTTTCGGTCCGCCACAGGTTGGCACGCAGGTCGAGCCAACGACTGCCGGCCGGCTGCCAGCGGTACTCCAGGTTCCAGGCATCCGAATCGACCCGGCTGAGCGGCCACTGGATGCGCCCGTAATCCGGCGCGGACAGGATGCGCGAGGGCATGATCTCGCCGTAGTGCGAAAGCGTATGCCGCCAGGTGGCCTTGAGTTGCTGGTCATCGCTGATCTGCCAGGTGGCCTTCAGCAGCCACGACTCCTGTTCGCTGGACGTATTGGGGACTTCATCACCCGGCTTGAAGTAGCGCGCCAGCGTGGTGATGTAATCGATGCCCTGATATTCGTACTGCTCGCGCGGGTCCTGGTCGTAGTAGGCACTGCCCTTGCTGCCCGAGAAATAGTTGCCGCGCTTGCGCCACGCGTAAGCCGCCATCACATCCACCCGCTCACCGCGCCAACCCAGGGCCAGGCGCCAGGCCTGGTCATCGCCATCGAACGGGTTGTCACCGCTGCGCGATTTCACCGGCACCACCAGGGTGCGGTCAGCATAGGGCGAGTTCGGCGACTGCTGCGGGAAGCCATCCACCGTGCGGTAGTCCTCACCGGTGTGCAGCCGTGGCAGCCGCGGTGACACCGCATTGCTGCTGCCTTCGATCTTCAGCTCCCCGCCGAAGCGCTCGCCGGCCGGCACGATGTCGTCGACGTCGAGGGTCTTGATGACCATCGCTCCGCCGATACCGCTGTGTACATCACGCACCAACGCTGGCCCCTTGATGACCTGGATGCCACCAATCAGGTTGGGATCGATGTAGTTGCGGTTGCTGACGCCGTTGTAGCCCCGCCATACGGTCAGCGCCTGCTCGCCACCGTCGATGCTGACCGGCACCCGCCCCGGCCCCTGGATGCCGCGGATGTTGAGGTCCAGCGCGCCGCTGTTGCGGGCGTCGCCGCTGAACACACCGACCAGATCCTTGACCACGTCGGCCGGGTTGGCGCCGCGATAGCGCTCCACCCGGTCACGCCCGGAATAGGCCGTGCTCAGGTCGAGCGCGAACACGTCGTCGTATCCCCAACGATCACGTGTTTCGCCGCCGTCGGCCTGCAGGCGCCCGCCCACTTTCAGCGTGTCGGTGACCACCACCCCGCCGTCAGCGGCGGCGGCCTGCAGGGTCCAGGTGCCGCCCGGCTCCTGCTGCGCGCGCAGGCCACTGCCCTGCAGCAACTGGTCCAGTGCTTCGGTGGGGCTGTACTGGCCCTGCACTGCACGCGAGCGCCGCCCTTCCACCAGATCGCTGCGGAACACCACCTGCACCTGCGATTGGCGGCCGAAGCTGCGCACTGCGTCGGCCAAGGCCTGTTCGGGAATGGCATACGTGCGCACGGAGGCAGTAGCCGCCTGGGCGCGGGCGGTCGGCACCCAAGCGAAGGGAACCAGTGCCGTGGCGATGGCCAGGGCGAGGACGGTGGCGCGGCGATGACGGGCGGATGCCGGGAACGGCATGAACGGTGACTCCTCAAGGTGGCGGGACCGTGCGCACATCGGGTGCACGCGGCTCGGTTGGCTTGAGAAGAAACGCGGTTTCGCTCTGGCTATACCACTAGAGACAACGCGGGATGGGATCTGCCCACGGTTTTTCTGGTTGATCGGCAGATCATCCACGCATGGCGTGGATCTACCCGGGCTCTTGGTAAATCCAAGCCATGCGTGGATGAACCCGATTCACGCAGTAGATCCACGCCATGCGTGGATGGGCCCACCCGCCCACCCCTCGACATCACCACAGCAACAACGCGCCGCCCGGCAGGCGCTGGCTGCGCAGGCCGGCCTGCTGGGCCACGGCGGCAATCGCCGCATCCGGCTGCTGCAGGTGGAACAAGCCGCTCACCGCCACCTGCGCGCCCTGCCCGCGCAGAACCCAGACCGGCGCACGGCGATAGCGGGAAAGACGCTCGATCGCCTGTTGCGCAGGCAGATCATCAATGACGATCTCGCCGCGCCGCCACGGTGCAACGGCATCCACATCGGTCAGCTGCAGCGGCTGCAGCCAGCGGCCATCACGGAACGCGCGTGCCTGCCCGGCCTGCAGCCGCTGCGCAGCGGCATGACCCGGCCTGATCTCGACTTCGCCCTGGCTGACCTCGGTGGTCACCACGGCATCCTGCAACGCAACGCTGAATGCCGTGCCGATGTCACGGATCTCGCCGCCGCCGGCCTGCACCCGGAACGGTCGTGCTTCGTGCGCGACCTGGAACCAGGCGCTGCCACGCAGCAGCTGCAGGCGGCGCTGGCCGGCGCTGAAATCAAGCGCCAGCGCGCTGCCTGCATCCAATATGGCGGTGCTGCCATCCTGCAGCTGCACCGTGCGCGGCGCGTTGCCGCTTCGCACATCGCTGCGGACCAGCAGCCACGCGTGCGGCGCCACCGTCACCGAAAGCAGCAGCACCGCCGCACTGGCCAGCAGCCAAGGCAGTCGACGACGCGGCTGCAGCGGCCGCAGCGCGGGTTCGGCGGTCAGTTCGGGAAGCGCAGCCAGGACATCCGGGCCGGCGGCATCCAGGCCTTGCCAGAAGGCCTGCTGCTGGCGCCAGGCATCGGCATGCCGGGGATCGGCCTGCAGCCAACGCTGCAGGGCGCGTTGCTGGCGCTCCGGCAACCGGCCCGCATTGCACCGTATCACCCAGCGCAACGCCTGCCTGGCCTGACGCGGCGAGGGTATGGACGTAGTCATGATTGTGGCCTGCGGCACCACCAACGGGTGCGCCTTACAGTTGAGACAACGGTAAGCGGCATCTGCCCACGGCACCTGCAGGTCATGCGCGGCTTCCCCGCTGGTGCTGCTGGATGAGCAGGGCCGCGCGCAGCACGTACTTGCCCACCACACTCTTGGAAATACCCAGGCGCAGAGCGATCTCGCGCTCGCTCAGGCCAAGGTAGCGGTTGAGCACGAAGCACTCGCGCACCTGTGGCGGCAACGCCAGGATGGTCTGGCTGATCTCGCGCAGCTGGGCCTGGTCCAACGCCTGCGCCTCGCCATCATTGCTGGTATCGGCCAGGTCGCTGGCGTACTCCGCCATCGCCCGCCGTTCGCGCGCGTCGGCCTGGCTGCGGTTGAGCGCGTGGTGATAGGCCATGCGGTACAGATACCCGCGCGGTTCCAGGATCGGCGGGTCGCCGGGCACGCTGCTGGCCTTCAGATAAAGGCTCTGCAGGGTGTCCTCGGTACTGGCCGGGTCGAGGTAGCGGGCGATGAAGCGGGACAACGCACGGCGCTCGCGGATCAACAGCTCGATCAGCGCCAGGGCATTGGGAGACATAAGTGCCAAGGCCGGACCGGGGAATGATGGGCGTGATGGCGACGGTCCGGACGTGGATTGTGGGCCGCGCAGCGATGCGCGGCAAGCGAAGTTCCGCACAGCATCCACGCATGGCGTGGATCTACCAGGCGACGACAGGTCCAGTAGATCCACGCCATGCGTGGATGTGGTGCCTACGGTTCCTGCAGCGCATCGAAGCGCTCGGCCAGATAGTCGATCAACGCGCGCACCGCCGGCAGCAGGCCGCGCCGCGAGGGGAACACGGCATGCACGATGCCGTGCCTGGGTTGCCACTGCGGCAGGATCGGCACCAGTGCGCCGCTGGCCAGTTCGTCGGTGATCATCATCCGCGGCAGCATCAGCACGCCGACACCGGCCACCGCCGCACTGCGCAGCGCGATCATGTCATCGCTGACCAGCCGCGGGCGGTGGTGCACGCTGGCCTGGACCTCCTCTGGACCGGCGTACTCCCAGGCGTGCACCTGGGCCGGCGATGCCAGGTCCACGGTGGGCATCATCGCCAGATCGGCAGGCACTTTCGGCGTACCCATCTGCTTGAGCAGGGCCGGGCTCGCAGCAGTACACCAGATGCGACGGGCCAGCACGCGCACCACCAGATCGCTGTCCTCCAGCGGTGGCGGGCGTACGCGGATGGCCACGTCCACGCCCTCGCCCACCACGTCCACGCGCCGGTTGGTGGCATCCAGCTGCAGGGTCACCTGCGGGTGCAGGGCCAGGAAGTCGGCCAGCATGTCGCCAATGCGCGCGTGCAGCAGGGCGATCGGACAGGCCAGCCGCAGGGTGCCCCGCGGCTCGGCGCGTGACAGCGCGATGGCCTCCTCGGCCGCCTCGGCTTCCACCAGCATCGCCTTGCAGTGCCGGTAGTAGTCCTGGCCGATCTCGGTGACCGAAAAGCGGCGGGTGGAACGTTGGATCAGGCGCACACCCAGCCGTTCCTCCAGCAGGGCGATGCGGCGGCTGAGCTTGGACTTGGGCATGGCCAGTGCGCGCCCTGCCTGCGAGAAGCCGCCGTGCTCGACCACCATGGCGAAATAGAACAGGTCGTTGAGGTCGCAGCGGCGGATGTCGGCGATGAACACGGGGCGATCTCCTGCGGCCCTTGCCGGGCCTTCATCGTTCACAAAATAGGACTATGACGGCAAATTCTGCCGACTACCGGGGCCATTGTCACGGCGATATCGTCTCCGCAACGAAAAACAGCGACCGGTTGCCCCGGTCAGGAGATCGCCATGAAGCGTGTCACCGGTACCTACAGCGCCCCCCGCCCGCACTGGGTGGGCGACGGCTTCCCCGCCCGTTCGATGTTCTCCTACAACACCCATGGCCAGCACCTGAGCCCGTTCCTGCTGCTGGACTACGCCGGGCCGTACAGCTTCCCGCCCAGCGAAACCCCGCGCGGGGTCGGCCAGCATCCGCATCGCGGCTTCGAGACCGTCACCATCGTCTACGAAGGCGAAGTCGCCCATCGCGACTCGACCGGCGCCGGCGGCACCATCGGCCCGGGTGACGTGCAGTGGATGACCGCTGCCTCCGGCATCCTCCACGAGGAATTCCACACGCCGGAATTCAGCAAGCGCGGCGGCACGCTGGACATGGTGCAGCTGTGGGTGAACCTGCCGGCCAAGGACAAGATGGGTGCGCCGGGTTACCAGACCCTGCTCGATGCGCAGATTCCTTCGGTGGCCCTGGCCGACGGTGCCGGCCGCGTACGCGTCATCGCCGGGGCATTCGATGGCCATGCGGGACCGGCACGTACCCATACCCCCATGGACGTGTGGGACATCCGCCTGCTGCAGGGCCAGCACGCCGAGCTGCCGGTGACCGATGGCCGCACCCTGGCGCTGGTGGTGTTGAAGGGAACGGTGCGAATCAACGGCGGCCAGGCAGTCGGCGAAGCACAGCTGGTGACCTTCGACCGCAGCGGCGAAGACGTGTTCATCGATGCCGACAGCGACGCCACCGTGCTGCTGCTCAGCGGCGAACCGATCGACGAGCCGGTGGTGGGCTATGGGCCGTTCGTGATGAACACCCAGGCCGAGATCAGCCAGGCCGTCAACGATTTCAACGGCGGCCGCTTCGGCCAGATCGCGCACTGATCCACTGCATTGCGGCGGGCAACCGCCCGCCGCCTTCCGGGCCTTCGCCCCCTCCCCAGGAGACTGACCATGAGTACCCCCGCCAACTTCAACGGCGCCCGCCCGGTGATCGACCCGGACAACGCCGCGATGCTGCTGATCGACCATCAGAGTGGCCTGTTCCAGACCATCGGTGACATGCCGTTCACTTCCGTACGTGCGCACGCCACCGCCCTGGCGAAGATGGCCACGCTGGCGAAGATGCCGGTGATCACCACCGCGTCGGTACCGCAGGGTCCGAATGGCCCGCTGATCCCGGAGATCCATGACGCCGCACCGCATGCGCAGTACGTGGCACGCCGTGGCGAGATCAATGCGTGGGACAACCCCGAGTTCGTCGCCGCGGTGAAGGCCACCGGCCGCAAGCAGCTGATCATCGCCGGCACCATCACCAGCGTATGCATGGCCTTCCCCTCCATTGCCGCCGTCGCCGACGGCTACCAGGTGTTCGCGGTGGTCGATGCTTCCGGCACCTATTCGAAGATGGCCGAGGAAATCACCCTGGCGCGTGTGGTGCAGGCCGGCGTGGTGCCGATGGATACCGCTGCGGTTGCCTCGGAAATCCAGCGCACCTGGAACCGCGAGGACGCCCAGCAGTGGGCGGCGATCTACACGCAGATCTTCCCCAACTACCAGCTGCTGATCGAGAGCTACCAGAAGGCGCAGGACGTGCAGAAGAACCACGAGCAGCTGGATTCGCAGCGCAGCTGAGCCCAGTGCATCCACGGCGATTTCCGCCTGCCGGCACGCCGCCGGCTCCACCGCAAGCCCCCCCGACCAGGACACCCTCATGGCCAGTGAACCGATCCGTGACCCCGTCAGCGACCACCTGCTGACCCCGCAGAATTCCGCCTTCATCATCATCGACTACCAGCCGGTACAGGTGAACTCCATCGCCTCGATGGACCGCCAGCTGCTGGTCAACAACATTGTCGGCACCGCCAAGGCGGCGGTCGCCTACGGCCTGCCGATCGTGCATTCAACCGTGAACGTGCAGACCGGCCTGAACAAGCCGCCGATCCCGCAGCTGCGCAAGGTGCTGGGCGACTACCCGACCTACGACCGCACCACCATCAATTCCTGGGAAGACGTCGAGTTCCGCAAGGCGGTGGCAGCGACCGGCCGCAGGAAACTGATCATGACCGCGCTGTGGACCGAAGCCTGCCTTACCTTCCCGGCACTGGATGCGCTGAAGGAAGGCTATGAAGTCTACGTGGTGGTCGATGCGGTGGGCGGCACCTCGCTGGCCGCGCATGATGCCGCGCTGCGCCGCATCGAACAGGCCGGTGGTCAGTTGATCAGCGTGACGCAGCTGTTCTGCGAACTGCAGCGCGACTGGGTACGGGCGGAGACGGTGCCGGCCTTCATGAATCTTTTCATCGAAACCGGTGGTACGGCCGGCATCCAGTTCTCGTACGATCGTACGGAGTGATTCCGTGGCGGCTCCGGCTCTGGCTGGCGCCGCCTTTTCCTGCAGCCGGGCATGGCTCGGCGCTACAACCGGGGATTCCCATGGCCTACGCACGCATTGTTTCAACCGCCGACAACTACCTGCACCACATCAGCAACGGCCATTTCGATGTCGCGGCCGATGAGCCCGTCTCGCTAGGTGGCCAGGGCAAGGGCTTTGCCCCGTTCGACCTGTACCTGGCCTCGCTGGCCGCGTGTACCGCCATCACCCTGCGCATGTATGCCCAGCGCAAGGGCTGGGAGCTGGGCGAGTTCCACGCCGAGCTGCGTTCCGAACGCGATGCGGACGGGCGTTTCCACGTGAACCGCGTGCTGCATGCCACCGCCGAGCTGAGTGATGCGCAGTGGCAGCGCCTGCTGGAGGTGGTGGAAAAGACCCCGGTGACGCTGGTGATGCGCGAGGGTGCACGGATCACCAGCGAGCGCGGGGCGGCAGCCTGATCGCCGGGCATGGCCCGGCGCTACCGGAGCAGCCTGGCGCCATCAGGTAGCGCCGGGCCATGCCCGGCGGCCCTGGTTTCAACGCCGTGAATGCAGCACGGTGCGCTGGCGCATGGCGTTGAATTCCTGTTCGACCTGCTGGATGTCTTCGGCCTGGAAGCCGGCGGCATCCAGCAGCTGATCGGCGGCCGCGGCAGCCAGCGGATCATCCTCGCGCTGGCGCCAGCAGCGTGCCGGCAGGAAATAGCCGACCTCGCTGCGCCCGCGCATGATGACGACCGGGCGCCCTGCATACAGCAGGAATTCGGCCAGGTGCTGGCGCAACCCCTCCACCGAGACATAGGCCGGCCCGATGCCCAGTGTGTGTGCGGCGGGCTCGGAACTCTCGAACAGCTTGCGACGGCTCATCCACTCCTCCTTTGTGCAACGCGTGGTCTTCCTTCCTTAGACGGGCGCGTCGCCGCGCCCCCGCCACACGTGTCGTGACTGCGATCACGCTGTCCGATCAGAAACCGGTGTTGAACTCCAGCTGGAACACGTCGATCGACAACGGCGGGCCCGACACTTCCTTGGCCGCCATCCACTTGCCGCTGATCCAGCTGCGCGCATCCAGCGCATAGGCGCCGCCGACGTAGTAGCCGCGCGCATTGGTACCGCCGAGGTGGAAGTTCGGATCGTTGTAGGCGTCGGGCAGCGCATCGGCCTCGATCCGCTTGTAGCCCAGCAGGGCCTGCCACTGGCCCTTCTCCTTCAGCTCGGTGGCGCCGAAGGTCGCCTGCAGCATCCAGGCGGTGTCGCCGCTGCGGAAGGTGTCGATGCTGGCACTGCCACCGGCGCCGTAGTTGTTGACGATGCCGTTGTTGGCCCGGGCGAACATGGCCTGCTTGTCATAAGCCAGGTTGCGGATGTAGTCCGCGTCCAGGCGCATGCCGATGTCCTGCGCAAGCTGTGTATCCCAGCGCAGGTTGAAGGTCGCCAGGCGGAATGCAGAGGCCAGGCCCACGTACTGTGGCGTGGGCGTATTGGCCGGATCCAGCGGATTGCGGGCGATGTCGCGGATCAGCATCAGGGTGTTGCCCTTCTGCATGAACGCCGGCCGCGACCAGTCGGTATCGCAACCGACCGCGCCCGCGTACAGCGCGCACGGCGACGACAGGCGCCCACTGATGTTCTTGAAATCGTAGTAGCCCAGCGCCGCACGCAGGCTGTTGTCATCGTTGAAGCGCCAGTTCACCCCCACCTGTGCACCGGACAGCCACTTGTTCTCGTTGGGCGTCTTCACCCGGCTCTGGCTGGGAGCGCTGTCGGAGGTGTACTCCAACGGCACCACCGCCAGGTTGCCGAACAGGCCGACGTCGTCAGCGATGTCGTACCTGAGATTGGCGGCCAGGCCATCGAAGTTCAGGTCGTTGGAGAACAGCGTGTCGCTGGTCCAGAACGGATTGCCGAAGCGTCCGCCACGCACCGTCACCCAGTCGGCCGGGCTGTAGGCCAGCCATGCCTGGTCCAGCCACACGTCCTTCTTGCCCAGGCCGCCGCCAAGCTGTTCGGTGGTGGACACCGGCCCGTTGCTGCTGCCGCTGGCCAGGCGCACGCCTGCGGTGGTGTGCTCGCCGATCATCGCTTCGATGCCCAGCCGTGCCCGGATGCGCCACAGGTTGCGGCGGTCCTGGCGGGTGTTGAGCAGCGGCGGCAGCTGCAGGTTGGTATTGTTGTTGGTATCGAAACCGTTGCCGGCATTCACCGAGGCCCAGTTGGTTTCGATGTCGCTGTTGCGCTCGGAGTAGAAGCGCGACTCACTGCGCACGCGCATGTCACCGGTCACCTTGATGCGCTTGGTCCACTCGGCCACTTCGTTCGGCGCGGCCCAGCCCTCGGCTTTGGCCTGCGCCATCACATCCTGGCGTACTTCATCGCGGATGCCATCACGCACGCTCTGCGGCACGTACGGCACACGTACGTCGCCGGCTTCCAGCGCCACGCCGCCGCTGTTGGCTGCGCCACTCGCAGTGACACGTTGCGCAGCCGCCGCTTCTGCTTCCGCCTGTACCAGCAGCGCCTGGCCGTCTTCGGGCTTGAGCGCGCCACTGGCAATCAGCCCCTTGATCAGCTTGACCATGGTGGATTCGGCAGCCATTGCACTGGCCGGCACGGCCAGGCTGAGCAGTACGGCGCAGCACAGCAGCGCCCGTCGGGCCAGCCGCGGGCGGCGGGATGCGGTTCGAGCGCGGTCGTGGTCGTTCATCACGGTTCTCATCGAAAGAAGGGAAATCACGGAAGTCATCGGTCAAGCGCCGGGGCGGCGCCCCTGGATCAGCACGCGCGCGGGGAAATCCAGCGACGCCGGTGGCATCTGGTCGACTTTGCCGATCTGCCGCAGCGCATCGAGCACGGCCACGTCGGCCTCCTCGTTGCCGCTGCCACGCACCAGCTCGACCTTCTCCAGCCGGCCATCCGGCGCCAGCCACACATTCACCTGCAGCTGGAAGGCCAGGCGCTTGACCCGCGCATCGCGCGAGATCGCCTGTTGCATCAGATAGCCCAGGTAGCGGCCATAGCTGGCATTGCCGGCACCGCCACGGCCGACACCGGACGAACCACCGCCGCTGCCGGACTGGATGCCGAAGCTGTCGCCGCCGGCCTGCGCATCGGCGTCCATGGTTACCGGGTCGGCGTTGTCCGGCGTCGACGTCGGCTCTTCGGCCGGCGTTGGCTGGTCCAGCGGTTCCGGCTCAGGCACGGTCTCTTCCGGCGGCGTCTCTGGCTCGGGCGGTTTTTCCGGTGGCGGCGGTGGTGGCGGCGGTGGTGGCAACGCCAGCATCGGCGGCTGCACCACCGGCCGGCGGGAGCTGGCAGTGTCCTTGAACAGCAGCCACCACAGGGCAACACCCAGTACCAGCAGCGCCGCCAGCACCAGCGCGATCGTCACCAGCAACTGGCGTCCGCGCGTACCAGGCTCCTGCAGGGGTGGTCGATGGCCGGCCATGCCTCAGCCCTGCGCCTTGCCGGTGACCAGGCCGACCTGGGCCAGCTCCAGCCGCCGCAGCAGATCCAGCACCTCGACCACGCGCGCGTACTGCACCTGCGCATCACCGCGCACGATCACCGGGAAATCCGGCGACGTCGCGCGTTCGGTACGCAGGCGGTCCTCCAGCTCGGCCATCGTCACCGGGTAGGCATCCAGGAATACCTGGCCGCTGGGGTCGATGGTGATCGCCTTGGTCTTGGGCTTCTCCAGTGTGGTGCTGTTGCTGGCCTTCGGCAGGTTGACCTCGATGCCGGGAATGGAGGCGTTGCTGGTCAGGATGAAGATCACCAGCACCACCAGCAGCACGTCGACGAAGGGCGTCACGTTGATGCCCTTCTCGCGTTTCTTGATGCCGAACTTCGCCTTGTAGGCCATGGCCGGTCCCTCAGCCCTGGACCGCGGCCGGGCCGCGTCCGTCCTGCTCTTCGGCCAGGCGGGCGGCGAACTCGTCGATGAACACCGCCATGTCGGCGCCGATCGCTTCGGCGCGTGCCCCCAGCCAGTTGTAGCCGAACAGTGCCGGGATCGCGACGCCCAGGCCGGCGGCGGTACACAGCAGCGCTGCCGCCATGCCCGGGGCCACCGAGTTGATGTCCACCGCACCGGCCATCGCCGCCACCACGAACACCAGCATGATGCCGATCACGGTGCCGAACAGACCCACATACGGTGCACCCTCGATGGTGGTCGACAGCCAGTTCATGCGCCGCGCCATCGCCTCCTGTTCGCGCACCATCACCGCGTCCATCGACGCGCGGATGGCGGCGATGGTCGCCGCGCTCAGATAGCCGGAGTTGCCGTCGCGCTGATGGCGCTGCTGCATTTCATCGATGGCGACCTGGTAGATGCGCCACAGCGAGCCGTCGTGCATTGCCGGCGGCACCTTGCCCTGCCGGTCCATCTCGGACAAGGTGCGCAGCGGCACGCCAGAGAGCTTGCTGAAGCTCTCGGTGAACACTGCATTGGCCTTGCTGGTACGGCCGAAATGACGGCTCTTGGCGATCATGATCGCCCAAGACAACAGCATCATCAGGCCGAGGATGGCCACCACCACCCAGGCGTCGAACGGCATCGCCTTGAGGATGAAAGCAAAGTGGCTCTGTCCGGCCGATTGCTCGTCAGCACCGTAGCTGATCAGGCGCGAATCGGCTCCCTGCGCCGTGGCATCGGCCAGCAGCAGCGCCGCCGGGCGCGCCACGCGTGAGATCCGCAGTTCATCCAGCGCACCATCGAAGTTGGCCAGCGGCTGCGTCGCACCCGGTGCATCGGCACCTACCACCGCAGCGGTGCTCAGTGCCGGCAATTCACCACTGAGCTGGGCCACCACGCGACCGTTCAGATACAGCTGCAGCGCCCCCTTCTCGGCGGTAAGCGCGAGATGCGCCCACTGTCCCTCCGGGATCGGCTGTGCCGGCGTGCTGCGTTGACCGTTGAGCTGCACGAACGGCACGCGGTTGTCGATGCCCACCACCAGCTCGGCGCTGCCATCGCGCCGGGCGTAGATCGCCTGCGTGGTGGTCTGCGCGCCCGGTTTGATCCAGGCCGAAACGGTGAGCGGCGCGCCCGCTTCCTGTGCCAGCGAAGCGCTGGCCGGCAGCGGCAGCGGGCCCGCGCCCAGCTGCACGCCACGCCCGATCACCGTGCTTTCCGCCGCAGGCACTACCGCACCGGCCGTGTTGCCGTAGGCCGTGGTATCACGCGCCGGCGCATTGGCTTCGGCAAAGTGGTAGACCAGCGTGTAGTCCGGATCGAACACCTGCTGGCCATTGCCGCTGGCCGGTGCCTTCGCGTTGCCGTAGTACATCCAGATCGTCTGCGGCGCGCTGGCGGTCAGTGCTGGAACGTCCACCCAGACCAGTGCCAGGCCCAGGTTCGGGTCGAACTGCTCGATCTGATGGGCCAGCACAGTGCGACCGTCGGCAGAAACGAAGCGCAGGTCGTTGCCACCCTCCTGGGTGCCATCAAAACCGAAATTGCCGGTATGCAGGCGCAGCAGCAGCGGTGTACGCCCGGGATTGCCGGCCAACCCCGCGCCCTGTGGACCGGCATCGACGGTGATCGGCTTGCGGTACTTCCATTCGGCCTGCCACCAGTTGGCATCGGCCGCGGCGGCGGGCAGCGCGATCAGCGCAGCCAGCAGCAGCAACATTCGGGAAAGCAGACGGTCCATGCAAAAGGTCTCCGGAGAACGCATCTCAAGGGAAGGGTCAGTAGCTGGTGCTGATGTTGAAATGCAGGCGCGGGTCGTCCTTGCGCGTGACCGGGCCATCGGCGTAAGGCCAGGCGTAGTCCAGGCGCAGCTGCAGGTGTTCGCCCAGGCGCAGCTGCGCGCCCAGCCCGACCGATGCCAGGTTGTACTTGTCGCGCTGTTCCGGCAGCGGCTGACGCAGGCGCAGGTAGGCTGCGTCGGCGAAGCTGTACAGCCGCAGGTCGGTACCGCTCCACAGCGACCACGCCGGGGTGCGCCATTCCAGGTTGGCCAGTCCACCGTAGTCGCCGATCGCTTCGGCCGAGAGGTAGCCACGCACGGTGTACATACCGCCAGCGGCGAACTGCTCGGCCGAGACCAGCGGTGCATCGGTCGCCTGCAGCGAGCCACGCGCATACCACTGCCAGTCGTTGCCGAAGGTGTGCGTATTGGAGACATCCGCCTTGAACGCCACGAAGCTCGGGTCGGCCCAGTAGCGTTTCTGACCGAAATCGGTGGCGTTGCTGCCATAACCGAACAGGCGCCGGGTTCCCGCCACCAGCTGCGTGTTGATGCTCAGCTGATCGTTCTCGCCCTGGCGCACACCGACGAAGGCCAGGGTGATCGGCGCGTACTTCAACGGCGTCTTCAGGCTGTCCTTGCCCATCTGCGTGTCTTCTTCGGTGTCCTTGAAGTCCAAGCCGAGGCTGAGCTGACGCCACCACTGGCTGCTGCCAACCAGGCGGTAGTTGAGCTTGAGGCCGATCGAATGACCATTGCCGATCACATTGGTGCCGGTGCCGGTGCCCGCGCCACCTTGTCCGCCGGCATTGAGCACCCGGCTGTCGGACTTGTAGCCCGATGCCTCCAGGCTCCACGGCGTGCCCTCGAAGGGGACCGTGTAGGACGCAGAGAACACTTTTGCCTGATCGGTGTCTTCCGGCGCGATGAACACGCCGATGCTCGCGCTGTGTCCACGCCGCCACAGGTTGTCGTGGGCCAGCGATGCACTCAGCCGCAGCTTCTCGGTGTCGGCACTGTGGTCGTTGTTGAGTGCCGCGCTCGCGCGCCACGGCGACTTCTCTTCCACCTGCAGGTCCACATCCATGGTGCCCGGCACCTGGCCTTCGCGCACCAGCGGAAGCACCTGGCGACGACCACCTTCGTTCAGCGCAGTCAGTTCCTTCTGCGCCTGGTCGAAGTCCGGCACCCGCCCCTCAGCCAACGCCGGTACCCGCTCGCGGATGCGTTCGGGTGAGTCATGGCGGGCACCGACCACGCGCAGCTGGCCAATGGGCGTCTGCTGCACCTTCAGCAGCACCACGCCCGCGTTGACCTGCTGTTCGGGCAGCTCCACATAGACTGATTGGTAGCCGGCCTGTTGATACAGCGCGTTGACTGCATCACGCGCCTTCTCGACATCGGCGAGCGTTTTTCCGGGGCCGAGGAACGGTTCGACTGCGCGTTCGATCTGGCGCGCATCGAGCACGGTGTTGCCGCGCACGATGTACTCGTTGATGTTCACCGTGGGCGCTGGCGCGGCGTCCTGCGCGAGCACTGGAAATGGCAGCGACGCCAGGGCCAGCATCAGAGGATGCAGGCGCAGCGGAAGGCGAGCGGCACGGCACGGAACGGGAGTCATCGAAGGCATCGCGTCGTATCGAAGGGAATGGCCAGGGAGCGGCGCGTGGGTCTACCAACAGGACGTGCAGGCCGCGTCAAAACCGCCAACAGTTTTGTGACAGCACTGTCATCTGTTGACGATGCTGAAACAGGCGCAGGCGGACACTTCGCCTGGTACACGTCTTCATTGCAGAACGCCTGCTGCCTCGGGAGATTCAACATGCACGCCATCCTGCTTGCGCCAAACCGCCCTGCCCTCTGTATGGCGCTGGTCCTGGGGCTGGCTTCGCCTTGGGCGCGGGCCGACCAGGCCGCCAAACAGGCAGACGCAGCGCCATGCATCGAAGTACAGGTCAATGGCGAGCGCATCCCCGCCTGGGACTGCCTGCAACGCAAGCTGGCGCCGAGGGAGAGCGCAGCCGCCCGCCCTGCTCTTCCCGAAGCCGAACGCGTGATGCGCAAGCCCGGCAACCAGATGCTGCAGTACAACCTGGAAGGCACGCGGCAACGCATGGGCGATGCGTTCGGGCGTTCGGTGGTACCGCAGCGCCCGGCGCGCTGAGCCGTGTTCAGTGCCGTCCCAGCGCGGCGGGAACGATGCCATCGGTGGGCAGCGGCGGCAGTTCGGGCACGGGCAGCGAGCGCGGCTGTCCTGCCTGCTGCAGTTCAACCGCGCTGGCGCTGATCGCTGCCAATACGGTGGATGGACCCAGCCGCTGGCCTGGAGCATAGGCCTGCGCAGGCGCCCCATCCACCGACAGCAGCGCCAGCGGCGCCTGTTGCCCGGCCATTACGCCCAGCACGCTCACATCGGTCTGCACCGCGCCGGGCGAGAGCAGTCGCACCAACGGTGCGCTCGCAGCGTTGTCGACGGCCGGGGCAGCAGGTACGGCGACCTGCACCGGGGCGGCGGCAACGCGAGCCGGCGCCATGAACAGGGCCATGCCCCAATATCCCGCCACGGCCAGCAGCAGCATGGCCGCCAGCAGGGTCAACATGCGATTGCGATCCCAACGCCTGCCGTCCATGTTCCGCACCTTCGCCAGGGTCCTGTGCGGCCACGCTAGCAGCTGTCGCTGACGCTTTTGTTTCATCATCCGCACCTACGCTGGCAGGTATCGGCAAGGACGGGAGGCGATGTCCGATGCAACGCAGGCCACGCGGCTTCACCCTGATTGAACTGATGGTGGTACTGGTCATCATCGGCATCTGCACGGCGGGTATCGGCCTTGGCCTTGGCAGCCTGCTCGACCCTGCGCGGCAGCTGCGCCAGGAATCGGAGCGGTTGGCGCAGCGCCTGCAGGTCGCGCGCGATGAAGCACGCATCGATGGTCGGCCGATCCGCTGGCAGGCCAGCGCAGAAGGCTATCGCTTCAGCCGCCGCGACAACGAAGGCTGGGTCGAGCTGCGGCGCGATGACCTGCTGCGCCCCCAGCAGTGGCAGACCCGCGGCATTGAAGTGCAACCAAAGGCCGCCATCGAGTTGAGCCCCGAATGGATCGGCGTGCCGTGGGAGCTGGCGTTGTCGCTGGACGGCCGTCGATTGCGTCTTCGTGATGATGGCAGTGGACAATTGCAGGTCGTGCAGTGAAGCGGAAGCAACACGGATTCACGCTGATCGAGGTGCTGATCGCGTTGGCCATCGTGGCCATCGCCTTGGCGGCGGTGATGCGCTCGGTGGCGGTGGCAACCGATGACCAGTCGCGCCTGCGTGACCGTCGGCTGGCCCTGCTGTGCGCGCAGGACCGCTGGCAGGAGCTGCGCCTGGCCGCACAGCCACCCGGCGATGCACGCCTGCTGTGCCTGCAGGGGCGCACCCGTTTCCTGGTGCAGCAGCACCTGGGCAGCGGTGCCGACGGGCAACCGCAGCTGGAGCTGAGCGTGGTGGCCGAAGATGCACCGAAGCAGTCGCTGGCGCGGATGCAGTTGCCATGGACGGCGATGCCATGAAACGCGCTGCGGGTGGCTTCACCCTGATCGAAGTGATGATCGCCATCGCCATCATGGGCGTGCTGGCGGTGATCTGCTGGCGCGCCCTGGACAGCGTTGCCAGCACCGATCAGCGCCTGCGCCAGGCCGATGCCGAGACCAGCACGGCGATGCGGGTGCTGCAGCAGTTCCAGCGCGATATCGAGATGCGGGCCGACGACGCGCTGATGAACGGCGCGGTGCGACCGGCCGATCAGCCTGCGCGGCTGCTGCCGCCGTCGTTGACCAGTGAGCGCCACCCCGATGGCGGCTTCACCTTGGAGATCACCCGCAGCGTCGGCAGTGATGGGCTGCAGTGGCAGCGCGTCCGCTGGTGGCGGCAAGGCAACACGTTGTGGCGTGCCAGCGGTGCGCCTTCCGATCATTATCCGCTGCCTGCGCCTGAGCCGACGCGCGGGCTGATGGTGGCCCGTGATGTGCAGCGCTTCGAGGTGCGCGCATGGCAGCCGGGGGTGGGTTGGGCGATGCTGCCCAGCCAGGGCGAGGTACTGCCGGCGACCGGTCTGGAGTTGCGGTTGGGGTTGCGCGATGGACGCGGGCCGTTGAGCTACCGGCGGGTGCTGGCGCTGTGAGAGGGACACAATGTTGGCCAGCCCAACCACCTGACGTTGTTAGTTTTTCCGGCCTGGACACCCGCAGAGTGTGTCCAAGGGAGTGTCCAATTTTAGCTGGCGTCGCCTTATGCAGCTAGTGGCAAGTGCCGCCTTCGTCCGATGACCGGTAGCTCCTGCTCCCAACCGTTGCACATGCCTTACACCTGCATCCTGCCCCTGATGTTCAGTGAACTCACTTTGGCCCAAAGCCCCACGGCGACACCGCCGAAAATCGAGACATCCTTGTTCAGTGACACGGACGATGCGTATCGTAAGAACCACGTCTCGGTGATCGGTGAACACGACGGATTCTATGGAAAGAATAACGTCGCCCCTCCGTAAGACCGACGGACGGCAGGCAGCGGCAACGACGAGGATCTGTGCCTGCATTTCTTCCAGGCGGTCAAGCACTTCAGCCACGAACTCATCGCACACCCGACCCAGCTGGACTACGCGCTCGATCGCATTGGCGGCGATTGCACCGCGCAACGGCGAGATGCTCGGTGCGGTTGACCGCATGCCGATGCGGACTACCACCGTGGCGAGTACGGCATCCTCATCCGTTCGGACCTGAAGGGCCGCGGCATCGGCTGGCGCTCGATGGCGATCATGATCGAGTACGCCAAGTGACTGGGCCTGGACGTGGTGGAAGGCCATCCGTTGGTTGCAGATCGCGCATAGCCAGTGCGCGTCAGAATGTTGACGTCACTGTTGAAAAAATGACTGCTGTGGGTATGTTTTTCGTTGGTTGATGACGATTTGGAATTTGCGGCGCGTGCTATTGCGCACCGCAAATCAAGTTGGCTAGTATCGATTGCACACAGGGGAAGTGTTACTGCCGAATGTCTTCAGATCTGTTTCGCAAGGAAGTGCTGCAAGCAAAGCGCGCCGGCTGGTTGGGATCGATTTCCATCGCGCAACCGATCAGGCTCTGGGTTCTTGCAATCGCAGCTTTTATCGCCGCACTAGCTGTAGTGCTGCTACTTTCTTTTGGCACCTATACCCGCCGTTCGCACGTCGGGGGGCAGCTTGTTCCAGTTAATGGCATCGCGCAGGTCATGGCTCCCGCCAATGGATTCATGTCGGAAGTCAGTATTGCCGAAGGTGAGCACGTCGAAGCGGGTGAAGTAATCGCGGTCTTGACCGTCCCGCGCGCCACCACCAACGATGGAGATACTCTGACTGCGCTTGAGTCCCGTTTCGAGCGTAGGACGACCGGTCTTGAGGCAGCGCAGGCGGCCAAGAGGATGCGGCTGGGCGCACAGCAGGAGGGATTGCGTGGCCAGCTTTCCAACGCACAGCGGGAGTTGGCGCAGATCGACGCGGAAGTGCTGACGAGGAAGGATCAGATCAGGATTGCACAGGAAACGTTGGAACGCCTCCGGCTCCTTGAAGACGATCGTTACGTCAGCATCCTCCAGATCAAGCAGCAGGAATCCGCAGCGCTCACGCAGAAGGGCGAGATGCAGGCATTGCAGCGACAGGCGATCGCCACGCGCAGAATGATCGAGCAGATCACGCAGGCTCTCAATGAACTGCCTGGAGAAAATGAGGCTGCGGAGGCGACATTCCAGCAGGACCTTGCATCGCTTGAGCAGGAACGCGTGGAGAATACCGCGCGTGGGCGGCTGGCCATTGTCGCTCCGGTTTCTGGAGTTGTAGCCACCCAGCAGATCAAGGCCGGCCAAGCCGTGCAGAGCGGCCAGCCAATCATGAGCATCCTGCCTGGGGATGGCCGCCTGGAGGCAGAACTGCTGGTTCCCAGCCGCGCGGTGGGCTTCATAGAGCCTGACGACAAGGTCCTGCTCAGATACCAGGCATATCCTTACCAGAAGTTTGGACATCATGAAGGGCGGGTTTCGCGGATCAGTCGAAGCACACTGGGTGCCACGCAGAATGGCGGCGCAACAGAGCCGATGTACCGAATCACCGTCGCTCTCGCAGCGCAAACCGTAAGCGCATACGGCAAACCCGAGACACTCAAACCCGGAATGCTGGTGGATGCGGATGTTCTGGGTGAGACGAGATCGTTTTTTGAGTGGGTCCTTGAGCCGATCTACTCAATCAAGGGAACTGTGTTCGGACAATGACTGCAGCATTGGATGAGACAGCGTGTCGCTGGCTGAGCCAGCCCATGCACACTGGACGTGTGCCAATTTCAGGAGATCGATTGTGCGTGAACTGACCATGGATGAAGTTTTCGAAGTCGAGGGTGAAGGTGCGATGGGCGCCTTTCTCAATGGTGCCGGTGCGGGTGGTTTTGCCGGTGCGCTCGTCGGCGGCCCGGCCGGGTCCGCTGCCGGTGCGCTCATCGGCGGTGGAATTGCCGTTGCGCTTTACCTGATGTAAGTACATCTTCTCTGAAACTCAAACAATCGTATTCAAATAGGGGGAATCATCATGCGTGAACTCAACAATGCCGAAGTTGCCAATGTCGATGGCGCGGGTGAAGGCGCTTCGAACGGCTTTGCCGGTGGTGTGGTCGCCGGTGCTGCAATCGGGTTCCTGGTGGGCGGCCCGGTGGGCGCGTTCGCTGGCGCCGTCAGTGGTGGCATCCACGGTGCGATCGTGGGTCACTACCTGATGTGATGGGTGTCGCGCAGGGGTGCTCGCGCGCCCCTGCGCGATCTGTTTGGAGCCATTGGCTTCGGAAAATGTTGGCACGAGGAGAGCAGATCATGAAGTTTCCGGGTATCGACGAAAAGACATTCGCCATCTGTGTGTGCTGCCTGGCCGTGGTCGCGGCATCTTCAGACCGCCGGATTTGGCCACTTCTGTGCGTTGGTGCGGTGGTGGTTGCCATCGCCAGATTCGCGGATGCAAGGCGCAAGCGGATTCAGCGAGAACACACGTCGAATTAAACTCCTGTGCGGGGATGTATTCACGCCGCCTGGGTTCGTGCGGCGTGCTCAATAAAGGCCATCGGCACTGATGATCGTGCCAAGGCCTTCTGTTTCAGATTGACTGGGATCTTGGGCTTGTCATCGGAATGAAAGCGATACTGCAGTCGGAGGCAACGGAGTGTGGGCTGGCGTCGATCGCGATGATCGCCGATTTCCACGGAAAGAGGATCGGCCTGAGCGAGATCCGCCGACGCTATCCGTTGTCGCTCAAGGGCGCCAAGTTGGGCCAGCTCATCCACATTGGCCAGCAATTGGGGTTGTCTTCGCGGCCCTTGCGGCTTGATATGGAGCATCTTTCCCAGCTCAAACTGCCTTGTATCCTGCATTGGGATCTGAACCACTACGTGGTGCTGGCAAAGGTTGGCCGCAGCAATGTCAGGATTCTTGACCCCGCCATCGGGGAGCGGGTGCTTCCGATGGAGGAAGTGTCCGAGCATTTCACAGGCGTGGCACTTGAGCTGGCCCCCACGGCGGAGTTCCAGAAGGAGGCCAGACCAGCTTCGATCTCGCTGCGGCAGCTGACGGGGGAGATCAACGGCCTGTGGCCCTCATTGGCGCTGGTCCTGCTTCTCTCGCTCGCACTCCAGGTCTTCGTAGTCCTTGCGCCGTTCTTTACCCAGTGGGTGGTTGATCAGGCACTGGTCTCGGCAGATCGGGATCTGCTTACGGTACTGGGAATAAGCTTCGGGCTTGCAATGCTGTTGCAGGTGGCCATCGGGCTGTTGCGCGGATGGTCTGTCATCTATCTCTCCTCTACGCTTGGGTTGAGATGGATGGGAAACGTTATCGGGCATCTGTTGCGCTTGCCGCTGGACTTCTTCGAGAAGCGCCACCTGGGTGATATCACCTCCAGGGTGTCCTCGGTGCAGTCCATCCAGAAGACGTTGACCACCAGTTTCGTCGAGGCGCTCATCGACGGCCTGATGGCGATCGTCACGCTCGGTGTGATGGTTCTCTACAGCTGGAAGCTGGCGCTGGTGACGCTGGCGGCAGTGGTGCTGTACACCCTCGTCCGCGTCACCGCGTACACGCCGGTTCGCGATCGTACCGAGCGCCAGCTCGTTGCCAGCGCAAAGCAACAATCGCATCTGCTCGAGTCGATCCGCGGCATGCAGAGCATCAAGGTGGCCGGCCAGGAGTCGATGCGGACGGCAACCTACGAGAACCTGATGGTCAGTACGGTCAATGAGGAAGTCAGGCTTTCGAAGCTGACGCTCGGATTTACCAGCACCAGTCAGTTGATCTTCGGCATCGAGAGAATTGCTGTTATCTGGATTGGTGCAATGCTGGCCATGAACAATGTGTTCTCGGTCGGCATGCTGGTGGCCTATCTTGCGTACAAGGATCAGTTCGCACTGCGAATGGCGGGGCTGATCGACAAGGCTGTCGAGTTCAGGATGCTTAGGCTGCATGGGGAGCGATTGGCTGATGTCGTTCTCAGTGCACCTGACCAGGATTTCGATCGAATCGAGACGGTGGTACCGATCGCGTCCTCCATTGAGGTCAAGGATCTTTCCTTCCGTTATGCCGAAGGCGAACCCTGGATCATCCGCAATTGTTCCTTCCGCGTAGAACAGGGTGAAGCGGTGGCCATCGTGGGCGCATCCGGCTGTGGCAAGTCGACCCTGATGAAACTACTGCTCGGATTGCTCAAGCCCAGTGAAGGAAGCGTAAGCATCGGCGGCGTGGATATCCAGAAGCACGGTCCACGCGGCATCCGCTCCATGATGGGAGCAGTCATGCAAGATGACCAGTTGTTTGCCGGAAGCATTGCCGACAACATCAGCGGCTTTGACAGCGGCTTCGATGAACAGCGCATTGAGGAAGCTGCTCGAATGGCCGCCGTGCATGATGACATCGCGGGTATGGCGATGGGTTACCACGGTCTTATCGGCGACATGGGCAACTCGCTCTCAGGCGGTCAGAAGCAGCGCGTGATTCTGGCCCGCGCCCTCTACCGCCGGCCACGGATTCTGTTTCTAGATGAGGCCACCAGCCATCTTGATGTCATGCGCGAGCGCTTGGTCAACGAAGCCGTGCAGCGTATGGAGCTGACCAAGGTGATCGTGGCCCATAGGCCGGAGACCATAAACAGCGCCGACCGCGTGCTCGTGATGGAGCAGGGACGGATCGTCCAGGAGGTGCGGCCCCAGCGTGCAGCTTCGCCGGCACCTTCCGCCGATGCCGAGGAATGCGTTGCAGCAACCGCCTGACGGGCGACACGGAACGAGTCTGGCCCTGTGCGGCAATACAGTACTTGTCTTGGGGAAGCGCCCGGCCCGCCCTACAGACTGGTGGCGCGCCACGCGCGCCCGATCAACCCGCCCATCAGTGGCGCAATCGGGAAGACGGCGTAGAGGGCGGCCAACGCCAAGGGCGGAACGGACACGACAAAGTTGCGTTCAGATTCGATCAGGCCAGGGTAAAAGATCCCCAGTCCGATACGCATGGCGTGGATCTACTGAACTGCGTCCACGCATGGCGTGGATCTACTGCCCCGGTCGCCGGGCGCTGTCCCGCGCCCGGCGACGCCGTGTCGGTGGTCCTCACCGCTGATGGCTGCTCCCTGCCCTCCGTGCCGTCCTGGCTGGGGCCGCCACCGTTCCCTGGCAGCTGGCCCGATCCTGTGTTCTGCGCGTGGTGGGTGCGGGCCTTGGTCCGCACCGTTCCTCATCCACGCATGGCGTGGATCTACTGGGTCGGCTGCTTGCCTGCGTCTGCCCGGGCCTGCGGGAACTGGAAGGCGCTGTTGACGTCGTAGCCTGCGGCGGCGGCCGTGTTTCCGCGTGCTGGCGGGTCGATGCTGCTGCTGGCACTGCCGAAGCCGAGAATCTGCACGCTGATCACCGACGGCTGGTTGCGCCGCGCATCGTCCTGGCTCTTGCGCATCACGTCCTGTGCGGCCTGGCTGGCGCTGTTGGCCGCAGCGCTGGCCGACGCCAGCGCGTTGACGTTCACCGAGGCCAGTACCGGCAGGCCCTTGCTGTCGCCCTGCACCTGGATGTTGGCGGCGTTGAGCACCTGCAGTGCCGCCAGGTTGATGTTGCCCGACACGCGGATACCTGCCTCGCCCGCGTCGATGGTGCCCAGCGGCGCGATCAGGTCGACATCGCCCGGCGCCACTTCGGCGATCGGGTTCAACGTTGCGATGCCTGCACCGCTGGCAGGGGCCTGCGGCGACAGGATCACGTTGCCCCAGGTGTCGTAGACGCGACGCGGCGGGGTGTACAGCAGCGTGGTCTGCGAACCGCGGCCGGCATTGATGTCGCCCTGCTCGGACCACGCCAGGATGTCGCCACCAAAGGTGGTCATCACCCGCGACAGGCCCAGCAGCACGCTGTCCTGGCTGAACAACCGGATGTCGCCCTGCCCCTGGGTGACCAGGCCCGCGCTGGCCGGAGGCACCACGCCCTGCACACCCACCACGATCTGCCCGCCCGGTGCCATCAGCTCGATGTTGCCGCCCGCTTCGGTGCGCACGCCGGAACCGCCGTACATCACGATATCGCCAGTACGGTTGATGGTTGCGCCATTGGCATCCTTGTCCGGCATCAGCGTGGCGATCGCTTCGCGCCCGCGCAGGTAGGAACCGAACCGCGGCCCTTCTGCATTGGTGTACTCACGACCACCTTCGCGCAGTTCAGCGTAGTAGACCTGGCGCAGGAAGATGCGCTGCTGCTCTTTCGGCAGCGCATCGAACGCGGCCAGTGCATCCGTACCTTCGGCAGCGGTGCCGAAGCGCTGCTGCAGCCACTGCTTCAGTTCCTTGTCGTAGATCTTCACCGCCTTGCCCGGCTGCGAGGCCAGCGACTGTGCCGGGTCGGCCAGGTTGGCCGGGTCGAGATAGCGCGCACGCAGCGCGACGAAGTCGATCTGCTGGTTGCCGGCGGTCAGGCCGACACTCGCCCCGGGGCGGGTATCGCCCTGCACGATACCGCCCAGCGTCACGATGCTGCCCACGTCCTCCTGCCGCAGCTGACGACCTGCACTGACCTCCAGATTGCCGGGACCGGCCACCACGGCATCCAGTTGCACGATGTCGCGGCCTGCCTCCACCACCGAAATATCGGTGGCCGTACTGTTCAGGGCGGTCAGCGAAACACCCAGGATGTCGCGCCCGGCGCGCATCTGCACCGCACCGGCCGCCTCGAACAGAGCAAACTGCGTGCGCTGGCTGCCGGAGCGATCCAAGGTACGCTGCGCGCCCGATTGCAGGCCGATGATGTCGCCGCCCACGGCATAGAAGCGGCTGGGCGATAGCGCACCCGGCAGATTCGACAACGGTGTATTGGGACCGAACGCGAACAGCGGCAATGCCGCCTCCGGCGTCGCCGAATGGCCATCCACCGACAGGTTGTGGTGCGGCCGCGTAAGGCTGCCGCTGCCATCGCCCACCTGGGCCATGAAGGCCGGATCGAACGGCCCCGGCACGCGTGTATCCGCGGCCGAACGTGCGATCTGGGTAGCACCCGGCTGGGCGAAGATGCCGCCGCCGGTCAGTACATCCAGGCGGCCACTGGCCGAGGGTGCCAGCAGCAGTACGTCCTGGGTGTTGTCCTGCATGCTCAGGCGGTCGAAGGTGATGTTGCCCTGCGCGGCAACCGCGCTGAACCGCGAAGGATAGAGCCAGTACTGCAGCAGATCGCGCCCGCCGGCCTGCAGCTGCACCTGCTCAGGCGCGAGGTTGCTGCCGCTGAGATTCAGGGGGCCGGACACACCCGGCGAAAGATCGCCTCCGGCACTGAACAGGTCCACGGCGGTGGATGCGGTCCACAGCGAGAACCAGGTGGTGCCTGCGGCGCGGCTGCCGTTGTCCTGGGTCACACCGCTGTAGTTGGCCACCGCTACCCGGCCGGCATCGCCAACACCGCCCAGCACCACATCCCCGCGCGCCTGCAGCGATGCCGTGGCATCGCCCAGCACCAGCACCGGACCGCCCATCGCGCGTGCACTGTCGGCGGCGAACAGGTCGGCCGCACGCTGGCGGCCGAGCGTGCCGTAGTTCTCCAGCGTCACGCCCATGCCACCGATGCGGTCGGCCTCCAGCAGCAGGCTGCCCCTCAGGTTGCTGAAGGTGCCGTTGAGGTCAAGGTCCTGCGCGGCCCTGGCCGTGTTGAGGCTGGAGAACGTGGCGGTCAATTGCGGATTCAGCACACCGCCGGTGCGCAGGCGCAGATCGCCGCCGCCGGTCAGGTGCAGCTGGCCATCGCTGACCCGGCCGGTCGAGCCGACTGCGGCAACGATCGCACCCGAGTGCGGCGCGGTCATGAACCCCAAGGCATCGCCCATCGCCTCGCGCACACCGGCGTTGCGGCCGGCATCGAGCGTGAGATTGCCGCCACCGAGCGTACCGAAGCCGGTGAAACCGACCATCCGCGGTGTGCTGCCTGCGGTGGTCGAGACGTTGGTGTAGGTACCGAAGTTGACCCACCAGCTGGTCGGCACCGGCGTCACCCCGGTGGTGCTGCCGGTACCCTGCCGCCAGAGCCAGTTGCCCACGGCGGCACTGCCATGCAGGGCCATGTCGCGGTCGCTGCTGCCCGATTCGGCGCGCGCGGTCCACACATCGCCGACGATGTCCCGCCCGGCCTCCACGCGCAGGTTGCCACCATGGTCCGGATACCACGCCTGGTAGCCCGCCAGTGCAGCGTCGTAGCTGCCGGGCACCACGTCCTTGCCGAGCAGGGCGCTGTTCCAGGGCGCCGGCGCACGCGGCGAATTGAAGGCCGCATCACGCCCGTTGCCAAGCGAGGTGGGTGTGCCGGCGGTGTAGACGCCGAATCCGGATTTCATCACCACGTCGCCGGCCGCCAGCAGTTCCAGGTCGCCCTTGCCGGTGCGCAGCACGCTCCACGCGGGTGTGCCGGGGCGCTGGCCATAGGTGGTCACCTCGGTCTGCGTGCCTCCGCCGAAGCAATAGGTGGGCGCCGAGCCGCAGAACTCGTCTTCGGTCATGCCGAAGATCGCCGCGAAGTCCTTGGCCGATGTGCCGACGTAGGATTCATCGCCCCAGAAATCCAGCGAACCCTGTGCGGCCACCTGGCGCGGTGCGGGGCCGCAGTAGCCGTCTGCCAGCGCACAGAACTCCTCTTCGGTGTAGCCGAAGATATCGGCCAGTTCGGCGATCGGTCGACCGGCATAGGAGGTATCGCCCATCCAGTCCAGCGAGGCCTGCTCGGTCAGCACGCGGTCGCCCACGAAAATGATCTCGGTCTTCACCGTGCCCACCGATCCCTGATGGGTATCGGCCAGCACCACGCTGCCGTCACTGCCCCAGCGACGCGTGCGCGGATCGGCGGCGTCGCTGTCCGCGCCGGCCACGGCGGTCAGGTCCCACGACGTCGTGCCTTCCGCCAGCATCGGCGCCAGCGCCCAGTTGCGGCCCTGGCTGCCATTGGCATCGGCAGGTCGCAGCTTCACCGGTGCATCGCCGGCCAGCTCCACCTTGGTCATGGAGGGAATGTATGCGCCTGGTTTCAGGTCTACCGCGCGTGCCAGGCGCAACGCGATCGGCAGCACGGCACCGGCGGGCCACTCCTGTGCGGCCATCTGCACGCTGCTGCGAAGCCGGAAGCCGCCGCCCAGGCGCGCGCCTGCTTCCAGCTGCAACGGCTGGTCAAGCAGGGTGCCGGCGGCGAAGGTCTGCCCATCACGGGTGGTAACCGCCGCACCGAGCACGGTGCCGGCAGGCAGTCGCAGACTGTCGGCCAGTGTCATCGCTGCGGGCAGCACGGTACCGGCGGGCAGCACGGCCGATTCCACCGGCACCGCATAGTTCAGCGTGGTGCCCGCCGGGAATTCGGTACCCGGCTGCAGCTGCACGCCATCCACCGGCACCACCAGGCCGCCACCGAACGGTGTGTTGGCGCCGCCGCTGCTGCGACCCTCGATCAGTTCCCAGCCGGCTTCATCCGGGTTGGCGGGCGGTGGCGCGAAGCCATCGTTGATGCTGCCATGGATGTTGATGTTGCCTTCGGCCCGAAGCACCAGCGAGGCCGATTCGCCAAACCCGCGCCGCGCCGCGTCGAGACGGTCGGCGTCGGGACCGTAGCGATAACCGGACAGGTCGATGTCACCGGAAACTGTCAGGTCGCCGCCGGGGTTGTCCGCACTACGGCGCGCCACCGCCTGCACACCCGGACGCAGGCGGTGGCTGCCCAGCGCTGCGGTGCGCTGTTGCAGATCGGCATTGGCCAGCGCCCCGTCCATCCACGTGCGGTTGTCCGGATCGACGATCTGGTCCAGCCACTGCTGGGTAACCACCTGCGGCCGGTTGCCGTGTACATCCACGCTGGAGGCCAGCGGAGCATCGTCATAGCGGCGCACGCCGTTGACCTGGATGTCGGCCGCACCGGTGATGCGCATACCGTTGGCAACGGCAATGGCCGCATCATCAGTACCGATCCGCGGCACGTCGATCTTCAGCGTGCCTCGCGCAGCGCCGTCGTTCTGCCCGGCCTGGCTGCCCACGGCGACGCCGCTGCCGGCACGCAGGTCGATGGCGGCGCCGGCGCCGATGCTGACCTGGCCTGCGGCGCTGCCCAGTTCGACTGTCGCCCGGTTGGGGCTGTCGATGATCTTGCCGTAGCTGTCCACGCGCAGGCCACTGCCATGCGCGTCGAGCGTGCCGTTCACCTGCAGCGCGTCGCGGGCGTACAGGCGGATGCTGCCGACCTGCTCGCCGCTGGCGTCGATGCGCCCGGCCACGGTCAGGCTGCCCTTGTCCACGCTGATGTCGACCCGTCGCGCCTTCACCTCGTCACCGATCTGCAGATCCCCCTCGCCGATCTGGAAGGTGCGCGCGCCGGTCACGCCGCTGCTGTTCAGCCGCTGGTTCAACCCTGCGAAATCCTGCAGCTGGCGTGCACGCACCACCAGTTCGCCCGCGTCGTAGGGCACCACGGTGCCACCGGCGTCGTAGCGGCCGCTGGCCGCGCCGTCCACACGCCCGGCCAGATCCGCGCGACCGGCCAGGGCATTGACCGTCAATCGCCCACCGCGGTTGTTGCGCGCCGACACATCGATGCGCGAGGCGGTATCGGTGGTCACCTCGCCACTGTCGCTGGACAGCAGCACATCACCGCCCCAGCTGTATTTGTCCACGTCGAACAGGCTGATCTTGCGACCCGCCAGATCCAGTGCCGCATGCGCACCCACGCCGATGCCCTGGCGCGCACTGGCCGACAGGCGGCCGGAGGCCAGCGCGATCGTGCTGTCCAGCAGGATGCGATCAGCGTCGATGCTGAGCTCACTGCCCAGCGCATCACCGCCAGCCCTGCCGTTGCCCCCGTGCAGGGCGAAACTGCCGCCGGTGCGCAGGGCGAGCTGCGCGCCCGGGTCTGCGGTCAGCAGGGGCGTGCTGATGGCCACGCTGCCACCGCTGTACTGCCAGCCCTTGTCGGCCAGGTACTCGCCGCGCTGCTGGTACGCATCCAGCGTTCCCTTCGCCGAGAACACCATCTGTTCCGACGCCCCGAGGTTCAACGCGCTGAAGCCAAGTACCTGACGGTTGGCCGCGACCTCGGAGCTGGGCCTGCTGTACGGCGCACGCCCCAGCGTCAGGGTGCGCGTGACGATATCCAGCTGGCCATCGCCCAGGCGATCCACCATCGGCTCTGCCGGCGGCACGGCCGCGTTGCTGCCCGTGGCCTGCGTGGCCGCCAGCGCACCATCCCACACCAGCGTATCCACCAGGATGCGCGCACGGTCGCTGGCGTTGCCATAGCCGTGGATCGCCTGCGCGCCCAGCACCAGGGTGCGCAGGCTGCCAACGCCGGTGGCGCTGTCGCGCGCATCCAGGTCGACGCTGCCGAACACATTCACCGAATCGCGCGCCACCAGGCTCAGCGTGTCCAGCGCGGGTGCGCCGGTAGCCGCGTTGCCACGCAGCAGCTGCTGCAGCACCGTCTGGTTCATGGTCATGCCGGCGGGCAGTGCACCCGCTGCCGCCGCCTGTGCGATGGCTTCGGCGCTGCCGAGGTTCAATGCAGCCATGCTGACGCCCAGCTGGCGCGTGCCGTAGCTGGCCGAATCGCGCAGTTGCAGGGTGCCATCGGTGGCGACAGCGATGCTGCCGTCGGACACCAGCCGCGCTTGTCCCTCGCACGCGTCCTGGCAGCCGCCGATATCGATCGCCACCGGACCGGCGGCAACGCCGGTGGTGCCGGTGATCAGGTTCAGGCGCTGGTTGGACACCGCCAGCAGGCCGCCCGTGACCTGGTAAGGCAGCGTGCCGACGGCGTCGCCACCGGCGCGTGCGTACGGCAAGGTGTTCACGGTCGCCCCGGCTTCGACCAGAATGCCGGCGCCACCGGCGGCTGCCGCCACCAGGATTTCCGGTGCCTGCAACGTGGCCCCGGAACGGATCGCCACGCTGCGGGCCTGGCCGGTCACCGTCACCTGCGACGCCACCTGGTTGATCTGACCACCGATCACCATGCGCGCCGGCTGGAATGCATTGAGGGCCTGGTCGGTAACGGTCACGCCTCGGTCGCGCGTTTGCGCAACGCCATCGGTAGCGATGACCTCCAGCGTGCCGATGGCCGGATTGGCCATCGAAGCCACCAGGGTGCCGCCCCGCCCCTTGTCGTTGGCCGCGGCAAACCGCGCGGTACCGGCGAAGTCGATTGCCGCCGCGCCCTGGCGTCCGGCGCCCTCACCCAGCGCCAGGGTCAGGCCCAGCGCATCGATGGTCTGCCAGCCGCGCGATTCGCCGCGGCGGTCGGCCGTTGCCTGCACGAAGGCGTTGTAGCTGGTTTCGTTGTAACCCGAATGCCGCCGCACCACCGCCGCCGGTGTCAGCAGCACGTCGGTCAGCAGCGGCGATTGCACAGCGCCCAGACCGCCACGCTGGTGGCCGGACACGCGCCAGGTGCCGGTGCCGGTCGGCAGCGGCTGGGAAACGCCGGACGCACCGGTCGCGCCAAGCTCGACACGGAACGCACCGGGCTGCAGCGCGAAGTTGGCCGGCAGCAGCGTGTAGGTGCCCGCCGGCAACCCGGGAACACCCGCCGGCACGGTGATCTGCTGACCGATACCGGGCGCGGCGAAGCCATCGGTGCTGGTGGGCGCGAACGCGCCCGTATAGCCGGGCACGATGGCATACACCGGGTTGCCCGAGGCACTGAACGCGTAGCGGGGGTTGGCATCGGCCAACGCGGTGCGCAGCACGTCCACCGAACCACCCCGACCGGAGATGAATGCTGCGCCGGTCAGGTCGCCGCCACCGGACATGTCCAGCAGCGCGCCCGGGCTCACGTTCACCTGGTTGGCTTTGAGGGTGACGCCCATCGAGGTGATGCCACCGGCGGTCAAGGAATCCACGCTGCGGCTGCCGATGCGCCAGTTGACCCCATCGGCGGTACCGCCATAGGGCAGCGCCAGGCCGGCACCGCTGGTGGAGGTGATGCTGCCGGGCAGCAGTTCCACCCGGCCGCCGGCCGTACCGCCCATGGCCAGACCACCCAGCTGCAGGGTTCCCATCGGCGCCCACACCGCACCGCCCTGCTGCACGGTAGCGGCCACCAGTCGCAGCGAGCCGAACGCCGATGCAGGGACACCCGCTGCCGTGCCGTTGCCCTGGATGCGCAGCACCGCATCCGGGTTCGCCCAGTAGTCGACGGTGTCCACGGTCTGCGCCGATGCGCCCGCCACCACCCGGCCCACCGCCCCGGACGTCGGATACAGGCGCGCCGCGGTCAGGTCGATCGAGCCCGGTGCCAGCAGCGAACTGACCGCCGCGTTGCTGGCGATGCTGGAAAGAAGGCGCACATCACTGCGGCTGTTCAACGAGAGATGGTCGAAACTGGGCAGCCAGGTGACATCGCGAAGATCGATGAGATCGCCATTGACCGCCAGCGCATGATCGCCCGCAGTCGCTGACACCGCACCCTGGGTGAACTGCAGGCTCTCGCCCGACAACTGCTTCCAGCGCGCCTGCGCCAGGCGCACATACGGTGCCGACAGCGAGATCGCGCTGGGCGCGCTTGCGCTTGCGCCTGCGGCCACGCCCAGACTGGACTGCCCCTGCCCGTAGATGCGCAGGGACTCGGCCATACGCAGGTCGACATTGCCGAGCGTGCGGAGGTCGCCGAAGACCGAGAGATTGTCGAATCCGCCGGCCTGGATCTGCTGCACCGACAGTGTGGCATGCCCATAGTCCAGCCGCGCTGGCAACGCCGTCTCGGCCGCGGTCTGCTGGCTGAGCGTGATCGCCCGTTCGCGCAGCACCTCCTCGGTTGCTCCACGTGCATGCACGCTGCCGCCAAAGGCGAGGCCCAGCGTGCCACCACGCGCCCCACTGCCACCGGCCGCCGCATCCATCGCCCCATGCAGGTACAGCGCATTGGCCGAACGCAGCACTATCTGGCCGCCGTCGCTGTCGACCCGGGTACGGCCCTGTCCATCAATATCCAGCTCGGCCGAGGCACCGCGCGCGTCAAGGCGTGCACCGCGTTCGACTACGACGAAGGCTTCCGGCGGCCGGTTGTCGACGAAGGCCGACGTCTCCCAGTCGAGCGCGCCACCGATCTCGATGCGCCCGCCCGTCCGCACCTGGCCGCGCAGGCGGCCAGCAGCATCGACCATCGAAACCGAATCGGCGCTGGCATCCAGTACCGCACGGTCACCGATCCGCCAGGTACGCTCGGTGCGCTGGCCGGCGTACAGCGCCGTGTCCGGGCGCACATCGTCGATGCTGATGCGGCCGCCGCGTGCCTGCAGCGTCCCCTCCACGTCGATGTTGCCCGCGCCCAGCAGCGAGATGGCCTGGCCCGGATCCACGGCGATACGCGCGTCGCGTCCCACGCGCAGGTCGCCGCCCACGCTATTGCGGTCCGAACGCAGGGTGATGCTGGCGCCGCTGCGCTGGCGGATGCGCCCGTTCTGCGGATCAGCCGCGTACAACGGCGCCGACCATGCCTGCAGCGCACTCGTCCGATCCTGCGCCGTGCGCGCGTCTTCGGCCAGGCGCAGACCCGGCGTCTGCACGATCAGCTCGGTGCCGTCGGCGATATCCAGGCCCTGATGGGCATTGATGTCGTACTGCGCGAAGCCACTGCCGAACAGCGCCGTGTCCAGCCGCAGTGCGCTCGCGTCCTGCAGGGCTGTGCCGACCGCAACCTTGCCGCCGGTGCCCAGGGCGAACGTGCCACCGCCCTCGCCACGGCCGCTGAAATAGCTGCTTTCGCCCAATCGCACGCGACCACTGCCATCGGTAGCCACCTCGGCAGTGTTGGCCTGCAGGTTTACGCTGCCGCCCTTGCCGATGCGGCCCTTGCCCTGCATGTCCAGCGCAGCACCGGCGTCGACATCGACAGCCACCTGGCGGCCCACCGTCACGTCATGGCTGCTCTGCAGGCGCAGGCTGCCACCCTCGGTCCACGCCGCGCCGCTGTCCAGCCCGATGCCAAGCGCCGCATTGCTCCAGCCGCCGGCCAGATCAATCCGGGTACCGTCGGCAATGGCAACGTCGGCGCGGCCGTTGCGCAGCAGCGCCGTCGGCCGGCCCAGCACATCCAGCAGATTGCCCGCCTGCAGCCGGCCACCCACGATGTGGATGTCACCGGCCAGGTTGACGGTGCTGCCGATCAGGTTGAGTGCGCCGCCAGCCTGCAGCGTCAGCGGCGCATCGACGGAGGCGCGGCCGGCAGTAGCCAGGTCGATGGCACCCCACTGCTGCGCGTTGAGCAGCCCGGCATCAAGCCACACGGTGTCGCGCCGCTCGCTGCCGATCGGCGACTGCAGCGTCAGGCCGGGGATCGCTGTACCGCCCTGCACGCGCACATCTGTATCGAACGCGCCATTGCGGCCCAGGCCGTCATAGCGCCCCAGATACAGCCCGGCGTTCCGCGCCACCGCCGTCTGCGCCTGCGCATAGCCTTCCAACGCAGCATCGGGCCGTCGCCCCTGCTGCGCGCCCTGGAAGGTGGTGGTCTCCACCTGGCCGTCCAGCACTGCGGTCGGCGCGGACACTACAAGGCGCCCGGCATCGCGGCCGACGGTGTAGCCGTTGTCAGTCCGCTGCGCAGCGAAAACGATGGGGTTGCGGAACGCCTCGGTGACACCCCAGCGCTCCTGCTTTACCTCGTAGCCCTTGTACAGACCATCGAACAGCATCTCCGCCGGCGCGCCGTCCAGCCGGTATACCTGCCCGTCGACACCGCGCAACCAACTCTGCTGTATCGCCCCGCTCTGCACGTCCAGGCTGCCGCCCGCCAGATTGATCCGCGAGCCTGCGCCGGTGACCACCTCGCTGCCGCCCAGCAGCACCGTGCCGCCCTGCGCCGCCCATTCGCTGATCGAGTGGCCCTGGTTGTCCAGATAGCCGCCCACTTCCAGCAACCCGCCGGCGGCATACCAGCGATCGCCCTCGTAGCCGCCAGTGCCGGCCGGCACGTGGATCAGCTGCCGACGGTCGATCCAGACTTCGCTGCTGGTCAGCTTGCCGCTGTCGCGGTTGTCGGGCGAATCGCGCAGTTCATTGCCCTGCACCTTGACCTGTACGTTGTTGCTTTCCATCGCCACCTTTACACCCACCGCGCCGGAGACATCCACACGCGCGGCGTTGTCCAGGTGGCTGCGGCGAGCGGCATCGGCAATCACCTGGCCGCCGGTGGCCACCGTCAGCGAGTTGGCCTGGAAATGGATGTCGCCCCCGGAAACGATCTCCACCCGCGACTGGTCGCGTCGATCGCTGTGCAGGGACAGATTGTCGAAGGTCGTCGTCCGCGACGCTGCACGAAGCGCGTCCTGTTCGGCCGACTCCTTCAGCAGTGCATCGCGCTGGGTATCCAGTGCGCTGGCCTTGCCATCGTCTTCGATCAGCACCGCCGTGGTCGAGCCCTCGGCCAGGGTGACCTTGGCCCGGGTGTCACTGGCCGAGGCCAGCAGGTGCACTGTGCCGCGCTGGCCCAGCGTTGTGCTGGCCACGGCCACACCGGCCTGCTCGACGCTGCGTCCGGCCAGGGTGATGTCGCCCTCGCGGGCCAGCAGCAGGCCGGTATTGCGGACGCTGCCGGCGCTACTGTCGGTGAGCAGGCGCGGCGCGATCTCGTTGCCGCGTGTGGTCGAAGCGGTATTGGCCGCCGTACCCACGCCGCGACGGATCACGAAGCTGTCGCCGGCCGCCATCTGGGCCTGGCCTTTGCGCGTCTCGATCTGGCCCGCGTTCTCCACACTGTGGCCTGCCAGCAGCACATAGCCGCCGCCACGCGTTGCGCTGGTGGGTTCATGCGTGGTGATGCGCGCGCCCCGTTCAACCATGACCTTGCCCACGGCATCGGTGAGGGCCGAGGTGTTCGCGTCGGCACTGTACAGGCCGTTGTCACGGAACTGCGCGTCGCTGATGCGTGCTGCAGCAGCAACCAGATTGCGGACATTGACCTGGCTGTTGTTGCCGAACACCACGCCGTTGCGATTGGCGACGAACACCGTGCCGTTGGCCTTCAGCTGGCCAAGGATCTGGCTGGGCCGCGCGTCCGGATCATTCACCCGGTTCAGCACCGCCCAGTCGGGGTTCTGCAGGAAGTTGAGGGTGGTGTTGCCACCGATGTTGAAGGATTCCCAGTTCAGGATCGCCTGGTCAGCTGTCTGCTCGATGCTGACCTGTACGCGGCCATCGCTGCCCTGCGACTGGATCGCCTCGCGCGCATTCACCCAGCCGCGCGTCAGGGGGTTCTCATCGACCTTCAGTCCATCCTTGCCCAACCCATCGGCCACCACGAAGCCGGCCTCGCGACGCGACTGCCGGGCCTGTTCCTGCATGCGTTGCTGCAGAGCGATCGCCTGCGCCGCGGTACCAAGGTTGTCGATCGACTGCTGCAGCTTCTGCCGCGCGGCGTCCTGCTGCTGCGCGGGCAACTGGAACTGGATGGGCACGCCATTGGGCATGCGACCGCTCTGTGCGGCCGCGCCCTGCGCCGCGCCGCGGTCGGCGAACCAACCCGGACTGAACGCCTGTTGCGCGTGGCTGGCGGGGGCAGCCAGGGTTCCCAACGCCACCGCGATGGCCCAGGCCATCGGGTGGTTGCGGCGCATCGGCGCAGCCGAATGAACAGCGGACGTGTGCGGGAGCGACATCGGAACCTCATCAACCTGGTGGGCCGCAGCTGCGGCAGCGATCGGGAGGCACGCGCAACGCATGCCCTGCCACTGATAGACGGTTCACGTGACATGAAGCCGACAGCAATGCACTGCACTGGCCCGCACCGCCGCCGGAAAAGGAGACGCCGGCCCAAAGGGCCGGCGTCGGGTAACGCAGATTTCAACTACCGGACGCGATTACAGCGGACGGCCGATGCCGGCGCAGGTGCTCGGGTTGTTCAGGCCAGCGGCGTTGCCGGCGAGCACGAAGCGGTTGCGGATCGCGTCGCGCCACACCTTGGTCAGCGGGATGAAACCGTGGTCGGTGATCGCCTTGGCATGGGCCACCAGCGCCGGGGTGGCGGTGTAGTCAGTGGCGTAGTGGCGCATCAGGAAGCCACGCAGGCTGTTGGCGACGGTCGAATCCTTGTAGCACTGGCCGATGATCAGGTTGGTGTAGCCGGCGATCGGATAGCCAGCCGACGGATTGCCGAACACCGGCACCCAGTTGGCCGGATTTTCGGCAGCAGTGCCGGTCGGCGGAGCGACGGTTTCCAGGGTGGCCTGCACGCTCACCTGGTCCGGCGAGAAGCCCTTGACCTTGGCAACCTTGGTGGCATCGGTCAGGCTCGGGATCACGTCCGGACCCACATAGCCGATGCGGCCGGCCTGCGCGTACACGGCGTTGTACAGCGAGGTGCCGCCGGCGGCCGGCGCGGCCACCAGGAAGGCCGGCAGGTTGTTGTTGGCATCACGCTTGTACAGATCGGCGAAGGTCGACTTGATGGCGAACTTGCCATCGACCAGGTTCGAGGTGGCGGCCAATTCCGGCGCACAGGCGGCGGTCAGGAAGCGGGTGAACATTTCGCTGGTGCCACTGCTTTCCGGACGGTAGACCACCTGGATCGGGCCACTGCGGTTGGCATCGATGGTCGACCAGTCAGTGATCGCACCGGAGAACACGCCACAGATCTGTGCCACGCTCAGGTCAACCGCCGAACCGGCCTTGTTGAACGGAATGGTCACCGAGGTAGCCACCGACGGCACCTGGATCAGGTTGCCATAGCGATTGGCATTGCTGGCCTGGTTGTAGGTGGCGGTGTAGGTGCTCAGTTCGGTCGAGCTCAGCACCGAATCGCTGCCGGCGAAGTGCACGGTGCCGGTGGTCGAGAACAGCTGCGAATCATTCTGCAGGAAGGCCTTCTTGCCGGTGCCCGAACCGGTCACGGCGTAGCTGAAGTTGCTCGGCAGGATGCTGTCGGCCTGACCCTTGTAGAGGTCGGCCGGCAACGAAGCGCCGCCACCGGTAACGGTCTGCGCCGACGCGGCACCGGCAGTGGCGAGCAGCGCGGTAGCAACCAGCGCGGCCAGGGTCTTGTACTTGTTCATGATCTTCTCCTGAAGGGTTTACTGCGAAGGTGAAACACCAAGGGAGGAACGGTCACTACACGCCTGCTGCCGCCGAGGGCCTCCCAGCCCACTCTGCGGCGACAGGGACATGCTGGTCGTCGCCGATGACAGGCCGCTTAAGAAACCTGTGGAAGATCGAGAAAAGGTGTGGAGGATTGTGTGGAGAGACCGGGCATCAGTAGATCCACGCCATGCGTGGATGCACGTCATTGCACCAGCTGGTTCATTTCCATGATCGGCATCAGCACGGCCAGCACGATGGTCAGCACCACGCCCCCCATCACCAGGATCATCGTGGGCTCCAGCAATGCAGTGAGTGCCATCGCGCGGCGTTCGATCTCGCGCGAGATGGTCTGTGCAGCGCGGTCGAGCAACGGGGCCAATGAACCGGTCTTCTCGCCACTGGCCACCAGATGCACCAGGATCGGCGGATACACTTTCTGCACCTTCAGCGCAGCGCCAAGCGAAGTACCTTCGCGCACGCGCGCGGCCACATCATCGGCACAGCGCGCCAGCAGCGCGTTGCCCAGTGTCTGTCGTGCGGCGTCCAGTGCGCGCAGCAGGGGCACGCCGGCATCCAGCAGGATCGCCAGTGTCGATGCAAAGCGAGCGCTGTTCACGCCCAGCACGAATCGCCCCACCATCGGTAAGCGCAACAACAGGCTGTCCCAACGCAGGCGCAGATCCGGCCGCCGCAGTGCCAGCCGCCAGCCGACCACGAGTGCGCCGATGCCCAATCCCGTCCATACGCCCCACGCGCGTACGAAAGCACTGGCCGCCAGCATCACCTGGGTCAGCATCGGCAGCGTCTGCCGTGCCTGCACGAACGCCGTCACCACTTGGGGCACCACGTAGCTGAGCAGGAAGATCACGATCGCCACCGACACCAGGCTGATCGCCGCCGGATAGATGAACGCCGTCAGCACCTTCGCCTGCAGCGCGTTGCGCTCTTCGATGTAGTCGGCCAGACGTTCCATCACCCGCGCCAGATCGCCGGAATCCTCGCCGGCCCCCACCAGGGCACGATAGATCCCAGGGAAATCGCGCGGCCGCGCCGCCAGCGCCACGGTCAACCGCTGGCCAGCGCGCACATCGGCACGCACTGCGGTGAGCGCCTGCGCAACGTGCGGACGTTCGGCCTGTTCGATCACCGCACTCAATGCGCTTTCCAGCGGCAGGCTGGCGGCCAGCAGGCTGGCCAGTTGCCGCGTGGCCCAGGCCAGTTCGCTGGCCGACAGTCTGCGCGTGCCCCAGCCACTGCCGGCATTGCGTGCGGCTGATACCTGTACCGGTGTCAGCCCGCGCACGCGCAGTTGCTGGCGCACGCCGCGCGCGTTGTCGGCGTCCAGCTGTCCCTTCTCTATGCGCCCCTGTGCGTTGGCGGCCTGGTAATCGAACAGTGCCATGCGCGCCTCAGTCGTCACCGGTCACGCGCAGGATCTCCTCCAGCGTGGTCACCCCGCTGTCGACCCAGCGCTGCCCGTCCTGGCGCAGGCTGCGCATGCCGGCACGCCGCGCGGCCTCGCGTAGCGCGGGTTCGCCCTGCCCTTCATGGATCAACGCGCGCACGCGCTCATCCACCACGAACAGTTCATGGATGCCGGTGCGCCCACGGTAGCCGCTGTTCGCGCAGGCGGAGCAGCCTACGGCCCGCCACACTGTGCGCCCCTCGGTATCGGTCTCGGCACGCCTACACTGCAGGCACAGCCTTCGCACCAGTCGCTGTGCCAGCACACCGCGCAACGATGAGGCCAGCAGGAACGGTTCCACGCCCATGTCCGCCAGTCGGGTCACCGCCGAAATCGCATCGTTGGTATGCAGCGATGCCAGCACGCCGTGACCAGTCAGCGACGACTGCACCGCGATCTGCGCCGTTTCCAGGTCGCGGATCTCACCGATCATGATGGTGTCCGGATCCTGGCGCAGGATCGCGCGCAATGCCGTACCGAAGCTCATGCCGATGCGCGCGTTGACCTGGATCTGGCCGATGCCGGCGAAGTCGTACTCCACCGGGTCCTCCACGGTGAGGATGTTGCTGGTGCTGCTGTCGAGCTGCCCGAGCGCCGCATACAGCGAGGTGGTCTTGCCGCTACCGGTCGGCCCGGTCACCAGCACGATGCCATGCGGCTGGCGGATCAACCCGGTGAAGGTGGCCAGGGTATCGTCGGCCATGCCAAGGCGTTGCAGCTGCAGGCGCCCAGCGTCCTTTTCCAGCAGGCGCAGCACCGCGCGCTCGCCATGTCCGGTCGGCACCGTGGACACACGGATGTCCAGCGGTCTGCCCCCCACGCGGATGGCGATGCGCCCGTCCTGCGGCAGGCGCTTCTCGGCGATATCCAGGTGGGCCATGATCTTGATGCGCGAGACCAGCGCCGCATGCAGCGCACGCCGTGGCTGCACCATGTCACGCAGGGTGCCATCGACGCGGTAGCGCACCACCGAATGGGTTTCGAAGGGTTCGATGTGCAGGTCGCTGGCGCCATCGCGCGCGGCCTGCGCCAGCAGCGCGTTGATCATGCGGATCACCGGCGCGTCGTCCTGCGCATCCAGCAGATCGGTCACCTCGGGCATGTCCTGCATCAGCCGGTCGAGATCCACTTCACTTTCGGCCGCACCGACCACCGCAGCAGCATCGCCACCGTCACGATACTGTTCGCCCAAGCGCTGCTGCCAGGCCGCCCCTTCCAGTACCTGGAACGGCAGCGGCCCGTGCCGGCGGCGCAGCTCGGCCACCGCCCAGGCGGCGGTCTCGGTGGTCCCCAGCAGTACCGGCGCGCCCCCTGCTTCGGCCAGCATCACCCCGTGGCTTCGCACCCAGGCATACGGCAGCAGTGGCAACGGCACGGGCGTGCTCATGGGCCGATGACCAGTTCCGGGGTGTAGCCCAGCCCGCGCAGCTGCTGCAGCGCCGGGTCGAGCGTGGCCGGATCGCGCGCCACCCGCACCCGCAGACGCTGTCCCGTTTCACCCGGCGTGGTCTCGGCATAGGCCTGCAGGCCAAGCGCGCGTACCTGTGCCACGGCCTGGGTGGCACGTGCCGCGTCCAGCCCCTGTGCAAACTGCACCACCTGCACATTGCCCTCGCTGGCCGGATACAACGCCGCAAGGCTGCCGTTCTGCAACGGCTGGCCCTGGCCATCACGCGCATTGCCCTGGCCAAGCACCGACAGGTCCTGCGGCGGCAGCTGCGGTGCCGACAGCGCCGGCAACGCCCAGCTCTGCACCGGCTGCGCAGCGGCCTGTGCATTGCGCATGTAGTCATAGCGGTCGCGGGTCAGGCGCTGTCCGGCGGCCGGATCGCGCACCACGTGCGGGCGCAGGAACACCATCAGGTTGGTCTTGGCCCGCTTGCGCGTATCGCTGCGGAACAGCGCGCCCAGCACCGGGATCTTCCCCAGCCCCGGTACGGCATCGCGGCCATGGCTGACGCTGTCTTCCAGCAGGCCGCCCAGCACCATGATCTGGCCGTCATCGAGCAGCACGCTGGTATCCAGCGCCCGCTTGTTGGTGATGATGCCGGCGCTGCCCGAGCTCTGCGCATCGATGCTGCTGACTTCCTGGTAGATGTCCAGCTTCACCGTGCCGCCCTCGGAAATCTGCGGGCGCACCCGCAGCTTAAGGCCCACGTCCTCGCGTTCGATGGTCTGGAACGGGTTGTTGCTGCCACCGCCACCGTCGGTCACATAGCGGCCACTGACGAAGGGCACGGTCTGCCCGACCATGATGCTGGCCGCCTCGTTGTCCAGGGTCATCAGGTTCGGCGTGGAGAGGATGTTGGCGCCGCCCTTGCTCTGCAGGGCATTGGCCAGCGCCTTCATGTTGAGGATCTGGCCGACGCCCGGCAGGTTGATCGTGCCGTCGATCACGCCGATGTTCAGGCCGTCCTTCGGCAGTACATCCAGCGTGGTGCGCGCAGTGGTGCTGATGCCACTACCACCGGTGGTGCCGCCGAAATGGGTGCCACCGAACGTGCGGCCGTTGCCCAGCATCCATTGCACGCCCAGTTCAGCGGCATCGGTCTGGTTGACCTCCACGATCAGGCTCTCCACCAGCACCTGCGCCCGGCGCTGGTCGAGCTGGTCGATCACCCGCCGCAGGTTGCGGTACACCGGCTCCGGGGCGGAAATCAGCAAGGTGTTGGTGGCGATGTCAGCCTGCACCGAGATGCCGTTCTGGCTGAAACCGCTGCTGCCGGCATCGATCGGATCACGACGCCCCGGGTCAAGCCGCGGCGATTCCAGCGCATTGCCCTTGCTCTTGCCCTGTGCGGGTTGCGCCGGCGTGCTGGCGCTGCGGTTGGTCTCGCCCGGCAGTGCGGTGATGCCGTCGCTGCTGCCCATCGCCGGCGCATCGCTCTGCCCCGCCACTACGCCACGCAGCACCCCGGCCAGCTGCGTGGCCTGGGCATTGCGCAGGTACACCACATGCAGGTTGCCGGACTCGTCCTGGGCCTTGTCCAGCTTCTCCACCAGCTGCCGCGCCAGGCGCGTGCGGCCCGGGCTGCTGGAGCGCAGCAGCACGCTGTTGCTGCGCGGGTCGGCCATCACCACCACCTTCTGCGCCGGCTCCGCGCCCTGCGCGTCCAGCAACGGTGCGACCATCGCCGCCACGTCCACGGCAATGCCCTGCTGCAGCTTGACCACGTCGGTGTCCATGCCGGCCGGCGTATCCACGCTGGCGATCACCCGCGCGATGCGCTCAAGGTTGTCGGCGTAGTCGGTGATGACCAGCGTGTTGTTGCCCGGGTTCGCGGTGATCGGATTGTCCGCGGTGATCATCGGCCGCAGCACCGACACCAGTGCCGCTGCGCTTTCGTAGCGCAGGGCAAACGTGCGCGTGGTTATCTCGCCTCCCGCACCGCCGGCACCAACGCGCCCGCCCAGCAGCTTGGCGTCGGCCTGCGGCACCACCCGGCTGACGCCTCCACTTTCAACCACGGCAAACCCGCGCATGCGCAATGCACCCAGCAACAGCTGGTAGGCCTGCACACGGCTGACCGGCCCATCGGAGACCACGGTCATCTTGCCGGTCACCCGTGGATCGACCAGGAACTGGCGGCCGGTGAAGCGTGCCGCCATGCGCAGCACCCCACCGATATCGGTATCCACCAGGTTCAGCTGTACCGGTTCGCCACTGGCGTCCTGCGCCTGCACCATCGCTGGAAGATGGGCCAGGCCCACCACCAGTGCCAGTACCGCGCTGCAGCCCAGGCTGCGCATTGACTTCATGGATGGCCACCGCCATTGGCGGCCATCACGATGTTTCCGGAAATCCGTGCCGCCGGCATGTTCGCGTCCCCTGTGCGTTGCAGTTGCAGTTGCTGCAGTTCGATGGCCGGGTCGGCCAGCAAGGGCAGCAGCCAGTTCCAGAGCGCATCGGCGGGCACGCTCTGTACCCGCAGGTGCCAGCGCCCGTCACGCTGTTCGATGTGCAGGCTGCCGGCCAGGCCGGCAGCGGTGATCTGTTGGCGCAGCCCGGCAAGCGTCGGCCGCTGACCTTGCGCATGCCGCTGTTGTTCACGGGCGCGCAGCAGCGGTGCAAGTGCCGCCGACTGCGCCTGCAACCGCGGAAGTTCAGCCTGCCAATGGCTGCGCTGTTTCAGCAGCGGCTGCAGCCAGCCCAGCCACAGTGCAGCCGCCACTATCGCGGCAGCCATCAACAGCAGCATCGCGCGTTCGCGCGCCACCAGCCGCTGCCAACGGTGCTGCAGTCCACGCAGGGAATCCGCTGGGCGCAACCCGGCTGCGGTCACGGCGCAGCCCCGCTGCTGATCCGCAACTGGCCACCGGCTTCGCGCGCAAGCTGCAGCCCGTGTGCCTGCGTCGCCTGCTGCCAGCGCTCCAGCCGTTGCGCGTCCTCGGCCAACGCCTGCGCGTCGGCATCCAGCTCCATCTCCAGCTGGCCCGGCTGATAGCGCAGGCTGCGAACCTGGCCCGCCAACTCAGGTATGGCCTGCAGCACGCTGGCAACCTGCTGCTGCACGGCAGGAAGTGCCCGTGGCGCTGCCGGCACCGCCAGCGCCCGCCGTGCCTGAAGCACCGGATCGACCACATCGTGGATCTCCGGGAAGTGCGTGCTGAAGCCCTGCGCCATGTCCTGCCGCAAGGCTTCAGCCTCGCCATGCCAGCGCGATACCTGCAGTTGCAGACCCAGCGCAGCCAGCACCGCCGCCGCCAACGCAAGACCGATGGCCAGCCGCGGCGCGCCTGCACCCATGGCCGGCAACGGCAGCGACCAGCCAGGCAGCAGACCGCTGGACTGCGCCGCCTGCGCCAACACGCTGGCTGGCAGGCGCTCGGCCCAGGCAGGCGGTACGGCATCGATCCACTGCACCGCCTGCACCCCGGCCTGCTGCAAGCGTACGGCAAGCATCTGCATCACCGAGGCCAGGTCGCGCCCGCTGCACCATTGCACGAAGCCACGATCACGGCCGCAGCGGACCAGTACATGCTCGCCACACACCTGCAAAGTGGCCTGCCCGGCCGACCACGGCAGCAGCAAGGGCGTCGGATGCAGCGCCTGCAACTGCAGCCCACAGTCCTGCAACTGCTGTTGTACCCGCGCAATCGCCTGCAGGCCAAGCCACGCCACCGGCACCGTGCCATCGGCCGCCTGTGTCCCATGGCCGAGCACTACCTCCTGCAGATCATCCAGCAGCATCGCTTCCACTTCGCCCTGCAGGGCCGCCTGCAGGCGGCGCCCGGACAGCGGCGGCAGCTGCAGCTCCAGCAGGATCAGGTCCTGCGGGTCCAGGCTCGCATGCACCATCGCCTGCGGAAAGCGCTGGCCCAGCGTCGACAGACGGTCGCTGCCCGTCGCCAGCACACGTTCCTTGTGCAGCTGCGCCCATTCGACCGCGCTGTCCTTATCCAATCGTTCCAACGCCGGCAGGCGCATTCTCAGTTGCGTGCTCATGCACCGATCCTTGTCCATACCCGTTGCACACGCACGCTGTCGTCGCGGTACTCGCGCCAGATCAATGCGCGGAAATCCACCGATGCGCCGTCTGCCTGTACCTGGCCAACCGCCAGGAACCACTCGCTGTGGATACCCAGCGGCATCAGCGCCATCTGTTCGTTGCTCAGCTGCAGCCGGTTGGCGATGTCACCGCGATTGAGCAGCCAGTGGCCACGATCGCGCTCGCCCAGCAGCGCCTGCAGGCGCCCGGCGTCCACCCCGGGTGCAATCGCCTGCAGCACGGCGATATCACTTGTATTGGCGTTGACCAGGGTCTGCGCAGGCAGCACCACCGTGCGACGTGCCAGTGCCTGTACCGCCACCGGATCGGCGCCGGCCAGTACCTGTTCGATCAGCGACTCGCGCGGCAGCGGTGCGCGCGCCTGCCGCGCGCCATCGCGCAGGCGCGACTGGATCTGCGTTGCGGCACTGGCACAGGCGGCGCGAGGCAGCCCCTGCCCGGCACACAGCGTGGTGAACGCACGCAGTGCCTCCGCTGCAGGTTGGCCGTCGGCCAGCAGCGTGCGCAGGTTGAACCTCGACTGCGTGTCCACCAGCTGCAGGTGCACCGGCAGTGGCACCTGCAACTGCAGCGGACGCGCCCAGCGTCCGCTGCCAACAGTGGTCAACTGCTCGCGCGCGTCGTCACGCAACTGCTGCGCCGCGCGCTCCAGCGTGGCGTCCACCGCCATGCGCACCTGCATGCGCAGCTGATCGCTGCGCACCGCACGCAGCTGAGCCGATTGACGGGTCAGCAGTGCCGTGGCGATCACCGCCACCAGTGCCACCACCAGCATCGCCACGATCACCGCCATGCCCTGCTGGCGGGCAAACGCACCTGGAATTTTACGGCGTGCCATTGTCTGGCCTCACAACTGCCAGGAGCCGATGTCCGCGTTGCCGGCCTCACCGCCGGGCTTGCTGTCGGCCCCCAGTGAGAACACATCGATATCGCCGTGCGTGCCGGGGTTCTGGTACTGGTACGGGTGCCCCCACGGGTCATCCGGCAGGCGGTCGAGGTAGGGCGTTACCGGCATCGCGCCGCTCCCCTGCGGCGGTTTCACCAGCGCCTGCAAGCCCTGCTCGGCGCTGGGATAACGCCCATTGTCCAGCCGGTACAGCTTCATGGCCTGCATCAGCGCGGCGATGTCCTGGCGCGCGGCCACCACGCGGGCCTGGTCGGGGCGATCCATCAACCGGGGCACGATCAGTGCGGCCAGAATGCCGATGATGACCACCACCACCATGATCTCGATCAGGCTGAAGCCCTGCTGCCGAGCCCTGCGACCACCCATCTGCATTGCCATTGATCCGCCCTCATCATCCTGGAAGAGACCGCTGCCCCATGGTCAGCGGCGCATGTGTCAGTACGATAAACATCCTGCGGAAATCCGCTGTTCCTGCAGCCGATCACCCACGCGACGTGCGTTCGCCATGCAGACGGCATCCAGCAGCGACGAAGGAACACGCGCAAGCGTGTCGTCCACGCAGTGCTGCAGCAGTGGCGTGGCGCACGCCTGCAGCAGGCGCATGCACTCCAGAGGCGACCAGGCCATGCCATGGTCGAAGCCGATGAACTGCCGATACACCTGGTGATAGCGAAGATCGTCGTGCAGGCGTTGCACGCTCGCAGGCGCTCGCAGCGCGACCAGCAAGACCGCACGCTGCACCATGCGCACCTCCCCGCACTCCTGTGCCAGCGTGGCCAATGCCGATTCCGGCCACGGCTGCAGGCGCGCGTCCAGCGCCTGCCGCAGCAGCATCAACGGATGCCCGCTTGCATCCAGCGCTGACCACCTTGCAGCGTCGGCCCAGGCGTCGCTGGACAGCATCCACACCCACGGCTGGCCGTAGCGCTGCACATTCACGGGTGCATGCCGTGCCTGCTCCAGCGACTGGCTCAGGTGGCGATCCAGCTCCAGCATGCTGATCCTGCGACTGTCGGTCATCGGCGTCGCCTGCGCTCCGCGACGCGGGAGCGTCGTACTCTGCAGAAGACGTCAGCAAGGCAGCCGAAGCGACAGCACGAATGCGATGTTGAGCAGTGCGTGGCAGCATCGCGGGAATGTCACCGCAGCGTCATCCGCCTGCAGGCTTCCAGGTCCAGGCGCGGAGCATCGCCGCCACAGCGTCGGGCCAACACGGCAACGTCGCTGCGCTGTGCGAATGCGGCCAGTGCGTGCATCGCATCCGGGTCATCCAACAGTGCCGCCATCGAGGCCTGCAGCAACGGCAGCTGCCATCCCTCCATCTGCGCATCGCTGGCGGCCACGAACCAGTGCCACAACCGGTGGTAGCGCACGTGATCGTGAAGCGCCGGAAGCCCCTCGATGCCATGCATCGCCATCAACAGCAGCGCGCGCGCCAGTGCAGCGGCAGGCAACGTTCCCGATTCCGAAAGCGGCAGCGCCTGCCGCTGCAACCGCAACAGCATCGCCAGCGGATGGTCCTGCGGCTCGAATTCCAGCAGCACCGCCTGCTGTCGCCACTGCGCATCGGACACCACGCAGACCCACGGCGCGCCGTAGCGGTGCACCATCAACGGCCGGCGCTGGGTGGTTTCCAGCAGCGCCGACAGGTTCCGGCGCAGATCCAACACACCGATGGTCTCGTTGCGCATCCTTGGCCTCTCCATGCATGCAGCGGCCGTGCGCGTCGCGCGCAGCCAGGGTCTTACCCCAAGACGGCAATTCCACCGGGAAAGCGACGCAGGCCGAGCGACATCGTCTGCCCGAGCTGCTCCAGCGCAGCATCTGGATCATCGATACGGAAGCGGCCGCTGACCGGGGCGCGCGCCAATGCCGATTCGCCCAGCAGCACCTTGCCGCGCCGGTAGCGGTTGATCTCGGCCACCACCTCACGCAGCGGCGCGCGGCGGAACACCAGCATGCCTTCGGTCCAGGCGCTGACTTCGGCCGCCACCGCTTCGGCCACCACGCCGCTGAGGCGCTCGTCATACACCGTCTGCTGGCCGGCCTGCAGCTGCAGGCGACCCTGCGGATGCTCGATGCGAACGCTGCCGCGCAGGCAGGTCACACGCACCTGGCCGTCGGTGTTGCGCACATCCAGGCGTGCTGCGCCCTCGTCGGCTACAAGGCAGCCCGGCCCGGCAAACAGTGCCAGGCGGGTCCCCGCTGCGGCGTCGATCGCCGCCTGTCCCTGCACCAGCTCGAAGCCCTCACCCTGCGCGTCGCTGCGCCGGCGCAGGCTGCTCTGCGTATCCAGTTCGATCTTCAGATGCGGCGTCGGCGCAATCAGCAGCCGCTCGCCGGTACCGGTATGGAAATCGGCCGTCATCGCCGTCACCGAAGGCCACAGGCCCAACGGCGGGTGCAGCGCAGCCACCACGGCCAGGCTCGCAGGTGCCGCTACCGCCGCCCCCAGGAATGCGCGCCGGCTCCAGCGTTGCGCCGGGGTTGCCGCCTGCGGCTGGCGCGCGGCGGCAGGCAGCTGCTCGCCGGCCAGGCGTACCTGTTCCCATTGCCGCTTCGCGCGGGCAAAGGCCTGCCGATGGCCGGGATCGGCCTCGCACCATTGGCGGAATTTCCTGCCATCGGCCGCCGTGGCCTCGCCCGAGGTCAACCGCACCACCCACGCGTGGGCCTGGCGCTCCACGGCGTCGAGCGGGCGGTGCGGTTGATCGTCAGCGTCCATGAGGGCTCTTGCCGTCCCCGCACGCTGCGGGGTTCTGCTCGGCGTCAAAGTGTAGACGGATGCCGTGCCTCAGAACCGCACCTGCCGCCCCTGCCCACTGCGTTCGGCCAGGTAATCCTGTGCGGCTTTCAGCTCACGCTGCACCAGCCGCAGCGACACCCCCAGGTGCTCGGCCACATCGCGCTGCTGCAGGCCGTCCACGCGGATCGCCAGCAATATCCGGCGGCGGCGCTCAGGCATCCGCTGCAGCAGGCCGACCATGTCTTCCAGTGCCATTTCCTGCTCGGCCGCCTGTGCCGGCCCCGGGCCGGGATCGGCCATGTCCATCAACGTATCCACTTCTTCCAGGCTCAGCAGGCGATGGTCGGCGCGCTGGCGGTCGATCACGGTGTTCATCGCCATGCGCAGCAGATACGCCGCAGGGTTCTGCACCGGGTCCAGGCGGTGTCGGCGCGTGCTCAGGCGCATCCAGGTGTCCTGCAGCGCGTCGCCGGCCAGCTCTTCCGAGCCCAGCTTGCGCACCAGCCGGCGCTTCAGTTCGTCGTAGGCGCCCAGCAGATGGTCCATCAGGTCTACCGCCCCAGCCGTGCTGTTGCTCATGTTCGATTCCTTGACGTCATGGTTGGGGCGGGCGCCGGCCACAGTCGTGGCCCGCGCTGGAAGGACGGATCTGCAGAGTCACCGGCTGCGGCAGCGCGGCAGCATCGGCGCCCAGCCGCAGGGCCTGCATCGCCTGCAGAAGGCGCGCATCGCGGCGTGTGCTGCCGCTGCCGGCAAGCAGTTCGGGTTCCTGTACCTGGCCATCGTTGGCGATGCGGAAGCGCAGCGTCGCCGCATAGGCGCCCGGTGCAAGGTCAGGGTCGCCACAGAAAGCAGTGCGCAGCCGTTGCTGCAGGTCGCCGAAGCGGCGACGCTGCCCCAGGTCGGCGGCCACATCGGTCGGGGAGGATCCAGTGCCCGCGCGTGCACCGCGGCGCAGCACCACGCGTTGTGCACCGATCAGCTCGGCCTCGACACCCGTGTCCTGCAGCACCACCTGCAACGCCTGCAGTGGCGGCAGGCTGGCCTGCAGCGGATGGCTGCTGCGGCCGGTACCGAGATCGCCGGGATACATCACCGACCACCCGCTGACGACACTGAAGCGCTCGACCGCCTGCTCAAGCGGTTGCGCGGGAATGTCATAGGATCGGATGTCGTCCTGTGCGGCAGCAGCGAAGGCGAACAGCAACCCGGCGGCGGCAGCCACCCTCCAACGTCTGATCGCATGCTGTCCATTCAGCCCCCTGACGTAGAACACATGACCCTCGGCAGCGACATCAGCTGCAGCGGCGGAGCGCGGTGCGACCAGGTGGGTCGACCTGCACACGGCCGGCAAGCGGGTCACACCGTAGCGGCGTCACGTGTCATTGCGATGACGGCGGCGCGCAGGGGACGCGCCGGGCCGGTTCAGACCGGCAGTTCAGTGGTCTGCTTGATCCGCTGCATGGGGATTTCGGTCTTGGTGTTCTGCACCCCTGCGATGCGGTTCAGGTGCTGGATCTGGAACTGCCGGTACGCGTCGAGGTCGGCCACCGCCACCCGCAGCAGGAAGTCACAGTCGCCAGCCATCAGATGGCATTCAAGCACTTCCGGGAAGGACTTGATGCTGTTGATGAAGTGATTGGTGGTGTCTTCGTCCTGGCCGCGCAGCCAGACACGGACGAACACGGTGAAGCCCCGTCCGATCCTGGCCGCATTCAGCAGGGCCACGTAGCGATCGATGTAACCGCCCTCTTCCAGCAGACGAACCCGGCGCAGGCAGGCCGACGGCGAGAGCCCCACCTGGCGGGACAGCTCCAGGTTCTGCAGGCGACCATCGCGCTGCAGGGCGTCCAGGATGCGACGATCCAGGTTGTCGAGCTGGTACTGCATGGAATTCCACTCCTTGACCGGATCACCGCATGATATTGCACATTTGGCCGAACCAATGGCATCAACGCAACCCGATTTCGTGATCGGACCGTTAGCATGGGTCACCCCCACTCGCTGTTGATCCATGGACGCCCGAACCACCCTGCCCCTGCCTGATCCCACCTGCGACACCGCACCACGCGCCGAATTCCTGCGCGGCCTGCGCGCCGCCGTACCGGTGATGATCGGCTTCATTCCCTTTGCCCTGGTGCTCGGCGCCCAGGCCGCGCAGAAGGGCCTGTCGGCGCTGGAAGTGCCGCTGATGACCGGCCTCAACTTCGCTGGCGGGTCTGAATTCGCCGCAGTCGAGCTGTGGACCTCGCCGCCGCACATCGCGCTGATCGTTGCGATCACCGCGCTGGTCAACAGCCGCCACCTGTTGATGGGCGCCAGCCTGGCACCGTTGCTGCAGCACCTGCCGCGCCGTCGCGTGCTGCCGGCGCTGTTCTTCATGTGCGATGAAAGCTGGGCGCTGGGCGTGGCCGATGCGCGCCGTCGCGCACTGGGCTTCAGCTTGGCCTACTACCTCGGCGTATCGGCCGGCCTGTACACCGTGTGGGTGCTGTGCACCGCGCTGGGCGCGATCGTCGGCCCGCTGCTCGGCGACATCCATGCCTACGGCTTCGACATGGCCTTCCCCGCCGTGTTCCTGGTGCTGCTGCGTGGCATGTGGCAAGGCATGCGCGCCGCCCGGCCATGGCTGGTCAGCCTGGTGGTGGCAGCGGGCACCTACCTGCTGGTGCCCGGCGCCTGGTACGTGGCCAGCGGCGCGCTGGCCGGCCTCGCCGCCGCCTGGCTGCTGGCGGAGGACGCGGCATGATCTTCAACGGCCTGATCCACTGGACCTCGGTGCTGACCATCATCCTGATGGCCGCCGCCACCTATCTCACCCGCATCATCGGTTTTCTCGCGCTGCGCAACCGTACCCTGAGCAAGCGCGCGGTGACGGTGATGGAGGCCGCCCCAGGCTGCGTGCTGATCTCGGTGATTGCCCCGGACTTCGTGGCCGACAAGCCGGCCGACCTGGCCGCGCTGGCAATCACGCTGCTGGCTGCCACGCGGCTGTCGATGCTACCGACGGTGCTGATCGGCGTGGTGTCGGCCGGTGTGCTGCGGTATCTGATGGGGTGAGCGGCAGAGGACAACCGGCGCCGACAGTCAGCCTCCAGATGCAACACGTCTGATTGTGCGTGCGCCGGGGCGTCTGCAAGGATGCATCCACCGCCTTGGAAGGGTGATCTCCTGCAGATGGAATCCTGGTTGCGGCACGCCACAGGCGCAGCAGCGCTACTGCTCTGCACCAGTGCGTGCACTACCCTCGATATTCCCCCGCGCGATAGTGTCGGCGCGGACGGAGCGTTTGCCACGCTCACGCGCGGCAACGCCTCCCAGCTGAGCGTTGGCACCGCGTCGGTGCTGCCCGGCCAGGAGAGTTCGGAACAGACGATGCACTCTCATGCTTGCCAACTGGAAACAATCGCAGTGGTGGTGCGCTGGGTCGAACCCAGCCTATCCGCTGGGCAGGCCGTGAATCTATGCACTGCTGCCGCACACGCCGCGAGACACCCGCTCCACGCCGCAGACCTGAACGATACGCCGGTCCGCTATCAGGTCACGATCGTCAGCGACGGTGGCGGCATCTGGCAACAGCCCGCCAGGCCGGCACGACCAGAACTGGTGGTGGCGTTCTGGTTTCCCGCCGGCGACGATGCCGATGCACTGCGCGAGCGCGTGATCTCCACCACCGCGCACGAATTCCACCATATCGCCACCGCGATGGCAGGCCAGCGTCGATGGGGCGCGCACCGGGAACCGGAGGCATACCTCGCCGGGGCATGTGCGCTGCTGGCGATTGAAGGTGAGCTTCGGCGCGAACAGCTTCCCGGCCGCCATGATCCCCGCGCTGACAGCCTGCTGCCGGCGGCTGCACGCCGCTCTGGAAATGCCGGCAACGCGATCGGCCGGTCGTTGCAGGCATTCTTCAGCGGTGATCATATGCAACGCGATGACGAAGACGGGCGCGCACTGCTGCGGTACTGCCAGCAGAGCATCGGATTCCCCGGCATCGCCCGCTAGCGCCGGCCCTTCGCCCCCCCTGCGACAGCCGGTCGCAGCCCCCTCCCGGCACACGCTTGACCTATATCAATCCGCCCACCGCCACGGGCGCGTATCTCTATGCAGGAACCCAACACGCCGGCGTCACCGGCATCCAAAGGACCTGCGATGAGCTACACCCCCGACAACGCCCAGCTGCTCAACGCCATGCAGAACGTGATGGTGATCTCCACCACCGACCTGCAGGGCAACATCACCTATGCCAACGACCTGTTCTGCACGCTCACCGGGTTCGCGCGCGAGGAACTGATCGGCCAGCCGCACAGCATCGTCCGCCATCCGGACGTGCCCAAGGCCGTCTACAAGGACATGTGGGACACCATCAAGGCCGGCAAGACCTGGACCGGCATCGTGCCGAACCTGGGCAAGGGCGGCGTGCTCTACGTGGTCGACACCACCGTGCAGCCGCTGTTCGATGCCGATGGCAACATCACCTCGTACATCAGCATCCGCCGCGTGGTGAATGACCTGATGCAGAACTACGACCTGGTCGAGTTCAGCAAGGAAAAGTTCGACGACTTCTACGAGGCTGCGTGAACGCCCTCCCCACACGCACGCCCATCAGCCGGCTGCTGGTGGGTTTCGCCTCCGAGTCGGGCAACGCCCGCACCCTGGCCCAGCGCCTGGGCGCGGACCCGGACCTGCAGCCGCATGGGCCGCAGGTCCTGCCGTTCAATGACATCGATGTGGCCAGCCTCGGCCACGGCGATGTGCTGCTGGCCATCTCCAGCTCGTTCGGCGACGGCGAGCCGCCGGCCAATGGCGAGCGCTTCTTCGAATCGCTGCGGCAGGCGCCGGCCCTGCCCGGTCTGCGCTACGCGGTGTTCGGCCTGGGGGATACCGGCTACCCCAGCTTCTGCGGTTTCACCAAGGCACTGGATGCAGCGCTGAGCGAGCGTCAGGCGCAACCACTGCTGCACCGTGTCGACGCTGATCTGGGCTACGAGCAGTTTTTCCAGCAGTGGCGCCCGGTGCTGGGCCAGGTGCTGGAGGGTGATGCAACCGCAGGCCAGGATCTGCGCCTGCAGGTGACGGCCTATGGCGAAGACAATGCCTTCAACGCCCGCATCGTCGAACGGCAACGTCTGAGCCATGGTGACCCTGCGGCCTGGCACCTGCAGCTGGACATCGCCGGCAGCGGCATGGTCTACCGGGCCGGCGACACCCTGCATCTGGTTCCGGAAAACGATCCGGCATTGCTGCAGGCACTGGCCACCTGGTTGGACGATTCCAGCGCCGTCGACGCCCTGCGCGACCGCGAACTGCGCCTGCTCAGCAAGAGCGTGCTGCGCGAGCTGGCAAAGCTGGGCGGCAGCGACGTACTGAAGGGCCTGCTGAAGATCAGCCAGAAGCGCGAACTGGACGCCTACCTGCATGGCCTGGACTTGCTGGACGTGCTGCAGGACCACGCCAGCCCAGGCAGCGTGCCACTGGCCCGCCTGCGTGAACTCCTGTCACCACGCCTGCCCCGCGCCTATTCCATCGCCTCGCATCCGCACGACGATCAGCTGAGCCTGTGCGTGCGCGAAGTGCGCTACACTCTGCGTGGCCGCGAACGATTCGGCACTGCCACCGGCAGCCTGCTGCACGGCGGCGACACAGCCCGCGTGTACTGCCGCTCTAATCCGGGTTTCCACCTGCCCGACAGCGGCAACGCGCCCCTGCTGCTGATCGGCACCGGTACCGGCATCGCGCCGCTGATGGGCCTGATGCAGGAACTGCAGGCTACCGGCGATGCACGCGAGGTCCATCTGGTGTTCGGCGAGAAGCACCGCGAGCACGACTTCCTGTACCGCGAGCAGCTGCAGGACTGGCAGGCGCGTGGCGTACTGGCTGGCCTGCACACCGCGTTCTCGCGCGATGCGGCGCAGAAGGTCTATGTGCAGCATGTGCTGCAGCAGCAGGCCGCGCAGATGCAGGATGTCCTGGCCCGTGGCGGCCACATCTACCTGTGTGGCAACAAGAGCCACCTGGAAGGCGCGGTCCGTGCAGCCATCGACGCGATCGGCGGTGACGGCCATTGGGACACCCTGCGCGGCGAGGGCCGCACCCACTGCGAGCTGTATTGAGGGGGGCCTCGCTCAATGGTAGAGCCGGCCGCTGGCCGGCTGCTCTTGGCGCTACGAAGCAGCCGGCCAGCGGCCAGCACTACCACCACGCGTCAGCCGCCGACGATGCGCCCATCAACCACCCGTGCCACCTGCTGGCCAAACACCGCCACATCCCGCGGATCGTGGCTGATCAGCAGCAGCGGAATACCGGTTTCATCCAGTACGGCTTCCAGCTCCTGACGCAGGTGCTGGCGCAGGTCGTGATCGAGCGCTGCGAACGGTTCGTCCAGCAACAGCGCCTGCGGCCGCGTCACCAGCGCACGCGCCAACGCCGTACGCTGGCGCTGGCCACCGGATACCTGTGACGGCAGCAGATCCGCCACATGCTCGATACGGAATGCCTGCAACCACTGCTCCACCGCATCGATGCGGGTACCGCGCTGCGGATTCAACCAACCCCGCTCAAGCCCGAACGCCACGTTCTGGCGCACGCTCAGGTGCGGGAACAGCGCGTAATCCTGGAACACATATCCCAGGCGACGACGCTGCGGTGGCAGATCAATCCCAGCACCTGCATCGAACAGCGCCTGCCCGTGCAGGCGCACATGTCCATGCTCCGGGCGCAACAGGCCGGCCACCGCTTTCAGCGTCAGGCTCTTGCCGGCGCCCGAGGGCCCGAACAGTACCACCTGCCGCTGCGTGCACTGCAGTGCCACGTCCAGTTCGAAGGTCTGGCCGGACGCCTGCAATCGCCGCTTTACCTGCAGGTCAAGCCACATCGCGCAGCTCCCGGCGGCGCCCGCCCACCAGCCGTGCGGCCAGCAGCAGGATCACGATGCATACCACCGACGTCAGGATCACCAGCGCATTCGCCTTGCCGTCCTGCCCCGCCTGCACGGCTTCATAGATGGCGATCGACAAGGTCTGCGTACGGCCGGGAATGCTGCCGGCCACCATCAGCGTGGCGCCGAACTCACCCATCGCCCGTGCGAACGCCAGCAGCAGGCCAGCCAGAATTCCGCGCCATGCCAGCGGCAGGGTAATGCGGAAGAACACCGCGGCTTCGGACACGCCCAGCGTGCGCGCGGCCTGCTCCAACTGACCATCCACTTCTTCGAATGCGGCGCGTGCCGGCTTGAACACCAGCGGCAGTGACGCTACCGCGGCAGCGATCACCGCCGCCTGCCAGGTAAATACCAGGTTGATACCGAACCACGACTGCAGCCAGGCACCGATCGGGCCATTGCGCCCGATCAGCACCAGAAGGTAGTAGCCCAGCACCGTCGGCGGCAGCACCATCGGCAGGGTCAGTATCGAATCCAGCAGTTCCCGGCCGGGAAAGCGCCGTCGCGCCAGCAGCGCGCCAAGTGCCACGCCTGCAACGAGATTGATCGCGGTGGCCCAGCCGGCCACCTTCAACGACAACCCCAGTGCGCTCCAGTCCAGGTCCATCCGTCAGGGCTTGCCGAACCCGTGCTTCTGCAGGATCGCCTGGCCCTGCGCCGAACGCACGAACGCCGCGAAGCGCTTGGCTTCCACCGGCTGCTTGCTGGCCTGCACCACCGCGAGCGGATAGGCGATGCGTCCGGCAACCGGAACGTCGAACGCGCGCCGCACGCGATCCGGCATCGCCTGCGCGTCGGTAGCGTAGACAAAGCCCGCATCCACCTCGCCCCGTGCCACGTAATCCAGCGACTGCCGCACGTTCTGCGTACTGATCACCTTGCCCTGCACTGTCGGCCACAGCTTTGCGGCCTGCAGCGCACCCTGCGCGTAGCGGCCCACGGGCACGCTGTCCGGGTTGCCCAGTGCAATGCGCTGCACGCCGGCACCCGCCAGATCGGCCAGTGCGCGCGGCGGCGCCTTCGCCTGCGGCGGCACCACCACCCACAGCGCGTTCACTGCGAAGACCGCACGCGTACCCGCTGCCAGCAGCTTCTGCTGCGCAGCCTGGTCCATTGTTGCTTCATCGGCCGAGGCGAATACATCCACCGGCGCGCCCCGCGCGATCTGCTGCAGCAGCACGCCGGAGGCAGCAAAGTTGAAGTCGACCTTGCTGCCCGGGTTTGCCTTCTCGTAGGCGGCGCCCAGCTCGCGGAAGCTCTCGGTCAGGCTGGATGCCGCCGATACGGTCAGCTCGGCCGACCACGCTGGCAGTGCAGCCAGCATCCCCAGCAACAACACGCCCAGCGTCTTCATATCGGCTCCTTGGCCGTGTTCAGTCCGGTTCGGAATCCCTGGCCACGGCCAGCGCCGCCAGCCGCTCGGGTTGCAGCAGCAGCATCTCACGTTGATTGACTGCAATGACACCCTCATCGCTCAGCCGACGCAGCACCCGGCTGACCGTCTCCGGCGCCATCCGCAGGTAGTTGGCGATCTCGGTGCGGGCCATCGTCAGGTTGAAGCGGGTCGCGGAGAACCCGCGCCGTGCATAGCGCTCGGACATGTCCAGCAGAAAGGCGGCCATACGCTCGTCGGTACGATGATTGGCCGCCAGGGTGGCGACCTTGCCGATCTCCGCGCTGAGCAGGCTGAACAACTTGGCCTGCAGACCCGGCATGCGGGTGGCCAGCAGGCTCAGCTTGGGGAAGGAAATGCGGCACAGGTACACCGTGTCCAGCGCGACCGCGTTGCACGGAAACCGCGAGCCGTGAATGGCGTTGAGCCCGATCACCTCGCCCGGCAGAGCGAAGCCCAGCACCTGCTCGTTGCCCTGGCTGTCGTCGACGAAGGTCTTGACCATGCCCGCGCGCACCGCCGCGATCGAATCGAACGGCTCGCCCGCACGGAAAAGGTACTCGCCGGCATGAAACGGACCGACATGGTCGACCAGCACATGCAGCTCGCCCAGGGCGGCCTTGTCGTAGCCCTGCGACGTACACGCATCCGAGAACGCACAGGTACTGCAGAAATGCAGTGCATCGCCGTCATCGGCGGCAGCGGGATTGGGCGTTGCCCGGCCGGGGCGCAGCTGCGGGGGCGGCATCGAAGACATCACAACAACGCTCGAACGGAAGCGTCCATCATACGGCACGGCCCGCCGCCGCCCGGGCGTTGCGTGCGTCACGCCGCGGGCGAGGTCCCGCGCCGGCCCGGGCCGCGCTGACGCACGCTGTCGCGCACATCCACATCGAACTGCAGCTGCAGGGTGGTGCCGTCATCCAGGTACAGCGCAAACGCCAGGCCATCGCGGCACGGCAGGCGTCCGGCAAGATCCTCCACCGAACCGCGTGGCAGCACCAGGCGGCAATCGGTGCCGCTGTCGAGCAGCACGGCCGATTCGCCACCATGCAGCGAGACGGCCGTACCCCAGCCGCCGCTGCCGCCGAACCGGGTCAGGTTCTCCACCGTTTCACCGGCCAGCAGCGTGGCCAGCTCGGCCTCGTCCAGGCGCAAGCGCATTGTCTGTTCCTGCAGCTGCACCTTCATGAGACAACGCCCTCCCACTGGGTGGGAGTGTTGCAGTTGACCAGGGCGCTTTCATCAGCGTGGGCCAGGCGCAGGGTCTGCGCATCCAACCGGTGTTGCAGGGCCTGCAGGGAACGCGGGCCGAGGGGTTCGTGGATCATGGTTTCGAGGATCGTGCGGCTTTCATTGCCTACATTAAACAGCATCGGAAGCGGATGCCCCTCAAAGATCGTGCAAGCGCTGCGATGCCCCGCACGCAGTTGCTGCAGCAGCGCGGGGGTCAACCGGGGCGTATCCACCGGCACCACCCAGGCCGGGCCATCAGGCATCTGCATCGCCACGCTGTACAGGCCACCCAGCGGCCCACAGCGCGTGACCTGGTCGGGCACGCCGCCGAAGGCCGGGTAACGCCCGCTCACCCAGACCCGGTCTGCCCCGGCCAGCCGCAACGTCCCGCGCATGTGTTCCAGCAGGGTTCGCCCCTGCCAGGGCAGCAGCGCCTTGTCGCGGCCCATCCGGCTGGACAGGCCGCCGGCCAGCACGATGCCGGCGATGATCGTGTTCACGCGGGACGCCCGACCACGCCATGCGTGGCTGGCCCTACCGGGCGCGAGGGGGAGGCCCCATCCACGCATGGCGCAACCGTGCAGGTACGCCTCAGTAGAGCCACGCCATGCGTGGCTGCTTCTGCCGGGCGCGCGGAGAAGGCGCCATCCACGCATGACGTGGATCTACTGCCGTCAGTGGTGCTCATGTGCCGGTTCACTGTCGGCGTGGCACAGGGTGCAGCCTTCGCTCCACTCGCTGTCGCCGTCTTCGTAATGTTCCTGTTTCCAGATCGGGCACTGGTGTTTCACTGCCTCGATCAGCTGCCGGCACGCGCGGAACGCTTCATCACGGTGCGGGCTGCCTGCGGCCACCACCACCGCCACATCGCCAATGCCCAAGCGGCCCTTGGCATGTGCCACATACAGCTTCAGCTTCGGCCCGAACGTCGCCTCGATCTCCGCCGCCACGCGCTGGATCTCGTTCAGCACCAGCGGTTCGAACAGGTCGTAGGTGATGCCGGTCACCGGCCGCCCCACATTGAAGTCGCGCACCTTGCCGATGAACACATCGATGCCGCCGAATGCCGGGTCGGACACCGCTGCGATGCCCTCGGCCGGATCGATGGCGCGCTGCGCGCGGTCCACCACATTCGCAGTCACGTTGCTCATCGCTCAGCCCCCACTCACCGGCGGCAGGATCGCCACCTTGCCATCGGCGGGCAGCGCGTCGTGGTCACGCAGCACGCGCTGCTGGTCGGCGAAGGCCGAATAGTCCAGCAACCCGGCGCGGAAACCGGGAAAGCGCACCGGCAACAGCTCACGCAACGCCTGGCGCAGATCGGCCACGGTGCCGCCGGCCACCTCCAGCGCGATCTCGCGGCTGGCATCCAGATCGGAAAACGCACCGAACAACTGCAGATTCACCTGTTTCATCATCACTCCTGGTTCGCCAGCTGCAGCGGGTCCTGATGGCCCCAGCCCTGCACGCGCACCGGTGTGCCGGCCGTGGCCAGGTCACCCTCGCCCTCCAGCACCACCCAGGCGTTGGCCTGCAGCATGGATTTCAAACGGAACGATTCCTGGCCGGCCAGCACGCGTGCGCTCAAGCGCCCCTGCGCGTCCACGTCCACCCGCGCCCGCGCGTGGAAGCGCAGGCCCGGCGGCTTGCGCACGTCGGCCTGCAACGGCACGTGCAGCAGCGGCTCGGCGGCCAGGCCCAGCAGGCGCCGCAGCACCGGTTCAACGAAGAAGCGCTGCCCCACTGCCGCCGATACCGGGTTGCCGGGCAGACCGAAATACAGCGCGCCATTGGGCAGCACTGCAAACAACAGCGGCTTGCCCGGGCGGATCGCCACTTTGTGGAACACGATGCGGGCGCCACGCGCGCGCAGCGCATCGGGAATGAAATCGTAGCGGCCGGCCGACACCGCGCCGGTACTCACCAGCACCTGTGCCCCTGCCGCCAGCGCGTCATCCAGCACTGCATCAAAGGCAGCCACCTCATCGCCCACCGTGCCCTGCCACACCACCTCGGCACCGGCGGCCTGCAGGCGGCCGATCAGATAGGGCCGGTTGCTGTCACGGATCTGCCCGGAGTCCAGCGCCTGCGCCGCTTCGGTCACCAGCTCCTTGCCGGTGGCAATGACAGCGACCTTCGGCCGTGCCACCACCGCGACCTCGGCCACGCCGATCGCATGCAGCAGGGTGCGTGCATTGATGTCCAGCGCCTGCCCGGCCTGCAGCACGCGCTCGCCTTCTTCCACGTCCTGTCCACGCAGGCGCACGTTCTGGCCTGGCTTCACCACGCTCTTCAACGAAATGCGCGTCGTTCGGCCATCTTCACTGGCGAGGATCTCCACGTTCTCGATCGGCACCACCGTATCCAGCCCAACCGGCATGCGCGCGCCGGTCATGATTTCCCAGGCACCTTCGCCGCCCTCGGCACCGGCATCGCCTGCGGCCTGCCAGCCCTGCACCGCAAACCCGGTACCGCTTTCGAACGGCGTGCCATTGGCGCGCAGCGCGAAGCCGTCCATCGCCGAATTGTCGAACGGCGGCAGCGACTGCCCGCTGATGATGTCCGTGGCCAGGATGCGACCACCCGCCTCATGCAGCGCCAGCCGCTCGGCCGGCAGCGGTGTGGCTGCCTCCATCAAGTGCTGCAGCGCTTCGCTGTAGGCAATCATGCGTGGCCACCGCCATCGACCATCGCCAGCGCGTGGCCCAGCACCGGCGCCAGAATGTCCAGGCACTGCGCAGCCGCGCGCGGGCTGCCCGGCAGCGCGAACACCAGCATGTCATCCAGCTGCACCACCTCGGCACGGCTCAGCCAGGCCATCGGCGTGTGCTGCGCGCTCAACGCGCGCACCATCTGCGCCAGGCCGTGCACCGGGCGCGCGTTCAACGAGCGCAGCGCTTCCGGGGTCAAGTCGCGCGGGCCCAGCCCGGTGCCGCCGGTACACAGGCACAGGCGTACGCCCTCGCCCGCCAGCGCACGCAGGCGACCCGCAAGCGGTTCGACACCATCGGGCAGTACCTCGGCAGCCACCACCTCGCCACCGAGCGACTGCAGCCCGCTCACCAGCTTCGGCCCGGACTCGTCGGCATACGTGCCCTCGCTCGCGCGATCGCTCAGGGTGATCACCGCGCAGGCCGCACCGTTCAAGCCCTTCGGCGGACGCGGCCTGAAGCGCTCGCGCTCACCATCCTCCATGCCATCAGGATGCAGCCACAGGCCGCGCTTGCCGCCTTCCTTGAACAGCAGACGGATGCCCTCAATGCGCAGTGCCGGCTCCACCGGCTTGCTCAGGTCGTACAGGGTCAGCAGTGCGGCGTTCACCCCGGCCAATGCTTCCATCTCCACACCGGTGCGGGCCTCGCTGGCGCACTCGCACCACACGCGGATCGACTGCCGTTCCGGCACCGGCGCGCAGTACACCTGCACCAGCTCCAGCGGCAGCGGGTGGCACAGCGGCATCAGCATCGAGGCCATCTTCGCGCCTTGCAAGCCAGCAATCTCGGCCATCACCAGCGCATCGCCCTTGGGCAGGCGGCGCTCGACAATCAGCGGGTAGGCCACCGGTCCGGCATGCAGCTCGCCCACCGCCACCGCGCGGCGGCGGGTAACGCGCTTGTCGCGCACATCGGCCATGTGGAAGGCCGCAGTCAATTCACCACGCATCGTGTTCCTCATCCTCCAATCGACGCCAGATGCGGGGTCAACCCGGTCTGGCCCTGGTGCAATCCGTGCCCGGCCGCTTTCAGGCCAAGCTGTGTGGTGATGCGTGCCAGCAGCGCGTCCTGGTCATCGTCGCTCTGCAGCAGCGGGCGCAGCGGCACGCCGAATTCGCCGAACAGGCACAGCCGCAGATCGCCCTTGGCGGTCACCCGCAGGCGGTTGCAGCCCTTGCAGAAGTCACGCGAATACGGGGCGATGATGCCCACCGTGCCGCGATGCTGCGGGTGGCTGAATTCACGCGCCGGGCCGGCATCGGCCGCGCGCGGGCGCTCATGCCAACCGGCGGCATGCAGCTGGTCGATCACGTGTTCGGCACGCAGGTGGTGCCGCTGGAAATAGGCTTCGTTGTCGCCGGTACGCATCAGTTCGATGAAGCGCACGCTGAAGGGACGGTCGCGCAGGAAGTCCATCCATTGCGGCAGCTCGTCGTCGTTCAGGCCGCGCAGCAGCACCGCGTTGAGCTTGATGGCCGGCAGGCCCAGTGCCTGCGCCATCTCCAGCCCCTGCTGGATTTCCGGCAGGCGGTCGTGGCCGGTGATGGTGCTGAAGCGCTCGCGCTGCAGGCTGTCCATGCTCACGTTCAGCGCGGTCAGGCCGGCGCGGTGCCAGCCCGGCAGGCGACGCGGCAGCAACGTGCCATTGGTGGTGATGGCCACCTTGCGGATGCCAGGCACGGCCGCCACCGTGGCGATGATCTCGTCCAGGTCCTTGCGCAGGCTGGGCTCGCCCCCAGTCAGGCGGATCTTGCTCATCCCCAGCATGGCAAAGGCGTGCACCAGGCGCGCGATCTCGTCCACCGCCAGGAAGCGCGGGCGGCCGTCGGCCTGGTAGCCATCGGGCAGGCAATAACTGCAACGGAAGTTGCAGGCCTCGGTCAACGACAGGCGCAGATACGGGAAGCGGCGCCCGAATCCGTCGGTGAGTTGGCTCATGGCTGTTCCACCTCCTGACTCCACCGTGCCGCTGGGCGCCTGAACGGGTTGTCGACCCGAGCACTCAGAGTGCGCCGGGGCGCTGAAAGCGTCAACCCGCGGCCCCGACGGCGAATGCACCGATTGGTAGGGCCGCCAGCCCTGTCGTTTTCGAACCGCCTGCCGTCCCCCACTCCTTCACCCAACCACGACGCCTGTCGCAGATTGCCTGGTCGCAGTGGACCAACGCGGCAGCCAGCGCTGCCAGTACTTAACAGCGTGGTTCAATGCCGAAAGCGTCTCCAATCGTGAGCTATTTGCAACTCTTCTGATTGGCATTGCACAGCGACGCGGGCTCAGATGGCGTGCCACCGAAAACGGGTGGCCGGGTTTCGAATCCCGTGTTGACCTTGAGTGATTGCGCTTGCCAGCCGGCGTCCACATTCCGTGGCGCCGGCTGGCAATCCGTCTGCCGGCTATGGCGGGCGGTGCGTGGGGGCGTTCGCGCCCGCCGGCTTGAGGTCAACCCGGATTCGAACCACGTACCGTCCGCCACCTCTGTGTGGCGGCTACCGATTGCCTTGCACGGAGCCTCGCCATGAACGGATCTGATCTTCCCCACCTGCACGCCTACCGTGACCCAGCCAACGCCGATGACCTGGCAGAGGCTGTGCCCTGTGCGGATACGAATACCCTGATTGCCAACCTGAAGCGCATCGGCAAAGGCGCTGCGGCCGACGGGCAGCCTTGGCCGGAGCGGCATCAGTTGCCCGGGCGCTGCATGGCGCTGGCCGATGCCGATTGCGCATTGGCCGGGCTGCGGGTGGTACAGGAGGTGCTGCTGGCGGCAGAGCGGACCCGGCAGAACGGCGAGCCCGAGGACTATGTGGGCGACCGGGTGATGGAAGGGCTGATGCTGGCGTGCCTGGCGTTGAGTGCGCAGGCTGTGGGGCGGTTGCAGGTGGAGGGGTGAATGCCACACGCAACGCTTCAGCGAAGAGCGCTTTCAGCAGGCGTCAGTGCCCGCTGAAAGCGCTCCTCGGATCGAGGCAGATGATCGGTGAGAAGTCCACCGCCCACAATTCGAGCTCGAAGAGCTGATCGTGATCGTCCACATACATGGTGGCCATCACCGGCATACCGCGACATCGACAAGCGTTGCGGTGGCAGCGTCACGGCCAAGGACCTGAGTCTTGCTGGAGAGAAACAGCACGCCCCGAGTCCGAGGACATCCGCCTGGGCGAGCGCCAGATCCTTCAACAGCTGCTCGGACAACTCGGTAGTCCCAGGCAGCATCCTCTGGATGAGGGAGACCTCGTCGGAGGTGAGCAATCTGGGCATCGGACGTCCTTCAGAGAACCGTATGCGCCATCGACAGGTTCTCGACCCGCCATGTCCTTGCATAGACGAGAATGACGCTTCCGGTCGAGCAGGCCTCGATACGGAAACACTTCAACCCGGACGACGGGTAGCCTACCGCCTTCCAACGATCAAGAAGATCGATGAGCCCCGGCTCGTCATCGTCAACCGGGGGGAAATCTATTCTCTATTCATCTACCGGAATTTCGGATCGCGATCCCCAGGCGCAGGGCTGAAATGCTCACATTTCTGGTCCAATTGGTAGTGGGAGTACTTCTGCCCTTTGGTACCCGGCGGCGTCGCCGGATCTATACGCAGTCGCTCTTGACACTTGCCACCCACCATCTCACCGAAGCTTCCAGGCCCATGGGGATTTTGAACGCAGCGGAACGCACCCGGCAGAACGGCGAACCCGAGCCGTACGTGGGCGGCCGGGTGATGAGGGGGTTGGTCATCTTCTGCCAATCGTTATGCGCGCAGGCGGCGGGGTGGTTGCAGCGGGAGGGGTAGCGTAGTGCATACCGCTCCCAGCGGCGTCAGCCAGCATCTCGCGGACGAGAGGCATTCCTGCCAATTCTTCGCCCACTCTCCTTCCCGCCACAGGATCTCTTGAGCTTCAACCATGCAGCGCAGAAAGAAAGTGCCCCAACAGCCCAGCTGCCAAGTAGCAGCGATACCGGGACGTCCCAAAGAGCAGCAATTGCCCCATATCTTTCGAAGCTGACAACGAGCCGCTGAAAGCCATCAACGATTACCAAATTGGACAGCGTAATGGCGAATGTCCCGCCTACAACGCCGGCAGCAGCCCCGATCCCAGCAACCGCGAGCACCGTCCATTCTTTGCGAATCAATGCAAAGCCATAGAATGCGAAAGACAGAATTAACGAAATCAGCACGACGTATGGAATCCGCATCCCCTCAATCTTCACAAATGCCGAAACCCATCTCCATGCCGCAATGTTGATAACAACACAAAGCATGAAACAAACTGAAGATGCCACCAACCTATCTTTCACTTGACCGGGCATTCGGCCTCCTTCGCCATATCATTCAGGACACCAGGACGGAACGTTTGAGTGATACCACACATTCCACTCAACGCACCCGACACAGAGGCTGCACACCCGAAACCACGAGGATCGCCCCATTCCTCTGCATTCTGGACCAGAGTAGCTTCCTGCTCCGGCGACAGGTGAATAACGGTGAACTCAACACGGCTTCCAGTCGCGCGCTGATACCTGCTGTATCCAGCCAAGCTAGCATCATCCCCCTCGAAAAGCCCACCAGTTCCCCGACGTCCACCGGGCGCGTACGAACCTGCTGGATCGTATAGGAAGTCGGGTTGTCCGGGCCTTGCGACATGGATCGCAGAGTGACTCCCAATTCCAAAATCGTAGGTGGTTATCAAGGTGGTCTTTAGCCCCCTCGGATCGGTGAAATTCATCGGCCTTGAAAATACATAAGCATATGTATTCACACCAGAATTCAACCCAATCGGATCACTCTGGGAATAGCGTCCCACTGCCGGGTCGTATTCCCGCTGGTAGTTGTAGAACAGCCCACTCGCATCCGTCGACTGTTGCCCGGGGAAGCGCAGCGCCAAGTCGAACGCCACGCCATCGCCATCCGGATCAGCACTAGGAATCTGATCACCGAACACTTCGCTCTTGTTGCTCCACTCCCAGATCGCAACATCGCGCACGGAGTCGATCACCACGCGCGGCGTGCCCAGGTGGTCCGGCTGGATGTAGGCCAGCTCCGGCACGCCGGTGCCCGGCACATTGATCAGTGCCACCGGATAGTTGTCCAGCCAGATCGCCTGTTGCTGCGCCTCCCCCGTGGCCGAATAGTTGCCCAGCCACTGCCCTGCCTCGCCATACAGCGTGAGCTGTGCTGCACCACCGGCTGGGGTGCGCAGCACGCGCTCGCCGCGATGGTTGTACGCATAGCTCTCCAGCACGGCGCTACCCTGCTTCACCGCGTTCATCCGGTTGGCATCGTTATAGGTGAACACCTTGCTGCCAATGCTGGTGGTGTTGCCCGATGCGTCGTGATTCCGCACCTCGCCATCCACCGCAGTCAGCCGGTGGCTGGTTGCCGGATAGGTATAGGCGGCCGTTCCAGCCGACGTAGTCAGCGAGGTCCGGTTGCCGGTGGCGTCGTAGCCGTAGGTTTCAATCGGCGTGCCGGTCGTACCGTCCTGGGTCTGGGTCAGGCGGCCGAGCGCGTCATAAGCGTACTTGGCCAGCACTTCGGACCCTGCGCCGTTCTTCAGCTCGGTGATCGAACCCACCGGATCATAGCCATAGCTCAGCGACAGGCCCCCTGCGGCCGGGTCATGCACGGCCTGCGGGCGGTAGTCCAGGTCCAGCGGCCGCTGCAATTGACGGCCGTTGCCATAGGTCCAACCGGTCGCCGGGCCGAAGGCTGCATAGCTCACGTTGTTCACCACGATCTGGCGCGCTTGGCCAGGCCGGGTCAGTCCGATCTGGCTGATGCGCCCTTGGGTATCGCGCAAGTAGTCAGCCACGCTGCCGTCCGGGTAGGTCAACGACGTCAAGCGGCCCGACTTGCTGTAGGCGTAGCGCAGTGTACTGGCGACACCGTTGACAGCCTGCACCTTGCGGGTGATCTGGCCGAAGCGGTCGTAGCAGTACTGGGTGCTGCCACTGGCGTGCAGCACCTGCCCCAGGCGCCCCTTGGCGAATCGCTCATCAGCCACGCAGACGGCCGGCGCCACATCATAGCTGTAGCCCACGTCCAGATTGGGGTCCGGATAGGCAATACCAGTCAGGCGGTTAAGTGCATCGTAGTGATAGGTGGCAGTGATACCGCGCGCGTCGGTGGCGGTCTTGCGGTTGCCTGCCGCATCCACGGTGAAGCTGCTGGCGCCACTGTCCGGGCTGACCTGGCCGGTCAGATCGCCAAAGCCGTTGTAGGCGTAGGTGGTGTGCAGGCCCTTCGGGTCGGTCACCTGGGTGACCTGGTCCAGCGCGTTGTACTGGCTGCGGATTTCCGCAGCAACACCTCCCACGTCCTGCAGGGTCCGAGCCAGCCGGTTCAGGGGATCGTACTGCTGGCTGGAGACGCGCTGCAGGGCGTCGGTTATCGTCTGCGGGTTGCCGTTTGCATCGTAGGTGAAGCCAGTGGCGTGGTTGCCGGCGTCTTTCAGCGCCTTAAGCTGGCCAATCGTGTTGAAGGTGCGTGCCAGGGTGCGGCGCAGGGTACCGCCCGCATCCAGGGTGTCCTCCTTCAGGCGATTGCCGACATTGTCCAGCGTGTAATGAATGGTGTTGCCTGCGTTGTCCTCGATATCGGTCAGTCGCAGTGCTGCGTCATACACGTAGGTCACGCTGCCGCCATCCGGCTCGGTGATCTGCTGCACCTGGCCGGTGGGCCAGTAGCTGATCTGGGTGGATCGATCCTCGGCGGTGGTGGCGCCGCGTACGGTCACCGAGGTGGGCCAGCCGCGGGCATGGTAGGCGTAGTCGGTGACCACCCCATTGGCATCCTTCACCGACAACGGTCGCCCGTAGGCGTCGTAGGCCAACGTCTCCACCGTCTGACCGAGTGCATTGGTGACGCTGCGCAGGTCGCCCTTGCGATAGGTGCAGACCCCATTGGTCGCGCACCCTGCGTCGTCTGCGGCGTAGTAGGCATAGGTGCTGACGTCGGCCACGTCGGTACGTGCGCCGTCCACGCTCTTCAGCAGCCCCTCCACGGGGCAACTGCCGGCTGCGGCTACATCCGCGGCCTCGCAATAGGTATACGTGGCCGTACGCGTCTGCCCGGACGCCAGGTCCTTCAGGGTCACGCTCACCGGCTGTCTACGGGCGTTGTAGGCGGTACGCGTCTCACGCTGAGCGATGGTCGTAGCCAGCACCGCGTTGGTAACACTGTCGCGCGTGGTCTGCACAACACGCTGCTCAGGCAGGCCGACCGCATCGGTAATGGTATGTGTGTTGGCCGGTCGGCCCGTCACCGCGTCGACGCCTTCGCTGTAAGTGTGCTTGGTCTGGACGCCGCGCCGGTCCGTATAGGTATCCAGACGCCGACGGAAATCGACCGCGCCATCATAGTAGGTGCGACTGATCGAACCCTGGGCATCGGTCGTGCCCGACACCTTGCGGGGAGGTGCGCTGTCATCACCGGCTGTCAGCGTGTAATCGGTCTGATGGCCCAATGCATCGGTGACCACCGCACCGCCATTTGGGCTGTAGGCAAGGGTTACGCCATCAGCGCCACCCGCGTGCTGGCTCGAAATGACGCGACCGATGGTGTCATAGGTGAAGGTGCTGTAGCGGCGCCCATCCTCGGCGGTAATGCCGGTCAGGTGCTGGGGGAAATCCTGATTCTCGTAGTGATAGGTGCGCACCCCGCCGCCCGCGTAGGTGACGGTAGCGACCTGCCCATGCGCAGTATAGGTATAGCTCGCCTGCGGCACGCCCGCGACCAGAACGGAGCTGATCAGGGCTTCGTAGTCGTTGGATTGATAGACGAATTCAAGCGTACGGCCACTGCTGTGCACAACGGCAGCTAGGCGCTGGCTGTTGTCATAGACGAAGGTGAGCGAGGTACCGTCCACAAAGCGCTTCGCGGCGAGCCGACCCGCATCGTCGAATGTCGAAATGGCGTCGGACGCGTACAGCGTCCAGTTTCCATTCTGGACCAGGCGATCGCCACTGCTGTCAGCAGCCTCGTAGACCTGGCCGATCTTCTTGAAGGCGCGCTGGAAACCGGTGGCTTCAACGATGCCTGCGCCACCCGCCCCATCCAGTGCCAGTTGCGCTCCAAGCGAATGTGTCCAGCCGTGGCCGAAGCCTCCGGACGAGGTGGATATTCCCGAATGGTAATAGCGCGTCAGTGCGATCCAGCCCAGATCGAAGTCCTGGGCGATCTCGTACTTCTCGCCGGTCTTTACGTCGCAGGGGTTGCCTACCGTACCAGTGCACGGAGGCTCCTGCGATGCCGGAGTGCTGGAGGGGTTCGGGCTCATGCCACTCATGGCGCTGTTACCCGAGGTCGGGCAGTTGCCGTTCCCGCCATCCTTGTCGCACTGCGTCGTCTTGGAGGTAATGGTTGCTACGAACTCTTCGCTGACACACGCCTCATGCTTGTTGGACCACTGGGTGAGGGGGACCGGGCAGTTCAGACGCCGGGTCCGCGTCATATGGGCATCGCTTGGATAGGGCGTGCACGGCGACTCCGCCGTATTGTAGCCGGTCATGTAAGTCGCTTGAAAATCGCGGGTCTCGATCGTCCCTTCCATGTCGGGGCTGAGTGCATACCATTCACTCGTCGGGGTGACCGCCGCTCCGGGACATACAGGATTTGCCTCCTGAACTTTGGCCAGGTAGGCGGCAACCATCGCCTCTTCGGTCGGGAATATAGCGGTACTCAGATACGACCAATCAGGGTCGGAGGGCTGGGACTTGCCCATCCAGTACGTGATTGAGGTATTTCCCTCCAGGTCCACGACCTTCGACTTGATCGAATTGACGGACTGCCAACCGAACTGGAGCTCAGGCGGGAACGGACTCGGCGCGGGCAGGCTCTTGATCGCCTGCACTGCCTCCTGCTGAGTCTTGTACTGGGTCGAATTCCCGCTTGGCTGGGAGATGCGCCAGGTTGTCTTGCTCTCCTGCGCCTGCGCGGCAAGGGGGGCCGCGCAGCCAAGCGCGGCCATCGTCAGCGCCACACACGCCAGCTTCATTGTCCGTTCGAACATCCGTGTTCTCCTTCCTGGGCGAATACCGCGCCGGGAGGGACGAAGGCGCACAGGCGGATCACCGCCCTGTCGCGCCCTGCTTCGGATCGTCCCTGTTCCGGAATGCGACAATGCCGCACGGGGCAGTTATCGCGCAAGCCCATTACATAATCAAGTCAAGCCGTGGGATGTCGGTCACGATTATCGATATCGGCAACGATCCTGCCCTGGTGATCAAAGTACTCCCCCCAAACTGCTTCCAGTCTTCATTAGTGCTAGCGTGCACCGTCAAGCCAGTGATGCAAGGGTGCGCTGCAGGATCGTCTATGACCCCGACATTACCTCCATTTTCAGACCGCATGAGGCTGCTCCTCCTCTTCGCACTCTGCTTAGTACTCACCTCCTGCGATCTGGTAATGGACAGCTCCTACGCCACGAAGCAGGAAGCCGTCGACGCCGAGATGATTGCCAAGGGCTGGATTCCCGCGTGGGTGCCCGAGGAGGCGACCGACCTGCGCGAGGTGCACGACCTCGATTCAAACGTGAGCGCGCTTGCCTTCACCACGCCACGCAGTAAGCAGCTGTTGTTGCCATCCGATTGCCGGCCCGTCGACCACAGCGCTGTCCAGCCGGCACTGTTCAATCGAAGCTGGTGGCCGAGTGAGACCGCTCTGAAGCGCTCCTATACCTTCTTTCGTTGCGAGCCCGAACTCGGCAAGTCGATCTTCGTCGCAACAAGCAGCACAGGCAATCGCGTGCTCTTCTGGCGCACGTACGCTCGCTGATGCGCATGCCCGCCCTCCCCTTCAACCCGACACTACCGATGCACATTCCAGGAACGGTCCTCACCACCCTCGCCCTTTGCCTGTTGCCCTGCCTTCCGGCTTGCGCAGAGCAAAGCACGCCTGCCGATGTAGAAGCGATCGAACAGGTGATCGAGTCCTTCCGCACCTCGCTGATCAACAAGGACAAACCGACCTACATGAGCTTGTTCTTCTCGGATAGACCGGAAGACATCGGCTGGCAGTTCGTGTCCGAGGACCGGCGATTGGCGGACATCCGCACGGCCAAGCCCGATGCGATCAAGGCACGAAAGATCCCATCGAACAACTTCATTTCGCTCATCGATGAGGCCGTGGCCACTGCAGCGCCACGAGAGGAGAAGTTCTTCAACACGAAGATCGACACGGACGGCGATGTGGCATCGGTGTCGTTCGACTACAGCTTCCACGCCAACGGTGCGAAACAGAACTGGGGCAGGGAAATGTGGCAACTGGTCCGCACCGAGCGGGGCTGGAAGATCTTTTCAGTGATCTATTCGATACGTGACAAACGCAGTTCCGCAGAGAGCTGATACTTCCTTTCAGCCAATCAACGTCAGCCAGTCACCATCAACCACCACGCGCAGCAGAATCCTGCCCACGCAGCCGCGCCGCAAAATACCGCGTAGGCGACTGCCCCAGCGCTTTCTTGAACATCGTGATGAACGCTGTCACCGACTCGTAGCCCAGGGTTTCAGAAACCCGCTGCACCGCCGCGCCGCCGGCAAGCTCGCGAATCGCAACCAGCAGGTGCAGTTGCTGCCGCCAGCGCCCGAACGACAGGCCGGTTTCCCGATCAATCAGGCGCGTCAACGTGCGCTCGCCCAGTGCCAGGCGTTTGGCCCATTCACTGATGGTGCTGCGGTCGGCCGGATTGGCCGACAGCGCCGCAGCCAGCGCACGGATCTTGGGGTGATCGCTCACCGGCAGGTACAACCGCTCGGCCGGCATCTGCACCAGTTCGTCCAGCAGCACCCGCGCCAGCCGCTCGACGTGCCCGCCGCGCGGGTAGTCCTGAGGCACATCGGCCAGGTGCAGGATCATCTCGCGCACCATCGGTGAGATCGACAGCGTCACGCAGTGCAGCGGCAGGTCGACGACGCCCGGCTCGACGAACAGATAGCAGAGGCGCGCGTTCGCCGTGGCGCGATTGCTGTGCGGCAGGCTGCCGGGAATCCACACGCCGCACTGCGGTGGCACGATCCACAGGGCATTGGCCACCTCGCAGGTCACCGCGCCATGAAGCGCCAGGATCAGCTGTCCCTTGCGGTGGTCGTGCACCGGAATCTCGGCATCGTGGTCGGCCACCTGCAGGCGGCTGGCCACTGCCGGCCGATCCGTCGCGTCCGGGTCCAGATCAAAGCCAGGCAACGAGATGCGAGTCATTCTCAATGACCAGATTCAGCGATAGGCTGGCATTCTAGCGAAATTCGGCTGCAGGCCTCGCTGAATACGATGGCGGCATGCAGATTCCCGCCCCCACCCGCCCCTGGCTTTCGCGCCCCAGTGCGCTGCTGACGTCGCCGGCATTGAAGGTCGACCGCGAAGCGGTGCTGTTCTCGCTCAAGTGCCTGCTCGCCGCGATCCTCGGGCTGTATGTCTCGCTGCGCATCGGCCTGACCCGCCCGTTCTGGGTAGTCGGCACGGTCTACCTGGTGTCGCAGCCGATGTCCGGCGCAACGCTCAGCCGGGGCCTGTTCCGCCTGCTGGGAACCGTCGGCGGCGCGGTTGCTACGGTGTTGCTGGTGCCGCGGCTCGCCAACGCGCCTTTGGTCCTGAGCGTGGTGCTGGCGGCCTGGATGGGCCTGTGCCTGTACCTGGCCATGCTCGACCGCACACCGCGTGCGTATGCCTTCCTGCTGGCCGGGTACACCACCAGCCTGATCGGTTTCCCGGCGGTGATGGTGCCCGGTGACGTCTTCACCATTGCCATCACCCGCGTGCAGGAAATCTCGATCGGCATTCTTGCGGCAACGCTGGTCCACGGGCTGGTGCTGCCACGCCGGGTCTCGCCGCGCGTGCACGCGCGTGTGGCGTCGATCCTCGGCGATGCGGAACGCTGGACGCAGGACATGCGCGCAGGCGCCAGGGACACGGTACTGGCGGAGGACCGCTCCAAAGTAGCCGCGGACCTGCTCGAACTGCACACGCTGTCCATCCACCTGCCGTTCGACAGCGCGCACGGCGTTGCCCAGGTGCAGATCCTGCGCGCACTGCATGACCGGATGCTCGATGTGCTGATGCAGTCCAGCGCGGTGGATGAATCGATGGCCCAGCTGCGCGCGCAGCCTGCTGGCACGGCAGCATGGCTGGACGTGCTGTGTGCAGCGCTTTGCACACGTCAGGCCGAACTCGATGCTGCGCATCACGACTGCCGGCTGCTGGAAGAGCAGCTGCACGCCGCCCGCCCGGACTGGCGCCGGCGAGTGCCCGTGCACCTCGCCAGCAAGGCGAACGGCCATGTGCTGCATCGTGATCACCGGGTCGCCCTGCGCAGCGCTTTGGGTGCCTTCGTCGGCATCGTGCTGAGCTGCACGCTGTGGATCGCTACCGCGTGGTCCGATGGTGCAACTGCCGTCTCCATCATCGGCACGGCCTGCGTGTTGTTCGGGACCGCCGAGGCACCTGCCGGGCATGTCATGCGCTACCTGATCGGGTCGACCATCGGCGTGGTCATTGGGCTGTTCTACGCACTGGTGATCTTTCCGGGCCTGTCCGATTTCGTCGGCCTGGCCATGGCGCTGGCGCCCGCGCTGCTGGTGTGTGGCTCGTTCCTCGCCCGCCCACCGTTCATCATGGCGGCGTTGGGCGTGGTGCTCACCTTCCCGCTCATTGCAGGATTGGGCGCGACCAATGCCAGCAACATCGTGGGTGCGCTCAACAGCGGCGTCGCGCTGTTCGTCGGCACGGCGGCGGCGCTGTGCAGCATGTCGCTGTTGCAGACCCTGGACAGCAATCGCAGCCGCGCGCGCCTGCAGGATGTGATCAGGCGGGACATCGCCCGTCGGGCGGCCGGGCAGGTGCGAAATGCCAGCGACTGGACAAGCCGCATGGTGGATCGGCTTGCGCTGCTTGCTCCTCGCCTGCGCGGCCATCCGGATGCGGCCCGCACATTGCGGACGATGTTTGCAGACATGCGCGCGGCCAGTGCCGTGGCCGAACTGCGTGTGATCGGCAGGACGCTCAAGGACCGTAGCAGCCGCGAGTGTCATGCGCTGCTGATGCACAGGGCCACCGCCCACTTCCGCACTCCCACTCCCCGCCTGGTGAATGCGCCGCTGCTGGAATCGCTCGAACGCACACGCGACGCCGTCAGCACTGGCAGCGCGCCCGGAACCGAGCATGTTCTTGCACTGCTTTCCGGCCTGCGCCGCGACCTGCTCGCTCATGAGGACTGATGCGATGTTCTCCGATATCTCCATCGATGGCGTCTTCGTTCCCGGCCTGCTGGCGGTGGCGCTCATCGCGTTGGCCCTGTCGATGATGGCCTCGCGGCTGCTGGCAAGCCTCGGGCTGTACCGGCTGTTCGCCTATCGCCCGCTGGTGGGCCTTTCGCTGTTCGTGATCCTGGCGGAGCTGTTGATCCAGCTCGCGCCCCTGTTCGAGAAACTGAAATGAAACACGTGCTGAGTGTCCTTGGCCGCTGGAGCGCAACGCTCTGCCTGTTCGCCGTCGCCGTCATCGCGGCCCTGTCCCTCTGGAACCGATACGAAACGCAGCCCTGGACGCGCGATGGCCGGGTACGCGCGGATGTGATCCGCGTGGCGTCGGACATGGGCGGACTGGTGACCCAGGTGCTGGTGCAGGACAACCAGCGAGTGAAAGCCGGGCAGCTGCTGCTGGTGCTGGACCAGCCGCGCTATGCCGCCGCGCTGGAGAAGGCCGATGCCGCAGTGAGCAGTGCGCAGGCCACGCTCACCCTTGCCCGCCGTGAATCGAAGCGGGATATCGCGCTGGGCAATCTGGTCGCCTCGGAGACACGCGAGCGCAATGCGGCCAAGGTCGATACTGAAGTGGCCGGTCTGGCCCAGGCCCGTGCGGAGCGGCGGGTGGCACTGTTGAACGTGCAGCGCACCGAAGTGCGCGCCAGCGCCGATGGCACCGTCACCAATCTTGATCTCCATCCCGGTGACTTCCTGCAGCCGGGCGCCCAGGCCCTGGCCCTGATCGACAGCAGCAGCGTGAGGGTCGAAGGCTATTTCGAGGAAACCAAGCTCAACTGCATCAGCGAAGGCGATGCCGCGGTCGCGCGCCTGATGGGCGATGGCCGCGACGTGCGTGGGCATGTCGAGAGCATCGCCGCCGGTATCGCCGACGACCAGCGCTCGAGCACCCACAACCTGCTGCCGTCGGTCGCGTCGACCTATACCTGGGTGCGGCTGGCGCAGCGGATACCGGTCCGCATCCGCCTGGATGACGTTGCCCCGGACAGCCGCCTGATCGTGGGCAGAACCGCCAGCGTGACCATCACTCCGCGCGCGCAAGGGGCCTGCAAGTGATCGGCACCGCATCACGCGCGGGCGTGCTCGCCTGTGCGCTGTCGCTGGCCGGCTGCGTGTCCGGCCCCGACTACACACTTCCGGCCAACGCGGTCGCCGCCGCCCCGGCGGCCCGCCGCGCATTCGTATCGGGGCACGAGGCTGCCTACATACAGGCCGAGCCGCCGGACCGCTGGTGGCAGCTGTACGACGATCCACGGCTCGATGCCTACGTCAGCGAAGCGCTGCGGGCCAACACCGATCTACGCGCGGCCGACGCCAACCTGCGGCGCGCCACGGCGATGGTGCTGCAGGTCCGGGCCGAGGGCTCGGTAGGCACCGACGCCGACGCATCGGCCACGCTGGCCCGCGCCGGGGGATACACCTCCCCTTCCTCGCCACCGCAGGTGTACGCGCTCGGCATCCACCTGTCCTACCCGCTGGATCTGGCCGGTGGCATCCGCCGCGGTATTGAAGCCGCCAGCGCGGATGCAGAGGCCGTCGCTGCGGCACGTGACCAGGTGCGGGTGGTTGTCGCCGCCGCCGTCACCCGCGCCTATGTCGGCATCTGTTCGACCAACCTTACCCTGGCGGCGACGCAGCGGGTGCTCGATACGCAGCGCGCCACGTTGGACGCCACCACCCGCTTGGCGGCCGGCGGACGCGGAACCGAATTTGACGTGAGCCGGGCGCGCGCGGCGGTCAACCGCAGCGCGGCGGCTGTGCCGCATCTGGTTGCCGAGCGGCAGGCAACCCTGTTCGAACTGGCAGCACTGATGGGCCGACTACCAGCGGACTACCCGCAGGACGTCGCCAACTGCCAACAACCGCCGCGCCTGCAGCAGCTGATTCCTGTCGGCGATGGCAGCCAGCTGATCCAGCGTCGCCCGGATATCCGTGCGGCGGAGCGCAGCTTGGCGGCCGCCACTGCGATGATCGGCGTGGAAACGGCGGCGCTGTATCCACAAGTGAGCATCGGCGCGTCCGCTGGCATGGCAGGTTCATTCAAGAAGCTGCTGGGCAGCGACAGCATCGGCGCGTCCATCGGACCGCTGCTGTCGTGGCGCTGGCCGAACCGCCGCGCAACCCACGCACGGATCGACGCTGCCGGGGCCAACGCCGATGCTGCGCTGGCATCGTTCGATGGCGCGGTGCTGGATGCGTTGCGGCAGACCGAAACCGCGCTGTCGGCGTATGCGCAGGAGATCGATCGCGAGCACAGCCTTGCCCTCGCCCGCGACGACGCGGCACGTGCGAGCGGCCAGGCCGGGCAGCTGTACCGGTTCGGCAGGATCGGCTTCCTCGATGTGCTGTCTGCCGAGGCCGCGCTGGCCGATGCAGAATCCGCACTCGCAGCGTCGCGTGCGCAGCGGGTGGACCGTCAGGTGGATCTGTTCCTGGCGCTGGGTGGGGGTTGGGCCGGTTCCGGGCACGAGGGGCGGCCAAGCGTTGTTCCGTAACGCTGCCCATCATGAAAGGATGCGAGCTTCGCGATGATTTCGACATCGACGTATCCAGCATTGAAACTACACCGGTCTCCACCCCGCCACTTGTGGCGCTGCTCGCTGAGGATATCGTTCAACATGCGGCCCACACCTGAAACCCTTTCACGCGTCAAGGAAGTCATCAATGCATGGGGTGACCCTGCCGCTCTCGCCGCCTTCGCGCTGAAGCGGCAGGGATGTGTTGATTCGAACGGAGGCTTCGGCATCGTCTATCCCGACGACCTGGATGAATATCAGCGGGAGGTGGAAGGGCTGTTCATCCCCGACGGCCAGGTCGAGCTCTACGGCTTCTGGGGACCAGCGCATGGCGGGTACGCGTTTCTTGTGGCCGAGAAACGGTACCTTGCCGTTCTTGCCGAACAGCTGCAGTCACTTGGGCTGGTCGACGACGCCGACCGCCTTCGCGCGCAGGCCGAACGCATCGACTGATCCTGCAGCCGACCGCAGCAGCCGGGCGTGGCCCGGCGCTACGGCACAGCCATCAATTGGCCAGGGCGAAATCCAACCCCGCACACACCGCCGCAACCTGGGCGTCGTTGCATTCCTGCGGATTGGTGCGCGGGCTGTCCGGGTACACCTCAGTGGTGGTGGCATACAGCGCATCGGTGAAGCCAGCACATGCACCGATGGAACGCGACTCGCCCCACACCACGCCCGGCGACTGCAGCGGCATGCCCACCAGATTGCCTTCGGCGTCGGCCGGGGCAATGTGGGTGATCGGGGCCACGGCGGCGATCAGTGCCTTCTGGAATTCGTGCTGCGGGTCTTCGCTGTTGCCGATCACATAGAAGCCATCGGGAATGGTGTCGCGCTCGAACGGCTTGCCGTCGCGGGCGCAACGAGCCGGGTCGAACTCGTGCAGGTCGCTGTCGGTGGTCTCGTGCAGGTCCAGGTGGACGCGGATGTTGGCCTTGCGTTCGGCCACCCAGCGCATCAGCGAGGCGGCTTCCTCGATCAGGCCGCCGTCACGGAAGCTGCGGTTGGGGTCGATGGCATTGGGATTCCAGCGCTGGATGCGCTCGTAGCCCCACGGGCTCACGCACGGGGCGACGATCAGGTTGAAGCGGCCCAGGTAACGCTCGGCGTGCTGTTCCAGGAACTGCAGGGCGCCATGCACACCGCTGGTTTCGTAGCCATGCACGCCGCCGGTGACCAGCGCGGTCGGCAGGGCCGGGTTCCAGTCGTGGTTCACCACCGCAAACAGCGGGTAGTGGTCCGGCGCGTAGTCGAGCTGACCGTACTGGACCACGTCGAAGCGCTCGTCCAGCCGCTCCAGCGCGGTCACCACGTCTTCATGGTAGCTGCGCTGCCGCTGCTGGCGGGCCAGCCACTGCGCGCGTTCGGCGTCGCCCCAGGGCTGTCCGGGGGTGCCGATCGGGTAGAACTGCGCAACGGTCATCTCAAGCTCCAGAAGTCGGGGTGCGGTGGTACAGCCGACCATTTTAAGCCCTGCGGCCCGATCGTTGCTGCCCCTCCGCCCCGCCTTCATACGGCCGGCTTCATCTGGTTGTAAAATCAACGGTTTTTGGCCCCCACCCCCTTGATGGCGAACGCAGCGCAGCCGGTCCTGGGTGGACCGGACTTCCTCCGTCTGCTCGCCCGTCTCAGCGACGGCGCGATGCCGGCCTCCAGTCCCGCCCTGACCGATCGCCTCGGCCAGTGGGTGGACTGGAGCCGTGCCGTGGCCCTTGCTGGGGCGCTGGATGGCCGCCTGGCTGAACCGGCCGAGGCCGCCGAAGCGCTGGATGATCTGCTGGCCGACTGCGCCCAGGCCGAAGCTAGTCTGTTGGCCTCGCTGAGCGAGGATGCCGAGGCCGAGCGCCTGCTGGACCTGGCCGAGGCCGCTGCGGCACCCAACTTCGCTTCGCTGCGGCAGCGCTACCGCGTGCTGCAGCAGGCCATCCAGACCGCCACCGGCCGCCTGCGCGGCCGCCTGCGTGACCAGCTGGTGCTGGCATCACCGGAGCTGGCGCGGCTGGCCGAGGTCGATGCGGTGATGGAACAGACCTTGAGCCCGCGCGAGCACAGCCTGCTCGCCACCGCCCCGGCGGTGCTGGGCGCCCGATTCGAACGCGTGCACGGCCAGCCCGGCTGGCGCGCGTCCTTCCGCCACGACATGCGCACGCTGCTGCTCGCCGAGCTGCAACTGCGCTTCCACCCGATCCAGGGGCTGCTTGCCGCCCTGCGCTCACACTGACCGGAACACCATGTCCAGAACTGTTTTCCACGTCCTTGTCTTCCTTGCTGGCCTGCTGGCCGTGTGCTGGATCGGTGTCGGCTATGTCTCGGTTCACCCGCTGGGTGCGGCCGTGGCCGCGATCATTGCGGCCTGCTACATCGCCGGTGGCGTGGAGCTGTACCGCTACCGGCAGGCCAGCAATGGCCTGCGCGCCGCGCTGAATGACGTTTCGCTGGCCAGGGACAGCCTGGCGCCGTGGCTGGAGCGTGTGCCGCTGGGCCTGCGCAATGCGGTGCGCCTGCGCGTGGAGGGCGAACGCACCGCCCTGCCCTCTCCGGTGCTGACCCCTTATCTGGTGGGCCTGCTGGTGCTGCTGGGCATGCTCGGCACGCTGCTGGGCATGATGGACACCCTGCGCGGCACGGGCCTGGCCCTGCAGAGCGCTACCGACATGGCCGCCATCCGCGGCTCGCTGGCCTCGCCAGTGCAGGGCCTGGCGGTGGCGTTCGGCACGTCCATCGCCGGTGTCGCCAGTTCGGCCATGCTGGGCCTGTTGTCGGCGCTGCTGCGCCGCGACCGCCTGCAGGTGGTGCAGCAGCTGGACCGCGCCATCGCCACTGACCTGCATCCGTATTCGCAAGCCTGGCAGCGCGCCGAGTCGCTGCGCCTGCTGCAGTCGCAGTCCGCTGCGCTGCCTGCGCTGGTCGATCGCCTGCAGGCGATGACCAGCACCTTCGAACAGCACAGCGCGGCCGCCAATGAGCGCCTGCTGGCGGGCCAGGCCGAATTCCTGGCGCAGAGCCAGGCGTTGCAGGAACGCCTGGCCACCTCGCTGCAGCAGTCGCTGCGCGAAGGCGCCGAAGCCAGTGCCGCCGCCATCGGGGGCGCGCTGCAGCCGATGGCCGAAGCCACGCTGGCCGGTCTGGCCAGCCACGGCCAGGCGCTGCATTCGCGCGTCGAACACGCGGTGCAGCAGCAGTTGAACGGCCTCACTGAAGGCTTCGAGCGCAGCCGTGTGGCCACCGAGGCCAGCTGGGCCAACGTCGTGGCCGAGCAGACCGGCGCGCAGCAGGCACTGGTGTCTGAACTACGCCAGCATCTGCAGGCCTTCAGCGAAGGCCAGAGCGCGCAGAGTGAAGCGCTGGTGGTGCGCATCGGCGAGCGCCTGCAGGCCGACGCCAGCGGCAACGCCGACGCCTGGCGTGCCGCTGCCGAACAGCAGCATGCATTGAACAATGAACTGGTCGAGCGTCAGCAGCAGGCACTGCAGCGTGCCAGCAGCCACCTGGACGAACGTGCGCAGGCGCTGCTGCAGGCGCTGGATGAGCGCCACGCCGCCGGCCAGTCGCTGCTGCAGGACCACGAACAACAGCGCCTGCAGGACTGGCAGGCTGCACAGGCCGCCACCGCCACGGCGCACGCCGAACTGCAGGCGGGCCTGGATGCACGCGAACAGCAGCGTCAGGCACGCTGGGACGCGGTGAGTACCGAGCTGCAGCAGGCGCATGCCGCATTGCAGGCTCAGCTGGTGGCCGCTGACGAACAGCGCCTGCAGCGCTGGAGCGATGCGTTGCAGAACGTTTCGACCGACCTCGCCGAGCGCCTGCAGGCCGATGGCGAACGCTTGTCCACGCAGCAACAACAGGTGTGCGACACGCTGGCGCAGACCGCGCAGCAGATCGGCGAGAACGGCCGCGCACAGGCCAGCGCCACGCTGGCCGAAGTGTCCACCTTGTTGCAGACCGCGGCTGAAGCGCCGAAAGCCGCGGCCGAGGTCATCAACGAACTGCGCAGCACCCTGTCCGAAAGCCTGGTGCGCGACAACGCGATGCTGGAGGAGCGTGGCCACCTGCTGGCCACGGTGCAGACCCTGCTGGAGGCGATCAACCACGCCTCGCACGAGCAGCGCACGGCCGTGGACGCGCTGGTCGGTGGTTCGGCTGAACTGCTGGAACGCGTCGGCAACCGCTTCACCGACCACATCGCGGCCGAGACCGGCAAGCTCGATGGCATCGCCACCCTGCTCAACGGCAGTGCCGGTGAGGTGGGTCAGCTGGCCGGCACCTTCGGTTCTGCGGTCGAGCAGTTCGGCACCGCCTCGGCGGAGCTGTCGGGACGCCTGGAGCAGATCGGCGGTGCGTTGGATGCCTCGCTGGCGCGCAGCGATGAGCAGCTGGCGTACTACGTGGCACAGGCGCGCGAGGTGGTCGACCTCAGCCTGCTGTCGCAGAAGCAGGTGATGGAAGAACTGCAGCAGCTGGCCGCGCGCCGCGGCAAGGCCGGCAGCGCATGAGCGACGAGCTGGAGGTCGATGGCGGCTCGCACGCCCCGATCTGGGCGGCATTCGGCGATCTGATGTCGGTGCTGCTGGGTGCGTTCGTGCTAATCCTGGTCGGCGTGGTCGCCGTGCAGCTGGAGCTGTCGCAGCGGCTGGACCAGGAGGTCAAGCAGCGCCAGGCCGAGGCCAAGCGCCTGCAGACACTGGAACAGGCGCTGGCCGGTCCGCTTGCCGCCGGCCGGGTGACGCTGGTGGACGGTCGCATCGGCATCAGCGGCAACGTGCTGTTCGCGCTGAACTCCGACCAGCTGCAGCCGGAAGGCCAGGAGCTGCTGCGCAGCCTTGCCGGGCCGCTGGCGGCGTACCTGGGTTCGCGCGAAGAAATCCTGATGGTCAGCGGCTTCACCGATGACGCGCCGGTACGCCAAGGCAACCGCCGCTTCGCCGACAACTGGGAACTGTCCGCGCAGCGCTCGCTGACGGTGACCCGGACCCTGATCGCCGACGGTGTACCGGCCGATGCGGTGTTCGCCGCCGCCTTCGGCAGCGAGCAGCCGGTCAGTTCCAATGCCAGCGAAGATGGCCGCGCGCGCAACCGCCGCGTGGAGATCGCGCCGATTCCCAAGCCCAAGGCGGCTGCACCGGGTGAAAAGAGCGGCGATGGCAGCTGAGTCCTCGCCATTGGATGGACTGCGTGCGCTGGTGTGCGAACTGGATGCCGGCTCGCGTGCACTTGCGCACTATCCGCAGGTGCCGATGCTGGAAGAGGTGCGCCGAGAGTGGTCCGAACTGCGCAGCGAGCTGCAGGTGCGCCGCTCGCTGCGCACCGAGGCCCCTGCCGACGGCGGCCCGCTGAACTCGGCAGTGCTGGTGCAGCGCATGCTGGACACGATGCAGGCAACCAGCCCCGGGTATCTGCGCCACTTCATCGACTACGTCGATACGCTGTCGTGGCTGCAGGCGTTGCAGGATGGTGCAGCCAGCGTTGCGGATACCGCAAAGCCGAAACGCACACGCAAGCCACGCAAGGCGGATTGAGCGCGCGTTGACGCCGACCTCGATCGGCACTTCTGGACACGGCAATCTCGATCCGCGCTTCTGGTAGATGCCAACCTTGGTTGGCGCTCCACAAACCGGGTAGCGCAGCGTCCATTCGACGCTGCGCATGCCAACCTAGGTTGGCATCTACCACAGCAGTGCGCCGGTCGATCCAACGTTCAAAGCAGTGCCGCCACCCGGCCCAGTCGCAAGCACAGATGACGATGTCACCAGACAGTCATCTGTCTAGCGCACCATTTTCACGTTGATCGAACGGCGCCTCCGGCGTCTGTGATCGCATCGCGTGTTTCCCCTTTCATCTGCCTGAGCTCCGTTTCCACGCGGCGGCTCGCGCCTGCCTGAGTGCCTGCTCCATGACCAAGACCCTGTTGGCTGCTGCGTTGTCCCTTGCCCTTGCGCCGACCGCATGGGCGCAGCAGGCGCCGTCGGCCACCGACCTCGATGCCGTTTCAGTCATCGGCAGTGGCGAGGCGCGCCAGGTGCAGCGCATCACCCGCGAGAACCTGGACATCCTGCCGCCTGGCACCAGCCTGCAGAAAACGCTGAACCTGCTGCCGGGCGTCAACGCGCAGTCGGCCGACGCGCTGGGTACCAACGAACAGTCGATGACCCTCAGCCTTCGCGGCTTCAACGCCACCCGGCTGGGTTACACGCTGGACGGCGTGCCGCTGGGCGACGGTGCGTACAACAACTACAACGGCCTGACCATCAACCGTGCGCTGATCAGCGAGAACATGGCGGGCGCCGAGCTGGCCGTGGGCATCGGCAGCCTCGGCACGCCGTCCACCAGCAACCTCGGCGGCACCATTTCCTATACCTCCGACCGGCCGGCGCAGGAACTGGGCGGCCGCGTGGTGCAGACCTTCGGCAGCGATGCCAACCGCCGCACCTTCGTGCGCGTGGACAGCGGCGAGTACAACGGATTCTCCGGCTACGTGTCGGGCATGAACGCGGTCTCGGACCTGTGGAACGACCAGACCGCGTACAACACATCCACCACCAGGCAGTTCAACGCCAAGGGCGTGTGGAACTTCGGCAGCGGCCAGATCACCGGCTTCGTCGACACCTCGCGCACCAGCCAGGCCGACTACTTCTACCTGTCCAAGGACGAGATGTCCCGCGGCCTGGGCTGGGACTGGGGCGGCTACGCACCGGACTGGAACAAGGCCGTGGCCAAGGCCTACTGCAACACCGCCAGCCTCAACGCGAAGAAGTGCGACAACAGCGGTCCGGGCAAGGACGCCGACGGCGCCTTCACTGCCGGGCAGATCCTGCGCGATGACAACCTGTACTACCTGGCCGGCGACTTCTTCCTCGCCGACGGCTTCGCCCTGCGGGCGCTGGCCTACCACCACGACGATCGCGGCGAAGGCCACAACTGGAACAGCGGCGCCTGGTCGAACAAGGGCACGGCGCAGGAAATCCCGATCATTTTCCGCAACACCATCTACACCATCGACCGCGACGGCGGCACGCTGTCGTTCGACTGGGAGCTGGGGGCGCACCGCATCGAAGGTGGCGTCTGGTACGAACGCAACACCAGCAGCGCCGAACGCTACCAGACCGCAGTGGACGGCCCACGCGACCTCAGCGGCATGAACACCCTGCCCTCGGATGTGGGTGTGTTCGCCCAGCGCACGCGTTGGAAGACCCACCAGTTCTTCCTGAAGGACACCTGGCGCCTGCTTGACGACCGTCTGACCCTGGAATTCGGCGCCAAGAGTCCGCATGCCACCTCCGACGCGCAGGCGCTGCCCGGCGATGCGAGGACACCGATCTCGCCGAGCTCGAACAACCAGTTCGCCACCGGCTCGCTGAAGGCCAGCAAGAACTTCCTGCCCAGCGTTGGCGCCAACTTCCGCCTCAGCGAGCATCACGAAGTGTTCGCCAGCTACGCCGAGAACATCGCCATGTTCCAGGGCGGCTTCAAGCTGGGCCCGCAAGCGGTCAGCCAGGCCACCTGGAACGCGCAGGGCAACCTGAAACCGGAAGAATCGCGCTCTCTGGAAGCGGGCTACCGCTTCGTCACCGACACGCTGCAGGCATCGGTCGCTGCCTACAGCGTGCGCTTCGACAACCGCCTGCTGCAGTACAACCCCTGCGACTCGCGGCAGCCGGTCGGACCGACCTGCGGCAACCGCTTCTACAACGTCGGCGGCGTCGACAGCCGCGGTGCCGAACTGACCGTGCTGTGGACACCGAACGAGCACTTCAGCTGGTACACCTCGGCATCGCTGAACCGCTCGACGTATGCCTCCAACTACGTCCAGGCTGGCGTCGAGCAGCAGATCAAGGGCAAGATCCAGACCGACACGCCCAAGCAGCTGCTGGCCACCGAGATCACCTGGCGCGACAACGGCTGGTTCGCCAGCCTGCGCGGCAAGTACACCGGCGAACGCTTCTACACCTATACCAATGACCAGGGCTTCGGCGGCTTCACCGTGTTCGACCTGGCCGGTGGCTACGATTTCGGCCAGGTCGGCTTCGCCAAGGGCATGCGCCTGTCGCTGAACGTCACCAACCTGGGCGACAAGCGCTACGCCAGCAACCTGGATTCGAGCGTATTCGCACCCAGCGACCCGTCGGGCAAGTTGTATGTGTTCCATGCGTCGGCACCGCGCCAAGTGTTCGGTACCATCGACGTCCGCTTCTGATCGCCGGCCGAGGAGTCCATCGATGTCCGCTACTGCCCTGCTGCTGGCCGCGCTCTCGGTCAGCGGCTACAACGCACCGCATGAAGCCCGCGGCATGCCACCACGCGCGGTGGACGTAGGCAGCTTCACCTACGTGGACAAGGGATTGGTCGCCGCCGGGCGATTGCCGGCAGGCACCGTGGACTTCCTCGGCGATACGCTGGGCTCGTTCTCGTCGTTGGCGATACAGCCGGGCACGTGGCGGCGCACCGCGCGCGGCTACCAGGGGGTGCTGTGGACGCTGCCCGACCGCGGCCGCAACGATCCGGAGGCCGGCCTGTTCTACGACTACGCCGGCCGCCTGGAACGCATGAAGCTGCGCATCGACTGGCCGCAGGGAACGTCCAAGGGCTTCGGCGTGGTGGCGATGACGCCCGACAAGGGCCTGGTGCTGAGGGACTACAACGGCCAGCCCTTCACCGGTGCCGACCCCGGTGATCACACGATCAACCAGCGTGGCGTGGTGCTGCCCTCGCCCGCCGTGGGCCCGGGGGCCGGCAAGGTCGCGCTCGATGCGGAATCCCTGCAGTTCACTGCCGACGGCCACTTCTACATCGGCGACGAGTACACCGCCAACGTCTACTACTTCGATGCACAGGGCCAGCTGCAGGGCGTGATCGTGCCGCCGCTGGCGATCCAGCCACAACGTGATGGCAAGCCTGCCTTTGGATCGTTGACTCCGCCGCAGACCGGGCGCCGCAACAACCAGGGCGTGGAAGGCATGAGCCTGTCGCCCGACGGCACACGGCTGTTTGTTGCCCTGCAGAGTGCGCTGATCCAGGACAGCGCGGTGGGCAATGCCGCCGGCCGCATCAATACCCGCGTGCTGGTCTACGACGTGTCGGCCAACCCGACGCCGACGCAGCCGGTCGGCCATCACGTGATGGTCCTGCCCGCCTATGCCCATGACGGCAAGGGCAAGCTCGACCGTACCGCTGCACAGAGCGAGCTGCGTGCGCTGGACAACGCGCGATTCCTGATGCTGGCGCGCGATGGCAATGGCCTGGGCAAGGATGGCGACGACCCGATCGTCTATAAATCGGTGCTGCTGGTGAACGTGGCGCAGGCTTCCAATCTGGTGGATACGGAATATGAGACCGGCACGGCATCGGTGCTGGCCGATCCGGCTGATGCGATCTTGAAGACCGGCATCGTGCCCGCCAACGTTAAAGAGGTGCTGAACCTGCTCGACCGGCCACAACTGGCCCGGGCCGGGCTGGACCTGGATACAGGGCGCGGCCCGCACCCGGGACTGCTGTCGGAGAAATGGGAAGCGATGGACGTATTGCCGGCGCTTGATCCAGAGCACCCCAACGACGTACTGCTGCTGATCGGCAACGACAATGACTTCATCGCACGCAGCTGCCGCATGCAGGGCGAGCACTGCGACAGTGCGTACGACAACGACAACCGCGTGCTGGTCTATCGGCTCACCCTGCCATAGTGCCAGCCGCTGGCCGACAGCCTCATGAATCCCGCCCCCTGCTAGTGCCGGCCGCTGGCCGGCAGCCTTATGAACCCCGCCCCTGGTAGTGCCGGCCGCTGGCCGGCAGCCTGGCGATGCTTCCGGAGATTCATGAGGTTGCCGGCCAACGGCCGGCACTACCAGATCGACCACGCGTAGGGATATTCGCCAATCTCCCTGGCCAGGCCGGCTCGAATGGGATTTCCCAGGATATACAGAGCCTGGCGATGCAGCGACTCCTCGGCCCTGACCGCGTGATCGAAGTATCCGGGCTGCCAGACCACGCCACGATGACCAGCCAACCGATTCAACGCCAACGCACTGGAGGACTTGAACCGACGGGCGATGCCCGACAGCTCAGACGCGCGCAGTTGCAGCATCCAATGCACATGATCCGGCATCACCACCCAGGCGAGCGACTGAACAAGGCCTTGTCGCTCCAGTTCCTGAAACTGGCGGGACACACAGCCTGCGGTGGCGTCGCATTCAAAGCGACGGTGGCGTTGGCTAGTCGTCGTGGTCAGCACGTAGATCTGGCCGATGATGGAACGCCGCCCGTGGCGCAGGAGATTGCTGCTCATGGCCCATCGTGGATCAGGCAATCATCGCTGGCTGTCGGGGAACATCGCGGCATTGCATGAGGATGGTGCTGATAGTTTGCTGAGATTGCCGTCCAGCGGCCGGCACTACCCGACACAGAAATCCATCGCAGCTGACCCATGGTAGTGCCGGCCGCTGGCCGGCAACCCCATGAACCTCCGGACGCATCGCCTGGCTGCCGGCCAGCGGCCGGCACTACCTGCGCCCCTATCGGGGCTCTGCATCTCACCCGCGCAGCGTGGCGCCACCATCCACGTACAGGTCACTCATCGCTACGTGGCCGGCCTGCTCGGACAGCAGGAACATCACCGCTTGTGCGATGTCCTCCGGCGTGGCCAGCTTCCGCAACGGAATGCCCGCCTTGTAGGTGGCGGGATTGCCAGCGATCACCCGCGCCGCGCCCTGCTCGTCTTCCCACATGCCGGTCTGCATCGGGGTCAACGTGGAGCCCGGCGCAACGATGTTGCAGCGGATGCCCAGCGGCGCCAACTCCAGGCCCAGACAGCGGGTGAACATCGTCGCTGCCGCCTTCGAGGCGGCATAGGCGGCCATGCCGTGCCGTGGCACGCCCGCCGCGTTGGAGCTGACGGTCACGATGGCGCCTTGCCTGCGCGGTGACATCACCCGCGCCAGTGCGCGACCGACATGGAACACACCATCGGCATTGACCGCGAACACCCTGCGCCAATCCGCGTCGCTGGTGTCCACGACTTCGCCGACATGCAGCACGCCAGCCACGCTGGCCGCCAGCATGATCGGCCCCACCGTGGCTTCCACCTGGTCGATCAGGGCTTCCACGGCTGCACCGTCGGTAACGTCAAGTGCGAAGGCCTGCACGCGCCCATCGTCGGTCGCCAGCGCAGGCCGCTCACGATCGGTCGCCACCACCCGGCACCCTGCGTCCAGCAGCTGCCCCACCAGTGCCGCGCCGATACCGCCGGCTGCGCCGGTCACCAGCGCCACGTTTCCTTCAAAACCCGTCAACTGCACGTTGCATTCTCCTGTTGCCTGTCCCACTGCTGCAGACGCGCCGATAGCCAGGGTGCCAGCTGTGCCACGGCATCACGCCCGGTCAGTTCGGCGTGCAGGAACGGCAGCTCGATGGCATCCACCTGCAGCGCATGGGCCTTCCACAGTGCGGACTGCAACTGTGGCCGTGCCTGATGATCGCGTCCGGCGCGCACATGCGCCAGCGTTCCCACGAAGGGTCGGTGCTGGTGTTCGCGGATCAGTCGATTGGTTCCGGTCACCGCCCGCACCACACCGTCGAGCACCACCTCGGGCAGGCTGCCCAGCGCGCTGCCGCCGCGCCGCAGGAAGGCGAGGATGCGCGCGCGGTCGTCCAGCTCGGGATGCGCGTCAGGATCGTGCCCGGCGATGGCCAACAGCGCCCGCAGCGCCGCGATCGGGTCGGGCTCCGGTTCGGCACGCCAGCAATCGCTGGGATAGGCATCGAGCAGCACCAGTTCGCCGACCTCGCGGCCGATGTCGTGCAGACGCACCGCCATCGCCTGCGCAAGGATGCCGCCGACCGACCAGCCGAGCAGATGGATCGGCCCCTGCGGCTGCAGCGTGATCACCCGCTGCACATAGTCGTTGGCCATGGCCTCGATGCTGCCTGGCAGCGGTTGCGTGGGATCGAGTGCCGGTGATTGCAGCCCGTAAACCGCGCGCGTTGGCTGCAACGCCCGCGCAAGCGCGCGGTAGTTCCATGCAATGCCGCCGGCCGGGTGCAGCACGAACAAGGGCGCCACGGTTGCCTCGTCGGACGCAGACAGCGCAATCACCGGTCCCAACGCGTGATCGGCACGTGCCGGAGGCTCAGCAATGCGTGCCGCCAGCGCGGCAACGGTCGGCTGCGCGAACAGCGCGCCGAGGCCCAGCTCGCAACGCCAGCGCTGCTCGATGGCCAGCAGCAGGTGCACGGCCGAAAGCGAGTCGCCACCGAGACTGAAGAAATCCACATCGACGGCCACGGGCGATTCACGCCCCAGCGCCTGCGCGAACAGCCCGGCCAGTTCCTGCTCCAGCGGCGTGCGCGGTGCCTGCCCTGCGACTTCCTGCTGCGGCGGCTTCGGCAGCGCAGCGCGATCCAACTTGCCATTGGCAGTCACCGGCCACTGATGCACGCCTACGAACGCAGACGGCACCATGTAGTCGGGCACCCGCGTCAGCAGATGACTGCGCAGCACCGCTGCATCCGCCTGAGTCGACGGCACATAGGCGACCAGCCGCGCCTCGCCGGGAAGATCATCGCGCAACAGCACTTCCACCCGGTCCATGCCAGGCAGCTCGCGCAACGCCGCTTCGATCTCGCCGAGTTCGATGCGCAGGCCGCGCAGTTTCACCTGGTGGTCGCTGCGCCCCAGGTATTCGACAGCACCGTCGGCCCGCCAGCGCGCCACGTCGCCAGTACGATAGATGCGTTCACCCGGCAGGAACGGATCGGCCAGGAAGCGCTCGGCCGTCAGGTTGTCGCGGCCGAGATAGCCGCGCGCCAACTGCACACCACCAAGGTAGAGGTCACCTGCCACGCCCACCGGCACGGGCTGCATCCGTGCGTCCAGCACATACAGGCGGGTGTTCCAGACCGGGAAACCGATCGGCACCGGGCGCGAGCAATCATCGGCCGACGCCGGCCACCAGCTCACATCCACAGCAGCTTCGGTCGGCCCGTACAGGTTATGTAGTTCGGATTGCATCCTCGCGTGGAAGCGATCACGCAGGGCGGCATCCAGCGCCTCGCCACTGGTGAACACGCGCCGTAGCTGCAGGTCCTGTGAGGCCGGTGCAGCCAGGAACGCATCCAGCATCGACGGTACGAAATGCGCGGTGGTGATGCCATGCACGCGGATCAATCGCGCCAGCTCGGTCGGGTCACGGTGTGCGTCCGGCCCCGCCAGCACCAGCGTCGCGCCACACAGCAGTGGCAGGAAGAATTCCCAGACCGATACGTCGAAGGTTGCCGGGGTCTTCTGCAGAATCCGGTCGTCGGCACCGATGCCGTAGTGCTCGCGCATCCACAGCAGGCGATTGACGATGGCGCGGTGCTCGATCACCACGCCCTTGGGCTCGCCGGTCGAACCGGAGGTATAGATCACATAGGCCGCATCGTCGCCCATCGGGCCCGGCCAGGGTGCGGCGAAGCTCACATCGGTCCACTGCTCCGGCGGCAGCACCGGTTCGTCTGCCATCCGGGACTGCGCGCTGGCCTCTGCCAACACACAGACCGGTTGCGCCGACGCCAGTATGCGCGCCAGGCGCTCAGCCGGATGCGCAAGGTCCAATGGCAGGTAGGCGCCACCTGCGCGCAGTACCGCCAGCAGCGCCACCACCAGTTCCAGCGAGCGCGGCAGTGCTACGGCGACGATGGTGCCCGGCCCCACGCCCAGCGAACGCAGCTGCGCGGCCAGGGCGAAGCTGCGCGCCTCCAGCGTGGCATGGTCCAGCGTCGTATCGCCGAACACCAGCGCCGGTGCCGACGGATCACGGTCCATGCCCTGCTGCAGCAGTTCGACCAGGGTGGTGTCAGGCAGCGGATGGGCGGTGGCATTGAAGCCATGCAGGACCTGCCTGGATTCTTCCGGCGTGGCCAGCGGCACCGCCGCGATGTCTTCGGCCTGCAGCGCCGCCGACACGAAATGCAGCAGCCGCCGGGCATGCGCCTTCACCTCGTCCAGATCGTACAGGGCGGGGTTCGCTTCAATCTCCAGATCCAGCAGGGTCTGTCCATCTCCACGGAAGCCCAGTGTCAAATCGTCCACCGGCCCGGTGCTCAGCACCTCCAGCGAGGCCCGCACACCCGGCAGCGCCAGCGGCTTGTAGAAGGGCTGTACGTTGATCAACGGCCCATGCAGGCGGTGCTGTGCGCCGACCAGCCCAAGGTCACGACGCAACTGCTCGCCACGGTAGCGACCATGCTTGCGGCCCTGGCTAAGCTGGCGCCCGATGCGCCGGCAGAATTCCTCGACGCTGTCCTCGCCGCCCGCCACCCGCAGCGGCAACACGTTCATCACCATCGCCGGCACCCGCGCCGCGACGCTGCCCAGCCGCGCCATGTAGGGCACGCCGAGCACGACTTCCCCGGACGCGCTCATGCGGCGCACATACTCGGCGGCCAATGCAGCGAGCACATCCGGCCACGGCTGCAACCACGATGCCGAAACCTGTAGCAGGCGGTCGCGGAAAGCAGGGTCCACCGGCTGCACCCAACGCACGGCATCGTCACTGGCAGCGGCGGTTCCGGCCAGGCCGGTGGAGGCCGGCGCGCCCTGCAGTGCCTGCAGCCACCACTGCCTGTCGGCGTCGCGGCGCGCATCGCTGCGGTAGCTGGCATCGTCGGCCAGCACGCCCGCCAGCGCTGGCAACGCGCTACCGGTGCGGCCCGCATACAGTGCGCATACACGGTCAGTAAACAGCGCCATGCCATAGCCATCGGTGGCCAGGTGATGCACGCGCAGGTACCAGGCCCAGCGCTGGCCGCCCAGGTTGAACAGCACCTGCTGGCTCAGTCGATCGCGGGTCGGATCAACTACGCTGGAGCGATCGGCCTGCATCGCGGCGCGTGCCGTCTGCTGCGGATCGGCCGCAGCAGCAACATCGCGCAGCTGCAGTGATGGCACCCGCGTGGATTCATGCCATTGCACCGGCTGGCCGTCCTCGGCCTCGGCGAAACGCAAGGCCAGCGCCTCGGCCTCGGCCGCGGCCTGATTGGCGGCGGCAGTGAACGCCACTACATCCAACGGACCCTCGATCCACACCGCATGCGCGGTATTGAATGCAGGGTTTTCCGGTGCAAGCCGCTGGGCAAACCACAGCCCGGCCTGCGCCTCGGTCAGCGGCAGCGGCGATCCGTTCATGCCGTCTGCGAAGCCTGCAGCTGCTGCACCACCGCCCACCATTGGCGCAGCGTGGTGTGTTCGGCCAGCTGCGAGAACTCCAGTGGCAGCCCGGTGTTGCCCCAGGCCAGCACCAGTCCCAGCATGCGCATCGAATCCAGATCCAGATCGATCAGGTTATCATCGTCACCGATGTCGGCCGCCTGGCAGTCCAGTACGCGGGCGACGTCGGCGCGCATGCGCTCCAGCGTCAAGGTTTCGGTCGTCGCGTTCATCACAATGCTTCCAGCAGCTTGTCGGTGGTCATCGGTACGCCGCAGGTGCGGGCAATCCAGTGCAGCGCCTGATCGTGGTCGGCACGCGAGAAATCAGCCACGGCATCGGCAGCGATGAAGGTCTCTATGTCGCGCTGGAACGCCTCCACCGCCGTGGCGGTGCATCCGATGTGCGCGTACACGCCGGTGATCAGCAGCTGATCGCGGCCACGCACGCGCATCAGCGTTTCCAGATTGCTGCGCTGGAATGCGCTGTAGCGGTGCTTGACCAGCACATGCTCGCCCGGCGCAGGTGCCAACGCGTCGATGATCGGCTCGTGGTCGGCACGACGGCCCATGCCCGGGCCCCACAGGTCTGCCTGCAGGCCGCGGTCACGGCGGTCCTGGTCGCCGTGCTGGGCGGTGTAGAAGACGGGAATGCCGTGTGTACGGCAATGCCCAAGCAGCCGCGCGATGTTGTCCACTGCCGGCCGCAGCGGCGCATTGCCCGCATCGAAGGCGGCAAGGAAATAGCGCTGCATGTCGTGCACCAGCAAGGCAACACGATCACGCTGGGGGCGCCAGGCGCCACGCGCCTGCGGCAGTTCCGCGGCGGTCGGCAGGGAATACGGGGCAATACGGGGCAGCGCCATCAGCGCGTTCCTCCTGTCTGTTGCAGATGACGCGCACGCAGCTGCGCGCGCAGTTCGCGGCGGCTGATCTTGCCAACCGCCGTGGTATCGAAGCTGTCCACGAAAACAATCTGATCGGGCACCTTGAACGCGGCCAGGCCACGTCCGCGCATCCACGCCTTCAGCGCTGGCGCCTTGATCGCCTCGCCCTGCTGGATCACGAAGGCACAGCTGCGCTCGCCCAGATAGTCGTCGGGAATGGAGACCACGGCAGCATCGAACACGCTGGCATGGGCCAGCAGATGGTCTTCGATCTCCTCGGCAGAGATCTTTTCGCCCGCCCGGTTGATGTGGTCGCCGGCACGGCCCTGCACCACCAGGTAGCCTCCGGGCAGCTGCTGCACGCGGTCGCCGGTGCGATAGAAACCATCGTCAGTGAACGAGCGTGCATTCGCCGCCGCATCGTTGTGGTAGCCGCGGATGGTGTACGGGCCCCGCGTGAGCAGATGGCCAACCTCGCCTTCGGCAACAGGCTGGTCATGGTCATCGACCACGCGCACTTCATCATCGGCGCTGATCGGCCGCCCCTGGCAGGCAACGATCAGTTCCTGCGGATCATCCAGCCGGGTGTAGTTGACCAGGCCTTCGGCCATGCCGAAGACCTGCTGCAATGTGCATCCAAGGCCATCAATGACCCGCCGTGCAGCCTCCGGCACCAGCTTCGCGCCACCGACCTGCAGTACCTTCAGGCTGGACAGATCGTGCTTGCTGGTCGCCGCCGCCTGCGCCCACAGCAGCGCCAGCGGCGGTACCAGACCACAGCAGGTCACCTTCTCGCGCGCGATCAGCGGGAATGCCGCATCCGGGCCCGGGCCCGGGCTGAGCACCACGCGGGCGCCGGCGTACAGCGCACCGAAGAAACCCGGTGAACTCATCGGGAAGTTGTGTGCCGCTGGCAGCGCGACCAGGTACACGCTGTCGCGGTCTATACCGCAGATTTCGTTGCTGGCGCGGAACGAGTAGATGTAATCGTCATGCGTGCGCGGAATGAGCTTTGACAGCCCGGTGCTGCCACCGGAAATCTGCAGGAACGCCACCGACTGCGGATCAGGATCGGCCGGCAGCTGACTGCGGTCGCCCTGCAGTGAGTCCAGCGCGACGAACTCGGCTGCGTCGCCATCGATCAGCACGTGGCGCACCGCCGGCACGTCCGCCTGCAGCGCGCGCGCCAGGCCCCGATGATCGAAGCCCTCATGTACATCGGTGCTGATGTAGGCACTGGCCTCGGCCTTGCGGGCGAAGTGGGCCAGCTCGGTGATGCGATGCGCCGGCAGTGCGTACACCGGCACCAGCCCGGCGCGGAACAGCCCGCAGATGGTACTGATGAAACTGGCGCTGTTGCCCAGCTGCACCAGCACGCGCTCCCCGGGTTGCAGGCCCAGCGCGAGCAGGCCGGCACCGATGCGCCCGGCCTCATGCCAGAGCTGCGCATAGCTCAAGCGCACATCGCCAGCCACCACCGCGATGTCATCGGCATGGCGCTCGGCGCGTTCGCGCAGGAAACCGGGGAAGGTTTCGCCGCGCCAATGACCTGCGGCCCGATAGCGCGCAACCAGCGCTTCGGGCCATTGCTGCTGCAGCGGCAGGCGGGAATCAACGGTGGACGGCGTCATGCGGATACCTCGATCAGGGGCAGCGGGTCCTGCACGCCCAGTGCGTTCAACAGCGCAGCGAATTTGGCGGCGGTCTCGGCGACCTCGGCGTCAGGCTGCGAGTCGGCGACGATGCCGGCGCCGGCATACAGGCGCAGCTGGGTGCCCTGCAGGCGCGCGCAGCGGATCGCCACATACCAGTCGCCGTCACCCTGTGCATCCAGCCAGCCTACGGCGCCGGCATAGAAGCCGCGCGGTACCGGTTCCAGCGCACGGATGCGCTGCAGTGCTTCCAGCCGCGGGGTACCGCAGACGGCCGGGGTGGGATGCAGCTCGGCCAGCAGGGTCGCCGCCGAGGTGGCAGCGTCCTTCAGCGTGGCGTGGATGCGTGTTCCCAGATGCCACATGCTGGCGGTAGCGTGCAGCACCGGGCGCGGCTGCGCCTCGATGTGGCTGCACCACGGCGACAGGCCATCGACGATGGCCTCCACCACATGGCGGTGTTCGTCGTGATCCTTTGCCGATGCCAGCAGCGCCTGCGCGGCGCGCTCGTCGGCGGCCGGGTCAGCACTGCGTCGGGCCGAACCGGCAAGCGGGTGCGACAGTACCTGCGCACCGCGTTTGCGCAGCAGCAGCTCCGGCGTCGCCCCCACCAGCCACGCCGGCGCCTGGCCGACGTCCACCGGCAGCGGCACGGCGTAGGTCGCCACCGCAGGATCGGTGCCCAGGCGGGCCAGCAGCATTTCCGGCGACAGCGCCTGCTGCGTGTGCGCCACCAGGCTGCGCGCCAGTACCACCTTGTGCAGCGCCGGGTTGGGTGTGCGCATCACGCTGACCGCGTCGGCCACCGCCGCTGCATAGTCCTGCGCGGACGGCTCGGCGGTCAGCGCTCCGGACAGCGCTGGCGCTGCCTGTGATTGCACGGGCAGCGCCGGCAGCAGCCGCTCGGGCTGGTACAACGCATCATCGGCACGCGGCTCGAACGGCACCGCGCCGACCAGCAGGCCCGGGCCACCGCGCTGCTGCGCGAAGAACGTCGCCACGCGCTCGGCCAGCGTGGCCAGCGCGCCCGCCGGCAAAGGTGCGCGGCAGCCCCGCGCGTGCATCTGCTGATCGGCCTGCCGCAGCAGGAACAGCGGTGCTTCAGCGCTGGGCTCCGGCAGCATCGACGCAGCCTCCGGCCACGCGCCCTGCATCAGGGAATCGTTCATGTCGTCTCCTTCATCCGATACGCTGCGGCAAGCACGCACAGCACCAGCAGCAGCACGCCGACCAGCAGATAAGGCAGGCTGGCCCCGCCGCGATACAACAGGGTGCCGAGCATCGGCCCGGCCACCATGCCCAGGCCCTGTGCCGCCGCGACCGTGCCAGCCGCCGCGCCCTGTTCGTGCGCCTGCACCGCATCGGCGGCCAACGCCTGGAACGAGGGAAACACGAAGCCCATGCCGAACGCCGCGAGCGCGTAGGCCGCCGGCAACTGCCAGGTCTGCTGCACCGCGGCCACCGAGGCGAAGCCGATGCCGGCGATCAGTGCGCCGAGGATGATCCAGTGCCGGGGATGCACGTCCAGCTTCATCACCAGCCCCTGCGCGAGGATCAGGCCCACGCCCACTGCAGTCAGGGCGATGCCGGCCATGCGCGCGCCTTCGGCTGCATCCAGGCCGAAGCGATCAATGGCGAAGAAGCCGACCGTGACCTGGGCGATGGTGACCGAGACCATCGCCACGAATGCAGCCATCTGCGGCAGGCGCAGCCGCGGATCGAGGCGCGACAGTGGTACGCGGTTGCGGTTGTGTGCGGCTGCCAACGGTGGCGTGGCCGGCAGGCGCCAGGCCAGCAGGCCCAGCGCGAGCAGCGGCAACAGCGCAGCCACGTACAGCGCCAGCGGCAGGTTCTTGTAGGCGAGCCATCCGGCAGCAGCCGGACCCAGCACCATGCCCAGCGCGTTGGCGCTGCCCAGGCGGGCGAGGAATTTCGCACGTTGGCCGCTGGGTGCCTTGTCGGCAATCAGCGCAGCAGCGGTCGGCGGCACGGCCGCGTAGAACAGGCCGATCAGGCCACGCGCACCTACCAGCACCAGCACCGAGACCAGCACGGGCGGTATCGTCTGCAGCGCGACATCGATGAACACCGCCAGCGCGATGTAGACCACGGTGTAGGCACTCATCGCCAGCATCAGCACGCGCTTGCGGCCGATGCGGTCGCTGAGCTGGCCCCACGGGCGCGCGGCGAGCATCCACAACACACCCGCGGCCGTGACCGACAGACCGGCATGCCATTCGGACAGGCCCAGCAGGCGGACGACCGGGCCGATGACGGCGACGAAGGACATCATCGCCATGGTGCCGATCAGGGCAGCCAACACCAGCGCCGGCAAGCCGGGAACCACGGGACGTGCATGCATGGAACACCAACCGTAACCAAGGAGGGAACGCCGGGCGCCTCCGCACCCCGCGCGACGTCGCCCTGTCAGGCGGCGACGTCATCCTTAAATGATAACGGCTCGCATTTGCATTTGATACCCATTCGCTTAACGGGCATGCACCCGCAGATGCATCACTGCCCTGCGCGTACCGACAGCAGGCCGCGACGCTTGAACCACCACTCCAGCGGCGGGGTCACCAGCGGCGGAATCGCGGCCAGCAAGGCCAGCCCCGTTGCCCACCATGGCCAGCGCAGACGCAGCGCCGCGAACAGGGTCACCGCCACGTAGACCATGAACGCCACGCCATGCAGCGGCCCGAACAGCTTCACCAGCGCCACGTTGGCCTGCGGGCCGTACTTCAGCCACATACCGGCCAGCAGACCGGCCCAGGTGATGGCCTCGATGAAGGCCACGATCGCGAACAGGCGTCCGGTCGGATGCAGCGGGTTGCGGTGGGTCACGCAAGGCTCCAGCAGTGGATATCAAATGCGAATGATACGCAGATGCGAACATTCCGGACACCGAGGGCAGCGCCGGGCCATGCCCGGCGAACGGTAGAGGCGAACGTTAGAGCTGTGTCCACCAAGGTGGACACCTACCGAAGCGTGTCCGGCAGGATCTGCTCGCCGATCTCACGCAGCACCTCGTCCATCGGCCGGCCGTTGTCGACCAGGTTGAACATCACATGGGCCACGCCCTGCGCGTGCACCCGCAACAGGTAGTCGCGCAGGCCATCGCGGCCCACCTTCAGGCCCAGCGGCAGCGGCTCTGCCGGCGCAGCAGGGTCGGTCTGAAGGTCCAGCAGCATCGACTGCACGAACGGCTTGGGCGCGCCACCGCGCTGGGCCAGGGCCTGCTGCCAAAGGCCAATGCGCCCTTCCTGTGCTGTCTCTTCGCGGTGATAGGTCGCCCAGCCTTCGGCTTCGCGCGCGATCCACTGCAGGCTCTGCCGTGCAGTACCGACCACCAGCAGCGGAATGCGCCTGGCCGGCGCGGGAAGTACATCGTATCCACCGGTTGCCTGCAGCACCGGCGCACGCTCGGACGGTTCGGGCGACAGCGCTGCACGCAGCAGCGACCAGCGTTCGCGGAAGGTCGCTGCCCTGCTTTGCAGATCCTCGCCGAATGCCGCGAACTCCTCGGGTCGATCACCCGAGCCCAGGCCCAGCACGAAGCGCCCACCACTGATCCGGTCCAGGCTCAACGCCGACTTCGCCACCTGCAGCGGTTGCCGCAATGGCAGCACGATGGCCGCAGTGCCGATCACGATGCGTTCGGTCGCCGCGGCCAGCATGCCCAGCCACAGAAATGGATCATCCAGCGCGCTGGCAGTCGCATCCGGCCCCTGCGGCACCATCAACGGCACATCGCGGGTCCACAGTGCGGCGAAACCCAGATCGTCGGCCAGCCGCGCAATGCGTCGTGCCTCATGCGGATCGGCCAGGCCGTGTGCGGCCACTGGCGTCATCAGGCCAAGGCTGAGGCCCTGCGTTGGAAACAGGCGGGCATGGGCGGGATTGAAATCAGTCATGCCGCCAGCTTAGCGTGGGGCATTGATGCCGTCCCGCCACAGGAAGTACCGCGCATGACCACGATCCGCCCCGCCCATGTCGATGACCTGCCCGCGATCAGCGCGGTGTGCATGGCCGCCTTCAACGCAGCCGTTGCGCCCATGCTCACTGCCGAGGGCATCGCCACGTTCGGCACGGTGGCCGCAGCGTCTGCGTTCGCCGAGCGGCTGCAGGGCGACAACCACATTCTTGTGGCCGAACAGGAAGGCCAGGTGGTCGGCGTGGTGGAACTGAAGGCCGGCCAGCATCTGGCAATGCTGTTCGTCGCGCCGGAACTGCAGGGGCAAGGCATCGGTCGTGCCCTGCTGCAGGCGGTGCTGCCGCAGGTGCGAGGCCCGCAGATGACCGTGCGCGCCTCGCTCAACGCGGTGCCCGCCTACGAACACTATGGATTCGTGCTGGATGGTGACGTCGGCCTGTTCAACGGCCTGATCTACCAGCCGCTGGTGTTGACGGTGCCCGCTTCGGCGGGTGCGGGCCTTGGTCCGCATTGATCTCCAGCACATGCCGTGCTGCGCGGGCGACATAAGCAAACTGCATCAGCCAGCACCCTGACCGTTCCTACAATGGCCCCATCACCCTGTCCTTCGAGATGCTGCCGATGCGCGTCGCGCTTTCCATGTTGCTGCTGGCCTCGGCCCTGAGCGCCTGCTCACCCGCTTCCGCTCCGGTACCGACGGCGCAGGCGGCAGCCACCGCCCCGGCCTCCGCCATCGCCTGGCGCCAGGGCGATGTGGATGATGCCTTCAACGAAGCCGCCGAGAGTGGCAAGCCGGTGCTGCTGTACTGGGGCGCGGTGTGGTGCCCGCCGTGCAACCAGCTCAAGGCCGGGCTGTTCAAGGATCCGGCCTTCATCGCCCTGACCGGCAAATTCGTGCCGGTTTATCTGGACGGCGACGAGGAAGGCGCGCAGGCGTGGGGCGAACGCTTCGGCGTGCGCGGCTATCCGACCCTGATCGTGCTCGACCCGCAGCGCAACGAAATCACCCGCGTGGCCGGCGGCAATGACGCGGCCGAACTGACCCGGGCACTGACCGTCGCCGCCAGCCGCCGCAGCGCCGTTGCGGAAACGCTCGCAACCGCGCTGGCCACGCCGGCCAAGCTTGGCGCCGAAGACTGGCAGGTGCTGGGCGACTACGGTTGGGAGGTGGATGCCAACCGCCTGGCCGGCAAGCGCAGCACCCAGGACGTGCTGCAACAGCTGGCCAAGGCCGCACCCGAACCTGCGCTGCAGCGTCGCTTCGCGCTGCTCGCCTTGGCTACAGCCGGGAAACCGACGACATCGCCCACCCAGGTACGCGAACTGTTGCAGGCCGTACTGGCGCAGCCGGCGGAAGTACGTCGCAACCGCGAGCTGCTGGGGTATGCCGGCGCCGGGCTGGTCAAGCAGGCCAGCGCCGGTCCAGCCAGCAGCAATGCCCTCGGCCAGCAGCTGCTGGTCGCGCTGGAACGTGCCGATGCCGCGCGTGGTGATCGTGCTGACGATGCCCTGTCACGCGCGCTGACCGAGCTGGCGCTGGCCCGCCAGCAGCAGCCCGAAGGCGCGCTGCCGGCAGCCCTGGTTGAGCGGGTGAAGCAGCGCGTGGCCGCCGCCGATGCCGCCGCCACCGACGCGCATGCGCGCCAGGCCACCATCAGCAGTGCCGTCTACGCGCTGCGACAGGTCGATGACGATGCAGGCGCAGAGGCCTTGCTGCTGGCCGAGCTGAAGCGTAGCGAGCAGCCTTACTACTACATGCCGGAGCTGGCCGAACTGGCCGAGCAGCGCGGTGATACCGCCGGCGCCCTGGAGTGGTTGAAGCGTGCCTACGAGGGCGCGCAGGGTCCTGCCACGCGCGTGCAGTGGGGTGTGTTGTACGTGGAAGGCCTGCTGCGGCTGGCGCCCGACGATGCGCCGCGTATCGAGCAGGCCACCGAGGCGTTGATCGCCGAGCTGGACAAGCAGCCCTCCGGCTACCACCAGCGAACGCGTCAGCGCTTCGAACGGCTGGCCGCACAACTGCAGGCGTGGAGTGCGAAGCACAAGGGTGCGGAGACGCTGGCACGGTTGCAGCAGCGGATGCAGACCGCCTGTGGTGATCAGGTTGATAGCGCGTGCAAGGATTGGTTGAGCTGACGCCAGACGCAGGATAAGACGGATACCGGTAGTGCCGGTGAGGGTTCCAAAAGCGGGTTCAGTAGTGCCAGCCCATGGCTGGCAGCTCGGAGTGTATGAAGCTGCCAGCCATGGGCTGGCACTACTGAAGCTTCGTTGCTGCTTGACCTCAACCAATGTTGAGGTGCGATAACAGTCTCCCCACGGCCACACCCTTGGCCTTCCCCACGGAGACTGTCTCGATGTCGTACTCGCTTCCCGCCCTCCCCTATGCCTACGACGCCCTCGAACCGCACTTCGATGCGCGCACGATGGAAATCCACCACGGCAAGCACCACCAGGCTTACGTCAACAACCTCAATGCCGCGCTGGAACAGGCGGGCCTGCCGGCGCAGCCGGTGGAAACCCTGATCGCCGACCTCGATGCCCTGCCCGAATCGATCCGCGGCGCCGTGCGCAACAACGGCGGCGGCCACGCCAACCACAGCCTGTTCTGGACCGTCCTCAGTGCCAACGGTGGCACGGCCGACGACGAACTTGCCGCGGCCATCGATCGCGACCTCGGCGGCTACGACGCCTTCAAGGAGACATTCAGCAAGGCCGCTCAGACCCGCTTCGGCAGTGGCTGGGCGTGGTTGACCGTCGATCGCGATGGCCGCCTGCAGGTCGAAAGCAGCGCCAACCAGGACAGCCCCCTGATGGGCGCAGCGGCGGGTGCCTCCGGCAATACCCCGATCCTTGCCCTGGACGTCTGGGAGCACGCCTACTACCTGCATTACCAGAACCGCCGCCCGGACTACATCGGCGCGTTCTTCAACCTCATCAACTGGGCCGAAGTCGGCCGGCGCTACCGCCAGGCCAGGGCCGCATGAACGCGGACTCTGGCGCATACGCCGGGCCGTGGGCAGGGGTCTTTCCCGCTCCGGCACCGGTGCCGTCGGTCAGTCTCCCGCCGCGTGCGCTGCGGCGGTTGCTCGGCCATTTCCCTACCGGTGTGGCGATCGTGTGCGCGCGTGATGCACAGGGAAAGCCGCAGGGTCTGACCATCAATTCGTTCGTGCCGATCTCGCTGCAGCCGCCACTGGTGCTGTGGAACCTGGCCCTGCATGCGCAGAGCCTGTCCACGTTCCAGCGCGCCACCCAGTTCGCGATCAGCGTGCTCGGCGCCGGACAGGAAGCCCTGGCGCGCCGTTTCGCCGACCCGCAGGTGCGCCATCGATTCACCGACGTGCCTTTGCTGGACGACGGCGAAGACGCGCCACCGCGTATCGCTGGTGCCGTCGTCCACCTCACCTGCACCCGCCACGCGCAGTGGCCGGTCGGAGATCACCTGCTGCTGGCCGGGCGCATCGTCGACGTGCGGGAAGAAGGCGGCGCACCGCTGCTGTTCCATCGCGGGCGCTTCCAGGCGGGTCCGGTGGAAACCCTGGTGGAGGTGCGCTGATGGACATCAACACGCTGGAAAAGATGCTCGCCGCCGGCAAGGACAGCGCGCTGCTGCGCTTCGGCCTGGGCAAAAGCTGGCTGGACGCCGGCGATCCGGTGCGCGCAGCCACCCATCTGGGGCGCTGCGTGGTGCTGGACCCGGACTATTCGGCGGCGTGGAAGCTGCTGGGCAAGGCATGGCTGGCCGGTGGCCAGCCGCAGGCGGCGCGCGGGGCGTGGCAACGTGGGCTCAGCGTGGCTGGCAGCAAGGGCGATCAGCAGGCGCGCAAGGAAATGCAGGTGTTCCTGCGCAGGCTGGACCGCCAGTCGCCTGCGCTGTTGGCGAAGGCCGGCTGAACAATCAGCCGGCGTTGGCCGACGCCGGTGCCGGCATGATGTCCGGCATCGGCAGGCGGCGCGGCTTGCTCGGGAACGCGTGGCGCAGGATGCGCCAGACCACCTGGGTGAACTGCCGCGGCAGCGAGCCGTTGTTGTAGTGCTGGCCGTAACGACGGCAGATATCCTTCACTTCCTTGGCGATCGCCGCATAGCGGTTGGCCGGCAGATCCGGATAGAAGTGGTGCTCGATCTGGTGGCTGAGGTTGCCCGACAGCACGTTGATCACGAAACCGCCGCTGATGTTGGACGAACCGCGCAGCTGGCGCAGGTACCAGTGGCCGCGCGATTCATTGCGCAGGCATTCCTTCGGGAACGTTTCCGATTCGGCAGTGAAGTGCCCACAGAAGATGATCACGTAGGTCCAGATGTTGCGCAGGCCGTTGGCCACCATGTTGCCCAGCAACACCGGCAGGAAGAACGGACCGGCCAGCAGCGGGAAGAACACGTAGTCCTTCAGCACCTGGCGGATCATCTTGCGTGCCACCGGACGGGTCTGCAGCCACATCGCGCGGCTGCTGATGCGGCCCTTGAACCAGCGGCCCAGGCGCAGATCCTGCGCAGCCACGCCCCACTGGAACAGCAGCGCGAAGATCGGCGCGATGATCGGCTGCAACAGGTAGAACGGCTTCCAGCGCTGCTCCGGGAAGATGCGCAGCAGGCCATAGCCGATGTCATCGTCCATGCCACGCACGTTGGTGTAGGTGTGGTGGCGGAAATTATGGGTCTTGCGCCAGTTGTCGGCGGTGGCAACGATGTCCCATTCGTAGGTGTTGCCGTTGAGCTTGGGGTCGCCGGTCCAGTCGTACTGGCCATGCATGACGTTGTGGCCCAGCTCCATGTTTTCCAGGATCTTGGCCAGCGCCAGCAGCAGGGTGCCGGCGATGCAGGCCGGCCACAGCAGCGGCGCCCAGAACAACGGCGAGAACGCGCCAAGGAACAGGAGGCTGCGGCCAAGCACGCCGGACCAGCGCACAGCCGCTGCGACGCGGCGGATGTAGCGGGTGTCGGACGCGCCGAGGCTGCCGATCACACGGTCGCGGATCGCATCGAGTTCCTCACCAAACGTCTGCATCTCGGCAGGGCTCAGGGCACGGTCGGTAGCGCGGGTCATGGCAGCGGGGTCCTCAGAGATCCAGGGTCAGGTCGGTGGTCGGCGCGCTCACGCAGATCCGCACCGGCACGGCCGTTTCGGACTGGGTGTCGCCGGTGCGCAGATGGCGGGTGGTGCCACTGACGCGTTCACAGGTGCAGCTGTTGCAGATGCCCATACGGCAGCCGTGCTTGGGCGCGATGCCCTGCGCCTCCAGGCTTTCCAGCAGCGAGCGGCCACGCGGCACGATCAGCCGCCGGCCACTGCGGGCCAGGGTCAATGCGACCTCGCCCAGACTGTCGGCATCCCTGAGTGCGGCCGGTGGGGTAAAGGCTTCCGCCTGGAAGCCGGCCACGTGCTGGGCCAGCCGCGTGCGCGCGGCGGCAACGAAACCGTCCGGGCCACAGGCCAGTACATGGCGCTGCGCCAGCGGGGTGTCGTCACCGGGTACGGCCAGCGTGTGGCTGTCGATACGCGCAGCCGGTATGTCGCCTTCGCGGGTGGCCAGCAGGTGCACGCGCAGGTTCGGATGCGCCGCAGCCAAGGCCAGCAGTTCATCGCGGAACTGGAACGCCGCAGCGTTGCGCTCCCAGTAGAACAGATCGACCGGCGCAGCCAGCGGGCGCTGGCAGGCGTCGCGCAGCAGGCTGCGCATGGGCGTGATGCCGCTACCGGCTGCCAGCAACAATACCGGCGCTGCGGCAGGCATGTGGAAATCACCGAAGGCCGCGTCCAGCCGGAACAGATCGCCCGGCTTGGCATGTGCGACCAGATGCTGGCTGACCTTGCCGCCTTCCACCGCCTTGACGGTAATGGCCAGCTCACGGCGGCCCAGGCGGGTCGGGCTGTAGCTGCGGCGCAATACACGCCCCTCAAGCTCAACGCCGAGGGTGACGTGCTGGCCGGCGCGCATCCCGGCCCAGTGCCGGTTGCAGCGCAGGACCAGGGTCGCGGCGCCCTCGCCGGCCGGCTCGCGCCGTACCAGGCGGGCCATCGGCTCTCGCAGGGTCCACAACGGATTCAGCTGGCCCGCCCAGAAGTCGAACAGCGACGGCGACAGCCAGCGGTACGGAGAAAGCAGGGAAGGTCGGACGACAGCGCTCATGGACGCACTATACGGCCGCACACACAGCTGTGTATACATGTGTATATTGCACCGGATTGGGTATGATTCAGCCTTGCCCCTCCGGAAGTGCCATGGCCGCCGCCACCGTTCTGTCTCCGCCTGAAGATGCCAACAGCCCGGCCCGCCGTACGGTGAGCCGCGAGGATCTGTTGGCCGCCGCGTTGAAACTGATCGGCCCGCATCGCAGCCTGTCCACCCTCAGCCTGCGCGAAGTCGCCCGCGAGGCCGGCATCGCACCCAACAGTTTCTATCGACAGTTCCGCGACATGGACGAACTGGCCGTCGCCCTGATCGACGTGGCCGGGCGCTCACTGCGCACCATCATCGGCGAAGCCCGCCAGCGCGCAACGTCCAGCGCCACCAGCGTGGTGCGCGTGTCGGTGGAAACCTTCATGGAACAGCTGCGCGCCGACGACAAGCTGCTGCACGTGCTGTTGCGCGAAGGCGCGGTCGGCTCGGATGATTTCAAGCACGCGGTCGAACGCGAACTGCACTACTTCGAAGAAGAGCTGCAGCACGACCTGGTGCGCCTGGCCGCACTGGATGGCGCGGTGCTGTACAAGCCGGAACTGGTGTCGATGGCGATCACCCGGCTGGTGTTTGCGATGGGCGCTTCGGCCATGGACCAGCCTCCGGAGAACGACCCGGAACTGATCGAACAGATCTCCACGATGATCCGCATGATCATCGTCGGCGCGCGCACTCCCGCCGCCTTCCGCCGCGGCTGACCCCTCCCGGTGCATGACCACCGGCACGCTTCCGTGCGCATTATGTAATGTTATAACACTCGGATTCGAGTAAAGACCCCGCTTCCGCTGCAGGCTGAAACCGCAATATAGCAATTGCTATGTTGATGAGCTTCTGCTTTCATGTGCGCCAGCCAGGTTGCCCTCGCCGCCCTCCCTCCCCAAGGACGACGCCCTCATGCACATTGCTGCCTCCCTTCTCCGCCGGCTGCCTCTGGCTGCCGGTATCGCCGCCGCCCTGCCACTGGCCGCAGTCGCTGCACCGCCCTCACCCACCGAGCTGGACCGGGTGCAGGTGAAAGTCAGCACCGCCACGCGCAGCGAACGCCTGCTGTCGGACGTGCCGATCCGCACCGAAGTACTGCGCAAGGAAGACATCGCCCTGCGCGCGGCCACTGATTTCTCCCGCGCGGTGGAGCTGATCAATGGCCTGCGCGTGGAAAGCAACTGCCAGAACTGCAACACCAGCGAGGTGCAGCTGCTGGGCCTTCCCGGTGCCTACAACCAGCTGCTGTTCGATGGCATTCCACTGCTGTCCACGCTGGGCAGCGTGTACGGGCTGGAACAGATTCCCGCCGGCTTCGTCGACCGCATCGAAGTGGTCAAGGGCGGTGGTTCGTCGCTGTACGGGCCGGGCGCGGTGGCCGGTGTCATCAATCTGATTCCGCCGCTGCCTGCACGCAGCGGTGGCCATGTGCAGGCCGGCGTGGATGTGCTGAAGGGCACGCCGCAGAAAAACGCTGACGTCCGTCTGGATCTGGTCGCCAGCGAAGCCGACGCGGGACTGTCGGTGATCGCCCAGCGCAACTGGAACAGCGGCATCGACTACAACGGCGACGGCTATACCGAGATCACCCGCAAGAACCTCAAGGTGGGTGGCCTGCAGGCCTGGTATGCACCGAATCCGGGCACGCGCCTGCGGCTGGACCTGCAGGTGACCGATGAGAGCCGTCGCGGCGGCAACCGCCTCCACCAGCCCGAACACCTGGCCAACATCGCCGAATCGCTGGACACGAACTACCGTCGCGGCAGCCTGTCATGGGACCAGGAAGTGAACAGCGACGTCGACTTCCGTCTGGCCTACGCCTTCGCTGACATCGACCGCGACAGCTTCTATGGCGGTCTTGGCGATGTGGTCACCGATCCATCGGCGCCCGGCTACGACCCTTCGCAGCTGGACCCGAACGTGCCCGGCAGTGCCGCATCACGCTCGTGGCGCCAGTACGGGCGCACCCACAACCCGCTGCACTACATCGACAGCCAGTTGAACTGGCGGTTGGGTGCACACACGCTTGCGTTCGGCGTGCAGTACAAGCATGAGGGCCTGCGTGACGACAACCGCGATGGCGCCGGCCAGCGCCTGGCCGTGCTCGAGGATGCAACCTTCCACAACCTCGGCGCGTTCGTGCAGGACGAATGGAGCGTACGTGATGACGTCGACCTGGTGCTGGGTGCGCGCGTGGACAAGAGTTCGGAACTGGACAGCGTCGTGTTCTCACCGCGTATCGCCCTCGCCTGGCAGGCGACTCCCCGGCTGAAATGGCGTGCGGGCATCGCCACCGGCTTCCGTGCGCCGGAAATCTTCGTCGAGGATGTCCACGTCGATACCCTCGGTGGCGAACAGGTGCGCGTGCGCAACACCCGTGGCCTGAAGGAGGAGCGCGCGCTGACCACCCTGTTCGGATTCGACTGGCGCTCCGACCCGGCCGACCCGGTATGGAGCTGGGATGCCACCGCGTCCTACGCACGCATCCGCGATACCTTCGCGCTGGGCGAGATCCAGCGTGGCGATGATGGCCAGCTGACACAGCTGCGCTACAACGCGTCCGGCTCGAACGTGCTGGGCATGGAAACCAACGTCGGCTGGCAGCCCTCTCCGCAATGGCGGCTGACGGCCGGTGCGTCGTGGTACCGCTCGCAGTTCCGCGCGCCGCAACGCATCTTCGATGACACCGCCGACGGCGGCGATACGGTGATCGACAGCCGCGACTACCTGAAGACGCCTCGCTGGACCGGCGTGGCCCAGCTCAGCTGGATGCCGGCCGAACCCTGGGAGACGTTCCTGGCGCTGCGCCACACCGGATCGATGCCGGTACTCAACAACCGGCTGGGCGAACTGCACCGCACCCGCGCCTTCCTGGTCACCGATCTCGGCGCGCGCTGGCATCGCCACCTGGGCGCGCAGGCACAGCAGGAAGTGTCGGTGGCGGCCGGAGTCAAGAACGTGTTCGACCAGCGGCAGAAGGATCTGGAAAGCGGCGCGCTGCGCGACAGCGACTACGTGTACGGTCCGCGTTTCGCCCGCTCGTGGTACGTGAACCTGCGTTATGCGTTCTAGGTGGCTGCCCGCCCTGCTGCTGGCACTGGCATCGCCGGCGGCGGCGGCCGACCTGCACGCGCAGGTCTCCGCGTCGCTGATGCGGCCCGAGCCACGTTCCCTGCGGCCGGTGCAGTGGTCGCCACCGCCAAAGCTGATCGCGCTGTACTTCGGTGCCGACTGGTGCGCGCCCTGCCACGCCTTCGTGCCGACCCTGCGCGGCGTGCGCGACGCACTGCGCGAGGCCGGCGCCGATACCGAAGTGGTGTATGTCAGCCTGGATGAAAGCGAGGCGGCGTTGCGGCGCTACATGCAGCTGCAGGACATGCCGTGGCCGGTGCTGGACCCGCGTCGCGCGAAGCGCATGCCGGCGCTGCAGGCGTTGGCCGGCCCGGCCCCGCCCAACCTGGTGCTGATCGATGCGCAGGGCACGGTGCTGGCCAATGGCTGGCAGGGGCGCCATTACCGCGGGCTGCAACCGGTATTGCAGGAATGGCGGAAGCAGGCGCGTGCTCAGGAACAGGCGCGTTGCCCGCCTGAATTGTAGAGTCGAGCCATGCTCGACTCATTTCATCACCGCGCGAACAGCAGCCGAGCATGGCTCGGCTCTACAGAAAGCAGATTCCGCGAGTAGATCCACGCCATGCGTGGATGCACTCATTCCATGCCGCGCGAACAGCAGTACAGAAACCGCGACTCAGCCGCCCTCGGCCTTGCGTACGAATGCGTCGAACAAGGCCAGGGTCTGCTCACTGACATGGTGCTCGATGCCTTCGGCATCACGTCGCGCGGTATCCGGGTCCACGCCCAGCGCCAGCAGGAAGCGTTCCACGGTCTGGTGGCGCTGACGGCTGGCATGGGCCAACGCCTCGCCCTCGGGGGTCAGGAACACGCCGCGGTATGGGCGCTGCACCACCCAGCCGTCACGGGCCAGCCGTCGCAGCATCTTCGCCACCGTCGGCTGGGCCACGCCCAGGCGGGTGGCGATGTCGACCTGGCGGGCCTCGCCGCCGTCGGCCAACAGGTCGGAGATCAGCTCGACATAGTCCTCCACCAGTTCCATCCGGTGTGCCTCGCGCACTTGCCGGAAGCTCTCGACCTGGCGCTCGGCCTCGATCAAGGGGGTGTTTTTCAGCGATGTCGAATCGTCCGTCTTGCCCACGCGTGTGCCTGTCCTGCAGTTGTCATCGGGTGCGAACCTGAATTCTGGACCAGTGACGCAGCAAAGACGATTGTTTCACATTGCTATGCGATATAGCAGTGGCTATATTGGCAGCCATGAACACCGTCGTACCCACCGATTCTGCCGCCTCCACTCCGGCCAGCCTGGGTGCGCTCAACGCTTCGATTGCCGTACCCGACAAAGGCCATTGGTGGTTCCGGCTGCTGGCCTTCCTTGGCCCGGGCTACATGGTGTCGGTCGGTTACATGGACCCGGGCAACTGGGCCACCGATCTGGCAGGCGGCTCGCGCTTCGGCTACCTGCTGCTGTCGGTCATCCTGATCTCCAACCTGATGGCGGTGATCCTGCAGGCGTTGTCGGCACGGCTGGGTATCGCTACCGGCATGGACCTGGCGCAGGCCTGCCGTGCGCGCTACCCCAAGCCGGTGAACCTGGCACTGTGGGCGCTGTGCGAAGCGGCGATCATCGCCTGCGACCTGGCCGAAGTGATCGGCACGGCCATTGCCTTGAAACTGTTGTTCGACCTGCCATTGCTGTGGGGCGCGGTGATCACCGCACTGGATACGCTGCTGGTGCTGCTGCTGATGAACCGCGGCTTCCGCGCGCTGGAAGCCTTCGTGATCGCGCTGCTGCTGGTGATCTTCGGCTGCTTCATGGTGCAGATCGCGCTGGCCGCGCCGCCGGTGATGCAGGTGCTGGGCGGTTTCATTCCGCGCGCGCAGGTGGTCACGGATCCGCACGCGCTGTACATCGCCATCGGCATCATCGGCGCCACGGTGATGCCGCACAACCTGTACCTGCATTCGTCCATCGTGCAGACCCGTGCCTATCCACGCACCGATGAAGGCCGTCGCAGCGCGCTGCGCTGGGCCGTCACCGACAGCACCGTTGCCTTGACCCTGGCGCTGTTCATCAACGCCAGCATCCTGATCCTGGCGGCGTCGGTGTTCCATGCCAATGGCCGCTTCGATGTGGAAGACATCGAGCAGGCGCACCAGTTGCTGGCGCCGATGCTGGGCGTGGGTCTGGCCTCGACATTGTTCGCCGTGGCGCTGCTCGCTTCCGGCCTGAACTCCACTGTGACGGCGACACTGGCCGGGCAGATCGTGATGGAAGGGTTCCTGCGCCTGCGACTGCCGCCGTGGCTGCGGCGCTTGATCACCCGCGCGCTGGCCATCATCCCGGTGGTGGTGGTGATCATGCTGTTCGGCGACCAGGGCGCAGTGAAGCTGCTGGTGCTGAGCCAGGTGGTGCTGTCGATGCAGCTGCCGTTCGCGATCATCCCGCTGGTGCGGATCGTGACCGACAAGGTGACGATGGGCGCGCTGGTGGCGCCGCGCTGGCTGGGCAGCATCGCCTGGGTGATCGCGCTGGTGATCGTGGTGCTGAACGTGAAGCTGCTGGTGGATACCTTCGCCGGCGGTTGATGCCAAATGCCGGGGTCGGATTCCTTGCCGCAGGCAAGGGCTCTGACCCCAGTAGATCCACGCCATGCGTGGATCTGGCATGACCGGCGCTACAGGAACTCCGCGATCGCCGCTTCGATCTGCTGCGGCGACTGGAAGCCCGGCATGCGCATGCATTCGTCGCCATCACGGAACAGCGACAGCGTGGGGGTCTGCCGCAGGCCCAGCTCGCGGAAGAACGCCTCGCCCACCACCTCCAGCTGCACCCGCAGCAGGGTCGTGCCCTGCCCTGCAGTGCCGCTGGCCACCCGCTGCAGCGACATGTCCAGCATCCGGCAACCCGGGCACTGGTCCTTGTGGAAGTCCACCAGCACGCGCGGATGGTCGGCCAGCAACTGCTGGAACTGCTCAGGCGTGGTGGCGTCGATGATCTGCATCGGTGGTACTCCAGTAATGATCCAGGACCGCGTCGGTCCAGCTATTGATGGCCGTGGCATGCCGACGGCCATGTGGCATCTGTTCGATCTCCAGCGGCGGATAGCCGCTGTGGAAATAGCGGATCAGCCGGTGCACCGCACCGCAGTAGTACTCCTGCCCCCACTGCGTTTCGCCGGTACCGAACACCGCCACCTGGCGCGGCCGCTGGCCGCGTTCGGCGATGCCTGCCACCCAGGCCTTCATCTCCGACGGCGTGCGCCCGGCGTTGTCGGTCCAGCAACCCAGCAGCACCAGGTCGGCCTCGTCCACCGGCAGCGGCGGGCACTGGCGCGGGTCGTCAGCGTCCTGCCAGTGCACGGCGTGGCCTGTGGCCCGGCATCGCTCGGCGATGTGGCGGCCGAGCTCGCGGGTGTTGCCACTGAGGGACGCCACCACGATCAGGATGCGCAGCGCCGGGCCGCGCTCAGAGGTCGTCGAAGCCGTTGTCGACGTTGGTCTTCTTGTAACTTGCATTGCGCATCTCGAAGAAGTCGGTCTTGGTCTCGGTGAAGTTGTCGGCGTAGGCCTTGATCCACGGCATCACGTTGTCGGTGGTGTCGCTGTACAGGCGCTCGATGCCGAGCATGCCGGCCATCTTGTTGGCGCGGTACTTCACGTAGCGCACCATCTCGTCCACGTCGATGCCGTCGATGCCATCAAGCACCTCCGCCGACCATTGGGTTTCCAGTTCGATGGCATGTTCGAACGACTGGTGCACGTAGGCGGTCAGCTCGTTGGTCTGCAGCTCCGGGTTCTCGCCGATGATGGCGCGGATCAGCTCGCTGATGAACTTGGTGTGGGCCAGCTCGTCACGGTTGATGAAGCTGATGATCTTGCCGGTGCCGTTCATGCGGTTCTGCCGCACCATGTTGTAGAAATAGGCGAACCCGGAATAGAAGTTGATGCCTTCCAGGATCGAGGACTGGATCAGCGACTTCAGCAGGGTTTCGGCGGTCTTCTCGCGCATGAAATCGTCATACGCCCCCATGATCGGCGCGTTGCGCTTGATGATGGTCGGGTGGGTGCGGGCGATCTCGAAGATGCGGTTCTGGTTGGGAAGATCGGTGATCGAGGCCAGCACGTAGCTGTAGCTCTCGTTGTGGATCACTTCCTGCTGACCGATGATCGCCGCGTTGGCGTGCGCGGCTGGGTCGGTGATGTATTCGGCGACGTTGTAGATGAAGCGCGTCTGCGGCGAATCCAGCGTGGCCAGCAGGCCGATGATGGAATCGTAGGCGTTCTTCTCGCGCGCGTTGAGCTCGCCGTACTGGCGTGCATCCACCTTCATGTCCACCTCGTCGGGGATCCAGAAGTTGGTCGACAGCTCCTTGTAGGCGCGATAGAACGACGGGTAGGGAATGTCGTTCCAGTTCAGGATGCCGCTGGTGCGGCCGTTGATGATGCCGGTGCTGCGGTTGGGGTGGCGCGGTTCGAGGATCTTGATGCGGTCGAGGGGCGTTGCCATGGTCTTCTGCCTTCGTATTGCGTGCGTTGCGGATGTAGAGCCGAGCCCATGCTCGGCTGCTCTTCGCGCCTGAGCCGAGCGTGGGCTCGGCTCTACAGGGGGCGCAGCGGTCAGCTCGAGCACCACTCGCATTCGCTGATGTCGATGTCGTTGGAGCGCACGTAGTAGGTGGTCTTCAGCCCTTCCCGCCAGGCACTCAGGTGCAGCTCCAGCAGCGTGCTGGCGCGGATCGTGCTCGGCACGTAGAGGTTGAAGCTGATCGACTGGTCCACATGGCGCTGGCGGCGCGCGTTCTGCCGCACGCTGGCGAACTGGTCGACCTTGTAGGCACCCTTCTCGTAGTACGGCCAGGTTTCCAGCGACAGCCCGGGTGCAGCTACCGGCCGCCGGAAGTCCTTCTTTTCCTCGTAGTAGAACGCGCTGTAGATCGGATCGATCGACGCGGTGGAACCGGCGATCTGTGCGGTGCTCATGTTCGGCGCCACTGCCAGCAGCCAGCCGTTGCGCAGGCCGTTGCTCGCCACCTCGCGTGCAAGACTGTCCCAGGCCGCGCCGCTGTAATCGCGGTCACGGAAATAGTTGCCGTTGTGCCAGTCGCTGCCGACGAACATCGGGTAGCTGCCCTTTTCCCTGGCCAGCTGCGCGCTGGCCTGGATGGTCAGGAAGTTGATGCGCTCGAACAGGCGATCAGACAGTTCCTCGGCCTCGGGCGATTCCCAGTGGATCGACTGCTGGGCCAGCAGATGGTGCCAGCCGAACGTGCCCAGGCCGATGGCGCGGTACTTGTGGTTGGTGATGGTGGCCTGCGGCACCGGCAGCGCATTGAGGTCGATCACGTTGTCGAGCATGCGCACCTGGATCGGAATCAACCGCTCCAGCACATCGGTGGCCAGCAGATCCTCAGGAGCGGTGATGGCACGGCCGAGGTTGATCGATGACAGGTTGCAGACCACGAAGTCACCGGCACGACGGGTGGTGACGATCTGGTCGCCGCTGACGATCTCCTGGATCATCCGCGTCGGGCTCATGTTCTGCAGGATCTCGGTGCACAGGTTGCTGGAATAGACCATGCCCGCGTGCTTGTTCGGGTTCTTCCGGTTCACTTCGTCGCGGTAGAACAGGAACGGGTTACCGGTTTCCAGCTGGCTGAGCATGATCCGCTTGAACAGGTCGATCGCCTTCACCGTGCGGCGGCTGATGCGCTCGTCGGCGACCAGTTCGGCGTAGCGGTCGCGGAAGCTGCCCTGCCCGCGCTTCTCGTCGTAGAAGTCCTGCAGGTACCAGCCCTTGGCCTGCTTCACCTCGTGCGGATCGAACAGGTACCAGTCGGCCCGGCGCTCGACCGCCTCCATGAACAGATCGGGCACGCAGATCGCGGTGAACACATCGTGCGCGCGCAGGCGCTGGTCGCCGTTGTTCAGGCGCAGGTCCATGAAGGCTTCGATGTCGCGATGCCAGATGTCCAGGTACACCGCCACCGCGCCCTTGCGCTGGCCGAGCTGGTCGACCGACACCGCGGTGTTGTTGAGCTGCTTGATCCACGGCACGACGCCGCCGGACGAGTTGGGCACGCCGCGGATCGGCGCACCACTGCTGCGCACGTACCCCAGGTACGCACCCACACCGCCGCCGTGCTTGGACACGCGGGCAATATCGGTGTTGGAGTCATAGATGCCCTGCAGGCTGTCATCGACGGTATCGATGAAGCAGCTCGACAGCTGGCCGCCGACCTTGCCGGCGTTGGCCAGGGTCGGCGTGGCCACCGTCATGTACAGGTTGGACAGTGCCCAGTAAGCCTCGCCCACCAGCTGCATGCGGCGCACGCGGCCGTTCTCACCCGGCCCGCCCTCGTTCTGCATCAGGTACAGGGCGATGGTCAGCCAGCGTTCCTGCGGCAGTTCATACACCTCGCGGCTGCGATCGGTGGCCAGATAGCGCGTGGCCAGCAGGTACAGGCCGTTGTAGGCGAACAGACGATCGCGCTCGGGGTCGATCATCTCGCCGGCCTGCTGCAGTTCTTCCTTCGAATAGCAGCGCAGGATGTCGTTGCTGTAGATGCCGCGGTCGGCCAGGCTTTCCTGCAGGCCCACGTAGGAGCCGTATTTCAGGCTGACATCGTAGAAGCGATTGCGGCTGGCACGCTTGTACAGCCGGCGCAGGTACAGGCGTGCGGCAAACTGTTCCCACTCGGGCGCGACAAGATCGACGCGCGATTCCGCTTCGCGGATCAGCAGATCCACCAGATCATCGGCGCTGATGCTGGGCTTGCGCTCGACCATCGCCAGCACCACGCGGCGGTAGTCGGCCACATCCAGCTGCGGCAGCTCGGCATGGATCGTGTCGATGCTGCGCAGCAGGCGTGCCGCATCGTACGGCAGGCGACGATTGCCGGCTTCCTTGGTGATCCAGGTCGGCACGCGCTCACCGCTGGCGCGCATGGCGTCGCCGGCGCCGGCCAGGTCGGCCACGCGGAAGGTACTGTCGGTCATGGTGGTGGAACTCCAGGCTCGTACGCGCGTCGGCGCCCGATGCCATGGCGGCCCTGCACGCGATACCGGCGCGCGGAGCGAACGGGTGAAGTGCCAGGGTGCAGGAACGTAGGTCGTCGGCATCTGCCTGCGCCTGCGGCCGGTATCCGGGCCGTGGGGGCGACCTGCGTCCGCACCATGGCGGCCGCGTCGACACGGCAAGCCTTCAGGGGCGGGCCGCGGGACGTTTGCTGCATGTCCGGCGGCGGCGGCTGACCGGGAGTGACGGCCACAACATAGTGGGGATGCCCCGAGCCGTCAACACAAGATGCAGTAATCACGTCATGTCGCGACCATCGGTCGCAGGATGCCGTGTTGCACCGCCATCACCTTGTTGACGCCGCACACGTCCCCAGTTCGGTATCACATCAACTTTTCCGGAACACCGCTCATGCGCGCTGCCCAGTACTCCTCCTTCGGCGACCCGGCCGACGTCCTTGCCGTTGCCGACGCCGCACTGCCCGAACCCGGCCCCGGCGAGGTGCGCATCCGCACCGTGCTGGCCTCGATCCACAACCACGATCTGCTGACAGTGCGTGGCCTGTACGGCTACAAGCCGACGCTGCCGGCGATCGGTGGCAGCGAAGCACTGGGCGTTGTCGATGCGCTCGGCGAGGGCGTCGATGACCTGCAGATCGGCCAGCGTGTTGCCGCCGCCTCGGTGCACGGCACCTGGGCCGAAGCGTTCATCGCGCCGGCACGGATGGTGATCCCGATGCCGGAGTCGATCCCCGACGAGATGGCCGCACAGCTGATCGCGATGCCGCTGAGCGCGCTGATGCTGCTGGAGTTCCTGCGCGTCGAGCCGGGCCAGTGGGTCGTACAGAACACCGCCAACGGTGCCGTCGGCAAATCGCTGGCGATGCTGGCAAGGGCCCGCGGTGTGCACGTGGCCAACCTTGTGCGCAATGGGGAAGCTGTGGCGCAGCTGCAGGCGCTCGGCATCGATCACGTGTTCGATACGTCGGTGGACGGCTGGAAGGACCGCGTGCGCGAAGCCACCGGCGAAGCACAGGCGGCGGCTGCAGTCGATTCCATCGGTGGCGATGCCAGCGGCGACCTGGTCGACCTGCTCGGTCACCACGGCACCCTGGTCTCGTTCGGCGTGATGAGCGGCGAGCCGATGCGCATTCCCGCCGGTGGCCTGATCTACAAGGAAGCCACGGTGAAGGGCTTCTGGGGCAGCAAGGTCAGCCAGGCGATGGCGGTGGAAGACAAGCGCAGGCTGGTTGGCGAGCTGCTGAAGCGCGCGGCCGGTGGTGAACTGACCTTGCCGGTGGAGCGGATCTTCGCCCTGGACGACATCGCCCAGGCCGCAAAGGCCGGTGCTGGCTCGGGTCGCAATGGCAAGGTGCTGCTGCGCCCTTGATGGCTTGGCACACCTTTCTGTAGAGCCGAGCCATGCTCGGCTGCTTTCCCTCTGGCGTGGGGACCAACGGTCCGCACCCACCGGAGCACAGGCCATTCCACCAAGGGCGCTGACTTTCGTTAAGAACCTGTGATGTATAACTGAATGCGCTTTCGTCATTGGAAGGCGCACAGACCCGCGTGCGGTACTGACGGCTCCTCCCCCGTTTGGCGTAGTCGCTTCCATGTATCGCACCACCCTGCTTTCCAGCGCGGTCGCGCTGGCCCTCGTCGCCGGCACTGCCGGCGCCGCTGAAACCGCCGATACCGGCAAGGACAGCACCACCCTCGGCACCGTGCTGGTGACCGGCTCGAACATCAAGCGCAGCGACACCGCCGGCCCCAACCCGGTGCAGATCGTCACCCGCGAGCAGATCCTGCAGACCGGCCGCTCCACCCTCACCGACGTGCTGCGCAACCTGTCGGCCAACGCCGGCAACAGCTTCGACGAGCAGTACACCGGCAGCTTCGCTGCAGGCTCGGCGTCGATCGGCCTGCGCGGCCTGTCACCGAAGAACACGCTGGTGCTGGTCAATGGCTACCGCGTGGCCAACTTCGGCTTCGCGCTCAACACCCAGGACACCTTCGTCGACCTCAATGCGCTGCCGATCAGCGCGGTCGAGCGCATCGAAGTGCTGAAGGATGGCGCCTCGGCTGTATACGGCTCGGATGCCATCGCCGGTGTCATCAATATCATCCTGCGCCGTGATTTCCAGGGCGTGGAGGTCGGCGGCGGTTTCGGCACCGCCACCCAGGGCGGTTTGAACGAGCGCAAGGCCAACCTGCTGGCCGGCTTCGGTGACCTCGAACAGCAGGGCTGGAACGTGCTGTTCGGGCTGGATCTGCTCAAGCGCGACCGCCTCGACGCCGACCAGCGCGCGTACACCCGCGACGGCGATTTCCGCGACAAGCCCGGTGGCCGTCTGGCCGGCTGGTCCACCGCTGGCGGCAACACGCTGGCCAACCCGCGCGCGCCGCAGCCGTTCTCGTCCTGCCCCGATGGCAGCGAGCTGCGTCCCTACAGTGACTTCGGCAGCACCCTGCCCGGCCAGGCCTGCGCCTTCAACGCACAGCCGTTCAAGACCCTGCAGCCCGGCGCCGAGCGCCTGCAGGCGTCGTTGAGCGCGACCTACCGCTTCAACGACAGCATCGAAGCCTTCGCTGATGTGCTGTACAGCCACAACAAGGCCGACCAGATCTTCAGCGCGCCGCTGACGGTCGGCCCTGGCCTGCGTGCCTACAATCCCGCCACCGGCACGTTGACCGATATCGCCGCCGTGCTGCCGGTCGGCCATCCGAACAATCCGGGCAGCGCGCCGCTGCCGTTCGAATACACCTTCTTCGATCTCGGCCCGCGCCTGAAGGACAACACCCAGGTGTTCTACCGCGCTCTGGCCGGCGTGCGTGGCACCGGTGAACGCTGGGACTGGGAAGTGGCCGCACTGACCTCGCAGAGCGCGCAGCGCGAGTACGTGGACAACTTCGTGGACCGCTACGCCTTCCAGCAGATCCTGCGCGATGGCAGCTACAACTTCCTCGATCCGTCCAGCACGCCGGGCGCACTGGACGACCTGCGCCTGCAAACCAAGCGTCCGGGCTGGTACAAGCTGCATTCGCTCAACATCAAGGCATCGACCTCGTTGTGGGAACTGCCGGCCGGTGCGATCGGCTTCGCCTGGGGCGCGGAATTCCGCAAGGAATCGCTGGACGCGCGCACCAGTGCGCAGGTGCTGTCCGGTACCGAGCTGCGCCCGGCGATCAACATCGTCGACGGCGAACGCCAGGTCAGTGCCGCCTATGCCGAGTTCAGCGTGCCGCTGCACCGCACGCTGGAGCTGCAGGTGGCCGGTCGCGGTGACCACTACGATGATTTCGGCAAGGCGTTCTCGCCGAAGTTCGCGCTGCGCTGGCAGCCGCTGGACAGCCTGCTGCTGCGCGGTTCGTTCTCGCGCGGTTTCCGTGCACCGTCGCTGCCGGAGATCGCGCCGGGGCAGACCATCAGCTACGGCTCGGTAGTCGATCCGTTCGATCCGCTGCAGCCCGGTGGCAGCCGTGGCGTGACCAACCTGCGCACCGGCAATCCGGACCTGAAAGCCGAACGCTCGCGCAACCTCAACGTCGGCGCAGTATGGTCCCCGGATGCCGATTCCAGCATCGGCCTGGACTGGTACCGCATCGAGCAGGACAACCTGGTCAAGCCGGACAGCGCGCAGTTCATCGTCAACAACCCGGACCTGTTCCCCGGCCGCGTGCAGCGCGATGCACAGGGCCGCATCCAGATCATCACCAACCAGTACGCCAACCAGGGCGAGCTGACCACCTCGGGCATCGACCTGGAAGCCAACCGCACCTTCCGCACCGATGGCTGGGGCAACTTCACCGTGGCTGGCAGCTGGACCCACCTGCTCAGCTTCAAGCAGCCGCTGGTGGCTGGACAGGCACCGTATGACGGTGCCGGCAACAACCGCCATGGCGCCCTGCCACGCACGCGCGGCACCACGTCGTTGAACTGGGCGGCAGGTGACTGGAGCAGCACGCTGAGCCTGCAGTACGTGAGCGGCTATGACCAGCGCGTGGCCACCGCCACCAGCAATCCGGGCCTGCGCGACAAGGTCAAGCCCTACCATCAGCTGGACCTGTACGTGGCCTACGAGGGCATTCCGAAGACCACGCTGTCACTGTCGGTGCTGAACCTGACCGACAAGGATCCGCCGTTCGATCCGGCCGGCGGCTCCAGCGGCTTCGACATCAGCCAGTACAACCTGCGCGGTCAGTTCGTTTCGCTGGGCGCACGTTACCGGTTCTGATTGAACGGCAGGGGCGGCGGTGATGCGCCGCCCCGTTCGCGTTGCCGGCCAGCGGCCGGCACTACAGGCGTGTGCGGACCAACGGTCCGCACCCATCGAAGGCCGGGCCATGCCCGGCGTGGCTGCATCAACGGCTCAGGTGCAGGAACTGCAGGTGCCGTTCGTACTGGCTGATGATGTCGTTGATGATCTGCTTGCGGTTGTAGCCGACCAGGTCGTAGTCCTGGCTGCCTTCGTACAGATGTACTTCGGCGCGGTAGTAGCGCTGGTTGCGCAGCTGCTGCGCGGCGAAGGACGGGGTCAGGTAGCCACTGAGGATCACCCGGTACAGGAAGTCCTGCTGCTCACCGTGGTTGACTGACAGCTCCATGTCGCCCGCTTCGAAGCGCGTCTGCACATCCCAGCCCTGCTCACCCAGCTGCTCGGCCACCGCCTCCATCGCCGGCTTCACCGTGTCATCCATGAAGCGGTACACCTGGTCGCGTACCGGGAAGTTCATGGCCTGGGTCAGGCGCTGGCGCCAGCCCTGGTGGTGGCGATCATCGCCGATCAACGGCGATGGCCTGAACTGCTGCGCGCGCTTGCGGTGCGACTCGTCACTGAAGGCACGGGTCAGGCCCCACATCATCAACAGCAGCACCGCAGAGAACGGCAACGATGCCAGCACCACCGCGGATTTCAGCGCATCGATGCTGCCGGCCAGCAACAGGCCGGCGGTCAGCACCGCGATCACCGTGCCCCAGAACACGCGCAGCCAGCGCGGGCCATCATCCTCTGGCGCACCGCCGTGCGAGGACAGCGTGGACAGCACCACCGCGCCGGAATCGGCCGACGTCACGAAGAAGATGAAGCTGACCAGCACGGTCACCCCGATCACCGCCTTGCTCCACGGGTAGCCATCCAGCAACGCATACAGCACCGTCGGTGGATCATCCACCGCCAGCTGCGCCAACTGCTGCTGGCCATGGTGCAGCACCTGGTCCAGCGCGCTGTTGCCGAAGATCGACAGCCACGCCAGGGTGAAGCCCAGCGGAATCAGCAGCACGCCGAACACGAATTCGCGGATGGTGCGGCCGCGCGAGATGCGCGCGATGAACAGGCCGACGAACGGCGCCCAGCCGATCCACCAGGCCCAGTAGAACACCGTCCAGCCGCCCAACCATTCCGGCCGGCCACCATAGGCGTACACGTCGAAACTCTTGCCCACCACGCTGCCCAGGTAATCACCCAGGTTCTGCATCAGCGTGCTGAGCAGGTACTGGGTGGGGCCGGCGCAGAGCATGAACAGCACGAGCGCGATCGCCAGCAGCATGTTGATGTTGGCCATCCAGCGCACGCCCTTCTCCACCCCGGACACGGCCACCGCGACGGCCGCGCCCATCATCGCCACCACCAGCAGGATCTGCACCAGGTTGGAGTGCGGCACATTGAACAGGTGCGACAGGCCGGCGTTGAGATGCAGCACGCCGAAGCCCATGTCCGCGCCGATGCCGAACACCGTGGCGACGATGCCCAAGGCATCGACGGTGTAGCCGATCGGGCCGTTGATGCGCTTGCCGATCAGCGGATACAGCGCCGAGCGCAGCGCCAACGGCAGGTTGTGCCGATAGGCGAAATAGGCCATCGCCATTGCCGCCAGCGCGAACACGCCCCAGCCATGCAGGCCCCAGTGCAGGAACAGCAGCTGCATGGCCTGGCGCGCACCGGCCTCGCCTGCTGAGCCATCACCCTGCGGCGGCTGCAGGTAATGGGTCAGCGGTTCGGAAACGCAGAAGAAGAACAGGGTGATGCTGATGCCTGCAGCGAACAGCATGCCGGCCCAGGAGAGATAGCTGAATTCCGGTTCGTCATGGTCGGCACCGAGCTTGATGCCGCCGTACTTGGACAACGCCACGCCGACCACGAACACCAGGTACAGAGTCATCGCCAGCAGGTAGTACCAGCCGACGTTGAGTGCGGCCCAGTCCTGCGCCTTGACCAGCAGGCGACCGGCGCCGAGCGGGAACAGGCTGACGAACAGTGCGAAGGCAACGACGACGATCGCCGCGAAGGCGAAGACGGGCCGCAGGGTTCGCACCGGCTGATGTTGAGGCTCCAGTGCTTCCATGGGCAGCCATCTCCGGATCGATCAGAAAGTGAGCCGGCGGATTCTGGATGAACAGCAGTGGACACAGGATGAAGTCGTGGCACCGCGCAGGCACGATCCTGCCTCCATCCGTGTTACTCGCGCGCCTGCACGGCGCGCGCGCCGCTCCGGCCTTACTGCATCACATGCACGGCGCACAGCTTGTTGCCGTCCGGATCACGCAGGTAGGCCAGGTACAACTGGCGCCCTGCCTTCTGCCGCACGCCAGCCGGGTCTTCCACCGCAGTACCGCCATGGGCCACGCCCGCTTCCTGCCAGGCATGCACCGCCTGTGGGTCGGCCAGCGCAAAGCCGATGGTGCCACCGTTGGCGTGGCATGCCGCCTGTCCATCGATGGGCGGGATGACCATGAACATCCGTCCATCCTTGATGTAGACCAGCTTGCCCTCGTCATCGAACACGCCTGTGCGGGCGCCGACGGCGGTGAACAACGCATCGTAGAAGCGACGGGAGATCGCCATGTCGTTGGTTCCGACGGTGACGTGACTGAACATGCGGGCACTCCGTTGCGGGAAAGCCCAAGTGTCGACCACCGTATCGACGACGGCAACGGCGCCGGCCGCCGCGGGTTTGTCGCGGGCGTCTTCACGCGACTATAATGGGAATCATTCTCATTGACGATTGAATCCGATGGCCGTGCCCGCCACCTCCAGCTCCGTGCTGGCGGGGTTCTACCGCGAACACCACGGCTGGCTGCTGGGCTGGCTGCGGCGGCGCACCCACAACGCCGAATGTGCAGCCGACCTGACCCAGGACACCTTCGTCCGCCTGCTCAGCCGCCGGGTGGACCCCACCGAGCTGCGCCTGCCACGCGCCTACCTGACCACCATCGCCCACGCGCTGCTGGTCAACCACTGGCAGCGTGCCGATCTGGAGCGGGCCTATCTGGCGGCGCTGGCAGCACAACCGGAGCCGGTGCATCCCTCCGCCGAAGAACGCACCCAGGCGCTGCAGCTGCTGCATGCCATCGCCGACATGCTGCAGGGCCTGCCAGAGCGGCCGCGGCGCGCCTTCCTCATGGCGCGACTCTCCGGCATGGGCTATGCGCAGATCGGCCAGCAGCTGGGCGTCTCCGAACGGATGGTCAAGAAGTACATGGCGCAGGCCATGCTGCATTGCCTGCAGCTCAGCGGCGACCTCCCGGCATGAGCCAAGGTATCGCCTCTCCGGCGCTTGAACAGGCCGCCGAGTGGTTCGCGTTGCGCCAGCAGGGCGCCTGGAGTGGCGACGATCAACGCCGCTGGGAAGCGTGGCTGCGGGAGCATGCCGAACACGCCCGTGCGTGGCAGCGGGTCGAATCCATCTGGACCTCGTTTGCTCCGCTGGCGCCGCATGCTGCCGCGCAGGCGCTGGATGCAGCGGGCCGTCGTCGTCGTCGCGCCCTGCGCGGCATCGGTGGCGCGTTGGGGCTGGGAGCGCTTTCGCTGCTCGGTCTGCAGGGCCTGCAATCGCAGCGGCAACGACTGCCGCTGCGCACCGCGGCAGGACATACCGGCGCGTGGACCCTGCGCGACGGCAGCCAGCTGTGGCTCAACGCCGACAGCGAAGTCGTCGTCGATGTCGCCGAAGGCCGTCGTGCCCTGTACCTGCTGCGGGGCGAACTGCTGCTGCAGACAGGGCATGCGCCGGCCTACGCCCATCTGCCATTGACCGTACACACCGCCGGCGCCCGCCTGCAGCCGATGGGGACGCGCTTTGCGGTCGGCCGCTGCGGACCGGACAGTCGGCTGGATGTGTTCGAAGGTGCGGTCCGTTGTCTGCCCTTGCTGGGCACGGCGCTGGACGTGGTTGCCGGTAGCGGGGCGCGCATTGGTGCATTGGGTGCACTGCAGCCGGTGGCTGCCGATCCGTTGCGCGGTGACTGGACCGACGGCCGCCTGCAGGTCACTGACACGCCATTGCTGCGGGTGGTCGATGAACTGGCACGCCATCACCGCGGTTACCTGGGCTGCGATCCGCGCGTGGCAGCGCTGAAGGTGACAGCGGTGCTGCCGCGGCTGGACAGCCTGCAGGCACTGCCGTTGCTGGCGCGCGCCCTGCCGATCCGCATCGAGCAACGCTGGCCCTGGTGGACCGTGCTGCGCCCGGCCTGATCGCGCGGTTCCCTTTTCTGCCGCTCACCGGGCAGTACAGGAGAACCCATTGCGGAACACCGCCCCATGACGTCCCCCCGCCCCCTTCCGTCCCCTCGCCCACTGACACTGGCACTGTGCCTGGCCATCACCGTGCCTGCCGTCCTGCCAGTCAGTGCGCATGCACAGAACGCCGCCGCAACAGTCAGCCAGTGGCGCATCGCTGCCGGTCCGCTCGACCAGGCCCTCACCGCCTTCGGCCAGCAATCTGGACTCAACGTTGCCGTCGATGCGCGCCTCACCCGTGGCCTGCGCAGCCCCGGCGTGCAGCGCGCGGAGTCGGTGGATGCGGCACTGTCGCAGCTGCTGGCCGGCACCGGGCTCACCTTCCAGCGCGATGCCGATGGTGTCGTGCTGCGCCACGCGCCGGCGCGCGACAATGATGGTGCTCGCCAGATAGGCACCCTGCGTGTTGGCGGTGAGGCCAGCGAAGGCGCTTCACCGTGGGGCCTGGCCGATGCCGATGCGGTCTACCGTGACAGCGGCTCGCGCGTGCATCTGGATCGCCAGCAGCTGGAGCGGTTCCGCGGCCAGTCGATCGGCGATGTCCTGGCCGGTGCCGTCGGTGTGCATACCGGCGATGTGCGCAACGGCGGCGCACTGGACGTCAACATCCGCGGCCTGCAGGGCCAGAACCGGGTGCCGGTGATCATTGATGGCGGCCAACAGGCCATCGATGTCTACCGTGGCTATGCCGGCGTGCAGCAGCGCAGCTACCTGGACCCGGATCTAGTGAGTGCGGTCAGCATCGAGAAGGGTCCGAGCCTGGCGGCGAACGCGGCCAGTGCCATCGGTGGCGTGGTGTACATGGAAACGCTCACTGCCGACGACATCCTGGACGAAGACCAGCCCTGGGGCCTGCGCGTGCGCGCCGGCGTGGCCGACAACAGCATCGACCGCACCCACGTGTTCAAGCAGGTGGCACGCGGCAACGACAACCGCAACAGCCTGCGCGATCCGCGCGACTGGAACGGCAGCGTGGCCTTCGCCCAGCGTGGCGAGGACTGGCAGTTCGTGGCGGCCTATGCACGGCGGCGCCAGGGCAATTACTTCGCCGGCCGCAACGGTGCAGACCGCTACGACGACCAGCACCTGTCCAGCGGCGGCACCGGCATGACCAGCCAGCCGGTGTCATCGATCTACCACCCCGGCGATGAAGTACTGAACACCCACACCGACAACGAATCGGTACTGCTCAAGTTCGTCTGGACGCCCAACCCCGACCAGCGGCTGGAACTGAGCCACCGCTTCTTCGATTCCCGCTTCGGCGAAATCATGCCCTCGGCCATCGGCCGCGTCGGCGAGTCCAACGAGTGGGTGACCTACGTGGACAAGGCCAACACCATGTTCCAGTTCGAACCCGGGCGCATGCGCGTCAACGCCACTTCGCTGCGCCACCGCTACCGGCCCGAGGCGCATCCGTGGCTGGACCTGAGCAGCACGCTGTGGTTCACCACCGCCACCAGCCGCATGTTCAACAGCAACGTGGCCAACACGCCACTGTTCAAGGACTACCCCGGCGACAGCATGCCCGACACGCTGGGCGAGACCTATGGCCCTGGCCTGCAGTCGGACGTGAAGAGCCAGCGCTGGGGCGTGGACAGCAGCAACACCACCCGCTTCAGCAACAGCCTGGGCGAATGGACGCTGCGCTACGGCGCCGCCTTCCAGCATGAGGACACCGCACCGAATTCGCCGGTGCTGCCGGTGGACTTCAACAACAACCGCTACCTGCGCTCGGGCACGCGGCGCGAGGCCAGCGCCGTCGCCTCGCTGCAGTGGCAGCCGTGGGACTGGCTGTCGTTGACCGCCGGCGGGCGCTTCACCGATTACCGCACGCAGGACCGCAACCGCGTGGCCTACGTCAGCCAGTCAAGCGACCTGCGCTACACGTTCGCGCGGCTGAGCAAGGACGGGCAGCTGCTGCCGGGCTGGTACAAGGAGTGGTATCCGGATGCACAGGGCGCCTATACCCTCGAGTCGCTGCGTGCCACGCCGTACGGCGACAGCACGCTGGGGCAGACCTATGACTTCGACGGCTTCCAGCGCGATCCGCGCGGTGCCAACGGCTTCTACACCAAGAAGATTCCCACCGCCTGGGGTTACCAGCCGGCGATCCGTCGTTCCGGCCATGGCTTTGCGCCCTACGCCGAAGCCCGCTTCAACCTGGATGCGGATGCCTTCTTCTACGTGAAATACGCACAGGGCTGGAAGATGCCCAGCCTGTTCGAATCGACGCTGGGCAACAGCACCTCGGCGCCGATCAACGGCCTGAAGCCGGAGAAGAACCGTTCCTGGGACATTGGTTTCAGCCTGCTCAAGCGTGACCTGTGGCGTGACGGTGACCGCCTGGCCTTCAAGGTGGCGTGGTTCAAGAACGATATCGACAACGCGATCACCCGCCGCTTCGATTCCAGCAACTGGGCGTTCTATGTCGACAATGTCGACAACTACACCATCTCCGGCTACGAGCTGCAGTCCGGCTATGACGCCGGCATTGCCTACCTGGACCTGTCGGCCAGCTACTACCAGCGCGCACGCACCTGTGATGCGGCCACGGCCAAGCGCCTGCGCGACGACCCGTATGCGAAGTGGAGCAAGCTGGACACCACGCCGGACTGCGTGGACGGCGGCTTCGGTACGTCCTTCGTCAATGCGCAGAACCCGCCGAAGTACTCGATCCACAGCACGCTCGGATTCCGCTTGTTCGACCGGCGACTGGATACCGGCATCCGCCGCATCTACAACAGCGGCCCCACCCATGAACTGGACAAGCCGTGGAACACCACCGGCTCGACCGGCCTGCAGAACATCTATCTGCCAACCGCGATCTACGACTTCTATGCGCGCTGGCAGTTCACCCCACGCACGGAAGTGGAACTGGCGGTCAACAACCTGCGCAACACCTACTACATGGACACGCTGGCGATGAGCCTGATGCCCGGCCCCGGCCGGACCACCCGGCTGAGTTTCACTGCACGCTTCTGAGTACAGCAGAAACAGCAACGCCCCGGGGAATCCATCCCCGGGGCGCCTGCATGCGGCGGCTCACGCTCTGGTAGGTGCCAACCTTGGTTGGCACAGCGACGCGCTACTTCGCGGTACTGAGCAGCAACACCGCCACAGTGACCAGGCCAATGCCAACCCAACCAATCGGGCGCAGGCGATTGCCGAACAGCAGGCGACCACAGGTGGCCGTACCGATCACGCCGATCGCGCCCCACATCGCATAGGCGGTGGCCAGGTCCATGTAGCGCACGGCCTGGCCCAGCAGGGCGAAGGCGATCCAGACCAGCACGATGGCGCCGACACCCCAGCGCCAGCGACGGAAGCCATCGGACTTTGCCACCATCATGTTGGCGGCCACATCGATCAGCGCCGAGCAGATCACGAAAAACAGGGCCATCATGTTCATCAGTGCGCCTCCCCGAGGGTGACACAGACGATGCCGACCACCGCCAGCACCAGACCGGCCAGCTGCTGCAGCGACAGGCTCTCACCGAACACGCTGATGCCGACCACGGTCAGCAGGGTCAAGCCGAGGCCTTCCCACACCGCATAGGCCACGCCGACGGCGATACGGCGCACCGACAGCGCCAGGAAGTAATAGGACAGCGCCAGCGCGGCGGCCATCACCAGATAACCGGTCCAGCCGCCATCGCGGGCGGCATGGGCCATGAAGGACGTGCCGACCACTTCGGCGACGATCGCCACGGTCAGGCAGGCCCAGGCGACGAAGGCGCCACGGGCGGGAACAGTACGGGACATGTGAAGCTCCTTGCGGGACGGGGACCGCGCCCCGTCGTCAATAGATCCACGCCGTGCGTGGATGATCCAAAACACCCCGCAGACAGGGGCGACGGCGGCCAGTATCATCGCCTTTTACGGTGGTATCAAAATGGATTCCATCGACAGGAGCGATGGATCAATGCCCTATTCCCCTGAATCCCTGCAGGCCTTCGTCGAGGCCGCCGCGCTGGGCTCGTTCTCGTCGGCCGCGCGCCGGCTGCGCAAGACCCAGTCCACGGTCAGTACCGCCATCGCCCATCTGGAGGCGGACCTGGGCATGGTCCTGTTCGATCGTAGCGGCCGCTACCCGCAGCTGACCGACGCCGGCCGGCAGGTGCTGGGTCACGCGCAGGAAATCCTTGCCGCCGACGCGCGCCTGCAACAGCTGAGCGTGCGTCTGGCCGCACCCGTGGAGCCACGCCTGACCGTGGTGTTCTCCGATGTCTACCAGCTCGATCCGGCGCAACGTGTGCTGCAGCGGTTTGCCGAGGCATTTCCGGAGATCGAACTGGAATGGCTGGATGCCGAAGGGCGGGACGTGCTGGAACTGGTGGATGCTGGGCGCGCCGGGCTGGGACTGCTGCCGCGCCAGGCGCAGTACCCCGATGCGCTGGTGGCCCAGCCCCTGGCCCACCACAGCGAACTGGCGGTGTATATGGCCAGCGACCATCCACTGGCGCAGGCCGGCGTGCGCGCGGCGGCGCAGCTGGCCCGGCACCGGCAGGTGCGGCTGAGCGCGCAGGTCGACCACGCGCCGCCGATCAGCGGGCCGGCATGGACTGCGTCGGACTACCTGATGGTGATGGAGATGGCCGAGGACGGCATCGGCTGGGCCGAGCTGCCGCGTGCGCTGGTGCAGCGCTACGACCGTGGCCGCCTGCTGGAGCTGCGCGTACCTGGCTGGCCGCGCCGCATCCACAGCGACCTGGTGTGGCGGCGCGATACGCCGCCGGGGCCGGCGGCATTGTGGTGGGTCGAAGCGTTGGGGTGATGTAGTGCCGGCCGCTGGCCGGCATCCCCTTGTCCCGTGGTTGCCGGCCAGCGGCCGGCACTACCGATCAACGATGGGCGAGCGCGTAATCCAGCGCCGAGCACACCGCTGCCACCTGCGCGTCGTTGCACTGCTGCGGCGTCGCCCGCGGGCTGTCCGGGTAGACCTCGGTGGTGGTGGTGTACTTCGCCCCGGTGATGCCGGCGCACAGGCCCAGCGGCACCAGCGCGTACTCGATGACGCCATGCGCGACCACCGGCGAACCGATGATCTCGCCCTTGTCGTCGGCCGGTGCGATATGGGTGACCTTCTCCACTTCGGCGACCACGGCCTGCTGGAACGCCGGCTGCGGATTCTCGCTGTCATCCACCAGGTAGAAGCCATCGGGAATCAGGCCTGGCTCGAACGGCTTGCCATCGCGCGCGGCGAGTGCGGGACGGAACTCGCTCTCGTCGCTGTCGGTGGTTTCGTGCAGGTCGATGTGCAGCACGAACTGGCCCTTCAACGGTGCGATCAGTTCGATCAGCGCCGTCGATTCGCGGGCCGGGCCGTCAGCGCGGAAGTTGCGGTTCGGGTCGATCGCATCGAAGTTCCAACGGTTGATGCGCTCGAAGCCCCATGGATTCACGCACGGCGCGACAAGCAGGTTGGCCTTGCCGGCATAGGTGTCGGCGTGTTTTTCGAGGAATTCCAGCGCGCCCAGCACGCCACTGGTCTCGTAGCCGTGCACACCGCCGGTCACCAGCGCGGCCGGCAGTGCCGGGTTCCAGTCGCGGCTGCGCAGGGCGAACAGGGTATAGGTCTCGCCTGCATAGTCGAGCTGGCCGTAAGCCACCTTGTCGAAGCGCTCGGCCAGTGCATCGATGCGCGGCAGCACTTCCTCGTCGTAACGGCGCAGGCGCTGCTGGCGCGCACGCCACTGCTCCCGTTCCGCCACGCCCCACGGCTGGCCAGGGGTTCCGACGGGATAGAAAGCAGCAGTGGACATGGCAGATCTCAGCGGGTCAGGAGGCAATTGATCACTTTACCACCGGGTCAAAGCGCTGAACCGTGTGCCGATTCCAATGGCGAATGGAATCAGCAATAATTCTCATTTACGCCCTTCCACTGCCCGCAACGATGCCCATCCCTGCCCTGCAACCGGCCCGCCTGCCCTTGGCCGCCGCCCTCGCCCTGTGCCTGATCCCGGCTGCCAGCGCCTTCGCGCAGGACAGCGCCACCACGCTCGACAGCATCCAGGTATCGGGCAGCTGGCTGGGCACCGGCCTGCACGACAGCGTCAAGAGCTTCGCCGGCGCACGTACCGTGGTTGATCGCCAGCGCATCGAGGCCAGCGGCGCCGCCAGCCTGGGCGATGCCATGCGCCGCATTCCCGGCGTGCAGGTGACCGACAACTCCGGCACCGCCGGCAGCTCGGTGTCGCTCAACATCGGCGTGCGTGGCCTGACCGGCCGCTACTCGCCGCGCTCGACCGTACTGCTGGACGGCGTGCCGCTGGCGGTTGCGCCGTACGGGCAGCCGCAGCTGTCGTTCGCCCCGGCCAGCCTGGCCAACATCGAGTCGATCGACGTGGTGCGTGGCGGCGGTGCGGTGCGCTACGGGCCGCAGAATGTCGGCGGCATCATCAACTTCAGCACCCGTGCGATTCCGACCGCGGCCGGCCTGCACGGCGAGGCCGGCGTGCGCTACAGCGCCTACGACCACGGCGGCGGCGACAGCACCCAGTACAACGCGTTCCTCGGCGGCACCGCCGACAACGGTCTGGGTGCCGCCCTGCTGTATTCCGGGCAGGACGGCCGCGGCTGGCGCCAGGGCAGCGATGACCGTTTCGACGACCTGGCACTGAAGTTCGCCTATGCCATCGATGCACAGCAGGAACTGCGCGCCAAACTCTCGTACTACAACGTGCGTTCGCTGACCCCGGGCGGTCTTACCCGCGCCCAGTACGAGACCGATCCGTTCCAGAACACCCGGCCGACCGACTTCTGGAAGGGCCATCGCACCGGCGTCGACCTGGGCTACACCAACACGCTGTCGCAGAACAGCGAGTTCGAGGTGCTTGCGTATTACAACGAAAGCAACCGCGCCAGCTCGCTGATCAACGCCGCCAACACGCAGATCACCGTGCAGCCGCGCGACTACCGCGTGCTCGGCATCGAACCGCGCTACACCCAGCGCCTGCACTGGGGCAGCAGCGTGCACGACATCACCGCCGGCTACCGCTTCCTGCGCGAGCGCGGCAACGACCGCAGCTACACGGTGGTGCGCCGCACCGGCGTGGAAAGTGCCACCACCCGCTTCGACAACGCTACCGATGCGCACTCGTTCTACGTTGATGACCGCATCGCCATCGGCCAGTGGCGGATCACCCCCGGCGTGCGCATGGAGTGGATAGACATGGACCGCCGGCAGGCCGGTGGCGGCGCAACCTTCAGCAGCCGCAACGACAAGGCCCTGCCCTCGCTCAACGTCGCCTACCTGCTGACCCCGCAGCTGACCGTGTTCGGCAACTACACCACCTCCTTCGGGCCGGTGCAGAACATCCAGCTCAACTCGCAGAGCGCGACCAATCCGCTGAACCCGGAAATCGCCAGGACCACCGAACTGGGTGCGCGCTGGCAGGATGGCGCGCTGCGTGCGGAAGTGACCGTATTCAAGATGCGCTTCGACAACCAGATCCTGCAGATTCCGGGCATCACCCCGCCCACCTTCCAGAACATCGGCGCCACCGACCACAAGGGTGTGGAAAGCGCGATCGAATACCGCTTCGCCGAGAGCAGCGCGCTGGCCGGGCTGGAGCTGTACGCGAACTACACCTGGACCAAGGCCATCCAGCAGTCCGGCGACAATCGTGGCCTGGATGTGCCGTTCTATTCGCGCGATACCGACAGCATCGGCGCGCGCTATGCGCTGGCCGGCTGGACCTTCAATGTGTCCAGCACCCACCAGAGCGGCCAGTTCTCCGATGCCGCCAACACCTGGAACGAAACCGCCGATGCGCGCGTAGGCCGCGTGCCGGGCGTACGCCTATGGAACGCGCAGGCCGCCTGGCAGCTGCCTTGGCTGGCCGACAGCGAGATTGCGGTGGGCGTGAACAACCTGGCCGACAAGCGCTGGTACACCCGCAACGTGGATGGCAACGCCGGGCGCATGGTGGCCGCACCGCGCACCTTCTACGTGCAGGGCCGCTACCGCTTCTGAGTGCGGTAACCGCCTGATGCGGTGACGGTGGCGCTCACGGTGGCGGCGTATCATGCCGCCACCATGTCGTCCGCCGCTTCGCCATCGCGCCTGCATCTGGCCTTCCAGGGCCTGCGCCTGCGCCTGCGCGGAAGCGACCTGTGGTTCATCGCCCTGGCCCTGCTGGTCGGGCTGATCGCCGGTGGCCTGACCCTGTTGCAGGCCGGGCTGGCACGCACCCTGCAGACTGCGCTGTATGGGCTGGACGAGGGCATGCGCCTGAGCTCGCTGCCCGCACTGAGCTGGACCGCGCTGCTGGTACTGCCGCTGGGCGGCCTGGTGGTGGGCCTGGTCAGCCTTGCTGCAACGCGCCTCAAGCGCCCCTTGCTGGACGCCGTGGAAGCCAATGCGCTGCACGGCGGCCGCATGTCGATGCGTGACAACCTGATCGTGTTGACCCAGACCCTGGTCTCCAACGGCTGCGGCGCGTCGGTCGGACTGGAAGCGTCGTACACGCAGATGGGTGCCGGCAGCGGCTCGCAGCTGGGACGAGTGATGCGCCTGCGCCGCAACGACGTGCGCATCCTGGTCGGGGCCGGTGCGGCCGGTGCCATCGCCGCGGCCTTCGGCGCTCCGCTGGCCGGGGCGTTCTACGCCTTCGAGATCGTCATCGGTGCCTATACGCCGGCTGCGCTGGCGCCGGTGGCGGTGGCGGCGCTGGCCGGTGCCTTCGTTGCCGACCAGGCCGGCGTGGAAGCCTATCTGCTGCCGGCGGCATCCACCATCGACGTGCGCGCTGCCGACTATGCGATCTACGGCCTGCTCGGCTGCTGCTGTGCCATGGTCGGCATCGTGGTGATGCGCCTGATCGCCTCCATCGAGGGCACGGTCAAGCGCAGCCCATTGCCGCTATGGGGACGGCCGGTAGTGGGCGGCCTGCTGCTGATTCCGCTGGCACTGGCCAGCCCGCAGGTGCTGTCGTCCGGCCATGGCGCACTGCACCTGGACCTGACCACCCATCTGCCGCTGATCTGGATCGGCGGACTGCTGACCCTCAAATGCCTGGCCTCGGGCATCTCGCTGGGTTTTGGCTTCCGCGGCGGCCTGTTCTTCGCCTCGCTGTTCATGGGCACCCTGGTCGGCACGCTGTTTGCCGGGCTGCTGGCGATGGCCACCGGCGTGCCGGTGGTCGACGCCACGTCGGCGGCGCTGGCGGGCATGGCCGCACTGGCCGCGGCGGTGGTTGGCGCGCCGATGACCATGGCCATGCTGGTGCTGGAAGGCACCCACGATTTCCTGCTGACCAGCGTGGTGATGAGCGCCGTGCTGGTGTCCAGCACCCTGGTGCGGCAATGGTTCGGCTATTCCTTCTCGACCTGGCGCATGCATCTGCGCGGGGAAACCATCAAGAGCGCGCGTGACATCGGCTGGGTGCACAACCTCAATGCCGGGCGGATGATGCGCAAAGGCGTAGCCACTGCCCCGGCCGACCTCGATGCCGCCGCCTTCCGCCAGCGCTTCCCGCTGGGCTCGGGCAGCCGGGTGATCCTGATCGACAGTGAAGGCCACTACGCCGGCATCGTGCAGATCCCGCGCCTGTTCGGCGACGGCGTAAAACCCGAGGACGTGGTGGGTACGTTCGCCGAGAACCACGACGTAGCGCTTGCCACCAGCGCGGATGTGGTGAGCGTGATGCAGAGGTTCGACCAGACCCAGGCCGACGAGCTGGCGGTGGTGGCCGACGATGGCCAGGTACTGGGCGTGGTGTCTGAAGCATTCGTGCGCAAGCGCTATGCGGAGGAGCTGGACAAGCGCCAGCGCGAAATGATGGGCGAGCGCGTCGACGAGTAGATCCACGCCATGCGTGGATGACCTTCCCGGCGCCCCCGTCCCGCCCACGCACGGCAAGGGCATGGAGCACGGAAATGCCCCCACTGCGCGTCGACTGGTAGATCCACGCCATGCGTGGATGATGTCCCGGCACTCCCACCCATCCACGCATGGCGTGGATCTACTGTCACCTGCGGGAGGTAGACTGCGGCCATGCGCTTCATTGAAACCTTCCAGTCCGGCCCCTTCGCCGACACCGTGGTCAGCCTGCTGGCGGCGTTCGTGCTCGGCACCCTGATCGGCGCCGAGCGCCAATACCGACAGCGTACCGCCGGCCTGCGTACCAACGTGCTGGTGGCCGTCGGCGCCGCCGCCTTCGTTGATCTGGGCATGCGTATCGCCGGCAGCGCCGAGGCCGTGCGGGTGATCTCGTACGTGGTCTCGGGCGTCGGCTTCCTCGGCGCCGGCGTGATCATGAAGGAAGGCATGAACGTGCGCGGCCTGAACACCGCCGCGACGCTGTGGTGCTCGGCTGCCGTGGGCAGCTGTACCGGTGCGGACATGCTGGCCGAAGGCGTGCTGCTGACCGTACTGATCATCGCCGGCAACACCCTGCTGCGGCCACTGGTGAACGCAATCAACCGCATCCCGATCAACGAAGCCGCCAGCGAGGCGACCTACGAAGTGCGCCTGAGCGTGGATGCCGACGCGGTGCCGCGCGTGCGCGAGCGCCTGGTCGATGCACTGGAAGCAGCGCAGTATCCCGTCGGCGACGTGCAGCTGGTCGAGCACGCCGATGCGCCCACCGATGTGATCGCCGTCCTGGTCAGCACGGCGGTCAGCGCCGACGAGCTGGACGTGGTGCTGGCGCGGATGGAGCAGGTGCCGGGCGTGCTGCACGCCACCTGGGAAGTCAGCACCCGCGATTGAGCGGGGATCGGCTGTTCATCCACGCATGACATGGATCTACTGCTCATCCATGCGCCACGCGCTGCTGCGCATGCAGCAGCCTGCGGAACGAGGCGCAGCGCCGTGCATCGTCAGCGTGCGGACAGGCTGCAGCCCGCCGTAACCGATCCTGCACCCGCTGCAACCCGCGTATCTGCCGCTGCAGCGCATCGGCCTGGGCCAGCAATGCCGAGCGGTCCAGTGCAAGCCCTGTCCCCTGCGGCATCGCCGCGCCGATCTGCTGCAGCGACAGACCTGCTGATTGCCCCAAGCCGATCAGCGCCAACCGTTCCAGCACCTGTTCGTGGTACTGCCGGCGCAGGCCGCGCCGCCCCAGCACCTGCAACAGGCCCAGCTGTTCGTAGTAGCGCAGGGTGGAGGCCGGTACACCGCTGCGGCGCACCACTTCACCGATATCCAGTTCCCGCATCGTGCTTGACCTCAAGTGGGCTTCAAGCGCCACCATGGTCGTACTCCCCGCGCAAGGCAAGCCCATGGCCGATTCACTCCCGCTCGATCAGAACACGCTCTGGAACGGCCCCGCTGGCGAGAACTGGGTCGCGCAACAGGCCCTGCTGGACAGCCTGTTCCAACCGATGGCCGATGCCCTGCGCGACGAGCTGCCGGCTGCCGTCAAGGAACTGCTGGACATCGGCTGTGGCACCGGCGCCAGCACGCTGACCGCCGCCACGATGCGTCCCGATGCGCATTGCACCGGCGTCGACATCTCCGCACCGATGCTTGCCCTCGCCCGCCAGCGTGCCGCCGCGATCGGGCGCGACATCGACTTCATCGTTGCCGACGCGCAGCGCCATGCCTTCGCGACAGCGCGCTACGATTGGATCCAGTCGCGGTTCGGGGTGATGTTCTTCGAGGACACGCAGGCCGCCTTCGCCAACCTGCACCGTGCCGCCCTAGCCGGCGCGGGCCTGCGCTTCATCGCCTGGCGCAGCGCGCAGGACAATCCGTTCATGACCGCCGCCGAACGCGCCCTTGCAGACCAGTTGGTGCTGCCAGCGCGAGCACCGGGTGCACCAGGACAGTTCGCCTTCGCCGATGGCGAGCGGGTGCGTCGGCTGCTGCAGAGTGCCGGATGGCAGGACGTGGACGTGTCGCCGCTGGACCTGACCTGTTTCCTCACCCGTGACGCGCTGGCCAGCTACGTCGGCCAGCTTGGGCCCGTGGGCCTGGCCCTGCGTGCGCTGCCGGCCGAACGCGCCGATGCGCTGCTGCAACACGCGCTGGCTGCGTTCGCATCGTTCATCGACGGTGATCGCGTGCGGGTGGAAGCCGCCTGCTGGATGATCCGCGCCCGCGCCTAGCAATAGAAAAGGGGACGGAGGGGATCACGTCGTTCATGCCCCGGCTGTGCGGGAAACGACTTGATCCCCTCCGTCCCCTCTTCTCTACAGCGCCTCGCCTGCATCGGCCAGCCGCGATTCGATGAGCGCGTACCACTGCTCGAGCATGTCGACCAGCATGTCCAGCTCGGCGTCGGCGCGCTGCGCGCGGCCGCTGCGCAAGCACGCCTGCGCCTCCTGCAGTTGGGTGAGGAACCCGGCAACGGTGTCGGCCTGCAGGATCAGGCCCGGCAGCCGGCGCCCGGGAATGCGCACCACCGCATGGTTGCCGAGTTGGCCGTACACACTGAGAGTGGCTTCCGTCTTCATGGACAAGGGCAGGAATTGGGCATTCATCAGGTGCACCAGGGAAGAAACCTGCCCACCGGCAGGCGTGGAAAACGGGGGAGACGTTTCCACGTCCTGCCGGCAGAACAGGGGGGACTCGGGATGCCGGGGCGCGCCCCGGCACGGGGATTCAGTGCGGCCGCGCCACGCCGGCGATCTGCACCCGGCGGTTGGGCGCCAGGCAGGCAATCAGTTCGCGCCGGTTGCGCTGGTCGCACTGCACCAGTGGTTCCGCCGCGCCGCGACCTTCAGCGCTGATGCTCGCCGCTGATACGCCGCCCTGTACCAGGGCCATGCGCACCGCCTCGGCGCGCCGCTGCGACAGCGTCTGGTTGTAGGCAGCGCTGCCGATGCGGTCGGTGTAGCCGACCACCTGGATCGACTGCACCTGGCTGGCCTCGCGCACCTGCGCCAATACGCCCTGCACGGCCTGCTGACCAGTGGCGCTGAGCACTGCACTGTCGAAACCGAACAGCGCATCGGCAGCCAGTCGCAGCGGCTGCTCCGGCAACGGCGCCGGCGGTGGCGGTGCAGGCGGACGCGGCGGGTCCAGTACGGCAGCGCACGATTCAGGCTTCCAGTAGCCGCCCTGGGCGATGCCCTTGTTGTCGAAGCGCACCTGGAACTGGCAGGTGAAGTATTCGGCGCCCTGTGCGGTGCGGAAGTTGAACAGGTAGTTCCACTCGCGCACGCCCCACATGCCTTCATTGAAATGCGGGGTGCCCAGCAACGTATAGAGCTGGCGCTTGCTCATGCCCGGTGCGAACCGGCGCAGGTCGGCGATATCGGGATAGATGCCTTCCTTCAGCGATGCCTTGCTGGCCTCCGGGAAGGTGACGGTAGTGCTGCCGGCGGGACCGTCGGCGGCCGGTGCGTGGCTGCGGCAGGCAACCAGCAGCCCTGCGGCCAGGATCAGGCCCAGCGTGGCGGCGACGCGGCCACTGCGAGCGATGCGATGCGATTTCATGTCATTCCCCCTGTAGACGTTGCCCGCTGCGCCGGGCCGCAAGTGCGACCCGGCGCGGGCGATCACCACTGGATACCAGCACCGACGGCCACACCGGCCTCGCCACGGCTGTTGGTGGAACCACTGAACTTGTAGATCCAGCGGCCGCCCTCGGAAACACCGGAGATGCCCAGGGCCACGCCGGATTCGCCGTTGTAGCTGCCCGCCGCGATCGAGGCCATGTTGCGGCCGGCTTCGCTGGGCTGCGGCAGCGATGCGGTTGCCATCGCCGAGGCGATACCGGCCGAGGCACGGTTGTCGGTCTTGCGCAGGTCGCGTTCGAAGCCGCCCATGCGCTCATCGGTGTAGGCCTTGGACCAGTCCAGCGTCTGCGCCATGCCCGACTTCAGCTGGTCGACATTGACCGCGTCGGTACCGGCGGTGCCGGCGGCGACGTTGCGCACCGTGGTCGGGCCGCTGCTGGTGCTGCCCAGGGTGACGCTGTTGTAGTTGGTGGTGCCGTTGGTGGTGGTGTCATAGCGGATCGTGCCCTGCTGCGAAGCCTGCAGCTGACGCACGTTGACCGCATCCGTTGCCTGCGAACCGTCGGCCACGTTGACCACCTGGCGTTCGGCACCGGCTGCCCCCACCGACACCGTATTGGCGCGGTTGGCGACCGAGCCTGCACCCAGCGCCACCGAGTTGTCGGCCTGTGCCTGCGAACCGTTGCCCAGTGCGGTCGAGTTCGCCCCGGCAGCGGTGGAGCCGGCACCGCCTGCGGCGGAGTTGGCACCGCTGGCGGACGGATCGGCCAGGTTGTTGCTGTTGTTGGCACGGAAGCTGCCGGCGACGTTGGTGATGTTCTGGATCTTCTGGTCGGTGTAGGACTTGGACTGGTCGATGGCGTAGTTGACGCCGTTCTTCAGCTGGCCGACGTTGGTCGCGTCGTGGTCGTCGGAGCCATCGGCCACGTGGGTGACCTTGCGCTCGCTGCCGCTGCTGCCCACCGCCACTTCACCGGACGAGTTGCTGGCACCGGTCTGGCCGTAGGCTCCGGTATAGCCGGTCTGCGCGCCGACACTGGCCACCGAGCCAGCACCCAGCGCAACACTGTTGCCTGCGCTGGCATCGGCGCCGTTGCCGACCGCCACACTGCCCGCGCCCGCTGCACTGGCCTGCGGGCCGACCGCCAGTGCTTCGGCACCGGTGGCCGTCGCCGCTGCGGCAGTGGAGTTGACCGCCAGGTACGGGCTGCCGCCGCCGTTGCTGATGCGCTGGTTGAGCACCCGCAGCGAGCCATCCACTGCGGAGAACGCCGCAGTGACGTTGCTGTAGTCGTTGCCGGTGATGGTGCCATCGGTGGCGATGGTGGAGATGTTGAAGGTCGGCGCGGTCCACAGGCCGGTGCTGCCGTTGTACACGGTGCTGCCACCGAAGTAGCTGGCCACGGTCTGGTGGGTGCTGAACAGCTGGTCGCCGGTGATGGCATCGCTGCTGCCCGCCAGGATGCTGCCGGCAGCCACGTTGGTGACTTTCACCGGTGCACCGCCGGTACCACTGAGGGTCACGGTATCGACCACGTTGCCACTCCCATCCACGTCATATTTCACGGCGCGCTTGTCCAGGTCATCGGTCTGGTCTGCAACGTTGGCCAGCGAATTGCTGACCGCATCGAAGGCCGTGCCGACGTCGTTGTAGCTGCCCTGGCTGACGGTGCCATTGGCGGCGACATTGTTGAGCGTGTAGGTCGGTGCGGTAACCACGCCATTGGCATCCACCGCAGCGCCGCCGCCGAGATGGGTGGCCACGGTCTGGTTGGCCGCGAACAGCTGCGCACCGTTGATCGCTTCGCTGCTGGCCGCGCTGATCTGGCCCGGGCCAAGGTTGCGCAGCGTGGTGGCCGTGCCGGACTGGCCCAGCGTAGCGCTGCCGTAGTTGACGCTGCCGTCGCCGTTGAGGTCGTAGCGCAGCGCGCCCTCTTCCGAGGCCTGCAACTGGCCCAGGTTGACCGCATCGGTGCTGGCGGTACCGGCGGCGACATTGGTGACCTGGCGTTCGGCGCCTGCGGCACCGATCGACACGCTGTTGGCACGGTCGGCCAGGCTGCCGGCACCGACCGCGATGCTGTTGGCGGCGGTTGCGCTGGCACCGGCACCGACGGCGATCGCTTCGGTACCGCTGGCCACGGCGTCAGCACCGGTCGAATTCACCCGCAGGTACCGGGTGCCGGTGTTGCGGATGTCGTTGATCTGCGTGTTGAGGTTGACCAGCGAGCCATCCACCGCATCGAAGGCGTCGGTGACGTTGTCATACAGCCCAGAGGCCACGGCGCCACCGGTGGAGATGGTGCTGATCTCGAACAGCGGTGCGGTGAACGTGCTGGTGAGCGGATCGAATGCTGCGCGTCCGCCAAAGAACTTCGCCATGGTGTCGTTGCTGGCGAACAGCTGCGCACCGTTGACCGCCTCGCTGCTGGTGGCATTGACCGCGCCGGCGGCCAGGTTGCCGATGGTGGTGGTGCCGGTGCCATTGCCGAGGGTGACACGGCGGTAGTTGGGATCGCCTGCACCATCCAGGTCATAGGTGACCGCCGCTGCGCCGACCGCATCGATCTGGCTGATGGCGCCCTTCAGCTGGGCCACGTTGACCGCATCGGTGTTGGCGCTGCCGGCCGCGAGGTTGGTGATCTGCCGCTCGCCGCCACCGGCGGTGCCTACCGACACTTCACCGGCCGACACCTGCGCGGTGGTCAGGCCATAGGCGCTGTAGCTGGCCTGGGCGCCGCGCAGTGCAGCCGAGCGGTAACCCAATGCCACCGAATTGGCCTGGTTGGAGGTGCTCTCCGCGCCGAGCAGGGTCTGCCCGTTGGCGGTGCCGCTGGCACTGTCGCCGACCACCACCGAGTGCCCCATGCGTGCCGCGTAGTCGGCGGTGGGAACGCCGGTCGGATCGGTCGGATCATTGGCGCCCGCGCCGGGGAAGGCCACGTTGGCATCGACCTTCGGCAGCTCATGGCGGGCATTGGCGCCGATCACCACTTCCTTCGAACCGTTGGCATAGGCGCCATCGCCCATCAGCACCTGGTAGTCCTGCGCGGCGTTGACCGCCCAGCAGGAGATATCGGCCAGTGCAATGTCCAGGCACTTGGCCGCCCAGGCCGGCGAATCCTTGGGCAGCAGCAGGCCCAGCAGGCCACCGGGATTGCCATTGTTGATGTTGTAGATGTAGCTGTCGGAGGTGACGCCGCCGATCAGGGTCAGGTGCGAGCTGCCACCGGTGACCGCGCCACCCAGTCCATTGAGCGTGGTACCGACCGGCGTGGCGTTGACCACCGGCAGGCCCAGCACGTTGACCGTGGAGTAGGTCTGCATGACGTTGGCGGTGCTGAGCTTGAGGTTGCCGTTGGACAGGTAGCCGGTGCCGCCGAACAGGCTGGCAGTGGTCGGGCCAAGCAGTTCGGTGACACCGCCCACCAGGCCACCGGTGCCGATCACCAGGCCCGCATTCGGGTCGGCGGCTGCGGGCGCCTTCGGGCTGGTCGGCGGGATGGCCGACGGCGAGGTCAGGCCGAGGCTGCCCAGGGTGTTGCCGACCAGACCGCCGACGGCGCCGGTCAGGTTGCCGACAGTGCCGTTGAGATCGCCGTTGAGCAGGCTGCCGACAGCGCTGCCAACGCCGTTCAGCGCAGTGCCGACACCGTTGAGCAGGCCGCCCAGGCCCAGCGCGCTGTTCTGTGCGGCGACGGTTGCGGTGCCGGCCAGCTTGAGGTTGCGATCAGCGACGAGTTCTTCGCCGTCCTTGCCCTGTACGCGTACCTTGCCCGCCACGCCGGTATCAAATGCGGCGGTGATCGCGCGGTCATCGGTGTCGCCCGGCAGCTCTTCCTTGGCCGGTAGTGTGACCGCGGCGGTGGCACCGGCCTGGCCTTGTCCTTCGATGGGGTTGCCGGCCACGACCAGATGCGAATCGACCTTGCCATCGACGGCCGCTTTCAATCCGGACGGCGTTGCACTTGCTGCGGCGGCAACCTGGGTACCGGCATCGACGCTGGCAATCGGCGTACCGGCGATACCGACGTTGGCCTTTGCTGCCGCATTGGCAGACAGGCCCAACGGTGCCTGCGCGGCCGGTGCGACGTTCGCGGCAAGCGCTGCATCGACACGGGCGGAGGCTGCGTTGCCGACGCCGATGTTGGCGCGCACGTCGGCGCCGAGCGCCGTTGCGGTCACCTGGCGCGGCGTGGCGCCGGCGGCCAGCTTGACCTGCACGGTGGCCGGCAGGACGTCGCGCACCACCGGCAGCGAGGTCGTGCTCAGCTGCAGGCCGACGCGTGCGTTCGCACTGATCGCCGGGTTCGCCTGGGCCTGTCGTGCGGCCGCTGCCAGCGCCACTTCGGCATCGACCTTCACCGGCATCGGCTGGGTGTACTTGGCTGCCAATGCCTGCAGATCGCGCAGGGATTGGCTGGACTCTGTTGCCGCCGCAGGCCCGCTGGCCAGCACGCACAGCAGTGCCAGGGCCAGGGTGCTGGGCACCAGAAGGCTGGCACGGCGGTCGCGCGGTGCGGTACCACCGCTATCGCCGGTGGCCAGTTCCGAGGCCACAACCAGAGCATTGAGCTGGCGGTTCCATACACGCCGGTAGATGCGGTTCATGAGCATTTCCCCCGTAGGCGGACAACTTGAATGTCAGTGGACTTGCCGTTAGGCAGGTGACTGACATTTCGCGCCTTTCAGCGAGGGCTGAGCACTTCATTCCGGCAGGGCAATCGCGCATTCCGGCAAATCCACGGCCGGATTCGGCAGCCGCATATGCAAAACCGGCAGGGAGGGCTGGCCGGGCTGCGCCCGGCACCCGCAGAGGCCACGTCAAAGGCAACAGCAACGGCAAAAGCAACGGCAGAAGCTGGGTTCCTGGGGGATGGCGGGGTGGGTCCGGTTGCGGGGGACGCCGTAAATACGTCCCTGTAGGCTTGGCCGCGGCATCCATGCCGCGGACACCCCCGCAACCGGACCCACCCCGCCTTCGACAGTTTCCCGCGCGCTTTCCTGTAGAGCCGGGCCATGCCCGGCTGAGGGAAAGTCGGATCATCATTTTTCATTTAGATCGAAATAATCAATGAAAATCGAGGTTGCACTCACGCCCGCAGTGAATGCATGACAGTCAATCCAACCGCCCTCGGGAAACTGTCAGGGGTGGGGCGGTGTGGGCTTGCAGGACCGTTGGCGCCATGGATGGCGCCATCGAGCCCCCATGGATGGGTTTACGGCGTGTCCTGCAAGCCCACACCGCCCCGCCAACCCACAGAAAACCCAGAGCCGGCTGTTGCTGTTGCTGTTGCTGTTGCTGTGGCTGTTGCTGTTGAGGTTGCCGGCCAGCGGCCGGCACTACCGCGGGTGCCGGGCGGCAGCCCGGCCGATACCCTCAGGCCGGTTGGCCGAGCTGTGCGGGCGCGCGCATCAGGGTGTCGCGCGGCAGTTCGCCAAAGACTTTCCGATAGTTGTCGGCAAAGCGCGACAGATCCCACAGCCCGCAACTGAGCGCGATGGCCTTGACCGAGCGCCGGTTGGAATCGGCCATCGACAGGCTGCGGCAGGCCGCGCACAGCCGCAGCATCGACAGGTAGCGATTGGGCGAGGTGCCGAACAGATCCTCGAACGCATAGCGCAGGCCGCGTTCGCTGACGCCGGCGGCGTCGCAGATTTCATTCATGTAGATATTGCGCCGCAGGTTGAGGCGCATGAAGTTCTCCGCCCGCTGCGCGATCAGGTAATGCGTGCGGCGGGCGCGACTGCAGCTGGGCCGGTCGGCTGGGCCTCCACCGAGCAGCGCCTGGATATGCTCATGCAGCAGGCGCTCGGTTTCTTCCGGCTGCAGCGCACCGCCCTGCCCCAGCTGTGCATGCAGCTGCTGGTAATGGCGTACCAGAGGCATTGCATCATCGCCGAGGTTGAACAACGAAAGTGCCTGCCCCGCCGGTGGCGTGCTGCGCAGGCTCAATTCGGTCAGCTTGCGCTGCACGCGCGCGACCGGCACCAGCATCAGCGTCATCTGCGTGCCGGGGCTGAGCGTGAACTCACTGATGCCTTCGGGCATCACGGCCAGCGCCATTCCCGGCGTCAGCGGCACGCCATGGCACCAGCTCAGTGCATCGTCGGTGGTGTGCAGGTAACCGAGCATCGCCCAGTCGGGGGGCAGCATGAATCGGCCGCGACAATGGAAGCCGCAGGTGATACTGCAGAACAGGGCTTCCTCGTGAACGCGCGAAGCGAATGCCGCGCGCGGACCATTGCCATCAAGCAGCAACAGCTCCACATCGCACACGCGGAGCACGCCGCTCAGCGTGGCCAGGTCGATCGACCTGAGATCGCCGTCGTCGTTGTCTTCCACCCCACCATCGACCATGACAGTGTCGTCCCCCGTTTGGTCTGCTGCACGACCCCGCCCCCACTGCCTGACAGGGCGCACGCCGTTTCCAAGAGCATCGTCCGTTGCCGTGATGGTCGCTGCGTAGAACGCGCGTCCATCCATGAAAATGCAAAACCTTGAATGCGAGTATGCCCGATAATCCGCGGCCGTAAACAGGATGTTTCAAGGCAGACGGATTATCGGCTGCGTGAAGAAATTGTGTGTGCGAGTGGCATGGTTTTCGCATGGGCGCAGATCGACCTCACATTATCTGCACGAGCATGAATCGTTTTGCGCAGGAACGGATTTACGTCACAGATCGTGATCGGAATATTCAGCAATTCCCCGAATCTGCCGAATTTGCATATAGGTTCCGGTTGCAGGGAACCGCCATTCAGGCAAAGTCGAATACACGGTGATCGGGCACGCAGATAGCGGCCACACCCAGGGGGACAGCATGACCATGCACCTGCGAAATACCGTTTCGACCACCGGCCCGGTGCCGTGCGGTCGCGGTTGCGCGGCCGCTGCCCTGCCCGGGAATGATCACCCTGCTTGAGCACAGCGGGATTGCCCGCCGTGCCTCCTCCGCCAGGATGGCAGAGGCCTACGGACGGTCCCGGCGGAGCCGGGCCACCGCCCATGCAGGTTTCCTGCAGCAACTGACAGGTAGAGGGAGACAACCGTCATGAACGCATCGATCCGCAAGTTCCTGAAAGAAGAAGATGGCGTGACCGCGCTCGAATACGGGCTGCTGGCCGCCGTGATCGCCGGCATCCTGATCGTGGTGGGCAGAACCCAGATCACCGCATTCTTCACCACGTTGTTCACCCGCCTGCAGGCCATCGCCACCGACGCCACCACCACCTAGCCGCCGCGCGGGGTGCAGCACCTGCGGTCGCTTCGATGGCGACCGCGGTGGCCGATGAAGGGGTCTGCAACTGTCCAATGACGGACGAAGAGGGTGTGCGATGACACTGCTGGGATTGCTGGCCATGGGAGTGTGCCTGCGGATCGCGATCAGCGATCTGTACGCCCGCCGCGTGCCCAACACCTGGCTGCTGGCCGCGTGCGCGATCGCCGTGCCACTGATCATCGCCAACCAGTTCACTGCAACGCGCACGACCTGGGCGCCCCACCTGCTGGGCGCGGCACTTGGCCTGCTGGCTCTGCTGCCGTTCTACGCGGTGCGCTGGATGGGCGCTGGCGATGTGAAGTTCTTCGCCGTGCTCGGCCTGCTGCTGGGCTGGAAGGCATTGCTGCCGGTATGGGTGCTTGCCAGCCTGGCCGCAGGCGCCCACGCCATGCTGGTGATTGCCGGACGGCAGTTGGCCGGTCACCTGCCGCTGCGCCTGCAGATGCAGGTAAATCGCGCCAGCACGCACTGGAATGAGCACCCTGCACTGCGCGAACTCCACGCTGCGCGCGCGGGGCGCCAGGGCATTCCTTACGCGGCCTACCTGGCCTTCGCTGCGATTGGCTGGGTATTGGCAACCACTTATGGAGGCGTGGCATGAAAGCGTTCGCACGTCGCCGCCAACGCGGCGTGGCCAGCATCGAATTCGCACTGATGCTGCTTCTCGGCCTGGTGCCGCTGTTGCTGTTCACCTTTTCCGGCGTGCTGATCATGGCCGCGCAGCAGACCCTGGCCACGGCCTCGGCCGAGGGCGCGCGCGCTTCGCTGCGCTATGGCAGCGCCGGCGAGCGGCGCACCGCAGCCTGCCTGGCGGCCCGCCGCTCCATGCAATGGCTGTTGCAGTTTTCCAGGCAGAACCCGGACTGCAGCGCTGGCGGCGCCGGTGCCATCGTGGTCTCGCCGCAGGCGCCCTGCGCCGGACTGGCGACGGTGCAATGCATGACCGTGACCGTGAGCTACGACTACAACGCCCACCCCTTCCTGCCCGGCACCGCCACGCTCTACGGCTGGGTGATGGGCGCCCCCATTCGCAGCGTCGCGGTCGCCCAGCTGGACCTTGGCAGCAACTGACGATCGGTACAGGAGACGTTCTTCATGCTCAAGTTGACCCGCATCGCCGCTATCGCCCTGATTGCACTCGCGGTGCTGCTCGCCGTGGTCGCCTTCGTGATCGGCCGCAAGCCGGCGGCCTCGGCGGACAATCCGAGCACGATCGTAACGGCCGATGCGCAGACCTTCAGTGTCGTCGAAGCCACCGCGCGGCTGCCTGCCGGCGAGCCGATCAGCGCCAATGGCGTACGGCTGACACAACGCACCGCAGAAGTGCCGGGGGCGGCGGCCGACCTGGCAGCGGTGGTCGGCAAGGTGCCGGTACAGGACATCAGCGAAGGCAGCGCGATTGGCGCCAGCCTGCTCGCGCAGGGCTTCTCGCTGCAGCTGCGGCCGGGGGAACGGGCGCTGGCGGTGCCGGTCGATGAGCTGGTCGCGGCAGGCAACCGCATCCTGCCCGGCGATTTCGTCGACGTGTTCCTCAACCTGCGCAGCGCCGCTACCAGCTACAACGGCCAGCAGGACATCGCACAGACCCGTTTGCTGCTGTCGCGCCTGCGCGTGCTCAGCTACGGTCAGCAGGACATCGCGGTGGCCCCCGGCCCTGCCCAGGGTGCGGCACCGGCCACGGCCAGCAACGACTCACGCGCGGCCGATATCACCAATGGTTCCAGCAGCGGCCACAGCAACGGAAACGGCAGCGATGCCACGCAACCGGCACGCACCGCAGTGCTGGCGGTACCGGTGGCCGACGCCAACCGCCTGCTGCTCGGCGCGCAGCAGGGCAAGCTGTTCCTGGCCCTGCGCAATCCCGCCGATACCGGCCTGCCGGACCTGGCGCTGTTCCCGCAGGCGCGCGGCGTGCTTGACCCGGTGCGCGGCCTGGACAACGAACAGCAGCAGGCTCTGCAGCGACCGGAGAACAACGCCTACGCAGGCCTGGATGGCGACGCACTGGCTGGCCGCGGCAGCAGCGTGCAGCGCAACGCTCACGAAACGCCGGCGCGTGCACCGGTGCAGCGCCGCTCGACACCGCGACCGGCGGGCATCGAGATCATCCGTGGCGACACCGCCGCCCCCCGTGGCTCCCTTTGACCCTTGCCGAGAGCGCACATGACTGAACGTCGCTACTGCCTACGCCCCTCTGTCCGCCAGCGCTGGCTGGCCCTGCTGCTGGTGCTGCTGGCACCGGGTGCGAGCGTGGCTGCCGACGACCTGCTGCTACAGACCCGCGAACAGCGGCCATGGACGCTGCCAGCCGACCTGGAACGGGTCGCCATCGCCGACCCCGGCGTGGCTGACATCGTGATGCTGCGTGGCGCACGCCAGGCGTTGCTGGTCGGAAAGGCGCCGGGCACCACTACCCTGCTGCTGTGGCACCGCAAGCAGAGTGAACCGCAGCGCGTGCAGGTGCGCGTGCAGAGTGCCGTGCAGGGTGCCGCCGATACCGGCTCCAACGGGCTGGTGTTCACCCAACAGGACCATCAAGGGCTCCTGCAGGGAACCAGCGACAGCGTGCTGGCGCACATGCAGGAACAGAAGACCGCCGTGATGGCGCTGGGCAAGGACGGCAGCCTGGCCGACGCCTCCACCATCAGCAGCGGCGGCGTGGTGCAGGTCGAGGTCAAGGTGGTCGAATTCAACAAGACCGCGCTGAAGCAGATCGGCATCAACTTCCAGAACCGCAACGGTGGTTTCGCCTATGGATTCGCCCGACCCGGTGGGCAGCTGCCAGGCAACACCGGCATCCTGCCGGGCATGAAGGAAGGCGAGTCCAGCAACGAAAGCGAATCGCCGATCTCCTCGGCGTTCCGGCTGGTGTTTGGTTCGACCAAGGGCTTGTGGAACGCCGACGTCGACCTGCTGCAGGCCAACGGCATGGCGCGCGTGCTGGCCGAGCCGACCCTCGTTGCGCTGTCCGGGCAGAGCGCCAGCTTCCTGGCCGGTGGCGAACTGCCGATCCTGGAGCCGCAGGGGCTCGGCACGACCACGGTCACCTACAAGCCCTTCGGCATCGGCCTGACCGTCACCCCCACCGTGCTCTCACCGAACCGCATTGCGTTGAAGGTGGCGCCGGAAGCCAGCGACCTGGACTACACCAACGCGATCGCACTGAACGGCGTGCAGATCCCTTCGATCACCACCCGCCGCGCAGATACCACTGTCGAGCTTGGCGATGGCGAGAGCTTCGTCATCGGTGGTCTGGTCAGTTCCACCGTGGCGTCGACGGTCAACAAGATTCCGCTGCTCGGCGACCTGCCGATCATCGGTACGTTCTTCCGCAACTTCGACTACAAGCGCCAGGACAAGGAACTGGTGATCATCGTAACGCCACGGTTGGTACAGCCGATTGCGCGCAATACCGAACTGCCGCTGCCCGGCGATCGCGAAGCCAAGCCGAACATGCCCGAATGGGGCGCGTGGCTGCTTGGCCCGATCAGCCGCGATCCGGTTCCCGGTTTCTCGCGCTGACCCACATGACGTCTCCGGTACCACGCCCATGCCCTACGCCACTGCCCTGCCGCTGCACCCGCAAGGACCACCGATGAACCTGGTCCTGTACGGGATCGACCGCGAACTGCTGCCACGCCTGGCTGCCAAGCTGCCGCCGGCCACGGCATTGCACTGGCAGGACAGCGGCGAGCCGACCTCGGCACAGGACCTGCAGCGTGGCCCGCAGAACCTGGTTCTGCTCGACTTCCGCCCGGAGCATGCGTCGGCATCGACGGTGCTTGCCCAGCAGCTGCAGCAGACCCAGCCCGACTTGACCCTGGTGGCGGTGGGCGCCACCAGCGCCGGTCAGGTTGAAGGTGTGGTGATGGCACTGCGCGCCGGCCTGCGCGATGTGCTGGACCTGGACAGTGACAACACCGGCATTGAGGCCGCCCTGCGTCGCGCCCTGTCGCCGCGGCCCGCCGCAAGCGCACAGCAGGCGCACAAGGCGCGGCTGATCGTGCTGCTGGGCGTGCGCGCCGGCGTCGGCACCAGCACCCTGGCTGCACATCTGTCGGTGCTCGCACAACAGACTCATACCCTGGCGCAAGGCGATGCGGCCGTGCAGGACGGGCTGCTGATGGAGCTGGCGCAGCCGGCCGGCGACCTTGCCCTGTACCTCAACCTTGACAGCCGCTTCCACTACGAAGACGCGCTGCGCAATGCCAGCCGCATCGATGCCACCCTGGCGCGCACCGCGATGGCGCGGCATTCCAGCGGCCTGGTCCTGCTTGATCGCGCCAGTGGCAGCGACGCGCTGCCGCCGTCCGACCCTGGCGCGCTGCTGCAGCGCCTGCGCAGCGTGTTCGCCAGCGTGCTGTGCGATGCCGGCGGCTGCCCGCTACGGCAGTTGCCACCGCTGCTGCTGGACCAGGCCGACGAAATCTGGCTGGTGGCCGACGCCTCCATCGCCACGCTGGTGTCGCTGGACCACGCCCTGAAGCACCTTTCCGGCCAGCGCGATCGCGAGAAGCGGCTGCAGCTGCTGATCAACCGCCACGACGACAACAGTGGCATGAGCCCCGAACAGATCGCGCGCCGCTTCGAGCTGCCGCTGCTGGCCACCCTGCCCGAGCGGCCACGGGTGCGCACCGCCGCCAGCCACGGTCATCTGCTGCTGCAGGATGCGCCGCGCGACCCGTACCTGCGTGCCCTCGCCCCGCTGGTGCAACGTCTGGATCCGGCTGCCTGCCCGGTCCAGACGCATGGCCTGCGGGAAAGACTTGCCCTTGCCCTGGGTGGATCGCAATGGAAGACAAAGTGACCCCGTTCCCGCACGTTGTCGCCCGCAACTCGGTGCCGGAACATGCACCGGGCAGCCTGCCGTTCGCACAGACCGAGCAGTACCAGAAGGTGCTGTCGGCCGCGCACGAGCACCTGCTCAACAGCATCGAAGACGAACGCATCGACATCGATTCCTGGGCCCCTGACACCATCGCCCGCTGGGTGGAGGTGCAGACGGTCAGTTTCATCCAGGAATGGCGCATCCCCATCAACGAAGAAGAAATGCAGGTGGTGGCCGAAGGCCTGGTCAAGGAGCTGACCGGGTTCGGCCCGCTCGATGACCTGCTGCATGATCCCACCATCGAAGACATCCTGATCAATGGCTTCAAGGATGTGCATGTCTCCCAGGGCGGGCAACTCAAACGCGCGCCACAGCGCTTCACCGACGACACCCACCTGCTGCGCATCCTCCGCCGCATCATCGCCCCGCTCGGCCGCCGCCTGGATGACTCCAATCCGATGGTCGATGCGCGCCTGCCCAATGGCGGCCGCCTCAACGCGATCATCTCGCCGTTGGCGGTGGATGGGCCGATGGTGTCCATCCGCAAGTTCCGCAAGGACCCCTTCACCCCCGACGAGCTGCTGGCCAAGGGCACCTTCGATGCACCGATGCAGGCGTTGCTGAAGGCGATGGTGCTGGGCCGCTGCAACATCCTGGTCTCCGGCGGCACCAGCTCGGGCAAGACCTCGCTGCTCAATGCGCTGGCCAGTTATGTCCCGGCCAACGAACGCGTCATCACCGTGGAAGACACCGCCGAGCTCTCGCTCAACCACCCGCACGTGGTGCGCCTGGAGAGCCGCATCGGTGGCGCCGAGGGCCAGGGGGCGGTCAGCATCCGCGACCTGGTGCGCAACAGCCTGCGCATGCGCCCCGACCGCATCGTGGTCGGCGAGGTGCGTGGCGCCGAAGTACTGGAAATGCTGCAGGCGATGAACACCGGCCATGACGGATCGATGGCCACCATCCACGCCAACTCGCCGCGTGACTGCCTGTACCGCATCGAGATGCTGGCCGGTTTTGCCGGCTTCCAGGGCAGCGAAGACAGCCTGCGTCGGCAGATCGCCAGTGCCATCGACTTCATCGTGCAGATCTCGCGGCTGGGCAGCGGCCGCCGCGTGCTGGTGTCGATCACCGAAATCACCGGTGTCAGCGACAACCTGATCACCACCCAGGAGATGTTCCGCCACGAAGTGCAGATCGATGGCAGTGGCAAGGAAATCGATCGCTGGATCGGCCTCGGCTTCCAGCCGCATTCGCACAAGCTGGAGCCGTTCCGGCAGTTGCTGCGCGAATCCCTGTACGGAGACTTCTGAGCATGAGTACCGGCCTGCTGCTGGGTGTGCTGAGCATCGTGTCGGTGCTGCTGGCGCTGGCCGTGTGGTTGTGGGGGACGGCCAACAGCCGCGAACAGCGCCAGGCCTCCCTGCAGCATGCCGAGCAGCAGCTGGCGCGCGGCACCGGCCCTGGTGCCAGTACCACCGCCGACGCGGCGCGGCAGGCCCCGTTGCCTGCACCGGGTCGGCGCACCCTGCCCTGGGACGGACAGCTGCAACGTGCCGGCCTGACGCCTGGCTGGAAGCTGCCACTGCTGATGCTGCTGCCGGGCATCGCCCTGTCCGCATTCGCGGTGCTGCGGCTGGGCACCGCCTGGATGTTCCCCCTGACTCTGCTGCTGTACCTGCTGGGCTGCTGGCTGTGGCTGATGCGCCGCACCGGCAAGCTGCAGGCGCAGCTGCTGCACCAGCTGCCGGACTTCCTCGACAACCTGGTACGTCTGACCGCCCTCGGCAACAGCCTGCAGGCCACCTTCCAGGTCGCCTCGATGCAGACCAACGCACCGCTGCGTGGCCTGCTCGACACCACCGTGCGCTATGCCCGTGGCGGCATGGACCTGGACCGCGCGCTCAACCTCGCTGCACAGCCCTACCGCATGGACGTGCTGAAGGTGCTGGCGGTGGTGATGGGGGTGAGCGTGCGCATCGGTGGCCGTGCCGACCAGATCCTGCAGCGCATGGGCGACTTCATGCGTGACCTCGAACAGGCCCAGCAGGAACTGGCCGCGACCACGTCTGAAACCCGCATGTCGGCCTGGGTACTGGGCCTGCTGCCACCGGCCAGCGCAGTGTTGATGGCGATCTCCAGCCCCGAATTCTTCCAGCCGGTGCTGCACGATCCGCTGGGCCACAAGATCCTGTTGATCGCCCTGTGCATGGAACTGACCGGCGCCTTCCTGCTGTACCGCCTGGCCAAATCGCTATGAGTACTCCCGTCCACGCAGGAGGCATCCAATGAGCGCCAGCATCTGGTTCGTGGCCGCCCTGCTGGTGCTCGCTGCCGGCGTGGCCCTGCTGGGCCTCGGCAGCTGGGTCCGCAGCCATCGCGAGGACCGCAGCGCGGCTACATTGAAGACGGCGCTGCGTCCGCGCGAAAACGAAGACGGCGCTGCCGATGCACGCAAGGATTCGCTTGGATGGCTGGAGCAGTTCGGCCGTGGACTGAGCGGTGGCCGCCTGGAAGCCGCACTGCTGGCCGGTGAAGATCGCCTGCTGTTGGACCTGGCCGGCTGGAACACCCGCCGCGGCACCGCCATCTACCTGGGCCTGCGCCTGCTGCTGGCGGTGCTGGTGCTGGGTATTGCGTTGGCGATCAGCGATGCCACGGGGTTGTCCAGGATCATGGTGGTGATCGGCGCGCTCGCTGCCGGCCTGCTGCTGCCGAAGTTCGCGCTCAGTGCGTGGGTCAAGCGGCGGCGGCGTGCCGTGAACAATGAACTACCGCTGTTGATCGACCTGCTGCGCCTGCTGCAGGGCGTGGGCTTCAGCATGGACCAGAGCCTGCAGACACTGGGCGACAAGCTGCGCGATGCGCTGCCGGTGCTGGGCGGTGAAATCCAGGAAGCGAATGTGTCCTACACCCACGGACGCACGCGCGCGCAGTCGCTGCGGCGGCTGAGCGATGTATACGGCGACGACGACCTGTCCAGCCTCGTGCAGTTGATCCTGCAGGTGCACGCGCATGGCGGTGCCGTGCAGGAACCGCTGCGCCAGTTCAGCATCCGCCTGCGCGAGCAGCGCCGCAACGCGTTGAAGGAAAAGGTCGGCAAGCTCTCGGTGAAGATGACCGTGGTGATGATGCTGACCCTGCTGCCGGCACTGATGCTGGTGCTGGCCGGACCGGCGCTGGTCGCGCTGGCCACTACCTTGTCGAAAATGGGATGACCTTCATGCCTGTCCTGCGCCCCGCCTGCCTGTTGATTGCCTTGGTTGCCGCCGCTGCCGGCTGCAGCTCCACCACGCCGAAGTACCTGCGTGCGCCGAGCCTGGCCGAGCCGACGCCGGCCCCGCAGGACAGCCGCAACGCCTATCTGGAGCTGATCCAGCGCATGCAGCAGCAGGGCGCCTGGTACGCCTCGCTGGCGCACGTGGATGCCTTCCGCCAGCGCTACGGCGATACCCCGGCACTGCGCCTGCTGCAGGCCGACGCACTACGCCAGACCGGCCAGATCGATGCGGCGCTGGCGTTGTACCGCGAACTCGGCAATGGCCCACAGGCCGCGGCCGCCGCGCATGGCATCGGCCTGATCGCCGCCCTCCGTGATGATGACGACGGCGGCGAGCAGGCACTCGCACGTGCCACCCAGCTGAATCCCCTGAACACCGATTACCTGGGCGACCTCGGCTATGCACGGCTGCGCGCCGGTCGCTTCGAACAGGCGCGCGAGCCGCTGGCCAAGGCGCTGGAGCTGTCACCGGGCAACGCCAAGGCCACCGCCAATCTCGCCCTGTGGGCGCTGCTGCGTGGCGACACGGCCACCGTCGAACGACTGGCCCAACAGGCCAGCTTCAGCGAGGAGACGCGCCGCAGCGTCGAGCAGCAGGCACAGCAGATCCGCGCGCGGCTGCAGCAACGGCAGGCAGCCGCCACTGCTGCAGCGGCGGCTGCGACGCGACCGGTTGCTTCGGTAACCGCCAGCGCACCCGCCGCAGGCCCGCGCCTGGCCGCCGAACCCCGCCGCGATGGCCGGGACCAACGCGACCCGTCACGACTGCCGCCCTCGATGCTGGAACGCTTCGGCACCACCGACCATCCCAACGGGAACACGCCATGACCTCGACGCCGCTGATTCGCTGCCTGCTGCCGATGCTTGCCGGCTTGTCTTTCGCTGCGGTTGTGCAGGCGCAGACGCCGCAGCAACCTTTGACCGGGCAGATGCTGGGCGGTGCTGCGCCCGCGTCGACCGCCGCCCCTCTGCACAGCGAGCCGTTGGCCACCGTGGACGTATCGCCGGAACAGGCTCCGCCGCCTCCGCCAGTCCCTGCAGCCAAGCCTGATTTCGGCGGCACGCAGCTGCGGCCCAATACCTCACAGATCGGCGACACCACACGCAGCCTGTTCCGCCTGCAGGCCTCCGGCGAGGTAGCCGGTGCCCGCCTGCCGATCCTCGGCGACCAGGCCACATCCAGCTACGCGCGTTACCTGAAGAGCTTCCAGTACGACATCCCGCAATTCTTCGAAACCGACGTCGCCAAGTCCGCAGGATCCTCCCGATCCGGACGCTGAGGTCTGCCATGAACCGAGCACGCCATATCAGCTTCAGTCGCCCGCGCGGCGGCATGTCGGTCACCATGATGCTGGTGATGATCGCGTTGCTGGCAATGCTCGGCCTGATCGAGATCGGCTTCCTGTTCTGGGCCAAGCGTGATGCACAGAAGGTAGTCGATCTTGCCGCGTTGGCAGGCGCACAACGGCTCGACCTGTGCAACGCCAGCAACGCCGACAACAGTGCGGCCCGGCAGAGCGCACTCTCGCAGAACCGCTTCCGCGGCCAGGTGCAGATCCAGTGCGGCAACTGGAATGCCACCCGCGGAACGGCTGACCACTTCAGCCCGAGCGTGGACGCCAGCAATCCACGCAACGCGGTACGCGTCGTTGCCGAACGCGGCGTGCTGCCTTTCTTCGGCCAGAACCGCACGTTGCCCACCCTGCGCGTGCAAGCGGTGGCCAAGCGCTCGGAACCCACCGCGGTGTTCGCAGTGGGCTCGCAGCTGCTGCGCACCAATGGCAACTCCCCCTTGATGGCGACGCTTCGCCTGGTCGGCCTGGACGTCACCAACGCGACGGTCTTGTCCTACGACGGCTTGGCGCAGGCCACCATCACCCCGTCGGGGCTGCTGGCTGCACTGGGCATCCCGGTCACCGCTGACCTCAGCGTGGCCGACTTCAACCGGCTGCTGTCGATCAACCGCATTTCGCTGGCGCAGCTGGTCAATGCCACCGCCACGGTAGTCGGCCGCGAGACCGCCGTCGGCGTACAGCTGCAGGCGCTGTCCAACCTGGTCGGCACCCGCCTGGACATCAACCAGCTCAATATTCTGCTGGGCAGCCAGAACGGCGGCGGCGGTCTGTTCGCGCAGGTGATCTCACCGGACGGCACCATCGGCAGCGCGCTGGAATCGCAGGTCAATGTGCTGGATCTTGTCACCGCCGCGATCTCCATTGCCAACGATGGCAATGGCGTGCAGGTGCAGGGCTTGAACCTGCTGGGCATCGACGTCAAGGCCGGCGTGGTGGAGCCACCGTCGATCGCCATCGGCGGTGTCGGCGCACGCGCGTACAACGCGCAGGTGCGGCTGATGGTGGACGTCGACAGCGACCGCCTGTTCGCGATCGGTCCGCTGTTGAACCTGCTGGGTACCCGCCTGCATCTGCCACTGCACGTGGATGTGGCCAATGCGATGGGAACATTGACCAGCATCCAGTGCGGGGCGACGCCACCGACGGCCACCGTCCAGGTCGATTCCTCGGTGCTCCGTGCCTGCGTCGGCAAGGTCAACGCAGCTGATCGTTTCTCCAAAAGCAACGTCTGTGACGCGACACTGCAGAACGAGCAGCTGTTGAAGCTGCTGGGGCAGCCCTTGATCAACGACAAGATCACCCTGCCGGCACTGACCAGCACGCAGAGCTTGACCCTGGCCGCCGGCCAGACCGGCTCGACCCGGATCAACCCATTGGCCGTCGGCACCGCCGTGTCCGATCTGGTCAACGAACTGCTGCGCGTGCTGTCAGGCATGCTCAGTTCGCCCAAGCAGGGCATGAACGCCAATGACACCGCCAAGGCATTGGCCGACCGTTACCTGCAGGCCGCCTTCCCCAGCGGCGGGCGCTACAACGTGGACCAGGTGATTCCGTTGCTGCGCGATGGCGATCCGTCGCGCAACCTCGCACCGCTGGGCAACTGGACAGTCACCAAAGGCGTACCCAAGCCCTGCCTGATTGGCCTGGGCACCTGCTGGGAAGATGGTTCAGTCTGGGCCGGTTACCGCGCCACTGTGACCGGCCAGGGCCTGGGCCTGCTCGACGGCCTGCTCGGCTCGCTGGTCGGTGGACTGCTGATCAACCGCTGCGACAGCCTGCTGGGCAACCTGATCGACTACAACGGCTGCGTGCGCACCAACCTGGCGTCCTACATCCAGACCGCGCCGGCCGGATTCCTAGATGGACAGAACGGCGGCGGGGTAACCACCCCGGGCAACAACGTGACCTGCAGCGGCCTGCTGTGCGCGCTGCTGAATCCGGTGCTGGCCGCACTCAAGCCGGTGCTCAACAGCGTCGGCACCCTGCTGACCAATACCCTGGCCAGCCTGCTCGGGCTGGAACTGGGCCGCACCGATGTCAGCATGCAGTCGATCCAGTGCAGCTCGGCGCAGCTGGTCTTCTGACCCGCGCGGGCGCGGGTTGGCGGCGCCCGTGCCCATGCTAGACTCGCGGCGGGGAACCACTTTCAACTCAACCCACACTACATCCGTGGATGGTCTAGACATGCGAGAAACTTCAGGGGGCACCGTCTTCGCCCGGTATCCGCGCGGCGCAGCTCTGCTGGCCGTGGCCATGATCGTGGTGGCGCCGTCGGCGCTGGCCGCACGTGGCGATCGCACTGCCACCACCGAGCCGGCCAAGGCCGCACCGGTGGTACGCAACACCGTCGACGAACTCAAGCAGTTGATGGATGCGCAGCAGCTCACCGAGCTGCGTACCACCTACAACGGCAACTACGGCGCCAGCCTGCTGTTCAACGCCAATACCCTGACCTACTACGTGGCCCTGTTCCAGGAGAAGAACTTCTGGCGGGTGATCAAGACCGATGCCGTCGACAACGCCGAGCGTGTCTACCGCACCTTTGCGCAGCAGTCCGAACAGCTGGCGCAGGTCTACATCGACACCACCCGGCTGGAAGCCGGCAAGCGCTACACCGAGCGCCTGGTGGCCTACAACGAAGAACGCCTGCGCACCCTGCAGCAGGAAATGGAGCAGCAGCAGGCGCAGTCGGCGCAGGTCAGCGCAGCGCTGCAGCAGGCCCAGCAGCAGGCGGTCAGCCTGAGCACCGACGTGCAGAGCACCAACAGCCAGCTCGATGCGCTGCAGCGCCGGATCCAGATCCTGCAGGCCGAACAGGGCAACCCGGAACTGAGCCTGCCCAAGCCGGATGCAGCCGCGGCGCCGGCCGCCGCCAGCGACGGACGCTGAGGCTTACCTGGCCTGTAGACCAGAACGGCACCTTCGGGTGCCGTTTTTCGTTGTGATCAACGACAGGCCTCGCGCACCGCGTCATCCAGCTGCCTGCGCTGCAGGTAATCGAGCCTGCGCGGCTTGGCCAGCGTTCTTACCTGCTGCTGGCGCGCCCGATCGCAGGCTTGCGGGTCGGCCGTGATCGATATCAGCGCGCCCTGCGCGCGCCCGCGCCGTGGCGTCCGCGTGGTTGCGCTGCGGGCAGGCGGCACGGCCGAAGGTAACGGCCCGCGCGCCTTCGACTCGACACTGGGCACCTCCCAGCGCCACTCTGCCCGCCCCTGGCAGGGCGTCTGCTGGTAGACCGGATGCTCACCATCGGTGCATTTGTAGACGTTGGTCTGCGCCGCCGCGACAGCCGCCAACAGCAGTCCAGGCAACACACCCCATCTCGGCATCTTCATGACTGGCCCTCGCGCGTCCGATGGCCATGGTTGCCATCAGTACAGGCCTGCCGCCAGAGCGAGTCGCGTCAGCGCAACGAACCCGTCAATCCGCCACAGCCGTGCAATGCACACCGCGCATCGTGCGCTGTACTGCCGCAGGCGTCGGCGAACCCGCAGGCGTCTTACCTCCCTTCCGCCAAGGAACCTGCAATGAGCAATTTCGTGACCGTCAATGATGGCGCCCGCATCTTCTACAAGGACTGGGGCACCGGCCAGCCTGTCGTATTCGCCCATGGCTGGCCGTTGTCGTCCGACGCCTGGGACCCGCAGATGCTGTTCATGGGCCAGAACGGCTACCGCGTGATCGCCCACGATCGCCGCAGCCATGGCCGCTCCAGCCAGACCTGGGACGGCAACAACATGGACACCTACGCCGACGACCTCGCTGCCGTTCTGGATGCGCTGGACGTGAAGGACGCGATCCTGGTCGGCCATTCCACCGGCGGTGGCGAAGTGGCCCACTACATCGGCCGCCATGGCAGCGCGCGCGTGGCCAAGGTGGTGCTGGTCGGCGCCGTGCCGCCGTTGATGCTGAAGACCGCCAGCAATCCGGCCGGCACCCCGTTGGACGTGTTCGACGGCATCCGCAAGGGCACCGGCGGCGACCGTTCGCAGTTCTTCAAGGACCTGGCCACGCCGTTCTTCGGCGCCAACCGTGATGGCAACAGCGTCACCGAAGGCATGCGTGATTCGTTCTGGCTGCAGGGCATGCTGGGTGGCGTGAAGGGCCAGTACGACTGCATCCACGAGTTCTCGGAAGTGGACTACACCGAAGACCTGAAGAAGATCGACGTGCCGGCCCTGATCGTACACGGCAATGACGACCAGATCGTGCCGTTCGACGCCTCGGCCAAGCTGTCCTCGCAGATCATCAAGGACGCCGAACTGAAGGTATATGCGGGTGCGCCGCACGGCCTCACCCTCACCCATGCCGACCAGTTCAACGCCGACCTGCTGGCGTTCGCACGCAGATGAGGTATCGCGGCGGCGCTCCGGCGCCGCCGCGCCTGCGGTCGTGCCTGCCGCTGGCCGGCAACCGCATCAACTCCGCTCGAAACCGCGTTCAGCCGGCCAGCGGCCGGCCCTACCACGGGGCCATCAGATGTCGCTGTGGTGATGTGGCGCCGCCGCCGGCAGCGGATCATGGCCGCCGACGAAATGACGCACTACCGGGGCACGCTCACCGCGGTGCAGCGCGCGCAGCGCCTCCTGGATCGCCTTGTCGTCGGCAGTGATGCGCTCATGCTGGCGCAGGTGCTCCAACCACGACGCCGCCACGAAATATTCCAGATGGATGCCCGGGGTCGCCACATCCTCGACCACGCCCCAGACCACGGCGCCATCGCGCCGACGGATCGTCCCCAGCGTGCGCATCTGCGCCTGGAACGCGGCACGGTCGGCGGCATCGATGCGATATTCGATGGTCACCAGCACCGGCCCGCGATCATTGGACACCGGTACCGACAGCTCCGGCGCTGGCCAGTGGCCGGCCGGGCTCAGGTTCAGATCTTCGGCACCGGCTATGCGCACGCGCCATACCAGCAGGCCGCCGATGACCGCGCCTGCGGCGGCCACCAGCAATGCCAGTTCCGGCGATGTGCGCTGCGCCAGCGCGCCCCAGCTCAGGCCACCGGCCGCCATGCCGGCCGAGAACACCATGATGTACAGGGCAAGCGCCCGTGCTCTCACCCAGGCCGGCACCGCGGTCTGTGCAGCGATCTGCAACGAAGACAGTACGGTGATCCAGGCGAAGCCATTGACCAGCATCACCAGCGGCAACACGTACCAGCTGCGGGTCAGGGCCAGGCCGGCCAGGCTTGCAGCCAGCGACAAGGTGGCCAGCAGCACCAGCAGGTCACGGTCGAGCTTCGCCCGCAGCTTCGGCAGCAGCAGTGCGCCGCCCACCGCACCGATGCCGATGCAGCCCAGCAGCACGCCATACTGTCCTGCCCCACCGTGCATCTGTCCGCGCACCACCACCGGCAGCATCGCGTTCATCGCTGCGGCAAAGAAGAAGAAACCAGCCGATTTGATCAGTACTGCCTGCAGCCGCCCAGCACGGCTGGCATAGCGCAGGCCTGCCTTCAGGCCAGCACCGAACCCTTCGGGAGGCAGGCTGGACGCCTTCGGATCGCGCTTCCAGCCCCACACTACGAACAGCATTGCCGCAAAGGTGATGGCATTGAACCCGAAGGCCCATACCGCACCCAGCTGGGCCACGATCACGCCGCCGATGGCTGGACCGATCGAACGGGCGATGTTGATGCCGATGGAATTGAGTGCCACTGCCGAGGCCAGCATCGGCTGCGGCACCAGCTCGGAGACGATCGCGGCCTGTGCCGGCATCGCCATCGCCGCGCCGCAGCCCATGCAGAAGGTCAGCAGCACCAGCAGTTGTGGCGTCAGCAGGTCCATCGCCGTAAGCATCGCCGTCACCGCCGCCACCAGCAGCATCCAGCCCTGGGTGAACAGCAGGTACTTGCGGCGATCGACAATGTCGGCCAGGGTGCCGGCCGCCAGCGCCAGCAGCACGATCGGCACGGTGGTGGCCGACTGCACCAGTGCCACCATCAACGCCGAACCGGTGCGTTCGGCCATCACCCAGGCGGCGGCGACGTCGTTGACCCAGGTACCGATGTTGCTGGCCAGGATCGCCAGCCAGATCGAACGGAACATGCGGATCTTCAGCGGCGACCAAGCGCCATCGGCCGGTGGGGAGTGTTGTGACGCGGATGCGTTCACCATTGCCATGCTCCAACGATTGAGGCGAACAGCGTGTCCTGGCCACCGGCCTGCTTCAGTGCAGGGCCCGCGTCGACCCAGGCCAGCTGCAGCTGCCATTGCCAGCGGTCATTGACCTGCCAGCGGGTTTCGGATTTGTACTGGGTGCCGATGCGGCGTGCGCCACCGGCACTGCCGGGCAGCGCAGCCAACGGTGCCGGCGTGGTGTAGACCGCATCGGCGCGCCGCTGCTTCCAGGCCAGCTGTACACCCAGCTCGGTGGTCACCGCGTCATGCAGGCGCAGCGCCAGTGTCGGTTGCAGATCCATCAGGTTGGCCGGTGCCAACAGGCTGGCTTCGCTGAAATAGGCGGACTTGGGAAACAGCGCATTGAACGTACCCAGCCGACCATCCTGTGCATCTGCATCGCCGCTGGCGATATCGGCCTTCAGGCCCAGGCGCGGTTGCAGCGGCAGCCCTGCCCAGCGCCAGCCGGTATCGGTGGCCAAGGTCCATGCGCGTATGTCCAGATCGCCGGTCACGGCCCGCAGCTCACCGCCCTGCACCACCAGTTCGGTATTCCAGTCCAGCGCACCGGACTGGCCGAACCAGCGCGCGCCCAGGGTCTGCCGGCGCTCGGTACCGCTGCCTGCGGCGAAGCGCGCGCCCTCGCGACGATAGTCCAGCAGGTACAGGTCCCATTGACTACCCCCTGCGCCCCTCGCCGTCGTCGCATACACGCCGATCAGGTGTGCACCGCGCTCACCGCGGTCATCGAACGCGCCCACGCGGTTCTCCACTGGGCGCAGCGCCATCAGGTCCAGCGCGCCCCGCCGGCCCTGCCAACCTACCCGTGCACCATCAAACGCCAGGCGGATGTTCGGTCCATCGCGCACCGACAGCAGGCGCGAGCTGCCATAGCCCGCTTCCTGCCGGCCCAGCTGCACGTGCATGCCAGCGCCAGTCCAGCGCCAGTACACCTGCTGTACGTCCAACGCACCGCGATCGGTACGCCCTGGACCGCCGGCCTTGCCGCGCTCGGCATGTGCACCCAGCTGCAGCTTCGCCTGCCAGTCATCGCGGGCGAAGGTGGCCGACGCCAGCGCACGCAGCAGGCCGTAGCCATCCTCGCCGCCACCAACGCCGAACCGGGTCGGGTCGTAGTACATGCCACGCAGGCGCAGCGATGCATCCCATTGCCACTGGCCATCGCCAACCACGGTACAGGCGCCACCGTCGCAGGCCAGTGCCAACGACGGCAATGCCAGTGATGCCAGGGTCAGAACGCGAAGCACGAACATCCCATCGCGCCCCAGAACGCGGTCAGGTCATCGGTTGGCGCGGCATGGCGGGCCGCATGTCCGTGCGCACCATGGGTGCTGCAGGCTGCGCCGTGATGGTGATGATGGGCCGCCGCCAAGCCGGTAGCGGCGCCGCCGACGTGGTAGCCACCGAACCGGTTCACCGGCGACCAGTCCGGCATCGCTGGAGGCAGCTGCGGCGCCAATCCGGCGTAGTCGCCGTCGCCATGCACGATGCGGCCACCCACCACGGTCAACAAGCTGGTGATGTCGGCGATCTGCGGCTCATCGACACGGAAGAAGTCCGCCGACAACAGGATGAAGTCGGCCAGCTGGCCCGCCTTCAGCGTGCCCTTCACCGCTTCGTCGCCGGAGAACCAGGCACTACCCTGCGTCCACAGGCGCAAAGCCTGCTCACGTTCCAGCAGGTTTTCATCGCCGTACAGGGCCAGGCCACCGACGGTGCGCCCGGTCACCAGCCACGACAGCGCCACCCAGGGGTTGTAGCTGGCCACGCGCGTGGCGTCGGTACCGGCGCCGACCGGCACGCCCTCGGCCAGCATCCGCTTCACCGGTGGCGTGTGCCGCGCCGCCTGCACGCCATAGCGCTGCACGAAGGCCTCGCCCTGGTAGGCCATGCGGTGCTGCACGGCGATGCCGCCGTTCAATGCACGGATACGTTCGATGTTGCGCGGGGTGATGGTCTCGGCGTGGTCGATGAACCAGTGCAGGCCATCGAACGGCACCTCGCGGTTGACCTGCTCATAGACGTCGAGGATGCGGCTGATGCTCTCGTCGTAGGTCGCGTGGATGCGGAACGGCCAACGCTTCTCCACCAGCAGCTTGACCACGTCGTGCAGTTCCGGCTCCAGCTCCGGCGGCAGTTCCGGGCGCGGCTCGTTGAACAGTTCGAAATCGGCTGCCGAGAACACCAGCATCTCGCCGGCACCGTTGTGGCGCAGCAGGTCATCGCCCTGGCGCGGCTGCAGCATCTCGCTCCAGCCGCGGAAATCGCTGACCTCGCTGCCCTTGTTCTGGGTGAACAGGTTGTAGGCGATGCGCACGGTCAGCTGCTGGTCGCGGTGCAGCTGCTCGATGACCTGGTAGTCCTCGGGGTAGTTCTGGAAGCCACCGCCGGCGTCGATCACCGAGGTGATGCCCAGGCGGTTCAACTCGCGCATGAAATGGCGGGTGGAATTGGCCTGGTATTCGATGGGCAGCTTCGGCCCCTTGGCCAGGGTCGCATACAGGATCAGCGCGTTCGGCTTGGCCAGCAGCAGGCCGGTCGGGTTGCCCAACGAATCGCGCACGATCTGCCCACCGGGCGGATCTGGCGTTTCCTTGGTATAGCCGCAGGCACGCAGCGCGGCGCGGTTGAGCAGCGCGCGGTCATACAGGTGCAGCAGGAACACCGGCGTATCCGGGGCGATGTCGTTCAGTTCCTGCAGGGTCGGCAGGCGCTTCTCGGTGAACTGGGTGGCGGTGAATCCCCCTACCACGCGCACCCACTGCGGTGCTGGCGTGCGGTCAACCTGCGCCTTCAGCATGGCCATCGCATCGGCCAGCGAGCGCAGGCCGTCCCAGCGCAGCTCCAGGTTGTAGTTCAAGCCACCACGGATCAGATGGGTGTGGCTGTCATTGAGGCCCGGCACCAGGCGCCGTCCCTGCGCATCGATGAGGGTGGCTTCGCTGCCCCAATCGCGCATGATCTGTTCATCGCTGCCGACAGCGACGATACGACCTTCCTGCACGGCCAATGCCTGCGCATGCGGTTGCTGCGGATCGAGGGTGGTGATGCGTGCGTTGCGGATGACCAGCGTGCTCATGCGGCGCTCCTTGGAAGGGGATTCGATGGCCGCGGCGGTGCCGCCAGCCAGTCCCAGCGCCAGCGCGGCACCGGTGGCCAATACCACGTTGCGGCGGCCAGGATCGAGAGGGTCGTTGCTCATGCGATGTCTCCAGAAAGAACCAGGCCATCCACCGCCCATGCACCGGGCCCGGCAAGGGCGATGGCCAGCAATGCCAGCGTCCACAACAACGGATACTCGGCACCGCCGCGCATCCAGAACCATCCTTTGGGCAGTGCCAGCAGTGCGGTGAAGGCGATGAACGCGGCAGCCACGAGCGCGGCGATCCGGGCCTGCCAGCCCAGCATCACCGCGGTGCCGGCCACCACCTGCAGCAGCGCAAGAAGCAATGGCAACGGGGCCGCTGCAGGCAGGCCGAAGCCACGCAGTTCGCCGGCAAAGCCCGCCAAGCCAGGCCCGTTGAACCAGCCGAACAGTTTCCCCAGCGCGTGCGGCAGCAGGAATCCTCCCGCCGCCACCCGCAGGATCAGCAAGGCCAGGTCGAGGCCATGGCCGTCGCGCACGCTCAGTGCCCGCCTTCCTGGGCGCCGAACATGGTCTTGGCGTACTGGATGCCGACGCCATAGCCGCCCGCATGGTCGCGGGCGATGCCGGTGGTCAGGTCGTAGGTTTCACCGCGCGCCCAGTCGCGCTGCAGTTCCAGCAGGTACTGCACGCTGGTGATCGGCACCGCACCGGCCTGCACCATGCGGGTGATCGCGCGTTCGTGCGCCTCTTCGCTCACATCGCCGCAGGCATCGGTGATCACATAGACCTCGAACCCCTGCTCCAGCGCCGACAGCGTCGGTCCGACGATGCAGACGCTGGTCCACAGCCCGGCCAGCACCAGCCGACGCTTGCCGATACGGTTCACCTCATCGATCACCGGCTGGTCTTCCCAGGTGTTCATCGAGGTGCGATCGAACACCGTCTGGCCCGGGAAGATCGCCGGCAGCTCCGGGAACATCGGGCCGGAGAACGACTTCTCGGCCACCGTGGTCAGCAGCACCGGCACGTTGAAGCCCTTCGCGCCCTTGCTGATCAACGACACGTTGTTGCGCAGTGCGGAGATGTCGATGGTGTGGGTGGCGAACGCCATCTGCGACTGGTAGTCGATCAGGATCAGGGCGTGGTCGGTGGGTGACAGCAGTGCCTTGGCGGGGGTGGCGGTGGCGAGGCTCATGGGTGGACTCCAGTGGAAGAAACAACAAGGGGACGTGCGAGCGCCGCATCGCCGGCCAGATACTGGCCGGGACTGCAGCCGGTCTCGGCGCGGAAGCTGCGGACGAAATGGCTCTGGTCGAAAAAGCCCAGATGCTGGGCCAGGCAGGTCATCGACTGCCCATGGGTCGGCAGCAGCTGCCGCGCGCGTTCAATGCGCCGTCGACGCACGTAACGCAGCGGGCTGGCACCGGTGCCACTGCGGAACAGGCGCACCAGATGGAAACGGCTGACGCAGGCGACCTCGGCCAGCTCGGTGACCCGCAGCGGCTGCGACAGGTGCTCATCGATGTAGCGCAGCGCACGCTGCAGGGCGGCCGACTGCTGGGGCGCCAGCATGGGCGTGGGCTGGGCGGGCGAAAGGACGGTAGCCATGCTCGGGCGCGCAGCGGGGGTGGCCCATGGTGCGGCGCCGCCCGTCGGCGCCCTACCCCCAACGGTCGAGGTCAACACTCACCCGATCGGGGGAGGCGGCCGTCGCAGGCGTCGCCGGCCGAACAGCCGCGCGTCCAGCGAATAGGCGCCCGGCCCCAGCAGCAACAGTGCCAGCGGCAGCAGCGACCATGGCAACGCCGCGCCCTGCCAGTAGAGCCCCGGCACCGCCAGCGCAACCGCCAGCGGCGTCAGCAGGCCGGGCAACAGCAAACCCGTTGCCGCCAGGCACAGCCACCACGACCCACCTGCAGCGGTACCTGGCAGCAACAGCGCGCTGGCGACGCACATTCTCAGCCACAGCAATCCCAGGCCCGGGCCGCGATCGGGAAACATCACATACAAGCGCTGCATCGCCGGGCTCCATCTTCCATGTCGGCGTGATAGCCGACCCGGCTGCATCACGCCTACCCCATTCGGGTCACCTGCGCCTGCCCCGCACCTGCCAGAATGAGCACCATGCGTGGCCACATCATCCCTCTCCCGCGTCGCCTGCCGGCGCTGCTGTCGTGCCTGCTGTTGTGGATCGCCCTGCCCGTGCTCGCCGCGCAGCATCCGGTGATCAGCGACGGCATGCCCGGCTACCAGCACACCGCGTGGCGGGTGGGCCAAGGGGCGCCCGGCGATATCTGGGACATCGCCCAGGATCGTGAGGGCATGCTGTGGCTGGCGACCGGCTCGGGCCTGTACCGCTTCGACGGTCGCCGTTTCGAGCGCCAGGCGGCACCTGCGGGCGCCCGCTTCCCCTCCACCAACATGGTCACGCTCGGCCTGGACGGCGAGGGCGACGGCCTGTGGATCGGCTATTTCCAGGCCGGCATCAGCCAGTTCTCGCCGCAGCGGCTGCGCAGTTTCGGGCGCGCACAGGGCGTGCCGGTGGGCGTGGTGCCGCGCTTCGCGCATGACCGCAATGGACGCCTGTGGGCGGCAGTCAACGGTGGCCTGCGCTGGTTCGACGGGCAACGCTGGCAGGCTCCGTCTGCCGATGAAGGCGTGCCACAACGTCGTGTGCAATGGCTGCTGCAGGACAGCCACGGCACCTTCTGGGTGCTGGCCGACCTGCACATCTGGAAGCGCCCGGCGGGAAAGACCGCATTTGAGAACACCGGCATCGCGGTCTCGCAGATGGCGTCCCTGGTGGAAAGCCCGCAGGGCGAGATCTGGCTGGCCGACCGCATCCGCGGCACCTCACCACTGGCCAACGCGCACGGGCTGCTGCCCCCCAGCGAGCGTGAAGCGCGGCGCATGCCGGGCCTGGTCGCCTCGCGGCTGCAGTTCACTGCCGATGGCGCACTGTGGGCCACGCTGAGCCCGCACGGTGGCGTCGCCCGCGTCACCTTCGAAGGTCAGCGTGCCGTGCGCATCGAGCGCTTCGACACGCCACAGGGCCTCACCGCGACCTCGGCGGTGCCGGTCATCGCTGACCGCGAAGGCAACCTGTGGGTCGGCACCAACCTCGGCCTCAACCGCTTCCGCGCCCGCAGCGTGCAGACGCTGGCCGTCGGCCCCAGCGATCCCTACCGCTCGCTGGTACGCGGCAGCGATGGCCGCGTGTACGGCTATGGCGAAGACCTCAAGCTGTTCGACCTGCAGCGCCCGCTGCTGGCCGGTAGCGCGGTGCAATTGCAGGCCGCCGCGCAGCGGGCGCCCACGCCGGTCTGGCAGTTCGACTGGATCAACCTCGCACGCACGGTCGGCGGCCACACCACGCGCATTCCACTGCCCGCACCGTTCACCGGCCAGCCCCTGCATGCCCTGCTGTTTGCCGACGATGACCAGGCCTGGGTCTGCGCCGGTGAGCAGGCGGTGCTGCAGTACGCGGATGACCGCTGGCGACGCGAGACGCGGCTGCCCGAACAGGCGTGCTCGTCGCTGGCGCGTGCCAGCAACGGCGCGCTGTTGCTTGGTTATTCCGACGGCACGCTGCGCCGCCTCGATAACGGATCGATCGCCACGTTCGGCGCAGCACAGGGGCTGTCGGTCGGCCCGATAACCGCGCTGCTGCAGCATGACGATCTGCTGCTGGTTGCCGGTGAGGCGGGTCTGGCCGCGCGCGTCGGCAACGGCCGGTTCCTGCCCGTGCGCACCAACACCACCGGTATCCTCGAAGGCATTACCGGCATGGTCGCCGATGCGCAGGGACGGCTCTGGCTCAACGGCAGCCGCGGCCTGGTGCGGCTAGAAGTCGCTACCCTGCGCAGCGCACTGCGCGACGGCCAGCCAGTCGCCCCGCGCCTGTTCGATGCCGTCGATGGCATGCCCGGCATTGCTCTGCAGAGCGGCCCCATCCCGACCGCCGTGCTGGCCGCCGACGGCCTGCTGTGGCTGGCCACCAACCAGGGCCTGGCGTGGTTGGACACGTTGCAGCCGCACATCAACACCATGGCGCCCGGGGTACGCATCGGCGACGTGCTGTATGGCACCACCCAGACGCCGTTGCAGGAGGGATTGCGCCTGCCGGCCGGCACCTCCCAGCTGCAGATCGACTATGTCGCGCTGTCGCTGGCGCGGCCCGAGCGCAACCGCTACCGCTACCGCCTGTCCGGCGTGGACGACGGCTGGCAGGACGCCGGTGGCAGCACGCGCGCGTACTACACCAATCTGGCACCGGGTCATTACCGCTTCGAGGTGGAAGCCGCCAACGAGGACGGCATCTGGAGCCGAGCGCCAGCCATCCGCAACTTCCGGATCGCACCCACGTTCCTGCAGAGCGTCTGGTTCAAGTTGTTGTGCGTGGTGCTGGTGCTGGCCGTGCTGATGTTGGCCATCCGCATCCGCAGCGGTCAGCTCGCGATGCTGTTCCGCGCCCGCCTGCAGGAGCGCAATGGCGAGCGCGAACGCATCGCACGCGACCTGCACGACACCCTGCTGCAGGGCAGCCAAGGGCTCATCCTGCGGCTGCACGCCATCAGCCAGTCCGCGCAGACGCCTGAACCGGTGCGCACCCAGCTGGAGGCGGCGATGCAGTTGGCCGAGCAGAATCTTGCCGAAGGCCGGGAACGGGTCAACGCACTGCGTGACGGACCGTTCGCCGGTCGCGACCTCGCCTCGGCGCTGGCCGATGTGCACGCCGAATACGCCGGCCAAGGCACCAACCCGCTGCGCCTGACCGTGGAAGGCAGCCCCCCGCCCCTGCAGACCGATGCCGCCGAAGAAGTGTTCCTGATCGGACGCGAGGCCATCCGCAACGCGTTGCGGCATGCGCAGGCCAGTGCCATCGAAGTGGAGCTGTCCTACGGCACGCGCTGCTTCCTGCTGCACGTACGCGATGATGGTGTCGGTATTGCCGACGAGGATGCCGGCCGCGGTCACTGGGGCATGCAGGGCATGCGCGAGCGCGCACAGCGGCTGGGCGCGGAACTGCAGCTGTGGACCCGTCCGGGACTGGGCACCGAAGTGGCGCTGTCCGTGCCGGCCCGTCGCCTGTATCACCGCCGTCCATCGCGCTGGCGCTGGCCCTGGAGCAGACCCACCCATGACTGAATCCCTTCCTCCCATCGGCGTGCTGGTGGTCGATGACCATCCCCTGCTGCGCGATGGACTGGCGGCGCTGCTGAGCACGCACGCAGACCTGCGCCTGCTCGGCGAAGCCGCCGATGGCGAAGAGGCGCTGGCCCGCTACCAGCAGCTGCAACCGGATGTGGTGCTGATGGACCTGCAGATGCCACGCATGGACGGCGTGGAAGCGATCGTGCGGATCCGCGCACTTGATCCCCGCGCCCGCATCATCGTGCTGACGACCTACCGCGGTGATGTGCGTGCGGTGCGTGCATTGCAGGCTGGGGCCAGCGCCTATCTGCTGAAGGACACGCTGCGCCACGAACTGGTGGACACCATCCGCACCGTGGCCAGCGGCCGCCGCGCACCGATACCGGCAGAGGTGGCGGCCAGCATCGCCGCGCATGTCGTGGAAGACCGGCTGTCGCCGCGCGAAACCGAAGTACTGCGCCACGTGGCCGGCGGCCTGTCGAACAAGCGCATCGGCGAACGCATGCAGATTTCCGAGCAGACGGTGAAGGCGCACATGAAAAGCCTGATGGACAAGCTGGGCGTCGGCGACCGCACCCACGCGGTCACCCAGGCGCTGCGCCGCGGAATCATCAGCCTGGATGACACCGGTCAGGAGTGAAGGGGGTTCGGCCGGGCTGCGCCCGGCACCCGCCGAATCAACGTCAAAGTCAACGTCAACGTCAACGTCAAAAGCGGGCTACCTGGGGGATGGCGGGGTGGGTCCGGTTGCGGGGGACGCCGTAAACCCGTCCTTGGGGGCTTGGCCGCGGCATCCATGCCGCGGACACCCCCGCAACCGGACCCACCCCGCCTTCGACAGATCTCCGCGATCTGCCCGGATGACATGACCTGCTCTTGGCAGGTGTCGACCTTGGTCGACACGTAGATCCACGCCATGCGTGGATGCTCTTCGTTCAATTGTCGAATTATTCGATTTCGATGGAGATTCATCCGCGCATGGCGCGGATGTACCAGACACCGGGAAACTGTCGAAGGTGGGGCGGTGTCGGATTGCGGGGTGTCCGCGCCATGGATGGCGCGGCCAAGCCTACAAGGACGTACTTGCGGCGTCCCCGTAATCCGACACCGCCCCGCCCTCCCACGGAATCCAGCTTCTGCCGTTGCCGTTGTTTCGGCGGGTGCAGGGCGCAGCCCTGCCGAACACCCCCTCAACGCAGGCGGATCAGCAGGCTGCCACCAGCACAGATCGTCGCCAGCCACGCCACGCCCTGCCATCCCCACTGCGCCAACGCCAGGCTGCCCAATGCGCCGCCGCCTGCCATGCCGACGAACATACCGGTGAACAGCAACGCGTTGAGGCGACTGCGTGCCGGCGGCACCAGACCGTAGACCAGGGTCTGGTGCGCGACCAGCGCCGACTGGAAACCGAAATCGAACAGCAACGCGCTGACCACCAGCAACGGCAGCAGCGCGGCGGCCGGCAGCCATGACTCGGCCAGCAACAGGGCGAAGCCTGCCAGCGCGACGGCGATCGCCAACCGCGCTACCGCAGGGCTGCCCAAGCGATCGGCGAAGCGGCCCGCAACGGGCGCAGCCAATGCACCCGCAGCACCGGCAATGCCGAACGCACCCGCAGCAGCACTGCCCAGACCCAGCCGTGCGTGCAGCATCAGCGCCAGCGTCGACCAGAACGCGCTGAAGCCCACCGCCAGCAGCGACTGGCTGGCCACGGCGCGGCGCAACTGAGGCTGCTCGCGCCAGAGCGCCAGCAACGAGCCCAACAGCGCGGGGTAGCGCAGCGTGCTGGTCGCGGCGAAGTGCGGCAGTGCCCGTGCCATCACCGCGCCCATCGCCAGCACCGAGAGCGCCGCCAGGCCGAACTGCACGCGCCAGCCCCAGGCTTCGGCCACCACGCCGCTGACCACGCGCGACAGCAGGATGCCCAGCAGCAGGCCGGTCATTACCCTGCCCACCACCTGCCCACGCTGCGCATCCGGCGCCAGCACCGCAGCGGCCGGCACGATGTCCTGCGCCAGCGTGGCCATCAGCCCCACCAGCAGGCTGGCAACAAGCAGCCCAGGCAACTGGCCAGCCAAGGCCGCCGCGCCCAGCGCCAACGCCAGCAGCCCCGACTTCAGCAGGATCAGGTTGCGCCGGTCGAAGCGGTCGCCCAGCGGAGCCAGCAGCAGGATGCCCAGCGCATAGCCCAGCTGGGTCAGGGTCGGCACCAGGCCCACGGCGCGCTCACCGGCCCCCAGATCCTGGGCGATCAGGCCCAGCATCGGCTGGCTGTAGTAGAGCGAGGCCACCGAGAAGCCCGCGCCGGCGGCCATGGCCAGCACCAATGATGGGGTGGGCGCAGCGCTGGGCGCAGCGGTGATGGTTGAGAGCGAGGGAGTGGACATGGGGGCATCCGGGAGAGAAGTGGGGCGTAGAGTGCCTATATTCGCTGCACGTCTGTAGTAGGCTCACTTACATACTTGCCATACGTCACGCGCATGAACGACCTTGCCTTGGGTGGTGACCGCCTGGACCTGCTGCGCACTTTCCTGCGTATCGTGGACAGCGGCAGCCTTTCTGCTGCTGCCCTGCAACTGGGTACCACCCAGCCCACCGTCAGCCGTCGGCTTCAAGCCCTGGAGCGGCAACTGGGTCTGCGCCTGCTGCAACGGTCCACCCACGGCCTGCTGCTGACCGAGGACGGCCAGCGCTGCCAACGTCATGCGCAGCGGGTGGTGGACGAATGGGAAGCGCTGCAGGCCGAGCTGCACGGCCAGGCCCAGATGCTCAGCGGTCGCCTGCGGGTGATGGTGCCGCACGCATTCGGCCAGGCGCAGCTGCTGCCGACCATGCTCGATTTCCTGGCCCAGCATCCACAGTTGAGCCTGGAGTGGATCCTTGAGGACCGCCGTCCGGACTTCATCGCCGAAGGCATCGACTGCGCGGTGCGGGTCGGCACGGTCGACGAACCGCGCATGGTCGCCCTGCCGCTGGCCGAAGTACCGCGCATCGTGGTGGCCGCACCCTCGCTGGCCGACGCGGGTTCGATCACCACGCCCGAACAGGCGCAGGCATTGCCGTGGATCTCGCTGGTCACCTACTACCGCGAACGTCTGTTGCTGCACGATGCGCAAGGCCGCGCACACACGCTGTCGATCACGCCACGCCTGCTCAGCGACAACCTGTTCGTGGTGCAACAGGCCGCACGTGCTGGATTGGGCGCGGCGGTGGTTTCGGCCTGGCTGGTGGCCGACGACTTGGCCGAAGGGCGATTGGTGCAGCTGCTGCCGGACTGGCAGGCACCGCCGCTGCCGGTGCACCTGGTGTTCCCTGCTGCGCGACAGCAACCCCTGCGCCTGCGCGCCTTCATCGACGCGATGAAAGCCGCGCTGCCGCAGCTGCATGGCATGCGGCCGGCACCGCGCTAGGCGCTGCCGGCCACATCACCGCAGGCGTGGTTTTACTTCGCCGCAGCATTCCAACCAGCGACCTTGGCCTTGGTGTCGGCCAGCATCCTGTCCAACGCCGCGCGATCGTACACATCACCGCGCAGGATCACGCTGTCGATCTTTTCGGTGGCGGCGATGTCCTGCAACGGATTGGCGGTCAGCAGCACCAGATCGGCCGCCTTGCCCGTGGCGACACCGCCATAGCGCTGCATCTGGCCAAACCAGGCCGGGCCGGAGCGGGTCGCGGCCGACAGCGCCTGCGGTGCACTCAGACCTTCCTTCACGAACAGTTGCAGCTCCTGGTGCAGGCCGATACCCGGGTAGTTGAACGAATTTAGGAAGCCCGCATCGGTGCCGGCGATGATCGTCACCCCCGCTTCCTGCAGCAGCGGCAGCACTGCGGCCACCTGGTGGTACTGCGCATGGCGCGCCTCGATCTGCGCGGGCGTCGCCTTTGCAGCGCGCTCCACGCGCCAGGCGTACGTCGCGCGCAGGCCCGGGCCGATGTAGGCCAGATACGGATCGTTGGCGTGGTCGTCCTGGTCGAGGAAGTCGAGGATGCGACCACCGTTGAGCGTCGGCGTCACGAATACGCCGCGCTTGGCGAAATCACGATAGGCATGCAGCGCGGTTTCGCGATCGAAGCTGGCGTCGAGCCGGCGGTTGGCCTCGGCGCGGTCGATGCGCCCGGCGCCGAAATCGGCGGCGATCTGCGCTTCATCCTTGCTGCCCGCCTTGAAGGCATAGTCCAGATGTTCGATCGAGGCCAGGCCTGCATCCACTGCCTGTTCCACCGTCAACGCCATCGGAATATGGCCTGAGGCCTTGAAACCCGCCTTGCGCGCGGCGCTGGCCGAGTAAAGGAACAGTTCCGGGGTCAGCGTGCTGTCGGTGATCTTCACGAAATCGACCTTGTCGTGCTGCAGGCGTTCGATCGCTTTGTCCGCGTCGGCCTTGCTGCCCACCTCGATCGTGCCCTTCCAGACCGGCTTGATGCCTTCGATCTTCGCACCGGACGTCAGCAGGCGCGGACCGAACAGCGTGCCGTTGGCGATTTCGCCGCGCCATTGCAGCACCTGCTGCGGCAGATCCCCAGAGCAGTCACGGATCGTGGTGATGCCATGGGCGATGTACAGCGGCAGCAGCGCCTTGTTCTCTTCCACCAGCGCCGGGCCGCCGCCGAAATGCACGTGCATGTCCCACAGGCCGGGAATCAGGTACTTGCCCTTGGCATCGATCTGACGGCTGCTGCTCCACTGGCTGCGTACCTGCGCATCGGGGCCGACCGCGACGATGTCCTCGCCACGGATGACCACGCTCTGCCCGGGCACGCTGCGCGCGTGCTCGACATCGACCACCGTGGCGTTGCGGATCAGCAGATCGGCGCGCTCGGCGGCAGACGCCGACAGCGGTGCAACCGCCAGAAGGACGGCAAGGGACAACGGATGGGAACGGAACATGGAGAGCATCCTGGTGGGCACGGCAGCGTGCGGGTGGAAGGGGCGGGTGTCAGCGTGTCGCGCCGTGCTGGCGCAGCAGGGTGTCGATGTTGGTGTAGCCGCGTTGCCTGGCATGCGCCAGCGGCGTTACGCCGTCGCCATCGGCAAGCTCGGGGTTGGCACCGGCGTCCAGCAGCATTTGCACGATCTGCACGTGGCGCGGGCCGCCATCGCCAAGCAGGATCGCCTCCAGCAGCGCCGTCCAGTGCAGGCGATTGACATGGTCAACGGCGACGCCGGCGCGCAGCAGCGTACGCACGGTAGCGACGTGGCCGCGTTCGGCAGCGGGAATCAGCGCGGTACCGCCGTAACGGTTGGTGCTGTGCAGGTCTGCGCCGTGGGCGAGCGTCAGCGCCAGGATCTCATCCAGCCCGCGCGCGCCAGCGTACAGGTAGGGGCTGTCCTGCATCGCGTCCTTGGCATTGACATCGGCGCCAGCCTCGATCAGCTCGCGCGCCGCGTCCACGTTGTTGCCGTGGGTGGCCAGCAGCAGGGCCGTGCGACCCTGGCCGTCACGGGCTTCCAGATCGGCACCCGCGTCCAGTGACTCGCGCACGGCCTCGGCATCGCCGCGGCTGGCGGCCTCACGCAACTGCGCATCGGCATCGCTGCTGGAAGTCGCCGTGCACGCTGGAATCACCATGGCCAGCAGGCACAGCAACAGCATGCGAGCCACTGCCGAACGACGCTGCCGGGAGCGAGGGTGGTGCATCGTGACTCTCCTCATGCGCGATGGCGCCGGCCATTGCCGGCCCCTGCCCTGCATGGTAGAAGTCGGCACGGGTATCCAGAAGTGAAATGTTCAAATGCAAGACAGTGCCAAATCGAATAGAACAGTGTTCGAACTGGACCTGCTGCGGGCCTTGGTGATGGTCGCCGACTGTGGCAGCTTCACCACGGCGGCCACCCGCCTGCATTCGACCCAGTCCACGGTCAGCCAGAAGGTGAGGCGGCTGGAGGAACTGGCCGGTCATCGCCTGCTCGAGCGCGGCCACCGCGACGTGCACCCCACCGATGCCGGGCACACCCTGCTGGGTTACGCCCGACGGATGCTGGATCTGAACGAGGAGCTGGCACAGGCATTGGCCGGCGCCACCGTGGAGACCGCGGTGCGCATTGGCGTTCCTGAAGACTTCGTCAATGCGCAGACCACGCGCATGCTCGCCGCCTTCAGCCGCCGCCACCCGCAGGTCAAGCTGGAAATCAGCAGCGGCCTCAGCCGTGATCTTGCCCACGGCTTTGACCATGGCGAGCTGGACCTGGTGCTGGTCAAGCAGCGTCGCAACACCCGCCAGGCCGTGCATTGCCGGCGCGAACCGATGCACTGGATCGACAGCCTGCGCAGCAGCAGCCTGCAGCAGGACCCGCTGCCACTGGTCACCTTCCCGCCGCGCGGACTGTACCGCGACGAGATGATCCAGGCCGTCGAGGCGCTTGGCCTGCGCTGGCGCATCGCGTTCACCAGTTCCTCGCTGAGCGGCATCCAGGGCGCGGTAGCCGACGGCATCGGCATCAGCCTGCTGCCACGTCGCGCGGTCAACCGCGAACACCGCATCATCGATGGCGAGCGCGACCTGCCGGTGGTAGACAACTACGAGATCGGCCTGCTGCATCGCGCCGATGCCGATGATGCGGTGCGTGCGCTGGCCAGCGAACTGTGGCGCCAAGTGCAACGCGAACCGGAGTGACCACAGTAGATCCACGCCATGCGTGGATGGAAACGACCGTCCGGTATCCGAAAAGGCGCTGGAGCGCCAGCGGGTACACGCTTGTCGTAAAAGGCCCACTGGTGGCGGACCCAAAGACTGGGCGATAGGGTAGTGAACGTCTTCTCCGGATTGCCCCACCCATGACCAACAAGCACCAAGTTACTTTGACCCCTGCTCCGAAGGACGAAGCCGACATCCGGTTCGATCCGCTGCCGCCTGCACTCATCGCGCACATGCAGCAGCAGCGTGCACAGGTTGCTGCCCTCGTCGCATCTGCGTTCCCCACCGTGCCTGTTCAATGGCCGCTGCTGCCGAGCACGCTGCAACGCGTAGTCGATGCAGAACTGATCGATCACGATGATTGTGACGGTTGGGAAGCACTGGGCGTCGCATTCGGTGACTGTCTGGCACAGCGTGTACCGGAACTTGCCTGGACCCAGGTAACCGATACCTGGGGCGTCGACGCGGTTCTCCGCTATGGAGAGGCCAATAGCATTGTCAGCGCCGTCACCATGTTGATCAAGCGCGTCGAAGAAGGCGAGGCCATCGAGATCAACCATCTGCTTGAAGCCCTTGAGGAGCTCGTCATCCAGCAAGCGCTCAAGTCCAGCTAAGCCCATGAGCGGACAATTGAGCCGCGCAGAATGACGTATGCGGACCTTTATGCTGCACCTGCGGGAGCAATCAGAGTTCGCGCATTGATCATTGATATCTGATCAGACCTGCCGCGCTAAGGCACTACATCGCCCGCTACAGTGCACATTGTTTCCGTGCCTACAGCGCCCTGCCATGTCCGACGAAATCCCCACCCGCTTCGATCCCCTGCCCGCTGCGCTGCAAGCGCATCTGCAGCACCAGCGTTCACGGATCGCCGCTCGCGTGGCCGCCGAGTTTCCCACCCTGCCGGTGCAATGGCCACTGTCGGCCCCGACGCTGCAGCGCGTAGTCGATGCGGAGCTGATCGATCGTGACGACTGCGATGGTTGGGAGGCGCTGGGCGTGGCGTTCGGCGACACGCTGGCCCAGCGCGTGCCGGGCCTGGCCTGGATGCAGGTCACTGACGCCTGGGGCATCGACGCGGTGCTGCGCTATGCCGACAGCAGCCTGCAGATCGGAGTCAGCACGCTGCTGCTCAAACGCGTCGAGCAGGGCGAGACGATCGACATCGCCCATCTGCTGGCGTGGTTGGAGGAGTTCGTCGCCACCCGCGCCGACGATTACGCCTGAAAGGCTGCCGAGCATGGCTCGGCAATACAAGGGGTTGGCGCGGCGTGATGGGTAGATCCACGCCATGCGTGGATGAACGTGACCGCGTGACGGTTCCATCCACGCATGGAATGGATCTACAGCCAGCGACCGTCAACCACCACGCGACGCTCGCCCGGCACCCCGGCCACGGCCGCCGGGCCATGGTCGGCACGCACCGCCACGAAGGTAGCGGGAAGACCATCTGCAATCCCGTACTGCGGCAACCCGATCACCGCCGCCGCATGGGTGGTGACCATGTCCAGCGCCAGCATCAGGTCCGCATCGGTGTAGAAGCCGGAGCGGTAACCGAGCAGCATCGCCCGCTGCAGCAGGTCGCCATTGCCGTAGGGCCACCAGCAGTCACGGATGTTGTCGTTGCCCGCGAACACGCGCACACCTGCGTCGTGCAGGGCGCGCAGCGGCGGGAACGGATGGTCGCCCGGCGCGTTGCTCATGATCGCTACGCCTGCGGCAGCCAACGCCTCGCCGACCTGCAGCGCGCGTGCCAATGGAACCTCGCCCAGCGCATAGGCATGACTGACTGCCACCCTGCCCTGCAGGCCCGACGCGCGCGTGCGCGCCGCGATCCGCAGCAGCTGCGACAGCCCGGTCTCGCCCGGCTCGTGCAGGTGGATGTCCAAGCGTACGCCATAGCGCTCGGCCAGCCCGAACAACAACGCCAGCTGGCCTTCGGCATCCCCGTCCAGCGTGCTCGGGTCGATGCCCCCCAATACTTCCACCCCTGCGGCGATCGCCTGTTCCAGCACCGCCGCCGTACCCGGGCACGACATCACACCCGCCTGCGGGAACGCCACCAGCTGGATGCGCATGATGTCGGCACGGCGCAGCGCCGCCTCGCGCACCGCCTGCAGGTGGCGCAGGCCGGTGCTGCCATCGATATCGACATGGCAACGCATCGCCACCATGCCGAAGCCGCTGCACTGGCGGATCAGCGCCTCGGCACGGTCCGCCATCGGTGCAGCGGCGGCTATCGCGGTCTTTTCCACCGCCAGCCGCTCACGCAGGCTGTTCACCGGCTGGTGCGGATGCCAGCGGTCGCCGACGAAGCTCTTGTCCAGATGGATATGGCCGTCGACCAGTCCCGGCAGAACGGTAAAGCCGGTCAGGTCGACGGTCTGGGCTTTCTCTGTTGCCGTGTCGTCGCTGTTGATGCCGACAAAACGGCCATCACGGACGTGGAAATGCAGGGGGGTACCGTCGCGATCGACGCCACCATGAACGAACTGCAGGGTCATCTGGATCTCCCGGAAAGCCAACTCTGGGGTCATCCTGCCCGCCGCCGCTGCCATCGGCCAACGAAATATCTGCATGCCATGCATTCATCGGCACGATGAATCCCGTCCGCGACCCTGCGCCGCAGGGACGCCGGATGCACGCCTGAACGGGTAACATGGGCGCCTGTTTCCGCTGTGATGCCGCATGGGCCCGTCCGACCGCCACGATCGTCTTCGCCGCTGGCAGGCCGCGTCCCTGTTGGCCGCCGCCCCGATCGCCAGCCTGTCCGCCACCGATGCCAACGCCAGCGCGCCCCTGCAGGCGCCGCCAGGCCAGCAGCGGATCGCCTCGGCTGCGCTGGTCGAGGTGCTGCATCAGCGCGTGCTGGCCGGTCAGAGCGCCACCGCCACCCTGGAAAGCTGGTGTGCCGAGCACGGCCTGGCCGAGCAGGCCCGGGTCCGCGCCGTGCGCGTACATGGCCAGGACAAGCCTGCGCCGGCCGACGTGCTGCAGGCCTTGGGCGCCAATGCCTCCACGCCCCTGCGTTACCGCCGTGTGCAGCTGGCCTGCGGCAGCCGGGTGCTGTCGGAGGCCGACAACTGGTACCTGCCCGATCACCTCAGCGCGGCCATGAACCAGGTGCTCGACACCACCGACGAGCCATTTGGCCGTGTGGTCGGTCCGCTCGGCTTCCAGCGCCAGACCCTCACCGACCAGACGTTCTGGCCGCCACGCGGCGAAGGCGACCATGGCGTCATCCTGGAAGTGCGCGCCCTGCTCCGTGACCGCCAGCGGCAGCCTTTCAGCTACGTCATCGAGTCGTATCTGGTGCAGGCGCTGCCCTGATCCAGCAATGAGCTGAATAGAGAAAGGCCCGGCAATGCCGGGCCTTTCGTTTTGCGTTTCGATCAACGGAACCGGTAATCCAGCTCCACCCAGAACTGGCGGCCGTACGGGTCGTAGTTGCCGACCGGATAGAACGGCCAGCCACCGCCATTCCTGTCCGCCGGCGGCCGGCTGTCGCGCAGGTTGTTGACGATCACACCCAGTGTCAGGTTTTCGCCGAACTGGCGGAACACACTGGCGTTGTAGGTCATGTACGGCGCGATGCGGCCACTGCCATCGCTCTTGGGCAACGAGCCATAACGGTTGCCATAGATCGTCGCGGTCCAGTCGCCCTGGTTCCAGGTGATGCTGCCATTGGCCTTGCTGCGCCACTGCCAGTCATCCAGCGAATTGCGGATGTCGCGCACTTCGTCATCGGCAAACTGCTTGTACTCGTGCTCCAGCACCAGGGTGTAGGCCAGACGCGTGGTGAAGCGGCCATAGCGGCCCGCATCGAAGCGCCAGTTTCCCTTCAGGTCGACGCCACGCACCGATTCCGATGCCGCATTGATCGGATTGATCAACACGCGGGTCACCTGGTCCGGCTGCACGGTGGCAGTGGAGGGATTGCGGATCACCCGCGACAGCGCGTCCTGGCACAGCGGCGAACCGATGTCGCGCGCCTCGCCACCGAGGGTGCGGCCCAGCCGGCAGTCGGCCTCATCGCGCAGGATGCGGCTGGTGTCGAGGCTGGTCACCTCGTTGTCGATGCGGATGTCGTAGTAGTCGGCGCTGAAATCCAGCCCGGACAGCGGCGACCAGACCACGCCGAAGCCATACGATTTGGCCGACTCCGGCTGCAGCTGCGGATTGGCGCGGTTGCTGTAGTCGATCGACAGGCCGTTGTAGTCGCAGTTGTCATACGACTGGCCGGCGGTGCGGCAGCGCCAGTAGTCGGTCATGCCCGGGTTGTAGCCACGGGTCTCGGTGGCAAACACATAATTCATGTCCGGCGCACGGAAGCTGGTGGCGGCGGTGCCGCGGATCAGCAGGCTTTCGATCGGACGGAATTCGACACCGAAGCTCCACGTCGCCTTGCCGAGATGCTCGCCACCGGCGCGGTACTGGTCGTAGCGACCTGCCAGGGTGGTGGTCAGCGACTGCAGCAACGGCAGCTGCAGTTCAACACCGGCCGCATAGCGGTCACGTTCGCCACCGGCACCGATGCCGGCGCTGGTGTTCCAGAATTCACCGGTGCCCAGGCGCGGGTCCGGACGATTGCGGTAGCCCTGGCTGCCCGCTTCAACCACTGCGGCCAACGCGGCATCGCCACCCGGCAATGCGAACAGGCGACCGTTGACCGTCGCGCTGAAGGTCTGCAGCCACGCCGCGTTGCGGCTTTCCTGGTAGTCGGACAGGCGACCGTACTCATCGGGCGTCAGCGGCCGGAACAGGCGCGAGGGATCCGGCGCATAGACCTCAACGCCGTTTCGCACACCGAGCTGCGGACCGAGCAGGTACTCGTTGATACCGGCCAGCAGCACCGGCCGGCGCGTGCGGTTCTCGTAGCGCGAGCGGCTGTAGACCGCTTCGTAGTCCCAGCCGCTGTCACCGAACTGGCCACGCGCACCGACATTGAACGACCACGAGTTTTCCAGGAAGCGATTGGCGTTGCGTGGCAGGCCGCCGATTTCCTCTGGCGCAAAGCGGCGGTACCAGCTCTCCAGGTTGCCCGTGTTCTGGTTGTAGAAGTAGTTGCGTGACGAGGTCCAGGTGGGCGCGCGCGTGTTGTTGTGGATCCGCGCGCTGCCCACGGCGACATCGGCGAACAGGTCGGTGCTGTCGTTGACGTGGAAGGTCAGCAGGCCGTAACCGTTGAGGTTGCGCTTCTCGGTCTGCACGGTCCAGTAGCTGGCGGCGGCCTCGTTGCTGCCGCAGTACCATCCCTGGCGCGGATTGTTGGTGCGCAGCACGCTGCCACCGTAGATGGCCGAAGCGGCATCGCAGCCGGCCGCGCCGGGATCGATGTTGCGACCGGTAGCGGCGTTGCGACGATAGGCGACGGCCGTCGGCTGCGGCGCCTTTCCGGTGGGATCATCGTCCAGCGAATCCATGAAGTCGCGCTGCCGCGCATGGATCGCCTTGCGCACGTCCAGTTCGAAGCCGAACAGGCCTTCCCAGCGATCGCCCGAGCTGCCGCCCACCACCTGCACGCGCTGGTTGTCACCACCACCCTGCTGGGTGCCGCCGGCACGCACGTTGACGTCCACGCCGTCGAAACGGTCCTTGAGGATGATGTTGACCACGCCGGCGATCGCATCGGAGCCGTACACCGCTGATGCGCCTGCGGCCAGCACCTCGATGCGCTCGATCAACGCACTGGGGATGTTGGCCAGGTTGACCACGTTCACCGAGCCCTCGTAGGCCAGCGGATAGTCGGCCTGGCGGCGGCCATTGACCAGCACCAGCGTGCGGTTCGGGCCCAGGCCACGCAGGTTGATGGTATTCGCCGCCGGGGTGAAAGTATTGCCGAAGTCTTCGCCCTGCACGTTACCGGTGTTTTCAGTGAGCGCGCTCAACGCATCGAAGGCGTTGCGGTAGCCCTGCGCATCGATCTGCTCGCGGCTGATCACCGTGACCGGTGACGGCCCCTCGACGCTGGCACGCGGGATGCGCGAGCCGGTGACCTTCACTTCCTGCAATGAGGTGGGTGCGCTTTCCTGCGCGAAGGCCGGCAACGAGGCCAGCATCAGGGACGACAAGGCAAGCACCAGCGGACGCGGGCGCAGCGCCAGGGAAGAGGCGGACATGGGCTTCCTGGGGGAGTTGGGCGGGTGGTCCGGGACGCTGGCGACGGTGCGCGCATAACGATCCCGTAACGAAAGTGTCCTGAACGGATGGTTGCAACGGAAATGACCAGGCCTGATGGCCTTATGCCTGAACCGAATCAGACCGCAGGCGTCGGCAACACCGCGTTTGCAACTTCTTTCATTGCTCCAGTTCGCCCAGGTGCGGCATCGTCCCACCCCATGAACCGGTATTTCCCTGCTTCCCTGCCACCGCTGCGACCGGTGCTGCGCCGCCATCTCCTGCGGCTCCAGCACGGGCCCGTCGTACTGCGCCCCCTGCAGCGTTCAGACCTTTCCGCCTGGCGTCACTACCATCAGCAGGTCGAACGCAGCAGCAACCTGCCTGGCCATTTCGATGCCGAAGCCCACTTCCTCTGCGGTGTGCAGCGTTCGCAGCTGCAACACGACAACGATCATCTGCTGCTGGGCAGCTTCGATGCAGTGGGTGAGCTGCTGGACCAGCTGAATCTGCGCCTGCATTGCGCGCATGCGCGCAGCGTCGAACTGCGCTGGCTGCATGCAGCAGGCTGCCCCCGGCAACGGCAGCTGCACGCTTCGTTGCAGGCGCTGTGCACGTTCCTGTTCGAACAGGTAGGAATCCGTCGCTTGTTCGTGCTGCTGCCGCCCGATGCAGGCAGCGAACTGGTCGCTACCCTGCAGGTGCTCGGCTTCGAGCGCGAAGGCCTGCTGCGCGACCACCACCTGGATGCCGAAGGCTGGCAGGACCGCCAGCTGTACGCCCTGACTGCCCCCGTCTGGCTGCAGCGGCAGCCAACGGAAAACTAGCGCACCCGCTCCAGCGAAGCATCCGCACCGGTCAACACGCTGCAGGCATGGTCCTGCAGCTCCTCGGCGCTGGCATCGTTGCCGCTGTCCGGGTCCAGCTGCGTGGCCAGCAGGATGAAACCGGGCGCGCCTTGCACGTCCTCGTGCCCCGCCACCAGCAGACTCCATTGGCCAACCTTGTCCACGCCGCTCAGGCCATAGGCCAGCAGGTTGAGCGGATTGGCAGTCAGCGCTTCGCCGGGCAGCAGCCGCGCCTGGTACTGATGGCCGCGCAACAGCACCGGAAGTGGTGCCCACTGCGTGCCGAGGGTCGCGCGATTGTCTTCCAACGCCTGCAGAACGTCAGCGCGCAGGCAGTCGACGTGGATGTGCAGCTGGTGCTGCGAACGACCATGCGGCGAATTCAATGCCAGGCTGGCGACGCTGCGCGGCAGCGGCTGGCCCAGCGCCTGTTCGGTGCGCGTGCGGGCCTGCCAGGCAGCGGCGAAGTAATTGGGTGCGCCACGCCGGTACAGCGCGGGGCTTTCGATGCCGCTGACCTTGTCCAGCGGCATCAGCAGGAACTGATAGTGGCCGTGCGCATCCTTGACCAGCACATCGCGGTGGTCGACAGCCGGGCGCACCTGCAGGCAATCGCCGCGTGGCGACTGTGCGCCCTGGCAATCACGCTCGATCAGGCGCCACAGCGCATCCGAATGTGCCGGCGGCGGCGCGGGGGGCACGCTGGCACAACCGGCCAGCAACATCAGGGGCAGCAGCATAAATCGCACGGCAACAACTCGCGGGATCAGGCGCGACAGGCAGCGCCGCGCGCCATTCTAGCCAGTGAGATGTGGCAATCAGTAGGTGCCGAACGGCACTTCAACCACGACCGGTGCACCCGTAGGCAGCAACTGCAGGGTATAGCGGTCCAGTGCGCCATCATCATCGGCCAGCGGCTGGCGATGGAACTGCAGGCGATAATGGGCCTCGCCCAGGCGCACCTCGCTGCCGTCGGCGGCCAGCGCGGCGGCGTCGGGCAGCAGCAGCCCACCCAGATCGCTGTAGGCACCGGCAACATCGGCGAAACCATAGTCGGCCAGTTCATCCACCCGCTGCATCGCATAGACATGCGGCAGGTACGGGCGCGCCGGACTGCGGCCGTTGCTCAGATCGGTCACACCGGCCTGCGGCAGGTGGTACTGCTCGCGAAGCGCGGCAACGCCCAGCGACTCGCTGGCCACCTGCAGGCAGCACACCGCGCGCTTGCCTTCACGGTCGAGGACCACGAAGCGATCACCCCGGGTGGCGGCCTGCGGCAGCATCGCGAACGCCAGGTTGCGCTGCGCCGGCTGGTAACCAGCTTCGGTCTGCAGGTTGCGCCAGCCACCAAACACCGGTGTTTCCGCAGCGGGTGCTGCGCTCGGCTCGGCAGCCACGGCCACCACTGTCATGCAAAGCAGGGACAGCACTGCCAGCGCCTTCACTGTGTTCTGCCTGCCACGCAAACTGCCTGCCGTCATACCCGATCCAACACCTGCACCGGACTGGCCCGGTCTGCCCGCCGGCACGCTGCCGGCAACGCCGGCCACTATGCAGTGCGGCGGCCGCGCGGGCAATGACCCGAACGCTGCCGGGTTTCGCGCGGTCAGTGCTATCGTGCCGCCAATCCCCTGCGCAGGAGCGCCCGCATGACCATCCGCCTGACTCTGTTGCTGCCCGCCTCGGCCCTGTTGCTGTCGGCCTGTGTCAGCACTCCCGGCCCGGAGGTCAAGGGCAGTGGCCGCTGCGATGCCAGCCAGCTGGGCTGGGCCATCGGCCAGCCGGCCAACGAGCCGAACATCCGCCGCCTGTCCAGCGAAAGCGGCGCCGGCATGGTCAATCCCATCGGTCCGGCCACCATCACCACCAAGGACATCCGCCAGGACCGCCTGCGCGTGTTCGTGGACAAGGACAACATCATCACCGCCACCCGCTGCGAGTAAACGCGCCAGCGTCGTCGCGTGGAGCCGGGCACCTGCCCGGCTCCATGGTTCAAGGCTCGGTGTAGCCCGAGCACTCCGGCAGTGGCTGATCCGGCTGGTAAGCCCCTGAGGTGAAGCGGAAGGTACGCGTGTAGCTGCATTCCGCGTCCTGTTCGGTGCGCAGATCCTTCTTCTTCAACTTTCCTTTGGCCAGCGGGTCCCGCTGCGGCGATACCCCGGCCGGATAGTTGCTGGCCTCGGTGCGGTAGCGCAGTACGGGCATGCCCTGCCCTTCGCTCGCCAGCGCAAGTTCCGCCTCGAAACTGTACTCGTCGTGGCAGGCACCGGCGCGCTGATCGAAATCGCGCTCGCTGAAGCACGCCCGGATCATCTTGTTGGCCGACCACGCAACGGACAGCACGTCGGCGTCCACCTGGACGCCATCATCGAGATGACGGATGCGCGCCAGTTGCAGGGTCGATGCGCTGGCACCGCCACCGGAATACATCGCGCGGGCCTCCAGCAGGCCGCCGACGAGCACGTTCTGCAGTGTCGCCTGTTGCGGATCGGCCACGGCCGGGCCTGCACCCGCGCCGGGGGCCAGGCGCACGATGAAGGGCCAGACCCGCAGGTCACCATCGTCAACCACATCGATGGGCACGTGGCGCATCCGTGGTTCGGCTGCACCACCCGCACGCTCGGCGACTTCCAGCGCTGCCGGCTGGTCTTCGCCCGTTGCAGGCAACGCCCGCACGCACCACTGGCCATCGGCAGTGCAGTAGCGCTGGGGGTCGTCCGCTCCCTGCTCGCCCTGCAGCAACAGCGCTTCCAGCCGGTTGCCCGCGGCATCGTGTTGAACGGGCGCGACGTCCGCCGCTGCCGGCAGCGACGATGCCAGCAGCAGGGCGGACAGCACGGCGTAAGCAATACGCGTGGAATTCATGATCATCCTGTGCGCGCCGGCACGTCCTTGCGAGGGGCCGATGGTAGCGCAGGCGCCGCGTCGCGGCTCAGTGCCCGTCGCAGTCGCAGCCACCCCACCCTTTCGCCTTCGACGTCTGGCCGATGCCGGGGTTGAAGGTATTGCTCGGGTCCAGCGTGCGGTAGAAGCCGGCCAGCGCCGGCTTGGCCGGATACAGGTGGCCGACGTTGTGCTCGGCCGGGTACTCAGCACCGCGCTGGTCCAGCAACGCCCACATCGCATGCTCGATGGCCATCGGGTCTTCACCCTTGCGCGCGATGTAGTCCTGGTGGAAGACGTGGCACAGGAAGTGGCCGTAGTACAGCTTGTGCAGCAGGCGGCCATCGATATCAGCCGGCAACTGCTCGAACCAGTCGGCGTCATCGCGGCGCAGCGCGATGTCCAGCGCGACGATGTCCTGCACCTGTTCGCGGTGCACTTCGCGGTAGCGCACCGCTGCACCGGCCACGGCGAAGCGATGCAGGAACGCCTTGCGTCCTTCGTCGGCCGTGCAGTGGAAGTAACCGCCTTCATGGCCGTTGAAGAAGCTGCGCAGCCACGCTTCGGTGGCGGCCGCATCCTGTGCGGAAACCTTCAGCAGAAGATGATGTTCATAACGCTGGCGGAACTCGCCCATGCGCTTGGGCAGGTGCGAAGGCAGCAGACCGGTCAGCGTCTGCATCACCCTGTCGGTCACGCCACGCAGGCCAAGCCGTTCGAACCAGCCATCGACCCGGCTCTTCAGCGCGAACGCGGCCGGCACGCGTGCGGTGCCGAGCTTGTCGATCAGCAGGAAACTGTCCTTGCCGTAACGCTCACCGATGTCATAGGCATCGCGGTGGATGTACTCGCCGGCGATCGGCAGGCGCTCGAAGCCGGTCAGCAGCTGGCGGCGGATCGCGGTCAGGCTGTCGGTGCGGTTGCTGCCGATGTAGAAGACCTCGGCGGCCTCCTTCTCGAACGTATCCAGGCGCACGGCGAACACGGCCAGCTTGCCCGCCGATCCGGCCGCCTCGAAATGGCGGCTGGGGTCGGCATTGAAGCGTGCCGGAGTATCGGCATCGACCTTGCGTACTTCCTCGGCGTAACGCGGATCGGAGGCGGCGCGGCCATCACCGTTGCTGACATCTGCAGTGCTGTAGTCGCCGTCCTGCAGACGCTGCAGGATCTGCTCGGGCGTATCGCCCAGCGCGATGCCCAGATGGTTGACCAGCTGCAGTTCGCCCCGCGCGTCAACCTGTGCATACAGCGCCAGCTCGGTATAGGCAGGGCCACGGCGCACCAGTGCGCCACCGGAGTTGTTGCAGATGCCGCCCAGCACCGAGGCGCCGATGCACGACGAGCCGATCACCGAGTGCGGCTCGCGGCCCAGCGGCGCCAGCGTCTGCTCCAGCCGGTCCAGCGTCGCGCCGGGAAGGCACAGTACCTGCCGCCCCTCGTTCAACAGCTGGATGCCGGTCAGGCGTAGCGTGCTGATCAGCACGATCGGCCGGCCGTAGTCGTCACCATCCGGGGTGGAACCGCCGGTCAGGCCGGTATTTGCTGCCTGCAGGATGATCGCCGCGCCGCCCTGCACCGCCGCCTGCAGCACCTGCCACAGCTGCAGCAGCGTACCCGGGCGCACCACGGCCAGTACCGGGCCGTCGCCGAAGCGATAGCCGCGACGGAAGCGGCGGGTGGCCTTGTCGCCGGTCAGTACGTGGCGGCCCCCCACCGCGGCACGCAACTGCGCCAGCACCGTGTTGCGATCACTCATGGCAGGCGCACCAGCGAATCACGGCCGATATCGGCGATGCGGTGCGCACCGGTCAGTGTCATCGCCACGCGCATTTCCTTGGCGATCAGGTCCAGCAGGTTGGCCACGCCGGCCTCGCCCTGTGCGGCAAGCGCGTAGACGAAGGCGCGCCCCAGCAGCACGGTATCGGCGCCCAGCGCCAGCATGCGCACCACGTCCAGCCCGGTGCGGATACCCGAATCGGCGAGGATCTTCAGGTCGCCCTGCACCGCATCGGCGATGGCAGGCAAGGCACGTGCGGTGGACAGCACACCATCCAGCTGGCGGCCGCCATGGTTGGAGACCACGATGCCATCGGCGCCGAAGGCGACCGCGTCACGCGCATCGTCCGGGTCGAGGATGCCCTTGATCACCATCGGGCCCTTCCAGAACTCGCGGATCCACTCCAGGTCCTTCCACGAAATGGACGGATCGAAGTTGCTGCCCAGCCAGCCGATGTAGTCCTCCAGGCCCGTTGGGTTGCCACGGTAGGTGGAAATGTTGCCGAGGTCATGCGGGCGTCCGCGCAGGCCCACGTCCCACGCCCAGCGCGGATGGGTGATGGCCTGGCCGATCCGGCGCATTGCAGCATTCGGACCACTCATGCCCGAGTGTGCGTCACGATAGCGCGCGCCCGGCACCGGCATGTCGACGGTGAACACCAGGGTGGTCACACCCGCCGCCTGCGCGCGCTCCAGCGCATTGCGCATGAAACCGCGATCGCGCAGCACGTACAGCTGGAACCACATCGGGCGCTGGATCGCCGGCGCGACTTCTTCGATCGGGCACACCGACACCGTGGACAACGTGAACGGAATGCCGCGACTGTCGGCTGCGCGCGCCGCCTGCACTTCACCGCGACGTGCATACATGCCGGTCAGGCCGACCGGGGCCAGCGCCACCGGCATCGCCAGCTTCTCGCCGAACAGCTCGGTTTCCAGGCTCAGGTCGGACATGTTGCGCAGGATGCGCTGGCGCAGCGCAATGTCGGACAGGTCGGACACGTTGCGCTTCAGCGTGTGCTCGGCATACGCACCGCCATCGATGTAGTGGAACAGGAACGGCGGCAACCGACGCTCGGCTGCTGCACGGTAATCGGTGGAGGCGGAAATGATCATGGGGTCAACCGTGTGGGGAAGGCAGGCGCGAGGCCCGCGCACGCCGGGCTTCGTTGTCATCAAGGGTGCGCAGCGTGGTGTGCACGAACTCGAGGTGGGCATGTGCGGCGGCGCGCGCGCGTTCGGGGTCGCCGGCCAGCACCGCATCCATCATCTCGCGGTGCTGGTCGGACAACGGAGAGAAGGTCCTGGCCGAGGTGTACAGCTTTTCCCGGCTCTGCGAGATGTTGGTCTGCAGCAGTTCGAACAGACCACGCATCACCTGCAGCAGCACCAGGTTGTGCGACGCCTCGGCGATGGACAGGTGGAAGGCCGCGTCGGCCTCGGCTTCGCCAGTGGGGTCGTCCTTGCCATGCGCGTCCATCATGGTCTGGAACGCCTGGGCGATGCGCGCACGGTCTTCGTCGGTGGCGCGCAGCGCCGCGTGCCAGGCCGTGGCGCCTTCCAGCGCGTGGCGGATTTCCAGCACGTCGAAGCGGTATTCCGGGTCGCCCTGGAACAGCGGCAGGTATGGCACCAGGGGTTCATCCAGTGCCTGCCGTGCCCGTGCGGCGGGCTCGCTCACATAGGTGCCACCACCCACGCGCGCGGTCAGCAGACCGTGGCTGGCCAACTGTGCAATGGCCTCGCGCAGCGCGGTCCGCGAAACCCCCAGCTGCACCGCCAGCGTGCGCTCGGCCGGCAGCCTGTCGCCCGGCTGCAGCTGCCGTTCCTGCACCAGCGCACGCAGCTGCGCGGCCACCTTGTCCGAAACCCGTTGTGTGCTCATGGCGCCATTGTGGCCCGAAGCACGCCGCTGTTGGTCGGCCGGCGCTGCATGCTCAGGGAATCATCCAGGTCAGCCAGTAGGCCTGGGCCAGGGTGATCAGGCCGACCATCGTGGTGAAGATCAGGCTGTGCTTGACGGTGAAGCGGAACAGGTCCGACTCTTTGCCAGCAAGGCCCACCGCTGCACAGGCAATGGCAATGGACTGCGGCGAGATCATCTTGCCGGTGACGCCGCCGGTGGTGTTGGCTGCCACCAGCAGCACGTCGGACACGCCGATCTGCTGCGCGGTGGTCGCCTGCAGCGCCGAGAACAGCGCATTGGACGAGGTATCCGAACCGGTCAGGAACACGCCCAGCCAGCCCAGGAACGGCGAGAAGAACGGGAACGCCTTGCCGGTGTGCGCCAGTGCCAGCGCCAACGTGGCCGACAGGCCCGAATAGTTGGCGATGAAGGCGAACGCCAGCACCATGCCGATCGAGAAGATCGGCATGCGCAGTTCGCGCACGGTTTCACCGAAGGTCTGCAGCGCCGACCGCGCCGGCATGCGCAGGGCGATGATCGCGATCACCGCGGCGAGGATGATCGAGGTACCGGTGGCCGAGAACCAGTCGAACTTGTACACCGCCTCATAGCTCAGCGGCGCATCGACGATCGGCGGCATCTTCTGCACCATCTGGTCCAGGCCCGGCACCGGGATCTTCAGCACCCAGCCTTCAAGCGGGCCACCGGCTGCGAACAACGACTTGAACGGCTTGATGCTCCACACAGTGACCATCGCGGTGAGGATCAGGAACGGCGACCACGCCTTGGCGATCTGGCCAACGCTGTGGCGCGGTGCTTCCAGTGCCTGTGCCGCCGCCTCGGCGCTGGTTTCGGTATCGAAGCGGAAGATCCGTACCGGCTTCCAGCGGCGCAGGAACAGGGTCAGGCAGACCAGCGACGCCAGCGAAGCGGTGATGTCCGGCAGTTCCGGGCCGATGAAGTTGGAGGTCAGGTACTGGGCAATGGCGAACGAACCGCCAGCCACCAGCACCGCCGGCCAGGTTTCCTTGATGCCGCGCCAGCTATCCATGATCGCCATGATCCAGAACAGCACGATGATGGTCAGGAACGGCAGCTGGCGGCCCGCCATCTGGCCGATCTCGAAGGCGTCCAGGCCAGTCACCTGCCCTGCCACGATGATCGGAATGCCCATCGCACCGAACGCCACTGGCGCGGTGTTGACGATCAGGCACAGGCCGGCCGCATACAGTGGCTTGAAGCCCAGCCCGACCAGCAGCGCGGCGGTAATCGCCACCGGCGCACCGAACCCGGCCGCGCCTTCCAGGAAGGCACCGAAGGCGAAGCCGACCATCAGCATCTGCAACCGCTGGTCTTCGGTAACCGACAGGATCGAGGCGCGGATGATGTCGAACTGGCCGGTCTTGACCGAGACCTTGTACAGGAACACCGCGCCGATGATGATCCAGGCAATCGGCCACAGGCCATAGACGAAGCCGAAGCCTGCCGCGCCCAGCGCCTGCGCCACCGGCATGCGATAGAACAGCAGTGCCACGCCAAGTGCGATGGCCACGGTGATGGTGCCGGCGATCCAGCCCTTCATGCGCAGCACGGCCAGGGCAACGAAGAAGAAGGCGATCGGCAGCAGCGCGATCAGGCTCGACAACCACAGGTTGCCAGCGGGGTCGTACACGTGTTGCCAGGGCTGCATGAGGGCTCTCGACAGGAACAGGAGGTTCCCCACCGGGTGGGGGCGTCGTGCCCGTCACCATTGGTCGTACCGATTTGACCAGTGAACGGACCACAGGCGCGAATTGAACCGCCAATCCTGCGAAGAGCCTATTAGACCATAGGGCTATACGGAACTATTGGTCGTACCATTTGTTTCTCTACAGCTTCTTCTCCACCCGCCGGATCAGTGCGAGCACCAGCACGCACAGCACGCTGACGCCGAGCGCGATCACGTACTTGCCGATACCCACGGCAATGCCGATGGCCGCCGCCATGATCAAAGAGCTGGCCGTGGTGAGCCCGCTGACCTGGTCCTCGCGATTGCCACGCAGGATGGTGCCCGCGGCGACGAAACCGACGCAGGCCACCACCGCTTCGATCAAGCGCACCGGGTCGACCTGCAGCAGATCGCGGTAGCGCTCCTGCTGGAAGTGTTCGGCCACCGAGTCACCGAGCCCGACGATCAGCGCAGCGGCACCGGCAATCAGCATGTGCGTGCGCAGGCCGGCAGCATGCTTGCCCATCTCGCGCTCGACGCCCAGCACGCCGCCAAAGACCATGGCGGCGGCCACGCGCAGCAGAATGGACATGTCCTGGGTGAGTTCCATGGAGAGGCTCCGGTAGTTTCCCGGAGCGTTGCGCGGCGGCCGTGGGATGGGGGTGAAGGCGATGGCACGCCCTCTTCACCGCACGGATTCATCCAGGAATGGCGTCGACCGGTTGATCACCGCCATGCGTACCCCGGTTGCAACCGGTTACTGCGCCAGATAGCCACCATCGATGGCGTAGTACGCGCCCGTCGCGAACGAAGCATCGTCGCTGGCCAGCCAGGCCACCAGCGCGGCCACTTCCTGCGGCGTTCCCAAGCGCTTGAGCGCATGCCGCCCTTCCAGCGTTGCGCGCACCTTGGCGTCCATCTTTTCCAGCAACGGCGTGTTGATGAAGCCCGGGCCCACCGCATTGATGCGGATGCCATCGGCGGCGTGCTCCCATGCGGCCGTCTGGGTCAGGCCGACCACGCCGTGCTTGGCCGCCGCGTAGGCGGTCGAGCCGGCATAACCGACCTGGCCCAGGATGGAGGCCATGTTGATGATGCTGCCGCCGCTGCCCGCCGTACGCATCGTCTGGATCTGCGCCCGCTGGCACAGGAACACGCTGGTCAGGTTCACATCCACCACGCGTTTCCAACCATCGATCGGGTAGTCGCCACTGCTGGCCGCTGGCCCGCCGATGCCCGCATTGTTCACTGCGATGTGCACGCCGCCCAGTTCCTTCACCGTGCGCTGCACCGCCGCTTCCACCGCAGCCTCGTCGGTGACATCCAGCGCGATGCCGATGGCCTCGGCACCCTGGCTGCGCAGCGCGTCTACTGTTGCATCCACCGCTTCCTGCTTCAGGTCCCATACCGAAATACGCGCAGCCGATGCAGCGAGCGTCTCCGCTACCGCCAGGCCGATACCGGAAACACCGCCGGTCACGATCGCGGTTTTTCCGTTGAGCTGGTAATCAATCATCTGTGGTCTCCATCAGGGATAAATCGATACGGACACATTCGTCCGAATCAACAGTACGCCTTTGTCTGTGACGAATGCGCTGCCCCGCGTCTCCCCTGCACAGGTTTCTTTCCAGCGAATGTCCTTCGTACAGCCCGCGTTCGGCATTGGCATGCGGTCGCGCACGGATCGATCACCGTACGCACACGCATTGCAACGCAACCGGCAACTTGGCCGTAATTGCAAATCGATTGACCCACTCGATATCGCATTCGGGCTGGGGATCGAGAAAATGACAGGTAGCTAATTCCAACTCTGAAAGCGCAGGACCGATCCGCGCTGCAGGTGCACGATGGAACGTGCGGGCACATCGTCGCCGGCACCCGTCTTTTATTGTTGAGCGCCGAGCGATGTCCCGATACTTCACGTTTGCCGATTTCCGCCGCTTTGGCCAGCGCCATGGCTATGACTACCGCGCCGATCCCCGCCACCTGCGCGAAGAACAGTGGGCCGGCCACGGTGACCTGCACGAGCAGACCCTGCGCGGCGGCATGAGCCTGATCGCGTCCGACGTGCACAATCGCTTCGCTTACACCGCCACCGCGCATGAGCGGCCGGGCCTGGTCATCCGGCTGATGCTGCAGGGCCAGGTCGATGTGCAGGTCCCGCAGCGCAGTGGCTTTACCCTGCGCGCCGGCACGGCGGTCAGCACCAGCCACCGCGACCATATGGCGACGGTGGGCATGCATCCCGGCAACACGCGCCTGCGCGGCGTCAGCCTGCTGGTGCCAGCCGACATGGACCCGGATGTGTTCCAGCAACCACAGTTGCAACAGGCACTGCGTGCGCCGCTGGAATGCCGCCACTGGGCCATCCCGCACGCGATGCTGCCGACCCTCGCGCAGTTGTTCGAAAGCCCTTGGCAGGACGATCTGGATGCACTCTGGCGCGAAGGTGTGGCGCTGCAGCTGCTGACCGTGGGCCTGCAGGCCGATGATCTGCAGGTTGAAGGCGCACGCATGCTGCGCAGCGGACAGCGCAGCCGGCTGGAACGCGTGCGGGCTTTCCTGCACGACGAGCCCGGTCACGCGCACAGCCTGGTCGAGCTGGCCCAGCTGGCCTGCATGAGCCCCAGCGCGCTGCGCCGGCACTTCGTCCAGGTGTATGGCTGCTCGGTATTCGACTACCTGCACGAACAGCGCATGCGTTACGCCGAGCAGGGCCTTCGTGAATCCGGCTGGAGCGTGGAGCGGGCGGCGGCGGAAACCGGCTATCGTCATCCCAGCAACTTCGCCGCCGCATTCCGCAAGCGCTTCGGGCTGGTGCCCAGCCGCTGGCGCACCGGCCCTTCGAAGGTCGGCTGAAGCCCATCTGCTCTGGCAGGTGTCGACCTCGGTCGACACTCGCTGAAAACGATCGCATTTCCGGTACATCTCTGCGCATGTCGTGCATGCCCCTTGCCGCCAAAGATGGACCGCGCAACCGTAGCAAGGATGACTACAGGGAATCCACGTGGGCAACCGGAATCGACCACACACGCCAGACTTCATCCGAAGCATTCAAAGCCCATGGCTGCCTGAGGCCGGCGCGCCTACGGACGGCCTGCGCAGCCTGCGGGAACATTGGGCCGAGGCAGCGATTCCCGCGGACTTCATGCAGCTCCTGCACTGGTCAAACGGCGGGCGCTGCCTGTTCCCTCACGTTTATGTCGACCTATGGTCCATCGCCAGCATCATCGAGCTCAACGACAGCTACCAGGTCCGTCGTTACCTTGGCGACTCCCTGATGGGCATTGGAACGGACGGTGGATCGGCACTCATCGCGCTCGATCTCAGCCCGTCCAATCGCGGACAGATAGTCTCATTCGACCTGGGCAATCTGGATATCAGCCAAGGCAAACTCATCGCCAGATCCATTGCCGAACTTTTTCGTATGTTCGACAGCGGGCTGCTGACCAGCAACAGCCTTTACCCTTGAGCGTGAGAATGCCGGCCAGCGGCCGGCACTACCACGCGCCGCCGGGCATGGCGCGGCGCTACCGACACACGCGCCCCCCGGGTAACACCGGGCATGGCCCGGCGTCATCCCCTCCGCCTCAATACACCGGCAGCTCGATGTAGCTGGCCTGCGCGGCGCTGTGCCACACCCGCTGTGTGGCCTTCTGGTAGTCACCCGGCTTGGCCAGGTAGATGTTGGGCACGTAGGTCTGCGGGTTGCGGTCGTACAGCGGGAACAGGCTGGACTGCACCTGCACCATCACCCGGTGGCCTTTCTGGAAGGTGTGGTTGGCATTGGGCAGGTCGAAGCGGTACGGCAGCACCTGGTTGGCCGCCAGCGCCTTGGGATCGCTGAAGCTCTCGCGGTAACGACCACGGAAGATCGCCAGTGACACCGGCAGCTCATAGCCACCCATCTCCGGCGTCGACGCCTCCTGGTCCGGATACACGTCGATCAGCTTCACCACCCAGTCGCTGTCGGTGCCACTGGTGGATGCCTGCAGGTTCACCACCGGCGTGCCACCGATGCGCAGGGGTGCGGACAACGGCTCGGTGATGAAGGTCAGCACGTCAGGCCGGCCATCGACGAAGCGCTGGTCCTTGACCAGCCAGGTGGTCCACATGTCACGGTCACCGAAGCGCACCGGCCGCGGCACGAACGGAACCGGCTTGGACGGGTCGGACACGTATTCCTCGAAGTCGCCCTCGCCCGCCGCCGGTGCCTGGAACGCCAGCTTGCCACCGGCACGCAGGTACAGCGGCTTGCTGCTTGCCGCGCACGCCTTCTCGCAGCTGCGCGGCCAGCCCTGCAGGCGGTCCCAGTGGTTTTCACCGGTGTTGTAGACCAGCACCGGTGGCGTATCGGCCTTCGGCGCGCCGTCCACAAGGTACTGATCGAAGAACGGCTTGAGCACATCGCGGCGGAACTGCAGCGCGGTATCGCCGTCGAACTTCAGCGCCCCAAGCTGGCTGCCGTCATAGTTCACCTGGCTGTGCCGCCACGGACCCATCACCAGGTAGTTGTGGGTGTTGCCGGTATCGCGTCCTTCCATCGCCTGATAGGCATGGTTGGCGCCCCACATGTCCTCCTGGTCCCACAGGCCCTGCAGCCACATGGTCGGCACCTTCAACGGCGTCTTCGCCATCACCGCATCCAGCGCCTGGCCCTGCCAGAACGCATCGTATGCCGGGTGCTGCACCAGCTTCTTCCACCAGGTCAGCTGGTCCACGCCGGTGAAGCGTGCGTAGTCGCCGGCCGAGCCGATGCGCAGGAAGGTGCTGTAATCGTCGTAGCCCAGCGACGGCAGTGGCGTGCCCTTGCCGCGCTTCTCGGTCTGCATTGCGAAGTAGTTGAAATTGACCTGGCGGAAGGCGCCGTAGTTGAGCCAGTCGTCGCCCATCCAGCCATCGACCATCGGGCTCTGTGGCGCTGCCACCTTCAGTGCCGGGTGCGGATCGGTCAGTGCCATCACCACGGTGAAGCCTTCATACGATGAACCAAGCATGCCGACCTTGCCGTTGGTTTCCGGCACATGCTTGACCAGCCAATCGATGGTGTCCCACGCATCGGTGGAATGATCGACCTTGGTACCGTTCAGCGGCCCGCGCAGCGGCCGGGTCATCACGTAATCGCCCTCGGAGCCGTACTTGCCACGGATATCCTGGAACACGCGGATGTAGCCGCCATCGACGAACACTTCATCGCCCTGCGGCAGCAGATCGCGCATGCGCGGAGAATCGCTGCGGCTGGCGCGGCCGGCGGCGTCGTACGGTGTGCGGGTCAACAGGATCGGCGCGTTGTGGGCACCCTTGGGCACCACGATCACCGTATACAGCCTGGTGCCATCGCGCATCGGCACCATCACCACGCGCTTGTCGTAGTCGCGGCCCACATCGGGAGCGACGAAGGGTTTTCCGCTGATGTCCGGGGTCATCGGCGGCGTGTCGGCGGCCAGCACGGCGCTGGACAGGCTCAGGGCTACGGCAACAGCAACGGCACGCACACGCATGGACATCACCTCCCGGCAGGAAAGGTTCCAGCCTACTCCCGTAGCCCCCGGCAAAGCGCGTGCCTGCTTTGCATTCTGCGGCGTTTACAGGCAGGACTGATGGCACATGTGCTGGCCGCTGCCGCTGCGCTCGCCGGGCATGGCCCGGCGCTACCCGTTCGCGGACAACCACGGTAGCGCCGGGCCATGCCCGGCGGATTCATCACGCCACCGCTACCTCATGCAACGCCAGCCAGCGCCAGCGCCCGTCTTCCTGCCGCAGCACCGCCAGCGATTCCCGCCATGTGGGTTCGCCCGCGCCTACGGCATGCCCCTCGCGATAGCGCAGCACCGCCAGTGGCATCGGCGCTTCCATCGCCTGCACAGCCTCGATGGCGATCTGCAGCCCAGGTCGTGCACCGTGGCCACCCGCGAACAGCGCCTGCACTGCACTCCGGTCCAACCTGCGTCCGGCAATGCCGACCATGCTGAAGTCCGCGCAGAAATGCGCCATCAGATCGTCCAGTGCATCGGCCGCGATCTCCGCGCGGAACCAGGCCTGCAGCTTGTCGTGCAGAAGGTGGATTTCGTGTTCGGCGGTCATGTCCATCAAGCGGTCTCCGTCGTGGAAAGGGAATGCAGCTGCGCGTGGTGCAGCAGCGCCAGCGGCAACAGGGTGAGTACGGCGGCCAGTCCCAGCGCCACGCCGGTGGCATGCGCCGGCCACCACTGCATGGCCAGGGCCAGCAGCAGGGCGATGGCGGCGGTACCCAGGCAGAAGCTGAGCTGGCGGTTGAGGTTCCACAGCGCACTGGCATCGCCCAGCGCCTCGGCGTCCACACCATGGAACGCCAGCGTCTGCGCGGTGCTGCTGCACAGGCTGCCACCCGCACCCATCAAGGCGAACAGCATGGCGGCCAGCATGAACGGTGGCTGTGATTGCAGCGCCATCAGCAGCAGACCGCTGGCCTGCAGGACCATGCCCAGCCGCAGTACCGTGCCCGGCCCGACGCGCGCCAGCAATCGCCGGCTGCCGGTGATCGCCAGTGCCGAGGCCAGCGCCCACGGCAGCATCAGGGCGCCGATCTGCGCAGCGCTGTAACCGGCGTGGTTCAACTGCAGGGTGCTGGCCAGCTGGCTACCGATGAACACACCCGGCACCGCCAGATAGACCAGCATCGCCATGCGCAGGCCTCGATGGGACAGCAGCGACCAGCGCAGCAGCGGCTGCGGCTGCCGGCGCGCATGGCGTAGATGAGCGACAGCCAGCACTGTCGCCAGCAGCAGCAACCCTGCACCGGCGAAGCGATGGCCGGGCTCACCCAGCCAGGTCAGCGCCAGCAGCAACGCGCCCAGCGCAGACATCGCGGTGGCCAGTGCATAGCCCTGCAGGCGTGGCGCACTGCGCCGGCCATCGGCTGGCATCCACGCCAGTACCAGGGCGATCGCCAGCACCGCCAGCGGCAGGCTGGCCCACAGCACGCCGCGCCAGGACAGCCACTGCACCAGCAGGCCGCCGAGTGCAGGCGCCAGTGCCGGCACCAGCAACGCCACCAGCAGGATGCGCCGGGTCAGCGCACCGCGTTGTTCAGGCGTGCACTGCCGGTACGCCGCCGCCTGCGCCACCGGAATCAACAGGCCACCGGCCAGCCCCTGCAGCAATCGCCAGCCCAGCAGCCAGCCGATGGACGGCGCGGCGCCGGCCAGGCCCGCGGCCACCGCGAACAGCAACAAGGCAACCAGCAGCAGGCGACGCTCACCGCAGCGCGCGGCCAGCCACGGCGCCAGCGGAATCACCACGCTCAGGCCCAGCATGTAGGCGGTGCCCACCCAGGCCAGGGTGCCGATGTCCGCATGCAGCTCGGCCGCCAGCGCCGGGTAGGCCACCGTGGCGATGAACATGTTGACCAGGTCCAGGGCGAACACCAGCAGGAAGATCGCCTCATGGCGCAGGCGGGGGGACGGCATTGGCGGCGCTCCAGCGGGGAAGCGACCAGCATGCCGTCCGGACCTTGTTGGAAAAACACGACAACAGCTGCAACACTGTCAAACCTGCTTTGACAATGAATCGCCATGGTCAGCCTCGATCGCTTCGATATCTTCCGCGCCGTGGTCGAGGCGGGCAGCCTGACCGCCGCTGCCGAGCGCCTGGGCCTGAGCCGCGCGGTGGTCAGCTTCAACCTGAAGCGGTTGGAGCAGGAACTCGGGGTAACCCTGCTGCTGCGCAGCACCCGCCACCTGGCGCTGACCGAGGCCGGCGAACAGTTCCTGCAGCACTGCGTGCAGGCACTGGATGCTGCGCAGGCCGCGATCGATGCCGCACGCCGCGACCAGCATCAGCTGCAGGGCATGCTGCGCCTGACCACCACCCCGGAGTACGCGCAGCTGCGGCTGATTCCGGCACTGGAAGCCTTCCGCACGCAGCATCCAGCGCTGGTTCTGCATCTATCGACCTCGCCGGCACCGGCCGACCTGATTCCCGAACGCTTCGATCTGGCGATCCGTCTCGGCCGCCTGCCGGACTCGGGACTGCATGCCAGCGAGCTGGAGCGGCATCCGTTGTGTGCAGTCGCCGCGCCCGCTTTGCTGGCTCGCCTGCCATCCGCCGATGCTGTCGATGACCCCGTACAGTTAGGCACCCTGCCACGCCTCGGCTATCCGCGCCTGGCCGATGTGCCGGTGGTCGCAGCGGATGGCAGCGATGCCCTGTTCGCCACCAACCCGGGCAACGCGGTGGTACGCGTGGATGGGGCCAGCAGCCTGCGCGCGTTCGCGGTGGCCGGTGCAGGCGTCACCGTGCTGCCACGCTGGCTGATCGAAGACGACCTCGCCCACGACCGCCTGCGGCCCGTTCTGCGCCAGCATCGCTTCCCGCAGCAGAGCGTGTACGCGGTATACCCGCACAGCAGCCAACCCTCGCCGAAGGTGCGGCAGCTGATCGATTTCCTGCGCGTGTGGTTTGGTGACGACGCCGGGTGAATCCCCGCCCGCCGGGCATGCCCCTCGAGCGCAGCCGCACCCCGTAAACAAACACGGCCCCTTGCGGGGCCGTGTCTTCAAGCATCAGGACCGCGCCGTATCAGCGCAGCACCTGCTCCACCAGCTGCACGTCCACGCTCTGCAGCGGCTCGGCAGCATTGCGCGACAGCTGCACCTGGTAGGTGCCGCCCTCGATCTTCCACTGGCGGGCCTGCGCATCGTAGTGAGCCAGGGTCTTCGGCTCGGCTTCGATGCGGATGCGGCGCTGCTCGCCCGGCTGCAGCTCGACCTTGTCGTAGCCGATCAAGCGGATCGGCGTGGTGCTGCCGGCCGGCAGCTTCAGGTACAGCTGGGCCACGTCGGCGCCAGCGCGCTTGCCGGTATTGCGGATGTCGACGCTGGCGACCAGACGCGAGCCTTCCACGCTCACCTTCAGGTTTTCATAGGCGAACGAGGTGTAGGACAGGCCGTGGCCGAACGCGAAGGTCGGGGTCAGGCCCTTGGCTGCCATCCACTTGTAGCCGACGTTGGCGCCTTCGATATCGAAATCGAACACATCGCCGAACGGCTTGGCCGGCTTGAAGCCGAGGCCATCGATGTGCGGACGCGGCAGCTGCGATTCGTCCACCACCCAGGTCACCGGCAGACGACCGGACGGATTGGCCTGGCCGGTCAGCAGGGCGGCAATGCCTTCACCGCCGCGGATGCCCGGGTACCAGGCCTGCAGCACCGCCGGTACCTGCGCCAGCCACGGCGTGCGCACCGGGCCGTTGGTCTCCAGCACCAGCACGGTCTTCGGGTTGGCCTTGGCCACCGCCGAAATCAGCGCGTCCTGGTTGTCCGGCAACTGCATGTCCGGCAGGTCCACCGATTCGGCGGCCCACTGGGTAGCAAACACGATGGCCACATCCGCCTGTGCGGCAGCCTTGGCCGCAGCGGCAGCATTGGTGCCGTCCACATAGGTGATGGTGGCATCCGGACGCGCGGCACGCAGCGATTCCAACGGCGAGGACGGGTGGAAGATCACCGGGCCCGGCCAGGTGGTCGGCAGCACGCCCGGCACCGCATTGGTGCCCTTGGCAGTAACGCCCACCATCGACGAACCACCGCCACCGATCACGCCCTTGTCGGCATGGCCACCGATGATGACGATGCGCTTGGCGCTGTCGGCCAGCGGCAGCAGGCTGCCTTCATTGCGCAGCAGCACGCTGCCTTCTTCCACCGTGCGCTGGGCCACGGCGAAGCCGGCTTCTGCGTCGACCTTCTGGTGCTGCGGCGGATTGTCGAAGTTGCCGTGCAGGAACATCGTGCGCAGGATGCGCGCCACCATGTCGTTCAGGCGCGCCTGCGGTACCACGCCGCCGTGCACGGCCAGACGCAGCGGCTCATCGAAGAACACCGCCGCATCGAACACTTCACCGGCCGACTGCTGGTCCAGCCCGGCCAGCGCCGCCTTCGAACCGCTGTGCACACCACCCCAGTCGGACATCACGAAACCGGGGAATTTCCACTCCTGCTTCAGCACCTGGTTCATCAGGTAGCCGTTCTCGCAGCCGTAGGTGCCATTGATCTTGTTGTAGGAACACATCGCAACGCCCGGACGACCGGCTTCCAGCGCGATCTCGAACGCCAGCAGATCCGATTCGTGCATGGCCTGTTCGCCGATGCGCACGTCGTGGAAGTTGCGGCGGGTCTCCATGTCGTTCAGCGCGAAGTGCTTCATCGAGGAGATCACGTGCTGGCTCTGCACGCCCTGGATCAGCGCGCCGACCATCGAACCGGCCAGCAGCGGGTCTTCACCGGCGTATTCGAAGTTGCGGCCGTTGCGCGGGTCACGCTGCAGGTTGACGCTGCCGGACAGCAGGATGTTGAAGCGCTGCTGCCAGGCTTCGCGGCCCATCGTTGCGCCACCGGCAAAGGCAACACCCCGGTTCCAGGTGGACGCCGTGGACGGGCCCGACGGCATCGCCGTGGCGAAATCACCCGGGCGGATACCACCCGGATTGGTCACGCCCACGCCGGCGTCGGCCGACTGCTGCGACGGAATGCCCAAGCGCGCCACGCCCGGTACGAAACCGGCCGAGCCCACCGCGCCTTCCGGCAGCTTGCCGCCATCCTTGCCCAGCCCGAAGTAGCTGTGCAGCATCTGGAACTTCTCGTCCTCGGTCATCGCCTTCAGCAGCAGCGCAGCACGCGCATCGGCAGTGAGGGTGGTGTCCATCCACGGCTGCTCGCCGCCCTTGTCGGCGGCATAGGCCAGGGTCAGCAGGGTCGCGCGCAGCGTGCTGCCTTCCACCTTGAACGGCGCACTGCTGGCAGCCTGGAAACCATCGCTGAAATAGCTGGCATCGGCTTCCAGGGCCACGCGTGCCGGGTCGAAGCCGGCGGCCTTGGCCGATTCACCGGCTACCGCACCGAGCAGCACCGCCGGCGCGCCGAGCCGCGAACGCGACACCAGCGCCGGCAACTGCGCAGCACCGGCGCCCGCATCGGTGTAGACCGCCACCGCATGGCGGCCGTCATCCAGGCGCAGGTAGTTCAGGCCCGGCTGGTCCGGGCCGGATTCGGCGGCGATCGGCAGCCGGGTCAACACGGCCTGGCCGTGCTGGGTCTGGCCATCGTCCTTGCCGGCGGCGATGAAGCGGTACTGGTAGCCCAGGCCATCGGCCAGCAGCTGCAGCGGGTCGACCTGGCCGATGCCGCGCTGTACCTGGCGAACGCTGACCGCGTCCACCTGCAGGGTCTTCAACTGGGCAGCCAGGGCCGGCATCGTGTCCGCTGTCGGCGCCTGCTCCAGGGTCAGCACGGTGAAGGCGGCGGAGTCGGCCCAGGCCGGAGTGGCCAGTGCGGCAGACAGGGCCAGGGACAGGGTGAGCGGCTTTGTAAACGTTTTCATCGGCGGGCGTAATTCCGTTGCCAAGGCAATCGGTCCAGGGAAAGTGCCGCCGAAGGGTGCAGCGTCATGCCGCGTATGCGTTGCCGGGCAACGCCTTGCAGGCCAGAGGACGGGCCGGTCTGCGCGCGGGACCCTCCTCCCGTGCGTGACAACCTGCCTGTCCGGGCCGCGCAGGGCGACCCATCATGTGAAGAGTGTGCGAGGGCGTTCATCGCTGTCAACAGGACCTAAGTCACAGGCGCCACCTGCGCTATGGTTATCAGCCCATCACCGGCGGTCATCAACGGGCTGCACGACGCTGCCGATAATGGATCTCCCCGGCGACGAATCGAGCCCATGACCGTACATCGCGACTTCGACCATCTCTGGCGCGACCGCTGTGACACCTCCAGCCAGCGCAGCCCGCGCGTGCTGATCCGGGTATTCGTCGCCCCCGGCGAGCTGGAACGCAGCGTGGCTTTCTACGAGCAGCTGCAGGGTGTAGTCGCCGATGCCGGCTTTCCGTTTCCCGAGGCGGGCCTGCGGCTGGCGATGGTCGGTGCGTTCCTGCTGATCGAAGGCTGCGACAAGGCGCTGGCGCCCTTCACGTCGACCACGGGCACGTTGCTGGTCGACGACGTCCGGCCGTATCACGACAAGCTGGTGGCCGCTGGCGCCGAGATCATCTTCCCGCTGCAGGTAGTGCCCACCGGCGCGGCGTTCAATGCGGTGCATCCCGATGGCACCGTGGTCGAGTACGTGCACCATCGGCCGGACCCGCAGGGGCGCTGAGGCGGCGCGCCCCACCTCAGTAGATCCACGCCATGCGTGGATGCCTTGCACCCGGAGACATGCGGCACCATGACCGCTATCCACGCATGGCGTGGATCTACTGCTCTACCTGCGCCATCCACGCATGGCGTGGATCTACAATTCCCCCATGTCCTCCCCCGCTCTGCCCTGGAATGGCACCCTGCTGCTGGATGCACACGTTGCCGTGCTGCACGGCCACGCCGGTGACAGCGCTGCGCATGCGCACTACGCCCATCAACTACTGCTGAGCGACGGCGCGCCCTGGCAGGTCGAGATCGATGGCGCGCGGCAGCAGGGCCAGCGGTTATGGCTGCCCTCCTTCCAGCCACACGCGATCCTGTCGGCTCCCACGGACGGCTGCACGGTGTTCCTCGAACCGGCGCATGCCGACCTCGAACAGATCCAGCAGCATCTGCAGTCGTTGCCAGGCAATGCCGCGCAACTGCACGAGTGGCTGCCACGGCTGAGCCGCCCGCAACCCCTGGACCGTCGCGTGCAGGCGGCGCTGGCCCGCATCACCCAGCACCTGCCCGGCCCGGTGCCGGCCGCCGATATCGCCGAGGCCGCGCATCTGTCGACCAGCCAGCTGCATCGGCGCTTCCAGTCCGACTTGGCCGTGACCCTGCGCGGCTGGGTGCTGTGGCAACGGCTGCGCAGCGCACTGGCGCATCATCTGCGCGGGCACAGCCTGACCGACAGCGCGCATGCCGCCGGTTTCGCCGACCTGCCCCACCTCTCGCGCAGCCTGCGCCGCATGTTCGGCATCGGCGCCGCGCAACTGCAGGGCCTGCAGCTGCACGCGGCCTGACTCCCCGATCAACCGCGCCTGCGCAGACCTTCCGGAAGCTCCGGCACATCACCATGCGGCAGCTCGCGGAAGGGCGCCAGCAGTTGTGCGGAATACGCCTGCGGATAGTCCGGCTGGCTGCCGATGCCCAGATCACGCTGCCCCAGCCGATAGCCCGGCGCATCGAACGCCGTTCCCAGCAGGTGGTCCCACACGGTCAGGAACAAGCCGAAGTTGACGTCGCCCGCAGTGCCATAGCGGATGTGGTGGAAGCGATGCAGCGGCGCCCATGCCATCACCCTGCCCAGCACACCCGGTCGCATGTCCACGTTGGAATGCTGCAGCAACAACTGGATCGCAATGGCAAACGCCAGCACTGCGGCCACCGGCATCGGCATTCCCAGCAACAGCAGCGGCAATACGCCACCCACTGCTTCGGCGGCCTGGTGCAGCGGGTGTTTCATCAATCCATTGAAACCGTACATGCGGGTCACGCTGTGATGCACCGCATGCAGCCGCCACAACCAGCCGATGCGGTGGCTGGCGTAGTGGACCAGGGTGATGCCAAGGTCAGCCGCGATGATCGCCACCAGCACCTGCAGCGCGAATGGCCACTGCGTCGGCCAGATGTGCCAGGGCACGATCACCGCCAGCAGCGGCACCGTGGCGATCGACAGCAGGTTCAGGCTTTCATTGACCAGCGCATGCAGGACGTCACGCAGGCGATCGCCATGGTCGTGGTTGAACGCCGGGTCGTATGGCCACATCCGCTCGGCAGCGAACGACACCGCGATGGCCACAGCCAGCAAGGCAAGCAGCCACAGCGGATCACCGTGATGGTGACCGACCCAGCCGATGGCGGCAGCAACAAAACCCAGCAGGAACAACGGGGCATACAGGCGGAGCATCCAGTGCTTCATGGGCAACCCGGGAAGTGAGGGGCCTGCATGTTGGCGGGGCGTACAGGTGGTCGGCTTGAACAAACGGCGCAATCCCCGCGTCGTCCATCCACGCATGGCGTGGATCTACAATGGCGGCCTCATCGCGGCCGGGACCGGCATGGACTCCTTCACCTTGATGCGCGCCTTCCGCCGCATCGTCGAACGCGGCAGCCTGGCCCGTGCCGCCGAAGACCTGGGCCTGTCGCCAGCCGGGCTGAGCAAGCAGCTGCGCACGCTGGAAACGCATCTTGGCGTAGTACTGCTGCAGCGGACCACCCGCCGCATGAGCCTGACCGAAACCGGCCATGCCTATTACCGCGAATGCTGCCGCCTGCTCGATGAGCTGGACGCCCTGGAGCGCGGCATCGCCCAGCAGCGCGGTGAAGTGAGCGGACGCCTGCGCGTCAATGCACCGCAGTCGCTGGCCGCACCGGCACTGGCCTGCGGCGAGCTGCAGCAGGTGCTGCCCGACCATCGCTATCCGCCGCGGTTCGTCTACGCGGTCTACCCCACCGCGCGCCACCTGCAACCGAAGGTACGCACCTTCATCGATTTCCTGCACGCCGAGCTGCCCGCCTGCGCCGGCCTGGATTCGTAACCGCCAGCGAAAACTGAGCTGCCCGCCGCGTGCTGTTTCGGCCCGGCGGCGACACCTACTCTGCCGCCTCCCCTCTCACGGACGGCAGGCCGATGATCGCCTTTCCTTCACTGACCACCACTGCACCGGTGGTCGATTTCTTCCATGACGTGGTCTGCGGCTGGTGCTTCGTGCTGGCCCCGCGCCTGCAGCAGGTCTCGGCCGAACTCGGCATCCAGGTCCGCCACCGCAGCTTCGTGCTTCAGGACTCGCGCGAACAGATGATCGAGGTGTTCGGCTCGATGCCGCGCGCCAAGGCCATCATCCTGCGCCACTGGGCCGACTGCGCCGCGCATGACGACAGCGCGCGCATCGACATCGACGGCATGCGCGCACAGGACTTCGAGTATCCGTCCGGCTGGCTCGGCGCACTGGCCTGCCAGGCCGCCGGCATGCTCGGCGGCAACGACGCGCACGGCGCGATGTTCGATGCCGTGCAGTGGTCACACCTGCACCAGCACCGCAACATCGGCGACGCCGAAGTGCTGCTCGATATCGCCGAACACCTGGGTCATCGGCGTGGCGTCTTCGCCGACCGGATGCGCAGCGATGAGGTGCGCCAGCGCGTGCAGGCCGACCGCGCTGAAGCTGCCGCGCTCGGCATCCGCTCCATTCCCACCGTCATCACCGGCAACGGTCTGCGCCTGCAGACCCTGCCGCTGCCGCAACTGCGCCAGGCCCTGGCGCCGCTGGTCGTGGCCTGAGCCGCGCCGTTCCCCCACCCTGAAAGGAGATTTCCCATGACCCCACGTACCCTGGGCACCGCCCTGGCCCTGCTGCTGGCCGGCGCCGCCGTCAGCATTCCCGTATCCGCACACGAACGCGTTCCTTCCGGCCAGCAGGTCGGCACCAGCCCCTGGGGGCCGAAGGACGAGATCGGCCGCCTCAACCTGATCACCGAGGCATCGCGCGCGGCGATCCTGTCGCGGGTCAGCGGCGGCAAAGCCTACGATCTGGCAACCGAGTACTACGTCGGCATGCCCAGCTGGCAGGATGCCGGCGACCCGCACTACCAGTTCTGGATGACCCACACCCCGCGCGGCACGGTGATGGACGACCCGATGGGCGTGGGCGAGACGATGAACCTCACCCGCAGCTACACCGGCACCGCGTTCTCGATGTACAGCCATACCGGTACCCACATCGATGCGCTGAATCACTTCGGCATCCATGGAAAGATCTGGAATGGCTTCGAGGCCGACAAGCACCTCGGCGACCGCGGCTGGAACGTCACCGGCATCGAGAAATTCCCGCCGCTGATCGCCCGTGGCGTGCTGATCGACGTGGCCGGCGCCAAGGGCATGGACATGCTGCCGGACAGCTACCGCGTCACCCGCCAGGACCTGAAGGATGCGCTGGCGCGCCAGCACGTGCAGTTGCAGCAGGGCGACATCGTGCTGATCCGCACCGGTCGCATGCGCCTGTTCGAACAGCCCAAGGCGTACATGGCCAACCCGCCGGGCATGGGCCTGGATGCGGCGCGTTTCCTGGTCGAGGACAGCGGCGCGATGATCGTCGGCGCCGACAACCTCAGCTTCGAGACCTTCCCCTCCGAAGTGTCCGACGACTACGTGCCGCTGCACACCTACCTGTTGGCGCAGCAGGGCGCGCCGATCATCGAACTGGTGGCGCTGGATGATCTGGCCCGTGACAAGGTCTACGAGTTCGCCTTCATCGGTGGCCCGCTGAAGATCCGCGGTGGCGACGCCGCCCCGCTGCGCCCGGTGGCCCTGCCGGTCCGCCCATGACCCGATAGCGCCGGGCCAGGGTCCGGGGTGCCGGCCTTGGTCGGCACCGCATTTCCCCCATCCACGCATGGCGTGGATCTACTGCGGCCAAGCCAGCCACTTCCCGGTAGATCCACGCCATGCGTGGATGCTTTACCTCCTTCAGCAAGCTGAAACCCCACCCTCCGATTTCATTAGTAATATTACTCATAAGCCGAGTAGCATGTCCGGTCTCAGCCCCTGATACCGGCCTGTCGATACTCGCTCCATGCCTGCCGCTTCCGCCCACTTCTGTCGCTTCCCGCCAGCCCGGCGCCTCCCTCGGAGGACCGGCTGATGGGCGCCGTCGTCGCCCTCGACCGCCTGCTGGATGGCCGCCAGGTCTGGCGCGGGCCGGCACGCCAGGGGCAGGCCAGCGACCATCTGGCCAGTGGCCACCCGGCGCTGGACGCGCGCCTGCCCGGCGGTGGCTGGCCGGCCAGCGGGCTGTGTGAAGTGCTGCAGGCCGCCCCCGGGGTCGGCGAACTGGCCCTGATCTGGCCGGCGCTGGCAAAGCTGAGCCAGCGCGAACGGCCGATCGTGCTGGTCGCCCCGCCCTACCACCCGCATGCCCCCGCATGGGCCGCCGCCGGGCTCGACCTGGCCCAGCTGCAGATCATCCACGCCACACCAAAGCAGGCCCTGTGGGCGACCGAGCAGTGCCTGCGCTCTGCTGCCTGCGCCGCCGTGCTGTGCTGGCCGCAGCAGGCCGACGATCGCGCCCTGCGTCGCCTGCAGGTTGCTGCCGACAGCGGCCAGTGCCTGGGTTTCGTGTTCCGCGAGGCACGCGCCGCCCGCAACCCCTCCCCGGCCAGCCTGCGCCTGCAGCTCGACCACGGCCAGGTGCGGGTGTTGAAGTGCCGCGGCGGGCTGCCACCGGCGCAGCCGTTGCCGCTGGCCATCGCCCACTGAGGCCGCACCATGCACTGGGCCTGCCTGTTGTTGCCGCAGCTGGCGCTGGACAGCGTGCTGCGCCTGCAGCCCGATCCGCAGCGGCCGCTGGTGCTGCTGCAGGGGCCGGCGCAGCGTCGTGTGCTGCGTGCGGTCAGCCCTGCCGCGCGGGCAGCGGGGCTGCGCCCGGGCATGCTGCTGTCGGCCGCGCAGGTGCTGGTGCAGGACCTGCAGCTGCATGACTACGATCCCAGCGCCGAACAGCACACCCGGCAGTTGCTGGCCAGCTGGCTGTATGCCACCAGTTCGCTGGTCAGCCTCGATTTTCCGCATGCGCTGGTGCTGGAAATCGGTGCCAGCCGTGCCCTGTTCGGCGATTGGCTGACGATCGAACAACGCCTGCGCAACGGCCTGCATGAACTCGGCTTCCGTCATCGCCTGGTCGCCGCTCCCAACCCGCATGCCGCGCGCGTGCTGGCCAATGTGCACGATGGCCTGGGCATCGACGCGCAGCAACTGCCCGCCGCACTGGCGCAGCTGCCACTGGCACGCAGTGGCCTGCCCGTTGATGCGGTGACCGTGCTGGCACGCTCCGGCCTGCGCACGCTGGGCGCGGCCTTCGATCTGCCACGCGAAAGCCTGGCCCGCCGCTTCGCCCCCGAGGTGCTGCAGCAGCTGGATGCCGTGCGCGGCCTGGGCAGCGCGCCGTTGCGCTATTACCAGCCGCCGGACCGGTTCGATGCGCGCATCGAATTCGAATACGAGATCGAATCCAGCCAGGCCCTGCTGTTCCCGCTGCGGCGCCTGCTGCTGGACCTGGCCGCGTTCCTGTGTTCGCGCGATGGCGGCGTGCAGCGTTTCGACCTGCATTTCGAACACGACCTGCTGCCAGCCAGCGTGCTGACCATCGGCCTGCTGGCCCCCGAACGCGATGCGGCGCTGCTGTTCGAGATCGCGCGCAACCGCATGGAAGCCTTCGCCCTGCCCGCCGGCAGCCGTGCGTTGCGCCTGCAGGCCGAGCAGCTGCCGCCGTTCGTGCCGGCCGCGCGTGATCTGTTCGATACCCGCCCGGCGCAGGCGATGCCATGGACCCAGCTGCGCGAGCGCCTGCGTGCGCGGCTGGGCGATGACGCCGTGCAGCCACTGGCGGTGCAGGCCGACCACCGCCCCGAACGTGCCAGCGGCACCCAGCCATCGGCCAAGGCACCGGCTTACTGGCCGCTGCGTCCCGGCTGGCTGCTGGACACGCCGCAGCCGCTGCGCGATCCGCGCCTGCGCATCGTCGCCGGGCCGGAGCGGATCGAATCGGGCTGGTGGGACCAGGCCGACGCACGCCGCGACTATTACGTGGTGGAAACCGCGCAGGGCCAGCGTGGTTGGGCCTTCCGCACGCGCAATGATCCGCATGCACCGTGGATGCTGCACGGCTGGTTCGGTTGATCCCCATGCACACCGACCTGCCCGGGTACGCCGAGCTGCATTGCCTGTCGGCCTTCAGTTTCCAGCGTGGCGCCTCCATCGCCGAGGAGCTGTTCGCACGCGCTGCCGGACAGGGCTATCGCGCACTGGCGATCACCGACGAGTGCTCGTTGGCCGGCATCGTGCGCGCCTGGCAGGCGGCGAAGACACACGGCGTGGCGCTGATCGTCGGCGCCGAATTCCAGGTTGAAGACGGGCCGAAGCTGGCCCTGCTGTGCACCGACCAGGCGGCCTATGCCGGGCTGTGCCAGCTGATCACCACCTGCCGGCGACGAGCGGCCAAGGGCGAATACCGCTGCCTGCGCGAGGACCTGCATGGACTCCCCGAGGGCCTGCTGTGCCTGTGGCTGGACCGGCAACCGGCGGCCACCGAACTGGAACTGCTGCGCCATTGTTTTCCGCAACGCCTGTGGCTGGCGGTGGAGCTGCATCACGAACACGACGACACGCGCCGGCTGCACCAACTGCAGGCCTTCGGCGAACGCCACCAGCTGCCGCTGGTCGCCAGTGGCGACGTGCACATGCACGTGCGTCGGCGCCGCGCCCTGCAGGACACGCTGACTGCGATCCGCCACCGCTGCAGCGTGGCCGAGGCCGGCTGGCGGCTGTTTGCCAATGGCGAGCGCCATCTGCGCCCACGCACCGCACTTGCCCAGCTGTATCCGCCCGAACTGCTGGCTGAAACCCTGCGCATCGCCGAACGCTGCCACTTCACCCTGGACCAGCTGAAATACACCTACCCGCGCGAACTGGTACCCGAAGGCCACGACCCGGACAGCTGGCTGCGCGCTTTGGTCGAGAAAAATATTCCCTGGCGTTGGCCAAAGGGCATCGAGCCCGCGCAACGTGAGCAGATCGAACACGAGCTGGACCTGATCGCGAAGAAACAGTACGCGTCCTACTTCCTCACCGTGCAGGACATCGTAGGTTTCGCGCGCAGCCAGGGCATTCTGTGTCAGGGGCGCGGTTCGGCGGCCAATTCGGCGGTGTGTTTCGTACTGGGCGTGACCGAGATCGACCCGGCGCGCAGCAACCTGCTGTTCGAGCGCTTCATCTCCGCCGAGCGTGATGAACCACCGGACATCGACATCGACTTCGAGCACGAGCGCCGCGAGGAAGTGCTGCAGTACGTGTTCAACCGCTATGGCCGCGAGCGTGCCGCGTTGACTGCGGTGGCGATCAGCTACCGTGGGCGCAGCGCGATCCGCGATGTCGCCCGTGCGCTGGGCCTGCCGATGGACCAGGTCAACGAACTGGGCGCGGCGATGGACCATTGGGGCGGCAACATTCCGCTGCCGGAAACCCTGCGCGAGCGCGGTTTCGATCCGGAAACACCGTTGATGCGCCGGTTGCTGGCATTGACCGCCGAGCTGATCGATTTTCCGCGCCACCTGTCGCAGCATCCGGGCGGCTTCGTGATTTCCGAACACCCGCTGTCGACGCTGGTACCGGTGGAAAACGCGGCGATGGCCGACCGCACCGTCATCCAGTGGGACAAGGACGACCTGGACGCCACCGGCCTGATGAAGGTCGACTGCCTGGCGCTGGGCATGCTCACCGCCATCCGCAAATGCCTGGCGATGCTGCAGCAGCATGGCCTGCATGCAGGGCGGATGGATGCCATTCCCTCCAAAGATGCCAGGACCTACGACATGATCTGCGCCGCCGACACCATCGGCGTGTTCCAGATCGAATCGCGTGCACAGATGGCGATGCTGCCCCGCATGCAACCGCGCAATTTCTATGACCTGGTGATCGAGGTGGCGATCGTGCGCCCCGGCCCGATCCAGGGCGACATGGTCCATCCTTACCTTGAGCGGCGGCGGATCCTGCGCGAACAAGGCCCGGATGCGTTGAACGACCCGGACAACCCGCTGTATCCAGCGCGACTGGAACGCGTGTTCGCGCGCACTCTGGGCGTGCCCTTGTTCCAGGAACAGGTGATGCAGCTGGCGGTGGATGCGGCCAACTACACCGCCGGTGAAGCCGATGCCCTGCGCCGTTCGATGGCCGCCTGGAAGCGTCGTGGCGGCCTGGAGCCGCACCGCGAAAAGCTGCTGACCGGCATGTTGGAAAACGGCTTCAGCCTGGAATATGGCGAACACCTGTTCGAGCAGATCAAGGGCTTCGGTGATTACGGTTTTCCGGAAAGCCACGCCGCCAGCTTCGCCCTGCTCACCTATGCCAGCTGCTGGCTGAAGTGCCATCACCCGGCAGCGTTCGCCGCCAGCCTGATCAACAGCCAGCCGCTGGGCTTCTACAGCCCCGACCAGCTGCTGCAGGATGCGCGCCGGCATGGCATCACGGTACTGCCGGTGGACGTGCGCCACAGCGACTGGGACTGCACGCTGGACTTCAGCAAAGGCGCGGCGGCAATCCGCCTCGGCCTGCGCCTGGTCGATGGCTGCAGCGAACCGGCCGCGCAGGCCATCATGCGCGAACGCGCGCGGCGCCCATTCGACGATGTCGGCGACCTCTGCCAGCGCACCGCACTGGATCGCCGCCAGCAGGGCCTGCTTGCCGATGCCGGCGCCCTGCGCGGCCTCAGCGGCCATCGCCACCGTGCACGCTGGGATATCTCCGGCGTGGAGAACCGCCTGCCGTTGTTCGACCAGGCCCGCGCCACCGCCGAAGCACGCGTGGCCCTGCCCCTGCCCAGCGCCTGGGAAGACATGCAGGCCGATTACCGCAGCACCGGCACCACCCTCGGCCGCCATCCGATATCATTCCTGCGCGCGCAGCTGCGAACCCGTGGCTGCCTGGATGCCGCGCAACTGGCCAACCACGGCCATGGCCGGCGCGTGCGCATCGCCGGCCTGGTACGCATGCGCCAGCGCCCGCAGACCGCCAGCGGCGTCACCTTCCTTACCCTGGAAGATGAAACCGGCATGGTCAACGCGGTGGTCTGGCGACATCTGGCCGACCGCCAGCACCACATCCTGGTAGACACCCAGCTGATGCAGATCGACGGCCGACTGGAACGCGTGGATGGCGTGCAGCATGTGATCGTGCAGCGCATGCACTGCCTGGACGAACTGCTGCAGGGACTGCGCAGCCACAGCCGCGACTTCCATTGACGATACACATCGTCACACAACGAACTGGCCACGACCGACCGGATTCCGCTATCGTCGGCCACGTCCAAGGAAGGAATACACAATGGCGCGTGCCCTGACCCTGACCACCCTGGTGGTCGCCATACTTGCGTTGCTCGTGTCCGGCTGGACCGCCTGGAACCTGCATCGCAGCCAGTCACCGCAACGCGTGATCGAAGCGCGCGGCCTGATCATCCACGATGCCAGCGGCCAGCCGCGGGTGATCCTCGGTGCACCGGTCCCCGATCCCCTCAGCCAGGGCCGCCCGCAGGGGCCGCGTGCCACCGCCTTGTCCGGCGTGATCCTGCTCGGCCCCGATGGTTCCGAGCGCGGCGGCTACGGCACCAGCGACCGGGGTGGCGAAGCCCTGCTGACCCTTGACGATGCGACCGGCACCACCGAAGTCTTCAAAGTGGTCGCCAACCCGGACCGCGGCGCCAGCCTGATGGTCAAGCACCAGAACAACACCGGCGCCATGCTGAGTTCCTGGCAGGGCAAGCCGGAGCTGGTGTTCCTCGACGACAGCGGCCAGTCCTACTACGTGCGCCCCGGCGCCAGCGCCGCGCCCTGAGCGCACACCTTCAACGCATCACCGCCGACAGGTCATCGGCCAACCGACGCTGCTGCTGCGGGCCGAGTGCTGCACAGGTGATGCGCAGCCCATGCGCCGGTGCAGACACGGCAAAGACTTCCCCCCCACGCACATGCCAGCCACGCGCCGCCAACGCCAGCACCTGCGGTGTGCTGTCGGCCGGCAGGGGCAGCCACAGATTCAAGCCTTCCATCGGCATGGGTGTCGGCAGCCCACGCGCCTGCAACAGCGCCTGCAGACCCTGCAGCCGCTGCTGGTAGCGTTCACCGGCCGCTGCGACCTTCGCTCGTTGCTGCGCCGACTCCAGCACCGCACTGACCGCATCCTGCAACAGATGGCTGACCCAGCCGGTGCCCGCCGCCAGCCGCAGACGCAGGCGCGCCGCGGTCTGCTCATCGCAGGCCAGCCAGGCCACGCGCAGGTCCGGGCCCAACGCCTTGGACAACGAACGCAGCAACGCCCACCGCCGACCATCCATCGGCAACACCGAGTGATAGGCCCGTTGCGAGAGCAGCGCGTAGTGATCGTCGATCAGCACCGCGACCTGCGGATAGCCGGCCAGCAACTGGCGCAGCGCACGTGCACGCTTCGCGTCCAGGCTGGCACCAGTAGGATTGTGTGCGCGCGGGGTCAGCAGCACCGCGCGTGCACCTGCATCCAACGCCTGCCGCAATGATTCCACCTGCATGCCGTGCGCATCCACCGCCACCGGCAGCGGCGCGTGTCCGGCCGCACCGAGGACATTGAGGCTGCCCAGGAAACAGGGATCCTCCACTGCGATGCGGTCCCCCGGCAGCAGCCACGCCGACAACAGACGCTCGATGCCATCGACCGCGCCATGGGTCAGTTCCAGCGCATAGTCCGGCGGGCAATCGGCATCCAGCGAAGCCCGTGCCAGGCGTTGCATGCGTGGATCGACCGTCTCCACTCCATACAGGCGCGAGGCCGCCGCGGCCACGCGCAGGCTGGGCAGGCAGCGCGGATCCGGATTGCCGCCGGCCAGGTCATGCAGGGCCAGCCCCGGCGCACTGCCCTCGCGCGCCATCGTCGCCGGCAGGCCGCGCACCACGGTGCCGCGACGCCCCGCCGTACTGGCCAGGCCCGCCGCGTCCAGCCGCTTGTAGGCGGCGGCCACGGTATTGCGGTTGACCCCCAGCTGATCGGCCAGCTCCCGCACCGGCGGCAGCACGCTGCCCGCCGCCAGATGGCCACAACCGATGCCCTCGCGGATGCTGTCGAAGATCGCCTCGGCGCTGCTCCCGGTGATTTTCATTTTGTCCTATGCCAAACTATCTCTTGTCCTGTGCCAGTGTATCCCACCCTGGCCACCCCGCACCGGAGGTGCCCCATGTCCCTCGCCCCCGCCGACTGGCCCGTCGCCCAGTCCGTCGAACAGATCGCCGCCAACCTGGCCACCGTGCGCCAGCGCATCGCCAGCGCCTGTGCCCGCGCCGGTCGTGATCCGGCCAGCGTGCGCCTGCTGCCGGTCAGCAAGACCGTCGATGAAGCGCGCATCCGCATGGCCGTAGCCGCCGGTTGCCACGAGCTGGGCGAAAACAAGGTGCAGGAGGCGCAGCGCAAGGCCGAGGCCATGGCCGACCTTGGCGTGCATTGGTCAGTCATCGGCCACCTGCAGACCAACAAGGCCCGCTACGTCGCACGCTTCGCCAGCGAGTTCCAGGCGCTGGACAGCCTGCGCGTGGCCGAGGCGCTGCAGCAGCGGCTGCTGCTGGAGGACCGCACGCTGGATGTGTTCGTACAGGTCAACACCTCGGCCGAGCCCAGCAAATACGGCCTGGAGCCGGCCGCGGTGGCCGACTTCGTGCAGCAGCTGCCCGCCTTCGACCGCCTGCGCGTGCGTGGCCTGATGACCCTGGCCATCTTCACCCCCGAGGTAGAACGCGTACGCGCCTGCTTCGTGCGCCTGCGCGAGCTGCGCGACCAGCTGCAGCAGACGGCGCCGGCTGGACTCGACCTGTCGCAGCTGTCGATGGGCATGTCCGGTGATTTTGAAGTCGCCATCGAGGAAGGCGCCACCGTCGTCCGTGTCGGACAAGCGATCTTCGGTGCACGCTCCACGCCCGACAGCTTCTACTGGCCCGTTCCGGGAGCACCGGCATGAAGCACGCTGTTGCTCTGCAGCACGTGGCCTTTGAAGATCTCGGCACCCTGCACCCGCTGCTGCTCGCACAAGGGTGGCAGGTGCAGGTCCTGCAGGCAGGCGTGGATGCACTCGATGCCGCCGAAGATGCCGATCTGCTGGTGGTGCTGGGTGGCCCGATCAGCGTCAACGATGGAGCCGCCTATCCGTTCCTCGCCGACAGCATCGCGCTGCTGCAGCGTCGACTGCAGCAGCAGCGACCGACGCTCGGCATCTGTCTCGGCGCCCAGTTGATGGCGCGCGCACTGCACACCGACGTCGCCCCCACCGGTGGCAAGGAAATTGGTTTCGCACCGCTGCTGCTCACCGACGAAGGCCAGCGCTCGCCATTGCAGGCATTGCAGGGCATCCCGGTGCTGCACTGGCATGGCGAAGCCTTCGAACTGCCGGTCGGCGCACGCCGCCTCGCCAGCACACCCGCCTGTCGCCACCAGGCCTTCGCCATCGGCCACCACGCCCTCGCCCTGCAATGCCATCCCGAACTGGACGCGCGCCAGTTCGAGCGCTGGCTGATCGGCCATGCGCTGGAACTGGCCGCGGCCGGCATCGATCCCATCGACCTGCGCGCGCAGGCCCGTCGCTATGGCGGGCCGCTGGCAGCCGCGGCGACCGCGATGTTCCATCAGTGGCTGCACGACCTGCCGGAGACCCGCCAATGCACTACCGCCTGACCATCCAGCACAACGGCATCCATTGGGGCCATGTCGACTGCGACGGTCCCAACGCGCTGCAACGCATCGATGCCATCGCCGCGCGCCTGCCCGCCGCCGAAGGCTTCACCCTGCAACGGCAGAAGGGCATCGGCGAGGAGCGCATCCTCTCCAGCACCGCCGATGGCCTGCGCGTGCTGGCCGCGCAGATCCAGTACCGCGATCTCTGACGATCGTCATGATCGTGCCGGCCAGCGGTCGGCACTACCCGGCGACCCACTCCCATGCGAAGCTTCACGCATGTTGAAACTGTCACGCGGCACCATCGACGGCCTGCGCATTGCCCCACGCTGGCCCGCGTCACAGGTCATCGTCGAGACCGAGGTTCTGCAGCGCCTGCTCGACGCGCAGGCCCTGCTGCCGTCCACGCTGCGTCTGCTGGTCACCCGCGGCTTCGAATGCAGCCAAGGACAGCTGGGCGGCTTCCGGCGCGTGGTCCGGCGGCTGGGCATCGCCGTGTTCCGCTGCTGCTATCGGCATCGCCATGATGAGATCGACGCCATCTTCGGCGCCAATGGCCACGATCTGGACGGGCGTCATGTGGATGTCTCGCTGGTCCTGCACGGCCAGCGCCTGCGCCTGCTTCCGCTGGGCGTGTTCACTCCACTGCGCTGGCAGCAGCAGCGCGTCAGCCGCCATGCCGACGCCGTTGCAGCGGCCAAGGATGCACTGCAGCGATGCGGCTTCGATCTGCACCCCAACGCCACGGAGAGCCTGCAGATCCACTGCGACTATCGCGGCATCACGCTGGCGGAACCGTCGCGTTGATCGACGTTCCCCGCGTGTTGCAGGCAACCTGCACCGACCTTCAGCAACGGCTGGGCCGGATCGACAACCTGTCGGGCAATGGTGAACGAAGCCTCATCATCGAAGGAGAACTGCTGCGGTTCCCTTATCGTATCTACGCCGACGCCACGGACCTGTTCCGGCTCGCATCCCAACTGCAGGGTGATACGCGCGCCCTCTGCCTCTGCCTGCTCTCGCGTCACTGCGACGGACATGTACGGCAACGTGCGATCGAGACGCTGGGGCCCTCGCCGATGCCCTGGGTGCATGCCTTCCAGCTGACCTTGCTGGGTGAGTACGTGGACGAGATCTCATCGGTCGTGGCGATCCAGGCGCAACAGACCGGCCTGCAGCGCTATGCCGCGCTCATTGGCGAGAACCGCGCCTTCGTCGACCTCTGCCGACAACGCGCCGCCAGCTACTGGAATGCTTACTACCGCGCCCGCTACTCCACCCTGCGCCTGTTCCCTGCCCACAGACTGCTGCTGCAGATGGCCAACGCTGCGCGCTCGCCGTAGCGCTCTCTGCACCCGCCAACGCCCATCCGCTCGGCACCCTGCCTCCTCGCCCATAGATGCAAATGATTCTCCTTTACTGTAAGGTAATGCCGCTGCCCTTGCCGCCGCGGGCTGTTCCCTTCCCCAGCCTTCGCCCGCCCCGTGCCCACGCCTGTCGAATCGACGGATGTCGCGCAGCTGTGCGCCGCCCATTACCGGCCGCTGCACGCCCACGTCCGTCGCAAACTCCCACAACGCAGTGACGCCGATGATGTCGTCCAGGAAACCTGGCTGCGTGTCGTCAAAGTCGCCGCCAGCGGCCTGCTCGGCAATGGCCGCGCCTACCTGTATCGCGTCGCCCACAACCTGATCGCCGACCACTATCGCCTGATCCAGCGGCGTCGCGAAGAGGCCTTGGACGACGCGCAGCTGCAGGCCATCGCCGATCCCGCCCCGTTGCCCGAGCAACGCCTGCTCGATGCCGAACAACTGCGTCACCTAGACGCGATCATCGCCGCCCTGCCGCCGCGCTCGCGCGAGGTGTTCCTGCTGGCGCGCGTCGAACAGCTCAGCCTGGCCGACATCGGCCGCCAGCTCGGCATCAGCCGGCAGACCGCGCATGGCCATCTGCTGCGCGCGCTGGTGGCCCTGCAGCAGGTGCCAACCGCATGAGCCAGGATCCGATTGCCCGCGAAGCAGCGCGCTGGTGGCTGCATGCGCACGACGAACAGCGCGACGAAGCTGCCTTCACCCAGTGGTACGAGGCCGATCCACGCCACGCGGCGCAATACCAGCACCTGTTGCAGCTGTGGCAGGCCGGTGCAGCACTGCCAAGCCTGCAACGGCAACAGCAGCGTCGCCAGCGCCGGCGCCTGCGCGAAGCCGGCATCGCCGTGCTGCTGCTGTGTGCGCTCGGCCTCTACACCCGGCACAACGCCCTCCCGCCGGAACAGACACTGCGCACGGCATCAGGCGAAATCGAAGAGGTGCGCCTGCAGGACGGTTCTCGCCTGCAGCTCTCGCCGGACAGCGAACTGGGCGTGCGCATCGATGCCAACCGGCGTGCGTTGCAGCTGCGGCACGGCCAGGCCTGGTTCCAGGTCGCACCTGATCGCGACCGTCCGTTCCAGGTGCATACGCCGCACGGTACGGTCACGGCGGTGGGTACTGCCTTCGATATCGCGGTCAACGGCGATGCCAGCGTAGTGACCGTCACCGAACACCAGGTGCGCGTGGACAGTGGCTCGGGCAGCAGCGAAGCGGCCGCCGGCCAGCAGCTGCGCTTCGATGGCACGGCGCCCTCGGCCGCGCTTGCAGCAGCCCCGGCGCAGCTGGCATGGCGCGAACGCCGGCTGGCCTGGGTCTCCGCGCCGCTGGCTGACGTTGTCCAGGATCTGGATCGCTGGCACGGCGGCCGCACCTGGATCGCCGGCGACGCACTGCGGCGGCAGCCGGTCACGGTGCTGGCCGACGCGGATACGGCCGCGCGCAGCCGCGACCAGCTGGCCGCCGAACTGCACGTGCGCGTTGTCCGTATCGGGCCCGACCTGCAGGTGTGGCTGCCGGCGAAGGCATCGTCCGATGCACGCTGAACGCATCGACCCTGACATCCGGGCCACCGCTGCGTCTTCCCAGGATGACGACGCACTGCGTCACTCCCTGGAGCCCACGATGCTGTCCCACCGCCCCCTTGTTCTTGCGCTGTCTCTTGCCTGCGCCGGTATCGCCCCCGTGCTTGCTGCCACCGCGCAGGCGCAGGCCAGCGCAACCCGCCGTTACGATATTCCCGCACAGCCGCTGGTCACCGCGCTGGACGCCTACAGCCGCGTCAGCGGCGTCGATCTGGTGATCGGCCGTGCCCTGCCAGCCAACCAGAGCGCACCCGCCCTGCAGGGTGACTTCGACGACACCCAGGCATTGGCACGGCTGCTGGCCGGCAGTGGCCTGCGCGCGCGCTTCATCGATGCACGCCGTGCCACCCTCGAACCGGCGCCGGCCAGCACCGGCGACGGTAGCCGCCACACCGGCCCGCTGCGCGTGCAGGGGCGCACTGCCCATGCCACGACACCGGGCACGGGTGCCAGCCAGTACATTCCGGCCACGCAGGATGGCTTCGCGCCGAAGATCGGCAGCGAGCGGGTCGCCATGGCCGAGCGCCAGGACGGCAACAGCCTGCTGCGCTCGATGCCCGGCACGCACAGCTTCCACTCGCGCAGCCAGCCCGGCCTGCAGGTCAACATCCGCGGCATGGCCGGCGCAGGCCGGGTCAACACCATGATCGACGGCGTCACCCAGACCTTCCGCAACAACGCCGGCCATGGTTCGGGCGGCCCGTTCGCCTACGTGGACCCGTTCCTGTTGGCAGGCGTCGACGTACAGCGCGGCGCGGTCAGTGGTGGCGAGGGTGCCGGCACGCTTGCCGGCAGTGCCAACTTCCGCACCCTGGACATCGAAGACCTGGTCTCCGATGGCCGCGATTGGGGACTGCGTGCAGGCTATCGGCATGGCAACAATGGCTATGGCAGCGGACGTACCTTCGCCGGTGCCTGGCGCCACAGCGAAGACGGTGGCGATCGCCAGTTCGGCCTATTGGCAGCAGCCAGCAGCAGCCGCAGCAGCGAATACGCCACCTCCCATGGCCAGAAGAACGATGCCGACCCCGGCAGCCAGCAGCCCAGCAGCTGGCTGCTGAAGGCGCGCCTGCAGCCCAGCGACCAGCACCGCCTGGACCTGAGCCACATGCGCTATGAAAACGACTTCTACCACAACTATCCCTGGCAGATTTCCGCCCGCAACCAGCGCGCCAGCTACCACTACACGCCCTACTCGCCGTGGATCGACCTGCGCGCCAGTTTCGCCGCCAACAAGACCCGGCTGTTCTACCCGCCGGTGGAAGATTCCAGCTACATCGGCCGGCGTACCCACAGCAGCCTGAGCAGCTGGAACGTGGACAACACCAGCCGTTTCGACCTCGGCGCCGTACAGGCACGCTGGAACACCGGCATCAAGCACCAGTCGGACATCTTCGTTGCCGATACCCCCACCCTGCGTGGCGCCAACCCACAAGGGCGCAGCCAACTCGACAGCGTGTTCACCACGCTGGAGCTGCAGTACGACACCTACGCACTGTCGGCGGGCCTGCGCCAGGACCGCTACAACATCCGCGGCCACGTCCCCACCTGCTCGGATGTGCCTGGGCAATGCCTGGAGATCGGAGGTGGTGGCATCGACGTCGATCGCACCCAGCATGCGCTCAGCCCCAGCCTCTCGTTGTCGGTGCAGGCCACTGACTGGCTGCAGCTCTTTGCCGAAGTCTCGCGCACCTCGCGGCCGCCGCGCGTGCAGGAAATGTTCTTCGAGAAGATCCCGCTGGAAGGCATGAGCGATGCCGACGGCGTCGGCGCCAACCCCTTCCTGCGCCGCGAGCGTTCGCGCAACCTGCAGTTCGGCGCCAACCTCAGCGCCAGCTCGCTGCTGGTCGACGGCGACCTGGTGCAGCTGCGCCTGACCCGCTTCGACAACCGCATCCGCGATTACATCAAGCCACAGTACCTGCTGATCGTGCATCCGCCGGAAGTCGAACCGTTCGTGGTACCGATCGAAAGCGACCCGCAGCTCAACGCGTGGACCGACAGCCTGGAGGTGGACGACTTCAGCACCACCACGCGCTGGATGAACCATCCCGGCGTGGTGCGCATGCGCGGCCTGGAACTGGAAGCGCACTACGCCAGCGAGCACTACCACGCCACCCTCAGCTGGACCCGCTCGCGCACCAGCGCGCCGGCCATCGAATTCGTCAACCTGGAAGACATCACCGCCCTGCCCGACCGCTACTGGACGCTAGATGTCGGCGGCCGCTGGTGGCAGCAGCGCCTGCAGGCCGGTGTGCGCGCCGAGTACTCCGGCCCCACCGAAGAGGGTTACGACTTCTTCCAGACCCGCAAGACCGGCGGCACCGGCGTGCTGCTGGACTTCTATGCCAGCTTCAAGCCACAGGCCAACACCACACTGTGGCTGAACATCGAAAACCTGCAGAACAAGGCCTATGACAACAACGCCTCCATCGACAGCATCTTCAGCCCGATCCTGGACCGCGGCAACGGCCGTGGCCGTACCGTCTCGGTGGGCGTCAATGTGGCGTTCTAGCCGGCGCTGGCTGGGGCTGGGTCTGATCGCGCTGGCGGCGGCAGCCAGCGCGCAGCCGATGCCCGGCAAGGTGATCGACCTGGCCAGTGGCAAGGCACTGGATCAGGCCGCGTTCGTGCAGCGGGTTGCTGCCGCCGAGCGCGTGCTGCTCGGCGAGCGTCACGATATCGATGCCGACCATGACGCCGAACGTTGGCTGCTGCAGGCATTGCAGCAGCGGCGTCCGCAGGGCGCGCTGGTGCTGGAGATGATCGCAAGCGAACGCCAGCCGCGACTGCAGCGTGTGCAGCGCTGGCTGGACAAGGGCAACCGGGCAGAATCGCAACGGCTGGCCGAACTGCTGGACTGGGATCCCCGCTGGCCTTGGACACGCTATGGCGGACTGGTACAGATCGCCACCGATAGCGGCATCCGCCTGCAGGGCAGCAACCTGTCGCGCGCTGAAGTCAATACGCTGCTGGCGTCATCGCCCGAGGTGGTGTTCCCGGCCGACGGCGCGCGGCAACGGTTGTCAGCAGTGGTGCTGGCCCAGCACGCCGACGCTGCGCCCATGCTCGACGGCATGCTCGCCGTTCAGCACGCGCGCGACACGCGGATGGCACGGGTGCTGATGCAGTCGCCGGCACCCGCCCTGCTCGTCGCCGGCCGCTGGCATGTGCTGCGTGGCACGGGCGTACCCGGTTATCTGCCAACCTCTGCGCCAGCGCTGGTGATCGCGCTGGCCTCAGTCGACGAAGATGTGGCGAGAGATGACGCTGATCTGTTGTGGGTGGTCGGCGATGAGTGAGCGTCGGCAGCACTGGCAAGCGGTGACGATCAGCATCGGCCTACACCTGCTGCCGTTGCTGCTGTTCGTCCATTGGGTGTCCACTCCGCCGCTGCCACCGCCTCCCGAACAGGACGTGCGCATCAGCCTGCGCCTGCTGGCACCGGCCACACCACCGCAGCCGGTGGAAGAACTGCAGTCCGAACGCCCCAGCCAGGCACAGCAATCGCGGGCAGCCGAAGCGCGCAAAGCACCCCCGCCACCGCGCGCCACGGCGGCACCCGAAGGCAACCTCGCCGCCAGCGAGAAGAATGGCGACGGCCACCAGCCCTTGCCCGTGGCCCCGCCAGCGGCCGCGACCGATGCCCGTTCCGCACCGGCATCGATCACGGCCGCACCGCCCGCCCCGGACGCACCACCGGCGGACTTCCAGGCCGGCGCCGCCAGCGACCAGTGGGAAGCCCGCCTGATGGCGCGGCTGGAGCGTTACCGCTACTACCCCGCCGTAGCGAGGTCGCGGCGCCAGCAGGGCACCGCATGGGTCAGGGCCAGCATCAGCCGCGACGGCCACCTGCTGGCATTGCGCCTCGAGCAGCCCAGCGGACAACCGATGCTGGATGAAAGTGCGCTGCAGACATTCCGGCGCGCGCAGCCCCTGCCGCGGATTCCAGAAGAGCTGCCAGCTCCGCAGGAACTGGTGGTACCGGTGGAGTACTACCTGCGCTAGGCGCTGTAGGCCTCGGCCTCGATCTCGAACAGCATTCCGTCCAACGCCAACCGCGGCACCGGAATAAGCGTGCAGGTCGGTGCCGGGCGATTGGCCCAGCGCCGCCGAACCTGCCGGGCGATGATGCCCAGGCGATCCTCATCGTGGTCGACCACCAGGATCCGCAGTCGCGCAACATCGGTCAGGTCCGCATGGGCCGAGCGCAGCGCGGTCTGCAGATTGTCCAGTGCCTGCGACACCTGCTCCTCGAAGCTGGGTGACAGGTTTCCCTGATCATCTTCACCACCCTGCCCGGCGATATGGATCACCCGCGCTGGCAGTCGCACCACCGCCACGTGCGAGTATCCGTTGGCACTGGGATCGTGCAGGCCAGGGGGATCGAACAGATCCAGCAGGCCATGGCTGAAGTCCGGAGTGGTCAACAGGTTCATACCGCATGCCTCGTGGGGAATGCGAGGCAGTCTGCTACCTCAACTGCTGTTGAGGTCAAACCTATTGCATGCAACAGAGCGGCCCACCGCATGCAACGATCGGCTGCAACAACATCAGGTCCATGCCGGGTCCGCGGTGAAATCGATCGTCAGCCAGAACGTGCTGCTTCGCGCGTCCATCCGCACCGCGATCTCATCGCGCATCGCATCCACCTCACCCACCGTGCCCAGCGGGGTCGACGGCGAGGTCAGGATGTGGATCTCGATGAACCGCATGCGCCCCATCTTCGCGACATGGCTGGTGAAGCCGGCATAGCCATGCTCGGCCACGAATGCCTGCATCACCTGCTGCACGCGCTCGTCCAGGTCATCGGGTGCCACCTGCAGCACTTCCCGCATGGCCTTCCACGCACTGCGCGCCGGCACCGGCAATACCGCCAGGCTGATCAACGCCAGCACGATCGAATCCAGATAGGGCACCCAGTGGTGCCACTGCCCACCGTGCAGCGCCAGCGCCAACACGAAGGCCAGCACCACCGCCAGGCTCATCAGTCCACCCAGCAGCCAGCCCCGCACATCCAGCCACAGCAATGCTGACTGCAACCTGCGGGCACGCTGCGCCACGAACGCGGCCATGCCCAGGTTGCTGGCGCTCAGCAACGCCGCCCACCACAGCGCGGGCCCGAACTTCACTTCGTGCCCGCCGGTGGTCAATCCAATCACCGCATTGGCCAGCGCGTACACGCAGGCCAACGACAGGATCACTCCACCCAGCGCCTCGACCATCGGCTCCAGGTGCCAGTAGCCATACTGGAAGCGCGGGCTGTGTTCCCGCGCCACCAGCCGCAGCACCGACAACGACACCAGGGTCAGGGCTACGTCAACCAGGCTGTAGATGCCGTCGAACAGGATGGCCTGCGATCCCACCAGCAGGCCACCGATGAAGCCGACCGCGCTGACCGCCGCGGTGACCCCGATCGAGAACTTCAGGATGCGTTGCTCGCGCGCGGTATCCATCGTTCGCCGAAGGGCCGACCGTACCGGCTCAGGCCTTCAGCACCTCCACCTTGTAGGACGGCACGTCGCCATCGCGCTCGATGATAAGGCCATGCACGTCCGACTCGAAGCCCGGGAAGCGCGCGTTCTGCTCGCGGGCGATGCGCAGCGACTGGATGATCGGCTCGTCGCGGTCGCCGAAGCGCTCGCCCGGCATGATCGTCGGGATGCCTGGCGGGTACGGCACCAGCATCGTCGCAGCGATACGGCCGCTGACCTGCTCGATGTCGACCCGCTCGATCTCGCCCTTCACCAGGTGGTTGTAGGCATCGGCCGGGGTCATCACCGGTGTCGGCAGGTCCACGTACATCTCGCGCATCACCTTGGCCACCGCGAACTCCTGGTTGAACGCATGCAACGCGTCACACAGGTCACGCAGGCCCCAGCCGGCATAGGCATGGGGGTAATCGGCGGCAAGCGACGGCAAGGCCTGGCTCAGCGGCGCGTTGCGGTCATACAGCTCCTTGAACGCCATCAGTTCGGTAACCAGCGTGCTCCACTTGCCCTTGGTGATGCCCATCGAGAACAGGAACAGCACCGAGTACAGGTTGGTCTTCTCCACGGTGATGCCGCGGCCCCACAGGAACTTGCTCAGCACTGCAGCCGGGATGCCCAGCTTGCCCATGCTGCCGTCCATCGACAGGCCCGGCGTCAGCAGGGTCACCTTGATCGGATCGATCAGCACATAGTCATCGACCAGGTTCTCGAACCCGTGCCAATGCGCATCGGGCTGCAGGTACCATTCCTCGCGCTTGGCGACCAGCGGCGCCGGCGTATCGCCCTTGTCCAGGCTGCGCTCGACCTTCGTCGGTTGCCACACGCTGAACCACCAGTCATCGCGGCCCAGATCGTCGCGTACGTGCAGCATCGCACGGCGGAAAGCGATCGCTTCGTCATGCATTTCCTGCACCAGCGAACGACCGGCATCGCCCTCCATCATCTTCGAGGCCACATCGCACGCGGCGATCACCCCGTAGTGCGGGCTGGTCGAGGTATGCATCATGAACGCTTCGTTGAAGCGCTCGGCATCCAGGTCGCGGCTGGCCGAGTTGCGTACATGGATCATCGAGGCCTGCGAGAACGCCGCCAGCAGCTTGTGGGTCGAATGCGTGGTGAAGATGATCGCATCCTGCTCGCGCGGCTTGCCCTTGGCCATGCCGTAGTGATTTTCATAGAACGGATGGAATGCGGCATAGGCATACCAGGCCTCGTCGAAATGCAGGAAGTCGACCGCGCTGCCGATCTCCTCAGCGATCTTCTCGGCGTTGTAGCACAGGCCGTCGTAGGTCGAGTTGGTCACCACCGCGATACGCGGCTTGGAGCCGGCCTGGTAGGCCTGGCTGGCCAGCGGATTGGCGGCGATGCGCTGCTGCAGTGCTTCCGGAGTGAACTGGTCCAGGCTGATCGGGCCGATGATGCCGTGTGCATTGCGGCTGGGCGTGAAATACACCGGCACCGCGCCGGTCATGATCAACGAATGCAGCAGCGACTTGTGGCAGTTCCGGTCAACGAACACCACGTCGCCGCGGGCCACAGTGCCGTGCCACACGATCTTGTTGGCCGTCGACGTACCGTTGGTGACGAAGAAGGTGTGGTCGGCACCGAAGTTGCGTGCTGCCTCGTTCTCGGCGTCCTTGATCGGGCCGGTGTGGTCGAGCAGCGAGCCCAGTTCCGGCACTGAAATCGACAGATCGCTGCGCAGCGTGTTCTCACCATAGAACTGGTGGAAGGCGCGCCCGACCGGTGACTTGGTGAAGGCCACACCACCGGCATGGCCCGGCGTATGCCAGGAATAGTTCGACTCGGCGGCGTGATGGATCAGCGCCTTGAAGAACGGCGGCAGCAGGTTCTGCATGTAGTCTTCGGCTGCTCGCATCACCTGCCGCGAGATGAAGCTCTTGGTGTCTTCGAACAGGAAGATGAAGCCGTGGATGTACTTGAGCAGCTTGCTCGGCACCTTCTCGATGGTGCGTCGTTCGCCATACAGGAACACCGGAAGATTGGCGCGGCGCGCACTCTGTTCGCGCAGGAAGGCGGTCAGGCGCTGGAACTCGCCATCGACCTCCTCGCTGCCGTCGATCGAGATCAGCACCGCCGAAGCGGCCACGTAGGTACGGGCACCGGCACGGGCGTCATCCAGGTTCAGGCCGCACAGCACGCGCTGATCGTTGCTGCGCAGTTCTTCCACCAGCGCACGGATGAGGATGCCGCCGATGCGCGGCGAGTCGTAGTCACCGTCAATGACGATGACCGGGTAATCCAGGGACTTGAAATACACGTTGATTCTCCTTGTCTAACTCAGGAACGCTGCGCGCCGGCCGAAATCGCCGCCGCCTCGCGGGAACGCTGCCGCTGCTGGCGACGCTCCTCGCTGAAGAAGGGATAGAACACAGTGATGAACAGCACGAACAGGAAGGCGTACTGCACGATCGTTCCCGACGAGCCGTAGATCGCCCACAGGCAGTACACGACCGTCAGGCTGGTCAGGGTCCAGAACGCACCGGTGTGCACCAGCGTGTGCGAACGTTCCACCACGAAATAGCAGGCGACGCACGAGTAGATGTACGGCAGCAGCGTCAGCACCACCGCTGCCGAGGTGATCACGTCGAACTGGGCCGAGGCGGTCTTCGAGGTGGAGGTCACCAGCACCGCCAGGGTCATCAGCACGGCCACGATCAGCACGCCCTTGACCGGCACGTCGTCCTTGTTGGTCTTGCTGAAGATGCTCGGGAACAGGCCATCATCGGACGCCGCCTTGGCGCTCTGCGCGGTCAGCAGGATCCAGCCGCCCAGCGAACCGGCGGCGCCGACGAAGGCACACAGGCTGACCAGCGCACCACCCCAACCGCCCACGGCCTTGGCCGCTGCCAGTGCGAACGGCGCGTCGGACACCTGCAGCTCGCCGTTGGGCACCATGCCCATGATCACCGACGAGCTGGCGATGTAGGCGATGGCGGCCAGGAACACACCGGCCAGGGTGGCGCGGGCCACGTTCTTCTCCGGATTCTCGACCACGCCTGCCGTCACCGACGCCGACTCCACGCCGATGAAGGCCCACAGGGTCAACGCCGCGGCACTGGAGATCGCACCGAAGTTCGATTCGCCGGACACGTTGTAGGCGCCCTTGAAGATGTCGGCATCGAAGAAGAACCAGCCGAAGATGGCGATGCCCAGGATCGGCACCAGCGCGAAGCTGGTGGTGACCGTCTGCACGCGGCTGACGAACGCCGGGCCGATCATGTTGGCAAAGCTCAGCGCCCACACCAGGATCAGCACCGCGATGCAGCGCACCAGTGGCTCGGACAGGATCGGGAAGAAGTAGCTGAAGTAGCCCACCGCCGCGATGGGAATGGCCACGTTACCGATCCAGTTGGCGAACCAGTAGATGGTATTGGTCTGGAAGCCCATGTACGGCCCGAACCAATCGCGCGCGTACGCATACGGGCCGCCTGCCTTGGGTGCCAGCTTGCCGAGCTTGGCGAACACGAACGCCAGCAGCAGCGCCCCGGCGGTGGTGATCAGCCAACCCCATATCGAGGCGGTACCAATCTTGGCCAGGCTGGAGGGCAGCAGGAACACCCCTGAGCCCATCATGTTGCCGGCGACGAGGAAGGTGGCTCCGACCACCCCGATTTTCTTTGCTTCTGCCATGACAATCTCCTGTACCTGGCATGGGCCCGGTGAACCCGGGCGTGGGGAATGGCTACGCTGGCGTGCTGCCGCTGGCGCCTACTTGATGAAGTTGTATTGCAGGCTGCCCTGCACCCGGACCGTGTCGCCGCGCGCTCCGCCCTGCTGCTGCAGGCGGCCGTACAGCAGCTCCATGCCCATCGTCCACGACGGGGCCGGGCTCCAGATCAGATTGAACACGCCGTAGCGGCTTTGCCGGAATGCATCGGTGGGCAGCGCCGCATTGCGCTCCAGGGTCAGCTGGCCGTAGATCAGGTTCGAGCGCCACAGATCCGACCAGTAATGGGTGTAGCCGACGAAGCCACCGTGCAGGTCCAGCGCATCGATGCGTCCATCGGCATCCACCACGGCATCCAGGCCGGAGCCGGTGAGATCGGCGGTGTAGCGGCTCAGGCCGCGACCGCCCAACGCGCCGAACAGCAGCAGATCGCGTTCCCCCACCGAGGCCGAGCCACTGAGCTGCGCGCCACCGGCAAAGACGCGGTCACGACGGGTATCGCCGTCGTAGGCCAGATTGCGCGCCACGACGCCCAGCTGCAGATGGCCCCAGTCGCGCTCCATGCGCGCGATGGCACTCACATCCGGCAGTCGATTGACCGCCGCCATCGCATCGCTGGCGCCGGCCAGCTCGGTGTCCGGGTCTTCGGCGGCCAGCGTCAGGGTGTTGCCCTTGCCCAGCGCAAAGCTGTGATGGATGCCGGCCACGAGCAGGTAGCCGGCGCCGCCAGGGCCCGCAAAATCCAGCGTGTCGGGCAGGCTGTCCGGATCCATGAAACTGGAATAGCCATAGCCCGCGTAGGTGTTGCCGAGTTGACCATACGCGTGGCGCAGGCGGAATTCATAGCCATCGCTGCTGCCGAAGAAATCATTTTCCAGATAGAAGCGCAGGTTGCCGTGCGTGGTCGGCCGCCGCGCCTCGAAGCTGAAACGCGTCTGCTTGGCGTGGATGTTGAAGTTCGAAACATCCCGATGGTTGCCGCCCACCGGCATCGACGAAGGAATGAACTGATCCTCGTCCCCTGCCCCGCGCGAATCCGCAATCGCATCGAGCTTGGCATAGCCGCCAATGCGGATCACGGTGTCGGTGCCGGGAATGGCGAAGAAGCCTTTCAGGTCCGGATCGGTGGGGCCAGCGGCGCTGTCTGGACGCGAGGCCGCCGTTGAAGGATCGGCCACCGATTCACGCTGTGGCAGCACCGGCTGCGCGACGCCAGGCACCTGGGTGGAGTGAAGGATCCCACTGGTGGTTGGCACATTCAGGGTCGACTGTACTGCTGCGGGCAACGGCGACGACGCGGCAACGGGGGCCGCAGCTGCATGCTCTTCGCGCCGTTCAAGCTGGTCCAGACGCTGCTGCATGCCTTCCAGCGTCTGCCGCATCGCGTCGATCTCGCGACGCAACGCCTGCGCATCGTCCTGAGCATGCAGCGGCATCGCTGCCATTGCCGTCAGACACCCCAGACTCAGTACCGCCAAGCGCATTGCATCCTCCCTGGACTGAAACTCCCGCTGTGCGGCCGTACAACGCGCGTGCGCCATCCCGACCTCAACGAGCCGTTGCTGGAAATACGGGTACTGCGTGGACAACCGTTGCCAGCCTGCGCGTTGCAGGCAACAGGGCAATGACACTGTCCCGATTGCCAACACTGCGCCGGAGTCGCTCCCACTGCAGCAGTGCTGCCGAAGGGGTGGCGACCGCAGGCGTCTGGGTAACAAGCGCTGGGTGAGAGTGTCGTGAATGGCATTGCGCGCACGCCCTCTCGAGGGCGTGACGTATGCGGCATCCATAGCGCAGTGACGCTGTAATCCATGCGCCAAGGCTAGTTCGACTGTCGTTTTTGGCCTTGATTGGGATCAAAGCGAAATGCTTGATGTCAGTCACGATTCAGACGTGACATCTGTTCACGACGTGCGCAGCCCTCATCGCCGCGAATGTCGCAGAAAGCAACAGGCCCGCACGTTGCCATGCGGGCCTGTCGCTCAGTACAGCATGTCGGAGGCCTCAGCGCGGGCCGAGTACCGCCTGCAGGTCGTTGCCCTGCGGTAGGCCGGCACGTCGCTGCACCTGGCCCTGCGCATCCTGGAACAGGATGCCCGGCGTACCCTGGAAGCCCATCTCCACCATCAGCACCTGGTTGGCATCCAGCTTGCCAGCGATCTCCCGGCTGATGCTGGGCAGCGGCTTGATGCCACCTCGATCGAACTGATGCTCGTTTTCCAGCAGTGCCGCACTGGGATCGCGTGCGGCCATGATCGCCGCCGCCTTGGCCGGGCTGTCCTCACGGATCACGCCGACCATGATGTGGCGCAACTGCACCTTTCCTGCGTCCACCCAAGGGCGTGCCGCCTCCCAGAACTTGTGGCAGTAAGGGCAGTTGGCATCACTGAAGGTGTACACCACGCGTGGCGCATCGGCCTTGCCGTCACGTACCCAGGCGCTGGCCTCCAGCTTGCTCCACATCTTGGCCGACATCGGCGCGGCAACCAGCTTCTCCAGCGTCTCGGCTGCAACTTCGTTGCCCTCGGCGTCGAACAGGCTGCCCACCAGCACATGCTTGCCATCGGCGGTCACGTAAGCCGCCGCCGGCTGCTGGCCGCCGACCATGCCGGCAAAGCCGCGCAGGCCACCCGGCGCATCGAATTCGGAGACCACCTCGAAGCCATGCTTCTCGATGCCCTTCAGGACAGCCGGCAACTCGCCCTTTTTGGCAGCCGTCGATGCCGAAGCCGTTGCCGGCGCAGCGGCATCCTTGCCTGGCGGGGTCTGTGCCTGGCTGCAGGCAGCCAGCGCCAGCATGGCCGGCAGCATCAGCGTATGCGCGATGCGCGGGGAAATCGACAACATGGAAACTCCGTAGTGGGATGCCAGCGCAGGCTACCGCAGCCGGCGCAGTTTGTGTTCAAGACCGGCCTGGGTCAGTTCGCCGAGATGCAGTTCCTGCAACCGCCCCTGCGCATCGAAGAACAACGTGGAAGGAAAAGCCCGGACGTCCAGCGTGGTCGAGGCAGCCGAAGCCTCATCCAGCAGGACATTACCCAGCACGATGTGTTCAGCGGCAAGAAAGGTCTGGACCTCTCCAAGGGTCTCGCCCTGGTTGAGGAAGACGAACTGGATGTCAGCATGCTTCTGCTGGGCCGTCGCCAGCACCGGCATCTCGCGGCGGCACGGACCACACCAGCTGGCCCACAGATTCAGCACCAGCGGCTTGCCATGAAACGTCTGCAGTTCAATCGCCCTGCCCTGCAGGTCGACCACCTGCAGCGTGGGCAGTGGCATCTGCTTTGCCTGCCAGTACGCGAGCCCCTGGCTTGCCCCGCCCCACAACAGCAACCCAACCAGCGCACCTGCCAGCACCGGCGCCCGCAACGGGCGCTGCCTGCGCAGCCGCCACAGCGCCCAGGCAAATCCAGCGCCAACAACAACGGGAAGGTGGTACCCGCCATCGGCAATCTGCAGCACGCTCCAGGGAGCTTCACGATAGAGGCTGAAATGCGCTGCGACAAACGACAGCCGGCCACACAGCAGGCCAACCAGCAACATGTCCAGCACCATCCCCGCTGCGGGCGGCCGAACCTGACCAGGCTCACCACGCGACCAGATCCGCGCAATGGCCATCGCCAGCAGCAGGAAGATCAGGATCAACACCACCGGCATCGGCACCGGCCCAACACTCGACATCAGCTCACCCGCTCTCGCCTGCACAGACCCGCATGGTCAAAGCGTCGAGCCCGCGATGCAAGCACGACGCATTGAACCTTGTTCATCAAGCGGCGCTGCGACCCAGCTGCGTGCCCGGCGAGGCGCGCAGCCCCCGCAGGCTGCCGGCCACAGCAGGCGTCAGCGGACGATCGCGGCGTTTGCTGCTGACGTGGCGACGATAGTTGGCGGGCGTCATGCCAACAATGCGCAGGAACAGCCGACGGAACGCGCTCTGATCGGCGTAACCCACACCCCAGGCAACTTCATCGATGCTGGCGCCCTGCTGCAGCAACGTCTGCGCCTTCGCCACGCGCAGCCGCTGGCAATACTCGATGGGCCGCAGTCCGGTCGCCTTCAGGAAACGACGCTGCAGGGTCCGCGGTTCCAATCCCGAAATCTCGCAGATCGCCCCCAGCGTGGCCCCACGTGCAGCCGTGGTATGCAACCAGCGCTGTGCCTTCAGCACGTCCCGGTCGCCATGGGCGAAATTGGCGCTGAATCGCTCGAGGTCCTGCTGGATGCCGACCGGCACCACTATTCCCAACTGCTGTGCCACCGCGCTGGCCACGCCCTGGCCATGCAGCCGGTACAGCAGGCGCAAGCCAAGGAAGCGCCAGGCCTGGGCGCCGCCCACGGTAAGCAGATCGCCGTCATCGACGAGTGCCCGCTCACTGGGCGCCCAGCTGCCGACCTGCACCTGCAGCGCCGGATGGCGGTTGAGGTCAGGGCCGGACACCGTACGCCCGGTCAGCAGACCGGCCCGCGCCAGCACACTCACCCCGTCACCTGCGGCGGCCAGCAGGCTGCCGCCGTCATAGTGGGCCCGCAACCAATCCAGCAGGACGTCCTCGGCACGCACCGACGTGCTGGAACTGACCTGCCCCGGCAAGGCGATCACCGCAGGAATTGCCGCGTCCAGCATCTCGGCACCGGCGATGCGATGCACACCGGTATTGCTGGCGGGCACGATCCAGCGGGTCACCAGCACCCGCTTGCAGGGCCGCCGCTGCTGCTGTGCCAGACGATTGGCGACGTGTGCCATTTCGGCGAGCACCGATGCTGCCGACGGGTCGCCTCCAGGGTATTCAACCACCGCAACCTCGACGAATCCCTCGTTCCTGATTCCCTCCACTCCCCACCTCCTCTTCCGGTTCAGGCCGTCGAGCGGCCGGTTCAGGCGCAGGGTAGGAACTGCTTTGCCCTGAGGGATATGAAGAAAGTTGCAAAGTGTGCTGAATAGGCGGCGTGGGCAAAGCCTTGACTCTTGACCAGAGTCCAGGGATGACTATGCACGGCAGGCCCCAAGGAGTCCGCCGTGAACATTGGTCAGTTGGCACGTCAGGCCGGCGTTCCCATCGATACCGTCCGCTACTACGAACGTCAGCAGCTTCTGCCCACCGCAGCGCGCTCGGCAGGTGGCTACCGCATCTTCGGCGAGCGAGACCTGCGACGCCTGCGCTTCATCCGCCGGGCAAAGGCGTTGGGCTTCAGTCTCGATGAGATCGGTGAACTGCTTTCCCTCAGCGACCATCCTCCGCAGGACATGGGCAGCGTGCGTGACACCGCACGGATACGCCTGCAGGACATCGAACTGCGGATGGCAGAGCTGCAGCGCATGCATGGCGCGCTCTCCCAGCTGGTCGATGCCTGCCCTGGACATGGCGCCCTCGACCAGTGCCCGATCCTGGCAGCGCTGACCGGGGAAGACCGCTGAACCCTTCGCTTCTGCATCGACACATGTGCTGCCCGCATGCAGAAAACGCAGCTGCGCCACCGCGCGCGCTACGTGAAGAAAAGTGCAACAAAGCGCTTGCCAACCCCCGGGGGCACAGCTATTATTTCGCTCCTCAGCGACGTGGGGCCATAGCTCAGCTGGGAGAGCGCCTGCATGGCATGCAGGAGGTCAGCGGTTCGATCCCGCTTGGCTCCACCATACTTTCGGCATTAGGCCGTCGAAAGGTCGCAAAGAACATTGATGAGATCTGCGTCCCCATCGTCTAGAGGCCTAGGACATCACCCTTTCACGGTGGCGACCGGGGTTCGAATCCCCGTGGGGACGCCACTCATCATGAACAACGAGGACCCGGCCGATAACCGGGTCTTTTTTGTTCACCGCCCACCGGCATTCAGGTTGTGGCGTCGGAACGCTCTCTGCCCTTGTGGCAATGAACGGTTCGATGAAAAAGCTTCAAAAAAAGCTTCCACAAATGTGAACAGGCAGGTATGATAGGCGGCTCGGTAACACGGGGCCATAGCTCAGCTGGGAGAGCGCCTGCATGGCATGCAGGAGGTCAGCGGTTCGATCCCGCTTGGCTCCACCACTTTCGGCATTAGGCCGTCGAAAGTTCTACAACTTGAAGTTTTTCGTGCGTCCCCATCGTCTAGAGGCCTAGGACATCACCCTTTCACGGTGGCGACCGGGGTTCGAATCCCCGTGGGGACGCCAATCTTTGAAACCCCGGCTTCGGCCGGGGTTTTTCTTTGTCTGCGATTCCGCGGTGACCGCACCTCAGAACCGGCGATACATGCCGATCGAGGCTGGCGCGGTCGGCGCAAAGCCAAACTGCGCATACAGCCGATGCGCTTCGCCATCGGCCAACAGACTCACGTACGCCGACGGCGGCAGGTTGCCCTGCATCCAGTCGCTCAGACGCTGCATCACCGCCTTGCCCAGACCCTGACCCTGCAGACGAGGCAGCACGGCGATATCGCAGACCTGCAGATGGCAACCGCCATCGCCGATGATCCGGCCCATCGCTACCAGCTCGCTGCCCTGGTAGGCACAGACGCCGAAGACGGTGTTGGGCAATGCCCGCGTCGCCGCCTCATGCGTCTTTGCGCTGAGGCCGGCCAATGCGCGCAGCTGGCAGTAGTCCTCGACCGTCGGCACCGCCTCGCGGAACTGGATCGTCTGTGGATCATTCATGCAACGTCTCCTTGAAGGTCGGGCTATCCTGCCGCATCCACGTCGCAGCCGCTGCGACCCATCTTCCGGCAGAGTCCCATGTGCTATTCCGCCCTGATCCGCGCCGACTACGCCAAGCTGGTGCGCGAGTTCGGCGCCGTCCTCTCCCTGGAGGAATTCGCCGAACTCTATGCGCATGATCCCGGCAAGAAACGGCCGAAGACGCCGAAAGCCATGGACGATGGATTTGCAGGTGCGCGCACCGAACTAGGCCGCGACATCGTGGCGAAGATCCAGCAATGGCATGCACAGGAGCGGCAGCAGCTGCAGGCCGAACTGGAACGGCAGCTTGAACGTCGCGACATCGCCAATGCGACCCTGGCCACCCGACCCACGCAGAAGGCGCGCAATGACCTGCGCGTTGCCGGCAACCGCATCGACCGCGCGCAGGCACGGCTGGACGACCTGCATCGGGAACAGCTGCTGCCACGTGACAATCGTATTTTCCCCGGCACCTACGCACCGGTGATGGTCAGCGAGAATGGCCGGCGCGTGATCAAGCCCATGCGCTATCAATGCCGGCTGCCGGACAAGCCCGCGCGCAACGATGTGCTCTACCCGGGCACCTACAATGCGCGACGGGACAGCCTGGAAGGCTATTGGCGCGGGGCCTTCGGGCTGCGCCACGGCGTGGTGGTGGTACAGGCCTTCTACGAGCACGTACCACGCCATGCCATTGCCGGCCGCAGCCTGCACAACGACGAGAAGGCACAGGATGTGGTGCTGGAATTCCGCCCCGACCCGCCGCGCGACCTGCTGCTGGCCTGCCTGTGGGCCGAATGGGACGGTCCGGAAGGACGCCTGCTGTCTTTCGCCACCATCACCGATGCACCATCGATCGATGTCGCCGCTGCCGGCCATGACCGGGGTGTACTGCCGATCCGCGCCGAGCATCTGGACGCATGGCTCAACCCGGATCCGGACAACCTGGCTGCACAGTACGCCATCCTCGACGACCGCGAGGACATCCGTTACGTCTACGAGGAAGCCGCCTGAGCGGCTGGGTCAGGCGTTGGCGCTGGAACGCCCAACGGCGCGAACCAAGGCCTTGGACAGTTCCGCCGACAGGTAGGGCTTGATCAGCAGCACGCCGGATTGCATCGCGACCGGCAGTTGTTCAGCGGCCATGCCGGTGGCGAGCACGAACGGCACGCCGCGCGCAGCCAGCGCCGCAGCAACCGGTTCGCTGGTCTCGTTGTGGGCCAAGCGGTAATCCAGCAGGGCCACATCAGGGGCGGCCTCTTCCAGCAAGCGCAGCGCCTCGGCAACGGACGCGGCCAGGCCTACGACCAGAGCGCCGGACTGCACCAGCTGCATCTGCAGCAGGGCTGCACTCATTTCATCGTTTTCGACTACCAGCACCCGCAGGTCCTGCAACGCTGACATAGCGCTATCGCTCCTGTGCCTGTTAAGCCTTGCCAGTATAGCCAGCAGCCAGCCGATACCGACAATTCAACGCCATTTCGGCCCCGTTCGCCCGCGCCTCTATGAACACCCGCCGCGCTCGGGTACACTAGCCCGCTGCTGCCGGTGTGGCGGAATGGTATACGCAGCTGACTCAAAATCAGCCGGGGGTGACCCCATGAAGGTTCGAGTCCTTTCACCGGCACCACGATCAAAGGCCAGGTCCATGACCTGGCCTTTGTCGTTTCCGGCCTTGCCCTGCCCGACCGACGCCGCCGACACTGGAGCGATGGCATCACACCCCACTCCAATCCTTCCCGCAACGTTCCAGGCCCACCTGCGCCAACTGGTCCCGCAGGACGCCGTCGCCTGGTCGAACTACCTGTCGCTGCCGGGCGTGATCGAGCACACCAGCTGGGGCGATGTCTCTGTAGAGGCTCTGCAGCGGCAGATCGCCGACCCTGCGCGCAGCACGCGATGCCGCCGCTGGGCGATCCTCGACAGCGACGACCAGCTGCTCGGCACCGTCGGCCTCAACGACATCGACATCGAGCACCACCGCGCCGAACTGGCCTACGACCTGTCCCCTGACCACCAGGGACGCGGGCTGGCGACCGGGGCGGCGCGCGCGGTCATCGCCTGGGCGCATACCGCACTGGGTTGCGTGCGCATCCAGGCCACCGTACTCGACAGCAATCTGCGATCCATTGCCGTGCTCGAACGCGCAGGCATGCAACGCGAGGGATTGCTGCGGTCCTATCGCCATGTCGGTGGGCAACCGCGCGATTTCTGGATGTATGCGCACACTCACCCGCAGCTGCATGGCGGCCAGGGCGAGGGCCGCGCCGCCCCATAGGCCGGCGCGGTCCTGCGCGCTACACCACCCGCAGCGCCGACGCATGCACACCATGACCATGGCCCGCCCCTGCCCCCGCGTGCACACGGAACCCCGCCACCGTCCGCAACAGTTGCGACGACTGCTCCTCCATGCTGCGCGCAGCCGCTGAGGCCTCTTCCACCAGCGCCGCATTCTGCTGCGTGCCCTGGTCGATCAGATCCACCGCATGGTTCATCTGCTGGATGTCGTCGCTCTGCTGTTGCGCAGCGGCGCTGATCTCGGTCATCAGGTCACTGACCCGGCGCACGTCGACCACGATCTCGTCCATGGTCCGCCCTGCACTCTCGACCTGCGCCGTTCCGGCGCCGACGTTGGCAACCGACGCATCGATCAGCTGCTTGATTTCCTTCGCCGCACCCGCCGAGCGCTGCGAGAGCTCGCGGATCTCGGTGGCGACCACGGCGAAACCACGACCATGCTCACCGGCACGCGCTGCTTCCACTGCCGCGTTGAGCGCCAGGATGTTGGTCTGGAACGCAATGCCATCGATCACGCCAATGATGTCGACGATGCGACGCGAAGAGGCATTGATCACCGCCATCGTCGAGACCACTTCATGTACCACCTGACCACCCCGTGCGGCCACATCGGCGGCGCCGCCCGCCAGTTGGCTGGCCTGGCGCGCGTTGGTCGCAGTGCGCTGCACGGTCTCGGCCAGCCCCTTCATCGACACTGCGGTCTCTTCCAGCGACGCCGCCTGCTGCTCGGTGCGCTGGGACAGGTCGTTGTTGCCTTCGGCGATTTCGCTCGCACCCACCGCAATGGTGTCCGCGGCGAACTTGATCTGACCGATGATTCCGGCCATTGCATCGACCAGGGCATTGACGCCGCCACACAGTTCGGCGATCGGGCCGCTCTTGTCGGCCATGGCGATGCTCCGGGTCAGGTCGCCCTCCTTTGCCGACGCCACCACCTCGCGCGTCTGCGCCACGGCACGCTGCATGGCCTGGCTCTCATGCACCTGCGCGGTGATGTCGGTGGCGTACTTGACGACCTTGAACGGCCGCCCGCCCGCATCGAGGATCGGGTTGTACGACGCCTGGATCCACACTTCGCGGCCACCTTTGCCCAGCCGCCGGTACTGGCCTGCGTCGTACTCGCCAGAGCCGAGCTTTTCCCAGAACCGGCGATACTCGACACTGGCCCGGTAGTCGGGCTCGACGAACAGCGAATGATGCTGGCCGCGCACTTCTTCCAGCGTATAGCCGGTGGCGGCCAGGAAGTTCGCATTGGCGGCCAGGATGCGACCATCCATGCTGAACTCGATCACCGCCTGCGATTTGTCGATGGCCGCGAGCTGCCCCGTCGACTCGGCTGCCTGCTGCTTCTGCGCCGTGATGTCAGTCGCGAACTTGACCACCTTGTATGGTCGCCCGTGCTGGTCAAGCACCGGGTTGTAGGAGGCCTGGATCCAGATCTCACGCCCACCCTTGCCGAAGCGCCGGTACTGTCCTGCATCGAATTCACCGCGGCCCAGCCGCGCCCAGAAGTCGCGGTATCCGGTACTGCGCGCGTCCTCGGGATCAACGAACAGGGAGTGATGCCTGCCCTGGATCTCATCCAGGCGATATCCCACTGCCTGCAGGAAGTTGTCATTGGCCTGCAGGATGGTGCCGTCGAGCGCGAACTCGATGACCGCCTGCACCCGATGCAGTGCAGCAACCTGGGCCTCAAGCTCGACGTGCCGCCGATGCTGCTCGGCCACCTCCGTGGCGCGGCGCTGCCTGCCCAACACCCCCTGCAGCGCGCGCAGGGGAAACCAACGGGTGAGCACTTCGGCCGGCGCCTGAGCACCTTCCATGGAGCCTGAAATAAGCATCGTCTGATCCTCGGTGTCCGGGTAGCGGTTGCGACCCGCCGGGCGGGATGCCCGGCGGCAACTTCGATTGCCTGGGACTGCAGACGCCGGAAGGCGTCACTCGAGCGACTGGCAGAAACGGTACGGCAGCTGCGATCGTCATCAAACAGCGGCGGAGCACACGGCACGGGCCGCCCATCGGAGGCAGCCTCGGGTCCGGCAGCGGGAGCCAGCAGCGGGCTCCAGAGAAGGTATCGGCGGGGCGGCCAACAACTTTAGGGAGCCAGCCCCTGGTCGGCAGCGCGCCGCAGAACCCAGCGCAGCAGCAACGTTGCCAGCACCGCCGGCAGGTAGCCCACACTGCCGCAGACGACCAGCAGCGAGGGCTCCACCAGCGGCCCGCCGCCACCGAAGATCCAGCTGCGGGTGGCGAGGACATACAGCGCGAACGGCACCAGCAGCAACGGTGCCAGGCGCACCAGGTGCCACCGCCATCTGCCTGGCCCGATCCAGCCAGCCAGTGCACCCAGCACGGCACCTGCGGCTACGATGGTGGCGATTTCATCCATGAGGCGCTTCCGGAAGTCTTCCAGCCACCATTCTGGACCAGCGCCGACGGAAAGGGGGATGCAGCAGGCGCGCAGAAGGTTGCAATGACCATCGGGACATCCCCTGCCGGCACGCTGCCGGCAGCATGCGCCCACTTACTGGATTTTTCCTGGGAGGCAGCATGCTTCGACGCTTGAGCGCCATCATCATCCTCAGCCTGGGCAGTGCCGGCGCAGTGGCCAGCGACGCGGGGTTCCGTCCCAACTTCCATCCCGACCAGCTGAAGGGACCACCCGCCGGTCGCCACAACGAAGTACTGGTGCTTGGGACAGCACATCTGTCGGAACTGCCAAAGACCTTCGAGCCGGCCCTGCTGGAGCCCTTGCTGGAGCGTTTGGCACGTTGGCGTCCGGAGGCGATTGCCACCGAAAACCTGTCCGGCCTGCAGTGCGACTTCATGCGTCGCAATCCCAGCCGCTATGCCGAAAGCGTTGAAACCTACTGCTACGACACCGATGAGGCCCGCGTCGCCACCGGCCTCGACGTGCCCAGCGCCAACGCCGAGATGGGACGCCTGCTGTCGGCATGGCCTGCAAGCCCGACAGCAGCGCAGCGTCGGCACCTGGCCGCGGTGTTCCTGGCCGCTGGCGAGCGCGGATCGGCGCAGGTGCAATGGCTGCGTCTGCCTGTGCAGGAGCGCATCGCCGGCGACGGCCTGGATGCTGCGCTGGTGGAGATTCTCGACAAGAGCCTGACCCGCCGCAATGAAACCAACCTGGTGGCGGCAGTCCTCGCTGCCCGCCTGGGGCTGGAGCGCCTGTGGGCAGTGGACGACCATACCGCCGATTCGCCCACCCCGCCCGAGGACGAGAAGGCGGCACGCGAAGCGATGATGAAGGCCTGGGACAACCCGCACGCAAACGCACGGCGCGACGCCGACGAGCCGCTGTATGCAAATGTCGACAAGGTCGGTGGCGTGCTGGACCTGTACCGTGCCTACAACCGCCCCGACGTCGGCTTGCAGGCCTACCAGGCGGACTTCGGCGCGGCGCTGGTCGAGCCCTCCTCCCAGGGCTTTGGTCGCAACTATGTGGGCTACTGGGAAACCCGCAACCTGCGCATGGTCGCCAACATCCGCGAAGTGCTGGGCCAGCAGCCGGGAACGCGTCTGCTGGCGATCGTTGGCGCCTCGCACAAGGGCTATTACGAGGCCTACCTCAACATGATGCACGACGTGCAGCTGGTCAGCTCGGACGAAGTGCTGCGTTGACAGAGGAAACGCTGGGTGCGGTATCGTGGATGGGACTGTCCACTGGAAGGAACCGTTATGAAGAAATGGATCCCTGCCGCATTCGTGGCATTCGGCTTGGCCGCGGCGCTGCAGGCCGCTGCTTGTGACCTCACTCTCGACAACGGCGGCGACCTTGCTGGCGCGGTCGCCAGCGCGCCAGGCAAGAAGATCTGCCTCAGGCCAGGCCAGTACGTCGCCGGCCCAGCGCCTCTGGAGATTCCTGCCGGGACCACCATTGAAGGACTTGGAGCCACCATGGCCGAGGTGGTGGTCTCAGCCTACGGCGCACCACAGAAGGCCATAGGCCTCGGCAGCAACACAATGCTGCACAACTTCACGCTGACGACCGGGGCAGGCGGAAACTTCGGCGTGCTGGCCTACCACCAGGACGGCGTCATCATCTGGAGTCTGGATATCGTCGGCTTCCAGATCAGCGCTGGTGTGGTTGGAGGCAATGGCGTGGAGATCTGGGATACGTTCATGCGTGGAAACGGCATTGCCGGCAATGCGACGGCGGATCCCAATCTATGGATCACCGACTCCCGCGACGTCACGATCCTTTACGGACAGCTCACAGGCCGCAAGGATGGCCCAGGCGGCGATGGTGAGATGGCCATATACAACTCCAGCAACGTCATGATTGACGGCACACGGGTCATCGATTCGGGGGCCAGCGCCATCTATCTAGTGAACTGTGTCGACTGCACCGTCAAGAACTCGGTGATTGAACGGCCAGGAGAATGGGGTATCGACGTCGTGCAAGGGTCACACCGATTCCTCGCCGACAACAACTACGTCAACGGCGCGAACTATGGTGGTGCGGTGTTTGAAACTTCCGGCGGCGCCACCGCAACGTTCCGCTCGAACCGATTTATTCTCAATCGACGCATGGGCGTGGGCAACTGCAACGGCATCAATGCAAAGGGAGGTACTGCAGGCATTCAGTCGATCGGCAATACATCCATGCCGTCGGGCGATCTCTGCTCATTCCCCTGAAGCACGGGCAAGGGGGCAGAAGCCATAGGCGCCTCGTCCCTGCCCGCTTTCCACAGAACGATGCTGGCCACACATATACAGGCCAGCGTCACTACCAGCAACACCAATGCTCCGCCCTGCAGAATGGGCAGAACAGCCTGCGCGCGCAGGTCATCGCGCAGCTGCTCCAGGCGCAGGCAGGCAGCCGAGGTCAGGCACCAACCGACCAGAGCAGGAGCAAAGGCGCGCATCGCCGCCGAGTCGCAGAAGTTCATCTGATCACCTGAGGATGTGGGCGTTGGCGCAGTATTCGCCGCGCCCCTCTCACAGGTTGAGATCAGCCGTCGCCGAGGTCGCTGCCGTCCGCCGGCGAGCCGCCGGGCAGTTCACTGGTTTCGCCCTGCACCTGCACGTTGTTGCGGCCCATCGCCTTGGCCCGGTAGCACTGGGCATCGGCGGCCGCGACGGCCTGGTCCACGCTCATGCCGGCAGCAAGCGGCGCGATGCCGATGCTGGCGCCGATCCGCAGCTGATGCTGGTCCCACGGAATGGACAGGCTGGACAGGGTATGCAGCAGTTCACCACCTATGCGTGCCGCGCGCCGCGGGCTGCACCCGGACAGGATCACCGCGAATTCGTCACCGCCCAGGCGCGCCACCACATCCGAATCGCGTACACCATGACGCAGCACGCTGGCCACGGCCCACAGCACTGCGTCGCCGGCCAGGTGCCCAAAGGTATCGTTGACTGGCTTGAACCGGTCCAGGTCGATATACATCAGCGAAGCCGCCTGGCCCGTCCGCTCGACCCGGGTGATCGCCTGCTGCAGGTGCACTTCGAAGCCGCGGCGGTTACCCAGTTCGGTCAGCGGGTCCATCTCCGCCAGGTGTCTCGCCTCGCGTTCCCGTGCACGCTGCTGCGTATCATCGCGCAACACCCACACGGCGCCGCGCACCTGCCCTTCGTCGTCACGCAACCAGGCCCGGGTGAGATCCACGGGCACTGTCGCCGCCCCCATCCGCAGCAGCAGGTCGGCATGCAGGTCCACGGCATTGCTTTCCGGATCCAACAGTACGCTGACGTCGAGCTGCGATTGCGGTGCGTATTCGGTGGTCAACGACAGCACGTCCTGCACGAGATGCCCGGCCAGCGACAGTGCGCCATCGCCGGCGAGCATTCGCACGGCAGCCGCATTTGCATATTCGATGCGTCCATCCAAGGCAACACTGAGCACCAGGTCAGCGACGGCATCCAAGGTGATGCGGCTGCGCTGTTCGCTTTCGAACAGGCGCTGCTCGCTGCTGCGCTGGGCGCTGACATCCTGGATCTGCGACACGAAATGCAGCGGTTCGCCGCGCTCATTGCGTACCAGCGATACCGACAGCCGCGCCCATATGGTGTTGCCTTCACGGCCCACGTAGCGCTTTTCAAGGTGATAGTGCGTGCGTCGCCCCGCCAGCAGATCCTGCACCAGGGCCAGGTCGGTCTGCAGATCGGCCGGGTGGGTCAACCGCTGGAAATCGACCTGCAGCAGCTCCTCGCGTGGGTAGCCAAGAATGCGGCACAGCGCATCGTTGACATCCAGCCATCGCCCTTCCAGTGACACCAGTGCCATGCCCAGTGCCGCCGAGGTGAACGCACCGGCGAACTTGTCCGCCGCAAGACGTGCCTCGGCGCGGGCCTGCAGGATTTCAGTGATGTCGATGGCCATGCCGACATAGCCGATGCGCTCGCCATCGGCGCCATCCATGCGGCTGATCGACAGGCGCACCTGGCGACGCTGGCCATCCTTGCGCAGCAGCGTCCACTGCCGCGAATACGTCTGGCCGTCGGCGCGCGCACTGAGTGCCTCGAACACGCCGGGAACCTGTCCGTCAACGGTCGCCAGCGGTCGCAGCCACGCCTGCAGTTCAACCGGGTCGTGGAAGGCGTCCAGCCGGCGCCCACCCACTACTTCAGCAGCGGTATAGCCGAGCAGCCGCTGCGCACCCGTGTTGAACAGGGTGATGGTGCCGTGGGTGTCGGTGGCGATCACCGCCACTTCGTCGGATGCATCCACCACTGCCTGCAGGCGCTGGCGCATTTCGGCCGCGTCCTGGCGCGCCCGCTGCAGTTCGGTCACATCGGCATGGGCACCGGCCATCCATAGCGGCCTGCCCTGCCCGTCCCACTCGAACACCCGTCCGCGGTCGTGGATCCAGATCCATTCGCCATTCCTGTGGCGCATCCGCAACAGGCAGACATAGTGGTCGGTGCGGCCATCGAAGTGGTCCTGCAGCGCCGCATCGGACAGCGCCAGATCATCCGGATGGACCAGCGCGATGAACGTCTTCTGGCAGATCGGCTCCAGCTCGTCCAACCGGTAGCCGACGATCTCGGCCCAGCGTTCGTTGACCCGCATCTGCCCGCTCTGGACGTTCCATTCCCAGGTGCCGGCCGCAGTGCCCTCGATGATCATCGCCAGGCGACGGCGCTCTTCGGCCAGTTCCTGCAGCCGGCGCTCCAGCAGTGCGTTGCCGCTGTTGCCCTGATCGGCCATCAGCCGCCTCCCCTGCAGACGCAGCTGCCCGCAGGCCGTGGCGAGGCGCCACAGCGGTCACGGAACAAGGCGGATGGTGCTGACGGCATGGCCTCCCCAGCGACAGCAGGGGCCCAGGCGCCCCTTCCGGCGCAAGTGTGCGCATTGCCGGGGAACATCGACAAGTCCCCCGCCCGGATCGCGCCGGGAGGGGGACGGCGGACTCAACTGCGCTTGGCCCGGGCGAACGCCTCGGCCAGGGCATTGTTGGCCGGCGGCGCGGCCGGTGCCGGGCGTCCGCCGGTGCCCGGGTTGCGCCCCTGGCCACGTCCCTGCCCTGGGTTGCCGGCGTCGCGGCGCGGCGCCTGCCCCTGGCTGCGTTCGTCACGGCTGCCCGGGCGGCTGGTGGCCTGGCCGGGCGTGTCGTCCAGACGACGGGTCAGGGCGATGCGCTTGCGCGACACATCCACCTCCAGCACTTTCACCTTGACGATGTCGCCGGCCTTGACCACGTCGCGCGGATCTTTCACGTAGGTATCGGACAGCGCCGAGATGTGGATCAGGCCGTCCTGGTGCACGCCGATATCGACGAACGCACCGAACGCGGCAACGTTGCTGACCACACCCTCCAGCACCATGCCCTCGCGCAGGTCCTTGATGTCCTCGACGCCATCGGCAAAACGAGCTGCCTTGAACTCCGGGCGCGGATCGCGGCCGGGCTTTTCCAGTTCCTTGAGGATGTCGCGCACGGTCGGCACACCAAACGTTTCGTCGGTGAACTGCTCGGCCTTCAACCCACGCAGGAAACTGCCATCGCCGATCAGCGCCTTGATCGGGCGCGCAGTGCTGGCCACGATGCGCTCGACCACCGGGTAGGCTTCCGGATGCACCGACGATGCGTCCAGCGGCTCATCACCATCGGCGATACGCAGGAAGCCCGCACATTGCTCGAACGTCTTCTCGCCCAAGCGCGACACCTTCAACAGGTCCTTGCGACGCTTGAACGGGCCGTTGTCATCGCGGTGGCGCACGATGTTCTCGGCCACCGTCGACGACAGGCCCGACACGCGCGACAACAGTGCCGCCGACGCCGTGTTGACGTACACGCCGACAGCGTTCACGCAGTCCTCCACGCGCGCATCCAGCGCACGCGCCAGGCGGTACTGATCCACGTCGTGCTGGTACTGCCCGACACCGATCGCCTTCGGCTCGATCTTCACCAGCTCGGCCAGCGGATCCTGCAGGCGGCGCGCGATCGATACCGCGCCACGGATCGACACGTCCAGATCGGGGAACTCCTTGGCCGCCGTTTCCGACGCCGAGTACACCGAAGCCCCGGCTTCGCTGACCACGATTTTCTGCGGTGCGTTGTCACCCAGCGCTTTGATGGCTTCACCGGCCAGCTTGTCGGTCTCGCGGCTGGCAGTGCCGTTGCCGATCGCGATCAGCTGTACGTTGTGCTTGGTGCACAACTGCTTGATCGTCTGCAGCGACTGCTCCCACTGCCGGCGGGGTTCGTGCGGGTAGATGGTATCGGTGGCGACCAGCTTTCCGGTGGCGTCAACCACAGCGATCTTGCAGCCGGTGCGGATGCCCGGATCCAGGCCCAGCACGCTTTTCGGGCCAGCCGGCGCGGCCAGCAGCAGATCCTTGAGATTGTCGCCGAACACCGCGATGGCTTCGGCCTCCGCCTTCTCGCGGGCCTGGTTGAACAGGTCCAGCAGCAGGTGCATGTGCAGCTTGGCCCGCCAGGTCAGGCGGCAGGCATCGAGCAGCCAGCGATCACCGGGGCGCCCCGCATCGCGAATGCCGGCGTTGTGCGCCACGCGCCCTTCAGCGTACTGATGTCCCGCCTCGGCATCCTTGCCCGGGTCCAGTTCCAGGAACAGGATCTCCTCGCGGCGCGCGCGGAACAACGCCAGCAACCGGTGCGAGGGGATCTTCGCCAGCGACTCGGCGTGTTCGAAGTAATCGCGGTACTTGGCGCCCTCGGTTTCCTTGCCCTCGGCAACGCGGGCGCGGATCACGCCCTGCTCGCTCAACCAGCTGCGCAGTTCACCCACCAGCGTGGCGTCCTCGCCCCAGCGCTCCATCAGGATCGCGCGGGCACCTTCCAGCGCGGCCTTGGTATCGGCCACGCTCTTGTCGGCATCCACGAACGTGGCAGCAAAGACCTGCGGATCCCGTGTCGGATCGCCCAGCAGGCCGTCGGCCAGCGGTTCCAACCCGGCTTCGCGGGCGATCTGCGCGCGGGTACGGCGCTTGGGCTTGTACGGCAGGTACAGGTCTTCCAGCCGGCTCTTGGTGTCGGCAGCGAGGATCTCGTTGCGCAGCTCATCGCTGAGCTTGCCCTGTTCGCCGATGCTGGCCAGCACCGCCGCACGGCGGTCTTCCAGTTCGCGCAGGTAGGTCAGGCGGGTTTCCAGGTTGCGCAGCTGGGTATCGTCCAGGCCGCCGGTGACTTCCTTGCGGTAGCGGGCGATGAACGGAACGCTGGCGCCTTCATCAAGCAAACCGACGGCGGCGCTGACCTGGGCGGTCTGGGCACCGATTTCTTCGGCGATGGTCTGGGCGATCTGCTGGGCGAGCTGGCGCTGGGCGTGCTTGGCGTCGTGCATTGTTTCCGGCCTGGGCCGCATTGCGGGAAAGGCCCATTCTTGCAATGCGCGGGCGGCAGGGACAAGGCGTTGACAGAACGGCGGTTCAGGCGGCGGGTCCGGATCGGACGCCGGCATCCTGGCAAGTGGGGCTCGGACTGGCCCCGGGGCTGGGATGCCGGCGCGGACGCGCGATGGTGGGGCGCGTCCTGCCGCGTAGTGCGAAGGTCAGCGGTAGTGGCGGGCGGCACGCTGCATGACGATGTCGTCACGCAGGCTCTCAAGCGCCATCAGGCGGACCTTGCCGACACCCTGCAGTTCCATGAACCGCTCCGTGTAGAACTCCGGCCCCAGCGCGGTATCGGCGCGGGATTTGCTGAAGCCGTAGGGCACCACGCCCTTCTCGCCATCCTTGCTACCACCGACATAAAGAACGATTGCCATGTGATGTCTTCCTCCAAATTGCTACTGCGTACTGCACACGATGAGCGGTACTTGCGAGCCCATCGGGGTAGAGCTTACCGCGACCAAGCTGACTGGAACGTCACGAAGACTAATGACGATCGGTTGCATGCAGATGACTGCGGGATCGCAGCAGAATGCTTACGGATCTTTAACTTCCGGCTAACGAATAGGGGGATTTCCAGCCAACGGCGCAGCCCCTCGTGGCTGGGTTGGCTGGTCGGGGAATGCAAAAGCCGTCGCGCTGGTCGGCCGGGTTGGATTCGCGGGGGACGCCGTGAATCCGTCCCTGGAGGCTTGGCCGCGGCATCCATGCCGCGGACACCCCCGCGAACCCAACCCGCCCGTCCTCTGACAAATTTCTGCGGTCCGCCACCCACGGAAAAGAAAAAGAAGATCAAAAGCAAAAGCGGCTTGGCTGGCCGCTTTTTTGTAGAGCCGAGCCCACGCTCGGCTGCGTTCAAGCCAGTCCGCGAAGCCGAGCGCAGGCTCGGCTCTACACGAGCAAGCGCAGCGCGCGACCCGCTTCTGCTGTTCTTTTTCTTCTCCGTGGCTGGACGCACACGGAAACTATCAGGGGTCGGGCGGGTTGGGCGCGCGGGGGTGTCCGCGGCATGGATGCCGCGGCCAAGCCCCCACGGATGGGTTTACGGCGTCCCCCGCGCGCCCAACCCGCCCGGCCCAATCACATGATTCGCTCTACGCGACCACCCACGAGGGGGCTCCGCCGTTGGCTGCAAACTACGGCCACCAGCCATGCCCGAACCGCGCGTAATGATCAGCCGCACGCTCGAACGGATTGCGCGCGCTGACGCCGCCACACAGCAGATACACCGGCAAGTACAGCGGCCCCAGCACCAGGTACTGGTACACGTGCGCGCGCTCATGGTCATCCAGCCGGATCAACGGCTCCACGCCCCACCCTGCCTGATGTGCATAGGTACGGCAGCACATGCCCAGGTCGTAGCCGGTGTGCAGGATCACGTTGCCGAGGGTGATCGCTCCGCCCGGACCCCACGGCCAATGGTCGAAAACCACCGCACAATCACGACCGCTCCAGCGCATCTTCGCACCACCCAGCAGCCCGGCCAGACCGCCAAGCAGGCCGATCAGGGTATTGGGCACGGTCCACAGCGCGCCCAGCACCTGCAGCGCGCGCAGCCAGATCGGCCAGGGCCGGGACGCGGCGTTCAATCGGCCTCGTTGGGGATCAGCAGCCACAGCAGCAGGTAGATCAGGATGCCCGGGAAGGCGGCCGACGCCAGCGAGATCACCACGTACAGCACCCGTACCAGGGTCGGGTTCCAGCCGAAACGATGGGCGATGCCGCCCATCACCCCGGCGATCATGCGGTCGTTCAGCGAGCGCGACAGGGTGCGCGGCACAGCGTTCATGGCGAGGTCTCCCGGCTGACTGGCTGCGGCCACTGTAGCGCCAGCCGTGTCTACGGCGTGCGTTGGCGCAGCGCCTGCAGGCGCACGCCGAACCACGCCGCCGAGGTCTGTTCGGGCTGGCCGGGGCAGCGGATCCGGTACGCCTTGCCACTCATGCTGCTCTGGCTCGCCGCACGCTCGATGAACTGCTCGGCGGTGTCGACCATGTCCTTCTTCAGCAGGTAGTCGTACTTGCGCTGCAGGTGCGAACGCGCTTCGGCGGGACCGTACCAGCTGCCGTTACGCTGGAACTGGCACTGGGAGCCGTCCAGGCTGCCAATCAGCTGCGTGATCTCGCGGCGCGCTTCGGCGCTGGGCGCGGCGCCGGCAATGCCCGGTGCAAGGGCCAGCGCAAGCGCGACCAAGGGGAAATACTTCATGGCGTGCGTTCCTTCAGCCAGTTGTCGATGGTCGCCGGCACTTCGCGCTGCGCGCGGCCGGAGACGTAGATGCCGATGTGCCCACCGCGGAAACTGGATTCGGTGTAGTCCTGCGTGCCCAGCCGGCCACGCATCGCACGTGATGCATCCGGTGGCACCAGGTGATCCTGTTCGGCGTAGATGTTGAGCACGGGCAGGGTCACTTTGGCCAGGTCCACCGCCTCCTCACCGATATGCACGGTGCCGTTGACCAGTCCGTTGCCCTGGTAGAACTGCTTGATGAACTCGCGGAAGGCCTCGCCCGCCAGATCGGGCGAGTCGAAGATCCACTTTTCCATGCGCAGGAACTCTTCCAGTGCGGCCTTGTCATCGAGGATGTCGAGCAGGCCCACGTACTTCTGCACGTTCAGGCGGAACGGCTTGAGCATCAGGTAGCTGGCATTCATCAGATCGGCCGGGATATTGCCCAGCGTGTCCACCAGCAGATCCACGTCCACCTGCTGCGCCCAGTGCGACAGCATGTTGTCGGCGGTCTGGAAATCGACCGGGGTGACCATGGTGATCAGATTGCCCAGCTTCTGCCGGCGCAGCGCGGCGTAGCACAGCGCGAACACGCCGCCCTGGCAGATGCCGAGCATGTCGACCGGGCCACCGCTGCGCGCGCGCAGCGCATCCACCGCGCCATCGATGTAGCGCAGCAGGTAATCCTCAAGCGTCTGGTAACGCTCGGAACGATCCGGATAGCCCCAGTCCAGCACGTACACGTCCTGGCCCAGCGCCAGCAGCTTCTGCACCAGTGAGCGATCGGCCTGCAGGTCCACCATGTAGGGGCGGTTGACCAGCGCGTACACGATCAGCAGCGGCGTGCGCCGGACCGGTGCGTTCTCGCCGACGAAGCGATACAGCACCACCTTGCCATCGCGCCAGACTTCCTCGCGGGCGGTGGCGCCATAGTCGACATCCTCCACCTGCGGCAACAGCTTCAACCCTTCCATCAGCTTGCGCTGCATGGCCAGGGTCTCCTGCATCAGGTCATCGGCATTGAAGCCCAGCGGTCCTTTCATGGCTTACGACTTCCGCGTGGTGGTGCGCGAGGTGGCCTTCTTTGCTGGTGCCTTCTTCGCGGCAGGCTTGCGCGCGACGGGCTTCACCCTCGCAGGCGCCGGCTGGGCCACCGGGTCGACCGCATCGGTACCGGCAAGCACCGCCACCTGTGCCTGCAGCCGGCGCAGATTGCGCTCGAGCTCGGCGATGCGACGGTGGGCGGCATCCATCTCGGTGCGGGTCGGCAGGCCGATGCGTTCACTCATCTGTTCCACCTCGCGTTGCAGGCCCGCGCGCAGGCGCATCTGCGCATTGCCCAGCGCCGCGTAGATCTGCTGGAACGGTGCAGACATGGCGACCTTGGCATAGGCCTCCTCGGCGACTTCGATCCACAGATCGAACATCGCCCGTGCGCTGGTCAGCTGGCTGCCGGGCTGCTCATGGTCGGCCAAGCGCTGCTCGAACAGGTCGAACGCCTCTTCCAGCGCCTGCTTGATCTGCTCGACATAGGCCTGCGAGTGATGCTGGTACTCCTCCTGCGCGCGCAGCAGGGCCTGCCACCGCGCCTGGTGCTCGCGGCCGGGCCCGAACGCCGGGCTCTGCAGCCAGGGGCCGGCCAGCGTCTGCAACTGCTGGAACCACGCCGCGAACTCGGGCGGAGCAGCGCCGGCATGGGTGCTGCCACGGGCGCCCTGCAGCATCCACTGCAGCATGCCGTCGCCCTGACCCTTCACCGCTTCACGCCAGGCCTGGGCAACTTCGGCACTGCTGGCATCGCGGCCGGCAAAGCGTGCCGCCACTTCCTGCATGGTGCCGTACCAGCTACCAGCCTGTTCGCGGAACCGCCGCACCGCCTCTTCCGGTGCAGCCGCACCGGTCTCGGGCAGCAGTTGACCCCACCAGTCGAACAGGTGCTTCCAACTGCCCGGGTCGTCGCCAGCGGGGGCCCCCTGCACAGTCGCGTGGCGCAGGGCATCGCCCCAGGCACCGAAGTACTGCCGGGCCAGGTTCTCGAAATCGCTGCTGCCGGCGTCGTTGGCCGAGCTGGTCATCGCGCTCCTCCGCAGGGTTGGATCATGGCTTGGGAATGCGCAGGGTCTTGCTGATCATCAGCGACCCGGACAGCGCGAACAGCAGCACCAATGGATGCAGCTGCCAGGGGCCGATCTGCCACTGGCCCAGCCACAGGTCGTGGCCGATGGCATCGGTGCCGGCGGCGATCGCCAGCACAATCACCAGCGCCAGGCTGGTGGGGATCGGTGTTCCCTCGAAGTACTTCACCTTGCCTTCGTCACCGCTCATCGCCTCGGCGGTCACGTTGTAACGGGCCAGGCGGCTGACGCCGCAGCAGACGAAGTAGCTCAGCACCAGCCAGTCCCAGCCGCCTTGCATGCCACAGGCATAGGCCAGCGCTGCGGGTGCGACACCAAAGGAAATGACGTCCGACAGGGAGTCGAGCTCGCGGCCCAGGGTCGAGCTGGACTTGCGCCAGCGCGCGATGCGGCCGTCCAGTGCATCGAAAATGAAAGCCAGCGGGATCAGCGCCATGCCGAACAGCAGATAGCCGCGCTCGCCATCCTGCAGGAAACGCATCGCGGCAAACACCGCGCCGGTGCCGCAGAAAGCGTTGGCGAGGGTGAACCAGTCCGCCAGATGGAACTCGCGCAGCATCGAGAAGTGACGTTTCATGAAGTCTCACGGGGCATCAAGGCCCACAGGGTACCGCGAGCGCCGCCACCGGCAACAGCGTGGGCTGACCCCGCCCTTCACCCGTCACTCACCGATCCTCACCGGCGGTGAATTTTTCGCCACCCATCTTGACAGCCTAGGGGGGTGGCGCCTGCCAGTGCTTATCCACAAAGTTGCCCACGCGTAATCCACACCCCCTGTGGACAAGTGGCTCTCACCGACTGCGACGCTGGACATTTCCTGATCACCTCAAGCCGGGGTTTCCCTACTTCCCAAGCCGATCGGCTGGCGCTATGGTCTGCGGCGGACCCGCCGCCGCCACGTCCGACTCCCCACCCACGGACGATGTTGATGCTGGATGCACGCACCCTGGCCGCGCAGTTGCGGCAGCCCCATGGCGAGGCCGCGCTGGCCGTGGGCGAATCGATGAACCGCAGCAACGGCGCCCTCAACCAGGCCGCAATCGCGTTGCTGGCGGTCGCTCCCGGAGAGCAGGTGCTGGAGATCGGACCCGGCAACGCCGCCTTCGCGCCGCTGCTGCTGCAGGCAAGCGGCAGTCGCTACGTGGGCGTGGAGCTGTCCAGTGCCATGGTCGACGCCGGCAACCGGCATCTTGCCGCCAGCGGCCTGGCCGGGCGTGCCGTACTGCGCGAGGGCGATGCCCATGCCCTGCCCTTGGCGGATGCCTGCGTCGATGCTGCGCTGGCGGTCAACACCCTGTACTTCTGGCCGAACCTGGCGCCTGTGCTGGATGAACTGGCGCGGGTGCTGCATCGCGGCGGCCGGCTATGCCTGGCCTTCGGCGATGCTGGATTCATGCGCAGCCTGCCCTTCGCCGCCGACTTCGAACTGCATGAGCTGGATGCCGTCGAGCTGGCGCTGCGGGTGTCCGGTTTCAGCGTCACGGCATGGCGTTCGCATCGCGAATGCACAGCCGGCAATGACGGCCAGCAGCGGGAAAAGCACTTCCACCTGCTGCTGGCGCAGCGGCGCTGAAGCTCTCCCCGCCGGGCATGGCCCGGCGCTACCGAGGCTGCGCCGGATGGGTAGCGCCGGGCCATGCCCGGCGAGCGCAGCGGCCTCCGGAATGCCTCACAGCCGGCTGAAGGACCAGCTCTGCATGCGTCCATCCCGGTAAGGCATCACACCGTGGAACGGGCGCGGATCGGCATCGAACACCAGCGGCAGGAAGTTGCGGTCGCCCTCCCACATGGGCAGCGTGTCCAGCTTGTCCACGTCCACCCACTCCAGGGTGCCTTCGTGGTTGCCGCCGTGCGGGGCACCCTCGAAGCTGTCGATGACGAACACGAAACCGAACCAGTCCTCGCCGTGCTTGCCGAAGCCTGGCCAACTGATGGTGCCGCGCAGGCGCATGGCGGTGCAGTCGATGCCGGCTTCCTCGGCGATCTCACGGCGCATGCCGGCGGCCACGTCTTCGGTCGGTTCGACCTTGCCGCCCAGGCCGTTGTACTTGCCCAGGTGGTGGTCGCCCGGCCGGGTATTGCGATGGATCATCAGCACCTGGCGACGATCGGGCGAGAGCACATAGCCCAGGGTGGCGACGATCGGGGTATACGGCATGTGCGAATCCGGCGGCGGGTCAGCCGTGGATTATGGCCGATCAACGCACCAGCGACAGGCGACGATCGCCGGCACCCACGGTGTTGCCGTCAGGGTCACGGCGCAGGGTGGCCACGCCATGGCCGCGTTCTGCCAGGTATTCCAGCCATTTGCCGAGGAAGGTGTTCATCCGCATGCGATGGCTGATCAGCTCGGCCGGCGGCGGGTACAGGCCCATCGTGTCCTGCCAGCGGCGGCCGACGTAGCAGTGGGTGGTCTCGGCCTGGCGCGCGTCGCGGTACAGGCGGACGAAGGCCGATGGGTCCGGTTCACCGGTCACCGGGTCGGCCAGGTCGTAGGTCAGGCGCAGCTCCACCGTGTAGCGGTGGCACTCGATCACATCCAGGCGCACATCCAGGCCATCGCCCACCGAGGAGACGTAGCTTCCCGCCACCAGCTCGGCCGGCGCGAACAGGCGCACCAGGTGGCGGTAATTCTCCGCGTACAGCCCCATCAGCCAGCTCAGCCGGCTCAGGCGGGGAATGCGCTCGGTACGGGGCAATGCTCGGGCCATGGGTTGATCCTACACGTTGGCCCTTCAACGTGGGGACAGTTCAACCCGCAGCCAAGCCGCCAGCGGCGATCACCCCTGTAGAGCCGAGCCCATGCTCGGCTGCTCTTCGGCCAGAACCCGGTGGCCCAGCCGAGCGTGGGCTCGGCTCTACAGGGCGCAGTTGAAGCGCCCATTGGCAGTGCCGACCGCTGGCCGGCAGCGCAGCGCGGCGCGAGGGAAAGGATCAATACAGCTCGCGCTGCAGCCCCAGCGTGCCCAGCACCTTGCTGGAGATCTCCTCGATCGAGGTATGGGTGGTGCTGAGGGTCGGGATGCGTTCCATCTGGAACATGACCTCCGCTGCGGCCACCTCGCGCTTGCAGGTGTCCAGGTTGGCGTAGCGCGAATTGGGCCGGCGCTCCTGGCGGATCTGCTGCAGGCGGTCGGGGTCGATGGTCAGGCCGAACAGCTTGCGTCGGTAGTTGCGCAGCCGTGGCGGCAGGCGGTCGCTCTCCAGATCCTCGTCGGTCAACGGATAGTTGGCCGCGCGCACCCCGTAATGCAGGGCCAGGTAGATGCAGGTGGGCGTCTTGCCCGCCCGGGACACCGCCACCAGGATCACGTCGGCGTCGTCGTAATTCACCGCGATGCCATCGTCATGGGTCAGCGCGAAGTTCATCGCGTTGATGCGCCGGTGGTAGGTGTCGAAGTCGACCATGCCGTGGGCCTGGCCGACCCGGTTCAGCCGGGAACTGGACAGTTCGCGCTCCAACGGCTCGATGAACGGGGCGAACACATCCAGCATCAGCGCCCCGCTCTCGGACAGGATCACGCTCAGGCTCTGGTCCACGCAGGAGTTCACCACGATCGGCCGGACCTGGTACCGCTCCCCCGCCGCCTGGATCCGGGCACACGCTTCCCGGGCTTTTTCGGGGTCATCGACAAATGACATCCGGTCGGTAATGAAGCTGAACCCGGAGAACTGGGTCAACAGGCTATGCCCAATGGTTTCAGCGGTGATACCGGTTCCATCGGAAACGTAGAACACCGGACGGATGGTCGACATGCGCGCATTTACCCCCTACGAAGCCTAAAAGGGCCGCCAACACAAGCTTGTGCCGACGGTGGTCTGCCCGGCATCATATCGACTTCTTCCTACGGACGCGGCCATTCAGCCCGCCTCGGGCGATGGCCAAACGGAGCATCGCGCTTGAACGAGAACATCCTGTGGTTGCACGAACTGCGTCTGGCCGACCTGGCCCGCGTAGGCGGCAAGAATTCCTCGCTGGGCGAGATGATCGGCAACCTGGCCGGTCTGGGCGTCTCCGTTCCTGGAGGTTATGCGACCACGTCTGAAGCCTTCAAGGACTTCATCGCGCACAACGACCTGTCCAAGCGCATCTTCGACAAGCTGGCCACACTGGACGTCGAGGACGTCACCGCGCTGACCGCGGCCGGCAAGGAAATCCGTAGTTGGGTGATCGACGCGCCGCTGCAGCCGCAGCTGGACCAGGACATCCGCAGCGCCTACGCCAAGCTGAGCGCCGACAACGGTGGCGGCGACGTGGCTGTAGCCGTGCGTTCGTCGGCCACCGCCGAAGATCTGCCCGATGCCTCCTTCGCCGGTCAGCAGGAGACCTTCCTCAACGTCACCGGTGCCGACGATGTCGTGCACAAGGTCAAGGAAGTGTTCGCCTCGCTGTACAACGACCGTGCCATCGCCTACCGCGTGCACCATGGCTTCAAGCACGAAGACGTGTTCCTGTCGGCGGGCGTGCAGCTGATGGTGCGTTCCGGCGTCGGTTCCTCCGGCGTGCTGTTCACCCTGGACACCGAGTCCGGCTTCCGCGACGTGGTGTTCGTCACCTCCTCGTTCGGCCTGGGCGAAATGGTCGTGCAGGGCGCGGTCAACCCCGACGAGTTCTACGTCTACAAGCCCACCCTGCAGGCCGGCAAGCCGGCGATCCTGCGCCGTTCGCTCGGCAGCAAGGCGATCCGCATGGTGTATTCGGATGTCCCCGGCGAGCGCGTCAGGATCGAGGACACCCCGGCCGAACTGCGCACCACCTTCTCGATCAACGATGAAGACGTGGCCGAACTGTCGCGCCAGGCGCTGACCATCGAAAAGCACTATGGCCGCCCGATGGATATCGAGTGGGCCAAGGACGGTGTCAGCGGCAAGCTGTTCATCGTGCAGGCGCGCCCGGAAACCGTGAAGTCGCGCAGCCATGCCACCCAGATCGAGCGTTTCGCGCTGACCGAAAAGGGCGGCAACGTTCTCGCCGAAGGCCGCGCCGTCGGCGCCAAGATCGGTGCTGGCGTGGCCCGCGTGGTGAAGACGCTGGAAGACATGAACCGCGTGCAGCCGGGCGACGTGCTGATCGCCGACATGACCGATCCTGATTGGGAGCCGGTGATGAAGCGCGCATCGGCGATCGTCACCAACCGCGGTGGCCGTACCTGCCACGCCGCGATCATCGCCCGCGAGCTGGGCGTGCCGGCCGTGGTCGGTTCGGGCAACGCGACCAAGGTCATTGAAGATGGCCAGCTGGTCACCGTCAGCTGCGCTGAAGGTGATACCGGCTTCATCTACGAAGGCAAGCTCGGTTTCGAGCGCACCACCACCGATCTGGGCAACATGCCGCCGGCACCGTTGAAGATCATGATGAACGTGGCCAACCCGGAACGTGCCTTCGACTTCGGCCAGCTGCCGAACGCCGGCATCGGCCTGGCTCGCCTGGAAATGATCATCGCCAGCCACATCGGCATCCACCCCAACGCGCTGCTGGAATACGACCGCCAGGACGCCGCGACGAAGAAGAAGATCGACGAGAAGATCGCCGGTTATTCCGATCCGGTCGGCTTCTACGTGGACCGTCTGGCCGAAGGCATCGCTACCCTGACCGCTTCGGTCGCACCGAATCCGGTGATCGTGCGCCTGTCGGACTTCAAGTCCAACGAGTACGCCAACCTGATCGGCGGCAGCGGCTACGAGCCGCACGAAGAGAACCCGATGATCGGCTTCCGCGGCGCCAGCCGTTACGTCGACCCGAGCTTCTCGGCCGCCTTCGCACTGGAGTGCAAGGCCGTACTGCGCGTGCGCAACGAGATGGGCCTGGACAACCTGTGGGTCATGATCCCGTTCGTGCGCACCCTGGAGGAAGGCCGCAAGGTCGTCGAGGTGCTCGAACAGAATGGCCTGAAGCAGGGCGAGAACGGCCTGAAGATCATCATGATGTGCGAAGTGCCGTCCAACGCACTGCTCGCCGATGAGTTCCTGGAAATCTTCGACGGCTTCTCGATCGGCTCCAACGACCTGACCCAGCTGACCCTGGGCCTGGATCGTGACTCGTCGATCGTCGCGCACCTGTTCGATGAGCGGAACCCGGCGGTGAAGAAGCTGCTGTCGATGGCGATCAAGTCGGCACGTGCCAAGGGCAAGTACGTCGGCATCTGCGGCCAGGGCCCGTCCGATCATCCGGATCTGGCAGAGTGGTTGATGCAGGAAGGCATCGAGTCGGTGTCGCTGAACCCGGACACTGTGGTCGATACCTGGCTGCGTCTGGCCAAGTTGAAGGCCAAGGGTTGAGCCGTTGATGCTTGATGGCTGACGTCGCTTTCATCGACGTCGGCCCATACTGAAGTTGCACGCAAGCCCCGCCTTCGCGGGGCTTGCTGTTTCTGGCGTCCGCGCACGCCATGTTCCTGTCGTACATGTTCCCGTTGCAAAAGGAGTCCGCATGATCGCCGCTGCCCCACCCTCGCCCGCCACGACATCCTGGTTCCATTCGCTCGACTGGGAGCGTCTGCTGGAAACCTACGGCGTGCCGTTGCTCGCTGCCATCATCGTGTTGCTGGTCGGGATGTGGGTCGCACGCCGACTGTCCAATGCGATGCCCCGCGCGACCGCGCGGATGGGTGTGGACCCGATGCTGGGCAGCTTCCTGCGTAACGTGGTCTATGCGGCCTCGCTGGTGATCGTGGTGATCCTGGCCATCGGCACGCTGGGTGTGCAGATCACGCCGCTGCTGGCCGTGCTCGGCACCGCCGGTCTGGCCGTTGGCCTGGCACTGAAGGATTCGCTGTCGAACATCGCCTCGGGCGTGATGCTGGTGACCCTGCGTCCGTTCCGCGTGGGCGACGTGGTGACCATCGCAGGACAGACCGGCACCGTGCGCGAAGTGCGCATTTTCCAGACCGTGATCACCGGTGCCGACAACCAGCACACCACCATTCCGAACACGCTGATCACCGCCGCACCGATCATCAACCTTACGGCAGAGCCCACCCGCCGCGTTGAACTGGTGGTGGGCATCGGTTACGAAGACAACATCCAGCTGGCCCGCGATACCGCACTGGCGCTGATGAAGGCCGACCCGCGCGTGCTGCAGACACCCGCACCGGACGTGGTGGTGTACGAGCTGGGTGCGCACGCGATCAATCTGGGCATCCGCTGCTACGTGAAATCGGCCGATCACTTCGGCACCAAGGTCACCCTGCTGGAGCAGATCAAGCTGGGCTACGACAAGGCCGGCATCAACATCCCGTATCCGCAGCAGGACATGCACCTGTACCTGCATGGCAAGGATGGCGGCGTGGTCGAGGCAGACGCGCTGGTGCGCGACAAGCCGTGATCCATCCTGGTAGTGCCGACCAACGGTCGGCACCCACCCACCAGCATCGGTAGCGCCGGGCCATGCCCGGCGGACGCGGAATCAGGCCTCCACGGCCTCCTCCAGCACCGGATAGTCGGTGAACCCGACCGCACCACCGCCGAAGTACGTCGCGCGATCAGGAAGATTCAGCTCCGCGCCCACGCGCAGACGCTCAGGCAGATCCGGGTTGGCGATGAACGGCCGGCCGAAGCCGATCAGGTCGGCCCAGCCTTCCGCCAGCGCCTGCCCGGCACGCTCGGCGGTGTACTTGCCGGCGTAGATCAGCGTGCCCGGATAGATCATCCGCAGTGCCTGCTTGAACGCCACCGGCATCAACGGCGCATCCTCCCAGTCGGCCTCGGCGATGTGCAGGTAGCCCACACCCAGCTCGCCCAGCAGGTACGCGGCAGCCAGATAGGTCGCCTGCGGGGTGTCGTCCACCGCCCCCTGCAGCGTGGTCAACGGCGCCAGACGCACGCCGACACGCTCGCCGCCAGCGACATCGATCACCGCCTGCACCACCTCGCGCAGGAAGCGCAGGCGATTCTGCAGCGCGCCGCCGTAGCCATCGGTGCGCTGGTTGGCCTGCGAATCGATGAACTGGTTGATCAGATAACCGTTTGCACCGTGCAACTCAACGCCATCAAAGCCAGCGGCCAGTGCATTGCGGGTGGCCTGCGCATAGTCAGCTACGATGCCTGGGATCTCCTCTTCGCCCAGCGCGCGCGGCATCGAGTGCTGGATCATCTCGCCCACGCCGGATTCCGGTCCAGCGCCGGTCGGGTCAACGAAGACCTTCACCCCTTCGGCCAGCAGCGCCGAGGAAGAGACCGGCGCCGCGCCGTCCGGCTGCAGGGCGACATGGGACACCCGGCCTACATGCCAGAGCTGGGCGTAGATGCGACCACCGGCCGCGTGCACGGCATCGGTGACCCTGCGCCAGCCCTGCACCTGCGCTTCGCTGTGGATGCCGGGGGTCCAGGCATAGCCCTGGCCCTGCGGGCTGATCTGGGTGCCTTCGCTGACGATCAGGCCGGCACCGGCACGCTGGGCGTAGTACTCGGCCATTTCTGCGGTGGCGACATTGCCGGCAGCCGCACGCGAGCGGGTCATCGGCGGCATCACGATGCGGTTGGGCAGCGTCAGCGCGCCCAGGCGGTGGGGGGTGAACAACATGGCGGCATTCTCTTGCGGGGGATTGCCGGCAAGGATGGGGATGGCGCTGCGCGCGCAACAGGCGCGTTCGTGCAAAACAGTTGTGCCGCCGAGGCAACGATGCCGCATCCACGCATGGCGTGGATTACAACGTCGGCTCGATCAACACCCCGCCGTGCGCGATGCGGTCATAGCAGGTGCGCACCACTTCCTCGCCGTACTTCAGCTCCAGCCGGCGCACGATGAAATGGCCACGGGCCATGTCCTGGTAGTAGTCGGTGAACATGGTATTGAGCGTCGCGCCGGCTGCCGCACCGACGATCGGCACCGCCTGCGCGGCAAACTTCTCGGTGATCACCACACCGAAGCGCGCGGCGACCTTTTCCACCAGCTTGGCCAGCAGCTTGCCGGCTTCCTTCGGCGCCACGCCCAGGGTCAGGTCGCGTCCCGTCACCACGCGCCCGGCCAGTTCGGCCGACAGGTGGCGCATCACATCGGTGGTGAAGCCACGGGCCAGGTAGTAGCCGGTCTCGCTGGCATCGTCGCGCGGCGAATTGCCGCCCAGCGCGAACACCTCCAGGCAGGCCTGGCGGGTACTGAACTGCGAAAGATCGAAGCCTTCACTGCGGGCAACATCGGCCACCGCACGCATCATGATCGTGGTCGACACCGGCAGCTCGATGAACAGCGCGGCAAAGCCGAACGCACCACCGACCGCGCCGGACGTCGCTGCCGCCAGCTTGTGCCAACGTGTCGAGGCGCCCTTGCCCGGGGTGTTGTCCATGCTCCACAGCGCGGCCTGCACCGATTTGGACAACGCCGCCTGCACCGCACCGTGGATGCGGTTGGAGACCGAGGTGGGAAGCGCCTTCACCGCGAACTCCAGCGGCGTGCCGACCAGGTTGGCCATGCGCGCGGTGATCGTGGGCGCTTCCAGCAGGGCTACCGCCCGCTGCAGGTCAGACCAGTCGCCAGCGTCGTGGGCGATATCACGGGGCAGCAGGATGGGCTCGTTCATGGGCCGATCTTAGCGCCGTGGAGTTGAACGCAGCGTAGTGCCGGCCGCTGGCCGGCAACCCTGCGCCGCCGGCGAGCATCAGGCGGTTGCCGGCCAGCGGCCGGCACTACCCATCAAGAGGTCGGCAGGCCCGACAGCGCGCCCATGAACTGGCGATAGTGGCGCAGTTCGTTTATCGAATCGTGCACATCGCTCAGCGCGGTATGGTTGCTGTTCTTGCCCACGCCCGCAGCCACGGTCGGCGCCCAGCGCTTGGCCAGTTCCTTCACCGTGGACACGTCCAGGTTTCGGTAGTGGAAGTACTTCTCCAGCCGCGGCATCTGCCGGTGCAGGAAGCGGCGGTCCTGGCAGATGGAGTTGCCCGCCATCGGCGACACGCCGGCCGGAATCCACTGTGCCAGGAAGGCCACGGTCTGCGCTTCGGCCTGGCCGAGCGTCGTGGTGCTGTCGATGACACGCTGCCACAGGCCCGAACGACGATGCTGGTTGCGGTTCCACTCGTCCATCGCTTCCAGTGTTTCCAGCGGATGGTGGATGGCGAACTCCGGGCCCTCGGCCAGCACGTTGAGCTGGGCATCGGTGACCACGGTGGCGATCTCGATGATCGAATCGTTGTCGGTATCCAACCCGGTCATTTCCAGGTCGATCCAGATCAGTCGCTCGTTGGCCGCGCCGTTCTCTGCCATCGTGTCGCCTCGTTGCTGGGCAGGCACGAGGCCGGCCGGTAAAGGAAAGTGGCGGCCATCATACCCTTTCGCCACTCAGCCCTCGCCAGCGTGGTCCTCCAGCAGCAGCGGCGGCTTGCCGCGCTTGGCCCGGAAATAGTTGGTCAGGCGGTTGCCCGCCTCCTTGGCCAGCACGCCGGCATGGACCTCGACCCGGTGATTGTGGCGGGCATCACCGACCAGATCGAACACGCTGCCACAGGCACCCGTCTTGGGATCGCTGGCACCGTAGACCAGGCGCGCCACACGGGCATGCACGATCGCCATCGCGCACATCGCGCACGGCTCCAGGGTGACATACAGCGTGCTGCCGATCAGGCGGTGATTGGCCAGCAACCGCCCGCCCTCGCGCATGGCCACGATCTCGGCATGCGCGCTGGGATCATGCGAGGCAATGTTGAGGTTCCAGCCCTCGCCCAGCAGCTGACCGTCGGCACCCACCAGCACCGCACCGACCGGGATCTCGTCGAACTCACGCTGTGCGCGTTCGGCCAATGCCAACGCGTGACGCATCCAGTGCTCGTCGGCGTCGTGCACGGGCACGGCCAGGGTGTCGGTCATGGCGGTTCTCGAATTCGAACAGTTCAGCGCGACCGCAGTGTAACGCAGGCCTCTGTGACCACGTCGACAGCGCCTCGCAGGCCGCCTCCAAACGGCCTCTTCCCTCCAGTTCCGGCCGCTATACTTGTTTGCACTTGCGAAGCACCTTGGACATGCCCATGACCACCCTGCGCCCTTCCGGCGCTACCGATGGCGACGCTCTCGTCGACCTCTGGCGCCGGGCCGTCGACGCCACCCATGACTTCCTCAGTACCGAAGACCGCCAGGCCATCGACGCCGAAGTCGCCGGCTTCCTGCCGCACGCCTCGCTGGTCGTGGCGGTCGACGACCAGGACTGGCCGCAGGGTTTCATGCTGATCGACGGCTCGCACATGGAAGCGTTGTTCATCGATCCCGACGTGCGCGGAACCGGCATCGGCCGCCAGTTGCTGCTGCATGCGGTGGCCCGGCACCCGCAACTGACCACCGACGTCAATGCGCAGAATGCACAGGCTGTGGGCTTCTATCAGCGCATGGGTTTCACTGAAACCGGCCGCTCGCCGGTGGATTCGCAGGGTCGTCCATATCCGCTCATTCACCTTCGCCATCAAGGCTGACCGGCGCCCGGAGCGCCTGCCGTCCCCCGATCAACCGACCGCGTCGAACGCCGGCGAGTAGCGCACCTCGCCCTGCGCCATCGGCGGCTGCAGGCACAGGGCCTGGAAATACGCCGCCGGCACGCCGGGTAGGACCAGACCCGGCACGGCACGGAAGCCGAAGCGCCCGTAGTAGGCCGGCTCGCCCAACAGCACGCAGCCCCGCGCGCCCTTCCTGCGCAGAGCCTCGATCGCGGCCCGCATCAAGGCCGTGCCCACGCCGCGCCCCTGCTGCTGCGGCAGCACCGAAATCGGCCCTAGCCCGAACCAGCCCTGGCTGCCGTCCTGCACGCTGACCGGGGACAGCGCGACATGACCCACCAGAAGGCCCGCATCCTCTGCCACCAGCGACATGCTCAGCTCGCCACGCTCACGCAATGCATCCACGATGTGGTGTTCGGTGTGGCTGCTGTGGACAGCATCGCGGAACGCCATTTCGGTGAGCTTGTGAATGGCGACATGGTCGTCGATGGATTCTGAGCGGATTGCAAGGTTCATGGCAGGCACTTTGTCAGGGTAAGGAAGGTGTGAATTCATGATTCAAGTCACAAATTGATAGTGAGAGCCGCTCGCGACATTGAAACGCCTTGGCGCTATCGAATCGCCTGTGCCGCAGTCGATTCACTGGCATCACCCTTCGCCGAATGCGTCAATAAATCGACACCCTTGTCCAGAGACGGCTGGCGCCAGCTTTCCCGGGCACTCCATAATCGCCGGACCTGTCACCAGGGAAGGATGCATGGACATGGATGTACCACGCCGTATCACGCCAAAGGGAGCGCATGAACGTCGAATCGCTCCTGATGCATGTCCCCCTCGCATCGAAGAGATTGCCGGATATGGCGCAAGCGGCGAGGAAAACCCGACGCGCTACCGGGTCGATCTGCGTGACGCGTTACTCTCAACCATGATCGCTGCGCAGAATCTCGCGCGGAGAGTGGCCTGCTCCATATATCCCTCTATGCCCCAGGGAGGCCGACATTGCGCCCCAAGATGCTTCCGTGCCTTGCTCTGCTTCTATTGACCGCCTGCAACCCGGAGTCCGCCATGAACCAGGAACGTGCCGCTGCCGAAGCCGATGTCGCCCAGGGCGGGCGTGGCCTCGCCAAGCTCAACCCCAGCCCGCGCAAGGCCTATGAACTGGTGCTGCGCCTGAAGGATGCCCCCGGCGATTTCGCGGTGGTCGAGGGCGTCGCGCAGTACGACGTCATCAACGAAGACCAGTGCGGTCACATCGAGCCCGCCACAGGCACCGCAGCGCGCATCACCAGCCAGGAACCGGTGCAGCTGCGCAAGGTTGCCGATGGCGAGTATCGCGGCACGTTGTATGTGGACCGTATGCTGGATGAGGACTACTACGGCCGCGGCGTCTGCAGATGGGAATTCAGCGGAGCCGGTGCCATGCTGAAAGCAACCGGCGCCGAAGACGAAACTCGCTTCCTGACCTTCGTCGATGCCAAGCCGCTGACCGACGGCAGCGCGCATACGCTCTACTATCCGGATCTGGTCTATCCGCGGGCAGATCGCGTTCCCAATTTCCCGGCCAGTGGTGAGCCTGATCGCAGCGGCTATGCCGCCGACCTGCAGGACAAGCTGTTCACGATCAGCCTTTCTGCGAGTGAGGTGGCACCGTGACCATCACCTCCCAGGACTACGCTGCGTTATCCGATGACGCCTACAAGGACCGCGCCGTCGGCCGACGTGCACCCGGCCAGGAAGAGAAGGTCACGCTCAACGGCCATGAGTACAAAATACTCGAGCATGTCGACAACCGGCTCAACGGCTATCAGGGCACCGTCTATCAGCGCGTAGACAGCAAAGAGATCGTCATTGCCCATCGTGGCACGGAGGATATTGCCCGCGATGCGATCCTGACCGATGGCGGCATGGTGGTAGCGCGCACCAATGTACAGGCACCTGACGCGATCGCATTGACCCAGAGAACGCTTGAATCTGCCGCACTCCAGTCTCGCTTGAATGGTGGACATACTCCCCAGGTCACCGTCACCGGCCACTCCCTCGGCGGCGCTCTTGCCCAGATCACCTCGCACCACTTCAACATCAAGGGTGAGACCTTCAACGCCTATGGTGCGGTCAGCCTCAGCTACCGCATCCCCGAAGGCGGCAACACCATGATCAACCACGTCATGGCATCCGATCCGGTCAGCGCTGCTTCGCCCCACTTCGGCCAGGTACGCATCTACGCCAACCCGGATGAGATCAAGAGGTTGTCAGCAGCTGGCTTCAGCAACCACCCGCTGCGCGACCTGATCCCGGATCGTCCAATCCTTGCAGCAGGCAGCTCGTTCGGCGCGCACAAGCTGGGCAACTTCCTCGGCGACGGCTCGGTCCTGAAGCATCCGGATACCCAGCAGCTGGCGAAAGACAACGCCAAGATGATCGAGGAGTACCGCGACGACGTGGAATCACTGCGCAGTGGCGTTACCCGTACTGCACGCGGCATCCCTGGCGGAGCAATCGACCTGTACGACCACATCCGCGGCCCGTTGCAGCCTGGTGAACCGGCACGCCGCGAAGCGGAGAAGAACGGCCATCACACCAGCATGCTGCGCATGGACGATGCCAATCATCTGGGCAATCCGTTATTCAACGACGCGATCCGTGGCGTGCATGCGCAGGACGTGCGCGTCGGCCGCGTGCCGGATGTAATGAGTACGCAGCTGGCTGGCGGCCTGGCCGCCGAAATGCACGCCGCGGGCGGCAAGCGCATCGACGAAGTGGTGATGAACGCCGATGCCTCGCGCAGCTTCGCGGTGCAGGGCCAGGGGGGTGACCCTGCCCATCTGCGTGTATCGGTGGACACGGCCGTTGCGATGAACACGCCGCTGGAGCAGAGCAGCCAGCGCATCGAGCAGCAATCTGCCGGTCAGGCCCTGGCGCGCGAGCAGCAGCTGGAACAGACCCAAGCGACCCAGCGCAGCCTGCACGCCTGAGACGATTGCTGGAATGAAAACGGGAGCCGGCACCGCCGGCTCCCGTCGTATCTGCGGTCGATCAGGGGCTGGAAACTGCCGAGTTCACCGTCGACCCTGCCAGCACGTACGCATCTGGGCCCGAGTCCGGGAAACCGCCGCAGGGCTTGTCGCCCGGCGCCACCGGATCGCACGGCCACTGCGCGCGCGTCACGGTATCGCGCAGCTCGAAGCTCGTACCGTTCCAGACCACGAAGGCTAGGTGCTCACGGTTCCAGTCGCTGAAGCTGTGCGGACCAGTCTTCTGCGGCGATTCCGGGTACTGCACGAACCAGCGCATGGCCGGCCCGTACTGCAACTTGCTGTGATCCAGGATGACCTTGCCTTCGCGGGCGCGGTGACGCGCACGATCGGCCTCGCCGATCGACGGTGCCGCCGGCATTGCCTTTGCAGTGATGTCCTGCGGGACGCCATCGCTGCCCACCTGGTACACACGCTGGCGGACGTAGGCCTGCCCGCAATTGCCAGCTGCGAGCCGGACCGGATCTGCAGTGTTCTCGTTTGGCAGTGCGCCGTCGGCACAGTCGAACGGCGCCGAGACAAGATAGGTGGTCGTGGAAGCATCTGCGCCTTCAAACGAGCGCACCCAGATATCGCCCAGGCGCCCGATGAAGTCCGGACGCTGGCCCATGCCGGCCACGGCCTTGAACCATGCCTTCTGGCGCACTTCACGCTCGCGCCAGCTGCGCGGCAGGTGGATGTCCTGCTCGGGCAATGCCACCAGCAGCGCCGCCAGATGCGGCGGCAACGTGCCCTGGCAGGCACCGATCATCAGATCGCCCTGCGGTGCCAGGCGACCGGCCAGATCGACCGGGCAGCGCGCACCGAGCTGGCGCTCGGCGGCCTGGTCTGGTGCGAGCGGGATGATGGGTGGTGCAACTGGGGCTGGCGGTGGGACGGGGGCCGGGGCCAGTGCGGTGTCGGGCACCTGTGCAGCGGCGGCAACGGGGGCCGGCACCGGCGCGGGAGCCGGCGCGGCTGCGACAGGCGCCGTTGCGGCAGGCGCAGCATTGGTGGAGGCAACATCGGGCGCAGGTGCTGTCGGTACTACCCCGGGCGCTGATGCAATCGCGGGTTCGGCGGCAACGGCTTCCGGAGCGACGCCTGTTGTCGGTGCCGCCTGCGGTGTGGGTGCGGGCGGCATGGTCGGCTCCGCCGCAGGTTCAGGTGCAAGTGCAAGTGCAGCAACCACGCCTGGCACCGGCTCAGGCGCGGCGATAGGTGCCGGTGCCGGTGCAGGAAGAGCATCCGTTGCTGTGACAGCGGGCGTCTGCTCGTCAGCCACTGCGGCGACCGGCGCTGATGCAACCTCCTCGACCGCGGGGACCGCCGGGGCGTCCGGTGCCTGCTGTGCGTGGGCCATGGCGGTGACCAGTCCCAGCGGCAGCAGCCACAACACCGTAGCGCGACCACGCTGGGCCACGTTGGAATGCAGGAAAGTGTTTCGCATGTTGTGTCCTTACAAAGAGATCCATGTAGGCACCCGAGGGTGCTCGGTGTCGTTCGATGGGCCCGCCGGTTTCCGACCTGCAGGCGGTGCCCAGATTACAGCGATCGCGGGCGGTTCTGCTCCTGCTCGCGGGTAGCTGAAGCGGTCTGTTCCTGGCGGGAAGAGGCTTCGGCCGCCAACTGCTGGCTGCTCTGCTCGAGCGGCAACTGGGCGGCGGCCTCACGCTCGACCATCGAGCGCTGCATCGCCGGGTCCCCCATGACGCCCTGCACCGCAAACAGCGCCCTGCCGTCGGTACCGGCCACCACGTGATCGATACGGCTCATCCCTGCCCTTTGTGCGCTCAACGCCAGGGCCCCGGCCGCATTGTCCAGTTCCTGCTGGCTGCGCATGCCACTCTGCGGCCCCAACTGCTGCAGATGACCCCGTGCGTCGGTGAACAACCGGTTGCCGGCATGGGCCGGATCGGACATATCGCGCGCGCGCTCAGGCAACTGTGCAGGTTCGCCCACTTCGCCGCGGGCAAGCCGGTCCATCACGTCCGGGGTCAGCTTCTGCTGCCACGCTTCAAAACGCTTGAGCCGGTCCTCCACCCCGTTGATGGCGCCGTTGATGGCGTAGGTTGCCTCGCGCACGTCCTCGCGCGCGTGTTCCGGCACACGGTTCTGCCATTGCCACACCGCGATGCGACCTGCATGTTCCGGCTGCGATGCCAGCTCGGGCTGGTTGACCAGATCCAGATCCAGCGCGCTGCCGGCGCGCTCGTAGCTTTCCTTGCCGGTCAGCGGCAGATAACCGCGCCCGTGGTACTTCAGCGCATCACCGGGCGCGTCGTTGCCCATCCGGCCGCCATACATCAGCTCGGCCAGGTCATCCGGACGCCCTCGCAGGGCTTCCTGGCGCGCGGACTCCAGCGCCTCGGTGCCATTGCGCCACGCCGCTTCGACCGGGATCTGCGAGATGCCCCGGGTATAGTTGAAACTCTCGTTGAGCCGGCTCAGGCCACGCGACTCGTGCCCTGCCTGGGCCATGAAATTGGCCAGTTCAAGGGGGGAGTCGATGCCGGCTTTCGTCGCCTGCCGCAGCAGTTGCGACTCTCTATCGGTCGACACAGTGCAACTCCTGGATGTTCATCAGCGCGGATTCCTTTCCGCCGGTTGGAGCTTGGCTCATGGAAGCGACACCTCGGCGACACTGGACGGGTCGAAGTCCTCGAACCGCACCCTGCCCAGTTCCGCCACCGAGAAATCCCGGATGTTGGTCGCTTCGGTCTCGATATCCACGACCTTGCGTCTCACCCCATCCACCCAGCACGCCTTGTCCGCCGATGCGTAGCGGAACCGGTACGTGCTGCTCCAGCGCTCGCGGCTGCCGCCGTTGGTGATCACGCTGAAGGTGTCTTCCTCAACCATTGCATACGCAAAAGGGTCGCCCGCCAGGCCACCGCGGGTGGAACACGGCACCAGCTTGTCGTTGCGCGCGGCCAGCTGCCAGCGCCCGCGCCCGTCACCGCGCAGCAACAGCAGCACCCGGTTTGGTCCGTGCTGGCCGGGCACCAGCCCTTCCGGCGTCGGCTGGTCGATGACCAGCAACTGGTACTCGATGCCATCGCCGTTGAGCTCGCCCCTGACGGCTTCGAGCAGGTTCGCACCGGATGGAACAAATGCCAGGGCATCGTCCATGTGTGCGCCAACCCTGTCTTCCATCCCCTCCCACTCCTTCAATGTCGTCTTGCCGATGCCCGCGTTGGTGGCGGGCACGGTGGCGTTGCCCGGCCGCGCCGGTCACCCTGCAGATGCGGATGATAGCTCCGGGAGCACCGTGGCAGCGATGGTGGCAAGCGTCACCCGTCGGACGGGCACACAGGGTCCTCATGGACGGAAAAGCTCCTGCAATCGGTAGCGCCGAAGCGTCATTTTTCTGACGCCAGGAGAGCTTAACGCGAGGACGTCTATTGCGTCGAAGAGCGCAAGCTTGAAATGGAGCCACCAGTCACAAAATCCGGGACCACATCCACGAAGCAAGAGGGACGCGGGCGGCCCAGCGCCCCCAAATCGCCCGTAGCCTCACATGCAGTTGTTGAATACCAGAGGACAGGCTTTCGCATCGGCATCGATACATTCTCCCACTGCCTTTTCCTCCGCTTCGGGCAGCGTCCCGGCCACGGCAGAATAGGTCTGCACAACGTCACTGCCCCTGCTGCGGGCACGGACCACTGCGGCGCACTGGCCAAGCGTGAACGCAGCCACCACTTTGCAGTCACCTGCCCCACACTGGCTGACTGCGGTGTCACGTGCATCACGCTCGTTCAACCCCATATGGATCGCGTAGGCCTTGGGCGCACTGCCTGCAGCGATCGCGCTCCAAGACTGGGCCATGTTGGCCACCATGCGGCCATCCTTTGCGGTTCCCGTGGACACGCCTCGCTTGTCGAGCGGCTTTGCGATGAACTCCGTGGCCCCTGGAAAAGGCTGGAACTTTGGATCCGAAACTTTACCTAGAACGTTCAGTGAAACGCGTTGGATGAAGCGCTCGGCCGCCTTGTAGCCGTACTTTCAGCCAGTGCAGAAAGCCTGCTCTGGCGGACTCTTACAATCGCTACCACCCGCCGCGACGCAAGCGCTGCCGGCGCCGGCCGCAGCCTCCTGCTTGCTGGCGCCATGGCCCAGGTACATTCCGCCGTGCCCGCTGTACGCCGGGGCCACGCACGTGTTGGCAAAGGTGACAATCGGATAGCAGACGCCCTTGCACTGCTTCATGGCGTTGGCCAGTGCATCGTCGCTTGTCTCGTCATTCAGATGGACGTACCACGACCCATCTTCAGTGTTGACCGCCAGCGAACCCCACCAGTCGCGCTTGGCGTCCTTCCTCAGCTGCGCGTTGCGGGCTGCAGCGATGTTCCGCGCAATTTGGTCGGCGATATAGTCTTCTTCGGTGTACACATAGCTGCTGGCTTGCTGGCTCTGCTGCCACTGCACGTAATTGTTGACGTTCTGCGCGTGCTGCTGCATCTGCGCCTGACGACCATTCTGCGCCATCGCCGGCATCACGGCAGCCGCGAGCAGGACAGTGCACAACCAGCGCAAGCAACGGTCAGAAGCAGTATTCACTCTGCACCCCGCACTTCTTCGCACCCGACGCCTGGCAACGATCCATCGCCTTGCGGCTCAATTCGCCAGCTTTAACCGTGCGACCATCACCTGCTTCAACGAAGGTGGCTCGGACGTTGGGCCGGGAGTCTGCATCGCTGGCGATCACCATGCAGTAATGACGAATCGGGAAAGTAGTCAGATCTTCGCATCCGCCCCACTTCTTGCTGCAGTCGCGTCGTGCCATCAGCTTGGCCTCTACCTCCGAACCACCCACAGCGGTTACAACCTGCTGCTTGGCATCGCTAACCGCCATGCCGATATACATTTCCCTGCCTTCAGGAATCTGTGCGGTCATGGTTCCGGGAGGCGGCAACCCCTCCAGGCCAGATTTCTGCTGCGCGATCGCCCCGCCGCTTACCAGCAGCACGGCAACCAGCCCACATCCCATGTGCTTCATGCGCTTCTGCATGTCCATTCTCCACTCGCCGCCAGATCGGGCGCAGATCTTGCGCCACCAGGACGAATACAATAACGCTCGAAACAGAACTATAGTATCGGAACTTTCCTAAAGTGAATCAGAGGGGGAGAAACCAAGCGCAAAAAGGGCTAAGCCCTGCTTGCTGACCAGAAACCCAGCAGCTCGCTTATGCAGATGTGCAGATACGCCCCCCTCGGAGCCAACAACATTATTGAGGATCGTTGCCTCGTCCGGAATCGCATCCAACGCACTGAACCAGACTAACAGCCCCATTAACGCGATCTTTTCCAACCTTCTTTTCATCCCAGGCGCTCAACGCATACCACTACTGCCGAAGAGGAATACCCGGCATTGCGCCCGTCTCGCAGAGCGATAGCCCTCGCGGCGCGAGCAAGGATAACGTGGGAAATTTGAGCCAGCGGCACCTTCCAGGACGCTGCCCGTTCAATTCCGGCAAGAATGATCTCGCGACGGGCTGCGAGCGAAACGGCTCTTTCTGGAACCTCAATACTTTTTAAACAAAGGCTCCGTGCAGTCGCTATAGACGGCTTCGCAGGCACCCGGTTTATCGTTCTCACAAATTCCTTGAGCCAGGCTCTCGGCGCGCTCCAAAGTCGGCCCAGTACCAATTCCCGATCGCCCTTTTCCTGTATGACCACGTGGAATTACCCATGAAACACACTGATTGAAGTAGGTCACACTGACCTTGCAGTCACGGGCACCACTGCTTGAGCATTTGGCAATAGCATCTTGCTCGGCATCTCGCTTGGACAATTTTCCGGTGGAAACGCCAGCATCGGAAGTAGTTGAGGAAACCGCCACTCCTCCCCACGTCCTAATCCATTCGCCGGTTGGCCGCGGAGGCGGCGCAGGCATTTGCTGCGAGCTTCCTCCCCCTGTACTCCCAGGAATAGGGGCACAACCTTGGACCCCTTGCCCACCAATCGGATAATAGCCTGGCGGACACCCGCCCTCCGCGCTAGCGACATTGATCGCGCCACCCATTATCAAAGCAACGAAAAAAAGGCGAAACGCGGAAAATTTCATCGACATACTCATATACGTAATCAAACAATGCGGGGTGTCAGGAGTTACCAGATGGCGCGTTACCTCTGAGTCCTGATGAAGCATGTGTCACCTCATGACTATGAATCTTCGGCATGGCCAGCTGACTAGTTGCTGCGTCTGCCTGATTCGTAGATGGCTTCGCCGGCGTGAACATCCCACCACTCGAACCCGACGAACCCGGAGGCTGACCACTCGGGCCTGGCGACGTCGGCACGGCACTACCGCCTATCTGCGAATATGCCATGAAGGTACCCAGCGTACCCTGGAAGAACATCGCGGCCATTGGGGGCGCAGTCAGAATCAGCGTCGTGAGGATCAACCCCATGCCTCCCTGCTGCAGCGCCATGCTGCTCATGCCCTCTGTCAAGTTGGTACTCAGCAGAGCACCCAGTGCCGCGGCGCCCCAGAAGGAACCCGCAACGCGAGCAATCATTTCCATCGCAATACCGGTCATCGCTGCCAATACCGCCATGGAGAACATCGTTCCAATGCCATAGAACAGCCATCGCTGGAACAATGACTTTGTCTGCTCGAACAACAGACAAAGAATGAACAGTGGCCCAAACCCGATGAACATGGCCATCGCCACCTGATACAGCAGCAACATCGCGCCGGCCGTCACAGCAGGTCCGCCGGTTCCCAAGCCGATGAACCACATGGCTCGGGTCTTGGCGCTGTCCAGCGTGACATCGCCCGCCACATCCAGGACGCTGACCGAAGTCAGGGCCAACTGCATGTAGCCAAGATTGCGGTCAATCAGCTCCTCGGCCGTATCGTCCTTACCCGTCACTACATAGGTGATCTCATCCTGCACGTCCTGGGTCAGGAAAGTCTGCAGATCCCTGCCGAACATTGCCATTGACGTTGCGACAGTAACGATCAAGGCAGCACGCGCCATGTTGGTTGCCAGCGCAGCCATCGAATCACGGCTGCGGCCGGTGACGATGCGGAAACCCTGGATCAGAACCCACAGCGTCATCAACACCAAGGCGATCGAGCCCACCCACGTCATCATGCGACCAAGCACGCCCTCGCCGAAGTTGGCGATCTCATCACGCAGGTAGTCGAGGATCAGCTTGAAGAACACGAAGTCGCCCACCGAAGCGAACATCGTCCCGTGTAGCAGATCGCCAACCACCATGCTCTGCATCATTCCCTGACTCATCACATCACCCGCCCCGCTTCGGGGCCCTGCTGGAGTGCATTACGCACGTGGTTCATCACTTGGAAAGAGCCGCTTTCAGCGTGCCGGCCTTGATCACGCTGCCGAACGGGCTGTTCTCCCCACGAAGGGCGCGCTCGGTGAGGTTTCGCTGACGGGACTGCAACGCCACGATCTGCTGGTCGTAGACCTTGATCTGGTTCTCCCACTTCTTGAAGGCCTGATCCAGCGCCACAGAGGTGCCCATGTTGTTAGAAATGTCCTCCTGGATCGCGGCCTCATTCCTGAATGCGTTGCGGATCCTGCGCAGTTGCCCAAGCATCTGCTCCATGGCCGGCATCGATTGCTGGACCACCTCCACGGTTTCGTTGTACTTCCTGTTCTCCAGAACCTGAATATAGGCGCAGATCGACCGCTGCTGCGCACCGATGTCGCCCCCCGGACTGAGATTCAGTAGTGACATAAGGCCCGACATGCTGACCATCGATCCACCGCCGCATTTTTCAGCGACGTTCCAGTGCTCCGGGATCTTCTGCAGCGTCGGGGTAGGAGGCATCAGCGGAGAAGCGATGATCTGCTGCATGTTCTGCAGCTTCGAGAGCCAGTTATCGATCGTCTTCATGTACTGACCCGCGGTTTCGCTCCAGCGGCCCGCCTCGGTCAAGTACTCACCAGCGGACTTGTATTCCTGCAGGAAGTTCATGATCCAGTTCGCAGGGTCATAGACAGTCATCGCCTGCGCCTGATGGGTTCCGGTACTGAACGTCGTACCCAAGGTCAGCATGGCGGCAAAGATCGGCGCCAAGCGCCGGCGACGCGGCGCGTTCTGTCGGATTTCAGTTGCCATGCCAGTTTCCTTGTGAAGTTCGGTAATGGTGTTCATGCCGCCTCCTCATCGTCCTTATCAGCCCGCTTTCCCGAGCCCTTTCGATTCTTGTAGAAGGTGTCCAGCCACTGGTCTGGGGTCAGCTCGTCGACGGTAACCCGTGCACGCACTGCAGCGGTCTGCAGAACGCGATGCATGACCTCGATGTTATCGGTCGATGCGGAGATGACCGACAGGATGTCATCCATGCCGCGCAGGTTGAGCTGACACACGCTGGACGCGTGACCCTGTTTGACCAGGAAGCATCGCGAGCGTTCGTCCAGCGCAGTGACCACCTTGAACTCGGCCTCGGTCAGCTTCAGGCCGTCCATGTAGTCGCTCTTGCTGGCGTTCGGGTTGGGCAGCAGGATCAGCGTCGCGGTCTGCTCGATCAGCGCTGCGGAGATATCGCTCTTCAACGCATCTTCCGGGCTCTGCGTCGCGAAGATGCCGAGGCCGTTCTGCTTACGGATGGTCTTCTGCTTGTTCTTGGCGAACTCCTTCAGGCCACCTTCGCCGTCCAGGATCTTCCAGAACTCGTCCATCACATAGATTAGCGGGCGACCATCGATCAGCGACTCCAGGCGGTGCAGCAGGTAGTTGATGACCGGCACGCGCACTTCAGGATTGTCGATGATGTCGGTGTAGTCGAAACCGATGATGTTGGCCTTGCTCAGGTCCACGGTATCGACCGGGTTGTCGAACACCCAACCCAGCGAATTTCCCGACGTCCAGCGGCGCATGCGCGCGTAAAGTCCGTCGTCGCCCATGTTGGGCAGGCTCTTCTGGAAATTGGTCATGCTGCGCAGGTGCATCGGCGTGTCGAGCATGCTCTCCACCGCGCGGTAGATGTCCTCTTCCTCGCGGGCGCTGTACTCGCGTTTGCCGGCCAGCACCTTGATCAGGTCAGCCAGGAACTGCACGTTGCCTTCGTTGTTTTCGCACTGGAAAGGATTGAAGCCGGTCGGCGCACCGTTCTCCAGGGCCAAGTAGTTGCCGCCGCAGGCGCGCACGAAAATCTCAGCACCGCGATCCTTGTCGAAGAAGAAAATGGTCGGCGAAGGCTCGTACTTCTGTACCTGGCTGAGCAGGAAGTTGATCAATGCCGTCTTACCGGTACCGGACTTACCAATCACCATGGTATTGGCGATCGCCTTCTCGCCCAGCGAATTTTCCGACGGGTGGGTCGCATGGAAATTGAAATAGTACGGCTGACCGTTGGTGGTCTGCAGAGTGGTGACGCAATCGCCCCACGGGTTGTTGTGCTGTTTGCCGGTGGCGAAATTGTGCAGCGGCGACAGACCCAGGAAGTTCAGCGAGCTGACGTTGGCCAGGCGCGTACGGAAGCGCCAGTTGGCCGGAATCTGCGAGTAGAACGACGAGGTGACAGCCAGATCTTCCTTGGTCGACACGAAACCGGCGTTGGACAATTCAGCGCGCGTCGTGGCGACGTTCTGAGACAGCTTCGCCTGACTGTCACCGTACACGGCCATGATGAAATGATACTCACCCAGCACGAAGTTGCCCGACGACAGCTGATCCATCGCGTAGTCGAGCTCGGCGATCTGACTGACGGCCTTGTCACCCGACGAAATCATCATGCCCTTGGTGCGATCCAGCACCTTCAGCGCATCTTGCCGACCCATCGGACTGAATGAATGGGTGATGACGTACTCATAGTCGAGGTACTTCAGGCCGTTGAGGATGCCGGGGTATGTCCCCTCCGCATACTCTTTGATATTGAGGATGGCGCCAAAGTGATTTACGCCATTTGGAGTATTGATGACGAAGTCACCGGTCTTCGCCGAAAACATATGACGACTGATCGGAAGATAGTCCTTCACCGGAGCGGACAGCACCGGCACCGGCTCGTCGACCCGGTTGATCAGGTAGCCGAACAGCTCCAGCGTTTCGGAGAACACGACACCATTCTTGGCTTCATACATGCCCAGGCGGTACGGCGCGTAGTCGCGGATGACTGCTTCAACGTTGCCGGCCAGCTCAAGCAGCTTTTCCACCGCCTGATCCTGTTCCCCCTGCAGCTTCTCGATGCTGGCCGACTTTTCCACGAAGCGCTTACCGGCCACGACCGGACGATAGATCATCGTCAGGTAAAGCTCGTTCTGCATGATGCGCTGCGATGACAGCATGCCCATGTACTGATCGGACACATCCTGGTTGAAGCGCTGGTTGTAGCGACTCCCCCCCTTGAGTGTGCGGCGGCGACGGATGTCGTGCACCCAGAAGGCGACATTGACGAAATCTGGTGCGCGCAGGGTCTGCAACAGACGGTTGAAGGTATTGTGCCGGTGCTCCAGCTCCCATTCCTCGCGACCGACGAACGGCAGGCCTTCCAGGTACCACGTCAACAGATAGTCCCCGCCCGTGGTTTTGACCACGTTCGGTGCCACGTGTGACGAGAGAGGAACGAACTCGCTGATGGAGGTATCTGGAGAGAACATGCGACTGCTTCCAAAAAAGTGCGCCAGGGAACTGCAAAGTGGGCAGGCGGGAGCGGGCACCCGCCTGCCGATGCCCGTCAATCCGTGCGGGCGGCCTTCTTCCGGTAGTGGTTCGGGCTGAACACCCACATTCCATCGTGGTCCTGCAGGTTGCGCGCCTTGAACTTGAAGAGTAGACGCAGGCCCAGCAGGCGGAAAATCAGCTCATCCCGCTTGGCCATCTGTCGCATGATGAAAATCGCGACTGGAATGGCGAGCAGGAACCAGAAGTTGGTGTAGACGCTCAACAGCAGCAACCCACCTGCCACCATGAAGAATGGCAGGTAGGGAACGCCCAGAAACATGGCAGGGCGAGTGCAGCCGCGGAACAGGACGTTCTTATGCACTGTAGTACTGCAGCACGTTGTTGATGACGGCAGCCGAGCTGCCCGAGCAGTTGCCATCACTGCCTTCACCCAGCAGCATCCGGGCGATCTGGCCGGCAGCACCGATCAGCACGCCACCGATGAGGATCGGCGCGACATCGGCGATGCGCTTGTGGGCGAAGGCGATCTGGTAGCCAGCGAAGATCACGGCAATCGTCACCACGGCGATCGAGGCGATGTTCAGCAGGCCATTGATGTTATTGAAGAAGCCGCAGACCTTTTCGTCGGTGCCGCCGAAGTCGGTGGAGCCGGAAGCAAACACCTGCGGAGCGAATACTGCACCAGCAAAAACGGTGGCCATCAGCAGGGTCTTCAGCGTGCGCTGAGCCTGGACGAGATCGAGATTGGATCGCTTCATGGATTGATTTCCTTGTTGATGGACTAACACAACTGAATCGACCAGCCGGGGGACTGGCCGCACCACGACTTCGTCAGAACACGAAGGCCGCATCCCCTGCGGGAATCTGTTGCACTGGCATCTGTTGCGCCGGCGCGTTGTACATGTTGCCGGACACTGCGGCGGGCGCGCCCTGCGCGCCCCATGGCTGCAGCATGACCGGACTTTCGCCACCGCCGGCGGTCGCGCCGGGCAGCTGCTGCGGCATCATCGGCGGTTGGCCCGCCTGTGCTGCAGCGGTCTGCTGCGGGTAGGCCTGCTGCTGCGGGTAGCCGTTCTCCGGCTGCGCCTGCGGCTGCATCATGCGGTCAACCGAGCCGAGCACAACCCGCGACAGCGCCTGGTCGGCGAGGTTGACCAGACTGCCGCGCGCCATCGCCCCAGTGGACGGATAGACGGTGTAAGCACGCGCCGGATCATTGGAGGGCACATAGACTGGGCCATTGGCCTGGGCAACGATGCGCGCCTGCGCTGGCGAGGCCAACTGCGGATGATGCTCCACCTTGACGCTACGACGTTCGCCACGGCCAACCACGTCGATGGGTAGCGCGCCATTGCTGGCCACCTGCTGCCCACGGCGCATCGAATCAAAGATCTTCTGCACGTAGCCGTGGCGGAAGCCCGTTTCAAAGTTGCCTGAGTAGTAGCAACTGAAGGACTTGCCCCAGTCCTTGCCCGAACGCTTGTAGCACTCTGCAAGAATGCGCGAACCGGCCTGCAGGTTCGGACACTGCTGGAACGCCTTCTCATAGGAGTCCAGACCATACTTGCCAAGATTGTAGCGATTGACCTGGGCCAGCCCGATGGAGAAGTTGTAGCCCTTCTCCTCGAGCATGCGCACGGTGGCCAAGGCCTCATCCAGCGCCTTGGGCTGGCGTACCAGCGCCCCACCAACCACACCGATGGCGTAAGGATTACGAGACGATTCAACGTTGATGACGTGCTGCATCACGTCCATCGAGACGGCCATCTCCGGGCACGCCATCATTTCCAATCCTGGCAACATTGCTCAAGCCTCCTGCCCCTGGGCGCGCCCAGGATTGAAATCGATGCCGGTGATGTAGCGGGCACCAGCATGCGCCTTGATATGCACGACGATATCGATGGTCATCATCAACAGACGCTTGATGACGTTGAATTCCAGACCTGAGCCCTCGGTTGACGCTTTCACCATCAGCGCCAACTGGTCCCACGTCTGCTCCGGGCTGCCGGCGTGGCAGCTGGTGATCGAACCGGGGTGACCCGAGGCGCAGTTGCGGATGAAGTAGAACGCTTCATCGCCACGCAGCTCGGCCAGGATGATGCGCTCGGGCTTCATGCGCAGACAGGCTTCCATGCAGCTCTTGGCCGTGACGTTGCTGGCGCTCTGCCCGCCTTTCGAGTACAGCAGGTGCACCACATTGGGCTGGGTCAGGAACAGCTCGCGCGCGTCCTCGATCGTGACCAGACGCTCGCTGTCCGGAATGTGGTTGACCAGCGCCTTCATGAAGGTGGTCTTGCCGCTACCGGTCGCGCCAGAGACGACGATGTTCTTGCGATACATCACCGCGCGACGGAAAAACTCGGCGTACTCGCGGGAATGGCGCAGTTCCAGCAGCTCGCGGTCCTGCTCACTGACGCTGCCATCCTGCTCGAGAATCTGGTTGAAGAAACCATCCTCGTGGTACTGCGCAAGCGATTTGGTGTGCTTTGACGGCAAACGAATGGTGATCGAAACCTTGCCGGCATCACATGCCGGCGGGATCACGAACTGCGCGCGCTGCCCGGTTGGGAAGGTGAGCGACACCACCGGATCGGCATCGGTGATGCGCTGGCCCGTGTTGCTCTCGTTGACAACCGCGGTGCAGAACTGCCGCGCCCGCTCGAACGTCAGACTCGGCACGTCCATGCGCTGCCACCCTGACCGCGTCTCCAGGTACAGCTCACCCGGACGGTTGATGCAGATTTCCGTCACTTCGGGCGAATTCATGTACTCGGCGATGCCCAGCACTTCATACTGATAGCGCAGGAAATCGCTGGAGACGAGGGCGAGGGGTGACACTTCGGCGTCCATGGTCGTATGGGTTACCTGCGCGGGTTCAACACATTGGCGAAGTCGACGTCCTTGGCGACGTAGACATTCACGATCGTGCCTTGGTTGATCGTTACGGTCGGCTGACGACGACCTTCGCTGAGAGCCTCATTGGCCAGTCGCTCCATGGTGCGCGCCGTGGCACTTTCATACGGCGAGCGGACAGCAAACCCATTGCTTGCGACGGTCGTCGACTCCGGACCGTGCTCTGCAGCGGCGTATTTGAAGGCGTCGGCAATCAGGCTGATCATCAACGCCGAGGCGATGCGACTGCCCCAATGTGCGCTGTACTGGCCCGGATGACCTGCACCGCCAAGCTGGTCGACGCCGGGGCTGGACATGGCCACGTCGATGCCATTGGGGGTGGTGATGCGATCCCAGATGACTTCCACGCGCTTGCCATTCGGGCCACCGCCATATGCGCCATAGATCTTCGACCCCTTCGGCAGCAGCAGGTTGCGTCCATTGATCGAATAGACCGGCTCGGTCACCAGGCAGGAGGTATAGCCCGCGATGTCGGTGATGATGCGGGTTTCCAGCACGCACCGCAGGTAAGTACCACGAACCAGCAACGCATCAGGGCTGCGGATGAATGCGGCATTGGAGACGTCTTCAACATCCGGGCCGCGGCGCACTTTCTGCTGTTGCTGGGCCTGCGGGTTTGCCGCCTGCATTGCAGCAATCATTGCCTGACTGTAGTCGGCACCCTGCCCCGGCGGCTTGCCGGAAGCATCGCCTGAGCTAAATCCGGCACTGCTGCCGATACGACGATCCAGCAGCGACGGCCCGCGGGGTTCATCGCTCTGCCGCAAGCGCGCACGGTCTGCATCCTGCAGACTGACCATCGGAATATCCGGCTGCGGCGCAGGAGGCAGCATCGGAATGGGATCGGCAGGTGCAACGGGCGCCGGTGCATTCGCCGTCGGCCCAACCGTTGGCAGATCCGGTGTGGACACGCGGGATTCCTGGCGGTTGCCTGGCGTGGCGTTCTTGTCGTCCTGCCCCTTGCGGAACAGCAGGAAACCCATGGCGACGAGCAGCACCACAATGCCACCAAGGAACATAAGTGCCTTGCGGTTCAGGCGCTGCTCTTCGGCGGAGCGCAACTGCGGTGCAGCGGCATCGAGGTTGGGCGCAGCTTCTGCCTGCTGAGCACCGAAGTAAGGGTTGGTCGGCGTTTCGGCCGGACCCTGCCCACCATAGGGGCCATGCCCTTCGTCGCGTCCGTTGTTGGGATCGTTTCCGGGAGTGTTCTGCTGGCTCATTTCTTCACGTTCCTTCGCAGACCAACGACATAGTCGCCGTGGCGGATGACCAGGTACGGGTAGGTCCCGTGGACGATCAAGGTGTTGCCTTCTACAGTGGTGTTGACGACGAAGTCCTCGCCGTATTCCTTTTCACGGCCGAACACGGCCGGGAAGATGCCGGTTTTGTATTCAGGTGAATTCGGCAGCTTCAGGTACGTGAAACGACCGTCGTCGTAGGCGTTGACCGGAATCAGCCACCCCATCTTCTTCGCCTTGCTGGTCGAATAGGAGTAGTTGAAGTTGTACTGTCGATCCTTGGCCAACTCGGTACTCAACAGCGGTTGCGCCTCTTCCTCCACGGCTTCCTGAGCAACACCGAACACGGTGTCGTTGGGATAGCTGAAGGCGATCTTGTACTGCACGCCGGCACGACGGGCCTGCTCAAGCTGACGCCAGTCTGTCGCTACGACCTTCAATTCGAAGATGTAGGAATGAGTCTCGGTGCGAACCATCATGTTGGTGTCGACGTCGACGTTCTTCGGCTTGATGTAGAACACATTCTCGCGCCGGGTCAACTCCCACCCATTACTGAAACCGGTGCTGTAGTCGAGGATCTTTTCGCTCGGGCTCAGCTCGATCTGGGTGGTGAGACCCAGGCCGGTGCGAACCGGATAGATGCGATCCTTCTCATACTCGTAATGGTCTACCGCCTGCGCCATTGCCGCGTTGGAGAAAACCAGCGACAACAACGACAGCAGCGCCAATGCGCTCCCCCTGACTTTTCGACTACTCATCGGTTGCTTGCTCCATCAGCATTTCCGGTGGACTGATTCTGCACTGGCCTCATGGCCGGTTGACCGGGCACGGTCTGCCCTGGCGCTGCTTGCCCCTGCGTAGGCTGCTGCATGGGCTGGCCCTGCATTGGCTGCCCCTGCATGGGCTGGCCAGGCATCGGCGGGGTGATCTGTACATCGCCTGGCACCGCCAGTGGCTGTCCCGTTGCCGGATCGATCATGGTCGCCGCTGCCGGGTTGTTAGGGTCATACACGCCCTGTTGTGCCTGCGCGGCCTGCTGTTCGGCCTGCTGCTGCAACTGCGCATCATCCGGACCCGGCACGCCGCGCGAGTAATCATTGTCGCGGCGATACTCAAAGACCTGCATGCCCAACGGATTCAGAATGCGCTGCTGTTCGTTCAGCGCAAGATTCGAGTCATAACGGAACCGCAACGTGATCAACTGATTGTCCAGGTAGGACGTCGTCGCCTTGTTCTTGTCATAGACGCTGCGCTGGATTCGCACCGAGGCCCCGCGGAAACCACCGTTAACCTGGGCCTCCAACGGTGTAATGCTGAGAATCTTCACCCGGATGGCACGATCCTTGCCATACAGGGTCACCGGGCTCTGTGGGTTGTTCGGGGAATAGAAGGCACGGATGGCGGCGCTGGTGCGCGTGTCGGACATGACGTGCACCAGTGCCCAGTCACGCAGGCCCATGACAGCGAAATCGTAGGATTCGCGTGCCATGACGTACTGGGCTACGTTGCTGCGATTGATCGCATCGCTCGCGGTGATCGACTGCCCTTCAAAATTGCCGGTCAGGCGCGCAACCGTCGCCGTGCCCGTATAGGCATCAGCCATCACCAGGAAAGGCACTTTCTCCTTCAGTGGCAGCATGTAGTAGTAGCCACCGGCCAGCGCCAGCGACATCAGCAACGAACCGGTGGCGACCCACCAGGCACGACGCTCGCTGCGCCGGGCCATGTCGGCCACGGTGATCTCGTAGCTGACCGCCTTGGCGACCGACTGCTCGACCTTGGGACTGTTGCCTGCATCCTTCTTGCGGAACATGGGTTCTTCCGTACTGCTGAAACATCAATGGGCGCGACGCCCCTGCGCCAGGCGCGGGGTGCGGCACGTTCGATGATTTCGACGCGGTCTCAGCTGCCGCTGCTGGCTTGAGGATCCTGGGCCGACGCGGTTGGCGTCGATCCAGCGCTCTGCACGACGATCTGGTTGCCGACGATGGAGACGGAAACGCCCTGCGCCGCATAGGCCGCCGTGAGATCGATCACGGCCTGCTGTGCGTTGGTGGTATCGATCTCCGACACCGCGCCATACAGGGTGAAATCCGAACTGAGGCGATAGTCCAGCGTGCGACCGGAATCCTTGGCCCAGCGCTCGAGCATGGCCTTCAGCGTGCGATCCATCGGCGACGCCTGATAGACATAGCTGGAGTACAGCGGAATCTCGGTCGGAGCCGTCGCAAAACGGTTGACCGGCTTCCAGCGCCCTCCGAAGTCGGGTGCGGGCTTGGTAGCACAACCTGCCACCATCAACGCCGCCACTGCGGCGATGGACATTTTTGCAATAAACGCCTGATTCATACGGGCTTCACTTTGACGTACGAAAAAGCAGTCCCGATGTTGGTCCCTTGGTCGTCCGGCACTGCGCGATGCACGCCGGAAACGTAACGAATGCACTGCTTAACAGCACATGGGCACGGTTCCCCTGCAGCTCGAAAGCTGCCAACCAAGTCGCGTGAAGCAACCTCATCCGAGGCCCCTCTCACGCACCCTCACCAACGTCGGAACCATCCCTGTTCCCATGGCTGAAACTCCTGGCCACTCTGAAAGCATGACGAATCACACAGATTCGCAAGCCACGCATAGAGTCGCACAACTACGCGTCAATTCGATGTCAGACAAATCTGAATTTTGACCAACGTATGGCGCTTCTTTGACGCGCTTCACTAATTCACTTCCATGAATGCGTACATCCGTCACACTTTCAAGTCTGCAACTTAGACATCAAGCATCGGCACGTCAACCTTTGGCAGTAGTCGTGACGTGAAATAGCGGTCCTTGTAATAGCGAATCTTGTCGCATTTGACCGGATGCGGAATGCCTTCGTACAGGAAGACCTCCTTGTCCGGCCCCATCGCCTTGAGCTCCTGCGGCAGCATCAGCGCGCGGCGCTCCTCGGTGAAGCTGTGGGTCTTTTCGCGCGCGTGGGTGACGTTCTTCTTGCGGATGGTGGTGTAGCCCAGCATGTCCGAATAGTCATTGGCGTCCTGCTGTTCGCGCGGGGCGTACAGGATCTGCAGCGCATGGTTGGTGATGATCGTGCGCGAGACTTCACGGCCATAGGTGGCATCAAGCTGCGACATGCTCTGGATGATCGGCAGCAGGCGCACGTTGTAACCGGCCATGTAGGACACCGCCGAGGCGATGATTTCGACCTTGCCGATCGAGGTGAATTCGTCCATCAACAACAGGCACTGGTACTTCAGGTCCGGATTGGACTTGGGTAGTTCCTTGGTATTGAGGTTGATCAGCTGGCTGAAGAACAGGTTGATGATCAACCGGCTTTCGGCCAGCTTGTTGGGCTGGATGCCGATGTAGATGGTCATCTTCTTCTTGCGCACGTCGGTGAGCAGGAAGTCGTTGGTGCTGGTGGCCTTGTCCAGCACCGGGTTGATCCAGGGATTCAACGGTTCCTTGAAGGTGCCCAGGATCGAGGCGAAGGTCTCGTCGGCCTGGGACAGCATGTTGGCGAACGCCGAGCGCGCGTTGCTGCTCAGGAATGGACGCTCGGACAGGCTCTTCAGGAACTTCTTCAGGTCGCTGCCATCACCGGAGGACAGGCGGTAGACCGCGCCCAGGGTCGGCGTGCCCTGCCCGCCCGGGAAGCCGCTGCTGCGCTCGTCATCCCAGTTCTCGAACAGATACAGGGTGAAGGCAATGAAGGCATTGCGCGCCTGGCTGATCCAGAACTTCTGGTCTTCCGAACCGTCGGGATAGAGCATCGCACCGATGCTCATCAGGTCCGACACCCGGAACGCCGGGTCATCGGAGACGTAGCTGAGCGGGTTCCAGCGATGGGTACGGCGATCTTCGGCGAACGGGTTGAACAGGTAGATCTCCTGGCCCTGGCTGGCGCGCCAACCACTGGTCAAGTCGAAGTTCTCCTGTTTGATGTCCAGCACCACCAGTGATTCGCCGTACTCCAGCAGGTTCGGGATGACCACGCCGACGCCCTTGCCGGAACGGGTCGGGGCGGCCAGGATCACGAACTGCTGACCGTCCAGCCGCACCAGCTTGCCGCCATGGCTGCCGACCACGATGCTCTGCCCGCTCTTCTTGAACATGCCATGCTTGGCCAGATCGGCGCTGGTGGCAAAGCGCGCGTCACCGTGCAGTGAGCGTTTGTCCTTCTTCAGCAGCACGACCAGGCCGACGATGGCCAGCACCAGCAGCGGCAGACCAAAGCCGAGGTAACCGGCCCATTTGATCTTGCCCACGAACGGGGCAACCTGCGGCTGGCCGATGGCGTGGAAATACTGGTAATAGGTATTCCAGGTGAGCAGCTTGGTATCCAGACCAAGCAGCAGCAGCGTCAGGTAACCGGAAAGCACGAACCCGAGCAGCAGGGTCGCCAGCGTGATGATGGCGATGAGCAGATACTTCTTACTGGACAACACCCGAATCCTCCATGATGCGCCCCATGGGCGCGACGGCTTAGCGGCGGCGTCGCTGCGACGCCTTCTTCCGCAGGTTGACTTCATTCTCCAGCCCGGGCTCCACGCCCTCTTCCCGCACCAGTTCCTCAAGGTACCGGCGCGCATCGGCCAACGACATCAGGTCGGTCAGACGCTCCCCATCGTCGACGATGACCGCATGGCCGACCACATCGCCGGGAGCGTACACCGGCTCGTGGGTCACCGCTACCAGACGGAAGCGGCCGCGTAGTTCCAGCTGATGGGTGTATTCCTGCATGTCTCATCTCCCTGATGGAATCCAGATGCCATTCCTGCAGCGTCCGATGATGCCTGCACGGCCGTGGTGGCGGCATGCACACGACCCGTACGACAATACACGCTCGGGACGGAGAGATCGCGATGGACTGGGTGGCACGCGCACGCACGCTGGCAATGGAGGCCCATGCCGGCCAGGTCGACAAGGCAGGACAGCCCTACACCGGTCACGTCGGCCGGGTGGCTGCTGCCGTGCGTGGCGATGATGACGCCGAGGTGGTGGCCTGGCTGCATGATGTAGTCGAGGACTGCCCTGCCTTCGCTGAGCAGGTAAAGGCCTTCCCAGACCCGTTGCAGCACGCGGTGCGGTTGCTCAGCAGGACGTCTGCGGCGGATGCAGCCACGTACTACGCGCGGATAGCGGCTGATCCGCTGGCGCTGAAGGTCAAACTGGCCGATATCGCCGACAACGCGGATGAAACGCGCTTGGCATCATTGGATGCCGCCACCGCCGAGCGCCTGCGCGACAAATACCGACAGGCGCTGGCGGCGCTTGGCCAGCAGGCAGCGCGGGCAGCACCACCCATCGAACACTGATTTACCCCCAGCCCGGCTGATGCCTGTTGCGGTGCAGCAGTACAATGTGGCGCTTCCCCGCCCCTTTGCGCCCCCGCATGAGCCCCAATTCCCCCCTGGCCGCTCGGCTGACGCCGCGCCAGCGCACCCTGATCATCCTCGCCCTGTCATTGGGCGGCTTCGCCATCGGCACCAGTGAATTCGCCAGCATGGGCCTGATGCTGGAGATCAGCCGTGGCCTGTCGATCAGCGAAACACAGGTCGGCCACCTGATCAGCGCTTACGCCATCGGCGTGGTGGTGGGTGCACCGATCCTGGCCTTCGTCGGCGCCAGCTTCCCGCGCCGCAAGCTGCTGCTGGCGCTGATGGGGTTCTACGCCGTCGGCAATCTGGCCAGCGCGTTGGCACCGAACTACGGGACGATGCTGGTGGCGCGCTTCGTCGCTGGCCTGCCGCATGGCGCCTACTTCGGCGTGGCGATGCTGGTGGCGGCCGCAATCAGCCCGGCCGGCCAGCGCGGGCAAGCAATGTCGCGCGTGCTGCTCGGCCTGTCCGTGGCGATCCTGATCGGCAATCCGCTGACCACCTGGCTGGGCCAGCAGCTGAGCTGGCGCACCGCCTTCGCCCTGGTCAGCGTGCTGGCCATCGCCACGGTGGCGATGATCGCGCGCTTCCTGCTGCCCGACCCCGATGAGGTGCGGACCTCGCCGATGCGCGAACTGCGCGCGTTCAACACCACCCAGGTGTGGCTGGCGCTGTCGATCGGCGCGGTGGGCTTTGCCGGCATGTTCTGCGTGTTCACCTATCTGGCACCGACTCTGGTGCAGGTGACCGGCGTGGCCGAATCGTGGATGCCGCTGGCGGTGGGCGTGTTCGGCATCGGCGCGATCATCGGCAACATCGCCGGTGGCTGGCTGGTCGACAAGTTCCACTTCAAGGCAGCCGCCGTGGTGCTGCTGTGGTCGATCGTGATGCTGCTGCTGTACCCGCTGGCCGCTGAGTCGGTGTGGACCATCGGCCCGATGATCATCACCGTGGGTACGATGGGCGCCCTCGCTGCGGTGCTGCAGACCCGCCTGATGGACGTGGCCGGCGAAGCGCAGACCCTGGCCGCCGCCTCCAACCATGCGGCGTTCAACACCGCCAATGCGCTCGGCCCGTGGCTGGGCGGCATGGCGATCAGTGCAGGCCTCAGCCCGGCCACCACCGGTTACGTGGGTGCGGCGACTGCGGTCGGCGGCCTGCTGCTGTGGTGCGTGTCGGTGATGCTGGAGAAGAACCGCAAGGCCGCTGTTGCCGGCAGCCGCTGAAGGCCCAGCTTCTCATCGCCTCGGTGATGCCCCACCATCTGCGCAGATCGGCCGCAACCGGCGGCCGAGGGTCTTGCTCAAGGATGCTCCGTGGCAGTCACTCCCCATAGACGCGAGAAGCTGCTCGACGACCTGCTTTCGCTGGGCCGCAACTGGGCCCTGGCCATCGCCATCGCCGGTGCCGGCGCGGCGGTGCACTACAGCGAATCGGTCTACGAGGCTGGGCTCTGGCGCGGGCTGCTGCCAACGCTGTGTTTCCTCGTCAGCGTGGTCTGGATCGTGCTGAGCATCATCCGCTTCGACCTGACGCTGCAGCAGCACGTCGAACGCAGGCGCTCACGATGGCTCAGCCGCCTGCTGTATGTGGTGCTGCTGGGTGCTGGCATCACGGCGGTGTTCTTCGTGATGGAGCTGGCCGGGAACAACCATATCGCCAAGATGTGCGACTCGGTGGCAAACGAACCTGGCAGCCGCATCCATCGCTCTGAGGAGTGCCAGCGGCTGTTCAAGCACCGCGCCGAGTACCGGCGTCGCCTGGAAGCGGCGGACGGCGAGTTCGACTGAGGCGACCACGCTGCGCGTGCGGTAACCACAGTGCAGGCTGACGAACACGCGGCGTAGATCCGCCTTGCTGCAGAGTTGCGCACGCCAGCTCCCCACGCGCGACACAACCCTCATGCACCGCCAGATTTCCCCCACCTGCCACGATGCGATTGCCCTGCGGGCCGGCGCGCTGGGCAGTGTGCTGGGCGTGGCGCTGTTCAAGGCCTTTGCGTTGTCCACCGCAGCGGCCGGCTCGATGATGACGGTCGGGCTGTGGCTGCTGGGATGTGTGCTGCTGGCGGCCTGGGCGCTGGCGGCCTGCCTGACCTGCCTGGCCCTGAGTCGGCGCGTGTTCGTGTTGATGCTCGCGCTGTCGACGGTGTTCCTGATCTGCATTGCCTGAGCGGCAGCCGGCAGCTTCCGAGTATTCCCACAATTGTTATTCAATAACAAGTGCTGCCAGTCGGCTTGCGCGTGCGTCGGGTCACGGATTGAATTCGATGGCCAGATCGGCCCCTTTCCGAGACCCTCATGCACCTCCTGCAGCCCCTGTTCCGCTCCGCCCTCGGTGTTCTCGCACTCGCGTCGATCAGCGCCTGTGCCACCTATGATGATTCGGCCATGCATGCCGCCTGCCAGGAGTCGCCGCATGTGAAGGACCTGCCGCCGGAGGTTGCCGCCCGCGAAAGCCGATGCAGCAAGAGCGTTGAGGTGTGGTCGAGCGAGCGTAAAGGCAGCGACCAGCCGCTGGACCTGAGCGGGAAGAAGAAGGACCTCTGAAAGAGGGCGGCGCAGCCCTGTGCGGACTGCGCCGGAACTCACGCAATCGCTTCCCTGCCAACGGGGCACCCCCATTGCCGTACGGCCTGCGCCAGTCCTGCCGCATCGGCACCATCACTGGCCCAGGCGACAATGCCATCCGGACGAACCAGCAGCGCGGACAGGCCCAGCGAATCCACAGCCGGCTGCGCGAAGGACAAGATGCGGGCTCGTTCGACATCAACCGCCGCGGACAACGAGGCAGCAGCATCGAACACCAGCAGCACCGCCTGCCCTGCCCGCAGCAGCTCTCCCATGCGACGACCATCGGCCAGCAGGAAATCCGGTGTGCTGCGGCCGACCAGCGGATGGGCCTGACCCAGATCCAGCTGCTGGCCCACGCCCCACACGCGCTCGGCAAGATACGTGGCGCCATCACGTGTTTCTGCCAGATCGGCCACGATCGCAGCCAATGCGCGTGAGCCCGCGCCCGGGCGCATCAGTGCGACCTGCGCGCGCGACCACTCCAGCACTCGCGCGCCGATCGGATGGCGTTCGGCCTGATAGGTATCCAACAGCGCTTCATCTGCGTCGCCGCGCACGACGGCGGCGAGCTTCCAGCCCAGATTCATCGCATCCCCCAGGCCCAGGTTCAGCCCCTGCCCGCCCAGCGGTGAATGCACATGCGCGGCATCGCCGGCCAACAGCACGCGGCCACGACGATAGGCGGTGGCCTGCCGTGCGCCATCGGTCCAGGTGGTGGCCAGCTGCAGTGTGGTGATCGTTGCGTCGCGGCCGGAGATACGCCGCAGCAGCGCCTGTGCCGTATCGCGGTCGAGTGGCTGGCGATGGCCGGCGCCGCCGTCGAAATCAGCCAGGGCGATGGTGCCCGGCGGATTGAAATTGCACATACCCTGCGCGGTGGTGTGACGCCCCGGGATGAGTACCGTCGGATCTTCCAGCTCAACGCTGAGCGAGTGGCCGGTGAACTCCGGATCGGTGCCGGCGAAGGCAAAGCCGCACTGCTTGCGCACGGTGCTGCGGCCACCATCGCAGCCGACCAGCCAGCGCCCGCGGAAGGATTGCCCGCCCGCCTCGACCTGGGCCTCGTCGGAACCCAACCGCACTTCCTGCACGCCCGCACCACGCAGTATCACCACGCCCAGCGCCTGCGCGCGCTCGGCCAGTACGGTCTCCAGCGCCTGCAGTTCCACCGCCATCTGCGTGCCGACCGGGCTGGGCAGCCGCCAGGGCCAGCGATCGCTGTCGACGTTGTCCAGCGCGAACGGGATACCCGCGAAGTGCCCGCCCAGCCTGCGCGGCTGCGACAACCAATGCGCGGTGCCCGGCGGCGGCGGGCCCTTCTCCGGTTTCAGCACCTGGCCGGCAGCCACGGCGTCCAGCAGACCGCGCCGGTCGAGCGCCTCCAGTGTGGGGGCATTCAATCCACGCAGGCCGAACGGCAGGCGCTTCAGCGGCGACTCCGGCGAGGCCGCCTGCTCCAGCACCAGCACCGAGCATCCCGCTTGGCCCAGTTCGCAGGCCAGCAACAGCCCAACCGGACCAGCCCCGGCAATGACGACGTCGTACAGCATTGGAAATCCTCGTGAGCACCGGGTCGGCGCTCTGGCGGCGACAATGTTACACTCGGTGCACGTTTCCACAAGTGAACCGCCCATGATCCCGCCACCCGGCCGTCGCGAGCAGCGCAAAGCCGAGACCCGACAGGCGATTTCCGACGTCGCCACCCGGCTGATCATCGAGCGCGGCTTCGAGGCGGTGTCGATGAGCGAGATCGCCGACGCCGCCGGGGTGTCGCGCAAGACGGTGTTCAACTACTTCGCCAGCAAGGAACAGCTGGTGTTCGACCGCGATGAGGAAGCGCGCCAGCTGCTGCGCGAAGGCATGGCTGCGCGCGCATCCATGACGCCGCTGGTCGCCTTCCAGACGCTGGTGCGGGAACTGCTGGACACCGGCCACCCATTGCTGCGGATCAATGCCGGTGCAGCGTCGTTCTGGAAAACCGTGGCCCAGAGCGCGGTATTGGTGGCCCATGCGCGGCAGCTGCAGGCGCTGCTGACCGATGACCTGGCACAGTTGATGGCTGAGTCTGCGGGGCGACCCGTCGAGGATGCCGACGCGCGACTGGGTGCATCGATGCTGATGGCGTCGATGGTGACCGCCTACGAACAGGGACTGCGCGTGCTGTCCTGCGGCGGCGATCCGCGGCAGGCGATGGTGCCGCTGATCGTGCGCGGCGCGACAGGAACGCTGGTGGCATTGGCCGGCACACCGTATACCGACCCGGCGCAGCGCCTGCCCAGCGCTCTGCTGATCGGGGCGCTGGACGAGGCCCCGGCAACTACAGCCCGGGGCCCTTGATGGCAGGCGTTTTACTGGACGTTGATCACCACATCGTCCGGGGCCAGGAAATTGCCGCTATTGCTGCGTGATGCCGAGATCACGTAGGTCCCGGGTGCAGTGATCGTGCCATTGCAATGCCGTACGGGCGTGGTGTTGCCACCATCCAGATTGCCGCTGGTCTCGCACAGCATCTTGCCGTTGGCGAACACGTAGAAATTGCTGGTGCCATCCACCCTCCCGCCACCGGTGATGTAGATTTCCGACGGCGATCCGGCTACGCGTGGCAACGTTCCAACTTCGAACCGTGCCTTCACCGGGTGTGGCAACAAGCTGGGACAGGTCATCACGAAACCGTCCCGCGAAAAGCAGACTTCAGCATGGGCTACTGCGGGAGCGGCCATCAGGGCCACGAGCAATACAGACGTTCTGAACTCCATTCCAGCGTCTCCAGATGATCCCAGCGGAATCGCTGGGACCACCGTGGTAGCGATGATGGTGTTACAGGGGCATGAAGCAAAAGCAAAGCGCGGCGCTGCCGGCGGATGGTCGCGCCGCTGAAAGCCCCTGATAGCGAGCATCTGCAGGAAAATGATGCGTCGCGCACCCATGCGTGCAGGATGTCCACGCATCCCTGCCAGATGCTCGGCGCGGCGATCGTCAGCCGGAGCAGGACACCAGCATCGAGCGCGTGGCCATCTGCGTGGAGGTGAAGCCGTTCTTGTTGCCCACCGCAATGGCGTTGCCCTCGTCGCCATCCTTGCTGAAGACCACGTAGCCACCGGGGCACATCTGCCCGGCTTTCTCGTAGCAACCGCTCCAGGAACTGGAGCCGCTGCAGTCGATGGAAACGCCACGGCGGCCGTCGGGAGTGACCGTCATCTTGGCGGTGGTGCAGCCGGTCAGCGTGGCGAGGAACAGCAGCGGAACGAACAACTTCATGGTGACTCCAGGGATGGGAACTGCGAAGGGCGCCAAGGCTGGAGCGCCTGGATTGCGTGAACCTTGCGCCGCACCCTCGGTTTCATCGCGCCCCGCCATGGCCTTCCGGCAGATGCGGAGGCACGCCATGTTCACGCAATGTTCCTGTAATACGGTGCCGGCGCGTGCCGAACCGCCCTTCTACGGCCCCCTCCTGCCCAAGCCCTGCTGATGCACATCCTGTTGATCGAAGACGAAGCCGAACTGGCCGCCACCCTCAAGTCTGCCCTGCAGCGCGAGCGCTACGTGGTGGACCTGGCCAATACCCTGGCACTCGCCCGGGAGGCAGCCCTGTGCGGCCTGCACGATCTGGTGCTGCTGGACCGCACCCTGCCCGATGGCGATGGCCTGGCGTTGATTTCCCTGCTGCGTGAGCGCAATCCCGGGGTGCCAATCATCGTGCTGAGCGCGCTGGGCCAGCTGCCGGACCGGATTGCCGGCCTGGATGAAGGCGCCGATGACTACCTGGCCAAACCCTTCGCGCTGGAGGAACTGTTCGCACGGATCCGTGCTGCGGGCCGTCGCCCAAGCGGATTGCAGGTGGAGTTCATCAGCATCGGCCGATTGGTGTTCGACCCCGCCTCGGGCGAGGCAAGTGTGGGCGGCCAGCGGCTGGAGTTGCCGCGTCGCGAGATCCGGGTGCTGGCCGCCCTCGCACGGCGCCTGGGCCGCACCGTCTTGCGCGAATCCATCGAGATGGCGGTGTATGGCTTCGACGACGGCATCCATTCCAACACGCTGGATTCGCATGTCTCGCGCCTGCGCCGCAAGCTGGCTGATGCCGATGCTGGGGTGGAGATCCACGCCATTCGCGGGGTGGGCTATCTGATGCGGGAAAGCAAGTGATGGCCCGTCGCCCGTCGTTGAAGCGCCCGCTGATCGTCAAGACGCTGATCTACCAGTTGCTGGCCCTGCTGGTGGCGTTCTTCGCCCTGCTGATGGTGCTGGTTCGTGCCGACAGCGGTGGCTACTACACCATCCAGACCTTCGCACCGGTGGCCGCCGAGGCAGTGCACCGCGACCGCAATGGTGAACTGTACGTGCAGCACACGCCGGAGCTGGCCGAACTGCTGAAGATCGTCCCCGGTGCGTGGTTCATCGCCGAGGACGAGCATGGGCACCACGTCACCTTCGGCCATGTGCCACCGGCCTATGCCTCGCTGGTCGGCGCCCTCGATGGCATCCCCTATGGCGACCTGCGCGGGCGTGATCGCAGCGATGGGCTGGCGGTGGTGGTACGCCAGCACAGTGGGCCGGCCGGCAAGCTGACCATCATGGCCCATGGCGAAACCGATTCGCTGACCATGCAGATGGCGTTGGCCGCACACATCATCACCCTGCCGATCTTCCTGCTGCTGGGCCTGGCCACCATCATCCTGACCCCGATCATCGTGCGGCGGGCACTGGCCGGTGTCGAACGCATCGCGCAGGAAGCCCGCAATATTTCGGCCAGCCGCCGCGGCATCCGCCTGACCGAGACCGCCGTGCCGGTGGAGATCGCGCCGCTGGTCACCGCCGTCAACGATGCATTGGGCCGGTTGGATGAAGGACACGAGCGGCAACGCCGTTTCATCGCCGCAGCGGCGCATGAGCTCCGCACGCCGATTGCGATCCTGCGGGTGAAGATCGATGCCGCTGATGATTCGACTTCGCGCAGCCTGGCCGTGGAAGTCGCGCGTCTGGCGACGCTGGCCGAGCAGCTGCTGGACCTGCATCGCATGGAAGAGGACGGCCCGAAGGAAACCCTCAACCTGGCCCGGGTGGCCAAACGGGTGGCGGCCGATCTGGCGCCGCTGCTGATCCAGTCGGACAAGACCGTGGCAGTGGCGGTGGAGCCACACTTCCCGGTGCTGGGCGAAGCCGGCGCGGTCGAGCGGGTGATCTCCAACCTGGTACTGAATGCCGCCGAGCATGGTGGCCGCCATATCATCGTGCGGGTGCAGGGCAGCTGCCTGGAAGTGGAAGACGATGGCCCCGGCATCCCGGTCGACCAGCGCGAACGCGTGTTCGAGCCGTTCCAGCGGCTGCGTCCCCGCCAGACCGGCGCGGGCCTGGGACTGAACCTGGTGCGGCAGGTGATCGACCGTCACGGCGGCCACGTCACGATTCTGGATGCCGCCGGTGGTGGCGCGCTGATCCGCGTCGAGTTTCCTCTGCATCCGGGTGTTGCCTCAGCGCCAGCGGCAGAGCACTGAAGGCGTCCACACATCCGTGACTGCCGCCTGTCCATGCGCAGCAGGCAGCGGCGCAGGGCAAGGTTGCGGCAATGTTCGCTGCGCAGCATCGGGCCGATGACATCTTTGATGCCATCGCGTTCCATCCTGACAGGAAGCCTGCACGTGACCGAAGGAGTTCCTCCACCCTCCTCTTCTGCCCGATTCCGCGCGACGCCGGCTACATCCGGTTTGACCGCAGCTGTCTGGAATCGGCGTTCGCGCGCTGATCGAATGCGCGCGTTGCCGCATTGGCCTCGCTGGTTGCGCGTGATACCCGCAACGAATCGCCCGGACGCGCTGATGCGTGTTTTTGCCGTGCTGTTCCTGCTGCTGCCGGGCGGTGCGCTGGTGATCTCGACGCAACGCCATGCCCATGCAGCCATGGCCAGCGCCGTGCTGTTCTTCGTCGTCGCGCATGCCGCGCTGCATGCGCTGTCTGCATGGCGATCAACCACATCGCGGCTGCTCCCCGTACCTCTGCGCTACATCGACAGGCACGCGGCCTGGACGATGCTGGGCAGCGCGTGGGTACCCTTGGCGATACAAGGCGTGCACACGCAGCCGATCAGCATGCTCGCTGTCGCAGGGCTGGTAATCGGCGGGCTATGTCAGCTTTGCAGCGTACGCGTGACAGCCGACCGCCTGCGCAACGTGCTGCTGGTGGTGGGTAGCGCGTTGCAGTTCATCGCAGTAGCGCTTCTCAGCAGCATGGCCGTGGGCTGACAACCACGGCAGCACCGCAAGGTTCACGCAACCCATTGCATCGAGACTCGACGGCCATCCACGCGCGGCACCCGGCGCGTGAGTCTCTCCTGCCGCGAGGACCACCAATGACTTGCCCCTTCTGGATGCTGTGCGAATGAGCACCGCGCCGCGCAAACACCGCCGACCGCTGATCATCGCTGGCGCCGTACTGTGCACTGCCATTGCCGCGTGGCTCTGGCTGCGACCCGCTCCGCCGCCACCGCTGCAGCTCGCGCCCGTGGTGCGTGGGAACATCGAAAAGGTGGTGGAGGCCACCGGCACCCTGAAGCCATCGCGACTGGTGAGCGTGGGCGCGCAGGTCTCCGGTCGTATCGAAACACTGCACGTAAAGCTGGGCGACAAGGTGAAGGCAGGCGATCCGATTGCTGACATCGATTCGCGTACCCAACGCAATGCACTGCTGAGTGCGCAGGCAGCACAGCGCACCGCACGCGCCAACCGCGATGCATTGGCCACCGATCTGCGCCAGTACGAACTGACCCTGCAGCGGCAGCAGAAACTGCTGGCATCACAGCTGGTGGCACGTGCCGACTTCGATGCTGCAAAGGCCAAGGTGGACGCGACCCGCGAACAGATCACCGCGCTGGACGGTGAGATCGTGCAGCGGCAGACCGAGGTGGACATCGCGCAGACCAACCTGGAGTACACCCGCATCACCGCCCCCACGGACGGCACAGTGCTGGCGGTCGTCGCCCGTCAGGGGCAGACGGTGAATGCGGTGCAGAGCGCACCGACCATCGTCATGCTGGGCAACCAGGACGTGATGACCGTCTATGCCGAGATCTCCGAGGCCGATGTTGTGCACACCACGGTCGGCCAGGAGGCCTTCTTCACCATCCTGGGCGATGCGGGCCGCCGCTACAGCAGCACCCTGCGCGACATCGCGCCAGCGCCCGAATCGATCACCAACGAAGATACGTCCAGCCTCGCGTCACCCGCACTATCCGCTGGCAGCCGTACGGCCATGTACTACAACGGCCAATTCGACGTGGACAACACCGACGGCCGCCTGCGCAGCTACATGACCGCGCAGGTACGCATCGTACTCGGCCGTGCCCACAACGTGCTGACCATCCCTTCCGCTGCCTTGGGTGCGCGAGCTGGTGACGGCAGCTACACCGTGCAGGTGCGTGGCGCAGACGGGCATGCCGTGGCGCGGCATATCACCATCGGACTGGATGACCAGATCCAGGTGGAAGTGCGCAGCGGCTTGATGGAAGGCGAGCAGGTGGTGCTGGCGCAGGCCAGCGACGAAGCCGCCACCGCGCCCACGCAGCCCCGATGAACGCAGCCATGAGCGAGCCACTGCTGAGCGTGCGTGGGGTGCGCCGTGAATTCGCCGCCGGTGAACAGACCCTGGTGGTGCTGGACGGTGTGGACCTGGACATCCGCGCCGGTGAACTGGTGGCCATCGTCGGCCAGTCGGGCTCGGGCAAGTCCACGCTGATGAACATACTCGGCTGCCTTGATCGGCCCTCTGCGGGCACGTACCAGATTGCCGGCAGGGAAACCGCGCAGATGTCGCCCGACGAGCTGGCCGAGCTCCGCCGCGAACACTTCGGCTTCATCTTCCAGCGCTACCACCTGCTGACCGACCTGACCGCGTTGAGCAATGTGGAAGTGCCAGCGATCTACGCCGGTATGCCCGCCGCTGAGCGCCACGCACGGGCGGCCGAACTGCTGGCGCGGCTTGGCCTGGGTGAACGCATGCAGCATCTGCCCGGCGAGCTGTCGGGTGGCCAGCAGCAGCGCGTGTCGATTGCCCGCGCACTGATGAATGGTGGTGCGGTGATCTTTGCTGACGAACCCACCGGCGCGCTGGATACACAGTCGGGCAAGGAAGTGATGAAGATCCTCGGCGAACTGCATGCCGAAGGCCACACGGTGGTGCTGGTGACCCACGACATGGCCGTGGCCGAGCACGCCCAGCGCATCATCGAGATCCGCGATGGGCGGATTGTCGATGATCGTGCCACGGCTACCGCGTCGGCAACGGCCGTGGCGCCAACCACCTTGCCGCAGCCCAATGATGGTGGCGGATGGCAGGCTGTGCGCGATCGCTTCGCCGAAGCCTTCCGCATGGCCTTGCGCGCCATGAACGCACATCGCATGCGCACCTTCCTGACCATGCTCGGCATCATCATCGGCATCGCCTCGGTGGTGTCGGTGGTCGCGCTGGGTACGGGCGCGCGCCAGGCCATCCTGTCCAACATCTCCTCACTGGGCACCAGCACCATCGAGATCTATCCCGGCTCCGGCTTTGGCGATCTGCACGCGGCGCGGGTGGAGACCCTCACTCCTGGCGACAGCGTGGCCTTGGCCGGGCAACCGTTCGTGGACAGTGCCACTCCTGGCGTGGCCACCACGGGCACCGCCCTGCGCGGCAACCGTTCGGCCAGCGTGCAGGTACAGGGCGTCAGCGAGCAGTACTTCCGCGTACATGGATTGAAGCTGGGGGAAGGCGCCTTCTTTGGCGCACCGGGTGTGGTTGGCTACCAGCAGGTGGCGATCATCGATGCCAACACGCGTGCGCGCTTCTTCGCCGCAGCCGAGAACCCCATCGGGCAGACCCTGCTGCTGGGCAACGTGCCGGTGCGCGTGGTGGGTGTGGTGAAGAAGGACGCTGGCGCGGCCGGCGATGCCTCGCTGCTACGGGTGTGGATGCCCTACACCACGACCATGGCGCGGATGCTCGGCCAGAGCCATGTGTCCAGCATAACCGTGCGCGTATCCGATGCGATCAGCATGGAAGCGGCCGAGCAGGCCATTGCGCGCTTGCTGACGCGCCGCCATGGCAGCACCGACTTCTACATGAGCAACAACGCACAGATCCGCCAGTCGATCGAACAGACCACCGGCATCCTCACCATGATGATCAGCTCCATTGCCGCCATCGCGCTGGTGGTGGGCGGTATCGGGGTGATGAACATCATGCTGGTATCGGTGACCGAGCGCACCCGCGAGATCGGCGTGCGCATGGCCGTGGGCGCGCGTCGCAGCGACATCCTGCAGCAGTTCCTGATCGAGTCGGTGCTGGTGTGCCTGCTCGGCGGCATGCTGGGCATTGCTGTGGCCTTGCTGCTGGGCGCGGTGCTGGCACTGGCCGACGTAGGCTTCAGCCTGGTGTTCTCGGCGGGCTCGATCATTGCGGCATTCGCGTGCTCCAGCCTGATCGGTATCGGATTCGGCTTCCTTCCTGCACGTCGCGCGGCGCAGCTGGACCCGGTGGAAGCGCTGGTCCGGTAGTCGTGGCAATTGCCTGCGATGACGGCAGGTTCGCGCAATGTCTGCGGTGTGTACTGCAGCTACCGACGATGTCCGCACAGGAGCTGGACGATGTTTCTGAAAACAGGAAGAACTGCGCTGCTGCTGGCAGCAGCCGCACAACTGCTGGTGCTGATCCCGTATTCCGGCGATGCCCATGCGCAGCGTGGCGACCGCTACAACCCACAGTGGAACCAGGACTATCGCGACCGCGAACGCGATGACTGGCAGCGCCGGGAGCGCGAGCGGGAACGCGACCGCGAACGTGAGCGCCGGCACGACGCCAAGACCACAGGTGTGGTGGTGGGCGTAGTAGGTGCCGCCGTGGTGGCTGGCGTGATCGCGGCGGCGGCAAAGCGCGAACGCGAGACCCGTGAGCGCGCCGACTACTGCATGAACCGCTACGGCAACTATGACCGCCGCACTGACAGCTATCGCGACCGCGATGGCTACACCTACCCCTGCCGCTGATCTCCCCTCATTGAAGGATTACACGCAATGCGTATGAACAAGACCGCCCTGCTGATTGCGCTGTGCGCCATGCCGCTGATTACACAGGCCACGCCCGCCGACCCGAAACAGGCCTATATCGATTCCACGTTCACCGCGATGGACAGCAACAAGGACGGTCGCGTCGACAAGGCCGAATTCAGCGCTTATCAGCAGGCGCGCTTCAGCAAGCAGGCAGACTCGATCGATGCCGCATTCGCTGCGATGGACAAGAACAAGGACGGGAAGATCAGCAAGGAAGAAGCGACCGTGGTGCCGGAGATCGCGAAGTACTTCACGGGACTGGATACAGACGGCGATGGCTATCTGTCGCTGAAGGAAATGCAGCAGGCGATGGTGGCTGCGCAGACGGCGGATGCGCCGGGCAAGTGACTACTGCTGGGGCAATGGGAACGCCCCACTGCCCCGCCCTGCTGCGCACTACGCCATGCGCATCTGCGGATGCTCGCGCACCTGGTTGTCCAGTTCCTGCTGCTGGCGTTGCGCCACAGCCTGCTGCCGTTCCGCGCTGGCCAGCTCCAGTCGCTGCAACGACTGCTCCACCGGCGTCTGCACCGCCACATCGGTGGGCATGGAAGCCCTCAGGTGCGCCGGGTCGTTGATATCACCCTGCACCACGAACACGTTGCGGCCCGCAGGGTTGTCCGCCGTCTGCGCGCTGAGCAGCACATGGTCGGCACGGTCCAGGTTGTTCTGACGGGCAAGGGCCATCACGCTGGCGGTCAGTCGCTCACTGCTTTCATCCGGCGTCCGGCCTGCTTTTGCGTCGATGCCGGCGACATGCCCGCTGACCTGCTGCAACAGGCCGTAATCGACGTGGCCCGGTCCGATATCTGCCAGACGCGTCGCGCCGCGCTGGAGGTCGGGCACGCCGTCAACCGATGCAGTGAGCGGGCTGCGTGTGATGGTTCGGTACGGATCTTCCGGGTGGAACTGGGTGGCCTTCTGCTGCCGCTCCAGGCGGACTTCACGCGCGTCGTTGAGTTCAGCGATGCGGCCAGGATCAGTGATCTCGCGCAGCGAACTGTGGCCGCCGCCGGAGGTGACACTGGCCCACTTGCCGTCCTTTTCAAAGTACAGCGCGTAGTCGTTGAAGCCGCCGATGACGTTGGGATCGACCGAAGAGCGGCCGCCCAGTGCCTGGGTTACTTCATGGAACGCCAGCGTGCCGATGTACTGGCTTCCCTTGCTCAACCCCATCTGGGTGAACGCATCGCGGCTGGTACTTCCCACCCGCGGAAGCCCTACGCCATCGTTGTCGAGCATGTTGGTCCAGATCTGCTCCAGCTTCTGCGGGCCACTCTTTTCCAGAGCGGCCTGGAGGAGCACGCGGGGTGTCCAGCAGTTGGGATCGAAGTGATGCTGATCGAACGCACGGTCGTGCGCGGTCATCACATCCTTGCCGGGCAGGTTCAAGGCAAGTTCCGGGCGCTGCTGCTGCGACCAGTACTGCCGCAGCACGAGGTCCTGCTTGAGCAGACTCTGTCCGAAGGCTTCCCATTGCCGTTCACTCAACACCGCATTGGGGAAGCGTGAACCATCGTCGTGCTGCGTTCGCGCATGTTCCTGTGCGTAGCTGTTTGCCACCCGCCCAGGCAGGCTGTCGTTGCGCACAACGCCCAACGCCAGTGTTCCATACCCGTCTGTACCGGGAAGTTGCGAGAGATAGTTCCAGTAGAGCTCCCGAATGCCCGAATCCGCATAGGCAGTGAGGATCCTGATGTCCTTCTGGGTCAGTCCACCCATGACTGCGGTGGTCTAATCAACTTGGACACTCGATAGGATCATTTTCGAGCATCGAGGTAGA
>NZ_JAAVXD010000008.1:0-279012 GCF_013416715.1 Stenotrophomonas sp. SbOxS2
TGAAGTGCAGGTGGCCTGAACTCCCTTTGGGAGTGTCCAGAAGTACTTGACCACCACAGGTTTACGGCGTGTCCTGCAAAGGCCCACCCGTCCCGCCCATCACGTATCAATCAAAGCGCAAACGGAACGCTCGAAAAACCTTATTCCGCCAGCATCGCCGTCAGCTTCTCCCGCGCCGGGCCGGCCAGCTTCGGGTTGTCCAGCGCAAAGCGGATCGTCGCCTCGACCAGCCCCAGATGGGTGCCGCAGTCGAAACGGGTGCCTTCGAAACGATAGGCATCGACCTCGTCGGTCTTCAGCAGTTCAGCGATCGCATCGGTCAGCTGGATTTCGCCGCCGGCACCGGTCCGGGTCTGCTCAAGCAGCTCGAAGATCTTCGGGCTCAGCACGTAGCGGCCGACGACCGCCAGATCGCTCGGCGCGTCTTCCGGCTTCGGCTTCTCCACGATCTGCGAGATACGCCCCTTGCGGCCATCGAACGCCTCGGTGGCGACGATGCCGTAACTGGCCGTCTTGTCGTGTGGCACGTCTTCCACAGCGATGACGCTGGCGCCGCTGGCCTCGTTGAGGTCGGCCATCTGCTTCAGTGCACCCGCGCCGCGGTTCCAGATCAGATCATCCGGCAACAGCACAGCGAACGGCTCGTCACCGATGACCGCCTTGGCGCACAGTACCGCGTGGCCCAGGCCCAGAGCCTCGGCCTGGGTGACGAAGATCGCGCGCACGCCTTCCGGCAGCACATGGCGGATCAATTCGAGCTGCTCGTGCTTGCCCGCGCGCTCGAGCTTCTGCTCCAGCTCGTAGGCCTTGTCGAAATAGTCGGCGACAGCGTGCTTGTAGCGATTGGTGATGAACACCAGGGTGTCACAGCCCGCTTCGATCGCCTCATCCACGGCGTACTGGATCAGCGGCCGATCGATGATCGGCAGCATCTCCTTTGGCACCGTCTTGGTCGCCGGAAGAAAACGCGTGCCCAGACCTGCTACTGGAAATACTGCCTTGCGAATGCGCTTGCTCATTGGTGCCTGCTGGCCTCACGTGCCGGAAAGGGCACAACCTTAGCGGAAGAAATGTAAGCATCCTGTTCGATTGGCGAGAATTCCGGCATGGTCGCGAACAGGATTTCCTGGATCGTATCGATGTCGTACCTGGCAATCGCCTCGCGCAGCTTGGGCACGTTGCCCAGCACGACGTCACGCGAGAACGCACGTACGCCGGCTTCCAGGATCTTCGGGTGCGCGGTCGGCCGGTAGTCCTCGTCGGAATAGAACAGCGTCTCGTGCAGCTTCTCGCCCGGGCGCATGCCGGTGTAGATGATCGGGATGTCCTTGTAGGGCTGCTTGCCCGCCAGGCGGATCATCTGTTCGGCCAGCACCCGGATCGGCACGGGCTCGCCCATGTCCAAGGTATAGATCGCGCCGTGCGACGCCGACGCGGCCGCCTGCAGGATCAGCTGGCAGGCCTCGGGAATGGTCATGAAATAGCGGCTGACCTCCGGGTCGGTCACCGTAACCGGGCCGCCCTTGAGGATCTGCTCGCGGAACAACGGCACCACGCTGCCGGCCGACGCCAGCACGTTGCCGAAGCGCACGGTCACGAAACGGGTGTGCGTGGACTTCTGGTCCAGGCTCTGGCAGATCATCTCCGCATAGCGCTTGCTGGCGCCCAGCGCATTGACCGGGTCCACCGCCTTGTCGGTCGAAATGAACACAAAGTGCTCGACGCGGGCTTCCAGGCAGGCGCGGGCCACGTTCTCGGTGGCCAGGATGTTGTTGCGCACGGCTTCGCGCAGCTGACGCTCCAGCACCGGCACATGCTTGTAGGCGGCCGCATGGAAGGCGGTGTCGACCGGGTGCAGCGACAGCGCATGACGGATCACCGCAGGATCGCCACAGTCACCGAGCACGGCTTCGATCTCGACATCGGGGAAGCTGCGGCGCAGCTCGCCCTCGATGGTCAACAGCAGCAGTTCACTGATCTCCAGCAGCACGATACGACCGGCACCATGGCGCGCGCACTGGCGACACAACTCGGACCCGATCGAGCCACCGGCACCGGTGACCATCACCGTGCGCCCACCCAACCAGCCGCGGATGAGGTTCCAGTCCGGCATGATCGGCTTGCGCCCAAGCAGATCTTCGATGGCCACTTCCTTCAACTGGCCCGGCAGCGACTGACCCTGCAGGATGTCGCTGAGCTTGGGCACCGTGCGGAACGGAATGCCGGTGCTCTCGCAGATGGCCACCACGCGCTGCATGCCGACGGCATCCAGCGAGGGCATGGCGATCACCAGCAGCTTGGCCGCGGTCTCCCGGGCCACCGCCGGTGCGTCGTCCAGCGTGCCCAGGATCGGCAGGCTCTGCAGCTTGGCGCCACGCAGGTGCGGTGCATCATCGAGCAGGCCAACCGGCTCGAAATTGCCGGATCGGCGCAGGTCGCGCACCAGGGTCTCAGCGGCTTGGCCGGCGCCGAGAATCAGCACGCGGCGCGCGGACGAATCGGACTGCAGCGACTGGTAGTCCTTCCACGCCCGGTACAACAGGCGCGGCGCGCCCAGCAGTGCCGACAGTGCGAACGGATAGATCACCAGCACCGACATCGGCACGCCGTTGAAGCGCTTCCAGGCCAGCACCAGAACAATGGCGATCAGGCCGATGAAGCTGGCCTTGAAGATGTTCAGCAGGTCGCTGACGCTGGCGAAGCGCCACAGCCCGCGATAGAGGCCGATACGCCAGAACACCAGGCCCTGCAGCGCCAGCACCAGCGTGGTGTCCACGTTCCACAGCGGCAATGCGGGAGCGTCGGCAAGGATCGAGTAACGACCTGCATGCAGCAGCTGCCAACAGGCCCATACCATGAACAAGTCGTGGCAGACGATGGCCGTACGCGGCATCAGACCGAGGATTCTGTCCCGCCAGGGTGAAGACATAGATCGAGTAATTCCTTATCGGTGGCGCAATCCATTGCGCAGGAGGAGCCACAGCAGGGTCAACGCGGCAAACCACGCGACCGCTACGGCAGCCTCCCACCTCGGCTGCAAATTGGTGCAGATATTGAACACTGTAATACTGAACAGGCCCAAAACAAAGTACATCCCTGTCACCTGGGCATGGCTGGCTCCTGCCTGGACCGCGCGCTGGTAGACGTGCTGGGTGTGGGGTTCCATCCAGCGTTGCCCGGAAAGCATGCGCGCCAACAGCGTGAAGCCCGCGTCCACAAGGAAGGCGGACAACGGCAGCAGCAGCAGGATCCAGTTGATGTCGGTGTGCACTGCAGCGACGGCCAGCACCACCGCCACGGCATAGCCCAGCGCGCCACTACCGACATCACCCATGAAGATCCGGGCCTGCGGAAAATTGAATGGCAGAAAACCCAGGCACGCCAGGCCAAGCACGATGGCCACCAGCGAATAGGGCCAGGGCAGCACCATCGCGAAGCCCAGCGCAACGATGACTGCCTGGCTGCTGGCAATCCCGTTGATCCCATCCATGAAGTTCCAGATGTTGATCAGCGAGGCGGTGAAGAACAGCACCAGCAGGCTCAGCAGCCAGCTGCCCCCGTGCATCTTGACCAGTCCCGCCAGCAAGGCGGCGGCGAGGAAATGCACCAGCAACCGGCGCATGGCCGGGAGCGGCCGATGGTCATCCCACCAGCCAATGCCGGCAACCAGCGCCAGGCCAAGGCTGGCGACAGCCAGGCTGACTGCAGCGTCCGGCCAGACGCAAGCGGCCACGGCCGCCGCAACCAGCAGACTGATCACGATGGCGATACCGCCACCACGCGGGGTGGCGACGCTATGGCTGCGGCGCTCGCCGGGCTGGTCCAGCAACTGCCTGCGCAGTGCGTACACGCGCGCCGCCCAGGTCAATGCCGCGCTGAGCAGGGCCAGGCCCAGCAGCGCGGCCATCACAAGCCACGGCATGGTTCAGAGCACCGCGTAATTCAACAACGGCTTGACCGTGCCCCACTCCTTGCAGCTGGGGCATTGCCAGTGGTGGGTACGCGCGCCGAATCCGCAGCGGGTGCAGCGGTAGGCAGGATTGCGCACCAGCAACTGGTCGGTGATGTGCTTGAGGTCGTGCAGGGTCGCGGTGGAATCTGCGCCCTCGGCCAGGGTGAGGTCGATCAGTGCCGATTCGCCACGCACCGACGGGCGATCCTTGAGCTGGCGGCCAAGATAGGCGCGGGCAGGTGCGACACCCTCCTGCTCTTCCATCAGGCGGGTCAGCGCCAGCACCGGGGCGATGCCGCGGTAGTGCTCGGTCATCTCGGACAGGAAGGCGCGCGCGCCGCCCAGGTCACCGACCTTGCGGTAGTTTTCCATCAGCGCCGGCAGTACTTCCGGCAGGTACTCCGGATCGTTGCGGGCAGCACGCTCGAAGGCGCGCACGGCGGCCTCGGCGTTGCCTGCATCGGTTTCCAGGCGGCCCTCGATGATGCCGGCACGGACCGACATCGCATCGGCCTGGTAAGCGCGGGCGATGGCCGCCCTCGCCTCTTCCAGCTTGCCAGCGCCACGGAAGCGCTCGGCAAGCTCGCATTCGAACTGCCCGATCAGCTTGCCCATCGGCTCGCCGGTGACATCTTCGAAGCGGGTAGCGTTGTCGATCGCCTTTTCCCAGTCACGCTCGGCCTGGTAGATGCCGATCAGGTGCTTGAGCGCCTGCGGTGCGCGCTGGTCCAGCTGCGCCAGTTCGGTGAACACCGTTTCGGCACGGTCCAGCAGGCCGGACTTCATGTAGTCCTCGCCCAGTGCCAGCAGGGCCTGCACGCGCTGCGCGTCACTCAGGTCCTGGCGGTTGACCAGGCCCTGGTGCAGACGGATCGCGCGGTCCACTTCACCACGGCGGCGGAACAGATGGCCCAACGCGACCTGGGTCTCGAAGGTTTCCTTGTCCAGCTCGGCGATGTGCAGGAACAGTTCGATGGCCTTGTCCGGCTGCTCGTTGAGCAGGTAGTTCAGGCCACGGAAATAGGTGCTGGACAGGTGGCTGACCTGGTTGTCACCGTGGCGTTGACCGCCGCGGCGTCCGATTACCCAGCCGGCCAGCGCCGCCAACGGAAGACAGAGGAAGAACCAGAACCACTCGGAAACGAATTCCATCTTCGATCAACGTCCATCAAAAGATTGGGAGGGGGCCACCGGCGCCGACGGTGCAGCCGCCGACTTGTTGGCACGGCGCAGCTGGCTGTAGAGCGGAATGACCACGCTTACCAGCACCAGGCCAGCACCGACCACGACACCGATCAGCAGGGCGGCAATCAGCGCCACGCCGACGGACGTGTTCAATTGGGTAAACAGCAGGTTGATCGACATGGCCGTCATGTTGACCGCACCGATGATCAGACCAAGGATGAGAACCGCCAGCAGGACCAGCAGACGAAAAACTTTCATGCGACAGCTCCATTGGCAGGAGGCCGTAGCTTATCCGACTCGTGGTGGGATTCGCACGAAGTCGCGCGACGGATGGCTCAGGCCGGATCTGCGTCCAGCGGCAGCACACTGCTGACCCGCTCGCGCAATTCCTTGCCTGGCTTGAAATGAGGGACATGCTTGCCCGGCAGGGCAACCGATTCGCCGGTCTTCGGGTTGCGACCCAGGCGCGGCGGACGGTAGTGCAGCGAAAAGCTGCCAAAGCCGCGGATCTCGATGCGATCGCCGGCCGACAGTGAGCCCCCCATCATTTCCAGCAATGACTTGACCGCCAGATCGACATCATCGGCCTTCAGGTGCGCCTGACGGCGCGCGAGGATTTCGATCAGTTCGGATTTGGTCATTACCGGCTCACATCAGGGGCATCTCAGCCTGAAACGGCCCGGGCAGTGCCCGGGCCGTCCAGGAAACAACGAACAGCGTAAGGCCGATATTACTCGGACTTGTTGCCGTTCAGCTGTGCACGCAGCAGCGCGCCCAGCTGGGTGGTGCCGCTGGAAGCCGAAGAGGACTGGTATTCCTCCAGCACTTCGCGCATTTCAGCGTCGTCCTTGGCCTTGATCGACAGCTGCAGGGTACGACCCTTGCGATCCATGCCCACGAACTTGGCTTCAACCTTGTCGCCGACCTTCAGGTGCTGGGTCGCGTCGTCGACGCGCTCGTTGGCGATGTCGCGAGCTGCAACATAGCCTTCGATGCCGTCGGACAGCTCGATGATCGCACCCTTGGCGTCGACTTCCTTCACCACGCCTTCGACCTTGGAGCCCTTCGGATTGGTCGCCATGTACTGGCCGAACGGATCCTGCTCCAGCTGCTTGACGCCCAGCGAAATGCGCTCGCGCTCCGGATCGACGGCCAGGACCACTGCGTCCAGGTTGTCGCCCTTCTTGAAGTTGCGAACGATGTCTTCGCCAGTGGTCGCCCAGCTGATGTCGGACAGGTGAACCAGGCCGTCGATGCCGCCGTCCAGGCCGATGAAGATGCCGAAGTCGGTGATCGACTTGATCTGGCCCGACACCTTGTCACCCTTCTTGTGGGTGGCAGCGAAGGTTTCCCACGGATTGGCGGCAACCTGCTTCATGCCCAGCGAGATGCGGCGACGCTCCTCGTCGACGTCCAGGACCATGACTTCAACTTCGTCACCGACCTGCACAACCTTGGACGGGTTGACGTTCTTGTTGGTCCAATCCATCTCGGAAACGTGCACCAGACCTTCGACGCCCGGCTCGATTTCGACGAATGCGCCGTAATCGGTGACGTTGGAGACCTTGCCGAACACGCGGCTGTTGGCCGGGTAACGACGGGCGATGTTATCCCACGGATCTTCGCCCAGCTGCTTCAGGCCCAGCGAAACGCGGTTGCGCTCGCGGTCGAACTTCAGCACGCGCACGTCCAGCTCGTCGCCGACGTTCACGACTTCGGACGGATGGCGCACGCGCTTCCATGCCATGTCGGTGATGTGCAGCAGGCCGTCGATACCGCCCAGGTCCACGAATGCGCCGTAATCGGTCAGGTTCTTGACGACACCCTTCAGGATCGCGCCTTCCTGCAGCTTGTCCATCAGCTGCTCGCGCTCTTCCGAGTGCTCGCTTTCGACGACAGCGCGGCGCGAGACCACGACGTTGTTGCGCTTGCGGTCAAGCTTGATGAGCTTGAATTCCAGCTCCTTGCCTTCCAGGTAGGCCGGATCGCGCACGGGGCGCACATCGACCAGGGAACCCGGCAGGAAGGCGCGGACATCCTTGATGTCCACGGTGAAACCACCCTTGACCTTGCCGCTGATGCGGCCGGTGATGGTTTCGTTCTTTTCCAACGCTTCTTCCAGCTCGTCCCACACCATCGCGCGCTTGGCCTTCTCGCGCGACAGGACGGTTTCACCGAAGCCGTTCTCGATCGAGTCGAGGGCGACCTTGACGATGTCGCCTTCGGCAACATCGATTTCGCCAGCGTCGTTACGGAACTGTTCGATCGGCACGATGCCTTCCGACTTCAGCCCGGCGTTGATCACCACGACGTCGCCGCGGACTTCAACAACGGTACCGCTGACGATGGCGCCCGGCTTCAGCTTGGCCAGGTTGGCCTGGCTGGCTTCAAACAGTTCGGCAAATGATTCGGTCATTAGATTTACTCTGTTGGACACATGGGTCGGCTGGCTTCCCTTCAGGGAATGGCTGCCGCCCGCCTGTTGGTCGACCCCGGAAATGCAGGTCGTGTGTGGAAGTAGGAAAACCGCCACGCATCATTGCGCGACGGAGCTTTTACAGCACTGCAAATGCGCGACCTCCACCGATGCTGCTGGCAGAGCTCCCGCGCGAACGGATCAGGCAGCCGGAACCGGAAGCAGATCCATCACTCTGGCAACGACATCTTCGATGCCGATGCCTGTGGTGTCGATGAGGACAGCATCGTCTGCCGGCTTCAGGGGCGCCACGGTACGCTGAGCATCACGGGCGTCGCGGGCCATGATCTCGCGCAGGAGGTCTTCAAAGTTAACAGAAACCCCCTTGTCTTTCAACTGCTTATGCCGGCGCTCGGCGCGCTCCTCGGCACTGGCGGTCAGGAAGACCTTATAGGGGGCGTCGGGGAAGATGACGGTGCCCATGTCGCGGCCGTCGGCGACCAGCCCCGGCTCCATCCTGAATGCGCGCTGGCGCTCCTTCAGGGCGGCCCGGACCTCGGGAATGGCGGCAATGGCCGACGCCAGCGCTCCGGTGGTCTCCAGCCGCAGCTCGTCGGTGGCATCGGTGCCATTGACCAGGACCCGCATGGCATCGCCCTGCTCGACGAACTGGACATGGGTATCAAAGGTGCAGCGCACCAGCGCGGAGGCATCGGAGGTGTCGATGTCGGCCCAGCTGGCCGCCACGCCGACGGCGCGGTACAGAGCGCCCGAATCCAGGTAGTGCCAGCCCAACCGGCGCGCCACGATGCGGCTGATGGTACCCTTGCCAGCCCCTGATGGGCCGTCGATGGTCAGGACGGGAACGAGTGGATTCATGGGGGTCCTTGCGCGTGTGAAGGGGGCATTCTAGCCCCTGCCAGACACCCCGCAACGGGCCATTTGTGCAACCACTTGAAACCATGGGGAAAAGCCCGGTAGAATGGCGGGCTTGAACGAGCGTCAACTGCCGATTGTCTTTCGCATATCGCGGCCACGCTCCACCCGAACAACTACTGTTTACGCCGAGGTATGCCATGAAAGTTCTGTCCTCCCTGAAGTCGGCGAAGGCCCGTCACCGTGACTGCAAGGTCGTGCGTCGTCGTGGCAAGATCTTCGTCATCTGCAAGTCGAACCCGCGTTTCAAGGCGCGTCAGCGCTAAGCCCAACGGTCCTTGTGACCGCGGCTGGCCCCACGCGGGGCCGACCCGATGCAAAAAGCCGCCTTCGGGCGGTTTTTTGTTTATGCGGTTTTTTCCTGCCGTTTTTGCTGTAATCGCTGTTCTTGACCACTGGGGAGTAGATCGAGATGACGCGTTACCTGTGCACCCTGGCCGTACTGGCCACCCTGGCTGCCGCCACCCCGGCGCTGGCCGATACCCTGCTTGTCGACCGCGCCCGCGAAAAGCCGGCCGGCGCCCTGCCCGTCCGCGGCCAGAGCATGCAGCAGGTGCAGTCCCAGTTCGGCGCGCCGGCAGAGCAGCTGCAGCCGCGCGGCGGACAGAAACGGCAATGGCCGACCATCCACCGCTGGGTGTACCCGCAGTTCACCGTCTACTTCGAGAAGCAGAAGGTGATCGACGTGGTGGCAAACCAGGCGGATCCGAACGAAATCGGCCCCAAGCCGCCGATCCGTTGACCCCCATGCCCGCCACCGGCGGGCGCGTGTAGCGAGACCATGAACCAGACCCTTCGTTTTCCTGCCGAATGGGAAGCCCAGAGCGGCGTCCTGATTGCCTGGCCCACCGCCGACACCGACTGGGCCGAGCGCCTGGGCCAGGTGGAAGAGACCTACATCGCCCTGGTTGCGGCGATCACCCGCTTCCAGCCGGTGCTGATCTGCGTGGCCGACGATGACGTGGAGACCTATGCCGAGATGCGGCTGCGCTCCAACCGCATCGACATGGACAAGGTCCACTTCACCACCGCCGCGTACGACGATACCTGGCTGCGTGATTCGGGCCCGATCACCCTGCGCCGCGCCGACGGCAGCTTCCAGCTGCTGGACTTCCGCTTCACCGGCTGGGGCGGCAAGTTCGATGCCACCCTCGATGACCAGCTGGTCGGCGTGCTCGACCAGGCCGGCGTGTTCAACGACGCGACGGTGCGCAGCATTCCGTTCGCACTGGAAGGCGGCGGCATCGAGACCGATGGTGAAGGCACCCTGCTGACCACCTGGAAGTGCCTGCACGAACGCCATCCCGACCGTGACCGCGACAGCCTGAGCGCCGACCTGGCGAACTGGTTGCAGCAGGAACGCGTGCTGTGGCTGGATCATGGCTATCTGGAAGGCGACGACACCGACGCCCATATCGACACCCTCGCCCGCTTCGCCTCGGCCGACAGCATCGTCTACCAGGCCTGCGACGACGCCAGCGATTCGCACTACGCCGAACTGCAGGCGATGCGTGCCGAGCTGGCCGCACTGCGCACGCGCGAGGGCCAGCCGTACCGCCTGTTCCCGTTGCCGTGGGCAAAGCCGGTAATCGATGAAGGCCGTCGCCTGGCTGCTTCGTATGCCAATTACCTCATCGTCAACGGTGCGGTGCTGATGCCAGCCTATGGCGACCCGGCCGACGACCTGGCCCGCGATGTGCTGGCACAGGCCCACCCCGGCCGCGAGATCGTGCAGGTGCCCTGCCGCTCGCTGATCTGGCAGAACGGCAGCCTGCACTGCATCACCATGCAGCTGCCCGCGGGGCTGTTGAAGGCATAAAGCCACGCGGTAGCGCCGGGCCATGCCCGGCGAGCGCAGCGGCATCTGGAAAATCCGCCGGGCATGGCCCGGCGCTACCGGTTGCGTGCACCATTCAGCAGCCAACACGCTGTCATGCCGCATCCGCGTTAACATGCGGGTTTTCCCCCGCAGGATCGCCCCGCATGAACTCGCGCAGCCCTCTTACCGTCGCCCTGATCCAGGAGCGCAACCACGGTGATGCCGCCGCCAACCTGGCGGTGATCGAAGCGCGTGTTGCCGACGCTGCGGCACAGGGCGCGAAATTGGTGCTGCTGCAGGAACTGCACAACGGCCCCTACTTCTGCCAGCACGAATCGGTCGATGAATTCGACCTGGCCGAGCCGATTCCGGGCCCGAGCACCGAGCGCCTGGGCGCGCTGGCGAAGAAGCACGGCGTGGTGCTGGTCGGCTCGCTGTTCGAGCGCCGCGCTGCCGGCCTGTACCACAACACCGCCGTGGTCTTCGAAAAAGACGGTACGTTGCTGGGCAAGTACCGCAAGATGCACATTCCGGACGACCCGGGTTTCTACGAGAAGTTCTACTTCACCCCAGGCGACATAGGCTTCAAGCCGATCGACACCTCGGTCGGCCGCCTTGGCGTGCTGGTGTGCTGGGACCAGTGGTACCCGGAAGCGGCGCGCCTGATGGCGCTGGCCGGTGCGGAACTGCTGCTCTACCCCACCGCGATCGGCTGGGACCCGGATGACGTGCAGGACGAGAAGACCCGCCAGCGCGACGCCTGGGTGCTGAGCCACCGTGGCCATGCCGTGGCCAACGGCGTGCCGGTGCTCAGCTGCAACCGTGTGGGTCATGAAGCTTCGCCGCTGGGCGCCTCGGGCATCCAGTTCTGGGGCAACAGCCACGTGCTGGGCCCGCAGGGCGAGTTCCTGGCCGAAGCCGGCACCGACGCGACGATCCTGATGTGTGAGGTTGACCTGCAACGCAGCGAGCACGTGCGCCGCATCTGGCCGTTCCTGCGCGATCGTCGCATCGACGCCTACGGCGATCTGCTCAAGCGCTACATCGACTGACCCGGAGCCCGCGCATGGCCGTACTCATCCGTGATGCCGGCCCTGCCGACATCGCTGCGATCACCGCGATCTACGCGGTGGAAGTGACCGACTTCGTCAACACCTACGAGTACGAGATTCCCGACCAGGCCGAGATGCTGCGCCGCATGCGCGACATCATCGACCGCGGCTTCCCCTACCTGGTGGCCGAGGTCGACGGCCAGGTTGCCGGCTACGCGTATGCCAACACCTACCGCACGCGCATCGCCTACCAGTGGACCGTTGAGAATTCGGTCTATGTCGATGCACGCTTCCAGGGCCGTGGCGTCGGCGCCAGCCTGCTGCAGGCACTGATCGATGCCTGTACCGCGCGCGGCCATCGACAGATGGTGGCGGTGATCGGCGAACCGACCAACACTGCTTCCATCAAGCTGCACGAACGCTTCGGTTTCCAACTGGTGGGCGTGTTCCGTGGCCTCGGCCGCAAGCACGGCCGCTGGCTGGACACCGTGCAGATGCAGCGCGCGCTCGGCGATGGCGCCGATTCCGCTCCTTCCAATGAATGATTCCATGACCGAAACCCTTCCCGAAACCGGCGACGATCTGTTTGCCGGCCAGCCCGTGCGCGTCGTCGAACGCGATGGCGTGCGCTACACCCTGCTGGGCACTGCCCACGTTTCCCATGCCAGCGTCGAGGCGGTGGAGAAAGCCATCGACAGTGGACGTTTCGATGCGGTGGCGGTCGAGCTGGACCCGCAGCGCCTGCAGGCACTGAGCGACCCGGACACGCTGGCCAAACTGGACCTGGTGGAAGTGATCCGCAAGGGCCGCGTCGCGTTGTTCGCCGCCAACCTTGCGCTGTCGGCCTACCAGCGCCGCTTGGCCGAACAGCTCGGCATCGAGCCGGGCGCCGAACTGAAGCGTGCCGTGGACCTGGCGCGCGAGCGCAATCTGCCGGTGCACCTGATCGACCGCGAAGTGGGCCTGACGTTCCGCCGCGCTTCGCAGCGACTGGGCTTCTTCGGCAAGCTGAAGCTGGTGGCCGGCCTCGGCGCCGGCCTGTTCTCGTCGGAGGACGTGGGCGAAGACGAGATCGAGAAGCTGAAGCAGGGTGACATGCTGGAATCGAGCTTCGGCGAATTCGCCAGCGAGAGCCCGGCCCTGTACGAAACGATCATCGGCGAGCGCGACCGCTACATGGCGACACGTCTGCGTGAAGCGCATGATCCGCAACAGCGCGAAGTGCTGGCGGTGGTCGGTGCCGGTCACCTGGCCGGCCTGGCGCGTTACCTGGAAACCGATACCGAGGCGCCCGCGCCGTTGCGCGAGCAGCTGGAAGCGGTGCCGAAGAAGCGCAACATCCCGTGGTTCACCCTGGCGATCCTCGCCATCGTGGCCACCGGCATCGGTGTCGGCTTCTATCGTGGTGGACTGGGCGTGGGCACCGAGCTGCTGGCGACCTGGGCGATGTACACCGGCGGTCTGGCCGGCCTGGGCTGCCTGGTGGCCGGCAGCCACCCGCTGAGTATCCTCACCGCGATCGTGGTGGCGCCGTTCAAGCCGTTCCGCCTGAGCATCCCCACCGGTGCGTTCGCGGCACTGGTGGAGGCGCGCCTGCGCAAGCCGACCTACGAGGATTTCCTCAAGCTGCGTGATGACGCGCAGTCGTTGAAGGGCTGGTACCGCAACCGCGTCACCCGCGTGGTGCTGACCTTCATGCTGACCAACCTGGGCAGCATGCTGGGCCTGTGGCTGACTGCAGGCAAGGTGTGGAGCAAGGTGGCGAGCTGATCGCGGCACCTCGCCGGGCATGGCCCGGCGCTACCGGTAGGTGCCAACCTTGGTTGGCACGACATTTACACGATATGGCAATGAAAAAGGGGGAGACCGCCCCACTACGACCGGTCTCCCCCCACCACAAACACGTTGTGTCGTGCATTACAGCCGGGCAGCGCCCGGCTCTACCCTCTCCAGCCCACGGGCGCGCTGGATCAGGCGCACCACCGCATTGCGCAGGTCATCCAGCACCGCGTAGATGGTCGGCAGGAACAGCAGGCTGACCACAGTGGAGAAGGCCAGGCCACCGGCAATCGCACGCGCCATCGGTGAGTACTCCGGCCCGTTGCCGAACATCTGCGTATCGGTCAGCGAGATCGGCACCATCGCCAGGATCGCCGTGCCCATGGTCATCATGATCGGGCGCAGACGCTCGCGCGAGCCTTCGACCAGCGCCTGGGTACGCCCCATCCCGCCCCGGCGCAGATTGTTGATGTGCTCGATCATCACGATGCCGTTGTTCACCACCACGCCCATCAGCACCAGGATGCCGATGAAGGACATGATCCCGAACGAGGTGCCGGTGATCCAGAACAGCCAGAACACGCCGAAGATCGAGAACAGCACGCCGCTCATGATCGCCGCCGGGAACAGCAGCGATTCGAACACCGCGGCCATCACCACGTAGATCATCACCAGCGCGATCAGCAGGTTGAACACCATCTGCTGCATCGCCTCGTTGTCATCACCGTAGTCACCGCCGTCGAAGGTGAAGCCGTAGCCGGCCGGGAAGTTCATCGGCTTGAGCACCGCTTCCATGGCCTTGCGGCCGTCCGGCGCGGTGACCTTCTCGGCAAGGTTGGCCTTGATGGTCAGCGTGGTCTGGCGGTTGGTGCGACCGATCTGGGTCGCCGATGAACCCACATCGACGCTGACCAGGCTCAGCAGCGGCACGCTGCGGCCATCGCCGGTGCGCACGCTGAAGCCTGCGAGGTCTTCGGGGCTGCTCTGTTCGGCGCCGGCAAAGCGTACCCACACCGGCACTTCGTTGTCGCCACGACGGAACTCGCGCATCGGCGCGCCACGCAGCGCCAGGCCGACGAAACTGGCCACCTGCTCGGCATTGAATCCGAACGCCGCCGCACGCTCGCGGTCGACATGCACTTTCAGCTCGCCGCCCTTCTCGCCATTGTCGATGCGCACATCGCGCAGCTCGGCGCGCTGTGCCAGCAGCGGCAACACTTCCTGGCCGATCTCCTGCAGCATGGCACTGGAGTCGCCGACCAGCTGTACCTGCACGCCCTGGTTGCCGCCACCGCCGCCACCATCACCGCCCTGGTTGCCGACGAAGTAGTCGGTACGGGCAGACTTCGGCAGGCCCTTGCGCAGCTCCTCCTGCAGCGCCTTGATGTCCTTGGCGTACTTCTCGTCCAGAGTGACGACGGTCGAACTGCCTTCCTGTTCGCTGTACCAGGAATAGACCTGCTGCACGTGCAGGCGCTCGCGGTTCTCCTCGACCCAGGCTTCGACGCGGGCCACTTCCTCGGACATCTGCCGGTAGGTGTAGGCGCCCTTCCACATGTAGCCGATGAAGATGTCCTTGCCACCATCACCACCGAACATGTCGATCTTGGTCAGTTTCATCGGCACCAGGCTGACCAGCACCACCAGCAGGATGCCCAGCAGGCTCCAGCCACGATGGCGCAGCGACCAGTCCAGCAGCCGCGCGTACTGGCGCTGCAGGCGCGCGATCACGCCGGTCTGCGAATGCACCAGCTTCGGCGTGGCCATGCGTGCGGACAGCATCGGGATCAGGCTGACCGCCACCAGCCACGAGGCCAGCAGCGAGACCGAGATGGTGATCGCGATCTGCGCCATGAAGATGCTGATGTTGTTGGTTTCGCCGAACAGGTTGGGCACGAACACGATGCAGTGGCACAAGGTGCCGGCGCTGAGCGCGATGGCAACGTTGCGGGTGCCGATGATCGAGGCCAGGCGTGGCTGGTCCGGCAGCCGCTCGCGTTCCTGGTAGATGCTCTCGACCACCACCACGGCGTTGTCGACCAGCATGCCCACGGCCAGCAGCAGGCCCATCATGGTCAGGATGTTGAGGGTGACGCCGGCGAAGTACATGAAGCCGAGGGTGATGGTGAAGCAGATCGGAATGGCCAGGGTCACCATCAGCGTGGAGGGCCAGTGGCGCAGGAAGAAGAACAGCACCGTCACTGACAGGATCAGGCCGACGCCGCCGGCCTCGGCCAGTTCCAGCAGGGACGAGGTCACTGCCTTGCCCTGGTTGTCGATCACCTTGATCTGCACATCGCGCATCGAGTCCTGCGCGCGGATCGCTTCAACCTCGGCAAGCGCGCCGCGTGAGACGTCCACCAGGTTGGCGCTGCGTTCCTTGTAGATGTCCAGGCCGACGGCAGGATTGCCATCGAGGCGGCGGCCGTAGCTCATCCGCGCCGGCTTCAGCCGCACATCGGCAATATCACCCAGGCGCAGGCCCTTGGCATTGATGACCAGGTCACGCATTTCCTGCAGGTCGGTGATCTCGCCTACTGGCTGTACGCGCACGCGCTGGCCGTTGTCATCGATCTGCCCGGCCGAGATCGAGAAGTTCAGCGTGCGCAGGCGATCACTCAGCTCGTTGATGCTCAGGCCGTGGGCGTTCAGGCGGTTCGGATCGATCGCGATCTCCACCTCGTTCGGCGGCGCGCCGGTGATCTCGACCCGGGCCACGCCCGGGATCCGCTCGATACGCCGCTTGAACTCGCGGTCGAGCATGTCATAGGCAGTGGTCAGGTCGGTGGTACTGGCCAGGCGCACCTTCAGCACCGGTTGGTCGCTGCTGGACCACTTGAACACGTTGTAGCGCTGCACGTCGTCGGGCAGATCGCTGCGGATCGCATCGATACGCTCGCGCGCGTCGGAAGCAGCGATGGCGATATCACGATCCCAGTCGCTGAACTCGATGAAGATCGACGCGGCTTCGGACGTCGCCGAGGAGCGCATGCGCTTGATGCCGGTCATCGTCGCCAGTGACTCCTCCACCGGGCGGATGATGGTCCGCTCGACTTCTTCTGGGGTGGAGCCGGTATACGGAATCTGCACGAACAGGAACGGTGCGGAGATGTCCGGCAGCGCTTCCAGTGGCAGCCGGAACGAGGCGATCAGTCCGACCACCACCAGCGACACGAAACACATGATGGTGGTGACCGGCCGACGGATGGAGAACTCGGCAATGCTCATGCCGGTTCCTCCGCGCCCGCTGCACTGCCCTCGGCGCCGCGCAGGCCCTCACCGGCATGCTTGCGGCCACGTTCGCGGTAGTAGGCATCACCGCGCCGATCCATCAGGTCGTACACCACCGGGATCACCAGCAGGGTCAACAGCGTCGACACCAGCAGGCCACCGATCACGGTGATCGCCATCGGTGCGCGCACCTCGGCGCCCTCGCCCATTGCCACCGCCAGCGGCAGGAAGCCGAACAGCGTGCACAGCGTGGTCATGATGATCGGCCGCAGGCGCGAGCGGGCGCCTTCCACCAGCGCCTCGTGCTTGGCCACGCCGGCCTCGCGCAGCTGGTTGACCTTGTCGATCAGGATGATCGCGTTCTTGGTGACCAGACCGACCAGCAGGATCAGGCCGATGAACACCACCACCGAGATCGGCTTGCCGGTCAGCATCAGTGCCAGGATCGCGCCCACCAGCGCCAGCGGGATGGTGAACAGGATCACGAACGGATGCAGCAGCGATTCGAACTGCGAGGCCATCACCAGGTAGACGAGGAAGATCGCCAGGCCGAAGGCGAAGATCAGCGACTTCGCTGCCTGTGCCAGTTCCTCACCCTGGCCACCGATGTGCAGGCCCACGCCGGCGCCCAACGGCTGTTCGGACACCATCTGCTGCACTTCGCGCATGGCCGCGCCAAGGTCGATGTCGCGCAGGTTGGCCGAGACCACGGCAACCCGGGTCTGGTCGGCGCGATGGATCTCGCTCGGGCCGGTGGTGGCGACCACATCAGCCACTGCGTCCAGGGTGACCGGACGGGTGCTGCCCGGATTGACGATCAAGCGGCGGATGCTCTCCACACTGGCACGGTCGGTTTCCTGTGCGCGCACCAGCACGTCGATCTTGCGGTCACGGAAGCTGTAGCGGGTGGCCACATCGCCGCGCACCTTCTTCACCACCACGTCGGCGATCTGGCGGGTGGTCAGGCCCAGCGCACCGGCACGCTCCTGGTCGAAGCGGATCTGGATTTCCGGGAAGCCCTCTTCCACGGTCGACTTGACGTCAGCGTAGTGCGCGTTGCCACGCAGCAGCGCCGCCAGGCGCTGGCCCGCCACTTCCAGGGTGGCCATGTCCTGGCCGCGCAGTTCGATCTCCAGCGGCGTGGAGAAGCTGAACAATGCCGGCCGCGCGAAGTCCACCTGCGCACCCGGGTGCTGACCCATGGTGTCGCGCAGGCGCTCGGTGATCTCCGCTTCGGTCTGCGGATTGCCGCCGCCTTCCATCACGATGGTCAGCTTGCCGATGTTCTCTCCACTTTCGGTCGGGCTGGCATCCAGGCGGGTACCGCTGCCGCTGACGCCGTACAGCGATGCCACGCCTTCGCCCTTGCCGTGTGCCAACTGAAGCTCGCGCACCAGCGCATCGGTCTGCTTCAGCGGCGTGCCCGCCGGCAGCTTCACCGTCATTTCGAAACGGTCCTGCGCCAGCTGCGGGATCAGGTCGGCGCCGAGCATCGGCACCAGTGCCATCGTGCCGACGAACGCCAGTGCCGCCAGGCCCAGCACCTTGCCGGGGTGGGCCAGCGCGCCGGGCAGCAACCGCAGGTAGCCGCGCTCGGCACCGGCGTACGGCTTCATCGCGATGTCGCTGGCCTTCCGCATCACCGGGCCGACCACCGCAGCCACGCCGCGGCAGAGGCGCACCACCAGCCACGCCAGCGCGTAGAAGCTCCAGCGCATCGTTGCCATCACACCACGACGGCCGAGCGCGACCGGCTTCTGCCAGCGGCTCTGCGGCTGCCACGGCTCGGCCGCAGCTTCTTCCGGGAATGCCAGCGGCGGCCGGCCCTTCAGCGAGCTCAGCATCGGAATCAGGGTCATCGACACCAGCAGCGAGATCGCGATGGCGATGGCCACGGTCAGCGCCTGGTCGCGGAACAGCTGGCCGGCGATGCCGTCGACGAACACCAACGGCAGGAACACCGCGATGGTGGTCAGGGTCGAAGCGACCACGGCCATGCTCACTTCGCGGGTACCGGCGATGGCCGCCTGCAGGATGCCGAGGCCGCGTTCGCGCGCCTTGGCGATGCTCTCCAGCACCACGATCGAGTCATCCACCACCAGGCCCGTGGCCAGTGCCAGGCCGCCCAGCGACATCACGTTCAAGCTCAGCCCGAGCTGGCCCATGAAGAAGAACGTGGCGATGATCGAGACCGGCAACGACAGGCTGATCACGAACGTGCTCCAGCCGTCGCGCAGGAACAGGAAGATGATCAGGATCGCCAGCAGGCCACCGATCACCGCGTCCTTCTTGACGTCGGCGATGGCATGCTCGATGAAGCGCGACTGGTCTTCGATGGTGGTCAGTTCGGCATCGGCCGGGAACGTTGCCTTGATCTGCTCAAGCCGCTTGCGCAGCGCCTCGGCGGTGGCAACGGTATTGGCATCGCCTTCCTTGTAGATCGCCAGTTCGACCGATTCCTTGCCGCCCAGGCGGATGACCGCTTCGCGCTCCTTGTAGCCCTGGCGCACGGTGGCCACGTCCTTCAGGCGCACCGGCACACCGTTGGCGACCACGCTGGAGCCGCCGCTCGACGACGCGCTCTGGGCGGCCGACGCAGCAGCAACCGCCGCAGCCGAGCCGGTCGAGGCCGCAATGTTGAACATCTGCTGCAGCGCCGAGTCGGCCGCGCTGCCATTGGATGCCTGGGTGGTGACCAGCAGGTTGCGGATCTCTTCCAGGTCGGCGAACTGGTTGACGGTACGCACCAGGAAGCGCTGCGAGCCCTCCTCCAGGCGCCCGCCGGAAATGTTGATGTTCTCTTCCTTCAACCGCTTGATGACGGTGTCGATCGGCAGGTTGAGCTGGGCCAGTTTCTGCTGGTCGATGTCAACCTGGATCTCGTCTTCCAGGCCACCGCCGACCTTGACCGCCGCCACGCCGGTGACCGGCTCCAGCTTCTTCTTCAGGTCTTCGTCGGCATAGCGGCGCAGACCGGTCAGTTCACGGATCGCTTCTTCGTCGGTCGCGGGCGCGGCCTTGGTCGACAGCACCAGGCGCATGATCGGCTCGGTGGAGGGATTGAAGCGCAGCAGCACCGGCGCCTTGGCTTCCAGGGGCAGGTTCAGCGCTTCCATCTTGTCGCGCACTTCCAGGCTGGCCTGGTCCATGTTGGTGCCCCAGGCGAACTCGAGCACCACATCACTCTGGCCGGTGCGCGAGACCGACTTCAGCTTGCGCAGGTTCTTGACCACGCCCACGGCTTCTTCAACCGGCTGGGTGATCAGGGTTTCGATTTCAGTCGGCGCCGCACCGGTGTACTCGGTGCGCACGGTCAGCGTCGGATAGCTCAGGTCGGGCAGCAGGTTGACCTTGAGGTTGCCCAGCGCGATCAGGCCGAACAGCAGCAGGGTGACCGTGCACATGGCGATGGTGACGCGACGGCGGGTGGCGAACTCCACCAGGCCGCCACGCATGCCTGCGGCGGCGCCGTCGCTCCCTGGCGAGGCACCGGGGTCGTGGCCGGACGCGGTCATTGCGTGCTCCCGGCCTTCTCTGCCGGCTTGGCCAAGGTGGCTACCGTCTTTGCCTTGGCCTTCGGATCGGCGATCACCTGCACCGCCGTGCCATCGCGCAGGGCGACCTTGCCGGCGGTGACGATCTGGTCGCCAGCGGCCAGGCCCTCACGGATTTCCACCCACGGTCCTTCGGCATAACCGAGCTTGACCGGCACCCGCGCGACCTTGCCCTCGCGCACCCGGAACACCGCCGGCTCACCATCGTCCAGCAGTGCCAGGCGCGGCACCACCAACGCATCGGCACGCTGGTCGTAGTCGATGCGGATGCGGCCGAACATGCCCGGCTGCAGCGACTGCGCGGCGCCATCGAAGGCGCTGACCACGCGGAAGGTGCCGCTGCCCGAATCCACTACCGGCGCGATGCGGTCGACGACACCGGTGAAGGTCTGGCCCGGCAGCGCATCGGCCGACAACGTGACCGGCTGGCCTGCGCGCAACGTCGCCAGCTCACGCTCGGGCACGTTGAGGGTGGCTTCCAGCCGCGAGTTGTCGACGATGCGGAAGATCGGCGTGTTGATCTGCACGAAGTTGCCGGTCTTGATCGAGCGCGAGGCGATCACGCCGGAAATCGGTGCGACCACGGTGGTGTACGACAGTTCCAGCGTGGCCAGGCGGTACTGGGCGCGCACGTTTTCCAGGTCGTAGCGCAACTGGTCGACGCTGGCCGCACTGACCAGCTGCTGGGCGACCAGCTTCTGCGCACGCTGATAGTCGTTTTCCAATTTGCGCATCTGCGCTTCGCTCTGCGCTACGGCCAGGCGCGCGCGGTCCGGATCCAGCCGAACCAGCGGCTGCCCGGCGCTGACCCGCTGCCCTTCCTCGACCAGCACTGCCAGGGCAACGCCCGAGGTCTTGGCAACCACCTGCGATTCGGCGCGCGGCTCCAGTGCTGCGGTTCCGGTGTAGCTGGCGGCCACCGCGCGATGGCTGGCCACGGCCACTTCCACCGGCACCGCCTCGACCTTCTTCTCGTCCTTGGTCTCGGCCGCCTTGGCCTCGTTGTTGGGCCCAGCGGCGCAGCCGCTCAGCAGCAGGGAGGTGGAGAGCAGCAGCGCGGCAGCGCAGAGTCCGCTGCGGGGGCCGGGCAGGAAGGTTTGGTGCGACATCGTCAGATCCCTGGAGGATGCGTGGGCAGGTGTGGTAGCAAAGTAATGCACCACTTCACGGCAACACCATATCCCAAAGGTCATGGTGTCTTCACGCCGCCGGTCGGGCCGACCCCATTTCAGCTAGATGAAACCTGAGGCTATACTCGGGTCGTTCCGTACCCCACGCCGGAACGACCAGACCCGAATCCCCGGAAAAGACACCATGCGCCCGCAGCCGCTCGCCGCTTGTCTCGCTCTGGCCGTCCTCCTGCCCCTCGGGGCCGCCGCACAGCCCGCTCCTGCTTCTGCTCCTGCAGCACCCGCCCCGGCACCGGCTACGGCCCCTGTGCCGGCGGCCGCCACGCCCACCGGCAGTTTCGACAATGGCCGTGTGCTGGCCTATACCTGCCAGGGGTGCCACGGCATCACCGGTTACAAGAACGCCTACCCCAGTTACCGGGTACCGAAGATCGGTGGCCAGACCCAGCAGTACCTGACCCAGGCCCTGACCGAGTACCGCCAGGGCAAGCGCCGGCATCCCACGATGCAGGCGCAGTCGATGAGTTTCAGCGAACAGGAGATCGCCGATCTCGCTGTTTACCTGTCCACCGTCAAGTAAGGCCCGCCCATGTCGAAAGCCGCGCATCCCCTGCGTCACGCCATCGCCCTGTCCGTCGCCCTGCTGCTGGCGGCCTGCTCGCAGTCACAGGTGGAGAACAGCGAGAAATCCGCCGGCGATCCCGGCCATGCCAGCGGCGAGCACGGATCGTCTTCATCCGCTGGCCTGCCTGCCGGGCGTGAAGCCGCCGGTGAGGCCCGCGCCAAGGTCAAGAGCAAGGCCACCAGCCAGAGCTGCATCGATTGCCACGGTGCCGACGGCAATGCGCCGATCGATCCGACCTACCCGAAGCTGGGTGGGCAATACGGCGATTACCTGGCGCACGCGCTGCAGGCCTACCGTGCCGGTGACCGCCAGCATGCGTTGATGACACCGCAGGCGAAGGACCTGAGCGATCAGGACATCGCCGATCTGGCGGCGTACTTCGGCAGCCGCACGAGCCAGTTGCGGGATCTGCACGGGGTTAAATGACCGCGCTGCGCGGATCGTGACTGCTGCTGCAATCTGATGCGTTCATGAGCGTTACTTTTCTTTGCGCGCAAAGAAGAAAAGTAACCAAAAGAAACGCTCCGCCATCCGCGAGCCGGTGCTACGCACCGGTACCCTGCGGTGCTCGGCTCGCTACAAGGCGGAATCAGATCAGAAGCCACAGCCGCTCGCCAAGGCGAGACGGCCGTGGTGGCAGTGGTGGCCGATCAGCCTTCCAGCTCTTCCCAGCGCGCGTACGCGGCGTCCAGTTCGGCCTGCACCTTGGCCAGCTGCTGGGTGTGCGCGGTCACTTCGGCGCTGCTGCGCGTGTAGAACGACGGATCGTTCATCGCTGCAGTCAGGCCTTCAACATCGCCTTCGAGCTTTTCGATCGTCTTCGGCAGCTGTTCCAGCTCGCGCGCTTCCTTGTAGGCAAGCTTGCGCTTGGGCGCAGCCGGTTCCGCAGCCGCAGCCGCCACCGGCGCAGCGGCAGCGGGCTTGGCCGCGGCAACCACCGCAGGCGCTGCGGCCACGCTGGCCGCGTAACGCTGCCAGTCGCTGTAGCCGCCCACGTACTCACCGATCACGCCATCGCCTTCCATCACCAGCGTGGAGGTCACCACGTTGTCGATGAAGTCACGATCATGGCTGACCAGCAGCAAGGTGCCGTTGTATTCGCCCAGCAGCTCTTCCAGCAGCTCCAGGGTTTCCACGTCCAGGTCGTTGGTCGGTTCGTCCATCACCAGCAGGTTGGACGGCTGCGCGAACAGCTTGGCCAGCAGCAGGCGGTTGCGCTCGCCACCGGACAGGCGGGTGATCGGCGCGCGCGCACGCTCGGGGGTGAACATGAAGTCCTGCAGGTAGGCATGCACGTGCTTGCGCTTGCCGTTGAACTCGAGGAAATCGCGGCCTTCGGCCACGTTCTCGATCGCGCTCCAGTCTTCGCGCAGCACCGCACGGTACTGGTCGAAGTACGCAACCTGCAGGTTGGTGCCGGCGTTGACCTCACCCTTCTGCGGCTGCAGTTCGCCCAGCAGCAGCTTCAGCAGCGTGGTCTTGCCACTGCCGTTGGGGCCGATCAGGCCGATGCGGTCGCCACGCAAAATGGTGGTGGAGAAATCACGGACCATCGTGCGATCGCCGAAGGCGAACGAGATGTCCTTGATGTCGATGACCTTCTTGCCCGAGCTCATGCCCTGGGCCGCTTCCATCTTGACGTTGCCACTGAGGTCGCGGCGTGCGGAACGCTCGTTGCGCATCGCCTTCAGGCGGCGCACGCGGCCTTCATCACGGGTGCGGCGGGCTTTGATGCCCTGGCGGATCCACACTTCTTCCTGCGCCAGCAGCTTGTCGAATCGCGCGTTTTCCTGCGCCTGCGCATTGAGGCGTTCTTCGCGACGGCGCTCGTAGTTGGCCCAGTCACCCGGCCAGCTGGTGACCTGGCCGCGATCGATCTCGACGATGCGGGTGGCCAGCGCGCGCAGGAAGCGGCGGTCATGGGTGACGAACACCACGCTGCCGTTCCAGTTCTTGAGGAACATTTCGAGCCAGTCGATGGCTTCGATGTCCAGGTGGTTGGTCGGTTCGTCCAGCAACAGCAGGTCGGGGCTGGATACCAGCGCACGGCCGAGCAGCACGCGGCGCTTCATGCCGCCGGACAGGCGCGCGAACTCCGCGTCGCCATCGAGATCGAGCTTGGTCAGCGTTTCGCTGACGCGCTGGTCCAGGCCCCAGCCGTTGGCGGCATCGATCTTCGCCTGGACGTTGCCCAGCGCTTCGCCATCGAATACTTCGGCGTGGCTGAGGTGATGGAATTCGGCGAGCCATTGGCCCAGTTCGCCCAGGCCATCGGCGACGACGTCGAACACGCTGCCGGCGGCGCCGTGCGGCACTTCCTGCTCCAGGCGAGTCACGCGCACGCCCTGCTGCACGCGCACTTCGCCGTCATCGGGCTTGTGGTCGCCGGACAGCAGCTTGAGCAGGGTCGATTTGCCGGCGCCGTTGCGGCCGATCAGGGCAATACGCTCGCCCGGCTCGATCGACAGTTCGGCTTTTTCCAGCAACAGCGGGCCGCCGACGCTGAAGTCGACGTTTTGCAGAGTAATCAGAGGCATCCGACCATTGTAGCGGGTTGCGGGGCTTGGCCGGGCGGCGCCCGGCCCCCGCGGGGCAACGGCCGCAGCAACAGCAACAGCCTGAAGCGGGCTTGCAGTGGGATGGCCGGGTGATGTGGGGCTGCAGGACACGCCGTAAACCCTCCATGGGGGCTCGATGGCGCCATCCATGGCGCCAACGGTCCTGCAGCCCCACATCACCCCGCCTCAGACAGTTTCCCGCGATCTGTCGGAATCGCATGGCCTGCTCTTGGTGGGTGTCGACCTTGGTCGACACGTAGATCCACGCCATGCCTAGATGATCGCTGCAGGATCCATCAATGGATGCAATCGACTGGATTGCGGCGGATTACTCCACTTCCCCCAACAACGCCTGCAAACCCGGCAACCATCGCTTGCCGGGGTGGCGTACCAGCCACAGCGTGCGCTGCAGGGCGGGTAGCGGGGTTTCCAGAATGCGCAGGCGGCCCAGGGCCAGCGGTTCTTCCAGGGCGTGGCGGGACAGGCAGGCCAGGCCGAGGCCGGCGATGGCGGCCTGCTTGATGGCTTCGGTGTTGCCCAGCTGCAGCGCCTGCGCGAAGCCGCGCAGATGCGGCAGCAGCGCCTGTTCAACGGCCTCGCGGGTGCCTGAACCGGGTTCGCGCAGCAGCCAACGCGCTGCGCGCAGTTCATCCAGCGACCAGCGCGGAGGCGCATCCGCCGCTGCCACGATCACCAGCGGGTCCTGCTGCCAGGAAGTCACCTGCAGCCCGCGCTCGTGGCACGGGCCTTCGATCAATCCTGCATCCACGTCCAACCGTTGAACGGCCGCCACCACGCCTGCGCTGTTGTCGATGCGCAGATCGACCTCGGCCTGCGGCGCCTGCCGCAGCAGTTCGGCGATACGCGGCGGCAGCAGGTAGTTGCCGATGGTGGTGCTGGCCGCCAGTACCAGCCGCAGTGGTGCGCCTTGGGCCGGGTCACCGCCCGCCGCCAGTTGCCGCTCCAGATCGGCGGCATTGACCAGCAGCGCCCGCGCCGGTTCCAGCAATGCCCGGCCGTGGCCGTTCAACGCCAGGCGACGGCCGATGCGGTCGAACAGCGGCGTGCCGAAATGCGCCTCCAGTTCCTGCAGCGCGGCGCTGCTGGCCGATTGCGAGAGGGCGATGGCCTGGCCGGCAGCCGTGGTGCTGCCGTGATCGGCGATGGCGACGAAGACCTGCAGCTGGCGAAGGGTCAGGCGCACATTCAACCTGCTAGATAGGTAATTTTCACCAATATTATTCGTTTTACAGGTCACTGGGGCGAGCGCACGCTGGCATGGCCTCTCCAGACCCTTCAACTGCCATGAACGCCCCCGCTCTCTCCTCCTGGTCCCTGCCTGCCCTGCGCCAGCGCTGGCAGCCACGGGTGCCCGGCCTGCTGCTGGTCGGCCTGGTCGCGGCCGCTTCGCTGTATCTGGCCGAGCTGCCCTGGCTGCAGGCGCACGGCCTGAGCGCGCTGACCGTGGCGATCGTCGCTGGCATCGTGGTCGGCAACACGTTCTATCCACGGCTGGCCCCTGCCAGCGCGGCGGGCGTCGGCTTCTCCAAGCATTGGCTGCTGCGCGCGGGCATCGTGCTGTACGGCCTGCGGCTGACCTTCCAGGACATCGGCCACGTCGGCGTGGCCGGCGTGCTGATGGACGTGCTGGTGGTGGCGAGCACCTTCGGCCTGGCCTGCTGGCTGGGCGTGCGCGTGTTCAAGATGGAGCGCGAGGCCGCCATGCTGATCGGTGCCGGCAGCGCGATCTGCGGTGCGGCCGCCGTCATGGCCGCCGAACCGGTGGTGCGCGGCCGTGCTGCGCAGGTGACGGTGGCGGTATCGACGGTGGTGGTGTTCGGCACGGTGGCGATGTTCCTGTATCCCGCGCTGTACGCGCTGGTGCAGGCACATGGCTGGCTGGCGATGGACACACAGCAGTACGGCCTGTTCACCGGCGCGACCGTGCACGAGGTCGCACAGGTGGTCGCCGCCGGACGCGCGGTGAGCGAGCCGGCCGCCGATACCGCTGTCATCACCAAGATGGTGCGGGTGATGCTGCTGGCACCGTTCCTGATCGCGCTGCCGCTGGGGCTGGCGCGTGGCGGCAAGGCGGCGGCGGACGGTGGCAAGGCCCGGATCGTGGTGCCGTGGTTCGCGTTCGGTTTCGTGGCGGTTGCCGGCCTCAATTCGCTGCACCTGCTGCCGGCCGGGCTGCAGGCAGGACTGGTGCAGCTGGATACGGTGCTGCTGGCGATGGCGATGGCCGCACTGGGCCTGACCACCCACGTCTCGGCCCTGCGCCAGGCCGGTCTGAAGCCGCTGCTGCTGGCGCTGATCCTGTTCGTCTGGCTGTTGTTCGGCGGCCTGGCGATCCACCAGGGTGTGCTGGCGGTGCTGGGCTGATCGACCCTCCCCGCTTGCCGGGATCATCGGCAGGTCGTACAAGACCGTACCCTGCGCTGCACCGGATGGACGCCATGAGCATCAATGACTTTCCAAACTTCCGCTACCACCCGGACCCGGTTGCGACGGGCAACGTGGGGCCGTCCTCGGCTGCCTGCAGGGTCTGCCAGCAAGCGCGTGGATACGTGTACCTGCGCGATGCCATCCACGCAGGGCGCGAAGATTATTCAGAGCAGATCTGCCCTTGGTGCATTGCCGATGGCCGTGCAGCGTCGGCACTGGGTGTGGCATTTGCCTGCAGTCTGGACGTCGACCAAGAAGTACCCGAAACCGCTTTGGAAGAGCTGTCCCTGCGCACGCCAGGCTATGTCAGCTTTCAAGGGGAAAAATGGCTGGCACATTGCAGCGATGTCTGCCGCTTCCTGGGCGACGCCACCATGGAACAGGTGAGTCAGGCCTCGGCAGCGACCATCGCGGCATGGTGCACGACCAATGACGCCGACAAAGCGGTTTGGCTGGAGCTCGCCAGCGACTACGTGCCCGGTGCAGATATCGGCTTCTACACGTTCGAGTGCCTGCACTGCGGCCTGATCCAGTTCCATGTTGACGCGGCCTGAGTCTCCTCCTGCTCCTGTCCAACGTGGATCGTTAGACTCGGGGCATGCCCGTATCTCCCACACTGCTGCCGATCCCGTTGCGCCTGCTGGATGATCGCTATGGGCCGGGCAACGTCGACGAAGCCGAAGACACGCTGATCGGGATCGTGCAGGCGGTGATGGGCGAGCAGGCGACCTGTTCGTTCGACTTCGATACACAGCACGCCAACCCGTGGTTCCACCAGCTGCTGCTGGAGCCCACGGCTGCGGGAAAGCCGGCCACCCCGGAGCAGTTGCAGGCGATGGCTGATCGGCTGGTGGCCCTCGGACTGGCCTGAGGGGACGCTCGGCCAAGGTGCCGACCAAGGTCGGCCGCTACCGGGCGCCCCTCAATCGTGAACGGCGGCGGGACCGGGCGCGCGCACAGGTACAATGCGCCATGACTGACTTCTCGACCCTGCCGCTGAGCCCGGCCCTGCAGCCCGGCCTGGATGCCCTCGGCTACACCACCCTCACGCCGATCCAGGCGCAGAGCCTGCCCGCCATCCTCGATGGCCGCGATGTCATCGCCCAAGCCCCGACCGGCAGCGGCAAGACCGCCGCCTTCGGCCTGGGCCTGCTGCAGTCCATCGACCCCAGCCTGATCCGCGTGCAGGGGCTGGTGCTGTGCCCCACCCGCGAGCTGGCCGACCAGGTGGCCAAGCAGATCCGCAAGCTGGCCACCGGCATCCCCAACCTGAAGCTGCTGCTGCTGACCGGCGGCACGCCGCTGGGCCCGCAGCTGGCCTCGCTGGAAAGCCACGATCCGCACGTGGTGGTCGGCACGCCCGGCCGCGTGCAGGAACTGGCGCGCAAGCGCGCGCTGAATCTGGGCGCCGTGCGCACGCTGGTGCTGGACGAAGCGGACCGCATGCTCGACATGGGCTTCGAAGAACCGATCCGTGAGATCGCCGGCCGCACCCACCGCGATCGCCAGAGCCTGCTGTTCTCGGCCACCTTCCCCGACACCATCCGCGCCATGGCCCGCGACCTGCTGCGCGATGCCGTGGAAGTGACCGTGGAAGGCGCCGACCAGGCGCCGGCCATCCGCCATCTGTTCTGCGAGGTCGAACCGGCCCACCGGCAGAAGGCGCTGGCTGGCCTGCTGCTGAAGTACACGCCCGAATCGGCCGTGGTGTTCTGCAACACCCGCAAGGACGTGGACGAAGTGGCCAACTCGCTGCAGCAGTTCGGTTTCTCCGCGCTCGCCCTGCATGGCGACATGGAGCAGCGCGACCGTGAGGAAGTGCTGCTGCGCCTGGCCAACCGCAGCTGCAACGTGCTGGTTGCCAGCGACGTCGCCGCACGCGGGCTGGATGTGGAAGAGCTGGCCGCGGTGATCAACTACGAGCTGCCGACCGACGTCGAGAGCTACCAGCACCGTGTCGGCCGTACTGGTCGTGCCGGCGCCAGTGGCCTGGCGATCAGCCTGGTGGCAGGCCGTGAAAAGAACCGCGCAGACGCCATCGAAGCGCAGCGCGGCGAGCCGCTGGATTGGCAGAAGACGCCGCTGGCGACATCGCGCCCGGCCGAGCTGCCGCAGGCGGCGATGCGCACCCTGCGTATCGATGGCGGCAAGACCGACAAGCTGCGCGCGGGCGACATCCTCGGCGCACTCACCGGTGACGCCGGCCTGTCGGCCAAGTTCATCGGGAAGATCGCGATCTTCCCGACCCGTTCCTACGTGGCGATCGCCCGCGAGCAGGTCAACAAGGCGGTGGCGAAGCTGGAAGCCGGCAAGATCAAGGGCCGACGATTCCGCGTGCGGATGATGTGATTGAAGGAGCGCTGCCAATCGCGGTTGGCAGCGACATGACCTGGTAGTGGCCAACCTTGGTTGGCCCATCCATCCGGTGCCAACCAAGGTTGGCAACTACCGGTTTGCCGCGACTCGCTCGGGTAGATGCCAACCTTGGTTGGCACCTGCGAAATCAGAACACCAGTTCGGTGTGCAGCGGCAGATCCGCTTCCCAGCGGCCACGGCCACCCAGGCCGTCCAGCTCGACCAGCACGCCGGCGCCGACGACTTCCACGCCCAGGCGGCGCACCAGCGACAACGCAGCAACCAGCGTACCGCCGGTTGCCAGCACGTCATCGATGATCGCCACGCGCGCACCGGCCGGCAACGCGTCGGCATGCACTTCAATGCAGTCGCTGCGGTATTCCAGGGTGTATTCCTCGCGCAGCACCTTGCCCGGCAGTTTGCCCGGCTTGCGCACCGGCACGAAGCCCACGCCCAGTTCCAGCGCCATCGCCGCACCGAGGATGAAGCCGCGCGATTCGATGCCGACCACCGCGTCCAGCTTCTGATCGCGCCAGCGATCAGCCATCGCCACGATCGCGCCACGGAAGTCCTCGCTGTGAGCGAGCAGCGGCATGATGTCCTTGAACAGGATGCCCGGCTTCGGGAAATCAGCGATGTCGCGCAGGCGCGAGGCCCAGGCGGGGACGGCCACGGTGGCGTCGGTCATTGCAGCTACCAGCTTGTATGGCGGCATAGGGTAACCGGTTCGCCCGTGGCCTGCCCGTTCCCGGCACCACTGCGCCGCTGCGCCGCTGCGTTCCACCGATGGCGCCGTGGAGCATCACACCAAAATCGCACATGCGTGCGATAATCGCCCTAACCGGTCATTCACCCAGCCTGCGGCATAAGCAGGCCGACGCCTGCCCGCCGTCACGGCCCGCAGCCGCCAGGGATACCGTTGGCCCCCGCCACGCTTGGCGCGCGCGGGGCTTCCCCGCCTCCGCGCGGGTTTTTCGCAATGAGGTTCATGCAACGTGGACGAGACGACGAGAGTTCCGGCCCTGTGCCGTGTGCTGGTGGTCCTGCTCGGCATCCTGGTGACCCTGTTCGGCCTGGCTCTGCTGGTCGGCGGTGTTCGCTTGGCACTGCTGGGGGGCAGCTGGTATTTCCTGCTGATGGGCGCGGTGTCAGCGATTGCCGGCGTACTGCTGGTGATGCGCCGGCCGAACGGTGCCCTGCTCTACGGTCTGGCTTTCGTGGCCACGTTGCTGTGGGCGCTGGTGGATGCGGGCTGGAATTTCTGGCCGTTGGTGTCGCGGCTGGTGATGCCGGCGGTGCTGGCCCTGCTGGTCGCCCTGGCCTGGCCGGTGCTGCGCCGCAGCCGAGGCCAGGTTGCCGGTCGCGGCGCCTATGGGGTGGCGGCCGTGCTGCTGGTTGGCCTGCTGGGCACTGCGGTGTCGGCGTTCCAGCCGCGCCCGGTGCAGACCGCACAGGGCACGCCGCCACCGGTGGTGCCGGTGGCCAAGGGTGCTGAACAGCGCGACTGGATGCACTGGGGCAACACCACCGCCGGCACCCGCTTTGCCGCGCTGGACCAGATCACCCCGGCCAACGTGAAGGAACTGCAGGTTGCCTGGACCGCGCGCACCGGCGATGTGCCGGAAAGCAACGGCTTTGGTGCCGAGGACCAGAACACCCCGCTGCAGATTGGCGACAGCCTGTTCCTGTGCACGCCGCACAACCAGGTGATCGCCATCGATGCCGACTCCGGCAAGCAGCGCTGGGCCTTCGACCCAAAGGCCACCGCGCCGAACTGGCAACGCTGCCGCGGGCTGGGCTATTTCGACGCAACCACCGCACCGTCTGCTGCAGATGCAGCAGCTCCGGTACCCGCGCCGCTGCCGGCCAACGAGACGGCCAGCACGGGCCCGGCGCTGTGCGAGAAGCGCATCCTGATGACCTCCATCGATGCGCGCCTGTTTGCGCTGGATGCGAAGACCGGTGCGCTGTGCCCGGACTTCGGCAGCAACGGCGTGGTCGACCTGAAGGTCGGCATGGGCGAGATCAAGCCGGGCTTCTACACCCTCACCGCCGCACCGTTGGTGGCGGGCGAACTGATCGTGGTCGGTGGCCGTGTGGCCGACAACATCGAAGTGGGTGAGCCGTCCGGCGTGGTGCGTGCCTACAACGTGCGCACCGGCGCACTGGCCTGGGTCTGGGATCTTTCCAGGGAAACCCCGGATGTGCCGCTGGATCCGTCGATCCACTACACGCGCGCCACGCCGAACGTGTGGACCTCGATGGCCTATGACCCGCAGCTGGGCCTGGTCTACCTGCCCACCGGCAACACCACCCCGGACCAGTGGGCCGGCGAGCGCACCCCGCAGGATGACAAGTACAGTTCGGCAGTGGTCGCGCTGGACGTGGCCACCGGCAAGGAGCGCTGGGTCTACCAGACCGTGCACCACGATCTGTGGGATTACGACCTGCCCGCGCAGCCGACCCTGACCGACGTGCCCGACGGCAAGGGCGGCACGCTGCCGGCCCTGCTGCAGATCACCAAGGCCGGGCAGATCTTCATGCTCAACCGCCAGACCGGCGTGCCGATCAGCGAAGTGCGCAACATCCCCGCGCCGCAGGGCAATGCGCAGGGCGAACGCTATGCCGCCACCCAGCCGCTGTCGGTGGGCCTGCCGCAGATCGGCGCGCAGACGCTGACCGAGTCGGACATGTGGGGCGCGACCCCGATCGACCAGATGCTGTGCCGCATCCAGTTCAAGCAGTTCCGCTACGACGGCATGTACACGCCGCCGGGCGAAGACCTCGCGCTGCAGTGGCCCGGCTCGCTGGGTGGCATGAACTGGGGCAGCGCCTCGGTCGACCCCACCACCGGCTACCTGTTCGTCAATGACATGCGCCTGGGCCTGTGGACCAAGCTGATCCCGCGTGCGCAGATGACCAGCGGCGACGGTGGCGTGGAGATGGGTGCGGCCTCGCAGACCGGCACGCCGTACGGCTCGCTGCGCGACCGATTCCTGTCCAAGCTGGGCATTCCCTGCCAAAAACCACCGTTCGGCACGATGTCGGCGATCAACCTGGCCACCCGCCAGCTGGTCTGGCAGGTGCCGGTGGGCACGGTGAAGGACACCGGGCCGATGGGTATCAAGATGGGCCTGCCGATTCCGATCGGCATGCCGACCCTGGGCGGTTCGCTGGCCACGCAGTCGGGCCTGCTGTTCTTCGCCGGTACGCAGGATTACTACCTTCGCGCCTATGACAGCCGCACCGGCGAGGAAGTGTGGAAGGCCCGCATGCCGGTCGGCAGCCAGGGCACGCCGATGACCTACGTCTCGCCGAAGACCGGTCGCCAGTACGTGGTGATTTCCGCCGGTGGCGCACGCCAGTCACCGGACCGTGGCGACTACGTGATCGCCTACGCGCTGCCCGAGCGCAAGTGACCGGCGCCACGCGGCGCAGCCTCGCAGGCTGCGTCGCGTGGGTACCGGTTGCTGGTTCGAGCCCTTACCATGCGAGGTCGAACCCGATGAAAGCTGCTGCCATGCCTGTCGTTCCTCCCAGCCGTCGACCCAAGCGCCCCCCTGCACCACCGCAGGATCGCGGCCTGGCCCATGAGCTGATGCAGCAGATCCAGGACAACCAGGGCGATCCGGACTTCATGACGTCGCTCGGCCGCGGCCTGGCCGTGCTGAGCGTGTTCTCGCAGCACCCGCGCGAAGTGACGATGTCGCAGATCAGCAGCGATACCGGCATTTCCCGCGCTGCGGTACGGCGCGTGCTGTACACGCTGGAAAAACTTGGCTACGTGGGTGAGCAGGGCCGCGGCTACGTGCTGCTGCCGCGCGTGCTGGGCATGGGCGGCGCCTATGTCGCGTCGTCGTCGATGACCGCTGCTGCACAACCGGTGCTGGATGCCCTGCGCGATGCCGTGCACGAATCCTGCTCGCTGGGCGTGCTTGATGGCGATGACATCCTGTACGTGGCGCGCGCGGAAACGGTACGCATCATGTCGATCGGCCTGCGCGCGGGCAGCCGCCTGCCAGCCTACTGCACCTCGATGGGCCGCGTGCTGCTGGCCTCGTTGCCGCGCGACACGCTGGAAGGCTACCTTGAACGCAACCCGCTGCGGCCGCGCACCGAACGCACGGTCACCCGCATGGATGACTTCCTCGACCTGCTGGAAAAGGTGCGCCGCGAAGGCGTATCGCTGGTCGACCAGGAACTGGAGATCGGCCTGCGCTCGATCGCCGTGCCAGTGCGTTCGCGCAGCGGCGATGTCGTGGCCGCGCTGAACATCGGCACCCAGGCGGGCCGTATCGGTCTGGGCGTGATGCAGACCCAGCTGTTGCCGCGCCTGCGCGAAGCCGCACAGCGGTTGGGCACGTTGTTGAATTGAGGCAAAGCCGCCGGGCATGGCCCGGCGCTACCGGGGCCGCGCTGTGGTAGCGCCGGGCCATGCCCGGCGGATTCCGTATCAGCGCTCGGACGCCTGCTCTTCAAGGATCGGCTTGGCCAGCGCGAACGCGTGGTTGGCCGCAGGCACGCCGCAGTAGATCGCGGCCTGCAGCAGCGCTTCCTTGATTTCCTCCGGCGTCACGCCATTGTTGCGGGCGGCACGGATATGCAGCTTGAACTCCTCGTCATGGCCCAGCGCCACCATCATCACGATGGTCAGCAGCGAGCGCGTATGCCGCGGCAGGCCGTCGCGCGTCCACACCGTGCCCCACGCCGTGCGCGTGATGAATTCCTGGAATTCGGTGGTGAAGTCGCTGCGCGCCTGCAGCGAGCGTTCGACGTGTGCCTCACCCAATACCTGGCGGCGCACCGCAAGGCCGGCTTCGTAGCGTTCCTGTTCGTCCATCGTGATCTACCTGTTGTGCGGAATCAGTGCTGCGCCGAAAGATGCGCGGCCAGTGCGGAAGTGAATGCCTGCGGCGATTCCAGGTTGCAGATGTGGCGGCCAGCGACGCCGGCATAAGCGCCCTGCACCACGCTGCCTGCAATCGCCTGCAGGTCGGCGGATGGGCACACCGGGTCATCCTCGCCGGCAATGGCCAGCAGCGGCACGCCAATGCGGCCCAGCGCATCACGGAAGTCGGCCGTGCCCACGGCGTTGCAGCAGCCGGCATAGCCCGCCACGCTGGTGGCGAGGAAGCGCTGCAGGATGTCTTCCACCTGGCTGGCATGGGTCTGCGCGAAGGCGGCGGTGAACCAGCGTTCGCGGGTGCCATCGACCAGCGGCAACAGGCCATCGTGCTGGACCTGGGCGATGCGTGCCTGCCAGCTTTCAAGCGTGCCGATCTTCGCTGCGGTGGCAGCCACCGTGAGCGTGTGCAGCCGGCTGCCGGCATGCACGCCCAGCCACTGCCCGGTCAGGCCGCCGATCGACAGCCCGCAGAAATGGCTGCGTTCGATGTCCAGGTGGTCCCACAGGGCCAGTACATCGGCGCCCAGATCGTCAATGCTGTACAGCCCTGGCGGTGTGCTGGACTGGCCATGGCCGCGACGGTCATAGCGCAGGATGCGGTACTGCGAGGCGAGCGCATCCACCTGCGGCTGCCACATGCCCAGATCGGTACCCAGCGAATTGCAGAAGGTCAGCCAAGGACCGTCGGCACGGCCCTCGGTCTGGTAATGCAGGCGATGCTGCGTAAGGTCGAGGAATGGCATGCGTGCTCCAGCGTTGAACGTAGGGATCAGCCGCGCGCGAGCACGCGGTCGATCCAGGTATCGGCCATGCCGCGCCAGCTGTCGGCAGCGAACAGGGCATCCAGATGTGCGGCGGAAAGCTGCGTGGTGACCTCGGGCATCTGCCCCAGCACCACGCGCAGGTGCTGCGATTGCGCAAGCGCCTGCCTGGCCGCTTGTTCCACCAGGGCATGTGCGGCGGGCTTGCCGATGCGCTCGCCCAGGGTGACCGCAACGGCTTCGGCGTAAAGCAGGCCACCGTGGCTGTCCAGATGCTGCTGCATGCGTTCACGGTCCAGCTGCAGGCCCTGCACCACCACAAGAACCTGGGCCAGGCTGCCGGCACACAGGCGCACGATCTCGGGCACGGTGTCCCATTCGGCGTGCCATTGGCCCGCTGCGCGCTCGTGCGGCTGCGGCATGGCAGTGAACAGCGTGGACAGCAGGCCGGGGACGCGCGTGGAGGCGGCGATGGCAGCCACGCAGCCCACCGGATTGCGCTTGTGCGGCATCGCCGAGGAACCGCCCTTGCCCTCGCCCGCCGGCTCGAAGGCTTCGGCCACTTCGGACTGCATCAGCAGCACGATGTCGGTGGCGATCTTGCCGAGGCTGCCGGTCAGCAGGGCGAACACGCTGCCGAACTCGGCAACGCGGTCACGCGCGGTATGCCAGGGCAATGCCGGCAGCGGCAACTGCAGCTCAGCAGCCAAGGCTTCGGCCACATCCAGCCCGCGCGTCTGCAGCGACGCCAGGGTACCGGCGGCGCCGCCGAACTGCAGCACCAGGGTGTCTGCGGCCAAGGCAGCCAGACGACGCTGGCTGCGTTGCAGGGCATCGAGCCAACCTGCGGCCTTCAGACCGAAGGTCACCGGCACCGCCTGCTGCAACAGCGTGCGCCCGGGCAGACCAGTGCCACGCTCGGCCTCGGCCAACTGCGCCAGCGCCGTGCACAGCACCTGCAGGCGCGCCTGCACCTGGCTGACTGCCGCGCGCAGCTGCAACACCGCGCCGGTATCGATGATGTCCTGGCTGGTGGCGCCCCAGTGCACCCAGCGCGCGGCCTCGGCATCGTTCGCCTTGACCTGCGCGGTGAGTGCCTTGACCAGCGGAATGGCCGGATTGCCCGCCAGGGCAGTGGCTGCCGATAGCGACGGCAGCGAATACAGATCAGCACTGCAGGCCGCTTCGATCGGTGCCTGCGCGGCGGCGGGAATCACCCCACACTGCACCTGCGCGCGCGCCAGGGCGCGTTCGACATCCAGCATCGCCTGCAGGCGCGCCTCATCGGTGAACTCAGCGTCGACAGCGGGGTCGCCGAACAGACCGCCCAGCAGCGTTGGGGAGTGGCTCATCGGTGCAGTCCATCATGGGTGACCACAGCTTACCCGCGCTCGCAGAACGCGGGCGTGGAGTGGCCGGAAGGCGCGCCGGGCGCGCCGGGCGCGCCGGGCGCGCCGGGCGCGCCGCGATCAGTAAGCGAAGAACACCGTCTCATCCGGGCCCTGCATGCGCACGTCCCAGTGGTACAGCCCCTTGCCCTGCGCCTGCGCGATCAGGGTGTGACGGCGTTCGACCGGCACCAGCGCGAGGATGCCGTCCTCGACGTTGCTCGCTTCGTCACTGAAGTAGATGCGTGCACGGGTGGCCTGCAGCAGGCCGCGCATGAACACCAGCACCACCAGGTGCGGTGCCTGCGGCTCGCCACGCAGGCCCGGCACGCGGCCCGGCTTGACGGTGGTGAAGGCAAAGCGGCCCTGGTCGTCGGTTGGCACGCGGCCCCAGCCATCGAAGGCCGGATCGTGGTCGTCACGGCGCGGGTCTTCGCCGTGGGCGTAGATGCCTTGTGCGTCGGCCTGCCAGATTTCCAGCACGGCATCGGATACCGGCACGCCATTGCCATCAAACACCTGGCCCTGCACGTCCACGCGCTCGCCCTGCGCAGTGGCCGGAGCGATCCCGGTGCGGTACAGCGGTTCCAGACCCAAGCGGTAGTACGGGCCCACGGTCTGCCACGGAGTGGATTGGAAACTCATGGTCTTACTCCCAGACGGTCATCTTGCGACCGCGCAGCACGATGTCGAAGCGGTAACCCAGTGCGAATTCGTTGACGGTGTTTTCCCAGTCGAACGAGGACACCATGCGCTCGCGCGCCTTGGTGTCATCCAAGCAGTTGTAGATCGGATCGAACGCCAGCAGCGGATCGTTGGGGAAATACATCTGCGTGACCAGACGCTGGCCGATGCCATCGCCATGCAGCGAGAAATGGATGTGTGCCGGGCGCCAGGCGTTGTAGTGGTTGCGCCACGGATACGCACCCGGCTTGATGGTGGTGAAGCGGTAGCGGCCTTCGCTGTCGGTCAGCACCTGGCCGGTGCCCGTGAAGTTCGGATCCAGCGGCGCATCGTGCTGGTCACCCTTGTGCAGGTAGCGGCCGGCGGCATTGCACTGCCACACCTCGACCACGGTGTTGCGCACCGGGCGGCCGTTCTCGTCCAGCACGCGGCCGCTGACGATGATGCGCTCGCCCTGCGGCTGCCCGGGGAAGCCGGCGGTCAGGTCGGCGGCATGCTCCCCCAGGGTGATGCGGTTGATGCTCGGACCGGTCACTTCCGAGAGCGTCACCGGGATGGCGATCGGGTCGGTTCCCGGGCCGCGCAGCGCAGTGGAGGCGTACGGCAGGTGGATGCGCGGCGGCTGGCTGCCGGGGTACGGCTTGCGGTAGCCGCGCAGTTGGGTGGGATCGCTCATGGCGTACTCCTGTTGGCGAGCGGCCGGAAGCCGCAGCTGTCTTGAGATTACGGAATCAGGGGATGGTTCACACGCGCTCGATGGCCAGGGCCACGCCCTGCCCCACGCCGATGCACATCGTGGCCAGGCCACGGCGGCCACCGCTGGCCTCCAGCTGGCGCAGCAGGGTCAGCGCCAGGCGCGCGCCACTCATGCCCAGCGGGTGGCCCAGGGCAATGGCACCGCCGTTGGGGTTCACGTGCGCGGCATCGTCGGCCAGGCCCAGTTGGCGCATGCAGGCCAGCCCCTGCGAGGCGAAGGCCTCGTTCAGTTCGATCGCATCGAAATCGGTGATGGTCAGGCCCAGCCGTGCCATCAGCTTCTGGCTGGCGGGCACCGGCCCCATGCCCATGATCGCCGGCTCCACGCCGGCACTGGCAAAGCCGAGGATGCGCGCACGCTGGGCCAGCCCCAGCGCCTTCACCTGCGCACCTGAGGCCAGCAGCAGCGCAGCGGCGCCATCGTTGATGCCCGACGCATTACCGGCGGTCACCGTGCCCGGCTGCCGGAACAGCGGCTTCAGTTTGGCCAGGGCCTCGGCGGTGGTGTCGCCGCGTGGGTGTTCATCGCGGTCGACGGTCACGGTTTCGCCGCGTTTGCGGCCCGGTACGTCCACCGCCACGATCTCACCGTCGAAGAAGCCGCGCGCCTGCGCGGCGGCCGTGCGCTGCTGGCTGCGCAGGGCGAATGCATCCTGGTCCTCGCGGCTGATGCCGTAGCGCTCGGCCACGTTCTCGGCGGTCTGGCCCATGGTCTCCACGCCGTGCAGTTCGCGCAGGCGCGGGTTGATGAAGCGCCAGCCCATGGTGGTGTCTTCGATCTGCTGGTCGCGGGCAAACGGCGAGGCTGCCTTGCCCATCACGAACGGCGCGCGCGACATCGATTCGACGCCGCCAGCAATGGCCAGGCCCAGCTCGCCTGCCGCAATGCCACGAGCCACGGTACCGATCGCATCCAGGCCCGAACCGCACAGGCGGTTGATCGTGCTGCCGGGCACGCTCACCGGCAGGCCGGCCAGCAGCAGGCTCATGCGCGCGACGTTGCGGTTGTCCTCACCGGCCTGGTTGGCACAGCCCAGGTAGACATCCTCCACCAGCGCCGGGTCCAGCTTCGGGTGGCGCGCCAGCAGTGCCTTCAGCGGAATCGCACCGAGGTCGTCGGCGCGCACGCCGGACAACGCGCCGCCGTAGCGGCCGATCGGGGTACGGATGCCATCGACGATATAGGTCTCGTGCAGGGGCATATCAGGCTCCCTCGGCCAGTGCCAGCGGCAGGCCGGTCAGTTCACGCAGTTGATCGATGTCCACGCCCTCGACCATTTCCAGCACGGTCGCGCCGTCAGCGCCGAGGTCGAACACCGCCACATCGGTATACACGCGCGACACGCAGCGCAGGCCGGTCAGCGGATAGCTGCATTCGGCCACCAACTTGCTTTCACCCTGCTTGGTGAACAGGTCCATCATCACAAAGACCTGCTTGGCCCCGATGGCCAGGTCCATTGCACCGCCAACGGCGGGAATCGCGTCGGAGGCGCCGGTGCTCCAGTTGGCCAGGTCACCGTGTGCCGACACCTGGAAGGCGCCGAGCACGCAGATGTCGAGGTGGCCGCCACGCATCATCGCGAACGAATCGGCATGGTGGAAATAGCAGCCACCGGTGAGCAGCGTGACCGGCTGCTTGCCGGCGTTGATCAGGTCAGGATCTTCCTGGCCGGGCGCCGGTGCCGGGCCCATGCCCAGCAAGCCGTTTTCCGACTGCAGCAGTATCTCCTTGTCCGCCGGCAGGAAGTTGGCCACTGTGGTTGGCAGGCCGATGCCCAGGTTGACGTAGGCCCCTTCGGGAATATCGCGCGCCACGCGCGCGGCCATCTGTTCGCGGCTGAGCTTGTTCATGCCTGCACTCCTTCTGCGGCCACCGGTACCACGCGCTGCACGAAGATGCCCGGGGTGACCACGGCCTCCGGATCCAGCTCGCCCAACGGCACCACCTCACGCACCTGCACGATGGTGCAGCGTGCGGCCATCGCCATCAGCGGGCCGAAGTTGCGTGCCGTCTTGCGGTACACCAGGTTGCCCCAACGATCGCCGCGATCGGCCTTGATCAGCGCGAAATCGGCATGCAGCGGGTACTCGAGCACGTAGTGGCGACCGTCAATCTCGCGCGTTTCCTTGCCCTGGGCCAGCTCGGTGCCATAGCCGGTGGGCGTGAAAACCGCGCCCAGACCGGAACCGGCCGCATGGATGCGCGCGGCCAGGTTGCCCTGCGGTACCAGCTCCAGTTCGATCTCGCCTGCGCGGTAGGCCGCGTCGAAGTGCTGCGAATCGGCCTGGCGCGGGAAGGAGCAGACGATGCGGCGCACTCGCTTGTGCTTGATAAGCGCAGCCAGGCCGGTATCGCCGTTGCCGGCATTGTTGTTGATGATCGTCAGCTCGCGCGCACCCTGTGCAATGAGCGCATCGATCAGCTCGTCGGGCATGCCGGCCGTGCCAAAGCCGCCGATCATCACGGTGGCGCCATCATGGATATCGGCCACCGCTGTTTCCACGCTGGCCACGCTCTTGTCGATCACTGCATTGCTCCTTGCCCTGGCTGCCGGCGGTCATCACCGCCACGCTGCAGGGCCACTGCGAAGGGAAAACATGACCCGGACATGGTCGCCATGGCACGCCGCGCGGTCAATGCGATATTCGGCCAGTCGATTCGATAATCGCACATTGAGTGACGTGCTCCGGCCATCGGTTCAACGCCGGTTCTGGCCCACGCCCACGCGCAGGCCGAGGCACGCCCATGCCGCCAGCAGCAGCGGCACAGCGCACAGCACGTACAACGAGGACGGCTGCCAGCCACCATCGACCAGCACACCCACGGTGAGCGGCGAGAGGATCGCGCCGACCCGGCCGATGCCGATGGCCCAGCCCAGGCCGGTGGTCCGCACTTCGGCGGCGAACACCACTGGCGCGGCCGCATACAGACCGGCCATCGCTGCGAACAGTGCCGCACCGATCACGAAGGCCAGCGGGAAGGCCACGCCCAGCTGCGTGTTGAAGGCCGCAAAGCCCAGCATCGAGACCATCGCCAGCAGCAGCGCGCCGGCCGTCAGCCTGGACAGCGACCAGCGCGAGGCCAGCCAGCCGAACAGGCTGCCGCCAACGATTCCCCCGAGGTTCAACAGCACGCCACCGGTGATGCCCTGCTGCGCCGACACGCCGGCCGAGACCAGCAGCTTCGGCGTCCAGCTCAGCACGAAATAGAACGCGAACATGTGCAGGAAGAACGCCAATGCGATCAGCAGCGCGACGCGGCGCAGGTCACCCACGAACAGCGCGGCATAGCCCTGGCGCTGGCCGTCGCGCACCGGCGCTGGCGGCAGCGCCTGCAACTCCGGCATGCGCATGCGCGAGAGCAGCGCGTTCAGGCGTGGCAAGGCATTGGCCGGGCGACGCGCGACCAGGAAATCCAGCGATTCGGGCAGGCATTTGAGCACCAGCGGAATGCACAGCAGCGATGCCACTGCGCCGATCAGGAACACGCTGTGCCAGGCCCAGTGCTCCAGCATCCACGCAGCCAGCAGGCCGCCGGCGGTCGCACCGATCGGGTAGCCGGTGGCCTGCAGCGCGACTGCGGTGCTGCGCCACTTGGCGTTGGCGTACTCGGCGGTGATCACCCCCACACCGGCCAGCATGCCGCCGATGCCGATGCCGGTGTACACGCGCAGCGCACCCAGCTGCCAGGAGTCGGCGGCCAGCGCGGACAGCGCCATGCCACTGGTGAGGATCAGCAGGCAGCAGACGATCATCGGCCGCCGCCCCCAGCGGTCGGCCATCGGCGCCAGCAGGAACGAACCCAGCGCCATGCCGACCAGGCCGGCACTGAGCATCAGCCCCAGCACCTTGCCCGACAGTTCCCAGTCCGCCGACACGTGCGGCGCGGTGAAGGCCATGACCATCACGTCGAAGCCATCGAGCATGTTCAACAGCACGCAGATGGCGATGGCGGTCCACTGGAAGGGACTCATCCGTTCAAGGACAAGCGACGGTGCGGCGGCGGAGGCGTGGCTCATTGTGCGGTTTCCTGCAACTGCGTGATGCGATGGAACGTTCGGCGGGAAAGGTCTCAGTGACCGGCCTGGCTGGATGCATGGATGACCTGCAGGACGTCCTGGAGGCGATCGACCTCGACCTGGCCCGGCGCCGACGGGGTGCCGATCATGCCGAAGGTCAGGGCCTGGCCGAAGGTTTCGCCGGCCAGGCGCGAAACCACGCCGGTGCCGCCCATCGACATGGTCAGCAGCGGCTTGTCGCTCTGCTGGCGCACCTGCCAAGTGGCGTCCAGCAGGGCCAGCACATCGCCGGCGTCGCGTGGCATCACCGCGATCTTCAACACGTCCGCGCCCATCGCCTGCTGCTTCAGCAGGCGCGCGACGATTTCCTCGCGCGGCGGCGTGGCATGGAAATCGTGGCTGGACATCACCACCTTCACGCCCGCCTGGTGGGCCTGCGCCACCAGCGCCTGCACCACCTTCGGATCGCGGAACATCTCTACGTCGATCAACTGGGCGACACCACCGCGCAGCAGCGCGGCGTAAAGCTTGCCGTAGTCGGCATCGCTGATCGGCTTGGCGCCCCCTTCGGCCTTCGTGCGGAAGGTCACGATGACCGGCTTGCCATCCACCGCGGCCTGGATGCGCTTGCCCAGCGCGACCAGCGCCTTGCCATCGGTGGCGATGTCCAGGTAATCGATGCGCCACTCGGCGATGTCGGTGGCATTGCTGGCGGCGATGGACGCGGCCTGCTGCAGCGCGATATCCGCGGTGGCACCGGTGATCGGCACGATTGTGCGCGGGCTGCCCTCGCCGATGCGTAGTTGGCCGACCTGCAGCACCGCCGGTGGGGGCGCGCCCAGGGCCAGCAAGGGGAAGGAGGCGAGCACGCCGGCGAGGACAACGGAAGCGAGCGGAATGTTCATCGCAGTCACCACGGCATGGAAGAAGCGCGCAGCCATCAGAAGGTCACCTTGGCCTGGACACCCACGGCCCAGGCGTTGTCGGTACCGCTGTAATTGAACGTGCCCGGGTTGACGATGTACTGCAGGTCCGGGCGGATCATCAGCCAGGGCTTCACCTGGAAGCTGTAGGACAGCTCGAACAGCTCCTCGGCCTGGCTGAGGTTGTACATCGGCGAATCGGTGGGCACGCCCCCGGCAGCCAAGGTGGCGCGCCGCGCATCGACCAGGCGGTCGTTGATGTCAGCGCCCACGTAGCCCAGCGCGATGCTGTCCTGCGCGCGCGCGCCGATGCCCTGGTAGACGCCGCCCAGCGCGTACCAGCGCTTGATCTGCGCGGTATCGGTGTCGGACACCATGTACTGCGCGAAGGCGGTCAGGCCGCGGCTGGGGTCGGCCGATTCCTGGGTCAGGCGCTGTTCGGCCAGCACGTAGGCGCCGTGGCGCCCGGTGGTCGGCGAGGTATCCAGGCCGCGCTGGTCCACGCGCGAAGTGTCGTAGTAGCCACCGAACTTGTAGACGCCGGCGTAGCGGCTGCCCTTGGCCGGCGTCCAGGTCACCTCCACCGGAAACAGCGAACCGGTGGTGCCCGAAACGAACGGACGGAATGCGTTGCGTTCGATGTTGCCGCCCAGGTTCGGGTTGACCTGGAACCAACCCGTGCGCACGTTCACCGCCGGGCTGATCTGCTGGGCGAACTCGCCGCCCCAGCGTGCCATCGGGTAGTTGTACCAGCCGCTGTTGCCGGACATCGCCAGCGGGTGGGCGCAGAACGCGGCGTTGACGAAGTGGGTCAGCAGGCTGTGCAGGCCGAACTGGTTGCCCATCGCGTAGTAGCCCAGCTTGTAGTACGACCGGCCGGCATTGAAGGTCTGGTCGTAGCTCAGTTCGGTCAGCCGCGTGTACTGGCCGCCATACGCCTCCTGGATCGGGAAGCGGTTGCCGACGAAATCCACCGAAGTGCTGCGGCCGCGACGGTCGTTGAGGGTGAAGTGGAACGCACCACCGTCCCAGCCAGCCAGCTTGCCCATGTCCAGGTCCATGCCCACGCGCACCTGCTGCGCGTAGCGCGCACCGGTTTCGCCGTAGCCGCCATCGACCACGCCCATGGCCTCGCCCACGTAGTCGCCGCGGAAGGCAACGCCGCGCTCGAACAGATCGGTGCGGGTGCCGCCCCAGTCGCCGGTAAGGGTCTTGCCTTCATAGCGGTTGCTGGACTGCGCGCTGGCCACGACTGGCAGCAGCAGGGCGGCCAGCATGCCCAGGGAAACAGGTTTCGCAGGATTCATGATCGCGGTCTCGTGGAGGTGGTCAGCGCAGCGACAGCGGCGCACTCAGGGGGGAGGTCGCGCCCTGCGCCGAGGTGACCGTGGCGGTCAGGCTGCCGGCAGCGGCAGCGTCGGTCCCTGCACCGAGTGGAAAGGTGAAGCTGCCCTGCCCCTGCGCGTCGGTGCGTGCTTCCACGCTGCCCAGCACCCACTCCGCCTCGTTGCCGGCGGCGGCGCGGTTGCCGAACACTTCCACCTGGTAGCGGGTATCAGGCACACCCTGGAAACGACCGGTCAGCTGGCGCTGCGCACCCTTGCCCTGCACTACGGTCAGCTGCGGCGCGGCCTGGCCGAGGTTCGGCAGTGGCTGGCAGCCGGCCTGGCCGGCAGCGGTGCAGATGCGCGCACGCTTGGACGCATCGTTGTCCACGCCACGCCCACGGGAGCCGACGAAGCTGGCGTGCTCCAGGCCCGGCACACCGAACACGATGGCGCCACGTGGCTGGCCCTTCACGCAGGCGCCGCCGGCTTCGCAACGCTCGATCGGCAGGCCGTTGCCGTAGATGCGGTTGCCGGTGAAGCGGTTCGGCGCACTGACCGGCTGCGGGCGCACGCCGATGCCGATGCCATTGCCGGTGATGGTGTTGCCGTCGACCACGTTGCCGCTGCCGGTGATGCTCAGGCCCAGCGAGTTGCCGGTAAAAGTGTTTGCCGCGATGTAGTTGCGGTTGCCCCAGTTGATCTGAAGGCCATCGGAGTAATCGACGAAGCGGTTGTGGACCACGCTGTTGTCGTTGCCCCACAGGATCTCGATGCCCTGCGAGGGTTCCGGGTTGGCACTGGTGGACTGGAACAGGTTGTCGGCGACCAGGTTCCAGGCCGCGCCTCGGGTCAACTCGAGGCCGTCGCCGTTATCAAGGAACAGGTTGCGCACGATGCGGTTGTGCACGGTGGTGATGGCGGTGGACTGGCCCTTGCCGTCATCACCGGTGAGCATGATGCCGGCACCGCCCTTGTTGGCGACGATGCGGTTGTCATGGATCTCGTTGTGGCTGGAGCGGTTGACCAGCACGCCGATGCAGAAATTGCGGATCTCCAGGCCGGCCAGCTCCACGCCCTGGGTATCGCGCAGGACCAGCCCCGGCAGCGTGGTGGTGCGCACGTTGGTACCCGACTGGCCGGGTTCGGCGCCCGGGCAGGCATCGGTGCCGGTGCCGGTGACGTAGGCCGAGCCATCAATAGCGACGTACTGGCCATCGCGTGCCCACGACGTGCCGATGATCTGCACCGGGCCCTTGATTTCCGGCAGCGGCGAGGCGGGCTTGATGACATAGGGCGCGGTGCCTACGGTGTCGATCTCGATGCGGTAGCGGCCGGGTGCGCCGTTGGCGGTAGTGATCGCCCAGCGCAGCGAGCCGGCGTTGGCGTCGTCGGCGTAGCGGTCCACGCGCAGCACCTGCGGGGCCTCGCGCGGCGGTTCTGCCTGGTAGGCCAGCGCCAGCGACGGCAGCATGGCAAGCAGGGACAGGGAAACAATGGACAGACGACGGCGCATGCGATCACTCCGCACAGGTGAAGGAGAATCCTGCGGTCTTCCCCTGCACCTGGCTTCAGCACCGGACCGGCTGCTGCCCTCGCCCCGCCAGGGGTGGATCGCTTGGACTGCTGTGAAACTGTGGAAGTGAAATTAGGTTTATCGCACTGCACCATTCAAGTGCGGTAATCGACTGCGCGTGCGAATATCGCACTGAATGGGTACTACCTTCGTTGTAGGGCATGTTGTTTGCCGGGCTTGGAGCCCTGCACCTGCTTGGAGCCAGAGCAACAGATCTCGAAACAGATCGGGGGGCAGATCCGGCAGATCGCGGCCAACTGTCGAAGGAGGCGCACTGTGGGTTTGCGGGGTGTGAGCGGCATGGATGCCGCGACCAAGCCTCCATGGATGGGTTTACGGCGTCCCCGCAAACCCACAGTGCCCCGCCATTCCACAGGATCCCCGCTGTTGCTGTTGCTCCGGCCTCGGCGGGTGCAGGGCGCAGCCCTGCAAAAGAAAACCCTACGAACTGCAGGACAGCATCGAACAGCCGGCGCGATTGTCGGCCCACGCCGGGCGCTTGCCGGCGTAATGCTCCAGCCCCGGGCGTTCGGTGTACGGATCACGCAGTACGTCCTGCAGGGCGTGCACCCCGCCCAGGTCGCCCTGCTCGGCGCGGTCGATTGCTTCCTGTGCCAGCCAGTTGCGCAGCACATACAGCGGATTGGCTGCGCCCATCTTCGCGAACCGCTCTGGTGCCGACAGTGGATCGGCACGCAGTCGGGCCGCGTAATCCTGCAGCCACTGCTGCAGAGGTTCCTGCACCGCGTGCTGCCGCTCGGGGTCGTAGAAGACTTCGGCCAGTACCCCCGCATCGGGTGCATTGGCATCGATGCGCATCAGCGCACGCCATGCCAGGGTCATGTCCATGCCACCGTCCTGCATCAGCTGCTGCCAACGCTGGTAGAGCTGCAGATCGGCATCGTCAGCCGCTGCCAGACCCAGCTTGGCCGCCACATCGCGACGGGTGCAGGCGACAAAGGTCGCCTGGTAGGCGGCCAGCCCTGCCTGCAGCGGCTGCACGTCGGCGAACAACGGCGACAGCGCCTGTGCCAGACGGCTGAGGTTCCAGTACGCCACCTGCGGCTGGGTGCCGAAACGATAGCGACGCCCCTGCGCATCGGTGGTGTTCGGCGTCCAGTCCGGATCGAAGTCTTCGACCCAGCCATAGGGGCCGTAGTCCAGGGTCACGCCGAGCACCGAGAGGTTGTCGGTGTTCATCACCCCATGCACGAAACCGACGCGCATCCAGTGCGCGATCATCTCTGCGGTGCGCACGGCGATCTGTGCGAACCAGTCGCCATAGAGCGCTTCGCCCTGCCCTTTCAGTTCCGGGAAATCGCGGGCGATGCAGGCGTCGACCATCTGCTTCAACAATGCGGTCTCGCCACGTGAAGCAGGCAGTTCAAACGAACCAAAACGCAGGAACGAGGGCGATACCCGGCAGACGATCGCGCCGGGCTCCGCACGCGGATGACCGTCATAGAACATGTCGCGCACCACGTCCTCGCCGGTGCCGACCAGCGACAGGGCGCGGGTAGTCGGCACGCCGAGGTGATGCATCGCCTCGCTGCACAGGAATTCACGGATCGACGAGCGCAGCACTGCACGGCCATCGGCGCCACGCGAGTACGGCGTTGGCCCGGCGCCCTTCAACTGCAGTTCCCAGTGCCTGCCATCGGCGCCGATCAACTCGCCCAGCGAGATGGCGCGACCATCACCCAGCTGCCCGGCCCAGTGCCCGAACTGGTGGCCTCCATAGTTGGCCGCCCACGGCTGCATGCCCGCATACAGCGCGTTGCCAGCGAACACCTGGGCGAAGCCTTCATCATCGACCTGCGCAGGATCGAACCCGAGCATCGCGGCAACCTCCGGCGACCACGCCAGCAGCACCGGCGCTGCTACAGGTGTCGGCATCACCGGCGACCAGGCCGCACCCAGCACTTCGCGTCGGCGCGGGCCGGACTCGGGATCGCCCGGCAGCAGAGTCAGCAGGCGGTTGTCGAACTGGGGAGCCGTGGTATCCATGAGCACAGCATGGGGGCGGCGACGGCCGTCCTCAATCGCCGCGCAGGGCCTGCAATGCGCCACCGTGCGCCTCGGCACGCTGGTAGGCCGGACGCTCGCCGATGCGCTTGAGGAAGCCACGCAATGCCGGCTTGTCGTCCAGTCCGCCGCCGCGTGCGGCCGCTGCCTGGATCGGGAAGCTCATCTGGATGTCCGCGGCGGTGAAGCGCTCGCCGGCAAACCACGGGCTTTCGGCCAGACGCCGTTCCATCCAGTCCAGATGCAGGCGTCGCTGCGGGCCGACGAAACCGCGCTCGGCCTTGTCGGCGATGCTGCGGGCGATCGGCCGCGCGAAGAACGGCATCGGCGCGCTGCGGATGCGGCTGATCACCAGCGTCAGCAGCATCGGCGGCATCGCCGAGCCTTCGGCATAGTGCAGCCAGTAGCGGTAATCGATGCGCTCTTTGCCATCGGCCGGTACCGGCGACGGCGACAGCTGGCGATGCACGTCGTAGCGGTCAACCAGGTAGTCGAGGATGGCGCCGGATTCGGCGAGGATGAGATCGCCATCCTGCAGCACCGGCGCCTTGCCCAGCGGATGCACCTGGCGCAGTTCCGGCGGCGCCAGCATCGTCTTCGGGTCGCGCGGGTAGCGGCGCAGCTCGTAGTCCAGCCCCAGCTCCTCCAGCATCCACAGCACGCGCAGCGAACGGGAGTTTTCCAGATGATGGACGATGCGCATGGGGACGATGCGCATGGGGACGATCCTTGGGGAGGACTGCATCGTACCGTGCCAGGTGCATGCCCTTTGTAGAGCCGAGCCTGGCTCGACGCTGCAAGAAGCCCATAACGAAAAACGCCGGGAGCTTTCGCTCCCGGCGTTCTGGCTACCAAACGGTAGCAGACGGATTAGACCGCCTGCACCTGGTCAGCCTGCATACCCTTCTGACCCTGGACGGCGACGAAGGTAACCTTCTGGCCTTCCTGCAGGGTCTTGAAGCCGGTGCCCTGGATCGCGCGGAAATGCACGAACAGGTCCGGGCCGCTTTCCGGGGTGATGAAGCCGAAGCCCTTGGCGTCGTTGAACCACTTGACAGTGCCGGTCTGACGATCAGACATATTTACTAACTCCTGAAACACATGTTGAAAAAAATCGCAGCCACCGGGTATCGGGGCCGAGACTGAGTTGCAGGCGTTGGTAAAGCGGATCGATGAGCGGATCGTGAGATCAACTGCACCAGGCCACGATTCACGGTGACCCTAGCAAACACAGTGGGCCAGACGATACGCGTGTTTTGAGTAAAAAGCGATAGCCTTGATATTCAGCGACAAATGGCCGGTCCCTAGGCAGGGCAAGGGGTTGCACCAGATCGAGGCTAAACCCGGGCCCCCATTCAGGTTTTTCCTACCCTACACTGGGTAAATGACTGAAGCTGAAACCCGAGCTGAACCCCTGCTCCCCCGCATCTGGGTGGACGCAGACGCCTGCCCCGTCGTCATTCGCGACATCCTGTTCCGCGCCGCTGAACGGGTCGGTGTGGAACTGACCCTGGTCGCCAACCAGTGGATCCGCACCCCACCCTCGCGCTGGCTGCGTTCGATCCAGGTGCCGCAGGGACTGGACGTGGCCGACAGCGCCATTGTCGAACGGGTGGCCGCCGGCGACCTGGTGGTCACCCAGGACATCCCGCTGGCCGCCCTGGTGCTGGAGAAGAAGGGGGTGGCCCTGAACCCACGCGGCCAGCTGTACACCCCCAACAACATGGCCGAGCGGCTGTCGATGCGCAATTTCATGGAAGAACTGCGAGGCGCGGGCGTGCAGACCGGCGGACCGCCTCCTCTGGGCGCGCGCGACCGCCAGCTGTTCGCTGCCGAGCTGGACCGCTGGCTGGCGCGCCGCCCGAACAGGTGAATCCAGCTGCACCTCAGCCGGAAACGCTCAAGGTGCGCGCACTGCGGAAGCTGCGCCGCTGGCCCGTAAGCGGATCATCGAAGGCCAGTGCCTGCGCCAGCAGCTGCAACGGCGGCTCGCCCTCACCCTGCGGCCGGTCCTGCAGCTGCGGGTAGAACCCGTCGCCCAGGATCGGCGCACCGAGCGCAGCCATATGGACGCGCAGCTGATGCTTGCGTCCGGATTCCGGCACAAGCCGGTAGCGCCAGACCGGGCCGTGCGCATCGATGACCTCGATACGGGTCCGCGCATTCGGTTCGCCGGGACCTTCGACCATACGGAAGAACGGCTCCCCTGGCTGCAGCCGGCTGTGCCGCTCCAGCGGAAACCGCAGATCGGGCAAGGCCTGTGCCAGCGCCTCGTAGGTCTTCTCGATGCGGCGCTCACGGAACAGGCGCTGGTAGGCGTCGCGCGTTTCCGGCCGGGTGGAAAACAGCACCAGGCCGGCCGTCAGCCGGTCCAGCCGATGCAACGGCACCAGATCGGTGTTGCCGGTGCGTTCGACCAGGCGCGCCAACAGGGTTTCGCGCACGAAGGCACCGGCAGGCGCGGTCGGCAGGAAGTGCGGCTTGTCAGCCACCAGCAGGTGCGCATCGTGATGCAGGATGGTCTCCACGAAGGGAATCACCGGCTCGTCGGCCACTTCACGGAAGTAGCGGATCTCCAGCCCCACCTGCCACGGCATGTCGGCCGCCAGCGCCCTGCCCTGCGCGTCCTGCACCCGCCCCCGCGCGAAGCGGCTCTCCCACTGCAACCGGTCGATGCGCGGGAAGCGCGCGCACAGCCCCTCCAGCAGGGAAACCCAGTTACCGGGCGGCAGCTGCAGTCGGCTGGGCGTGGTCATGGCGCGGTCGTGGCGCTGTCGATCTGCAGCCGGCGCGGACGTGAACGGGACATACGACAGGGCAAGCCGGAAGAATCAGGGCGGCCAGCGTGCCACCGATCACGCCCTGCCGACACCCCCATACCGGACACCCCCGGGGCAAACCTCTATCATTGACGGTCTTTACCCCTCTGGATCTTCATGGCCCTCACCGCCACCATCCGCAAGGCCGAACTGCAGATCAGCGACATGGATCGCGGCTACTACGCGACCCACAACCTGACCCTGGCCCAGCATCCGTCTGAAACCGACGAACGCCTGATGGTGCGCCTGCTCGCCTTCGCGCTGAACGCTGGCGACCGCCTGGAGTTCGGCCGCGGCCTGAGTACCGACGATGAGCCGGACCTGTGGGAACACGACTACACCGGCGACATCCTGCAGTGGATCGACCTCGGCCATCCGGACGAGTCGCGCATCCGCAAGGCCAGCAACCGCAGCCGACAGGTGCAGGTGGTCAACTACGGCGGCAATGCGTCGGACATCTGGTGGCAGAAGCAGAGCAAGGGCCTGGCACGCTTCGACAATCTGTCGGTGGTCGACCTGGACGGCGGATTCGTCGATCTGTGGGGCCAGCAGATCCAGCGCGCGATGCGCTGGAGCGTGCTGATCCAGGACGCCGAAGTGCAACTGCTCAACGATCAGATGCAGCTGGACGTGATCCCCAACTGGCGAAAGCGCGCCAAGGCATGAGCACGATCCGCTGCGACGTGCTGGTGATCGGTGCCGGCGCGGCCGGGCTGATGACCGCGATCACGGCGGGCCAGCGAGGCCGGCATGTGCAGGTGATCGACCACGCCAACAAGATCGGCAAGAAGATCCTGATGTCCGGCGGTGGCCGCTGCAACTTCACCAACACCGGCACCACCCCGGCCAACTTCCTGTCGGCCAATCCGCATTTCTGCAAGTCGGCGCTGGCGCGTTACTCGCCGTACCACTTCATCGAGATGGTCGAGCGCCACGGCATCGCCTATCACGAAAAAGAGCTGGGCCAGCTGTTCTGCGATGTGTCATCCAAGCAGATCGTGAAGATGCTGGTGGACGAGTGCCAGCAGGCCGGCGTGCAGATCCGCACGCAGTGCAGCGTGGAGCGCATCGAGCACGGCACTGACGGCTTCCGCGTGCACACCACGCACGGCCTGTTCCATTGCGCCTCGCTGGTGGTGGCCACCGGCGGCCTGTCCATTCCCAGTCTTGGTGCAACCGGGTTCGGCTATGAGATCGCGCGCCAGTTCGGCCACCAGCTGCTGCCCACCCGCGCCGGCCTGGTGCCGTTGACCCTCAGCGGCACCCACCAGGAGCGCCTGGCCGAGCTCAGCGGCGTCGCCCTGCCGGTCGAGGCCAGCTGCAACGGCACGAGTTTCCGCAACTTCATGCTGCTGACCCATCGTGGCGTCAGTGGCCCGGCCATCCTGCAGATTTCCTCGTTCTGGCAACCCGGTGACGCGCTGTCGCTGGATCTGCTGCCCGGCCAGGATGCCGCCGGATGGCTGCGCCAGATGAAGCGCGAACGACCCGCCGCGGAACTGCGTACGGTGCTGGGCGATGTGCTGCCCAAGCGGCTGGCGCAGCGCCTGTGCGAGCACTGGCTGCCTGACCGCCCGGTACGTCAGCTGGACGAGCCGGACCTGCGCAAGGCAGCACAGGTGCTTTCAGCATTCCCACTGGTGGCCAGCGGCACCGAGGGCTACCGCACCGCCGAAGTCACCCTTGGCGGTGTCGATACCAACGAAGTCTCTTCGTCGACGCTGGAATCCAAGCGCGTGCCTGGCCTGCATTTCGTCGGCGAGGTGCTGGACGTGACCGGCTGGCTGGGCGGCTACAACTTCCAGTGGGCCTGGGCCAGCGGGCACGCAGCCGGCTGCGTGGTGTGAACCGCATCGCCGTTCCGGGCACGCAAGCGTTGCGCGCATGGACGCGCCGCCACGCATCGTGTATCTAGATTTGCAGATTGGGGAGCAGTGCATGCAGAACGCGAACGACATCACCATCCGCCTGCTGATCGTCGATGACAGCGGCGAGAACGCCGAAGCCATCGTCAGCACCCTGCGCAACAGCGGCATCGCCGTGCGCCCATGGCGCCCGCAGGACTCGGCCGAGCTGTCGCAGGTACTGGCCAGCCAGGCGATCGACCTGGTGCTGGCGGCGCCCTCGCAGAGCATCCCGCTGCCACTGGTGGCCCAGCACATCGCCGCCAGCGGCAAGGACATCCCGCTGGTGCTGCTGGCCGAGCGCATCGACGAGGACGAACTGGTACAGGCCAGCAGCAACGGGGTTCGCGCCCTCGCCCTGCGCCAGCGCGCCGAACACCTGCTGGCGGTGGTCCGCGACCAGTGGGTCGACCTGCAGGCACGCCGCGGCCTGCGCCGGATCGAAGCGCAGATGCGCGAGACCGAGCGTCGCTGCGACGCGCTGATCGCCTCGTCGCGTGAACCGATTGCCTATGTCCACGAAGGCATGCACATCCGCGCCAACGATGCCTACCTGGAGATGTTCGGTTACGAGGATTTCGAGGAGGTCGAAGGCATCTCGCTGCTGGACATGGTCGCCGCCCAGCACGTGGATGATTTCAAGCAGCTGCTGAAGTCACTCAGCCGCGGCGAAGCGCCACCACCGCAGTACCAGCTCGACGCCCGCCACCAGGACGGCAACGCTTTCCCGGCGACGATGGAGTTCACCGCAGCCACCTACGAGGGCGAATCCTGCCTGCAGGTGGTGTTCCGCCGGCGCATGGAATTCGACCCGGAGCTGGCACGCGAGGTCGAAGACCTGCGCCAGCGCGACCAGGTCACCGGCCTGCTCAACCGCCCGACCTTCATGCTGCAGGTCGAGGACGCGGTTGCACAGGCCGGGCGCAGCGAGGGGCAGTTCGGCCTGCTGATGGTCGAACCGGATCATTACGCGCGCCTGATCCCCGATATTGGACTGGCCTCGGCCGACGCCCTGATCGGCGCCCTCGCCGCCTTGCTGGCCGAGGTCGTTGGCGAGGATGCGCAACTGGCCCGCTTCGGCGAACACAGTTTCGCCGTGCTGCAGTCCGGTCCCTATGCACAGACCGTGGCACTGGCCGAGCGAATCCGCGAAGCCTACGCCGCGCACGTCTTCAGCATCGGCGCGCGCTCGGCCACGGTGACCGTCAGCATTGGCGGGGTGCAGGTGGGCGAGAAGATCGCCAGCATCGGCCAGGTGCTGGCGCGCGCCAGTGAATGTACACAGGCCGCTGCCGCGCTCGGCAATACCTGCCGTATCTTCGACCCGGCCGCTGTCGATCGCGTGGAAGAAGAGCGCGTGCAGCGCTGGGTCGCGCGTATCCGCGAGGCCTTGGCAGGCGATGGCTTCCAACTGCATTACCAGCCGGTGCTGAACCTGCAGGGCGAGTCGCTGGAGCTGTATGAAGCCTACCTGCGGCTGGAACACAACGGAGAGTTGCTGAGCCCGACCGCCTTCCTCGGCATTGCCGAAGAACACGGCCTGCTGGCGGACATCAACCGCTGGGTCGTCTCGCAGGCGATCACGGTACTGGGCGCGCGTGCGCGCGAGGGTCATCCGACGCAGATGCTGGTGAAGGTCACGCCGGAATCGTTCGACGATCCGAAGATGATCGCCACGCTGCGCCAGCAGTTGCAGGCACACGGCGTACCGGGCGAACGCCTGTGGCTGCATGCGCCGGAGTCAAAGGTGTTCACCCACCTGCGCAGCGCCCAGCAGTTCCTGGCGGAAGTAGCACCTCTCGGCTGCCGGATCGGTCTGGAGCAGTTCGGCTCGGGCCTGGATTCGTTCCAGCTGCTGGCCCACTTCCAGCCGCAGTTCCTCAAGCTCGATCGCGGCTTCACCAGCGACCTGGCCGCCACCCGCGAGAACATCGACCGGGTCAGCCAGATCACCGCACGCGCACAGGAAGCCGGCATCCGCACCATGGCCGAGTTCGTCAGCGACGCCAACTCGATGACACTGCTGTTCAGTGCCGGCGTGGATTACGTGCAGGGCGATTTCGTCGGCCCGGCAGCGCCGGCGATGAACTTCGAGTTCGGTTGATGCCTCTCTGTAGAGCCGAGCCATGCTCGGCTGCAGGGTCCAAGCGAAGAGCAGCCGAGCATGGCTCGGCTCTACATAATCAAGAAGGCCGGCTTGCGCCGGCCTTTTTCCATCAGGTCAGATCGACCAGATTGGCGATCTTCACGTCCGGGTTGACGTCGGCTTCGTAGTCGACGCCTTCGACACCGAAACCGAACAGACGCAGGAAATCGGCCTTGTAGCCGGCCAGATCGCTGATCTCGTACAGGTTCTCGTTGGTCACCTGCGGCCACAGCGCCAGCACCTCACCCTGCACCTCGGCCGCCATTTCCTTGTAGTCGGCGCGCAGGCGACCTTCTTCATCGATCAGCGCGACGGTGTGGCCCTCGCCATCAACCAGATCGTGCCGCAGGCGATCGACCGCCACGCCATCGGCCTTGGCGCCGTACAGGATGTCGTACAACACGTCGAGCTGCTCGATGCAGCCTTCGTGAGTGCCCTTCTCCTTCATCACCTTGAACAGCAGCGACAGGTACAGCGGCATGGTCGGAATGGCCGAGCTGGCCTGGGTCACCACTGCCTTCAGCACCGACACGCGCGCATCGCCGCCGATCTTGGCCAGCTTCTCGCGCAGGCCCAGCACCTTGTCGTCCAGATCCTTCTTGGCGGCACCGATGGAACCATTCCAGTAGATCGCCTGGGTGATCTCTTCGCCCACGTAGGTGAAGGCCGTGGTGGTGCAGCCATTGGCCAGCACGCCGGCATCGGCCAGCGCGTCGATCCACATCTGCCAGTCCTCACCGCCCATCACCGCGACGGTGCCGGCGATTTCTTCCGGAGTCGCCGGCTGCAGGTGGGTCTCGGTCAGCACTTCCTTGTCGGTATCCAGGCCACGCAGGGTGATCGGCTCGCCGATCGGCTTCAGCGTGGAGCTGATGATCTCACCGGTCTTGGGGTGCTTGCGGCGCGGCGCAGCCAGGCTGTAGACCACCTGATCGACCTGGCCGAGATCGGCCTTGATCATCTCGATGGCCTTCGCCTTCACCTCGTCGGAGAACGCATCGCCGTTGATGCTCTTGGCATACAGGCCCGCTTCGTCGGCGTACTTGTGGAACGCCGCCGAGTTGTACCAGCCCGCCGTGCCCGGCTTGGTTTCACTGCCCGGACGCTCGAAGAAGATACCCAGGGTTGCAGCGCCACTGCCGAAGGCGGCGGTGATGCGCGCGGCCAGGCCGTAGCCGGTCGAGGCGCCGATCACCAGTACGCGCTTGGGGCCGTTCTGGATCGGCGGACGCGCACGGATGTAGTCGATCTGCTGCTTGACGGCGGCGTCGCAGCCGGTCGGATGGGTGGTGACGCAGATGAAGCCGCGGACGCGCGGTTTGATGACCATGAAGACCTCGGGTTGGCAGATGCGGCGCACGGGGCGCTCAGCAGGAATACGGGCACGCGTGTGCGCGCGAACCGCAGGATCGTAGTGCGCAGGGGCCGATTGCACAACCGACGCTGGCGTAGGGTGGTGGTGTTCTGCAGGGTTGCACCCTGCACCTGCAGAGGCAACGACAACGGCCGAAGCAACGTCAAAAGCTGGGGTACTGAGGGATGGCGGGGTGGGTCCGGTTGCGGGGGACGCCGTAAATACGTCCCTGTAGGCTTGGCCGCGGCATCCATGCCGCGGACACCCCCGCAACCGGACCCACCCCGCCTTCGACAGTCTTCCGCGATCTGTCGGAACAGCTCTTGGGGTCAGATCCGTTTTCCGAAGGAAAACGGATCTGACCCCAGAATTGTTTCGATATCTGACAGATGTGTCGACCAAGGTCGACACCTACCCACAGCCGTGGGGATCTGTCAGAGGTGGGGCGGTGTCGGATTGCGGGGTGTCAGCCGCATGGATGCGGCTGCCAAGCCTACAGGGACGTACTTGCGGCGTCCCCGCAATCCGACACCGCCCCGCCCCACCACGGATACTCGCCTTTGACGTTGACGTTGCTCTGGCCTCTGCAGGTGCAGGGCGCAGCCCTGCCAACAAAAAACCCCGCTTGCGCGGGGTTCTCTGTGTACTGCGTGCAGCGGAGGCTTACGGACGACGCTCCAGGGCTTCGATGTCCTTGGCCTTGGGCAGCAGATCCTGCTTGGTCACGCGCAGGGCACCCACGGTCAGCATCGGCACGGCGACCAGGATCGAGGACAGCACCACGATCACCGCACCGATCATGTGCGTCTCGGCCAGGCCTTCCATCGAGCTGCCGCCGTACAGGTACAGCGCCAGCGCAGACAGGAAGAACATCACCGCAGTGATCACCGTACGCGACAGCGTCTGGTTGATCGAACGGTTCAGCACTTCCATCGGCTCCACGCGCAGGCTGCGGAAGTTCTCGCGGACACGGTCGAACACCACGATGATGTCGTTGATCGCAAAACCCATCACCGACAGCAGGCCGGCCAGCACGGTCAGGTCGAACTCGCGGCCGAGCAGCGACACGTAGGCCACCGTCACGATCAGGTCGAACATGGCCACGATGCTGGCGGTGACCGCGAACTTCCATTCGAAGCGCACCGCGATGTAGATCAGGAAACCCGCCAGCATGAAGATGGTGGCGTACAGGCCATTCATCGCCAGGTCCTTGCCGATCTGCGGGCCAACAAACTCGTTGCGCAGCACGGTGGCCTGGTTGTCCGCCGAAGAGACCGCCTTGACCACGGCCGCAGCAGTGGCCTTGTCCTCGGCAGACGCGCCACCGGTACCCGGAGCGTGTTCACCGTGCGGGGCCAGGCGGATCAGCAGGTCGGTGTTGCCACCGACGCTCTGTACCTGGGCGCCGTCGAAGCCGTTCTGCTCAAGCTTGCTGCGGACGTCCTCGACGTCCACCGCATGCTCGAAGCGGGCTTCGATCAGGGTGCCGCCGGTGAAGTCCAGAGCGTAGTTGAAGCCCTTGAAGCCGATGATGCCGATCGATGCCAGGAACACGATGATCGTGACGACCATCGCGACATGGCGCCAGCGCATGAAGTCGATCTTGGTATCGTTCGGGAGGATGTGCAGCGGAAACAGTTTCATGTGCGTGTCGTCCCGTCAGATGGCCACGTTCTGGAGCTTCTTGCGACGGCCGTAGATCAGCGTCGCCAGTGCACGCGATACGGTGATCGCGGTGAACATGGAAGCGAAAATACCGATGATCATGGTCAGCGCGAAGCCCTTCAGCGGACCGGTACCGAATGCGAACAGCGCCACACCGACGATCAGGCCGGTCAGGTTGGCGTCGAGGATGGTGCCCGATGCCCGCTCGTAACCGGTCACGATCGCGGTCTTGCCCGGCACGCCGGCACGCAGCTCTTCACGGATACGTTCGTTGATCAGCACGTTGGCGTCGACCGACAGACCGACCGACAACGCCAGACCGGCAAAGCCCGGCAGGGTCATGGTTGCGCCGAACAGCGACATCACCGCCACAACGATCAGCAGGTTGAACAGCATCGCGATCGAGGTGATCAGGCCGAACATGCGGTAGTAGATGGTGAAGAACACCAGCGTGAACATGAACGCGTAGACCACCGCGGTGATGCCGTTCTTGACGTTCTCCGCACCCAGGCTCGGGCCGACCACACGCTCTTCGACGAAGTCCATCGGCGCAGCCAGCGAGCCCGACTTCAGCAGCTTGGCCAGGTCTTCGGCTTCCTTCTTCTGCAGACCGGTGGTCTGGAAGTTCTTGCCGAACACGCCGTTGATGTTGGCCACCGAGATCACTTCCTCGTTGACCTTGAAGCCACGCACTTCCTGGCCGTCAACCACGGTCACGGTCGGCACGCGCTCGGTGTAGACCACTGCCATCGGCTTGTTCACGTTGGCGCTGGTGAAGTCGAACATGCGCTGGCCACCGACGTTGTTCAGCGTCACGCTGACTGCAGGGGTGCCACTGGTGGAGTCGGTCACCGCCTGCGCGGCCACCATCTGGTCACCGGTGACGATCACGCGCTTGTTCAGCAGCACCGGACCGCCGTTGTCACGACGCTGGTAGACCTTGGCTTCCGGCGGGATACGACCCGACGCGATGGCATCCTGCGCGTTGCCATCCACAACCGCCCGGTATTCCAGGGTGGCGGTGGCACCGATCATGCGCTTGGCTTCGGCGGTGTCCTGCACGCCCGGCAGCTGCACCACCACGCGGTCGGCGCCCTGGCGCTGGATGATCGGCTCGGACACGCCGAGCTGGTTTACGCGGTTGCGCAGGGTGTTGATGTTCTGCTCGATGGCGCCGTTGGCGATCTGCGCGATCTCGGCTTCCGGAATGGACACCGTGATGCGGTTGCCGCTGACGTCGTAGCCGAGCGTCGGCTGCGCCTTGGCCAGCGCGGCGCGGGCACGGGTACCGGCATCTTCGCCGGCCGACGGGCTCAGGTTGGCGACGATGGTGTTGTCGGCACGACGCTCCACCGACTGGTAGGCGATGCGCGCATCACGCAGGGTGCTGCGCACGTCTTCGGTGTAGGCATCCAGGCGCTTGTCCAGCGCGGCCTTCTGGTCGACCTGCAGCACGAAGTGCACACCGCCCTGCAGATCCAGGCCCAGCACCATCGGGCGACCGCCGAGCTTGGCCAGCCAGTCCGGCACGGTAGAGGCCAGGTTCAGGGCCACCGTGTAGTTCTCGCCCACGCTGTCACGCAGCGCATCGCTGGCGGCGGACTGCGACTTCAGGTCCGACAGGCGGACGATCAGGCTGTCCCCTTCCTTCTCTGCGCCGAGCGTGGTGACACCGGCCTTCTTCAGGTCGGCCAGCACACGGTCACGCAGCGCATCGTCGATCTGGCCGCCACGGTTGGCGGTGATCTGGATGGCCGGGTCCTTCTGGTAGATGTTGGGCAGTGCGTACAGCGCGCTGAGCGCCAGTACGATCACGATGACGACGTACTTCCAGCGTGGAAATTCGAGCATTGCTTGGGTCCCGCGCGGCGCCATCCCCGGCGCCGCGGTTGTGCTTCAGAAAGGGAGTGGCTTACTTGGCCGAATCCAGGGTGCCGGTCGGCAGCACGCTGCCGACAGCGCCCTTCTGCACGCGGATGCGCACGTTCTCGGCCACTTCGACGGTGACGAAGTTGTCGCCGATATCGGTGACCTTGCCGGCGATGCCGCCGTTGGTCAGCACTTCGTCGCCGCGCTTGATCTTCTCCAGCATGGACTTGTGCTCCTTCTGCCGCTTCATCTGCGGGCGGATCATCAGGAAGTACATGATGGCGATCAGGATGATCGGGAACAGCAGCGTGGTCAGGCCCATGCCCTGCGGTTGGCCGCCAGCGGCCTGGGCGTGGGCGGCGGGAATCAGGAAGGCAAGCAGGTTCATCGTTGGTCCTTTGGTTGGGCGGCGCTTCGGCCGTTTCACGGGCACGAGGTGTCGACCGCGGATCTGGGTCAGCCTTGAAGTATGCCACGGCCCCGGGCATTCGTCCTTGGGCCGTTTGGCAGGGGGTGCTGCGGGTTTACAGGGGCGGCGCTACCGCCCCGCGTGCTGCGTAAAAGGACTCGCGGAAGGCCAGGAAGGTTCCCGCCTCGATGGCCGCGCGGATGTCGGCCATCAGTTTTTCGTAATAGAAGAGGTTGTGCTGGGTGCCCAGCATCGGCGCCAGCATCTCGTTGCAGCGGTCCAGATGGCGCAGGTACGAGCGGGAATAGCCGCCGGCGCAGGCCACGCAGCCACAGCCCGGCTCGATCGGGTCCATGTCCCGCGCGTACTGTGAATTGCGAATGCGGACGGTGCCGAACGAGGTGAAATAGTGGCCGTTGCGCGCATTGCGGGTCGGCATCACGCAATCGAACATGTCCACGCCACGTGCGACACCCTCGACCAGGTCCTCGGGGCGGCCGACGCCCATCAGGTAGCGCGGACGGTCGGCGGGCAATTCGGGGTCCAGATGGTCGAGCATGGCGTTGCGCTCGTCTTCCGGCTCACCCACGGCCAGGCCGCCGATGGCATAGCCGTCGAAGCCGATCCCCTGCAGGGCCTCGGCCGAGCGGCTGCGCAGGTCCGTATGCACCCCGCCTTGGACGATGCCGAACAGGGCCGCGTCGTTGCCGAGTTCATCATGGGCGTTGCGGCTGCGCTGGGCCCAGCGCAGGCTCAGCTCCATCGAGCGGCGGGCGACGTCCTCGGTGGCCGGGTACGGCGTGCACTCGTCGAAGATCATCACCACGTCCGAATCGAGCACCTTCTGGATCTTCATGCTCTCTTCCGGCCCCAGGAACACGCGGGCACCGTCGGTCGGCGAGGCGAAGGTCACGCCCTGCTCGGTGATCTTGCGGCGGTGGGCCAGCGAGAACACCTGGAAGCCGCCGGAGTCGGTCAGGATCGGGCCATCCCAGCGGCAGAAGCCGTGCAGGCCGCCATGGTCGGCGATGATGTCCAGGCCCGGGCGCAGATACAGGTGGAAGGTGTTGCCGAGGATGATCTCGGCGCCCAGTGCCCGCACCTGGTCCGGCAGAATGCCCTTGACCGAGCCATAGGTCCCCACCGGCATGAAGGCCGGCGTTTCCACCGTGCCGCGCGGGAAGGTCAGGCGGCCACGGCGGGCGCGGCCATCACGGGTCTGGAGCTGGAACTGCAATCGGGACATGGAGCGGTCATTCGGGCAAATAGTCGCCCATTGTCTCCCAAAACCGCCTTTTCTGCTCCGGTAGCGCCGGACCATGCCCGGCGGATGACCCGCAACTCCGCCACGCCGGGCATGGCCCGGCGCTACCCACCTCAGCCCTACCCCGCCTGCGGGAACAGCAGCATCGCGTCGCCGTAGCTGAAGAAGCGATAACGCTGCTCGATCGCGTGCTGGTAGGCCTCGAACACCCGCTCCTTACCGGCGAAGGCCGAGATCATCATCAGCAGCGTGCTTTCCGGCAGGTGGAAGTTGGTCACCATCGCGTCGACGCTGCGGATCCGGTAGCCCGGGGTGATGAAGATCTGCGTTTCGCCGGCGAACGGCAGCAGTTCGCCATCGCGCATCGCGCTTTCCAGCGCGCGCACCACGGTCGTGCCCACGCCGATCACCCGGCCACCGGCCGCACGCGTGCGCCGCACCTGCTGCACCAGCTCGGCACCGACGTTCAGCCACTCGCGGTGCATCACGTGGTCCTTCAGGTCATCGGCGCGCACCGGCTGGAAGGTGCCCGCGCCCACGTGCAGGGTGACGTGGCCGAAATCCACGCCCTTGTCCTTCAGTGCCGCCAGCAGCGCCTCATCGAAGTGCAGGCCGGCGGTCGGCGCCGCCACCGCGCCCACTTCGCGGGCAAACACGGTCTGGTAGCGCTCGCGATCGTCCACGCCCGGCTCGCGCTGGATGTAAGGTGGCAACGGCAGCCGGCCAGCGTGCAGCAGCCACTGTTCCAGCGACTCCGGCACATGGAACTGCAGCACATAGAACTCGCCATCGCGGCCCAGCACCTCGGCTTCGCCTCCGGCATCCAGGGCGATGCGGCTGCCGGCCTTCGGCGACTTGCTGGCACCGACCTGGGCCCGGGCCTGCTGGCCGCCGAGCAGGCGCTCGATCAGGATCTCCACGCGGCCACCGCTGGCCTTCTGCCCGAACAGGCGCGCCGGAATCACCCGGGTGTCGTTGAACACCAGCAGGTCGCCCGGCTGCAGCAGCGACGGCAGGTCGCGCACCTGTAGATCGGTGAAGGCAGCCGGAGCCGGCGGCACCAGCAGCAGACGGCTCGCCGAGCGTTCGGCCAAGGGTGCCTGGGCGATCAGTTCGGCCGGCAGGTCGTAATGGAAATCGGACTTCTTCAAGGCAGTGGACGGCAACAGGTCGACAATGGCGCGCATTGTACGTCCAGCGTCTGCGAGCCTGCGCAGCGGACCTCGAACGTCGCGCAAAATGCTGCTATGCAGCAGTCTTTTGCGGGGTTATCGCGCAAAAAAACAAGTGCTAGCATCGACGAGGAAGTCCGCTGCACGAGCCCGCCCCAAGCGCGCGTAAAGACGCGCGTTTTGCTTTTGAAGGCCCGTGCGACCCAACGTTTCAGGAGATCTGCAATGAGCTTCATCGAACGCCTCGCCCCCCTCCGCGCCCAGCCCGGCACCCGCCTCACCAACGGCCTGGATGACGCAACCCTGACCGCCCTCGCCGCCAACCATCCGCAACTGGTTGCCGCAGTCGATGCCGCTGCTGCCGAATTCGCGCGCGTGCAGGGCGAGCTGGGGCCGCTGCTGGCACAGGATGAGCAGGCGCAGATCGATGCCATGCAGGACGGCTTCGTCAATTTCTACGCCGATGATGCGGTGACCCCGTACGTGGCGCTGGCCGCACGCGGCCCGTGGGTGGTCACCCTGAAGGGCGCGGTGCTGTATGACGCCGGTGGCTACGGCATGCTCGGCTTCGGCCATACCCCCGATGCGGTCATGGAGGCGATGTCACGGCCGCAGGTGATGGCCAACATCATGACCCCCAGCCTGTCCCAGCAGCGCTTCATCACCGCGCTGCGGGCCGAGATCGGCCACCGTCGTGGCGGCTGTCCGTTCACCCGCTTCATGTGCCTGAATTCCGGCTCCGAAGCGGTTGGCCTGGCCGCGCGCATCGCCGACGTCAACGCCAAGCTGCAGACCGACCCGGGCGCGCGCCATGCCGGTGCGGCGATCAAGCGGGTGGTCATCAAGGGCAGCTTCCACGGCCGTACCGACCGCCCGGCGCTGTATTCCGATTCCAGCCGCAAGACCTACATGCAGCACCTGGCCAGCTACCGTGGCGAGGAGTCGGTGATCACCGTCGCCCCGTACGACGAGGCCGGGCTGCGCAAGGTGTTCGAGGATGCCGCGCAGAACAACTGGTTCATCGAAGCGGTGTTCCTGGAGCCGGTAATGGGCGAAGGCGACCCGGGCCGCTCCGTGCCGCCTGCGTTCTATGCGTTGGCCCGCGAACTGACCCGCGCCCATGGCAGCCTGCTGCTGCTGGACTCGATCCAGGCTGGCCTGCGCGCCCATGGCGTGCTGTCGGTGGTCGACTATCCGGGCTTCGAAGGCCTGGATGCGCCGGACATGGAAACCTATTCCAAGGCGCTCAACGCCGCGCAGTACCCGCTGTCGGTGCTGGCGGTGACCGAGCACGCCGCGCAGCTGTACCGCAAGGGCATCTACGGCAACACCATGACCAGCAACCCGCGTGCGCTGGACGTGGCCTGCGCCACCTTGGCCCAGCTGACCCCGCAGGTCCGCGCGGCGATCTCCGAGCGCGGTGCTGAGGCCGTGCGCAAGCTGGAGCAGCTGAAGAACGAGCTGGGCGGCCTGATCACCAAGGTGCAGGGCACCGGCCTGCTGTTCTCCTGCGAGCTGGCCCCGCAGTTCAAGTGCTATGGCGCCAATTCCACCGAGGAATGGCTGCGCCAGCACGGCATCAACGTGATCCACGGCGGCGAGAACTCGCTGCGCTTCACCCCGCACTTCGGCATGGACAGCAGCGAGCTGGACCTGCTGGTGGGCATGGTGGGCCGCGCGCTGCGTGAAGGGCCCCGCCGCGAGCAGGCTGCCGCTGCGTAACCGCAGACCCTCGTAGAGCCGGGCACTGCCCGGCTGAAGGCCGACGGGCTGGCGGTGATCTGAACGAAATGCCGCCGGGCATGGCCCGGTGCTACAGAGAACATCGGTAAGGCCTCATAATTGCCCGGACACCCCGCCCTGCGACCGGCTTCACTGGTCGACCGCGGGGCGTTTTCGTTTCCGGCCAAGACAGGAAGATCCATGAAGTCGATCTGTGTGTACTGCGGTTCCAACGCTGGCAGCAAGCCGGTCTACACCGAACGCGCCATTGCGCTGGGCGACCGCATCGCCCGCGACGGCATGCGCCTGGTGTACGGCGGCGGCAATGTCGGCCTGATGGGCACCGTGGCCAATGCCGTGCTCGCCGCCGGCGGTGAGGTCACCGGCGTGATTCCGCGCCAGCTGGCCGACTGGGAAGTGGCCCATCGCGGCCTGACCGAACTGGAGATCGTCGGTTCGATGCATGAGCGCAAGTCGCGCATGTTCGATCTGTCCGATGGCTTCGTCGCCCTGCCCGGCGGCTTCGGCACCATGGAAGAGATCTTCGAGATGCTGACCTGGCGCCAGCTCGGCATCGGCAACAAGCCCTGCGCATTCCTCGACGTGGACGGCTTCTACGCACCGCTGATCGGCATGATCGATCGCATGGTGGAAGAGCGCTTCCTGCACCCCGAGCAGCGCCAGGACCTGTGGTACGGCTCGGACATCGAAGAGATGCTGGCCTGGATGAAGAACTACCAGCCGGCCCAGGCCTCGAAGTGGATCGACGAGAAGCGCCGCGCGGCGCTGCGTTGAAGACTGCGTGCGCGGTGGCTCAGGCCGCCGCGCGCGTCCACGGTGCCGGCCGGCCCAGCAGGTAACCCTGGCCGTAGTCGCAGCCGAGCTCAAACAGCGTGTCACGCTGCGCCTCGGTCTCGATGCCTTCGCCAATTGTCTCGATGCCCAGCGTGCGGGCCAGTGACAGCACGCCCTCCACCAGCGCGCGCGTACTCTGCGCCTCCGGCCCGTGCAGGCCGGCAATGAAGCTCTGGTCGATCTTCAACGTGCTGATCGGGAAGCGGTGCAGGTAGGACAGCGCCGAGAAGCCGGTACCGAAATCGTCCAGCTGCACCTGGATGCCGCGTTCGCGCAGGCCCTTGAGGATGTGCAGCGTATGCGGACCATCGTCGAGCAGTGCAACCTCGGTGATTTCCAGGCGCAGCCGCTGTGGGTCAGCGTTGCACGCCTCCAACAAGCCATACAGCCGCCCACTGAACTCAGCGGAGCGGAAATGCCGTGGCGACACGTTGACTGAGACATAGCCACGCCCGCCGTCGGCAAGGCCGGCAATGACCTGCTCGTAAATCAGCCAGTCGACCTGTTCGATCAGGCCACTTTCCTCGCCCAGTTCCAGGAACGCGCCCGGCAGCAGCAGGCCGCGGCGCTCGTGCTTCCAGCGCAGCAGGGCTTCGTGGCCAACCACTTCGCCATCGGACAGGCGCACGATCGGCTGGTAGAACGGCACGAAATCACGGTTGTTGATCGCGCGCCGTAGGTCGGCCTCAAGATCCAGGCTGCGCAACGCCTGCTCGCGCATCTCCTCATCGAAGATCGAGCAGCGGTCGTGGCCCTGCGCCTTGGCCCGGTACATCGCCGCATCGGCATCGCGCAGCAGCTCCTCGCCGGTGCGGTAGCGCGGGTTCCACAGGGCGATGCCCAGGCTGCCGGAGGGAAACAGCTCCCGACCGGCGATCCACATCGACTCCTGCAGTGCCAACAACAACCGCTGGCCGAAATCCAGCGCCTGCGCCAGCCCGTCCGGGCATTGCAGCAGCACGGCGAACTCATCGCCGCCCAAGCGCGCAACCACGTCGTTGTCACCCGCCATCGATACGATGCGCTTGGCCACTTCCACCAGCATGCGATCGCCGGCGGCGTGGCCGATGCTGTCGTTGACCAGCTTGAAGCGGTCAAGGTCCAGGAACAGCACCGCGAACACCGGGCCGCCTTCGCGCCGGGCCAGCGCGAGCGCATCCTGCAGCCTGTCCAGCAGGTGCAGGCGGTTGGGCAGCCCGGTCAGCGCGTCGTGCATGGCCTGATGGGTGAGGCGCTGCTCGGCGCGAAGGCGTTCGCCGATCTGGCCCAGCAGCTTCTCGTTGACCTCGCCCAGTTCGCGGGTGCGCTCTTCCACCCGTTTTTCCAGCTCGGCATGCGCCGAGCGCAGGCGCTGCTGGTCGCGCTGGCGCGCAAGACCGGTGCCGATGTTCTGTGCGACAAAAATCAGCAGGCGCTGGTCATGCACACTGAAGGCGATCTGCTCGGTGTAGCTCTGCACCACGATCGCGCCGACCACTTCGTCGTCGCGCAGCAGCGGCACACCGAGCCAGCACTGCGAACGTGCGCCGGATTCACGTACCTCGCCGGTTTCCAGCAGCGCATCGATCTGTGCACGCGAGGCCAACAGGGGTCGCCGATGACGGACCACATATTCGGTCAACCCTCGGCTGAACGCGCGCGGTGCACGACTCGCGTTGTGCTCGTCTACCGAATAGACGAAATCCAGCCCATCGCCCTCGGCATTGACCAGCGCGATGTAGAAGTTGCGCGCATCCAGCAAGCGCCCGACCACGCCGTGGACCTGCCCGTAGAACTGCGCCAGGCTGTCGGCCGACATCGCCATCTCGGCAATGTTGTACAGCGCGGTCTGCAGCTGCTCTGCACGACGGCGCTCGGCCACTTCATCCTGCAGGCTGAGATTGGCGCGCTGCAGCTCCTGCGTGCGCCGTTCCACCTGCTGCTCCAGCCGCACCTGCGCCTGGCGACGATCCATGGCGGTCTGCACGTGCTGGGCGACAAAACCCAGCAGCGCCCGTTCGGCTTCGCCGTAGCGGTCGGCGTGCTCGTAACTCTGCACCACGATCGCACCACACACGCGGCCATCGCGCAGCATCGGCACGCCCAGCCAGTCCAGGCTTTCCGGGCCGCGCTGCGGGTCGTGCTCCTGGTCTACCCGCGCCAGCAGTTCGCGCGAAGGCCCGCTCAGCGGCCGGCCATGCCGCAGCAATGCCACGGTCAGGCTGCGCGGCATCTGGTCGATGTCGTAGCTCTGTGCAGGATCGGCAACGAAGTCATCTACCTGGTCGGCGAAGTACAGGAAGCGGATCTGCCGGCGGGCATCGTCATACTCGACGATGTAGCAGTTCTGCGCATACATCAGCGTGCCCAGTACGCCATGGACGTGGCGCAGCATCTCGCCCATTTCCAGGTCGGCACCGGCCAGGTCGGCAATCTGGAACAAGGCCTGCTGCAACCGCTCGGCCTGTTCCAGCGCCTTGATCTGACCCGCCTGGCGGTCGCGCTGCAAGGCCAGCTCCATCGCCTGCCGGGCCAGCCCCCACCAGGCCGGGGAGGGTGTCGCCCCGCTCACCGACAGAAGCAGCCGGGCGCCGTCGTACTCCCAGCCATGACGGCCTTCGGCATGGTCGGCCAACGGCTGCCAGACGTCCTCGCCGCCGCCACCGATCGGCCAACCGCCCTGCCCGCTGCCGAGCTGCGGATCGTCCCAACCGACGCGCACGACCGCCGTTTCCGGCAGCAGCGCATGAAGCGCGCGCACCAGCGCCGCGCTCAGCACAGGCTCGTTGTGTGACGCTTCCAGCGCGCGGTCGGCTTCGGTGGACAAATGACGTTCTCTTGGCGCCGCCTGAGCGCCGCCTCCCCTGAATTACCGAGCATAACGCGCCACCCGGGGGGCAATGGAAGCCCGGTAACCCCGAAACGTGCCGTCGGGCGTTTTTCCTGTCGATCCTCTCCTGATTCCCGCCGTGACCGTCGCCCTGTCCCACGCCATCGCCGGCTATGCGCCACCGCCTGCAGGGCTTACCCTGTACGACGTGGATGCCAGCGCCCTGCCAACCGATGAAGCCTTGATGCTGGCCTGGGCCGCCGGTGACGTGCACGCGTTTGAAAGCCTGTATGCACGTCATCGCAAGCGCCTGTTCGGCTTCCTGCTGCGGCAGCTGCGCGACACCGCGCTGGCCGAGGAGATGTTCCAGGACGTCTGGCAACGGGTGATCAGCGCGCGGGCCGGCTGGCAGGCCGACGCGGCCTTCAGCACCTGGCTGTTCCGCATCGCCCACAACCGCCTGAACGACCACTGGCGTGCCGCCCGCCATCGCCCTGCTGCACCGGCCGATGCCGATCTGCGCCTGGCTGCGCTGGAGGATGGGCAGACCCCGGAAGCGGAACTGTCCGAATTCGAACAACGTCGCCGCATCCAACTGGCGATGGAAGAGCTGCCCGCAGAACAGCGTGAAGTGCTGCAGCTGCGGCTGGAACAGGAACTGAGCCTGGAGGAGATCGGCCAGATCACCGGCGTTGGCCGGGAAACCGTGAAATCGCGGCTGCGCTATGCGATGGACAAGCTGCGTGCGGGACTGAACGCATGAACCGAGACGATCCCCTGACCCCGGAAGAACGCGAGCTGGCACGCCTGCTTGGGCGACGCGCCGAACAGGGCCCTCCGCCGGCGCTGGACGCCGCGATCCTGGCCGCTGCGCGTGCGGCCGTAGAGGCGCCGGCCTCTGAGGCGACTCCGCTGCCGGCGGCACCGCGCACGCTGCGCCCGCGCCGCCGCTGGCCGGCCGTCTTCGGCGTGGCCGCATCGACGGTGTTCGCCGTGGGCATCGCCTGGCAGATGCGTCCAGAGCCGCCGTCGGCCCCTGCGGAGGCGGTTGCCACCGCGCCGGCTGCACAGGAAATGGCCGCCGATGCGAACGCCGAAGGCATGTCCTACGACAGCGCGGCCGCCGATGTCGCAGCCACCGAACCGGCACCTGCACCGACAGCAGCACCTGCGGCCGCTGAGGCAGCGCCTGCTCCGGCACCGGCCATCGCAGACGTGCCGAAACCTGCGCCCGTGACACCGCGGCAGTTGCCTGCCCCGATGATGGCGCCAGCACCGCCACCTGCGCCCACCGCCGACACAGCCTTTGCCGCGCCTGCGATGCCTGCGGCAGCGCCGCCCGCACCCGAAGCCTATTCGGCGCCTGCGCCGGCCGCCGCGCCTGCGGTTCCTGCCGCGGCGATGAGGGCGCGCAAGGCCACTGCGGCGACGGCAGAATCAATGTCCTCCGCACAGGCCACGGCCGAAGACCGCATCACGCTTACTGCAGCCAAGCAGGACGCAGCTGGCAGAACCGCGCCTGGTGTCATGCGCCGCGCCAGCGATGCCGGCCTCAGCGCGGAGGCCGTGCAGGCCGAAGTGCAGGCCGACGCCGGGCTGCCCCGCCGGCAATGGCTGCAGAAGATCCGCGAGCGTCGCGACGCCGGCCAGCGTGACCTGGCCCGGGCGAGCCTGGAACGCTACCTGCAGACCTATCCCGAGGCGCGACTGCCAAAGGATGTGCGGCCATTGCTGGACGACTGAGGCACGTCGGCGGCAAGCCCGTAGAATGAAGGGAATGCCCGATACCCTCGCCCAACCGGTCAGCTACACCCTCGACGTCAAGCACAGCCGCTTCATCGCGCATGCCGCGCCGATCGAGGGTGCGTCTGCTGCGCTGGCCTTTCTGCAGGAGGTGGCCGTGGCCGATGCGACCCACAACTGCTGGGCCTACCGGCACGGCCAGGACTATCGCTCCAGCGACGATGGCGAACCGGCCGGCACCGCTGGCCGGCCGATCCTGGCCGCCATTGATGGCCAGGGATTCGACCGGGTGATGGTGGTGGTCACCCGTTGGTTCGGCGGCATCAAGCTGGGCGCCGGTGGCCTGGTCCGCGCGTACGGCGGCGCCGCTGCCGAATGCCTGCGCACCGCGCCACGCCTGCCGCTGGTCGCGATGGCGCGGCTGCAGCTGCTGGCCGGATTCGAGGATCTGGGCGCACTGCACGCGGCCCTGCCCGCCCATGCCGCCGAAAAGCGCGATGAACAGTTCGATGCCAATGGCGTGAGATTGCGGGTGGAATTGCCCGCCGACCAGGTCGACGCATTGAAAATCCGCCTGCGCGACGCCACCCGTGATCGTATCCGTATCCAAGATGACCCCCTCGATGACTGACAAGGACGCACCGGCCTCCGACCCGGCCACCCCGCCGCTGCGCCGACTGGGCAGCCTGCGTACGCTGTGGCCGTTCGTGCGCCGCCACAGCGGCTTGTTCAGCGCCTGGCTGCTGGCCCTGGCCGTTTCTTCGGCGGCGACCCTGAGCCTGCCGCCGGCCGTGAAGCAGATGATCGACCACGGCTTCAGCAGCGGCGGCCAGATCAACCGTGCCTTTGCGCTGCTGATGCTGGTGGCTGTGGTGCTGGCGCTGGCGACGGCCGCGCGTTTCTACTTTGTTTCGTTGCTCGGCGAGAAGGTCGTGGCGGATCTGCGCAGCCGCCTCTACGCGCACCTGATCCAGCTCGGCGCTGGCTTCCACGACCGCAGCCGCAGCGGCGAACTGGTGTCGCGCCTGACTGCCGACAGCGAACTGCTGCGCAGCGTGGTCGGCTCGACCATGTCCGTGGCGCTGCGCAGCAGCGTCACCGTGGTCGGCAGCCTGGCGATGCTGTTCGTCACCAGCCCACGGCTGGCCGCCTGGTCGCTGCTCGGCATTCCGCTGGCGGTGCTGCCGATCATCATCGGCGCGCGCAAACTGCGCGTTGTCGCCCGCAGCAGCCAGGACCGTATCGCCGATGCCAACAGCCTGGCCAGCGAAACGCTGGGCGCGGTGCGCACGGTGCAGGCGCATGCGCGCGAACCTTATGAACGCGGCCGTTTCGACCATGCGCTGGGCGACGCGATCCGCGCCGCACGCCGGCGCATCGGCGCGCAGTCGCTGGTCACCGCCAGCGCCATCCTGCTGGTGTTCGGCGCGATTGTCAGCGTGTTGTGGCTGGGCGCGCACGACGTCATCGACGGGCGCCTCAGCGCCGGCACGCTGGGTCAGTTCGTGCTGTACGCACTGATCGGCGGCGGTTCGGTCGGTGCGTTGGCCGAAGTATGGAATGAACTGCAGCGCGCGTCCGGCGGCATGGGCCGCATCGGCGAGCTGCTGCAGGAAGACATCGAGATCCGTGCGCCGGCCACGCCGCGTGCGCTGCCGCAGCCACTGCGTGGCGAAATCCACTTCGACGACGTGGTGTTCAACTACCCGCAGCGACCGGACCAGGCCGCACTGGACCATTTCAACCTGCACGTGCGACCGGGTGAAACCGTCGCCCTGGTTGGCCCCTCAGGCGCCGGCAAGAGCACGGTGCTGTCGATGCTGCTGCGCTTCCACGATCCGGCCGCCGGGCGCATCTGCGTGGACGGCATCGATGTGCGCGACGTCGATCCGGCCGCGCTTCGCGCACAGCTTGCGCTGGTGCCGCAGCAGCCGACGTTGTTCGCCGCCAGCGCACGCGACAACATCCGCTATGGCCGGCTGGAGGCCAGCGACGCCGAAGTGGAAGAGGCAGCCCGTGCCGCCGAGGCCGACGCCTTCCTGCGTGCACTGCCACAGGGTTACGACAGCGAACTGGGCGAGCGCGGTGCCCGCCTGTCCGGTGGCCAGCAGCAGCGCGTGGCGATCGCCCGTGCCTTGCTGAAGGACGCACCGATCCTGCTGCTCGACGAAGCCACCAGCGCGCTGGACGCGCAGAGCGAGCACGGCGTGCAGCAGGCACTGGAACGATTGATGGCCGGGCGCACCACGGTGGTCATCGCCCACCGGCTGGCGACCGTGCTGAAGGCCGACCGCATCGTGGTGATGGACCACGGTCGCATCGTGGCCGAGGGCACGCATGCGGAGCTGCTGGCTGAAGGCGGCCTGTATGCCGAGCTTGCACGCCTGCAGTTCATCGATTGATGACGGCCGGCTAACACCGGCCGGCTCACTCTGACGTCGTAGCGATGAACCACTGAAGGAGGTCGAACATGTCGTTCCGTCAGTTCCCTGCTGTCGACAGCAATGGTGAAAGCCACATCATCATCGAGTTCAAGCCCGAAGCCAGCGGCAGCGGGCATGGCTCCGAGACGACGCCGCGTTATGAACTCGACGACGGCCGCCAGCTGGTACGCAACGGCCGCGAATTCACCACCAGCGGTGGTGAGGTCAGGCTGTCGATCTAGCGGTCCGCTATAGCGCCGAGCCCAGCTCGTCTCAGCCGTTGGCTCCGTCAAAAAAAGGTTGGTTATTTTTTGACCAACCATCTTGACAACCTTGCCCGCCAAGGCCTGCAGCTGGTTATCCACATGTTTGCGCAGAAGCCATCCACACGCCCTGTGGATGAATGTTCTATGCAAGCACCCGGCCGATCCCGCTGGCATCCACCTCGGCGGCGGCCGCCGCAATAGCCCTTGGTTCGCTGCCTGCCACGAAGCCGATACGGAAATGCACCTCACCGGCCGGCGTGCGCGAGGAATGGATCGAGGCCAGGCTGATGCCATGCTGCTCGAACACGTTCAGCAGTTCGCGCAACGAACCCGCGCGGTCTTCAGGCAGATGCACCGACAGGGCGTTGCGCTCGGTGAGGTCGGCCAGCAGATAGCCGACGCGCTCGAAGGTGTAATTTCCCGCAGCCAGCGCCTGATCACCGAAGGCACTCCGGTTTGCACCAAGCAGGTGTTCGCGGAATGCGCCGCGCGCGGCATCGTCGCCCTGCCCGACCTGCGCCTGCAGCGTCTGCAGCTGGCCGATCAGGCGTTGCAGCATCGGCGCCACATAGGGATTGCCGAACTGGATGTCTTCGTAGATCGCCGGATTCAACGACAGGATGCGCGAGATGATCGCCGTATTCAGTTCGAATGAAGCCGATCGATACGGCAACATTGCTGCCAGCGTGCCCAACTGCGGCTGGTACTCGCGCAGCACACCCGCCTGGGCCAGATGGGTCGCATGCACCATCGCCTGCACCAGCGCCATCATCTGGTCATGGTGCTGCGGCGTGGCCCGCACGCACTCTGCCTGCAGCGCCTGGCACAACGCGTCGACCCAGGGCCGCCACTGCTGCAGCCGGGCCTCGCAGACCACCATCACCCGGCCCTTCAGGGTCGGCGCCTTGGGCGGCGCCGTCATCGGATGCAGACCCACTACCTCGGCGCGCGAGGCCAGCATCGCCTGCACCGGCGCTTCCTTCACCGAGGTTACGTCCAGCCACAAGCGTTCCTGCTCGCGGCCAGCCGACAGGCGCGTGTACTCGGCGATCAACGCGGACGTGTGCCGGATGGGTGCGGAGAACACCAGCACATCGGCCTGTTCCAGCAGCTGCTCCGGCGCATGCGAATCCGGATCGGCCGGATCGTGGCCGATCACCTGCACCTGCATGTGCTGTTCGAAGAAGCGGGCCAGCCAGCGCCCGTAGGCGCCGGCACTGCCGACGATGCCGACCGTGCGCGGCGTACGTTCGTGCAGCTCGCTCATGCCAGCCGTTCAGCGCGGAAGCGCATCCCGTCGGCCAACGCCGCCGGTGCGGCCGCGATCACATCGAACTCCTCGAAACCATGGGCCAGGGTCGCCTCCAACGCCGCATGGGTGCCGGCGATGGCGCGCGAGATCGCCATCTGCATCGGCTCACCGCGCAGCAGGAAGGACACCATCAGCGACATCAGCACATCGCCGGTACCGGCCACGTCGACCGGCAGCAGCGGCGAGGTCCAGCGCCAGGTTTCCTCGCGACCCACAGCCAGCGTCACCAGCTCGCCCGGATTGCCGCCGACGCTGTGGGCCAGCACCCACTGCGGGCCGCGTGCCAGCAGCGCGCGCGAGGCAGCAATGGCATCGGCTTCAGCCAGCGCGGGCATGCCGGTCAGGCGACCGAGTTCGAAGGCATTGGGGGTGACCAGCCAGGCATGCGGCAGCAGGCGCTCAGCGAAGATCGCTTCCAGGCCTGGCTCCACGTAGGGACCGGTGTGGGTATCGCCGATCACCGGGTCCAGGCAGTAGCGCAGCTGCGGGCATGCGGGCAGGATCTCGTCCAGCCAATCAGCAAACGCGGCACCATTGGCGGCGCTGCCGAAATAGCCGGACACCAGCATCTTCGCTCGCTGCGGAAGACCACGTTCGCGCGTACCGAGCAGCAGGTCGGCAAACCAGTCGCTGGGCAGCACACGGCCACGGGTGGTCTCGTAGAACGGCGCATTGCTCAACAGCGTGGTCGGGATCGAGGCCACGCGCACGCCAAGCGCGCGCATCGGGGGCAGCGCGGCGCTGTTGCCGGCATGGCCGTAGACCAGTTGTGATTGGACCGAAATGACATCGATCGGCGAAGGGCCGTCGGGCCGCTGGCGGCGGCCGTGGACCAGGTGGTTGTCGAGGGATTCGCTCATGCCCGCATTCTACGCCCAAGGGTTTTCGGCAGGGCTGCGCCCTGCACCTGCGGTAGTGCCGGCCGCTGGCCGGCAACCTAAACAGCAACAGCAACAGCAACAGCAACAACGGTACTCCGAGGGATGGCGGGACACTGTGGGTTTGCGGGGCCGCCGCAAGTACGTCCGTGTAGGCTTGGTCGCCGCATCCATGCGGCTCACACCCCGCAAACCCACAGTGCCCCGCCTTCGACAGTTCCCCGCGAGCAGTAGATCCACGCCATGCGTGGATGAATCTCTTTCAGATATCGAAATCAATCTGGGGTCAGATCCGTTTTCCTACGGAAAACGGATCTGACCCCAAGAGCCATTCAATCAGTTCGCAGAAATCTGTCGAAAGCGGGGTGGGTCCGGTTGCGGGGGTGTCCGCGGCATGGATGCCGCGGCCAAGCCCCCAGGGATGGGTTCACGGCGTCCCCCGCAACCGGACCCACCCCGCCATCCCACGGAATGCCCGCTGTTGCTTTGGCTGTCGCCATTGCCGTTGCCTCGGCAGGTGCAGGGCGCAGCCCTGCAGAAGAACCCCCTCAGTGCGCAGCAGGCCTGGACGGCGGCAGCCATGCCGCGACGATACCCAGCAATGGCAGGAACGCGGTGAGCTGGTAGACGAATTCGATGCTGGTCTTGTCGGCCAACAGACCGAGCACTGCTGCACCGAGACCGCCCATGCCGAAGGCGAAGCCGAAGAACAACCCGGACACCATGCCGATCCGGTGCGGCATCATTTCCTGCGCGTAGACCACGATGGCCGAGAACGCGGAAGACAGCACGAAGCCGATCAGCACCGCCAGTATCGTGGTCCACAGCAGATCGGCATGCGGCAGCATCAGCGCGAACGGTGCCACGCCCAGGATCGAGGCCCAGATGATCGGCTTGCGACCGATACGATCACCCAGCGGCCCGCCAAAGAAGCCGCCCGCGGCGGACGCCACCAGGAAGGCGAACAGATGCAGCTGCGCCTGCGCCACCGGAATGCCGAAATGATGCATCAGGTAGAAGGTGAAATAGCTGCCGATGCTGGCCATGTAGAAGTACTTGCTGAAGATCAGCACCAGCAGGATGGCCAGCACCCGGGCGATCGTGCGCGGTGGATGGCGCGCCGCGATCACGCCATGTGTTGCTGGGCGGGGAGCGCCCAGGTGCAGCGCATACCAGCGGCCGACATAGGTCAGCAACGCGATGCCGATCAGGGCGGCACCGGCGAACCACGATGCGGAATGCTGGCCGTAGGGCACGATCACCGCGGCGGCGATCAGCGGCCCCAGTGCCGTACCGAAATTGCCCCCTACCTGGAACACCGACTGCGCCAGGCCATGACGGCCGCCGGAGGCCAGGCGCGCGATGCGCGAGGCTTCCGGATGGAAGATGGCCGAACCGATGCCGACCAGCGCGGCGGCCAGCAGCACCATCGCGTAATTGGGCGCGAAGCCGAGCAGCAGCATGCCGCACAAGGTCGAGGCCATGCCGATCGGCAGGGAGTACGGTGCCGGCCGGCGGTCGGTGGCGAGCCCGACCAGCGGCTGGAAGATCGAGGCAGTGAGCTGGTAGGTCAGCGTGATCAGGCCGATCTGGGTAAAGCTGAGGTTGAAGCCGCCCTTGATCACCGGATAGATGGCGAGGATCAGCGACTGCATCATGTCGTTGACCATGTGCGAGCTGGAGATCGCCGCCAGCACTCCTGGCGATACGGGGCGGGCGGGTACGGCGGGAGAAGCCAGAGTCGACATTGCGCACGGTCAGGATGGGGGCGAGCCGTGCATGCTACGGTGGCCTTCCACTCCCTTCTGCCGCGTTCTGGTCATGGCCTATCGCAAAAAGGACACCCCCTGCCCTGTCCGCGAAACCGCGCCGTGGAACGAGGTGCCGGTGCATCGCCCGGTGACCTGCCGCGCGCGCGACTACCGTGCCGGCACCCACATCTCGGCACACAAGCACCGCCGACACCAGCTGGTCTATTCCATGTCCGGGCTGATGGTGGTGCGGTCGGAAGTCGGCCGCTGGGTGGTGCCCTCCACCCGTGCCATCTGGATGCCGGCGGGCATGGCGCATGCGGTGGACTGCATCGCCGAGGTGCACATGCGCAGCCTGTACATCGAACCGGCGTTCGCCCCGCAGCTGCCCGCCGAGCCCTTCGCCGTGCAGGTGGCGCCGCTGCTGCGCGAGCTGCTGCAGGCCGCCATCCTGATCGACGGACCGCATGAAGAAGACAGCCGCGACGGCCGCGTAGTGCGACTGATGCTCGATGAGCTGCACCGCATGGACGTATTGCCGTTGCACCTGCCCGAGCCCGTCGACCCGCGCCTGCACAGGATCTGCCAGCACATCCAGAAGCATCCCGGCGACGAGGCGACCCTGCAGGACTGGGCGCAGGCGTTGGCGATCGACGTCAAAACCATCCAGCGCCACTTCGCCAGCGAACTGGGCATGACCTTCGGCCAGTGGCGGCAACAGGCGCGCCTGCTGGCCGCGATGGAACGGCTTGCCCGCGGCGAGAAGGTGATCGACGTGGCGCTGGCGATGGGCTATGACAGCCCGAGTGCGTTCACCAGCATGTTCAAGCGCCAGCTGGGGCAGACGCCGGCAGCATTTTTCCGTTGAGCCGTTGAACGGCATCCACGCATGGCGTGGATCTACTCCGCCACCTACAGGTAGGGATTCTGCTTGTCAGGATTCAAGTGGAAAGTCCGTCTCATTTTCGCAACCGCACCCATGTTCCGATAGCACCTCACGGAAGAGGAAGCACTTGTGACGAAGGCATGGAGTATCAGCCGATGGCTTGCGGTTTCTGTGTTGCTGGCCCTGACGGCAATGCAACCATCCGCATATGCGAGCGGCACGCAGTTCCGTTTCTACTCGGATGAACAGAAGGACGGTTTTCATTTCTTTCTCGAGATCCAAGGTCGAAGCGACGATGGCTACATCCATGTTCGTTGGAAGGGACAGCCCAAGGATGCCGCCCCGCGGAACCCGTGCTACGTCGAAATGAACCGTGCCCAGAAGCGCTTCTACATCCGGCCCAAAAAACGGGATGGCCACCCTTGGTTCGAACTGGATGTCGTGGGTGATCGCGGAACGCTTCTGTTCGAGGGGCGCCGGCTGTACGGAAAAGCCGATTGGGAAATCCTGTAAAACAGCCACAAACGAAAACGCCGGGCAGAGCCCGGCGCTGTCGTTCAACATGTCCGTTGACAGATCAGGACGTCATGCGGTCCCAGAAGCCCTTGACGCCGTCGATGAAGGTCGCCGACTTCGGCGAATGCTTGCGCGCATCTTCGCCGTTGAAGGTGGCTTCGAACTGCTCCAGCAGCTTGCGCTGGTCGCTGGTGAGGTTGACCGGCGTCTCCACCACCACGCGGCAGTACAGGTCGCCTTCGCTGCGGCTGCGCACCGAACGCACGCCCTTGCCGCGCAGGCGGAACAGCTTGCCGGTCTGGGTCTCGGCCGGAATGCGGATTTCCGCCTCACCACCGAGGGTGGCCACGCGCACGGTGTCGCCCAGTGCGGCCTGCGAAATGCGGATCGGCACTTCGCAGTGCAGGTCGTCGCCGTCGCGCTGGAAGATGTGGTGCTCACGCACGCGCACTTCCACGTACAGATCGCCCGGTGGCGTCCCCGCCGGACCGGCCTCGCCCTCACCCGCCAGGCGGATGCGGTCACCGGTATCCACGCCCGCCGGTACCTTCACCGACAGCACCTTGTCTTCCTCGACGCGGCCGTTGCCGTGGCAGGTCTTGCAGGGCTTGGCGATGATCTGGCCACGGCCGCCGCAGTTGTGGCAGGCCTGCTGCATGGCGAAGATGCCACGCTGGATGCGCACCTGGCCGCGACCATGGCAGACGTTGCAGGTTTCGACCTTGCCGTCTTCCGAGCCGCTGCCATCGCAGTCGCCACATTCGGCCAGGGTCGGAATCTCGATGCGGCGTTCGACGCCACGCACCGCTTCTTCCAGGTCCAGCTCCATCACGTAACCGATGTCGGCGCCGCGACGCGCCTGGCGCGGACCGCCGCCACCGGCACCACCAAAGATGTTGCCGAAGATGTCACCGAAAATATCGTTCATGTCCGGGCCGCCCGGACCACCGCCGCCACCGCCCATGCCGTGTTCGAACGCGGCGTGGCCATGGCTGTCGTACATGCGGCGCTTGTTGCCGTCGGACAGTACTTCGTAGGCTTCCTTGCACTCCTTGAAGGAGGCTTCGGCCGCCGCATCACCCGGGTTGCGGTCCGGGTGGAATTTCATCGCGCAACGACGATAGGACTTCTTCAGTTCTTCGTCGGTGGCGGTGCGGGCAACGCCCAGCACTTCGTAGTAATCGCGCTTGCTCATATCGTGGATCGCATTCCGGAAAGTCGGGATTCGTCAAAGCGGAAGAGCGGAACCAGGTCCGCTCTTGCGTCGGGCGCCCCGACACGCCAGAGGGCGGTCAGGACCCTGATGCGACAACGGGACGCTGGCAAGCAGCGTCCCGCGTCGGTCCGGATCAGGACTTCTTGTCGTCCTTGACTTCGGTGAACTCGGCGTCCACCACGTCATCCTGCGCCTTGCCCGCATTGCCGGCGTCGGCGCCCGGGGCAGCACCGCCCTGGTCGGCCGAAGCGGCAGCGAACAGCGACTGGCCGGCTTCTTCCAGCACCTTCGACTTGGCTTCGATCTGTGCCTTGTCGTCACCCTTCATCGCGGTTTCCAGGTCGGCCAGGGCCGCTTCAACCTTGCCGATCACTTCACCACCGACCTTGCTGCCGTGCTCGGTGATCGCGCTGCGGGTGCCGTGGATCAGGGCATCGGCCTGGTTGCGGGCCTGCACCAGCTCCTGGAACTTCTTGTCTTCTTCGCGGTTGGCTTCCGCGTCGGCGACCATGCGTGCGATCTCTTCCTCGGACAGGCCCGAACCGGCCTTGATCTCGACCTTCTGTTCCTTGTTGGTCTTCTTGTCCTTGGCCGACACGTGCAGGATGCCGTTGGCGTCGATGTCGAAGGACACTTCCACCTGCGGCAGACCGCGCGGGGCCGGCTCGATGCCGGACAGGTCGAACTTGGCCAGCGACTTGTTGAAGCGGGCCTGTTCGCGCTCACCCTGCAGCACGTGCACGGTCACGGCCGACTGGTTGTCCTCGGCGGTGGAGAACACCTGCGAGGCCTTGGTCGGGATGGTGGTGTTCTTCTCGATGATCTTGGTGAACACACCGCCCATGGTTTCGATGCCCAGCGACAGCGGGGTCACGTCCAGCAGCAGCACGTCCTTGACGTCGCCGCCGAGCACGCCACCCTGGATCGCAGCACCCAGTGCCACGGCTTCGTCCGGGTTGACGTCCTTGCGCGGCTCCTTGCCGAAGAACTCGGTGACCGCCTGCTGCACCTTCGGCATGCGGGTCTGGCCACCGACCAGGATCACTTCGCTGATGTCGCTCGAACGCAGGCCGGCGTCATTCAACGCAACGCGGCACGGCTCGATCGACTTCTTGATCAGCTCTTCCACCAGCGACTCCAGCTTGGCGCGGGTCAGCTTGATGTTCAGGTGCTTCGGACCCGACGCGTCAGCGGTGACGTACGGCAGGTTCACTTCGGTCTGCTGGGCGCTGGACAGCTCGATCTTGGCGCGCTCGGCAGCATCCTTCAGGCGCTGCAGGGCCAGCGGATCCTTGCGCAGGTCGATGCCCTGGTCCTTGTTGAACTCTTCAACCAGGTACTCGATGACGCGGTTGTCGAAGTCTTCGCCACCCAGGAAGGTGTCGCCGTTGGTGGCCAGCACTTCGAACTGCTTCTCGCCGTCGACGTTGGCGATCTCGATCACCGAGACGTCGAAGGTGCCGCCGCCCAGGTCGTACACAACGATCTTGCGATCCTTGTTGTCGCCCTTGTCCAGGCCATAGGCCAGCGCGGCCGCAGTCGGCTCGTTGATGATGCGCTTGACGTCCAGGCCGGCGATGCGGCCGGCGTCCTTGGTCGCCTGGCGCTGGCTGTCGTTGAAGTAGGCCGGCACGGTGATGACCGCTTCGGTGACCTTCTCACCGAGGAAGTCCTCGGCGGTCTTCTTCATCTTCTCCAGCACCTTGGCCGAGATTTCCTGCGGCGCCATCTTCTTGGCATCGCTGGTGGCCACCCAGGCATCGCCATTGTCATGGGCCAGGATGCTGTACGGGACGTGCGCGATGTCCTTCTGCACTTCGGCGTCGGTGAACTTGCGGCCGATCAGGCGCTTCACCGCGTAGAAGGTGTTCTTCGGGTTGGTCACGGCCTGGCGCTTGGCCGAGGCACCGACCAGGACTTCGCCGTCCTTGGTGTAGGCGACGATCGACGGGGTGGTGCGATCGCCTTCCGAATTTTCGATGACGCGGGCCTTGCCGCCGTCCATGATCGCCACGCACGAGTTGGTGGTGCCGAGGTCGATACCAATGATCTTGCCCATGGGGGAGACTCCTTGAAGGATGTTGTTTTTGTCAGTCCGGCCGTTCGGCCGGTGGATGAATGGGATGTGGGGGAGGCTCGTGGAACATTCAAGCCATCCCCCGAACGCTGTGTTTCCGTTCGCCCAACACGTTCAGCGTCGGTCGTGCCGATGCCCCGTCCGGGGCGCGGACAGCCTCGCCAGGCAGGGCCCGGCGCGCGGGGTCAATCGGCGGCAACCACCACCAGCGCCGGCCGCAGCAGGCGCTCGTTGAGCAGGTAACCCTTCTGGAACACGGTCACCACGCTGCCCGGGGCGGCGCCGGGGGCCGCAACCTGGCTGATCGCCTGGTGGTGCTCCGGGTTGAACGGCTGGCCGGTCGGGTCCAGCAGCACCAGGCCGTTGTCACCAGCGACCTTCAGCAGCTGCTTGTAGGTCAACTCCAGGCCCTCGCGAAGCGGATGGGCATCGTCGCCGGCGGCCTTGAGGCCGGCATCGAGGCTGTCAAATACCGGCAGCAGCTCGCCAAGCAGCTTCTCGTTGGCGAACTTGCGGGCCTGCTCGATGTCACGGGCCACGCGCTTGCGCTGGTTGTCCAGGTCGGCGCGCTCTCGCAGCGCTTCGGCCTTGACCTGCTCCACTTCGGCACGGAGCTGTTCGATCTGTTCGTTGACGCCCTCGGCGGCAGCTGCGTCGGCGGCGGCCTGCTGGGCGGCGATGTCTGGCTGATCTTGATTCATGTCTGGGTCCCTGGCGGTCACTCTCCGCCTCCACCCACCCTAGTGTGGGCGGGATGCTGCGTTTCAAGCGTCCGATGCACCTGGACTTCGCCCGCCGGGCGAAAAGGCCGCACCGAGCACATCGGCGGTGGCCTGCACCAGCGGGATCATGCGGTCGTAGGCCATCCGCTTCGGCCCGATCACGCCCAGCACGCCCAGTACCTGGCCATTGGCGGTGTAAGGCGCGGTGACCAGCGAGACGCCCTGCAGCGGCACCACGCCGGTTTCTTCGCCGATGAAGATGCGCACGCCGGGGGCCTGGATGGTCCGCTCCAGCAGCTGCAGGATCTCGCGCTTGCTGGAAAACAGCTCGAACAGTTCGCGCAGGCGCTCCAGGTCGGACAGGTCCTGCACCCCCATCAGACGGGTCTGGCCGGCCACCAGCATGTCATCGGCCGGCGGCTGCAGGGCCTGCTCGGCCAGCTCGATGCTGTGCGCCAGCACCTGTTCCAGCTCGGACCGCGCGTCGCGCAGCTCCAGCAGCAGGCGGGTACGGATCTCGGCCAGCGGCAGTCCGGCGAAGTGGGCATTGAGGTAGTTGGCCACCTGCTCCAGCTGCCCCGGCGCGAAGTCCTGGCGGGTCTCGATCACCCGGTTCTGCACCTCGTTGTCGGCAAACACCAGGATCGCCAGCACCCGGCGCCCGTCCAGCGCCACGAAATCGATCTGGCGGAAGGCGAACTGCTCACGCCGTGGGGCGCTGACCACGCCAACGAAATGACTCATCGCCGACAGCAGCTCCGAGGCACTGCCGAGCAGGGCCTGGGTACTGCCGCCTCCGGCCAGCTCCTGACGCAGCCGGGCCAGCTCACCTTCGCCCGGCGGCTGCATCTGCAGCAGGCTGTCGACGAACACCCGATAGCCATGCGCGGTCGGAATCCGCCCCGCCGAGGTATGCGGTGACGCCAGCAACCCAAGATCTTCCAGGTCACCGAGGATGTTGCGGATGGTGGCGGGACTGACCTCCAGGCCGGCCACACGCGCCAGCGTCTGCGAGCCCACGGGTTCACCGTCCTGGATGTAGCGCGCGATCAGCGTGCGCAGCAGGTGCCGCGCGCGTGGGGCAAGTTGGTCGGGAGAACCGTGCATGGAATCAACCTGTGAGACAGGGACATTAGATAATGGCGGCGCATCCCCTTGGCAAGTCATTGGACGACCCCGCCGCGCGTGCTAGCGTTGCGCGGCTGCAGACACCCCCTTACCCATGCTCAGACATCTTTCAATCAAGGATTTCGCCGTCGTCCGCGCCACCGAACTGGAGTTCGGGCCGGGCATGACCGTGGTTTCAGGCGAGACCGGCGCGGGCAAGTCGCTGATGGTCGACGCCCTGGGCTTCCTGTCCGGCCTGCGCGCCGACAGCGGCGTGGTGCGCCATGGCGCGGCCCGGGCCGAACTGTCGGCCGAGTTCGCGCTGGACCAGCTGCAGGCCGCCCGCCAGTGGCTGGCCAGCAACGAACTGGACGACGACGACCAATGCCAGCTGCGCCGCGTGATCCGCGCCGACGGCGGCTCACGCTCGTGGATCAACGGCCGCCCGGTCACCCTGGCGCAGCTGGCCGACCTGGCTGGCCTGCTGGTGGAGATCCATGGCCAGCACGAGCAGCAGGCCCTGCTGACGCGTCCGTCGCAGTTGGCCCTGCTGGACGCCTATGCCCGCAACGAAAGCGAACGCCGCCAGGTGCGCCGTGCTGCCGCCACCTGGCAGGCGCTGGTCGATGAATCCCTGGCACTGTCGCAACAGGGAGATGTGAGTGACCGCATCGGCTTCCTCGAGCACCAGCTGCGCGAACTGGATCGTGAAGATCTGGAACCGGAGTCGATTACTGCGCTCGGCGCCAGCCATCGCCGCCAGGCGCATGCCAGCGCCCTGCTGAGCGCCTGCCAGACAGCTACGGACCAGCTCAACGGTGACGAAGGCCACTCGGCGCTCGATCTGCTGCAGCAGGTGCGGCATGAACTGGCCCGGGTGGCCGAACATGACCCGCGCCTGGGCGATGTCGATGCCTTGATCGACAGCGCCTCCATCCAGCTGCACGAAGCCCTGGCCCTGCTCGACCGGGTACATGACGACCTGGACGCCGATCCGGACCAGTTCGAGGAGAACGAGCGCCGCCTCGGCCGCCTGCACGACCTGGCCCGCAAGCACCGCGTGCCGATGGATGAGCTGGGTGCGCAGCGTGAGCGCATGCACGCCGAAGTGGAACAGCTGCGCGGCGCCGACGAGCGCCTGCAGCGTCTGGCCGGCGAAATTGAAAAGGCCGCAGCGGCCTGGCGCGTCGAGGCCGCAGCACTGACCACCAGCCGCCGCACCGCTGCTGCCGAGCTGTCGGCCACCACCACCGGCATCATTGCCGAGCTGGGCATGGGCGGCGGCCAGTTCCTGATCGAGCTGGAGCCGCAGGACAACGGCAAGCCGGACCCGCAGGGAGCCGAGCGCGTCGAGTTTCTGGTGGCAGCCAATGCCGGCCAGCCGCCGCGTGCGCTGCGCAAGGTCGCTTCCGGCGGCGAGCTGTCACGCATTTCGCTGGCCATCGAGGTGGCCGCGCTCGACCTGGACGCGGTACCGACCATGGTGTTCGACGAAGTCGATTCCGGCATCGGTGGCGCGGTGGCTGACATCGTCGGCCAGAAGCTGCGCGCCCTCGGCGAAAAGCGTCAGGTGCTATGCGTGACCCACCTGCCGCAGGTTGCCTCCAAGGGCCACGCGCACTACCGGGTCAGCAAGGCACCGGTGGAAGGCATGACCCAGAGCTCGGTGGAGAAGCTGGACACCAAGGCGCGCGAGGAAGAGCTGGCGCGCATGCTGGGTGGCGTGGAAGTGAGCAAGGAAGCCCGCGCCGCCGCGCGCAAGCTGTTGCAGGCCTGAGGCTGGTGGCGCCGAGCGTGGGCTCGGCTCTACAGGAATCTCGAACGGAACCGACGTGTAGAGCCGAGCCCATGCTCGGCTTCCGCGCGGCAGCGCGGCGCATGTCACCCCAGCGGTCGCGCCAGATCCACCGTTTCCACCAGGAAATCCAGGAACGCGCGCACGCGCAGCGGCAGGTAACCACCCTGCCCCAGGAACACGGCGTGCACCTCTTCCAGGTCGCCCGGGTTGGCGTCCTCCAGCACCGGCAGCAACCGCCCTGCCGCGAGGTCGGCCTGCACCTGGAACGCCGCCAGCCGGGCCATGCCCAGCCCGCCCAGCACCAGCTGACGCAGCGCATCGCCATTGCTGGCGCGCGCATTTCCGCTGGGCAGCACCCGCTGCTCCTGCCCATCCTGCAACAGCGGCCAGCCCTGCACCGACCGTGCGTGGCCGATATCCAGCCGGTTGTGCGCCAGCAGCGCCTCGACATTGCCCGGCAATCCGTGTCGTGCCGCATAGGCCGGTGCCGCCACGATCATCATCCGCGTTGCGCCCAGCCGGCGCGCGACCAGACTGGAGCTCTTCAGCGGACCGGCCCGCACCGCCACGTCGGTACGCTGCTCCAGCAGATCGATCACCTCGTCGGTCAGGGTCAGGTCCACCCCCACCTGCGGGTGCCGCTGCAGGAATTCCGGCAGCAGTGGCAGCAGGAAGTGCTGGCCGAACGGCACGTTGGCATTCACCCGCAGCCGCCCGCGTGGCTCGGCGTGGGCGCTGGCGCAGCGTTCGGCTTCTTCCAGATCAGCCAGCACCCGCAGGCCACGCTCATAGAACGCACACCCCTCTGGGGTCAGCTGTAGTTGGCGGGTGGAGCGCTGCAGCAAGCGCGTTCCCAGCCGCTGCTCCAGGCGCGCAACCAGCTTGCTGACCGCCGAGGGCGTCATCTCCAGGCTGCGGGCGGCAGCGGAAAAGCCGCCGGTTTCGATCACCCGCACGAACACTTCCAGTTCGCCGGATCGGTTGATGTCGGTGCGTGCCATGGCAATGAATTTGATTCACAGATGATTATCCATGCGCAGTCTAGTTCACAGGTGAGCGCGGACGCACCATGGCCGTCCCTGCCACCGGGTCACTCCCATGAATCGCTTGAGCCAACTGACCGCCGCCGCCCTGCTTGCCCTGTCCGGCGCTGCCGCCGCATCACCTGCCCCGCACTGGGTCGCCAGCTGGCAAGCCAGCCCGCAGCCGGTGTGGGGCAGCGATTTCCTGTTTCCCACCCTCATCCCCGGCCAACTGCAGGACCAGACCTTCCGACAGAGCGCTCGCCTCAGCCTGGGCGGGGCGCGCCTGCGGGTCCGGCTGAGCAATGCCTATGGCACCCGACCGTTGCGGATCGGCGCTGCCAGCGTGGCTGCACATACGGGTGACACGCCGCAGCCGCTCCGCTTCGACGGCCAGCCCGGGGTCGTGATTGCGCCGGGGCAGGACCGCCTGAGCGATCCGCTCCCCCTTCCCACCGCTGATCGGCAGGCCTTGCAGGTCAGCGTCTACCTGCCCGACCCCACGCCGCTGCAGACCTTCCATTGGGACGGGCGGCAGACCAGCTGGATTGCGCCGGGTGACCAGCATCGCCTGCCTGCATTGCACGGCGCCAACAGCACCACGGCCCGCCTGCTGTTGTCGGGCATCGAAGTCGAGGCTGCGGCCAGCGCGCGCAGTGTGGTGGTGGTTGGCGATTCAATCACCGATGGCGCCACCGCCAGCCTCGACCAGGACCAGCGCTGGACCGATCACCTCGCCACGCGGCTGGCACCAGAAGGTGTAGCGGTGGTCAATGCCGGCATCTCCGGCGGTCGCCTGCTGCGTGATGGCATGGGCGAATCGGCCTTGGGTCGCTTCCAGCGTGATGTGCTCGATCAGCCCGGCGTCGCCAGTGTGATCGTGCTGATCGGCATCAACGACATCAGCTGGCCGGGCACCGCCTTTGCCCGCGGCGAGACGCAGCCGACCCTGGCCGAGCTGCAGGCCGGCTACCGCGACCTGGCCGAACGCGCCCATGCCCGCGGGCTGCGCATCCTCGGTGCGACCCTGACACCGTTTGCCGGTGCCCTGCCCGGCACCCCGCTGGACGACTACTACGCCCCTGGCAAGGATGCCCAGCGCCGGCAGCTCAATGCCTGGCTGCGCACGGATAGTCCGTTCGATGCGGTGATCGACCTCGACGCCGCCCTGCGCGATCCGGCCGATCCTTCACGGATGGCGGCTGCCTATGACTCCGGCGATCACCTGCACCCGGGCGATGCGGGAAACCGGGCGATGGCCGAGGCGGTGGATCTGGAGGTCCTGCTGGGTCCATCCACGCATGGCGTGGATCTACGGTGACAAACGAAAAACCCCGGGCATGCCCGGGGTTTCGTCGCAATCAGCTGGCTGCGGGGCTTACTTGCGCTTCTTGCGCACGTACAGCACCAGCGAGTGCTCTTCCAGCTCGTAGCCGTGATCGGCGGCGATCTTGCGCTGCAGCTCTTCGATCTCGGTGCTTTCGAACTCGATGATCTTGCCGCTGTCCACGTCGACCATATGGTCGTGGTGGCCGCCGCGGTCGAGTTCGTAGACGGCCTGGCCGCCTTCGAAATTGTGCTTGAGCACGAGGCCGGCAGCCTCGAACTGGGTCAGCACCCGGTACACCGTGGCCAGGCCGATCTCGTCGCCATGCTCCAACAGCTGGCGGTAGATGTCTTCGGCGGTCATGTGGTGCTGGGCATTGCGCTGCTCGAGCAGCGCCAGGATCCGCATCCGCGGATGGGTCACCTTCAGGCCGACTTTACGCAGGTCGTGGGTTTCCATAGGTCTCCGTTCATTGGCGATTTAGCGCCAGCTGCCTCGGATTGGGTCGCGGTGGCACGCCGGGAGTGTATCATCGGATTGATTTCCCCAACCGCCAGTCCCGATGCGCAATCTCCTGTTGGTCGCCGCCGTTGCCTTGTCCACCACCGGGTGCGGCATCATCTACAAGCAACCCATCTACCAGGGCAACCTGATCCGGGAAGATGCCGTGGCCAAGCTGCAGGTCGGGCAGAGCAAGCAGCAGGTCAACGCCCTGCTGGGAACCCCCTCGGTGCCGGACCCGTTCCACGCCCAGCGCTGGGACTACACCTCGACCGAGCGCGTGAACCGCCTGGGCCGTACCGACGTGAAGAATTTCGTCGTGTACTTCGAAAATGATGTGGTCACCCGTTGGGATGGCGATTACTTCCCGGCCAACGACAAGGCCCTTGCCCAGCAGACCGTGCGCCAGTTCGGCCGCAATCTGCCGAAGGACAAGAAGAAGAAGGGCGGCCGCTGAGCCACCCTGCCCGTCCTTCGGGACGGGTCTTGAGGATCATCCGCCGCGCGCACGTCGCCGGCGGTTGTCCTTCGGGTCGGCCTGCAGGACACGCAGCAGCTCCACACGATCACCATCCAGCAGCAGCTGCTGCGGCCGCGCCAGCACGCCATGCACGGCAACGGCCGGACAATCGGCACTGCCTTCGAGCCCGGCCGCTGCCACCGCATCAGCCACGGTCGCCCCTTCCTCCAGCTGCAGCCGGCGCGACAGCACCTGTTGTGGCCAGGCCAGCACGACCTCGACCTCGATCATCGTTCAGTCCTCGTCGGCGACGCGGACGAAATCGTTGACCATGCGATCGGCCAATCCCTGGAAGCCGATCGCCAGCGCCGGGCCCAGCAGGCGTGAACTCGGCTCGAAGTCCAGGGTGAGGGTGACCTTGCAGGCATCTTCAGCCAGGGCATGGAACTCCCAGCGGCCGTGCAGTTGCTTGAACGGCCCCTCGCGCAGCTGCATGTCGATGCTGTGCGGGCGCTGCAGGGTGTTTTCGGTCTGGAACCAGGTACTGAACGAACCCAGGCCCAGGTCCAGGCGAGCGACCAGCCGGTCTTCGCCCTGCTCGAGGATGCGGGCGTCGGAGCACCAGCGGAAACGGCGCGGATAGGCCTGGACATCGTTGACCAGATCGAACATGCGCGCGGCCGAATGTTCGACCAGGGCACTGCGGCGGATAGTAGGCATGAATACAGGACGCTTCGGCAATCGACCGGGCGGGCCCGAATCGGAGACAATACGGAAATGAGCAAGAACACCGGCAAGGATAAAGCAAAGAGCGCGACGGCCAACAAGACCATCGCGTTGAACAAGCGTGCCCGTCACGAGTACCACATCGAAGACCGCTTCGAAGCCGGCCTGGCCCTGCAGGGCTGGGAAGTGAAGTCGATCCGCGCTGGCCGCGGCAACATCGTCGACGCCTACGCCTATGTGAAGGATGGCGAGATCTTCCTGATCGGCGCGCAGATCACCCCGCTGATCCAGGCCTCCACCCACGTGGTGGCCAACGACCGGCGCGAGCGCAAGCTGCTGCTGCACCGGAGCGAGATCGACAAGCTGGTCGGCAAGGTCGAGCGCGATGGCTACACGATCGTGCCCACCGCGATGTACTGGAGCAAGAACAAGATCAAGCTGGAAGTGGCGCTGGCCAAGGGCAAGCAGACCCACGACAAGCGCGATGCCGCCAAGGATCGTGACTGGGCGATCGAGAAGCAGCGGGTGATGCGTCGCGGCAACCGCGACGCATAAGGACGCCGGCCCGCTTTCGTGTGGAGCCGAGCCATGCTCGGCTTCGGCAAAGAAGCAGCCGAGCGCAGGCTCGGCTCTACAAGACGCTGATCAGCCCGCCAGCAGGCCCTGCCCGCGCAGGCGCGGGGACAGCGCCGCGTGCATCACCGCCAGGTGCATCACCACCGACAGCTCCGGGGTATGGCGATCATCGCCGGCACGCCACTGCTGCGCTAGCCGCGCTGCATCAACGGGCAGCAAGGCCAGCAGCTGGGCATCATCCAGCGCATCGGCGGAGGCCTGTAGTTGCCGGGCCAATTGCCGCGACTGCCACACGTGCACGCCGATACTGAGGCTGGCCAGCGACATCAGGGTCAGGGCCAGGCCATGTTCGAACCACTGTGACAGCACATCCGGGCCCCACAGCAGCACGGCGAGCACCGCCAGCGCCGGCAGCCGCCAACCCAGCCAATGGAAGCGGCCACGCCGCGGCCAGTGCACCACCACCGCACTGGCGATCAGCGCAGCTGCCGCCGTGGCCGGCAGCTCGGTTGCCCACGTTCCAGCCAGCAACACCGCCAGCACCGCCCAGACCCAGCCGGGCGGCAGTGCCCGCCGCTGGTAATCGGCCCCTACCGGGCCAACCAGCTGACGCAGGCTGCGCTGTTGCATTGCTTCGGTCACCGGCCGTCTCCGTCTCTGTGCTGGCTCGAATGGTCGTGGCCAGTGTGTCGCAAATTCGTGCCAGCGACGTTAGCAATCCGCTATGACGGAAGCTCTACAACATGTTGCGGATTGACGTGGGAACGGCTGGGCGGGCCGGGTGACTGTTCAGGCTTTTTGGCGTAGCATGTGCAGCGTTAGGCGGGCACTGACCGTGGCAACACGAAACAGGCCTTGTACCTTGCAGGACTTGAAGAAACCGGGGGTGCATTGGTTTCGACGGGGGTTGTGAAGTCGCCTGGCGCATGCCGAGGGGGTAGCTTTCCTCGTAAATCCAGCTGCAAAACTCTAGTTGCCAACGACGACAACTACGCTCCGGTCGCCCTCGCAGCCTAAAAACTGCGGTGCGTGACCTTCTGCCGACTTAGGCGGAGCCTCGAAACTGCTTGTGTCCATGCTCGCAGCGTAGAGTCATTATCATGGAATCGCGCTGGGCGGCTGCCTGTCAGTCCGGCACAAGAACACAACAGGCTGGTCCTTGGATGCGCTTTGCACGCCGTGCTGTCCCGGGATGAGATTCAACGGTGAGCTAAGCATGTAGTGCTGGGGATGGAGTGCCTTCGGACGGCGGTTCAATTCCGCCCACCTCCACCATTTGTACCGCCCTTCGGGGCACGAAAAGCCAGATTTCCCGTCGATTGGGATCTGGCTTTTTTGTTGGTCCCATCAGGTCCAGAACCGCCGCCTCGGCAGGGAGAAGCACCGTGGCGTTGATGAACAACACCGAATGCCACTGCAAGGCATACAGCGATACGGCGACCTGCCCGCTCTGCGATGCAACCGCCCCGCCGGCCATTCCGCGGCCGATCGACGCCGTCTATGCGGCACCGGTATCGCAAGCCCTGCCGATCGCCAGGAACCGGGCAATCTACATCCTCCTCGCCCTGTTCCTGGGCATTTTCGGCGCCCACAACTTCTACGCCGGTTACCACGGACGTGCGATCTGCCAACTACTGATCACGCTGCTGTTGGGCTGGCTTCTGATCGGCGTAATGATCACCGGCCTGTGGGCGCTGGTGGAAATGATCACGGTGGAAACCGACGCCTCTGGCGTGCAGATGGTGTAATCCTTGGCCCGGGAGGAACTGCCATGGATCTCGACAGAATCGACGTTGTTTGCTGGCTCGACCAGATCCTGGATCAGGACCCGGCAACCTTCGAAGACGCCTACTGGGGTCTTCGCCCGGCCGCGGCCATTGCGGTACCGCACCTGCTCGCCCGCCTGGCGGCTGCGCACGATGGTTACTCGCGCGGAAAACTGCTGGAACTGCTCGGCGAATCAGGCGACAGCGCCGTCATCCCGACTTTGCAGGCTGAGCTGCAACATCCGCTGGAAGAGGTGCGCGACTGGGCGCAACTGGCACTGGATGCGCTTGATCGGGGAACCTCCTGGCAGCCCAGCATGGGGGCCTAGCCGACAACGCTGCCCTGCCCCACACTTCCGGCTGTCTGCCCGGACTTCGTGCCGGCGCCCACGCTCCTCCGCGATACAGAAGGATCTGCAATGAACAAGCCGTTGATTGCCCTGATGCTAGGCCTGGCCACCGCGAACGGTGCACTCGCCGCGCCGGCCACGAATAGCACCGCCGCACTGGAAGCCCTGTTGGCCTGCAAGGCCGGCTCCGACTTCACTGAAGCGCAGGTGGAGCAGGCATTCCATGCCGCCGGCCTGAGCCGCGACCCCGGTAGCGTGTTCGAGCCGAAGGACAAGCCCGTTGCGCTGTTCGGTGGAACCGTGGCCAGCGCGGATGTGAGCGTGTCAAATGTCCACAAGAGCCTGCACGTGTACCTGAACAACGTCGACCACAAGCGCCTGGCTAAAGCGTGGTCGGTAACCGCCGTCGACGATGCCGCCCAGACGGAGGAACCGTCGTACATCAAGCAGACCGACGCCCGTCACACCCAGCATGTCGGCGCCGCTGACGACTACGAGGGCTATTCGGCCTCAGTGACCTGCCAGATCCATCCGTGACCGGACCGATGATCGACTGAAGCGCCGATCCGGACCCTACAACCAACGCCGGACCTGCTGCCGGAACGCGTTGTACTGGGCGCCGAAACGCTCGCCAAGAACGCGCTCTTCCGGATGGATCTGAAAGCGCGTGATGAACAGGACAAACAACGGCACCACTGCGAGTGCCAGGAGGTTCTGCAGATACAGCATGCCTCCGAGCAGGAACGCGGCTTGCCCCAGATACATGGGGTTGCGCGTATAGCGATAGACACCTCTGGTGATCAGCGCCGTGGATGATGCCGGCCGCATCGGATTGACCGTGGTACCCGCACGCTGGAATGCCAACTTGGGCAACAGGTTCATCGCCAGCCCCGCGGCCATCACCGCCACCGCAGCCCACCATGGCGTTGGCAATTCCGCTGCGGGCAGCCAGCGGCTGATGCCGAGACCGAGCAGACCGCACAGCAGCATTACAAGAGGTGGGGGAATACGGGTTTCCAGCAATCGCATCGGCCGTCCCGGCATCGGATGTCCGAACCAGTGTCACACGCCGATGCCGGAGCCGCACATCGGCCAGCAATGACCCAGCTGCGCCCTGCTTCCGCGTTGACACGCCTGCCGCTAGAGTGGCGCCAGCGCAGGGAGTCCACATGGCAAGAACAGGCATCGGCTTCATCGGCCACACCACCTTCGTCCTCATTGCCCTGCTGACCCTCAGCGGGTGCGCGACGCTGCGCCAGTTCGGCCCATCGGTGCAGGTGGGCACGGTCACACCGGGCCAGTACATCGCGCTCAAGCGCGGTGACATCCTCACCAGCGGCAAGCTCAGCGCGGCCACGATGGAGACCCTGCGCGTGGCAGGCCTGGACGAAGGCGCCTGCGCCAAGCCGGGCCTGCCCTGCATCGAAGCGATGGAGGCCAGCATCGTCGTCCGTGAGGAGGACAAGCGCTCGTCGCTGGCCGAGCTGTGGGTGCAGTACGCGATGACGATGCCGGCGCCGAAGCGCGAGTCAGCGTCGGTGGCGCGCAGCAAGGCCGCGACCGCCCAGCCCGACCCGACTTTCCAACCACGCCTGGATGCGTGGATGCAGATCGCACGGCAGTCCTATGCGTATCTGTTCTTCACCGAACGCACCGCCAACCAGCGTGGCTTCGAAGACCGCCAGACCCAGGTTCGCGACTACTACAACCTGGCCGTGCAGGAATCCGCCGTGCTGCTGTTCGAGGCCTATTCGAGCAAGCAGGTGCGCAACGACAACGGGCGATTCCAGTTGGGTCGGTGGACCTTCGTGCTGGCGCCTGCCGACGATGGCGCGGCCGCGGACACGCGCGAACCGATCGAACTGGTACCGGCTGCATCGATGTCCTTCACCGGCACCCTGCGCAGCGTGCATCGACGCGATGGCTTCGGTGCCGAGCTGGTGGCGGTGATGGCCGACCCGGCCAGCACCGGACTGGCGGCGGCCGCTGCAGGCACCGCACCGGCGACCGAGCGCGACTGGAGCGAGATGCCGTCGCCGTCGATGACTGTGCTGCTGCGCTTCTCGGGAAAGAACCTGTGGGAAGTGCTGCACGACGACGAGCCGGAACTGGAGATCCACGACCCCTACCAGGTGGCGGTGGTGGAACTGCATGGCGAGCAGGTGCCGCTGGCGGCGAACTTCACCGCCGGCTACGCGCTGTGGCTGGCCCGCTCCAACTTCAGCCGGCAATCGCTGCGTACATTGTTCGGTGGCAAGGGCGGCATCGAAAAACCGCACCTGTTCATGATGCAGCCCTACGATCCGAACCGCCGCGTGCTGCTGATGATCCATGGCCTGGCCAGCAGCCCGGAAGCGTGGGTGAACGTGGCCAACGAACTGATGCGCGACGATGAGATCCGCGGCGATTTCCAGATCTGGCAGTTCTACTACCCGACCAACATGCCGATCGCGCTCAGCCACGATGAGATCCGGCGGATCCTGCACGACACGCTGCGGCACTTCGACCCGAGCGGCCAGGCGCTCGCCTCGCACGACATGGTGGTGGTCGCCCACAGCATGGGCGGCGTGATTTCGCGGCTGATGGTGTCCTCCTCCGGCGACCATCTGGTCGATACCCTGTTGGCGACCGCGCAGATGACCCCGGCGCAGCGCGAACTGCTGCGTACGAAGGGCGCACCGGTGCTGACATTCCAGCCGGAACCGGAAATTTCACGGGTGGTGTTCATCGCTACCCCGCATCGCGGCACCGATGTTGCCGGCACGCGTCTGGGACGCTGGCTCGGCCGATTCGTGCGCCTGCCGCTGACCGTGCTGGAGGATGTCGCAACGTTGGCAAACGACGGCAAGGTCGAGCGCAACGACGACAAGCACGGCTACCAGATGAACAGCATCCAGAACCTGGACAAGGACGATGCCTTCGTCAAGGCCGTGGCCGATCTGCCGATATCGCCGAAGGTGCGTTACCACTCGATCATCGCGCGCACCCAGGCTGAAGGCCCGCTGGAAAAGACCGACGATGGACTGGTCCCGTACTGGAGCTCGCACCTGCCCAATGCCGTCTCGGAAAAGGTGATCGTGTCCGGTCACAGCGTGCAGGAAGCTACACCGGCCATCGTCGAGCTTCGCCGCATTCTGCATGAGGACATGGAGGCTCATCCGCTGCCGGCGAAGTAACGCCTGCATTCGCGGGCGAAGCCGCTTCCTTCGCATCCTGGTTGCGGGAAATCCCTCATCGCGTGTACGCATCCACCCTCCTATGCTGGCCCGACATCCCCGCAGGAGATCCACATGAACACGTCAGAGCCCAGCCGCCAGCCCAGCCCCGATCCGGCCGAGCGCGATGCGTTTTTCCCGTCGCCGTACTCGCTGTCCCAGTTCACTTCGGCAACCACCGATCTGTCCGGCGCGGACTATCCCGATGCCCGGCGTGACGGACGCTGGAAGGTGCTGATGATCGCCGCCGACGAACGCTATCTGCCGACCGCCAACGGCCATCTGTTCTCCACCGGCAACCATCCGGTGGAGACGCTGCTGCCGATGTACCACCTGCACAAGGCCGGTTTCGAAATCGACGTGGCCACGCTGTCGAGCAACCCGGTGAAGTTTGAATGGTGGGCGTTCCCACGCGAGGACCGCGAGATCGGCAGCCTGTACGAGCGCTACGAACCCCGCTTCCGCCAGCCCCTGCACCTGGACGACGTGGCGGCCGCGCTCGACGCCAGTTCGGACTATGCCGCAGTGTTCATTCCCGGTGGCCACGGTGCGTTGATCGGCCTGCCGGAAAGTCGCGCAGTGAAGGCCACCCTGCAGTGGGCGATGGACAATCAGCGCCACATCATCACCCTCTGCCACGGCCCTGCCGCGCTGCTGGCGGCCGGCGTGGATGAAGCCGATGGCGGCTCATTGTTCCGCGGCCATCGGATCTGCGCGTTCCCCGATGCGATGGACCGGCAGACACCGGATATCGGCTACATGCCTGGTCAACTGCCGTGGTTCTTCGGTGAACGCCTGGCCCAGCAGGGCGTGCAGATCGTCAACGAAGGCATCGATGGCAGCGTGATGCAGGACCGCCTGCTGTTGACCGGCGACAGCCCGCTGGCGGGCAATGCGCTGGGCAAGCTGGCCGCACGCACCCTGCTGGATGCGTTGGCAACGCACTGACCGGCATGGACACCACCGTGCAGTCATTGCTGGTGCTGGAACGCGCACCTTCGTTGGCGGCGATCGGCGCGTTGCTGCGCAGCACCGGCGCGCCGCTGGGCTATGACCGCACGTTGATGTTCGCCACCGGCACCGATCTGGAACGCGGCGCGCAGCGCCTGTACTGGATCGATGGCGATTGGTTCGGTGAGACCGCCAGCACTGACATGGCGCACTACCTGCATGCATGCCCGGTCAATCGCCATGTGCTGGACAGCGATGCGCCCTTCTTCTGGAGCAAGCAGCAAGGCGTGCGCGGCGAGCGCTACCGGGTCGTGCGGCAACCGCGGGGCGAAGGACTGCACGGCCTGCAGGTGCCGGTGTTCGGTGCAACCGGCCTGGAAGGGGCGGTCAGCTGGGGCGGGCGCACGATCGACGCATCTCCATCGGCACGGTTGCTGCTGGAGCTGATCGGCACCGCCGCCTTCCGTGCGGCGCATCGGCTCTCTGTCGCCCCGGCGGTTGTGCCTGCCGGCACACTCAGCGCGCGCGAGCGTGAGGTACTGCGTTGGGTTGCCGCCGGTCGTCGCCAGGCCGACATCGCTGCCACGCTTGGGCTGTCCGCGCGCACCGTGGAAAACCACCTGCGCAGAGCACGCCAGCGGCTGGGCGTGGCGACCACGGCGCAGGCAGTGCGCGCGGCCAGCCGGCGCGGTGAGATCGGGGACTGAGCGCAGGCGTGACACTTCCGTGGACCGCCGTCGCATGCTACACAAGCCAAGCGCATGTGCGCGATTGCAGAAAGCAAGGATGATGCTTATGAAACTGCAACTGGCCTCGATGGCCGCATTGATGTTGGCGATTGGCAGCATGGCATCGGCCGGAAGTGCCGTCGCCGGTGTGCCATCGCCACCCGGCAGCACCACCGAATGCGTACCGGTGGAAGTGGAGCGCTACCGCATCCACCAGCACTGCACGGTGACCTTCGTCGACGAAACGGGCAGCGTCTTCGTTTCTGAATACTGGATCGACGAGTACGGCAATCCCTACCTGATCTGAGCGACGAACCCTATCGGCAACGTTGCTGCAGCCGACGGTCACGCCGGGGCGGGCGCACGGAAATCGCCCGCTCCGGCATACCTCCACCCTCCCTTTCCGTGGCATCCTCCGTGAAATCGTTTTCACGGAATGGAGGGATTCCACGATGCTGTCACGTTTCCGCAGATCCGCGCTCTGCGCACTCCTGGCGTTTGCACTGCCTGCCGTCACCTGGGCAGCCTCGCCCGCGCCGCTGAAGGTGATGTCCTTCAACGTGCGTACGCCGGCCGATACCGACCCTGGCAAGCGCTGGCAAGACCGCCGCGATGCCATGGTCAAGGTGATCCAGCAGGCGCACCCGGCGGTGATCGGTACCCAGGAACTGGTGCTGGAGCAGGCCAACTACCTGGCCGAGCACCTGCCCGACTATCGCTGGTTCGGCGAAGGCCGGCGCGGTGGCAGTGGCGACGAACACATGGGCGTGTTCTACGACAGCAAAGTGCTGGCGGTGGAAGAATCCGGCAACTTCTGGCTGTCCGATACGCCCGGGGTCGCTGGCAGCATCAGCTGGGGCAACCTGTTCCCGCGCATGGTCACCTGGGCAGTGTTCCGCCGCCTGGATGATGGCCGTCGTTTCTACTTCATGAACACCCACCTGCCCTACCGCGACGAGGACGAACCGCGACGGATCAAGGGTGCCGAACTGATCGCCACGCGCGTGGCCGCGCTGCCTTCCGATCTGCCGGTGGTGCTGACCGGTGATTTCAACAGCGAGCCCGGCGGCGGCACCTATCAGGCCTTCACCCGGGTGCTGCAGGACACGCGCCCCCAGGTCAAAACACCGCAGGGTCCGCGCCTGACCTTCCACGACTTCACCGGCACGGCGACTTCGCAGCTGGACTGGGTGCTGGTACGCGGCTTCCACGCACGCAGCTTCCTGACCGACGACCGCCGCATCGACGGCGTGCTGCCCTCCGACCACTTCCCGCTGGTCGTTGAACTGGACTGGCCGAAGCCCTGAGCACTGCAGCGGCCCTCGCTACGGCGGGGGTCGCTTGCCCAGCAGCCGGTACAGCGCCTGGTGCTGGTCGCGCGCCTGGCAGATGCGTGCGCCGATGGCCAGGAACACCGCAATGCCGACAAGGCCAATACCCAGCAGTGAGTCGGGCAGGCGCAGGAAGCCGATCACCGCAGCCATTGCCGCCAGTACCAGCAGCATCACCACGGCGACCGACAGGCCGGCCCCCGGCAGGCCGGGATCGCCCAGCAGCGTCCGTTGGGTCGATTGCTTCTGTTCGCTCATGTCCCGTCCTCCCTTGGTTTCCCCACTAGTTACACGGTGGGCCGCAGTTCCGGCAGAGTCAGAAACGTCATGACCGCGACAACGCGCGCGGCGGCGCACGCGCTACCCTGCCGGCACCCTCATTGAGCGGAGACGGCACATGACCCATCGCAGCCGACTGGCCGGTTTCATCATCGATTGCCAGGACACGCCTGCCGCAGACAGCGCCCGCTTCTGGGCCGCAGCGCTGGGCCTGCAGGCTGAGCCCGCCCGTGCCGAAGGCGACGCAGAGTACGCCGACCTGACAGGTGCGCCGGCAGGCTTGAACGTAGAGGTGCAGCGGGTCGATCACCCGTCGCGGGTGCATCTGGATATCGAAAGCGACGACATCGACGCCGAAGTCGAACGGCTGGAAAAACTCGGTGCGCGCCGGGTCGGTTTCGTCAAACGCTGGTGGGTGATGGAAGCGCCCACCGGTCATCGTTTCTGCATCGTGCGCATGCGCGATCACGATGCCCCGGCCAACCTCTGGCCATAGCGAAAAAAGGGGACGGAAGCAGATGCTCCCGTCCCCTGCCGATCAGCGCGCCTGGGCCACGCTCGGCGCCTGCGGTGACTGGCCCCAGCCACCGAGTGCCTTGTACACGCCCACCACGCTGACGTTGACCTCCGATTCGGCGGCCGCCAGTGCATCGTCGGCCACCAGTTGCGTGCGCTGCGCGTCAAGCAGGGTCAGGAAGTCTTCCGAGCCCTCGCGGTAGCGGATCTGCGCCAGCGATTCGGCACGTCGCGCCGCCTGCGCCTGCTCGACCACAATGGCCAGCCGGGCCTGCTGCTTGGAATAGCGGGTCAACGCGTTTTCGGTGTCTTCCAGCGCCAGCAGCACCGCCTGTTCGTACTGCGCGGCTACGCCCTCGGCCTCGGCCTTGCTGGCACGCAGGCGTGCCTTGACCGTACCGAAGTCGAATGCCGCCCAGCTCAGCGACGGAGTCAGCGACCAGGCCTTGTTGTTGCCGTTGACCAGGCCACTGGCATCGCCACCGAGGAAGCCGACGAAACCAGACAACGACAGCCGTGGGAACAGATCGGCGGTGGCAACACCGACACGCGCGGTGGCGGCAGCCAGGCGACGTTCGGCGACCCGCACGTCGGCACGCTGACGCAGCAGTTCGCGGGTATCGCCCAGCGGCAATGCCTTGGCAAACGCCGGCACTTCGTGCGGCGCAAGCATGGCGGTCAGCACTTCCGGGCGCTGCCCAAGCAGCACGGCGAGCCGGTTGCGCGACTGCGTCTCGGCCACTTCCAGCAGCGGGATGTCGGCCTCGATGGCCTTCAACCGTGCGCGGCTGCTCTGCACGTCCAGCTCGCTGCCGGCACCCAGCTCCCAGCGTGCCTCGGTCAGCCGCTGCGTATCGCGCAGGTTGACCAGGGTGCGCTGGGCCACTGCGATGCGCTTCTGGGTGCCACGCAACTCGAAGTAGTTGCGTGCCACTTCGGCAGCGATCAGCACCTGCGCGTCGGCGAGGTTGGCCTGCTCTGCGTCCAGGTCGGCACGCGCGGCCTCTGCAGCACGGCGCTTGCGGCCGAACAGATCCAGCTCCCAGCCCGCATCGAAGCCGAGCTGGTAGCTTTCACTGAACACCCGCTGCCCACCCAGCTGCGGATCGGGTTGCTTGCGGCGATCGTAGCTGCCGCCAGCGGTAACGTGTGGCGCCTGGTCGAAGCGGCTCTCGACGAACACTGCACGGGCCTGGCTGACACGGGCAACAGCCACGCGCAGGTCCAGGTTGTCCGACAGCGCGCCGTGCACCAGCTCTTCAAGCACCGGATCATCGAACTGCGCCCACCAGCTGGCCACCGGCGAGGTGGTGCTGAACACCGGCTGCTGCGCGCCCTGCAGGACGACGGGCTCCTGCACCGGTGCTTTGTAGTTGGGGCCGACGCTGACACAGCCCGCCAGCACCAGGCTGGAGACGGCCATCGCCAGGGTGCGGATCACCATGGCAGCACCTCGCCCAGGTAAGTGAAGCTGCCGCTGGCACCGGACTCGCCGATCAGCGACATCTGCACGCTGGAGCGTGCGCCCTCGGCGATTTCGATCTCGCCGTTGCCACCGTTCATATCGGTTTTCACGTAGCCGGGGTGCACGGTGTTGACCTTGATCGGCGTGCTGCGCAGCTCATGGGCCAGGGCCAGCGTCCAACTGTTCACTGCGGCCTTGGACGCGTTGTACGCCGGGATCTTGAAGTCGTAGATGCCCGAGGTCGGATCGGCATGCAGCGTCTGCGAGCCGAGCATGCTGGAGACGTTGACGATGCGGCCGGACTTCGCCTGCTTGATCAGCGGCAGGAAGGCCTGGGTCACTGCCACCAGCGCGTACACGTTGGTGTCGAAGGTGCGACGCCAGGTGTCCAGCGATTGTTCCGACGGCAACTGTGCCGGGTTCTCGATCATGATGCCGGCGTTGTTGACCAGGATGTCCAGACGGCCATGGCGCTGACGCACCTGCTCGACCGCCTCGGCGATGCTGGCGCCATCGTTGACGTCCAGCTGCAGTGCCTCCACCGGCAGGCCCTCGGCCTGCAGCTTCAGCGCCAGTTCGACGGCGGTCTCGCGCTTGCGCCCGGCCAGCAGCGTATGCACGCCGGCCTGCGCCAGCTGACGCACGGTTTCCAGGCCGATGCCGCGGGTTGCGCCGGTGACCAGCGCGATCTTGTTCTGATGGGTGTTCATGGATTCATTGCCTTGGTAGGGGGAAGCGGGCGCCGGTGGTTGCCGGCGCCGCTGTTTTCCATGTCAGTGGTGGATGGTCGGCTCGCCGTGCTGCACCAGCTGGCCACCACCATTGCGGGTGACGAACTTGCGCAGTGCCACGTAGAACACCGGGGTCAGGAACAGGCCGAACAGGGTCACGCCCAGCATGCCGGCGAACACGGTGATACCGGTCACCGAGCGCACTTCGGCGCCAGCACCATGCGACAGCACCAGCGGCACGGTGCCGGCGATGAAGGCGATGGAGGTCATCACGATCGGGCGCAGACGCAGGCGGCAGGCTTCCAGTGCCGCTTCGACGATGCCCTTGCCGCCCATCTCCAGCTCTCTGGCGAACTCGACGATCAGGATCGCGTTCTTGCACGCCAGGCCCATCAGCACCACCAGGCCGACCTGCACGAACACGTTGTTGTCGCCGCCGGTCATCCACACACCGAACAGCGCGGACAGCAGGGTCATCGGCACGATCAGGATCACCGCCAGCGGCAGCGACCAGCTTTCGTACAGCGCGGCCAGCACCAGGAACGCCAGCATGATCGCCACCGGGAACACGATGAAGGCAGCCTTGCCCTGGGTCGCCTGCTGGTAGCTCAGGTCGGTCCATTCGGTCGCCATGCCGACCGGCAGCACCTTGGCGGCGATGGCGGTGAGGTTGTTCATCGCTTCGGCCGAGGACAGCACACGCGGGTCGGCTTCACCGGCCAGGTCAGCGGCCGGGTAGCCGTTGAAGCGCAGCACCGGGTCCGGACCGTAGGTTTCCTTGACGGTAACCATCGAGCCGATCGGCACCATCTCGCCACGATCGTTGCGGGTGCGCAGCTTGCCGATGTCCTCGACGCTGTCACGGAACTGGCCATCGGCCTGTGCGATCACCTGCCAGGTACGCCCGAACTGGTTGAAGTCGTTGACGTAGGCCGAACCCAGGTAGGTCTGCAGCGTGTCGAACAACTCGGTCAGCTGTACGCCCTGGGCCTTGGCCTTGACACGGTCCACCTCGGCATCCAGCTGCGGCACGTTGGCCTGGTAGCTGGTGATCGGGAAGGCCATGCCCGGGGTCTGTGCAACCGCACCCTGCATCGACTGCACCGCGTTCTGCAACGCGCCATAGCCGAGGTTGCCACGGTCCTGGATGAACATCTGGTAGCCGTTGCCGTTACCGAGGCCAAGGATCGGCGGCGGCATCATGGCGAAGGCAAACCCTTCCTGCAGACCGGCGATCTTCTGGTTGATCTCCGCATTGATCTGCGCGGCGGTGCGGCCATGGCGCTCGCTGAACGGCTTGAGCGGAATGAACGCGACACCGGTGTTGGGCGTGTTGGTGAACTGCAGGGCATTCAGGCCCGGGAACGAGATGGTGTGCGCCACACCGTCGGTTTCCTGGGCGATCTTGGCGACCTTGCGCAGCATTTCATCGGTACGCGCGATCGACGACCCTTCCGGCAGCTTCACACCCGCGATCAGGTACAGCTTGTCCTGGGTCGGAATGAAGCCCGGCGGCACCAGCTTGAAGATGAAGCCGGTACCCACCAGCAGCACCGCGTACACCACGAACACCGCACCACGACGGCCGAGGATCTTCGACACGCCACGCTCGTACTTTTCCGAGCTGGACTTGAAGAAGCGGTTGAACGGACGGAACACCCAGCCGAACAGACGGTCGATGATGCGGGTCGGGGCATCCTTCGGCGCGCCATGCGGCTTCAGCAGGCGGGCAGCCAGGGCCGGCGACAGGGTCAGCGAGTTGATCGCCGAGATCACCGTGGAAATGGCGATGGTGACCGCGAACTGCTTGTAGAACTGCCCGGTGACGCCCGACAGGAACGCCATCGGCACGAACACCGCACACAGCACCAGCGCGATGGCGATGATCGGCCCGGACACTTCGCGCATCGCCTGATGCGCAGCGGCCAGCGGGGTCAGGCCTTCCTCGATGTTGCGTTCAACGTTTTCCACCACCACGATCGCGTCATCGACCACGATGCCGATGGCCAGCACCAGGCCGAACAGGCTCAGCGTGTTGATCGAGAAGCCCAGCAGGTACAGCGCGCCGAACGTACCGACGATCGACACCGGCACTGCGATGAGCGGGATGATCGAGGCACGCCAGGTCTGCAGGAACAGGATCACCACCAGCACCACCAGCGCGATGGCTTCCAGCAGGGTCGAGACCACCGCCTTGATCGAGTCGCGCACGAAGATGGTGGTGTCATACACCGCTTCGTACTTCACGTCGGCCGGCATGGTCTTCTGCATCTCGTCCATGCTGGCCATCACCGCATCGCGGATCTCCAGCGCGTTGGCGCCGGGGGCCTGGAAGATACCGATACCCACCGCGTTCTTGCCGTCCAGCTGCGAGCGCAGCGTGTAGTCGCCGGCACCCAGTTCAACCCGGGCCACGTCCGACAACCGCACCACTTCACCGTCGGCGCCGCTCTTGAGCACGATGTCGCCGAACTCCTGCTCGCTGCGCAGGCGGCCCTGGGCGTTGATCAGGGTCAGGAACTGGCTGTTGGGCATCGGCTCGGCGCCGAGCTGGCCGGCCGAGACCTGCACGTTCTGCTCGCGCATGGCGCGCACCACGTCGCTGGCGGTCAGGCCGCGCGAGGCAACCTTGTCCGGGTCCAGCCAGGCGCGCATGGCGTAGTCACCACCACCGAAGATCTGCGCGTCGCCCACGCCCTGGATACGTGCCAGCGCGTCCTTGACGTGCAGGCGGGCGTAGTTGCGCAGGTACAGGGTGTCGTACTTGCCGTTGGGGGAGGTCAGGTGCACCACCATCAGGAAGGTGGGCGACTGCTTCTGGGTGGTCACGCCTTGCCGGCGTACGTCCTCGGGCAGTCGCGCCTGGGCCTGGGCGACACGGTTCTGCACCTTCACCGCCGCTTCGTCCGGGTCGGTGCCCGGGCGGAAGGTGATGGTCATCTGCAGCACGCCGTCAGAGCCGGCCACCGACTTGAGGTAGATCATGCCCTCAACGCCGTTGATGGCCTCCTCCAGCGGGGTGGCCACGGTTTCGGCGATCACCTTGGGGTTGGCGCCGGGATACACGGTACGCACCACGACCGACGGCGGCACCACTTCGGGGTACTCGCCGATGGGCAGCATCGGAATCGAGATCAGGCCGGCGGCGAAGATCACGATCGACAGCACCGCCGCGAAGATCGGCCTGTCGATGAAGAAACGGGAAAAGTCCATGGAAGAATTCCTGGAAAAGGCCGTCGGCGGGCAACAGCCGCCCTGCCCCTCGCCAATCTGGCGAAGGCAGTGACGGCTGCCGCTGGCACCGGCAGCTAAGCGGGGACGCGGATCAGTGGTTCAGTGCGGCAGTTGCATCGCGACCCGGCGCCGGCGCAGCGGTGGGCTGCATCGCCACCGCCTTCGCCTGCACCGGCATACCGGGCATGAAGACCTTCTGCACGCCATCGATGATCACCTTGTCACCGGCGGCCAGACCCTTCTCGACAATGCGCAGGCCTTCGGCGGTGCGGCCAAGCTGGATGTCGCGACGCTGGGCCTTGCCATCCTTGTCGACCACGTAGACGTACTTGCGGTCCTGGTCGGTCAGCACGGCCTTGTCGTCGATCAGCATCGCCTGGAACTGGCCGCTGCCGAGCAGCTGCACGCGGGCGAACAGGCCCGGGGTGAACTGGCGATCGGCGTTGTCCAGCAGCGCGCGGACGCGGATGGTGCCGGTGCTGCGGGTCACCTGGTTGTCGAGGAAGTCGACCTTGCCCGTGTGCGGGTAGCCTTCTTCACCGGACAGGCCGACCTTCACCGGCAGCTCACTGTCGCGCTCGCTCGGGCGCTCGCCCTTGCGTGCCATCTGCGCGTACCGCAGGAAGGTGCTTTCGTCGGCATCGAAATAGACGAACACCGTATCCAGCGAGACCAGCGTGGTCAGCACGCTGGCACTGTCACCGGCGGTGACCAGGTTGCCGGCGGTGACCATCGCGCGACCGGCACGGCCGTCGATCGGCGCACGCACCTTGGTGAACTCAAGGTTGAGGCGGGCTGCATCCAGCGCGGCCTGCGCAGCCTGCACTGCCGCACCGGACTGGTCGGCGGCTGCGCGACGCTGTTCGGCCGTTTCGGTGGAGATCGCCTGCTGCTCGGCCAGGCGCTTGGCGCGCTCGGACTCACTGCGGGCCAGCACCGCCTGGGTGCGGGCACGGGCCAGTTCGGCGTTGGCGCGATCGTACTCGGCCTGGTAGCTGCGGGCATCGATGGTGAACAGGACGGCGCCCTTCTTCACTTCTTCGCCTTCAACGTAGTTGACCTTGTCGATGTAGCCGGACACGCGCGGGCGCAGCTCGACGCTCTGCACGGCCTCGACACGACCGCTGAATTCGTCCCACTGGCTGACCTGCTTGAGCAGCACGGGGGCAGCTGAGACCTGCGGCGGGGGCGGTGCGCCAGCTTCTTCGGCATGGCCACCGCTGCAGGCAGCCAGAACGGCGGCAGCGAGGATCGACACGCCAGCCATCGCCAGGCGATGACGGAAACGATGTGGAGTGGTGTTGGGGGAAGTCATGGCATGCATCCGTACGGAGGGGTGGTACAGCTATTTGAGAATTGCTATCAACTTTTGGCGGCGTATCCTGCGACCTCAACCAAGGCTGAGGTCAAGCAACGCCTGCGGTGTCGCGCCACAGCGGCGGTATTTCCAGGTGCAGCAGCCCGCGCGGCAGTTCGGCATCACTGCTGTCGCAACGGACGATCGCGCGGTTGTCGCGGCAACCATCGAGCAGGGACACCACGCGGCGACCGACCAGCAGCGAACTGGGCCATTCGATGCAGGCATTGGCGGCGTTGGCCGGGGTGCATACCGGGCTGCACACTTCCAACATCTGCGCACGAACGCCCACGGCCTGCGCTTCCTGGTGCACCACCTGCGCGTACATGCGCAGCGCGGCCGTGGTGATCGAGGTCTCGCCATAACCGGCCCAGGGCTTCAGCCCGGCCGGGCTGCCGATCATCACGTAGCGACGGGCGTGCACGTTGTCCTGCAGCAGCGGCAACAGATGCCGCACCGCGTGCACATGCGGCATCAGGTCAGCCTGCAATGCCGCCGCCAGTGCGTCACCGCCGCGCTCGACCACACGACCGCGGTTGTACGGACCACCCATTGCCGCGATCACTGCCGCAAGCGGACGCGGACGCTGCGCCACGCGTTCGGCCACCACACGCGCAGAGCTGTCATCGCTCAGCGAACCCAGCATCGTCTGCAGGCCCGGCTCATCGGCGAACTGCTCGTGCAATGCAGCCAGGCGGCGCGGATCGCGGCCGACCACCAGCACGGGGCTGCCGGCCTCCAGCAGGGCGCCGACCACACCCTGGCCGACGGCACCGGTGCCGCCGAGAACCAGGACTTCGGGGGTCAGAATCCCATTCACGGGACATTTCCTCCCAAATCCGGGATAGTCCCGATTCGACGCAGTCGGTCACCCTTCTGCGAAGCAAGGCGCAAGGCACCGCCACGCTGCTGACGCATGGGTGCGGTAAACTCACGAAAGTCCTTGTGTACCAAGGAACTAGGGCGGGATTCGACGGTCATCGCCAGGTCCAGGGCGTTCTGGCCGGCGATCCGGAAACGGGCAAGAATGTTGCGCAGGCTCATGGCGGACGGGCTCCAATTAGCGAATGGCGCCACGATAGACCTCAAACCCCTACTTGATTAGTCCTGATTAAGGGGAATAATCATCCCGTCCCCGGTCCAATCGTTCTGTCACGATTGCCCCATCCCCGACGTCCAGGATTCCTGACCATGTCCCACGATCTCAACGAGACGCTGATCTTCGTCAAAGTGGTCGAGCAAGGCAGCTTCATCGCGGCTGCCAAATCGCTCGGCCTGCCCAAGACCACGGTCAGCCGCAAGGTGCAGGAACTGGAAACGCGCCTCGGTGCGCGCCTGCTGCACCGGACCACGCGCCGCCTCGGCCTCACCGAGGCCGGCTCGATCTATCACGAGCATTGCCAGCGCATCGCGCGCGAGCTTGAAGAAGCCGAAAGCGCGGTCAGCCAGCTGCAGTCCGGCCCACGCGGCTGGTTGCGCTTCACCGTGCCCTATTCGATCGGCATCACCTGGATCGCGCCGCTGCTGGGCCAGTTCCATGCGCAGTACCCGGAGATCCGCCTGGACATGCACATGGGCAACGAGAAGCTGGACCTGATCGCCGGCGAGGCCGATCTCGCCCTGCGCGTGGGTGCCCTGCCCGATTCCAACCTGGTGGCGCGCAAGCTCGGCAGCCTGCGCACGCAGGTGTTCGCCAGCCCGGCCTACATCGAGCGCTACGGCGAGCCGCTGCATCCGGAAGAGCTGCAGTTCCACCGCATCCTGGCCATGCGCAAGCCGTACCACACCGGCAGTTCGCCACGCTTTACCTGGCAGCTGGGCGAGAACGGCGGCGAGCTGCGCGACTTCCCGGTGACGCCGCTGATGACGGCCAACGACATGTCGGCGCTGAATGGTGCGCTGGTGTGCGGCGAAGGCCTGCTGCTGACCGGCGACGTGATGGCCAAGCCGTTCGTCGAGTCGGGCATGGTGCGCCGCGTGCTGGCCGGCTGGACCGGGCCGGAAGTGGATTTCAATGCCGTGTTCGCCGGCGGCCGCCTGGTCTCGCCGAAGGTGCGCGCGTTCGTCGACTTCCTGGTGGAGAAGCTCAACTTCGACGCCAACTACATGCTGGCGCAGTGCCCCGGTGCGAAGCTGGCGCGGCAGCAGCAGGAACAGGAAGAAGCGGCGCTGGCGAGCAGCGGCAAGCGGATTCTGGAGAAGGTGGCGGCGTCGGCGGCGTAATCCACAACAATCCCGCGCGCCCATCCTGGTAGATGCCGACCTTGGTCGGCACGGCTTTCCACATGCGCTATCGGCGTGCCGAGCAAGCTCGGCACCTACAAAAAATGCCGCCTGCAAGGGCGGCATTTTCGTTCCGGCTGCGCCGGAACAGCAATAACGCTGCGCGTTATTGCTTCAGAGGAATCACTCGGATCTCGACGCGGCGGTTCTTGGCACGGCCGGCATCGGTACTGTTGTCGGCAATCGGGTAGGACTTGCCAGCGCCCAGGGTCTCGATGCGCACGCTCTGCACGCCCTGACCGATCAGGTACTGCGCCACCGAATCAGCACGCTCCTTGGACAGGCGGTTGTTGACCGCGTCGCTGCCGATGCTGTCGGTGTGGCCGACCACTTCGATCATGGTCTGGTTGTAATCGCGCAGGGTGCCAGCAACGCCATTGAGCGAGCCGTAGAACTGCGGCTTCAGCGCCGACTTGCCGAAGTCGAAGGTGATGCCGTCCGGCAGGTTCAGCGTGATGTTGTCGCCCTGACGCTGCACATCGATGCCGGTGTTGGCGGTGCGCTCGCGCAGCGCGCGCTCCTGGCGATCCTGGTACTGACCCACGGCGGCGCCGCTGAGTGCACCGATACCCGCGCCGATCAGCGCGTGCTGGCGACGCTCGGTGGCGCTGTCGCCGGTCAGCAGGCCCGCGGCCACGCCGATGGCGGTACCGATCAGGGCATTGCGGCCGGTGCGGTTCTGCTGCTCGGTCGGGTTGCCGTACGGATCACTCTGCACATAGGAGCCGCCGGTGGCGCAGGCCGACAGGACGGCCGCACTCATCAGGGCCAGTGCGACGTTGCGGGTGGTGTTGCGGATCATGGTGTTCTCCTTGGTTTCCGGTCGGGCCGGCGGCTTGCGGGCGGCAACGAGGATAAACAGCCGGACGCGATGTCGGGATGATGATCGCACCGGCCGACAGGGACGTGTTCAGCTAGCTGTCTGGACCGCTCAGCCAGCGCTTTACCCCGCCGCCGACTGGCGGTAAGCAGCCAGTGCCGCATCCCGACCTGCCGCCAGGTCCACCAGCGGCATGCGCGGATACTCGGGCGCGCGTTCGGCCAACAGTTGCGGGTGCTGCCAGGGAGCGAAGCGCGCCTTCACCGGCAGCGCCGCCAGCTCCGGCACCCAGCGGCTGATGTAACTCGCTTGTGGATCGAACTTCTCGGCCTGGGTAACGGGATTGAATACCCGGAAATAGGGAGCCGCGTCGGCACCGGTACCGGCCACCCACTGCCACCCCATCGTGTTGTTGGCCAGGTCCGCGTCCACCAGCGTGTCCCAGAACCACTGCGCGCCGTGGAGCCAATGCGCACGCAGGTGCTTGCACAGGTAGCTGGCGACGATCATCCGTACCCGGTTGTGCATGTAGCCGGTATGCCAGAGCTCACGCAGGCCCGCGTCTACGATGGGGACGCCGGTGTTGCCGCGCTGCCAGTCCTGCAGCTGGGCAGCACTGGGGTTGGCCCAGGGGAAACGATCAAAACGCGGGTTGAGATTTTCCGTGGGCGTCTTCGGGAAGTGGTGCAGCAGGTGGTAGGCGAAGTCACGCCAGCCGAGCTGGCGCAGGTAGCCGTCGATGTCGGCATCGGTGCCAGCGCTGCGCAGGTCTTCCAGCGCGTGGGCGATGCGCCACGGAGCGATTTCGCCGAAATGCAGGTGCGGCGACAGCCGCGAGGTACCGACCCGGTCCGGCAGGTCGCGCTGTTCGCGATAGCCGCGCAGCGCACCCTCCTCGAACACGGACAGCGCCTCGAGCGCACCGGCCTCACCCGGCTGCCAGTGCTCCCAGAAGCCGCAGTCCCACTGCAACGACGGCGCCAGCTGCAGCGCGTCCAGCGCCAGGCCTTCAACGGTATGTGCGGCCAACGTGCGCGGCGGCGCCTGCAGGGCCGGCAATCGCCAATGGCTGAGCACGTTGCGCCAGTACGGGGTGAATACCTTGTAGGGCTGGCCCTGCTGGGTGGCGATGTCCCAGGGCTCGAACAGCAGGCTGCCGTTGCAGCTCTGCGCATCGATGCCCTGCTCGCGCAGCGTGCGTTTGACGGCGGCATCGCGGGGTTGGGTCGCCGGTTCGTACTTGCGGTTCCAGTACACCGCCTCGGCGCCGGTCTGTTCGATCAGCGCCTGCAGGGTCGGCAGGCTGTCGCCGGTGCGCAGCACCAGCGAGGAGCTGCGTGCACGCAGATCGCCATCCAGCGCTGCCAGCGAGCGGTGCCGCCAGGCGTTCGACGCGGCACCCGGCGCCCAGTCGGCCTCTTCGTGCGGGGCGTGGATGTAGACCGGCACCACATCGTGGCCCGCGTCCAGCGCCGCCTGCAGCGCCGGATTGTCCTGCAACCGCAGGTCCCGACGGAACCATACCAACGCTACCGACACGTGCACTGCCTCTCTGTCCTGGGCGGCCATGATAGCGAGCGACGGTGAAGGCGATGCGTGCGACCGGCTCTGCTAGGCTGCGTGCTCTCCTGCTTCCGCCCTGACCTCATCATGGATGATCTTCGCGCCACGTTTGCCCGCTTCGGCCCCCTGCAACCGCAACACGCTGATGCGTGGCAGGGACCATTCCCGTTGCCGGAGGTGCTGGCCGGATTCTATGCACACGTCGGCCCGTTCGGTGAGGTATTCAATCCTGCCAAAGGCCCCAGCGGCATCACCGTACCGGGGCTGGAGGTGTGGCTGCCGCCGTTGCAGCGCCTGTGGGCGTATCAGGCGGGCTACCGCTGGAATGGCATCGATGGCGAGCCGATCAGCGACTGGCCGGCGCACTGGCTGGTGATCGCCGACCGTGGCGCCGATCCCCTCATCCTCGACATCAACGATGGCCGCGTGTTGTTCGCCCGTCATGGCGCGGGCCATTGGGACGCCGACACGTTCGTCGCCGACGTACCGACCTTGATGGCCGCATTGGCGGCGGCGGGCAGCGTTTACCTCGAGGCCGATGAGGACCTGTACAGCGATGACGATGATGGTGGGATCCGTCCCGAACATCGCGAAGCGGCGCTGCGCGCTGTCGCTGCGCTGCTGGGCGACACGGACGAGGCAGAACTGTTCCTGGACGCGCTGCAGTAGATCCACGCCGTGCGTGGATGGTGTACGGGAAGGCTCAATCCACGCGTGGCGTGGATCTACTTCATGCCTTCCTGGTCACCCGCCCGTCTTTCTTTCCAGCGGCGCCTGCTTCAGCGCTGCTGAGCGGCACGGACGAGGCGGAACTGTTCCTGGACGCGATGCAGTAGATCCACGCCGTGCGTGGATGGTGTACGGGAAGGCTCAATCCACGCGTGGCGTGGATCTACTTCATGCCTTCCCTGGTCACCCGCCCGTCTTTCTTTCCAGCGGCGCCTGCTTCAGCGCTGCTGAGCGGCACGGACGAGGCAGAACTGTTCCTGGACGCGCTGCAGTAGATCCACGCCATGCGTGGATGGTGCGCGGGAAGGTTCAATCCACGCATGGCGTGGATCTACTTCATGCCTTCGTTGATCACCCGCCCGTCTTTCTTTCCTGCGGCGCCTGTTTCGGCGCTGCTGGGTGGAACGGAGGAGGCAGAACTGTTCCTGGACGCGCTGCAGTAGATCCACGCCGTGCGTGGATGGTGCACGGAAAGGTTCAATCCACGCATGGCGTGGATCTACTTCATGCCTTCGTTGATCACCCGCCCGTCTTTCTTTCCTGCGGCGCCTGCTTCGGCTGGGCGGTCAGGAACGGGTGCAGGACCGAATCCGCGGCAGCCACCGCGCTGCCCATCAGCAGCAGGGCAACGGCAATGGCGGCTATCGGAACCATGCGCGGGCGCGTGCTCATCGGTCTGTCCTCACTCCCAGCAGCGATCGGTGCGACCCTTGGCGGTCTGGGCGCGCGCGCAGTCACGCGGTGCAATTCGTCCTTCCTGCTGCTCCACCCGCTGCTTGCCGCCATTGTCATCGCGCTTCAGCTCGAAGGCGTCGTACAGGCGTCCGGTGACTGTGCGCGCTTCGTAGCGCAGATGCTGCGGGTCGATGCGCAACACCTGGAACAGCTGGGTGTCCTCGCCCACAGGTTCCATCGTCCTGCGCGCCTCGTCCGACAGACGGTACTGCTTCGGCCCTGCCACGGTCACCACGTACTGCGGCGTTGCCGCCTGCCCTTCACCGCGACGGCCGTAGGTGTGGTCATGCCCCTGCAGCACCAGATCCACCTTGTGGCGTCGCACCACCGGCAGCAGCACGTCGCGCAGGGCGGCGTTCTCGCGGCCCTCGCGCGGTGAATAGAACGGCTGGTGCAGTAGCACGATCGTCCACGGCTGCCGGTTGCCGGCCAGCACCTTGTCCAGCCACTGCGCCTGCGCCTTCGCGGTGCCGAGATCCAGCGCCGAAGTGCCATCGACCACGGCCACGCGCACACCCTGCGCATCGAACCAGTAGCTGGTACCCGCCGCTGCATTGGCACCGTTGCCCGGCAGGGCGAAGGTCACCGGCCAATGACGGCCCAGCACGCGGCGCTCCCGCGGGGTATCCTCGAATTCCTCGAAATACTCGTGGTTGCCGATCGCCGGCGCCACCAGCGTCTCCTGCGCCAGCCAGCTGGTGGCGGCGAACCACTCGCCCCATTCGCTGTCGTCCATGCTGTCGCCCCCACTGACCAGGTCACCGGCAAAAAGGCTGATCCGCGCATCCGGTGCAGCCTTCTGTGCAGCCCGCACCACGCGGCTGACATGGCTCACGTTCTTGTTCTGGGTATCGCCGAAATACAGCAGGGTCAGCGGCTGCTCGGCAGCGGCCAGCGTGCGCAGCTGGTTCCACGCGCTCCAGCTGCCATTGCCCTGTACGCGATAGACGTACAGGGTGTCCGGCTGCAGGCCATCGATGTCGGCACGATGATGATGCGACAGGCCGTTCTCGGTCTGCAGCACCTGGGTTCTCGCACGCACCTGGCGGATGCCCTCAATGGCCGGCGAATCGTCGGCCAGTGCGATTTCCAGCAGCGGCGACTGCACGCTGCCGTCGGTGCGCCAGGCCACCGCGAAACCGTGGCTGGGGTCGACCGACGGAGAGGCGACGATGCGGTCCGGCACCGATGCGGCTGCGTAGTAACGGCTGCCCGACGGCACCTGGGTGTTGGGCTCGGCCGCCGCCATCGCCAGTGATGGCAATGCCAACAGCAGGCCGACCGCAAGCAAGCGCATCAAACGCGCGCTCACGAACCGCACTCCAGCGGCAGGGCCAGCTGCTTGGCAATGCTCTCCCAGTCGAAGGCCACCACGCCCTGGTCATCGTGCACCGCGTACAGGGCGCCGTGCGGGAACCGCGGTGTCGGCTGCTGCATCATCCAGATGCCATCGGTGTTGGCCACGGTATTGCCCTGGAACGCGCCCACCGGCTTCAGCGTATGGCGGTCGAACAGATGGAACACGCTGCGCTGCTTGCCCTGCTCGGTGGTGATCCACCAGCCGTCCTTGCCACAGGTGCGCAGCATCACGCCTTCGGCCTGCGCCTTGAACACGTCGCGGCCGAAGGTGGTGCCGGTGAAGCGGCCCGCAAGCGTATAGACCTTGAATTCGCTGGCGTAGCTTTCGTCCTCTTCGGCGATCAGCAGGCGATCATTGGCCGGATCACCCCAGATCGATTCGACCACGCGCAGCGCGCCGGCTTCGCTGGTATCTCCGATGCTGGCGGTGAGCGTTGCATTGATCTTCGAGCCTTCGCGGGTCACGTGGTACTGGCGCACGCGCTTGTCCAGCTCCGCCAGCGGCGGCAGGATGTCCTTGCCCTGTGCGTCCTCGCCGTTGTCCCAGGAGTCGGTGACGTAGACGATGTAGCCATCGGCGCGGCGGTCCACCCACAGGCCGTAGGGCTTGCGCAGGTCGTCGGCACCGAAGGTGGCCAACGGCGTGAAGTCCGGCAGCGAAAGCACCTGCACACGGTGGTTGTCGCGCTCGACGATCCACAGCAGGTCATCGATCACCGCGATGCCATTGGGGCGATCGAACTGGCCCAGATCGGTGCCGGTGCTGCCGACATCACGCAGGTGCTGGCCAGTGCTGCCGTCGTAGACCACCAGCTTGTCGGTGGCCTTGGCCGTGGCGATCAGCCAGGTCTTGCCATCCGGTGCCTGCCAGGAAGCCGGCGAATCGATGTTGTCGGCCGGGGTCATCGGAGTCAGGAACGCCTCGGCGATGGTCGCCACCTTGCGCTCGACCGGTGCCACAGCGCCCGTCGCTGCAGCCACGGCCGGCGCCTTGTCCGCTGCCGGCGTGCAGCCGGCGGCAAGAACGGCGGCCAGAGAGGCGGCCATCAGGGTCATGCCGCGCACCATCACAGTGCCACCTTCAGGCCTACGGCGTAGGTACGGCCATACTCTTCCAGCTGCAGGGTGCGCGAGCGCGTGCCCTGGTACAGCTCCAACGGCTTGTCCAGCAGGTTCTGCGCTTCGAAGTACAGGCTCACGTTCGCGTTGAACTTGTAGTCCAGCGAGAAGTCGAGCTGGGTGTTGGGTGCCACGTAGATATCGAATGCACGGCCCTTGCCGATGGTGTCCAGGTACTCGCTGCGGTACACCGCCGCAAGGCGCGTGCTGAGGCCGTACTTTTCATAGCCGATGTGTGCGCTGTACACGTGCTTGGAGGCGCGCGGCAAGGTGAAGTCCTCTCCGGCGCGATCCTCGATGCCCGCGTCGAATTCGGTGTCCAGCCAGGTGCCGCTGGCGCCCACCAGCAGGCCGTCCAGGCCGGCGGGCAGGAAGGCCAGCTGCTGCTGCCAGTTCAGCTCCGCACCACGCACCGTCGCCTTGCGGCCGTTGATCGGCTGGGTCACGTCGAAACCGCCGTACGCCGGATCGTTGGTGCGTACCGTCTCGACGATGTAACCGTCGATGGACTTGTGGAACAGACCGAGCGAGACGATGCCGGTGCTGCCGAGGTACTTCTCCACCGACAGATCGATGTTCTTCGACTCGTACGGGTCCAGCTCCGGGTTACCCAGGCGCACTTCCTCGTCACCACGGCTGTAGCCGACGCGCGGCGAGATATCGCCGAAGGACGGGCGCGAAACAGTCTTGTTGGCCGAGGCACGCAGCACCCAGTCATCGGCCGCGTCGTAGCGCAGGTGCAGGCCCGGCAGCACGTTGGTGTAGCTGCTGTTGGCAACGCGCGGGGTTACGGTGTAGCTGCGGCCGTTGGCAGCCACATCGACCTGGTTGCCCTCGGCCTTGAAGCGGGTGTTCTCCACGCGCACGCCGCCGATGATGCGCAGCGCACCGACATCCCAGGTGCCCATGGCGTAGCTGGCGAAGATGTCTTCGCTGGCGGTGTAGTCCTCTTCCAGCGAGGTCATCGCATTGGCACCGACGTCCTGAGGACGGGCACTGAACTGGCCGCCGTTGGCCGCCCAGTACGCGCGCATGGCATCCGAATCCATGCCATCGCCCAGCGTGCCATGACGGTAGTCGGGCGAGCCGGTGGTCCAGCTCGACAGCGCGACCTTCGGGCCGACACGCAGTTCGCTTTCGTCGACGTTGACGTCGCGGTCGCGCCAGCGCCCCAGCAGGCCGAACTTGATGCTGCTGTTGTCGCCGTCGAAGCGCACGTTGACCTGCGCGCTGTGTTCCTTGTCGTTCACCTGCTTGGGCGAGATCACGAAGCGATCGAACGCGTAGTTGCCGTTGTCCAGCCACTGCGGATTGTCGAAGCTGTAGCTGGGCAGGCGGCTGCTCTGGTCCAGCGTGCCGTTGAACGCCTTGCCGTTGAGCTTGAAGCGCGCCTCCATCTCATCGTTCACCCGCTCTTCGGTCCGGGTGAAGCCGAGCTTGTAATCGACCACGGCGTTGGTCAACTTGTTCTCGCCGCCCACGCTGGCCGCGAAGGTGTTCTCTTCCTTGGTGCGGTAACGCATGCGCTTGTCGATGGAATCCTTCGGCATGCCGTCCAGGCGGTACTGGTCGGCACCGGTCTTGACCATCTTCGCGTCGTCGAAGTTGAAGATCACGCGCTGGCGGGTTTCGGCGTCGTCGAACTGGCTGTACAGCGCACGCAGGTAGTACTTGCTGTCCTCGTTCGGGCGCCAGTCCAGGTTGAGGTTGGCGCCGATGCGCTTGCGCTCGATCTCATACTTGCGGTGCTGCAGGTTGATCGCGGTGACGTCGCCCGGCGCGGCATCGTCTTCGCCGTCGTACTCCACTTCGGTGTTGTCCGATTCGAACTTGCGCTTCTGGTAGTTCACGCCCAGCGCCACGCCGAAGGTGTCATTGAACACTTCGCTGTAGTTGAAAGCGGCCTTCGGGCTGGTTTCGCCGGACAGTTGCTGGTGGCTGGCTTCGATCTTGCCGCGCAGGCTGCGGCCGTCACGATCGAAGGCCGAGGCCGATTCAACCAGGATCGCGCCGCCGATGGCGTCGCCCGGCATGTCCGGGGTCGGCGACTTGACCACGCGCAGGCGCTCGGTCGAATCGGACGGAATCACATCCAGAGGCGCGGCACGGCTGGAATCTTCCGGGGTGCCGATGGCGATGCCGTCGACGCTGACGCTGTTGAGGTTGGCATCCAGGCCACGCACCACCACGAAACGGCCTTCGCCCTGGTCGCGGGTCACGCTGATGCCCGGCAGGCGCTGCAGCGACTCGGCCACGTTCTTGTCCGGGTACTGGCCCAGCGCGTCGGAGGACACGGCGTCTTCGATGGCGTCGCTGCTGCGCTTGAGGTCAACCGCGCGCACCTGCGATTCCAGCTGCGCACGTACTTCGATGCGGTCCAGATCGGTCGCCGCAGCGCCGCCGCCGGTCGCTGCAGCAGTTTCGGCTGCCAGTACCGACGGGCTGGCCGTCACCAGCAGCGAGAGGCTGATTGCCAGGCCCAACGTGTTCTTCTTCTGCACAGCTATCCCCAACGGTGTAAAGATTGGGTCAGCACGGTATGTCCGCGAGGTTTCATGGGCATGACACCGGTGGAGCCTGGCCTGCCGGCCCCGGCTCGGCACCATCGCGCATTCCGCTTAAAATGGGGCTCTCCCCTTCTGCCAGACCCTCCCATGAAGATCGTCGAAGTGCGCCACCCGCTGGTGCAGCACAAGATCGGCCTGATGCGCAACGCCGCGCTCAGCACCAAGGATTTCCGCGAACTGGCCAACGAACTTGGCACGCTGCTGGCCTACGAGGCCACCGCCGACCTGGAAACCGAGCCGCACACCCTGCCGGGCTGGTCCGGCCCGGTCACCGTGCAGCGCATCGCCGGCGCCAAGATCACCGTGGTGCCGATCCTGCGCGCCGGCCTGGGCATGCTCAGCGGCGTGCTGTCGCTGATCCCGGCCGCCCGCGTCAGCGTGGTCGGCCTGCAGCGCGATGAAGAAACCCTGCAGCCGGTGCCCTACTTCGAGCGCCTGACCGGCCGCCTGGAAGAGCGCGACGCGCTGATCCTCGACCCGATGCTGGCCACCGGCGGCACCCTGATCGCCACCATCGACATGCTCAAGCGCGCCGGTGCCCGCCGGATCAAGGGCATCTTCCTGGTTGCCGCGCCGGAGGGCATCGAAGCAGTGAAGGCCGTGCACCCGGACGTGGAGATCTACACCGCCGCGATCGACGCGCAGCTCAACGACAAGGGCTACATCCTGCCGGGTCTGGGTGATGCCGGCGACCGCATCTTCGGTACCCGCGTGGGCTGAGATCAACCCAGGTCGGAGCGCTTTCGAAAGGAAGTGCTCCACCTGCTCCAGGCACCTTCACGCCGGCTTTGCGGCGACGGGCGAATGCTCCGCGCACCCGCCCTGCCCTGGAGCCACCATGAAAGCATCATTCCTGCTCGCCGCCGCCCTGCTGCTCAGCCTCCCGCTTGCCGCCAACGCCGGCACCCCGCAGCAGCAGCGCATGGCCGACTGTTCGGCCAAGAACAAAGGGCTGAAAGGCGACGCCTACAAGTCCGCGCAGAGCACCTGCCTGAGCTCGCACGCAGCCGCCCCGGCAGCCCCCACCACGCCGCAGGAACGCATGAAGAAGTGCAACGCCGACGCCGCCACCAAGAAGCTAGCCGGCGACGCCCGCAAGACCTTCATGAGCAGCTGCCTCAAGGCATCGTAAAAGCAGCGAAGAAAGGCCCATCCACGCATGGCGTGGATCTACTGACCGTCGTTGAACGGGATCAGAGCCCGATAGATCCAGCGGGTGTCCCATCCGTCACCTGGAACCTGTCGAAGGCGGGGCGGTGTCGGATTGCGGGGCATCCGCGCCATGGATGGCGCGGCTGAGCCTACAAGGACGTACTTGCGGCGTCCCCGCAATCCGACACCGCCCCGCCACCCCACGGATAGCCCGCTGTTGCTGTTGCTGTTGCTGTTGCTGTTGCTGTTGCCGTTGCCGTTGCCGTTGCTGCTGCCGTTGATTCGGCAGGTGCAGGGCGCAGCCCTGCCGGCAAACCTCACCCCAACGCCCGCGCCTTCAGCTCGCCCTGCTCATGCAGCGTAACGAAACGCCCCTTCTCATCCCGCCCGACCTGCGCCAGCGCCACCTGCGGATCATGGGTAAAGAACAGATGCACGTTGCGCGCCAGCTTGTCTTCCAGGAACTGCCGCTTCTCGTCGATCAGCAGCTCGGCATTGCGGTCGTAGCCCATCGTGATCGGCACGTGCACCCACGAACGACCGGGAATCAGATCGGCGCAGAACACCACACCGCCGTGCGCCCCTGCGCCTGCGCGCCCCTGCCCTACGATCTCGGCCAGCATCAGCCCCGGCGTGTGGCCGTCGCTGTAGCTGAAACGCACGCTGTGGCCGAGCACTTTCGAATATTCACCGTCCACCACTTCCAGGCGCCCACTGGCCTGCAGCAGGCCCGGCAGTTCCGGAATGAAGCTGGCACGGTCGCGTGGGTGCGGCTGCAACGCGCGCTGCCAATGCTGCGCACCGACCACGTACGTCGCATTGGGGAACAGCAGTTCCGGTTCACGGCCTTCGCGCCACGCCGCCAGCAGGCCACCGGCATGGTCGAAATGCAGATGGCTGAGCACCACCACATCAATGTCTTCGTGCTCGAAACCGGCTTCGCGCAGTGAATCGATCAGCACATGCTGGCTTTCCTGCACGCCATAGCGCTCGCGCATGCGCGGATCGAAAAACGCACCGATGCCGGTTTCGAACAGCACCGTTTTGCCCTCAAGCGGGCTCGCCAACAACGCACGACAGGCCAGCTCGATGCGGTTGAGCTCGTCCGGTGCTGCCCATTTCTCCCACAACGCACGCGGTGCATTGCCGAACATCGCACCGCCATCCAGGCGCTGGGTATTACCGCGGATCGACCATAGTTTCATGGCGCAATTATCGGTCGCTGCTCGTTAAATAATCGCTAGCCGGGAAATGAAAAACCCCGCCGTTGCGGGCGGGGTTCTCAGGTCTGCGTCCGCTGGGCATGGCCCGGCGCTACAGCCGGATCAGGGAGCCGGCACGACCTGGGCGCTGCCGACCGGGTTGCGCGGATCGCTGCCGCCAAACAGCTTGTTGGCCTTGCGGTCCCACTCCACCGTCTGCAGGTTGCCCCACACATGGCTGGAACCACGACCACCGGCGGCGACCTCGCCCGGCAGGTCGATCTTGTGGCCCATCGCCTGCAGCTGCTTGATGGTGCCAGCGTCGAATGCGTTGCTCTCGGCCTCGATCAGGTCCGGCAGCCACTGGTGGTGGTAGCGCGGCAGCGCGGCGACCTGCTGCGCATCCAGGCCAGCGTCGTAGCCGAGGATGCCCAGCAGCACCATGGTGATGATGCGGCTGCCACCAGGCGTGCCCAGCACGATCACCTTGTCGTCGTTCTCCATGAACGTCGGCGTCATCGAGCTGAGCATGCGCTTGCCCGCTTTCGGTGCATTGGCGGCGTAGCCCATCACGCCAAAGGCGTTTGGCGTGCCCGGCTTCAGCGCGAAGTCGTCCATCTCGTTGTTCAGCAGCACACCCGTTCCCTTCGGAATCAGGCCCGAGCCGTACAGCAGGTTGACGGTCTGGGTGGCGCCGACACGGTTGCCGTCACGGTCGATGATCGAGAAATGGGTGGTCTCGTCATCTTCCAGCGGCGTCGGGTTGCCCGACAGCAGGTCGCTGGGGGTGGCCTTTTCCGGGTGGATGGTCGCACGCAGGCCCTGCGCGTAATCCTTGCTGGCCAGCACCTTCTGCGGGATCTGCACGAAATCCGGATCACCGAGGAAGAAGGTGCGGTCGCGGTAGGCACGGCGCATCGACTCCACCACCAGATGGGTGCGGTGCGCCGCATCCATCTGCTTGATGTCCCAGCCTTCCAGGATCTGCAGCATGCTGGCCAGGGCGATGCCACCGGAGGACGGCGGCGGCGCGGTGGTGATCTTCCAGCCGTTGTAGTTGAAGACGATCGGCGCGCGCTGCTTGACGCGGTAGCCGGCCAGTTCCTCGGCAGTCCACTTGCCACCGGCCTGCTTCACGCCGGCCAACAGCAGCTTGCCGGTCTGGCCCTTGTAGAAGCCATCGAAGCCACCGGCTGCCAGGCGCTCCAGGGTCTGCGCCAGTTCCGGCTGCTTGAACAGGTCACCGGTGGCGATCGGCTTGCCGTTGCGCAGGTAGACCTCGCGCGTACCGGGATAACGTTCCATCACTTCGCGGCGCGAGGCATAGCCCTTGGCCATGCGCTCATAGACCGGGAAGCCTTCACGCGCGATGCGGATCGCCGGCTGCAGCGAGGCCGCCAGCGGCAGCTTGCCGTGCTTGGCCGACAGTTCGACCAGCGCCGCCGGCAGGCCGGGAATGCCGGCCGACCACGGGCCGTTGACCGAACGATCGCGGTCCAGGTCGCCCTTCTTGTCGAGGAAGGCCTGCGGCGTGGCCGCGGCCGGTGCGGTCTCGCGCGCGTCCAGCATCACGTCCTTGCCGGTGGCCGCATCGTGCAGCAGGAAGAAGCCGCCGCCGCCCAGTCCAGAACTGATCGGCTCCACCACGGCCAGGGTGGAGGACACCGCCACCGCCGCATCGAAGGCGTTGCCGCCCTGGGCCAGGATGTCGACACCGGCCTGGGTGGCCAAAGCGTGGCCGCTGGCGATCGCGGCGCCATCAGGGCGCTCGGCGCGGACCGGGGCATCAGCCCAGGCAAAGGGGCTCAGCAGCAGGCCGAGCAACAACAGGGGGCGGGCGAACGGCTTCATTCGGATGGGGGCTCCGCATAGAGTTCGGGATGATCGTGCTGCAGTTGGCGCAACTTGGCCAGCAGCTCGATTTCGGTTTCGACGATGTCCGGATCGGGGTCGATGCATTCGACCGGGCACACGACCACGCACTGCGGTTCGTCGAAATGGCCCACGCACTCGGTACAGCGGGCGGGGTCGATCACGTAGATGGTTTCACCCATCGTGATGGCCTGGTTCGGGCAGGCCGGCTCGCATACGTCACAGTTGACGCAGAGCTCATTGATTTTCAGCGACATGGCGATACTCCACGCCCGCGCCTTGGGACAAGGACCGGCCTGCGCGGGCGCGCGGGCCGGTCAGGTCATCAGCGGCGCCCATCGCAGGGCGCCGCCCGGGTCGTGCCGAAGCACGACCGCCTCGGCTCGGTCTTACTTGGCTTCGACGAAAATGTACTCGGCACCGGTCGGCTGGACCACGGCCTGGACGCGGGCGTTGTCGGCGGACTGGCCGATGAACACGACGCGCACGCCCTTCATCGAATCCGGCGAGACGTCCTTGAACACGACCTGGATCATGTCAGCCATCTTGCCCGAGGCCGATGAACCGAAGGCCAGCATGTTGCCCGGCTGCACGCCACGGGCCACGGCCTGGGTCGCGCTCTCGGTCTGGCGCTCGTACTTGGCCTGGAAGTCCGGGTCGGTTTCCGGCGAGAGGTAGTACAGGAACGGGCTGTTGGTGATGTTGCCCATGTTCTGGATGGCCACTTCCTGCAGGTACTTCTTCCAGCCTGCGTCGTCTTCCTTGGCCGGGGCGACCAGCGCCTGCTTGGCTTCGTCGACCGGAGCGGCTTCTTCCTTCTTGCAGGCGGTGAAAGCCAGGGCAAACGAGGCGATCAGCATCGCGCGCATGGTGTTGTTCATGGGTTTCCTCCCGGAATGTTGCGTGTTGGTGTGCGTAATGGGGTGCGTGGTACTACAGGATCTACTGCTGGGCAGGGCTTACGACTGCGCCGACTTCGCTTCGCGGACCTTGCGCAGCGCCTCGAGCACGGCGGCCGGCACGAAGCCGGACACATCGCCACCCAGGCGTGCGATCTCGCGGACCAGCGAGGACGAGATGAAGCTGTGCTGCTCGGCCGGGGTCAGGAACAGGGTCTCGACCTCCGGAATCAGGTGGCGGTTCATGCTTGCCATCTGGAACTCGTATTCGAAATCGGACACCGCGCGCAGGCCGCGCAGCAGCACCCCGCCCTGCACCGAACGTACAAAATGGGCCAGCAGCGTATCGAAGCCGATGACCTCGACGTTGCTGTGGTGGCCCAGGGCGCCACGCGCCAGCTGCACGCGCTGTTCCAGCGGCAGTGCCGGTCCCTTCGAGGGGCTCTGCGCCACGCCCACCACGACCTTTTCAAACAGCGGCGCGGCCCGGCTCACCAGGTCGATGTGACCGTTGGTGATGGGGTCGAACGTGCCGGGATAGACGGCGATGCGGCGGTTGGCCACGGTCATGGGCGGTTGCAGATGTTCAGATGAGGTCAAAGTGTAGCAGCGGCACGGCGGTACAGGGCAAAGCGCACCTCGCGGGTGCTGCCCTCGCGGTGCAGCAGCCATTCCGGGGGCAGCACCGGCACGTGGCTGGCTGGCGACTCCAGGTACAGCCAGGCATCGGCGGCCAGATGCCGCGGCAGCTGGGCCAGCACGTCCTGCCACAGGCCGTCGGCGAACGGCGGGTCGATGAACACCAGATCGGCCTGCTGCGCCGGCGCGGCCTGCAGCCAGCGCAGCGCGTCGGCTTGGGCGACCGTGACGCTGTCGCCTGCCTGCAGTTTGGATACGGCCGCGGACAGATTGCGCGCGAGCTGCGGATCGCGTTCGACCAGGGTGGCATGCGCGGCACCGCGCGAGACGGCTTCCAGGCCCAGCGCACCGCTGCCGGCGAACAGGTCCAGCACGCGTGCCCCGCCCAGCTTGGGCGTCAGCCAGTTGAACAGGGTTTCGCGCACCCGATCGCTGCTGGGCCGCAGGCCCGGCAGCGTCGGCACCGGCAGCCGGGTATTGCGCCAGCGCCCGCCGATGATGCGGACCTGGCCGTCATTGCCACCACGGCCGCTCATCGGCGCCCCGGGCGGGAGGTATTCGAGAATTTCAGCATGAGCGGGATTGTAGTTCGGCCGGGCTGCGCCCGGCACCCACAGAAGCCACAGCAACGGCCGAAGCAACGGCAAAAGCCTGCTATCCGTGGGTTGGCGGGGTGGGTCCGGTTGAGGGGGCCGCTGCAAGTACGTCCATGTAAGCTCGGTCGCCGCATCCATGCGGCTCACGCCCCCTCAACCGGACCCACCCCGCCTTCGACAGTTTCCTGCGATCTGCAGTAGATCCACGCCATGCGTTGATGAACATCTGTCAGGTATCGAAGGAATTGATGAAATCAGATGCCCAGCCGTTGTCACCGTCACCGGGAAACTGTCAGAGGCGGGGCGGTGTGGGTTGGCAGGACCGTTGGCGCTATGGGCCCGAGGCATGCCTCGGGCGGGTTGGGCAGGATGCCCAACCCCGGTCTTGCCGTGTGCGCAGGACAGCGCACACGAGCAAGGCGCCATCGAGCCCCCATGGATGGGTTTACGGCGTGTCCTGCCCACCCACACCGCCCCGCCATCCCATGGAATGCCCGCTGTTGCTGTTGCCCTGGCCTCTGCGGGTGCAGGGCGCAGCCCTGCCAGAACAACCCCTTGATTTCGGGACAATCACCCTTACCCCTTGGCGAGGCCGCACGCGCTGACGCGGCACCGCACATGGAGCCCTACCCGATGACCGAAACCGTCCAGACCGAAACCCTTGGCTTCCAGACCGAAGTCAAGCAGCTGCTGCAGCTGATGATCCACTCGCTGTACTCCAACAAGGAGATCTTCCTCCGCGAGCTGGTCTCCAATGCCGCCGACGCTGCCGACAAGCTGCGCTTCGAAGCCCTGACCCAGCCCGAGCTGCTGGAGGGCGACAGCGAACTGCGCGTGCGCGTCAGCTTCAATCCGGCCGCCCACACCATCACCATCGAAGACAACGGCATCGGCATGAGCCGCGCCGATGCCATCACCCACCTCGGCACCATCGCCAAGTCCGGCACCGGCGACTTCCTGCGCCAGCTGTCCGGCGACCAGAAGAAGGATTCGCAGCTGATCGGCCAGTTCGGCGTCGGCTTCTACAGCGCCTTCATCGTCGCCGACGAAGTCGAAGTCACCTCGCGTCGCGCTGGCCTGGCCGCCAATGAAGGCGTGCGCTGGACCTCGCGTGGCGAAGGTGATTTCGATGTCGCCACCATCGACAAGGCCGAGCGCGGCACCCGCATCGTCCTGCACCTGAAGGATGGCGAGCACGACTTCGCCGACGGCTGGCGCCTGCGCAGCATCCTCAAGAAGTACTCCGACCACATCGGCCTGCCGATCCAGATGCCCAAGGAAGGCGGCGAAGAAGGCGCCGCGATCGAGTGGGAAACCGTCAACCGCGCCAGCGCGCTGTGGACCCGCCCGCGCACCGAGATCAGCGATGCGGAGTACACCGAGTTCTACAAGCACGTCGCCCACGATCACAGCGATCCGCTGGCGTGGAGCCACAACAAGGTTGAAGGCAAGCTGGAGTACACCTCGCTGCTGTACGTGCCGGGCCGTGCGCCGTTCGACCTGTACCACCGCGATGCGCCCAAGGGCCTGAAGCTGTACGTGCAGCGCGTGTTCGTGATGGACCAGGCCGAGCAGTTCCTGCCGCTGTACCTGCGTTTCATCAAGGGCGTGGTCGATTCCAACGACCTGTCGCTGAACGTCTCGCGCGAAATCCTGCAGTCGGGCCCGGTCATTGATTCGATGAAGGCCGCGCTGACCAAGCGTTCGCTGGACATGCTGGAGAAGCTGTCCAACGACAAGCCCGAACAGTACGCCACGTTCTGGAAGGAATTCGGCCAGGTGCTGAAGGAAGGCCCGGCCGAGGACTACAACAACCGCGAAAAGGTCGCCGGCCTGCTGCGCTTTGCCTCCACCCGTGGCGAGGCCGATGCACAGACCGTGTCACTGGCCGACTACATCGGCCGCATGGCCGAAGGCCAGGACAAGATCTATTACCTGACCGGCGAGAGCTACAGCCAGGTACGCAACAGCCCGCACCTGGAAGTGTTCCGCAAGAAGGGCATCGAAGTCCTGTTGCTGACCGACCGCATCGACGAGTGGCTGATGGGCTACCTGACCGATTTCGACGGCAAGGGCTTCGTCGACATCGCCCGTGGCGACCTCGACCTGGGCGCGCTGGAGAGCGAAGCGGACAAGCAGGAACAGGAAGCAGCAGCGAAGGACAAGCAGGGCCTGGTCGAGCGCCTGAAGAACGTGCTCGGCGATGACGTGGCCGAAGTGCGCGTGTCACACCGCCTGACCGATTCGCCGGCGGTGCTGGCCATCGGCGAACAGGACCTGGGCCTGCAGATGCGCCAGATCCTGGAAGCCAGCGGCCAGAAGGTGCCCGACAGCAAGCCGGTACTGGAGATCAACCCGGGTCACCCGCTGATCGCCAAGCTGGATGCCGAAGCCGATGGCGCACGTTTCGACGACCTGGGCCGGGTGCTGTTCGACCAGGCTGCACTGGCCGCCGGTGACAGCCTGAAGGATCCGGGTGCTTACGTGGCGCGTCTGAACAAGCTGCTGCTGGAGCTGTCGGCCTGATTGACGCCGGTATCGCCCAGACTGGTGGGTGCCAACCCCGGTTGGCACCGCCATTGCCCTGGTAGGTGCCAACCTTGGTTGGCGCTTGGTTCGACTGCAAATGCGTGCCAACCAAGGTTGGCACCTACCAGAGCGGATCGCGGTTGTCCCCCGAAGCACGGCGAGGTTGATATTCCGCAGGAGCACGCCACGGTTGCCCAAGGCCAGCCACCGGGCCCGCCCAGAGCCGGTCGGATCAGGCCTGCCGGTCCAGCAGCGAGCCCACCATCTGGTCCTCGCGGCGGATCAGCGCAGCGTTGGCAGCAAAGGCCACCACCTCGGCCTTGGCAGCCAACAGGTCACCCAGCGGCGCGGACGGGTCGGTGTCACTAGTGGAGATCACGCGGGAGTCCACCCCGCCCTGCGCTGCGGCTTCGCGCTGCAGCTGCAGGCGCGGTGCATCCGCGGTCGCCAGGTTGGCCACGTTGTGCGCGGCCACCTGCACGCCCCGCTGGGCCGCACGCATCCCGCTGAGGGCAATACCGGTCACATCGTTCATCGGGGGGTCTCTCAGGCCACCCAACGCAGCCTTCCGCACCGGTTAACGGCCGCGCGGCTGCGACCTTGAGTCCACGCCGGCCAGACAGGCCCGGGTGGTAGCATATCCCTCTGATTTCAGCGCCTTTTGCCAATGCTCAGTTTTTTCCGCCGCAAGAAGCCCCAGGACGCCGCCACACCGGACGCGCCCAAGACCCAGCACTACTCGGCTGAAGAGCTGGCGGCGGCATTCCCGTCGGCCGCGCCGCCCGAGCAGGCCCCGGCCGCACCGGTAGCCCCGCCCGTGGCGGAAGCGCCGGTGCCAACCGTCACGCCAGAAGTCGTCGCGCCCGCAACGTCAGCAGCGCAGGCAACGCCGGACGCGCCGCAGGAAACCACTGCCGAAGCCCTGCCGGAACGCGTGCTGGCACCGGAGAACTTCGCCGCCGAAGCGGCCGCCGCCGCTGCGGTCCTCGCTCCGCTGGCCCCGGTCATCCCCGCGCAGGAACCGGCCGCCCCGGCCGCCGACCTGCCGGTGCTGGTCGATGCCCCGCCTGCCCCGGCCGACAAGCCCGGCTGGCGCGAGCGCCTGCGCAACAGCGCATTCGCCCGCAGCTTCGGCGGCCTGTTCTCGCGCAATCCCAAGCTCGATGACGACCTGCTGGACGAGATCGAGACCGCGCTGCTGACCGCCGACGTCGGCGTTGCCGCCACCACCGACCTGATCGCCGACCTGCGCAAGCGCATGAAGGCGCGCGAGTTCATCGATGCCAATGCCCTGCTGGCGGCACTGCGCGCTGACCTCATCGCGATCCTGCAGCCGGTGTCAAAGCCCCTGGTCATCGACCGCAACGCCAAGCCCTTCGTGGTGCTGACCGTCGGCGTCAACGGCGTCGGCAAGACCACCACCATCGGCAAGCTGGCCAAGCGTTTCAAGGACGAGGGCCACAGCCTGATGCTGGCCGCCGGCGATACCTTCCGCGCCGCTGCCGTGGCCCAGCTGCAGATCTGGGGCGAGCGCAACGGCGTGGCCGTGGTCGCGCAGGGGCAGAACGCCGATGCCGCCTCGGTTGCCTACGACGCGTTGCAGGCCGGCAAGGCCCGTGGCACGTCGGTACTGATCGCCGATACCGCCGGCCGCCTGCACACCCAGTCCGGGCTGATGAACGAGCTGGGCAAGATCCGCCGCGTGCTCGGCAAGATCGACGAAAACGCGCCGCACGAAGTGCTGATGGTGATCGACGGCACTACCGGCCAGAACGCACTTTCGCAGCTGCGCCAGTTCAATGCCGCGGTCAAGGTGACCGGTCTGGTGGTGACCAAGCTGGACGGCACCGCAAAGGGCGGCGTGGTGTTCGCACTGGCCCGTGAGTTCGGCATTCCGATCCGTTTCGCCGGCATCGGCGAGCGCCCGGAAGACCTGCGCGTGTTCGATCCGGAAGCGTTCGTCGACGCCCTGTTGCCCGAAGCGCTGGGCGCCTGATACACCGTGCAGCCACGCATGGCGTGGCTCTACTGCAACCCGGTAGAGCCACCCCATGGGCCACCGGCCGCTGCCGTAGTAGAGCCACCCCATGGGTGGCTGCCTTTTGGAGTACCAATGCCCCGCCAGCCGAACGCCAGCGCCATGCCAGCCCCCGAGCACGGCTTCGTCGCCCGCCTGCTGCACTGGTTTGACGACCACGGCCGCCACGACCTGCCCTGGCAGCATCCGCGCAGCCCGTATCGGGTCTGGTTGTCGGAAATCATGCTGCAGCAGACCCAGGTGGCAACGGTCATTCCGTACTTCCACCGTTTCCTGCAGCACTTCCCCACCCTGCCCGACCTTGCCGCCGCCAGCAACGACGCGGTGATGGCGCAGTGGGCCGGGCTGGGTTACTACGCCCGTGCGCGCAATCTGCATGCCGCCGCCAAGCGCTGCGTGAGCGAGCATGGGGGCGAGCTGCCGCGTGATTTCGATGCCCTGCACGACCTGCCCGGCATCGGCCGCAGTACCGCCGGCGCGATCCTCAGCCAGGCCTGGAACGACCCGGTCGCGATCCTCGACGGCAACGTCAAGCGCGTGCTCAGCCGCTATCACGGCGTCGAAGGCTTTCCTGGCCTGCCCGCCGTCGAAAAGCAGCTGTGGGCCATCGCCGAAGCGCAGGTCGCGCAGGTGCCGGCGGGGCGCATGGCGGACTACACCCAGGCGCAGATGGACCTCGGTGCGACGGTCTGCAGCCGCGCCAGACCAGCCTGCGTGATCTGCCCGCTGCAGGCCGATTGCGTGGCCCGTCGCGAAGGCCGCACGGCCGAGCTGCCAACAGCAAAGCCGAGCAAGGTGCTGCCCGAACGCGAGGCGGTGGCCCTGCTGCTGCGCGACAAGCAGCAGCGCGTGCTGCTGCAGAAGCGGCCGGATACCGGCATCTGGGCGCAGCTTTGGACGCTTCCGCAGGCAGATGCGGGCAGCGAGCTCCAGGACTGGTTCGACGTGCACGTCGATGGTTCACTGGAAGATGCCGAGGAACTACCGGTGCTGCAGCACACCTTCAGCCACTACAAGCTGCATCTGCAGGTATTGTCACGGCAGGTGCACGGCCTGCGCGTGGAAGAACCCACGCTGCGCTGGGTCGGCGCCGCCGAACTGTCTGCACTGGGCCTGCCGGCCCCCATCCGAAAACTGCTTGATGGCACGCCCATCAAGGCCCCGAAGCGAACCTCCGCAAAATCCCGCAACCACGAGTGAGTGCCATGCCCCGAACCGTCTTCTGCCAGTACGAACAACGCGATGCCGAGGGCCTGGACTTCGTGCCTTACCCGGGTGAGCTGGGCCAGCGCGTGTTCAACCACATCGGCAAGCCGGCGTGGACCGCATGGCTGGCACACCAGACCATGCTGATCAACGAGAACCGCCTCTCCCCGCGCAAGCCGGAGCATCGCGCATTGCTGGAAACGGAACTGGTGAAGTTCCTGTTCGAGAAGGACGCGGAGAAACCTGCTGGTTTCACCCCGGAAGCCTGATCTGGAGGTAGCGCCGGGCCATGCCCGGCGTTCCCGCATCCGCCGGGCATGGCCCGGCGCTACCGGCCTAGTTCGTGGACTCTTCGCGCTCCTGCACCTGCGCCTGGCGCATCTCCTTCTCCTCCGCCCGCAGCGACTTCACGTCCAGCTTGCGGATGGTCTTGATGAAGCACGGCATGCGCGGGCCGTTGGTCGGGTCGCGCACCAGCACCTTGTCGAACGGTGCCGAGACACGGCCCATGTGGCTGGTCAAGCCGATCGCTGGCGCGTAGGACAGATCCGGGCACGGCCCGCTCAGCTCCAGCAGGTAGGCCTCGCTGGGCTTGGTCCAGACCGCCAGCGCGCTGTCGCCCAGTTCGGTCCAGCCATTGAGGCTGCCGAAGAACTGCATGTCCTTCTGGGGGGCCCCGGCGTGGGCACGATACAGCTCCAGCTTCTCGGCACTGCCCAAACGGCCAGTGGTTGCACAGCCAGCCAGAGCCAGGCACAGCCCGGCGATCAACAACGGGGTCTTCATGGCGATCTCCACGGGAACTGTGCCGATCATGCACCCGCCGGGGTGGTGCCGGCGCAACGGCCGGCAGCCCAGTTCAGCCGTTGGTCGGCGGCATCCCAACCGACCAGGGCCGGCATCCAATTCGGTAGCCGCCAACCTTGGTTGGCGCTTGGCCTGCGTGGGCCATCCGCAGCCGACCAAGGTCGGCATCTACCAAAGCAGATCCCGCGCCGGACTCCGGTAGTCGCCAACCTTGGTTGGCGCTCAGACGTCGGCGTGGGCCAGCGCGTGCAGGCGCCCTTCGCGCAGCTCCAGCACCCGGTCCAGGCGCCGCGCCAGCGAGCGGTCATGGGTGACCAGCACCAGGCTGGTGTGACGGGCACGGTTGAGCTCGAGCATCAACTCGAACACGGTCGCCGCCGTGCGGTCATCCAGGTTGCCGGTCGGCTCGTCACCCAGCACGCAGGCCGGGTGATTGACCAACGCGCGCGCCACTGCAGCACGCTGGCGTTCGCCACCGGACAATTCGCCGGGCTTGTGATCCAGGCGATGGCCGAGGCCGACCGATTCCAGCAGCGCAGTCGCACGCGTGCTGGCCTCCGCCACTGCGGTACCGGCCAGCATGACCGGCATCATCACGTTTTCCAGCGCGGTGAATTCCGGCAGCAGGTGGTGGAACTGATAGACAAAGCCCAGCGCCTGGTTGCGCAGCAGGCCGCGCGAAGTGTCCGACAGCGCAGACATGCGCTGGCCGGTGACATAGACCTCGCCTGCGGTGGGCGTATCCAGCCCGCCCAGCAGGTGCAACAGCGTGCTCTTGCCGGCACCGGAGGCGCCGATGATCGCAACCGTCTCGCCTGCGGTCACCGTCAGGTCCAGGCCATCGAACACCGGGGTCTGCATGCGCCCTTCAGCGTAGGTCTTGCCCAGCGCTTCGGCACGGATCACTTCATCGCCGCGATTGAAGACCTTATTCATAGCGCAGGGCCTCCGCCGGCTGGGTGCGTGCTGCCCGCCAAGCGGGGTACAAAGTGGCCAGGAAGCTCATCAACAGCGCGATCAGGGTGATCACCACGATGTCGCTGGTCTGCATGTCGGTAGGCAGGCCGGTGATGTAGTACACATCCTCCGGCAGCAGCTTGATCTTGAACACCGCTTCGATCGCGCCGAGGATGCGCTCCAGGTTCAAGGTCAGGGTAATGCCGCCGATCAGGCCTGCGAGGGTGCCGAAGATGCCGATCAGCGAGCCCTGCACCATGAACACCTGCATCACTCCGCCCGGGGTCAAGCCAAGGGTACGCAGGATCGCGATGTCGGCCTGCTTGTCGGTCACCAGCATCACCTGCGAGGACACCAGGTTGAACGCGCCCATGGCGATGATCAGCGAGAGCAGGATGCCCATCACCACTTTTTCCATGCGCAGCGAGTGGTACAGGTTGGCGTTCTGCTGGGTCCAGTCGCTGACCCGATACGCGCCGCCGAGGTTCTGCGCCAGGTCCACGCCCACCTCCAGCGAGCGGTCCATGTCATGCAGTTTCAGGCGGACGCCGGTGGCGCCATCGGAACGCAGTACGCGCTCCAGGTCTTTCATGTTGGCAAAACCCACACCGCGATCGACTTCGTTGTAACCGGCCTCGAAGATGCCGCTGACGGTGAAGCGTTTCATCCGCGGCACCGCGCCGGCCGGCGTGCCCTGCACTTCCGCGAAGGTCACCAGTACCTGGTCACCGACGTCCACGCCCAGCCAGACGGCCAGTTCCTTGCCCAGCAGCAGGTTGAAGCTGCCCGGGGTCAGGCTGCCGTAGCTGCCTTTGGTGACCTTCTTGTCGATCACCGACACCTTCGGCTCCAGCGCCGGGTCGATACCCTGGATGATCGCACCCTGCACGCGCGGGCCACTGATCATCGACTGGATCTCGATATACGGCGCAGCACCGGCCACGCGCGGATCCTTGCTGGCCACATCGACCACGCGCATCCAGTCCGGCATCGGTTCGCCGTCGCGGCTGATCGTGGTGTGCGCGGTCATCTGCAGCAGGCGGCTGCGGATCTCCTTCTGGAAACCGCTCATCACCGCCAGTGTGGTGATCAGCACCGTCACCCCGAGCGCGATGCCCAGGATCGATGCCATCGAAATGAAGGAGATGAAGCCGTTGCGGCGCTTGGCGCGCAGGTAGCGCAGGCCAATGGCCACGGGAATGGGTTTGAACATGCAGGCACGCCAGTCGATTCAGCCTATGGTGCCACCGACCGGGGCTGACGGGAAACGCCGCGTGCGGATACGGCCAGTCGCAGTTCACGTCGCTGCCCGCGATCGAGCACGTCCGGCCAGAACAACAGCCGTCGACGGTGCCAGCCCTCGCGCCACTGCAGCAGCAGCCAGGGCCCGCGCACCACCAGTCGCGGCTCGGCAATGTCCTGCCCGTCCACGCGCAGCGGCTCAGGCAGGGGCGGCAGCTGCAGCAACGCGCGGGGCCGCCGCAGGCGCCAGGCCAGTTCGGCCAGGCCCAGCACCCAGACCCCGATCAGTACGGGAACGAGGTGCTCCGGCGGCAGATCCGAGGCGCGCAGCAGCCACGGCGCGGCGAGCAGTACGGCCAACTGAGCACCGGCCTGAAGCCGCGACGGGCGCCACTCAAGGCTTGAGGGCGAGGATCTTGTGCATGAGGGGGATGGCGTGCGCATGCGGGCAGGCCTCGTAGCCCATGAACCAGCGCCACAGCTTATCGTCCTCGCAGTCGAGCAGGAACAGGAAAACCTCGCGCTCTTCGGTCGGCGCACTGCTCCATTCGCGGTCCAGGTAGCGACCGAACAACTGGTCCAGTTCGCGCATGCCGCGCCGGCAACGCCAACGCAGCTTCTTCAGCAGAACATCTTCTTCCATCGTGTTTCTCCAGATACAGCAAAGCCACGCATGGCGTGGCTTTGCTGGGGTCATGCAGCTACCCGGCGCCGTATCAGGCGCGGCGTTCCATCATCAGCTTCTTGATCTCGGCGATCGCCAGCGCCGGGTTCAGGCCCTTCGGGCAGGTCCGGGCGCAGTTCATGATGGTGTGGCAGCGGTACAGCTTGAACGGATCTTCCAGATCGTCCAGGCGCGCACCGGTGTCCTCGTCGCGCGAATCGATGATCCAGCGGTAGGCCTGCAGCAGGATCGCCGGGCCCAGGTAACGCTCGCCGTTCCACCAGTAGCTCGGGCAGCTGGTCGAGCAGCACGCGCACAGGATGCACTCGTACAGACCATCAAGCTTCTTGCGGTCTTCCGGCGACTGCAGGCGCTCACGGTCCGGCGGTGCCGGGGTCTGTGTGCGGATCCACGGCTTGATCGAGGCGTACTGCGCATAGAAGTGGGTCAGGTCCGGAACCAGATCCTTGACCACGTTCATGTGCGGCAGCGGGTAGATCGGCACTTCCTTCTTGCCGCAGTCCGAGATGGCTCGGGTGCAGGCCAGGGTGTTGGTGCCGTCGATGTTCATCGCGCACGAACCACAGATGCCTTCGCGGCAGGAGCGGCGGAAGGTCAGGGTCGGGTCGATCTCGTTCTTGATCTTGATCAGCGCGTCCAGGACCATCGGGCCGCAGGCGTCCAGATCGACATCATAGGTATCGGTGCGCGGATTGCTGTCGTCGTCCGGACTCCAGCGGTAGATCTTGAAGGTGCGCACGTTCTTGCCGCCGGTCTTGGCGGGGAAGTGCTTGCCCTTCGTGATCTTGGAATTCTTGGGGAGTGAAAACTCGGCCATGGCTGCTCTCGTTGGCTCAGGCGGCCCGCGCCCGAGGGCGCGGATTGCATGTTAGGCGGGGTCGGATCAGTACACGCGCGGCTTCGGCGGCACCACGGACACGTCATCAGTCAACGTGTACATGTGCACCGGACGGTAGTCGAAGCTGCACTTGCCCTTCTCGTCCACGCTGACCAGGGTGTGCTTCTGCCAATTGACGTCGTCGCGGTCCGGGAAGTCCTCGTGCGCGTGTGCGCCGCGGCTTTCCTTGCGCTGCTCGGCCGAGTTGATCGTCGCCACCGCATTCAGCAGCAGGTTGTTCAGCTCGTAGGTCTCGATCAGGTCCGAGTTCCAGACCAGCGAACGGTCGGAGACCTTCACGTCCTGGAACGAGTCGAAGATCTTGTCCATCTTCTCGCAGCCTTCCTTCAGCGTCTGGCTGGTACGGAAGACCGCCGCGTCAGCCTGCATGGTGCGCTGCATGCGATCGCGGATGACCGACGTCGGCGTATCGCCGTTGGCGTGACGCAGCTTATCCAGCAGGCCCAGCGCCTTGTCGCAGGCGTCGGCCGGCAGGGTCTTGTGCGCCGCGCCCGGGGTGATCGTCGCAGCGCAACGATTGGCCACCGCACGCCCGAACACCACCAGATCCAGCAGCGAGTTCGAGCCCAGGCGGTTGGCACCGTGCACCGAAACGCAGGCCGCTTCGCCGATGGCGTACAGGCCCGGCACGACCGCATCGGGGTTCTCGCCGTCCTTGCGCACCACTTCGCCGTGGTAGTTGGTCGGAATGCCGCCCATGTTGTAGTGCACGGTCGGGATCACCGGGATCGGCTGCTTGTGCACGTCGACGCCAGCAAAGATGCGGGCGCTCTCGGCGATGCCCGGCAGCTTGTCGTCGATCACGCCCGGGCCGAGGTGGGTCAGGTCGAGCAGGATGTGGTCCTTGTGCTCGCCGACGCCGCGGCCTTCGCGGATTTCGATGGTCATCGAACGGCTGACCACGTCACGCGACGCCAGATCCTTGTAGTGCGGTGCGTAGCGCTCCATGAAGCGCTCGCCGCTGCTGTTGCGCAGGATGCCACCTTCACCGCGGACACCCTCGGTGATCAGGCAGCCGGCGCCGTAGATGCCGGTCGGATGGAACTGCACGAACTCCATGTCCTGCATGGCGATGCCGGCGCGCATGGCCAGGCCGCCACCGTCGCCGGTGCAGGTGTGCGCCGAGGTGGCGCTGAAGTAGGCACGGCCGTAGCCGCCGGTCGCCAGCACCACGCCCTGGGCGCGGAACAGGTGCAGCGTGCCGTCGGACATGTCCAACGCCAGCACGCCGCGGCAGGCACCTTCGTCATCGAAGATCAGGTCGAGTGCGAAGTACTCGATCATGAAGCGTGCGTCGTGCTTCAGCGACTGCTGGTACAGCGTGTGCAGCATCGCGTGGCCGGTACGGTCGGCCGCCGCGCAGGTACGCTGCGCCGCCGGGCCTTCGCCGTACTGGGTGGTCATGCCACCGAACGGACGCTGGTAGATCTTGCCTTCGGCGGTGCGGCTGAACGGCACGCCGTAGTGCTCGAGCTCGATGATCGCCGGAATCGCTTCACGGCACATGTACTCGATGGCGTCCTGGTCGCCCAGCCAGTCCGAACCCTTGATGGTGTCGAAGAAGTGGTAACGCCAGTCGTCCTCGCCCATGTTGCCGAGCGCAGCGGAGATACCGCCCTGGGCGGCGACGGTGTGCGACCGGGTCGGGAAGACCTTGGTCAGGCACACGGTCTGCAGGCCCTTGGCGGCCAGGCCGAACGTGGCACGCAGGCCGGCGCCGCCGGCGCCCACCACGACCATGTCGTACTTGTGTTCGGTAATCTTGTAAGCGGACATCTAGTCTGGATTCCTGTCTTGGCGCCTGGGCTCAGGCAACGCCGAGGGCGATGCGGCCCACCGCAAACACACTGACGATCATGCCGAGCACGGCGACGAACTTCACCGCGGTCTGCAGCACCAGGGCCAGCAGCGATTCGTGGATGTAGTCCTCCAGCACGACCTGCAGGCCGAGCTGGGCGTGCCAGAACATGGCGATCAGCAGGCCGATCATCGGAACGGCGTTCCACGGCTTGGCGATCGCGGCAGTGGCGGTCACGTAATCCGAGCCCAGCAGGCCCAGAACGAACACCAGGAACCAGATGCCCAGCACCACCAGTGCGGCGGCAGTCAGGCGCTGATGCACGAAGTGCTCGGTGCCGGTCTTGGCTGAACCGAGACCACGCACGCCCTTCAACGGGGTACGGAACTTGCTCACGCGGCACCTCCGAACATCACATAGGCCCACACCGCCAGGGTGATCAGCAGGCTGCCGATCACCGACATCCAGCTGCTGCGGATGAAGGTGGCAATGCGGAATCCGATCGCGAAGTCCTGCACGATATGGCGGATGCCATTGCACAGGTGATAGGCGAACGACCATGTCCACGCGAACAGGAACACGCGGCCATACCAGGCCCCGGCATGGCCGGTGAAGCAGTTCCAGGATTCGGGCCCCATCATCAGAGCCAACAGGCCTCCGGCGATGATGAGGGCACCAACAGACAGAAAGACGCCAGTGGCTCGATGCAGGATCGAGGTGGCCATCTGAATCTGCCAGCGATACACCTGAAGGTGCGGAGAAAGGGGACGTTGTCTGGTCGCCATTCGCTGGGCTCGTTGTCTCGGCTGGGCGGCATAAGGCCGCGTTGGCTCAATGCTGGATCAGAAATCGATGCAGCGTCCGTTTTTTTCCCAATCGCCATACCGCACCGGATCGAGTCCGCCGCGGCCACCGAATTCTTCTTCCACCTCTGGTTGTTCCACGGGCACAGGGACCGGGGGAACCAGCGGGGCTTCAGCTTCGGCGTCGGGAGTGGGGGTTGTTTGGCCTATCATGATGGGTCTCGCAACGCACAAATTTTAGACCTCGTTCACGTGCCTGACAACCTTCCCCCTGCTTTCGTCGCATATCCGCGCCTGCCCGGCCATCAATTGCTGAGCCTGCAGGGCGTGGATGCGGCGGCTTTTGCCCATGCCCAGTTCAGCAGCGATGTGACCGCCCTGCCCCTGCTGCACTGGCAGTGGAGCGCGTGGCTGAGCGCCAAAGGCCGCACCCTGGCAGTGTTTCAGCTGCTGCGGCTGGCCGATGACCATGTGCTGCTGGTGCTCGCCGACGGCGATGCCGATGCGATTGCGTCGCAACTGCAGCGTTTCGTGTTCCGCCGCAAAGTGAAATTGCAGGTGCATGCCGACCTGGCAGTGGCCGGGGCCTTTACTGCGCCGGAAGCCGCTACCGGCGCTGCCATCGCGCTGGCCGGCAGCCACGGCTGGGAGCTGGACCTGGGCAGCGACGCACTTCCCCGCACGCTGCGCATCGGTCCGGTCGAGGCCTTCGAGGCCAGCGACGAAGCCGGGGACGCCGCCTTTGCTCTGGCCTGGCGCCAGGCCGACCTGCGCTTTGGCCTGCCGCGACTGGAAGCGAGCCAGCGCGAGGTGTGGACCCCGCAGCAGCTGGGCCTGGACCGCCTCAACGGCTACAGCGTGAAGAAGGGCTGCTACCCCGGTCAGGAAATCGTCGCGCGCACCCATTTCCTCGGCAAGGCCAAACGCGCGGTGCAGCTGCTGCACACCGCAGCACCGGCGCAGGCCGGCGATGGCGTGCAGCAGGACGGGGTCGCGCTCGGCACCCTGGCCAGCGTGGCCGGCGACCTGGCGCTGGCCGTGCTGCCGCTGGAGACCGGCGACAGCGAATTGCAGGTGGGTGATGCGCCCGCACAGCGGATGCCGCTGCTGGACGGGTTGGCGCGCTGAGGCGTCTATCCGGCACGTCATCCACGCATGACGTGGATCTACTGAACCCTTAGGGAAAGGTAGTGCCGGCCGCTGGCCGGCACCACCGTTTACAGGCGCTCGCCGGTTTCCGGGTTGAAGAAATGCAGGCCCTGCGGGTGGATCGCCACCCGGATGTCCTCGCCCACGCCCGGCAGCGACTGCGGCGCCACGCGCATGGTCAGCGCGTGCTGGCCGCTGCTCATGTTGACGAAGATCTCGTTGCCGACCGGCTCGATGCCTTCGATGCGCGCGGTGAACGCATGCGTGTCTTCGCTGCCTGCCGGCTGCAGGTGCTCGGGACGCACGCCCACCGCGATCGGCTTCTGCAACCACGCCGGATCGATCGTCGCCTGCCCCAGCGGAGCCTGCCACGCGCCATCAACCACGGTCACGCCACCGGCATCGCCCTGCAGCGTACCGCGCAGCACGTTCATCGCCGGGCTGCCGAGGAAGCCGGCCACGAACAGGTTGGCCGGACGGTCGTACAGCGCCATCGGCGTATCGATCTGCTGGATGATGCCGTCCTTCAGCACCACGATGCGCTGGCCCAGGGTCATCGCTTCAACCTGATCATGGGTCACGTAGATCATGGTGGTGCCCAGCTTGCGGTGCAGCTGCGCGATCTCGGTGCGCACGCTGTGGCGAAGCTTGGCGTCAAGGTTGGACAGCGGCTCGTCGAGCAGGAACACCGCCGGCTCACGCACCAGCGCACGGCCCAGTGCAACACGCTGGCGCTGGCCGCCGGACATCGCCTTGGGCAGCTTGTCCATCATCTCGGTCAGGCCCAGCGTCTGCGCGGCTTCGCTGATGCGCTTGTCGATGGTCGCCTTGTCATGCCCGCGCAGCTTCAGGCCAAAGGCCAGGTTCTCGGCCACGGTCATGTGCGGGTACAACGCGTAACTCTGAAACACCATCGCGATGTCGCGATCTTTGGGCGCCACGTCGTTGACCACGCGATCACCGATGGTCAGCGTGCCGCCGCTGATCTCTTCCAACCCTGCCACCATCCGCAGCAGAGTCGACTTGCCACACCCGGACGGGCCGACCAGCACCATCAGTTCGCCGTCGGCCACCTCGAACGTGGCGTCCTTCACCGCGACCTGGCCGTTGTCGTAGACCTTGCGCACACCCTGCAACTGCACTTTTGCCATTTCACTCATCCAGTCCGCCCGACGCCGGGCTGTCTTTTGGGACTGCCTCGGCCCTCCCGATGGCAGTGATGATTGCGCGGTTGCCGCATGACGGCGACCACTGCAATCGAATACAGTTGCCCATTCTGCCATGTAAACGTTTTCACGTGGCACTATCCGAACGTCGGTGCGCGCCGACCTGCATCGTCGACCGAACGAAGGGTTGCCGCTGTAGTGGTTTCGATTGGAACGGTGCTCCGGCAACCCGGAAAGCCGATCCAGATGAGCCTCGGACAGGCAGTTGCGCGGATGTCCCCCGAACCCAGCCATGAAGCGATTGACAACGATGTCACCCGGATCTGAAACTCGAGCGATGCACGACACACTCTTCCTGTTTGGTGCCACAGGTGATCTGGCCCAGCGCTACCTGTTCCCTTCGCTGCTGCGCCTGCTCGGCGACGGCCTGCTGCCGGAGGATTTCCGCATCCGTGCGCTGGCCCTGTCCGGCCACGACACCGAAGCCTTCCATGACATCCTGCGGCCACGACTGCAGCAGGCGATGCCGATGGCCAGCCAGGAGGACATCGCCTCTCTGCTGCGTCGCATCGACTACCGCTCGGTCGACCTGCGCGACGTCGACTCGGTCGCCGCCGCGGTATCCGACCTCGTCGACCGCCGCTGCGTGAGCTACCTGGCGATCCCGCCGGGCCTGTACATCTCCACCTGCGAAGGCCTGGCCAAGGGCGGCGCATTGGCCGCACCGGCGCGCCTGATGCTGGAAAAGCCGATCGGCAGCGACAGCGAAAGCGCCGAGGAGATCATCACCACCATCGGCCAGTGGATCGACGAAGACCGCGTGTTCCGCCTCGACCACTACCTGGGCAAGGCGGCGGTACAGAACCTGATCGCGCTGCGCTTCGGCAACACGCTGCTGGAAGCGGTGTGGAACCGCAACTACATCGAATCGGTGCACATCCTGGTCGCCGAAAGCGAAGGCGTGGATGGCCGCGATGCTTACTACGCGCGCTCCGGCGCCCTGCGCGACATGGTGCAGAGCCACATTCTGCAGCTGCTGTGCATGGTGGCGATGGAGCCGCCGGCGTCGTTGGAAGCCGACCGCATCCGCGACGAGAAGGTCAAGGTGCTGCGTGCGCTGCGCCCGCTGGATGCCAAGCACGCAGCGCGTGACAGCGTGCGTGGCCGCTATACCGCCGGCAGCATCAACGGCCAGCCCGCACAGGCCTACCAGCCACCGGAAGGTAGCGATGTGGAAACCTTCGCAGGCGTCACCGCGCACATCGACAACTGGCGCTGGAGCGGCGTGCCGTTCCACCTGGTCACCGGCAAGCGCCTGCCCGAGCGCACCACCCGCGTGGTGGTGACCCTCAAGCCGGTCACGCACTGGTTGTTCGAGCGTCCGCAGCGTGCGCAGGCCGCACCGAACCGTCTGGTGTTCCAGCTGCAGCCGCAGGAGAACATCGAGCTGGGCCTGATGAGCAGCCTGGCCGGCCCGGAATGGGGCGCGCTGGAACTGCAGCCGCTGGAACTGGAACTGTCGGTGCCGACTGGCCTGCATCGCCGTATCGCCTACGAACGCCTGTTCCTGGACGCCTTCAACGGCAACCACACCCTGTTCGTGCGCGATGACGAAGTGCGCGCCGCCTGGGCCTGGATCGACAGCGTCGCCGATGCCTGGAAGGCGGCCGACCTGCCGCTGGAACCCTACCCTGCCGGCCAGTGGGGCCCGGCCAACGCGGTCGACTTCCTGCCGCAGGGCGTGGATGCGCCGGATAGCGGAGCGTCGGAATGAGCGCCAGCTCGCAGCCGGTGCTGGTCGCCGACATCGGTGGCACCAATGCCCGCTTCGCCCTTGCCGACACCTCGCAGGACGCCCCGCTGCTGAAAGAGAGCATCCGCGAGTACGCAGTGGCGGAGTTCCCGTCGCTGGGTGATGCCGCGCGCCACCATCTGGAACAGATCGGCGCCACCGCAAGCCGTGGCGTGTTCGCAGTCGCCGGTCGTGTCGATGGTGACGAAGCCCGCATCACCAACCATCCGTGGGTGATCTCGCGCAGCCGCACAGCCGCGATGCTGGGTTTCAACGAACTGCACCTGATCAACGACTTCGCCGCGCAGGCGATGGCGATCTCGCTGCTGCAACCCGATGACGTGGTCCAGGTCGGCGGTGCCGCCTGGGTCCCAGGCAAGCCGGGCCAGCCGCGCAACTACGCAGTGATCGGGCCGGGTACCGGCCTCGGCGTCGGCGGCCTGATCCTTCGCCACGGCCGCTGTTACCCGCTGGAAACCGAAGGCGGCCATGTCAGCTTCCCGCCGGGAACGCCGGAAGAGATCCGCATCCTGGAGATCCTGTCCGAGCAGTTCGGGCGCGTCTCCAACGAGCGGCTGATCTGCGGCCCCGGCCTGGTCAACATCCATCGCGCAATCTGCGAGATGGCGGGTATCGACCCGGGCCAACTGCAACCGGTGGACGTGACCGCCCGCGCCCTGCACGGCGATCCACAGGCGATGCGTACCGTGGATGTGTTCTGCGCGGTGTTCGGCGCCATTGCCGGTGATCTGGTGCTGACCCAGGGCGCCTGGGACGGCGTGTTCCTGACCGGCGGGCTGACTCCGAAGATGCTCGATTCATTGCAGCACTCCGGTTTCCGCCAGCGCTTCGAACACAAGGGCCGGTTCTCTTCGATCATGGCGCGGGTGCCGTCGCTGGCCGTGATGCATCCCCACGCCGGACTGCTGGGCGCCGCTGCCTATGCCGCCGACGCCGAACGTGACGCACCAGGAGTTGCCGCATGAGCCCCACCTTCCACGACGACCGTATCGAGTTCATCAACCATGGCGATGCCGATGGCTGGATCGAAGCGGTCGCTGCCGAAATGGCACAGGCGATCAACCACGACATCAACGAGCTGGGCCGCGCACGCATCCTGTTGTCCGGCGGTACCACGCCGGCACCGGTGTACCAGGCGCTGGCCGAGTTGGACGTGCATTGGGACCGCGTTGAAGTGAGCCTGGCCGACGAGCGCTGGTTGTCGCCGCAGGATCGCGACAGCAATGCATGGCTGGTACGCGAGAACCTGCTCACGCGTGCCGAAGGCGCGCACTTCGATCCGCTGGTGCGGATCGGCAAGCCGCTGCCCGAGTGCGTGTACACCGCCAACCTGCAGGCCCAGCACAGCCAGCGGCCAAGCCTGGTCGCACTGGGCATGGGCAATGACGGCCATACCGCCTCGTTGTTCCCGGGCTCGAAGGACCTGACCCGCGCGCTGGAAAGCACCCTGCCGTATGCCGCGCTTGATGCCACCGGCTGCCCCGGTGCCAACCAGTGGCCGCTGCGCATCACCCTGACGCCGCGCGGCCTCGGCCAGTGCCGCCAGCGCCTGCTGCTGCTGCGCGGCAAGCAGAAGCTGCAGGTGCTGCGCCAGGCATTGGACAGCAACGACCCCCAGCAGTATCCGATCCTCAACGCGATCAACCTGGACGGCGCGCGCCTGCGCGTCCACTGGGCTGATTGATGTCGGCGGCGGCGCCCTGCCGTCGCCCGCCTCTCGCCACCTCGAACGCCGGTAGCCAATGAGCCTCCATCCGCAACTGCAAGCCATCACTGAGCGCGTCATCCGCCGCAGCGCCGCCTCGCGCGCCGCCTATCTGGCAGCGATCGACGCCTCCCTGCGCGATGGCCCGTTCCGCAGCCGCCTCAGCTGCGGCAACCTCGCCCACGGTTTCGCCGCCTGCGGTGGCACCGACAAGAGCCGCCTGCGCGGCGGCGTGACGGCCAACCTGGGCATCATCACCGCCTACAACGACATGCTGTCGGCACACCAGCCGTTCGAGACCTATCCCGAACAGATCCGTGCGGTGGCCCGCGAACTGGGCGCGACTGCACAGGTGGCCGGTGCCGTGCCGGCGATGTGCGACGGTGTCACCCAGGGCCGTGGCGGCATGGAGCTGTCGCTGTTCTCGCGTGATGTCATTGCCCAGGCCACCGCGATCGGGCTCAGCCACGACATGTTCGATACCACCGTGTACCTCGGTGTGTGCGACAAGATCGTGCCGGGCCTGCTGATCGGCGCCCTCGCCTTTGGCCATCTGCCCGCCGTGTTCGTGCCGGCCGGCCCGATGACGCCGGGCATTCCCAACAAGCAGAAGGCCGAAGTGCGCGAGCGCTACGCCGCCGGCGAAGCCACCCGCGAAGAACTGCTGGAAGCCGAATCGGCCTCCTACCACGGCGCGGGCACCTGCACCTTCTACGGCACCGCCAACTCCAACCAGGTGCTGCTGGAGGCGATGGGCGTGCAGCTGCCGGGCGCGTCGTTCGTCAATCCGGACACCGCGCTGCGCGATGCACTGACCCGCGAAGCCACCGAGCGTGCGCTGGACATCACTGCGCTGGGCGACGATTTCCGTCCGCTGGGCCGGATCATCGACGAGCGCGCGATCATCAACGCGATCATCGCGCTGATGGCTACCGGTGGCTCGACCAACCACACCATCCACTGGATTGCCGTGGCCCGTGCGGCCGGTATCGTGTTGACCTGGGATGACTTCGACGAGCTGTCGCAGCTGATTCCGCTGCTGGCGCGCGTCTATCCGAACGGCGAAGCCGACGTGAACCGCTTCGCCGCTGCGGGTGGCCCGGCGTTCGTGTTCGGCGAACTGATCAAGGCCGGCCTGATGCATGGCGACCTGGTCAGCGTGGCCCGTGGCGGCATGGCCGACTACGCCCGCGAACCGCAGCTGCGCGAGGGCAAGCTGGTGTATCTGCCGGGCCTGGAACGCAGCGCAGATGAAGAAGTGGTGCGCGGTGTCGACAACCCGTTCGAGAGCCAGGGCGGCCTGCGCCTGTTGCGCGGCAACCTCGGCAAGTCGCTGATCAAGCTGTCAGCGGTGAAGCCGCAGTACCGCACCATCGAAGCCCCGGCCGTGGTGGTTGATGCACCGCAGGTATTGAACAAGCTGCACGCCGGCGGCCTGCTGCCCGAGCATTTCGTAGCCGTGGTGCGTTATCAGGGCCCGCGTGCGAACGGTATGCCGGAACTGCATTCGCTGGCACCGCTGCTGGGCCTGCTGCAGAACCAGGGCCGGCGCGTGGCACTGGTCACCGATGGTCGCCTGTCCGGCGCGTCGGGCAAGATTCCGGCGGCGATCCACGTGACCCCGGAAGCCGCACGCGGTGGTCCGCTGGGCAAGGTGCGCGAGGGCGACATCATCCGCCTGGATGGTGAAGCCGGCACGCTGGAAGTGCTGGTGGACGCGGCCGAATGGGCGGCGCGTACGCATGCGCCGAATACGGCGCCGGCCGCCAATGACCTGGGCCGCAACCTGTTCGCGATCAACCGGCGCGTGGTGGGTCCGGCGGATCAGGGCGCAATCTCGATTTCGTGTGGTCCGGCGGCGGCTGACGGTGGGCCGTGGGATTACGACGCGGAGTATGAGCTGGGGCACGATGCGGCGGCGGCGGCGGCGCCGCATGAGGCGAAGGACGCCTGAGGGATTGAAGAGCGTTGCGGGTTTGTCGCAGCGGTAGATTTCCTGGCTGAGGGCGCGGTCAGCCCCAGCCGGGGCACGCCGTAAACCCATCCATGGGGGCTCGGTCGCGGCATCCATGCCGCTCACGGTCCCGTCTGGGGCTGACCGCGCCCTCCTGACACTCTCCGGCGCTTCAACGCCGCGAAGTGATCATTGAAAGCACAACAAGAGCGAAAGCAAAGGCAGAAGCAGAGCTATGGGTATCGAACAACATCAGGTGCGGGCGGCGGAGTTGCTGCATGCGGCCGGCATCCTGCCGGTGGTGACGATTCATACGCTGGACCAGGCGCGTGCGGTCAGTGCGGCGTTGCTGGAAGGCGGATTGCCGGCCATCGAGCTGACCCTGCGGACGCCGGTGGCGATGGAAGCGCTGGCGATGCTCAAGCGCGAGCTGCCGGATGTGGTGGTCGGCGCCGGTACGGTGCTGACGGTGGAGCAGATGCAGCAGTCCATCGATGCGGGCGCGGATTTCCTGGTGACCCCGGGTACGCCGCCGGTGCTGGCCGATGCACTGGCTGCGGCACCGCTGCCGGTAGTACCGGGTGCGGCAACGCCGACCGAGCTGCTGTCGCTCTACGCGCGCGGCTTCCGTGTCTGCAAGCTGTTCCCGGCCACGGCCGTGGGTGGCCTGGCCATGATCAAGGGCGTGGCCGGCCCGATTGCCGATCTCAAGCTGTGCCCGACCGGTGGCATCACCGAGAACACGGCGGCCGAATACCTCGAGCAGAAGAACGTGGTCTGCATCGGTGGCTCGTGGATGGTGCCGGGCAACTGGATCGACGCCGGCCAGTGGGACAAGGTGCGCGAAAGCGCGGCGCAGGCCGCGAAGATCGTCAAGCGCGTACGCGGCCACTGATGCATTACGGGGTCAGAGCCCTTTCCCGCCGGGAAAGGGATCCGACCCCAGTCTACGAGCGCGCAAAGCGCGCGACCTGCTCCTGCCGTTCTTTTCTTCATTCCGCGGTTGCGGTGCACGGAACCTGTCCGTGGCCGGGCGGATGGGTTGCGCAGGGGCGTGAGCCGCATGGATGCGGCGACCGAGCTTACAGGGACGTACTTGCAGCGTCCCCTGCGCAGCCCATCCGCCCGGCCAACTCCATGAAACCAACCGCACACCGCGAGGGGCTCAGCCGTTGGCCGAAACCCTTACAGCGGCCGTGCCGGATCCACCAACCCATACTGGCTGGCCATCCGCGCCAACGCGATGTTGTCGTGGATTCCCATCTTCTCGAACAACCGCGCCTTGTGCGTGTTCACCGTCTTCGCACTCAGGCTCAGGCGCCGCGCGATGTCTTCCTGGCGCAGGCCCTGGGTCAGCAGCAATGCCACTTCCAGCTCACGCGGCGACAGGTTGTCGAACGGCGAGCCGTTGCCTTCCACGGTGGACAACGCCAGGTTCTGCGCGATGCTCGTGCCCAGGTAGCGCCGTCCGGCGGCCACGTCGCGCACCGCGCGCAGCAGTTCCTGTGCATCGCAGCCCTTGCCGATGTAACCGGCAGCGCCCGCTTCGAGCAGGCGCTTGGGCAGCGGACCGTCCTCCAGCACCGACACGATGACCACCCGCGTGCTGCGGTGGCCACGGACGATGCGCTCGGTCACTTCCATTCCGCTCACCCCGGGCAGATGCAGATCACACAGCACCACGTCCGGTTGCAGCTGGCGGATCGCGGGCAGCGCGTCTTCGCCGGTCTCGGCCTCGCCCACCACTTCAATGTCGGTTTCACTCGACAGTATCATCTTCATCCCGGTGCGGACCAACGCGTGGTCATCCACCAGGTAGACTCGAATCGTCATTCACGTACCTCTTCGAATGCGGCCAATACGGGTCAACCTAGGCAGGAGCACCTGACCACTGCAAGCGCGGATGTTGCGCAATTCCGGCGTTCTGCCTTGCGCATCACATTCTTCACGCACTGATCGTGCCCCTTGCCCTGCAGAACCCGTTACAACGAAACAACCCGTCCCTCAGGTAGACGCCCTTGGGAGGGCATCCACGTCACTCCCCTTGCGTGATCGCTTCGCTGGCCGTCGCTGGCGGCGAACCGTGCCGTCGCCATGGATGACGGCGGCTGAACATGACCAGATAGCACCCTACCACCCAAACCAGCGCGGCACACCATCCGGCCAGGATGTCCGAGGGGTAATGCACCCCCAGATAGACCCGGGAAACGCTTACCAGCAGGCTGAACGACGGCGCCAACAGCAGCACCGGCCAGCGCCAGCGGGTATTCCAGGCCAGCAGCACCAGGGTGACCGCCAGGGTCATCGAGCCCATCGCGTGGCCGCTGGGGAAACTGAACGTGGATTCCGGCGCGATCGATTCCCACAGGCTGGGCCGGTCGCGCTGGAAGAAGTGCTTGCTGCCCATGTTCAGCAGCGCCGACCCGACGAAGCTCACGGCCACGAAGGTCGCTTCACGCCAACGCCGGTGCCAGGCCAATGCGCCGACAATCAGCACGTCGGCCGGGATCAGGAACCACTCGTAACCCAGTTTCGACAGCAGCACGAAGATGCGGTCCAGCCACGGCGAATGCAGGCCGTGCATCTGCCACAGCAGCGGCGCATCGAAGTGGAAGGACTCGAACTCGTGCACTTCGTCGGCCAGGGCGACGAATCCGGCCAGCGGCAGCAGCACACCGGCAAACAGCAACAGCAGCCGCCAGGCATTGCGCGCCATCCAGTGGCGGAAACCGGAGGCTGGCTCCGGCGCAGCGAGGATCGTCGGCTTACCCGGCGCTTCGGACATAGGTGCGTTCAACGTAATCATCGATCAGGGCGACGAATTCCTGGGCGATGTTCTCACCACGCAGGGTCACCTTCTTCTCGCCATCGACGAACACCGGTGCCGACGGTGCTTCGCCGGTACCCGGCAGCGAGATGCCGATGTTGGCATGCCGCGACTCACCGGGCCCGTTGACCACGCAGCCCATCACCGCCAGGGTCATGTTCTCCGCACCCGGGTGCTGGATCTTCCACAGCGGCATCTTTTCGCGCACGTGGTTCTGCACCACCTTGGCCAGTTCCTGGAAGAACTCCGAGGTGGTACGGCCGCAGCCCGGGCAGGCCGTGACCAGCGGGGTGAACGCGCGCTGGCCGGTGGTCTGCAGCAGTTCCTGGGCGACGATCACTTCCTGCGTACGCGACTGGCCCGGTTCGGGCGTCAGCGAAATGCGGATGGTGTCGCCGATGCCTTCCTGCAGCAGCACGCTCAGCGCCGCCGCCGAGGCGACGATGCCCTTGCTGCCGATACCGGCTTCGGTCAGGCCCAGGTGCAGGGCGAAGTCCGAACGCTGGGCCAGGTCGCGGTAGACCGCGATCAGTTCCTGCACGCCGCTGACCTTGGCCGAAAGGATGATGCGGTCGCGCGGCAGCCCCAGCTCGACGGCCTGCTCGGCCGAATCCAGCGCCGAACGGATCAGTGCCTCGCGCAGCACGCGGCCGGCATCCCAGGGCTGCTCGCGATGGTTGTTCTCGTCCATCAGCTTCGCTGCCAGGGCCTGGTCCAGCGATCCCCAGTTGGCGCCGATGCGCACCGGCTTGTTGTAGCGGATGGCGAACTCGATCAGCTGGGCGAACTGCAGGTCCTTCTTCTTGCCGAAGCCCACGTTGCCCGGGTTGATGCGGTACTTGGCCAGCGCTTCGGCACAGGCCGGTTCGGCCGTCAGCAGCTGATGGCCGTTGTAATGGAAGTCGCCGATCAGCGGTACATCGATGCCCATCATCGCCAGCTTGTCGACGATGCGCGGGATCGCCGCGGCCGCTTCGACCGTGTTGACGGTCAGGCGCACCATTTCCGAGCCGGCGCGCCAGAGCTCGGCGACCTGCTTCACGCTGGACGCCACATCGGAGGTGTCGGTGTTGGTCATCGACTGCACCACCACCGGCTTGCCACCGCCCACGGTGACTCCACCGATCTGGACCGATTGGGTCAGGCGACGGGGCCAAGCAGTGGCATCGGAGGGGGCTGTAGGGCGGGTGACGGCGTCATGCATGCGGGCATTCTAACGCCCGCCCCGACCTTGCGGGTGTGTCGCATTCAGGCGGCAGTGCGGCTGCGGCCGATTGTCGCAGGCAGGCTTGCCTGCGAACGCATACGATGGGCGCGAATGACCGGTCCCGACGCCCCGTTTCTCCGAACCCTGTGCAGCCTGCGCTGGTTGGCCGTGGCTGGCCAGGCGGCCACCATCCTGGTCGCCACCTGGGTGCTGGGACTGCCCTTGCCGCAACTGCCGTTGTGGTCGGGCGTGGCCGTGCTTGCCGTGTTCAACCTGTATACGCAGCTGCGGCCGGAGCCGGCCGATACCGCGCCGCTGACCGCCTTCGGCCACATCCTGGTTGACGTGATCATCCTCACCTGGATGGTCAGCTGGAGTGGCGGCATCGCCAATCCGTTCGGCTCGCTGTTCCTGATCCTGATCGCCCTGGCCGCCTTCGCCCTGCCCCTGCGCTGGGCCCTGGCCGTGGCCAGCGCCTGCCTGCTGGGCTATGCCGCCAGCGGACTGTTCGGCCAACCGCTGCCGGCCGGCTACTTCAACGCACTGGACCTCAATCGCTGGGGCATGATCGCCACCTTCCTGCTGTCCGCTGCGGTGGTGCTGATCTTCTCCACCCGGCTGGCGATCGCCCTGCGCGAGCGCGAGCTGGAACTGTCGGCGCTGCGCGAACGCTTCGCGCGCAACGAAGGCATCGTCGCCCTGGCCACGCATGCGGCCTCGGTGGCGCACGAACTGAACACGCCGCTGGCGACGATGACCCTGCTTGCCGACGACGTGGCCGAGCGCAGCGAAGAGCCGGAAGTACGCGAGGACATGGAGACCCTGCGCGAGCTGCTGGTGCAGTGCCGCGAGCGCGTGCTGGCACTGGCCGCGCCGGCTTCCAACGACCGCCCCGGGCGCGCCCACTCCACGGCCCAGCAGGTGCTGGAGCAGTGGCGGCTGGTGCGCCCGACCATCGACCTGCATCGCAACGACGACGCACCGCTGCGCCTGCCGCTGGACCCGGGCGTCGGCCACCTGCTGATGGTGCTGCTGAACAATGCTGCCGATGCCGGCGAGCAGGCTGGACGACCGCGCGTTGACCTCAGCCTGCGCATCGAAGGCGACGACTTGATCGGCGAAGTACGCGATTACGGCCATGGCTTCGATGCCCGCGCCGCCGTCCTGCCGGGCAAGCTGTTCGGCAGCAGCAAGAGTGAAGGCATGGGCGTCGGGCTTGCCCTGTCCCATGCCACCATCGAACGCCTGGACGGCGAGATGTGGATGCGCCCGGCCCAAGGGGCCGGTAGCCGCGTCGGCTTCCGCCTGCCGTTGGCCCCCCGCGAGGAATGACCATGACTGCTTCTACCCTCGGCCTGCTGGTCGACGACGACGAACTCTACCTGCGCACGCTGCAGCGCAGCCTGGCCCGCAAAGGGCTGGAGACGCAGACCGCACAGGATGCCGCCAGCGCACTGGCATTGGCGCGCCAGCGTCCGCCAGCGTTCGCACTGATCGATCTGAAGCTGGGCAGCGATTCCGGCCTGGCGCTGATCCAGCCGCTGCGCGCGCTGCGTGCGGACATGCGGATCCTGCTGGTGACCGGCTATGCCAGCATCGCCACCGCGGTGGAGGCGATCAAGCTCGGCGCCGACGACTACCTGCCCAAGCCGTCGACGGTGCCGATGATCCTGCGCGCGCTGGGCGAAGAAGACGATGGCCCGGCCGATGACGGAGAGATGGAAGTGCCCGATGCGATGACCCCGATCAGTCGCCTGCAGTGGGAGCACATCCAGCAGGCGATGCATGAAACCGGCGGCAACGTGTCGGCGGCCGCGCGCCTGCTCGGCATGCACCGGCGTTCGCTGCAGCGCAAGCTGGCCAAGCGGCCGAGCCCGGAGCGCGATCCGAGCCGGTAACGCGGCGTCATATCCGCCGGGCATGGCCCGGCGCTACCGGCGTAACGAAGGGTAGCGCCGGGCCATGCCCGGCGGCATTCCCCGCCCGCGTCAGCCCTTCAGCTGGGCCAGCAGCTCACGGGTCAGCGGGTCGTTGACCTCGACATCCTCACCCTGCAGAGCGGGCAGCAGGCCGCTGGCCAGCTGCTTGCCCAGCTCGACGCCGAACTGGTCGAAGGCGTTGATGTTCCAGATCACCGACTGCACATACACCGCGTGTTCGTACATCGCGATCAAGGCGCCCAGCGCCTGCGGGGTCAGCGCGTCGAGCAGGATCATCGTGCTCGGGCGGCCACCCGGGTAATCGCGGTGCGGATCGTCGCTGCCCTGGCCGTTGGCCAGCGCTTCGGTCTGCGCCAGCAGGTTGGCCATCAACGCCTGGTGGTTGACCGTATACGGATCGTCGTTGTGCACGCAGCCGATGAAATCGGCCGGAATGATGCTGGTGCCCTGGTGCAGGGCCTGGAAAAAGCTGTGCTGCACGTCGGTGCCGGCACCGCCCCACCACACCGGCACGGTGTCGGTGGTGACCGGCTGGCCATCGCGCTGCACGCGCTTGCCCAGGCTTTCCATCACCAGCTGCTGCAGGTACGCCGGCAGCAGCGCCAGGCGCTGGTCGTAGGTCATCACCGCGTGCGTGGCATGGCCCAGCAGATTGCGGTTCCAGATGTCGGTCAGGCCGTGCAGCACCGGCAGGTTGCGCTCCAGCGGCGCGTCCAGTGCATGCGCATCCATTTGCGCGGCACCTTCCAGCAACTGCTCGAAGCGCTCAAAGCCGATGGCCAGTGCGATCGGGAAACCGACGGCCGACCACAGCGAATAGCGGCCGCCCACCCAGTCCCACATCGGCAGCACGCGCTCGGCGGCAATGGCGAAGGCCTTGGCGGCGCGTTCCGGATTGGCGCTGACCGCGTACAGGCGTTCGCTCCCCCCCAGCCAATCGTGCAGGATCTGGCCGTTGAGCAGGGTTTCCTGGGTACCGAAGGTCTTGGAAATGAGGATGCCGGCGGTCTTCGCCGGATCCAGCGTGGCCAGCGTGCGCTGCATGGCGGCGCCGTCCACGTTCGACACGAAATGCACGCGCAGGCGTGCACCCGTGACCGGACGCAGCGCGTCGGCGACCAGGCGCGGACCGAGATCGGAACCGCCGATACCGACGCTGACCACATCGGTCACGCCACTGTCTTCCAGCGCGCGCACCAGCACACCCATGCGCTGGCGGATGCCGCGCGCGGTGGCATAGGCCTCGGCCGCCACCGGCGCATCGACCACATCACCGCGCAGCGCGGTATGCAGCGCGGCGCGGCCTTCGGTCAGGTTGACCTGCTCGCCACGGAACAGGCGCGTGATGGCACCGCCGACATCACGTTCGGCAGCCAGCGCCAACAGCGCCTGCAACGCCGCGGCATCGTATTTCTGCCGGGCGAAGTTGACATACAACGGACCGACCCGCAGCGCCAGATCCTGTACACGACCGGGTTCGGCGGCGAGCAGGTTGGGAATGCTTGCGCCCTTCAGGCGCTGGGCGTGGGAATGCAGCGAGTCGAATCCGTTGTTCGTTGTCATGCGGCCTGGGTCGGGATCGTGTCGTTGGTGTGGGAGATCTGGTTGTTGCCATCAACGTACACCAGCTTCGGCTTGAAGCTGTCGGCTTCCTGCTCGGTCATGCTGGCGAAGGCGGCAATGATGATGATGTCACCGACCTGCACGTGGCGCGCGGCGCCACCGTTGAGCGAGACGATGCCGCTGCCGGCTTCGGCGCGGATCGCATAGGTCGAGAAGCGCGCACCGTTGGTCACGTCCCAGATGTGCACCTGCTCGAATTCACGGATGCCAGTGGCGGCCAGCAGGTTGTCATCGATGGCGATCGAGCCTTCGTAGTTCAGCTCGGAATGGGTGACGGTGGCGCGGTGGATCTTGGTCTTGAGCAGGGACAGGTGCATGGGGGCGCTGCAACGGCAAAGGAAAGAGCGGATTCTAGCACCCGCTTGGCCGTCATCAGGGGGCTGGGACGGGACGCTGAAGACCGTTCAGGCGCCCTCGACCGGTAGCGCTGACGGGGCATGCCCGCAGGCGCCCTGCAGTGATAGGCCGAACACCGTATGGAAGGCCAGCCCGGCGACCAGGCCGAAGCCGCCCGCGGCCAGCACCGACAGGCCGTAGCTGATCACGTCGAAGGTATCGACATAGCGCAGGCGCTGCAGCAGCGGACCATTGTCCGCGCCCGGCCAGGCACAGGTCGCCATGGCAAGCGCGCCCAGACCGAACCCCACGAGCAGGAAGGCGGTCCGGCGCAGACGCCGCTGGGACTGCAGGATCAGCGCCATCGGCAGCAACACCGCGATGGCGTTGCACACGCCCAGCACGAACATCAGCGCACCGCCGGTGAGTGCCGGTACGGGCGTACGCGCGAAGTCGAGCGCGAACAACAGGCCGCCCATCAGCTGGGCAGGCACCATGCCGGCGGCCAGTACCGCCAGGATCGAGGCCCGGGCAAGACAGCCGGTAGTGGTGGGGGTATTCATTTCCGGTCTCCCGTCCATGGGAAGGTGAGAGGCGCCCGCTGCGGGCGCCCCTGAGCCGCATGCGGCTCAGAACTCCAGGTTGTCGATCAACCGGGTGGTGCCCAGGCGGGCGGCGATCAGGGCCACGCGGCCACCGCCATCAAAGGTCGGTTCAGCCAGCTCCGGGGTGCGCAGCACCGCGTAATCCACCTGGAAGCCGGCCGCCTGCAGCGCCGCCGTGGCTTCGGCCTCGATCTGCGTGCGCGTCTGCCCGGCCACGTAGCCTTCGCGCATGCCCAGCAGGGTGCGATGAAGGGTGGTCGCCAACGGGCGCTGCTCGGCGCTGAGGTACTGGTTGCGCGAGCTCTTGGCCAGGCCATCCTCATCCCGCACGATCTCGGCACCGACGATCTGGATCGGGAACGACAGCTCGGCCACCATCTGCTTGATGACCGCCAGCTGCTGGTAGTCCTTGCGACCGAACACGGCGACGTCCGGCTGCACCTGCAGGAACAGCCGCGCCACCACCGTACACACGCCATCGAAATGGCCCGGGCGGCTGGCGCCTTCCAGCACTTCACTGACGCCGGGCGCATGCATCCGCGTGGTCTTGTCCACGCCCAGCGGGTACATCGCTTCGACGCTGGGTAGCCACACTGCATCGCAGCCTACCTGCTCCAGCCCGGCCACATCGGCTTCGGGGGTGCGCGGATAGCGGCTGAAATCCTCGTTCGGCCCGAACTGCGTCGGGTTGACGAAGATGCTCGCCACGACCTTGTCGGCGTACTGCTTTGCCAGGGTGATCAGCGCATGGTGCCCGCCATGCAGGTTGCCCATGGTCGGCACCAGCGCCACGCGCAGGCCCTCGCCCTTCCATTGCGCGATCTGCGCGCGCAGTGCACCGAGTTCGTTGAAGGTCTGGATCATTGGGCGTACGCGTGCTCTTCGTCGGGGAAGCTGCCATCGCGCACGGCATCGGCGTAGGCGCGGGTGGCACCGGCCACCGAGCCACCTTCGGCCAGGAAGTCCTTGACGAACTTCGGACGACGGTGGCCACTGTCCAGGCCAAGGAAGTCGTGCAGCACCAGCACCTGGCCATCGCACTGCGGGCCAGCACCGATACCGATGGTCGGCACGGGAACGGCAGCGGTGACGGCAGCGGCAACCGGCGTCGGCACGCATTCGAGCACCATGATGCTGGCGCCCGCCTCGGCAACGGCCTTGGCGTCTTCCACCAGCTGGCGCGCGGCATCGCCACGGCCCTGGATCTTGAAGCCACCCAGGCGCAGCACCGACTGCGGGGTCAGGCCCAGGTGCGAGCAGACTGGAATCTCACGCTCGACCAGGTAACGGATGATGTCGACCTTGAAGCCTGCACCTTCGATCTTGACCATCTCCGCGCCTGCCTGCAGCAGCTGCAGCGAAGCATCCAGCGCGCGTTCCGGGGTCGCATCGGCACCGAACGGCAGGTCAGCGATCAGCAGCGCGCGCTGCAGCACGCGAGCGACCGCGCGGGTGTGGTAGACCATGTCGGCGACGGTCACCGGCAGGGTCGAATCGTGGCCCTGCACGACCATGCCCAACGAATCGCCGATCAGGATCAGGTCGACACCATTGGCATCGAACGTGCGGGCGAAGCCTGCGTCGTAGGCGGTCAACATGACCAGCTTCTGACCATTGCGCTTGGCCTCGGCCAGGGCGGGAACGGTCCAGGGCTTGCTGTCTGCGTGGGTGCTCATGTGCTGATAACCGGGGGAGATAACCCGGGCATTATCACCCTAACGGCGCGATCCCGCAGGCATCCACCCGCATCACTGCATCCCGCACGCGGCCATGGCCGGGAATGGCCAGATCGGCGGCGATTTCGGCCAACGGCACCAACACGAACGCCCGCTCGTGCAGGTAGGGATGCGGCACTTTCAGCTCGGGCAGGTCCAGCACCTGCTCGCCGAACAGCAGCAGGTCCAGATCCAGCGCACGCGGGCCCCAGTGCACGGCAGGGTCGCGTACGCGGCCGAAGCGCTGCTCCAGCACGAGCATGGCCTGCAGCAGTTCGACAGCGGAAAGATCAGTGTCGACCGAGGCCACCGCGTTGACGAAGGGTGGCTGGTCCTCGTTTCCCCATGCCGGCGTCGCGTACAACCGCGACGCCTGCGTCAGCCGGGTTCCGGGCAGGTCGCCCAGCGCGGCGATGGCCGCGCGGACGGTGTTGGCTGCCTCGCCAAGATTGGCGCCCAGCCCGATCCAGGCACCGGTCATGGATTACTCGGCAGCACCGGCAGCTGCGCCGTCCGGACGACGACGGCGACGACGACGCTTGCGCGGCGCCCCACCCTCCTCATCGCCGGCCTCGCTATGCAGCGAATCCAGCGACGAATCCAGCTCATGCCCGGACTGCGCCTGCGCTTCGCGCCAGAACGCGACGTCGGCTTCGTGCTCTGCCGATGCCACCTGGCGCAGGGCCAGGAAATCGAAGGCGGCACGGAAACGGGGATGGCTGAGCGTGCGCATCACGCGCTTGCGCTGGCGCGAACTGAAGCGCGCCTGCAGCAGCCAGATCTCCTGCATCGGCAGCGAGAAACGGCGCGGCAATGCAATGGTGCTCAACTGCTGCACGGTGACGCGGTCGGCGGCGCGACGCTGCGCCTCTTCCGGTGCCACGCCCTGCTTGAGCAGGGTTGCCTGCGCGCGGCAATAGGCCGGCCACAGCAACAGCGCGAACAGGAACGCCGGCGACACAGGCTCGTCGTTGGCCACGCGTGCGTCGGTGTTGGCCAGGCCCTCGATCAGCATGCGGCGCAGCGCGCCGGTACGGTTCGACTTCAGCGCCTTGGCGCTTTCCGGGAACAACACGTCGAACAGGCCATAGCGTTCCAGTCCTTCGAAGCTGGCCACGCCGTGCCCGGACAGGAACAGCTTCAGGACTTCTTCGAACAGGCGCGCCGGTGCGGCTTCATTGAGCAGGCCGGCCAGCTGCGGGATCGGTGCAGCGGTGCCCTCTTCGATCTGGAAGCCGAGCTTGGCCGCCAGGCGGACCGCACGCAGCATGCGCACCGGGTCTTCCTGGTAGCGCTGCACCGGGTCGCCGATGAGCTTCATCAGGCGTGCCTGCACGTCTTCGAAGCCGCCGGTGTAGTCACGCACCGAGAAGTCCTCGATGGCGTAGTACAGGGCATTGCAGGTGAAGTCGCGGCGGATGGCGTCGTCTTCGATGCTGCCGTACACGTTGTCGCGCACGAGCATGCCGTTTTCCATCTCGCGGTCGCCGCTGCCGTCATCGATGTTGGCACGGAAGGTGGCGACTTCGATGATCTCGCGGCCGAACACAACATGGGCCAGGCGGAAACGGCGGCCGATCAGGCGGCAGTTGCGGAACAACTGCTTGACCTGTTCGGGCGTGGCATCGGTGGCCACGTCGAAATCCTTGGGTTGGCCATTGACCAGCAGATCGCGCACCGCGCCGCCGACAAGGTAGGCGCCGAAGCCGGCATCGCGCAGTCGATAAAGCACGCGCAAAGCGTTCGGGCTGATGTCCTTGCGGGAGATCGTGTGCTGGTCGCGCGGGATGACGCGCAGGCTGAACGGTGATGTAGCAGAGGAAATGATGTTGGCGCTTCCGGTTGAAGTTTCGGGATTGCCCAATGGCATCGAGGTGCATATACTAGCGCTCCTGCACCGGCAGCGACACACTGCTCCCTTCGTCTAGTGGTTAGGACGTGGCCCTCTCAAGGCTAAAACAGGGGTTCGAGTCCCCTAGGGAGCACCAGTCGCCGCAGCAGGAACCGAAAAAGCCCGCCTTGTGCGGGCTTTTCTGTTTTCCGGATTCTCGATTCCAACCGGCGTGGTCGCTTTTGCGCCTCCCTGTTCCTGCGCGGGAGGGGGCGGGCCACCCTTTCCTGGACACGCCAAAGCCCATCCATGGTGCTCGATGGCGCCATCCTTGGCGCCAACGGTCCAGGAAAGGGTGGCCCGCCCCCTCCTGACAATTTCCCGCGACGGCGGCAAGAACAGCCTCGCTCCTCCGAAACAAATTCAACCCCGACGCGCTTGCCTGCGTCCGCTATCCGCTATCCGCTATCCGCTATCCGCTATCCGCGATCTGTCGAGAGGCGGCAGGCCGGCCGCTCCAGGACCGTTGGCGCCATGGATGGCGCCATCGAGCCCCCATGGATGGGTTTACGGCGTGTCCTGGAGCGGCTGGCCTGCCGCCTCCCCTCGGAACAGGGAGGCGCTGAAACCCAGGCCGAGCCGTCAGCCTTCCATCTGCTCCAGTTCCTTGCCCTTGGTCTCGCGCACGTGGCGGATGACGAAGATGATCGAGAGGATCGCGGCGACGGTGTAGATGCCGTACGCACCGGCCAGGCCGATGCCGGCCAGCAGCATCGGGAAGGTCACGGTGATCGCGAAATTCGACGTCCACTGCGCCGCACCGGCCACCGCCAACGCTGGGCCGCGGATCTGGTTCGGGAACATCTCGCCCAGCATCACCCACATCACCGGGCCCCAGGACATGTTGAAGAACACCACGTAGACGTTGGCCGCTACCAGCGCCAACCGGCCCATGCCGTCGGACAGCTGCAGGCGACCATCGGCCAGGCTGCCACTGGCGAAGGCGACCACCATCAGCACCAGCGCCACCGACATGCCGACCGACCCGACCCACAGCAGCGGCTTGCGGCCGATGCGATCGATCAGCACCACCGTCAGCAGACAGGCACCGATGCTCAGCGCCCCGGACAATACGTTGATCAACAGCGCGTCGCTTTCCGAGAAACCCACCGCCTGCCACAGCACGGCGCCGTAATAGAACACCACATTGATGCCGACCAGCTGCTGGAACATCGCCAGGCCGATGCCGACCCAGACGATGGGACGCAGCTTGCCGGTGGCCTTGTTGAGCAGGTCGCCGAAACGCGGCTTGTGCTGGTCCTGGGCCAGGCTCGCTTCGATCTCGGCCTGCTTGTTCACCGCGGCGCGTTCACCGTACAACCGGCCAAGCACCACCCTCGCCTGCGCCGGCCGGCCCTTCATCACCAGGAAGCGCGGGCTCTCCGGAATCACCAGCAACAGCAGCAGGAACAGCAGCGACGGCAGTGCCTGCATCCAGAACATCCAGCGCCATGCCTGCTGCCCCAGCCAGAGCGGCTCGGTCGAGGCGCCTGCGGTCCTGGCCAGCAGATAGTTGCTGAGGAACGCCGCGAACAGGCCGCAGATGATCGCCATCTGCTGCACGGTCGCCAGCCGGCCGCGATAGCGCGCCGACGCGACCTCGGCGATGTAGGCCGGCGACATCACGCTGGCCGCACCGACGGCGAATCCGCCGAGCACGCGCGCGCAGACGAACAACCAGGACGCATGTGCGGCGCCGGCACCCAGCGCGGACACCAGAAACATCACGGCCGCCCCGATCAGCACGCCACGACGTCCCAGCCGATCACCCAGCCAGCCGGCTGCGAACGCGCCGATCGCGCACCCCAGCAGCATCGAGGCCACCTCGAAGCCGAGCGCGGCCTCGCTGGAGTTGAAGGCCTGGCGCAGACCGTCGACGGTGCCATTGATGACGCCACTGTCGAAGCCGAACAGGAAACCACCAAGAGTGGCGGCGCAACTGATCAGGACGATGAAGGCCGTGTTCTCACCGCCATTGGAGGCGGCACCGGGCTGGACTGGCGACATGAAGGATCCTGCAAGGAAGGGGGCCGACCGAAGCGGGCCGGCGGCCTTGGCAGCGTCGCACAGGGCGGGCATGCCGCCAAATGGGCATTAGGGGCGCCAATCTGCCCCACTTTCACACGGCAACCGACACCGGGGGCCAACCTGTTCTAGAATTGGCAGGTTCAGAAAGCGATTCGCCCCCTACCCATGCCCTTTGTCGTCACCGAAAACTGCATCAAGTGCAAACACACCGATTGCGTGGAAGTGTGCCCCGTGGATTGCTTCCACGAAGGCCCGAACTTCCTGGTGATCGACCCGGACGAGTGCATTGACTGCACCCTCTGCGAACCCGAGTGCCCGGTCAACGCGATCTTCCCGGAAGACGATGTTCCCGCTGGCCAGGAAGGTTTCGTCGCCCTCAATGCAGAACTGGCGAAGGAGTGGCCGGTACTGACCGTGCGCAAGGACCCGCCGGCCGATGCCGGTGAGTGGGACGGCAAGCCCGACAAGCTGAAGCTGCTGGAGCGCTGAGGCGCCGGCAACGCTGCTTTGGTAGCTGCCAACCTTGGTTGGCATGCAGGCGCCGACCAAGGTCGGCCTCTTCCACGACAGGCACCAACCAGCAGGCAATGAAAAGGGCGCCCAGGGCGCCCTTTTCCGTTCTTGCCTTGGTAGCTGCCAACCTCGGTTGGCACAAAGCGCCGACCAAGGTCAGCCTCTACCACGGCAGGCACGAACCCGCAGGTCCGTACCCACCGGCCCAGCCATTACGGGGCCAGCTTCGCCTTCAGTGCGGCAATCAGCTTCACCGGCGCTGCGGCGGTGGCCGGCAGGCCACGCGGGTCGACTGCGGAGATGTACGCACCGGCGTCGACGGCGACCACGCGGACCAGGAAGTTGCTGCCTTCATAGGCCACGTCGTACGAGCCCAGCAGCTGCGCGCGGGTGGCAATGGTCAGGCCTTCCACGCCTTCCAGCGCGGTACCGACCTTGGCGAAGGCGTCTTCCTTGGTGCCGGCAATGGTGAAGCCGGTGGCGCTGACCGCCGGAGCGGCGGCGGCCGGAGCGGCCGGCTTGGTCGCCGAGCTCAGGGTCGGCACCTGGTTGTTGCCGGCGCCTGCCGGCAGGTTCAGGTCCGGCGGCACTTCCAGCGGACGCACTTCCGGGGCCAGGGCGTAGTCGCCCTTGACGCCACGCTTGAAGCAACCGGTGGTGCCGGCAGCAGTGGCGACGGCAAGGAGCGCGAAGGACAGCACGCGGACGGCAGAAACGGATTGGCGCATGTGAATCTCCTGGATCAGACCAAGACGGAAGGTCAGTGGCTGGAAAGGGCTTCGAGGGCGGCGATATCGCCGGCGAGATGGTCGGCGGCAGGCGTGTGTGCAGCCGAAAGCGGCAGCAGCGGCAGGCGCAGATCGTGACCGATGCCGATCCGACGCAACAGCGCCTTGACCGGAATCGGGTTGGATTCGACACCGCAGAAGTCATGGAACGGCTGCAGGCGCGCATCCCAGGATTCGACGGCTTCATGGTCGCGGGCAGCGGCCAGGTCGCACATCCGGCGGTAGGCGCCGGGCAGCACGTTGGAACCGACCGAGATCAGGCCGTCCATGCCGGCCTGGATCGAACGTGCGGCAGTGCCGTCATCACCGGTGAGCACGGCGAAGGTCGCGCTGCGCAGGTCCAGCAGCGCGCGCACGCGGCCGGTATCACCCACCGCTTCCTTGATGCCGACGATGTTCGGATGGCTGGCGAGCTCGGCCACGGTCTCCGGCAGCATGTCGCAGCCGGTACGGCCGGGCACGTTGTACAGCACCACCGGCAATCCGGCCTGGTCAGCGACCGCGCGGTAATGCGCGATCAGGCCAGCCTGGGTCGGCCGCACGTACGGCGGGGTGACCACCAGCGCATGGGTGGCACCGAGCGCGGCGGCGCGGCGGGTCTGCTCGATGGTCTTGGCGGTGCCCGACAGGCCGGTGCCGGCCAGGACCGGAACGCGGCCGGCGATGCGTTCGACCGCGCTGGCCAGCAGCTGGTCGTACTCCGCATCGGACAGGGTGGCTGCCTCGCCGGTGGAGCCGGCAACGACAACGCCTTGGACGCCGCCCTCCAGCTGCAGGTGCAGCAGGCGCTGCCAACCGTCGGGGTCGAGTGCGCCGTCGGCCCGGAAGGGGGTCGCCAGCGCGGTGATGAGGCCGGAAAGGGACAAGGACGTGCTGCTCTTGGCTGGGGAGGGAAAACGCCCGCCACGAAAGGCCGGGGGCGATCTGAATGTTACTTGCGGCGCGAAAGCACGGGCAAGTATGCTGGACACCGGTGGATCCCCGCCTCTGGCGGGCATTCAGACTAACGCATGCATTACCCGGAATCGCCTTGACCGACACCACCCCGCGCCCAGCGCCGAGCGAAAACCACCTCCTGATCAACGCCTATACGACGCATCCGGAGTCCCCCCTGTTGTCCGTCACCCGCCGCATCGCCGACAGCGGGTGCAATCTGGTGGATGCACGCCTGGCCACCGTGGGCCGCGATGTCTCGGTGACCGCGCTGGCCACCGGCTCCTGGGATTCGGTCGCCAAGCTGGAAGCGATGCTGACCCGGCTCGAGCGCGAGGAAGGCCTGAAGCTGGTCTGGTACCGCACCGAAGCCAAGCAGGCGCAGTCCAACCTGCTGCCGTACATCGTCGAGGTGATCGCCGCCGACAAGCCGGGCATCCTGTTCCAGCTGGCCGATTTCTTCGATCGCCAGGGCATCACCATCGAGACCCTGCAGAGCACGCGTTACCGCGCCATGCAGACCGGTGCGGAGATGTTCAGCGCACAGGTCACCATCGGCGTGCCGGCCAACATGCACATCGCTGCCCTGCGCGACGATTTCCTCGAGTTCTGCGACCACTTGAACCTGGACGCGATCATGGACCCGATGAAGTTCTGATTGAAACCCGGATTTTTCGCGCGCTCCTCACGGGCGCGTGGCGTTTCATGCAATTGTCGTAGAAAGAACCCAGGCTCGACAGAAGGACCTCATGAACAACGGCGATACCCTGGACAGCACCACCCTCTCCCTGCCGCTGGCACTGTCCGGCGGCGCCCAGGCCACCCTCGGCGATTACGCCGGCCAGTGGCTGGTGCTGTACTTCTACCCCAAGGACAGCACCCCGGGCTGCACCACCGAGGGCATCGACTTCAACGCACTGCTGCCCGACTTCAGGAAGGCGGGCGCGGCCGTGCTTGGCGTCTCCCGCGACTCGGTGAAGTCCCACGACAACTTCTGTGCCAAGCAGGGCTTCGCGTTCCCGCTGGTCAGTGATGCCGACGAAGCGCTGTGCACCGCCTTCGACGTCATCAAGATGAAGAACATGTACGGCAAGCAGGTACGTGGCATAGAGCGCAGCACCTTCCTGATTTCCCCCGACAGCCGCATCGTGCATTCATGGCGCAAGGTCAAGGTCGCCGGCCATGCCGACGCCGTGCTTGCCGAACTGAAGGCCCATCCCTCCAAGTGAGTCCCATCGCCCACTTTGTCCGCCACCACCCTGCCCTGCAGCAGGTCGTGGTGGTTTTTCCCTGTCCGTAACCAGGAACCGATGATGACCCGAGGCAAGCGCATCTACGTGCTGGATACCAACGTGCTGATGCACGATCCCACCGCGCTGTTCAAATTCGAGGAGCACGATGTCTACCTGCCCATGCAGGTGATCGAGGAGCTGGACAACGGCAAGAAGGGCACGACCGAAGCGAGCCGCAATGCGCGTCAGGTCAGCCGCTTCCTCAACGAGCTGGTACAGGCTTCGGGCCTGGACAACCTGGCCGAGGGCATTCCGCTGCAGCGGCCGCAGGGCCTGCAGCTGCGTGGCAAGCAGAGCGTGGGCAAGCTGCGCTTCCAGACCAGTCATTTCGACGCGGGCAAGAGCTTTGGCAAGGTCATCCCGGACAACGCCATCCTCGGCGCGATCCTGGCGCTGAAGGAAGAAACGCCGGAAATCCCGGTGGTGTTCGTCTCCAAGGACATCAACCTGCGGATCAAGGCGGCCATCGCCGGCATCGTTTCGGAAGACTACGAGAACGACCGTGCGCTGGACGATTTCAGCCTGCTCTACACCGGCGCCACCGAGCTGCCGGAAGACTTCTGGAAGCGCCACGGCGAGGATCTGCGCAGCTGGAGCGACAAGGGCCGCACCCATTACGAAGTGCTCGCCCAGGACGGCGAAGAGTGGTACCCGAACCAGTACGTCTACCTGCCGGGCGAAGACGAAGTCGAGCTGCGTGTCAGCAAGATCGTCGGCGATGGCAAGGTGGTGCTGTCCCTGGTCGATGACTTCCGCCATGGCAGCCACGCCGTGTGGGGCATCAGCGCGCGCAACCGCGAACAGAACTTCGCGCTCAACGCACTGATGGACCCGGAAATCGACTTCGTCACCCTGCTCGGCACCGCCGGTACCGGCAAGACCCTGCTGGCGCTGGCCGCCGGCCTGGCGCAGACGATGGACCAGCAGCGCTACCGCGAGATCATCATGACCCGCGCCACGGTCAGCGTCGGCGAGGACATCGGCTTCCTGCCCGGTACCGAGGAAGAGAAGATGACGCCGTGGATGGGCGCGTTGACCGACAACCTGGAAGTGCTGACGCACAACCAGGAAGGCGGCACCTGGGGCCGCCAGGCGACCAACGACCTGCTCGCCAGCCGCATCAAGATCCGCTCGATGAACTTCATGCGCGGCCGTACGTTCCTGTCGCGTTACCTGATCCTGGACGAGGCGCAGAACCTGACGCCCAAGCAGATGAAGACGCTGATCACCCGTGCTGGCCCCGGCACCAAGATCGTCTGCCTGGGCAACGTCGAACAGATCGACACCCCCTACCTGACCGAAACCACGTCGGGCCTGACCTACGCCGTGGACCGCTTCAAGAACTGGCCACACAGCGCGCACATCACGCTGCGTCGCGGTGAACGCTCGCGGCTGGCCGATTACGCGTCGGAGGTGTTGTGAACCGTTGCACCCGTCTGCTGCTGCCATCGATGGCGGTCGCCATCACCACGCTGCTCGGTGCCTGCGCGACCACGCAGGGACCGGCCAGCGTGCCGACCACCGAACGCAGTGGCCAGTCCTGGGTGGTCACCCGCCCGATCATCGCCGCGCAGGTGCTCGACACCTGCTCGCGCCCCAGCCCCGGCCGCGAGGCCGGGCGGGTCAGCGGCTACTGGGCACCGAGCCGGCAGCAGGTGGACCAGCTGGAAGCGAAGCTGTCAGCGCTGGAAACGCAGGTGCCGCATGTCATGGACTTCGATCGCCAGTACGTCGGCATCGAACTGGACGGAAAGCGGGTGATCTACATCAACGCGTTCCACCTGCCTGAAGACAACCGTCTGCGGCCCGCCCGCGAAGCGGTGCGGGTCTGCGATGGTGGCGCGCAGTTCTGGGGCGCGGTCTTCGATCCGGCCAGCGGCACCTTCAACGAGCTGCAGTTCAACGGCGGCTTCGGCGGGCCCTGAGGGCCTGCCATGGGAATCCGCCTGCCCACCTGGGTCTGGATCGGCGCGGTCGCGCTGTCGTGCGTGGCCGGCATGGTCAATGTGGTCGGCTTCCTGGGTTTTGAACACCAGGCGGTCAGCCACATGACCGGCAGCACCAGCCAGCTTGGCATGGCGCTGGCGCAGGGGGATTGGCGCGCGGTCGGCCACCTGTGGGGTCTGCTGATCGCGTTCTCACTGGGCGCGATGGTCAGCGGACTGCTGATCCAGGACAGCGCACTGCAGCTCGGCCGCCGCTACGGCGTCGCGCTGGCGTTGGAATCACTGCTGCTGCTGGCGGCCATTCCGCTGTTCAAGCAGCATCAGATCTGGGGCGCACTGGCGGCCGCGATGGCCTGCGGACTGCAGAATGCGATGGCCACCACCTTCAGTGGTGCCGTCGTACGCACCACCCATCTCAGCGGCATGTTCACCGATCTCGGCATCGGCCTCGGCCACCTGCTGCGCGGACTGCCGCTGCAGATACGACGCCTGACCCTGAGCGGCCTGATCATCAGCGGCTTCCTCGCAGGCGGCGTCATCGGCGCCTGGCTGTTCGTGCGCTGGCAGTACGACGCCCTGCTCGCCCCTGCCCTGCTGACCGGATTGACCGGCCTGGGCTATGTGTTCTACCAGCAGTGGGCACGCTGGCGGCGCTGAGCATGGCGTCACCCACGCATGGCGTGGATCTACGTTGTCCCTCCGATCATTTCCGCGATATCCACGCATGGCGTGGATCTACTGCAGGACGCCGTCAGAGGCGGGGCGGTGTCGGATTGCGGGGTGTCCGCGCCATGGATGGCGCGGCCAAGCCTACAGGGACGTACTTGCGGCGTCCCCGCAATCCGACACCGCCCCGCCTCCCGCGCAGAAATCCAGAGCCGCTGTTGCTGTTGCTGTTGCTGTTGCTGTTGCCCCGGCTTCTGCGGGTGCCGGGTGCAACCCGGCCGGCACTACCCCCACACTGGGCAGCACGGCACAATCACCGCATGAGCCCGACCACCCCCGCTTCCGCCCTCACCATCGCCGGCTCCGATTCCGGCGGCGGCGCCGGCATCCAGGCCGACCTGAAGGCCTTCGCCGCGCATCGCGTGCACGGCCTGTCGGTGATCGCCGCACTGACCGCGCAGAACACCCGCGGCGTCAGCGCCGTGCACGTACCACCGATCGACTTCCTGCGCGCGCAGATCGAGGCCTGCTTTGACGACTTCGACATCCACGCAGTGAAACTGGGCATGCTGGCCAACGCCGAGGTGATCCACGCCGTGGCCGATGCACTGGAACGCCATCGACCACCGCACGTGGTGCTGGACCCGGTGATGGTCGCCACCAGCGGCGCTCGCCTGCTGGAGGACAGCGCGCTGCAGGCAATGCGCGAACGGCTGCTGCCATTGGCCACCCTGGTCACCCCCAATGCACCGGAAGCGGAGCTGCTGGTCGGCCGCAGCATCACCAATGGCAACGACGCAGAGCAGGCCGCCGCCTCACTCCTTGATCTGGGTGCCGGCGCGGTGCTGCTGAAGGGCGGCCACCTGCATGAAGGCAACCGCGTGGTCGACCGTTACTTCGATGGCGTCAGCAGCGAAGAATTCATCCATGCGCGCCTGCCATTGGATGCGCACGGCACAGGCTGCACGCTGGCCTCGGCCATCGCCGCGCAGCTGTGCAACGGGCTGAGCCTGGCCAACGCCTGCGAAGCCGGCATCGATTACGTAGCGCGCGGCTTGCAGCAGGGCTACGCGCCCGGCCGCAGCGAGGTGCTGGTACTCGACCACTTCGGCGCGGCACCGCACGCATGAGCGATTCGCCACGCGCACTCGCCGTGGACAGCGGCGATGGCCACCGTTACGAGGTCATCGCCTGCGTGCCTGCACAGCCGCTGGCGCGGTTGTTGTGGCTGCCGGCGCTGGGCGTGGCCGCACGCCATTACCTGGCCCTTGCGCAGGCACTGGCCGCCAGGGGCGTGGCGGTCTACCTGCACGAATGGCGCGGCAATGGCAGCAGTTCGCTGCGCCCGTCACGCGCCCAGGATTGGGGCTACCGGCAGATCCTCGACCACGACCTGCCGGCCAGCCAGGCACTGCTCGCTGATGCCGATGCTGGCCAGAACGCGCTGCCATGGATCATCGGTGGTCACAGCCTGGGCGGCCAACTGGCCTGCGTGCACGCCGGGCGCCAGCCGCAGGCATTCGATCGATTGTGGCTGGCCGCCAGCGGCACCCCGTTCTGGCGCACGTTCCCGCCACCACGCGGCTGGTTGCTGCCACTGATCTATCGCTTCCTGCCATGGATCGCGCGACGTCAGGGCGTGCTTCACGGGCGCCGATTGGGCTTCGGTGGCACCGAAGCACGTGGATTGATCGCCGACTGGGCGCGCGTAGGGCTGAACAATCACTACGCTGCCGTCGGCATGGACGAGGATCTGGACGCGCAGATGGCGCGTGTGCATGGCAGTGCGCAGGCGGTGCTGATGGAACACGATTGGCTGGCGCCTATCGGATCGATGCAGGCGCTGCTGGCGAAACTGCCGAATGTCGCCTCACAGCTGCGCGTGCTTTCTGCGCAGGACCTGGGTACGCGAGCTGACCACTTCGCGTGGATGAAACACCCGGAGGCTGTCGCAGAGGCGTTTTTCATTCAGTTGGGTGAAAATTTTCACAAAAGCGTTGACGACTCGCGCCGACATCCGCATAATTCCGCTCCTGTCGCAGGGCGCCCGTAGCTCAGTTGGATAGAGTACCTGGCTACGAACCAGGCGGTCGGGAGTTCGAATCTCTCCGGGCGCACCACTCGACAGACCTTCAGCATCCGCCGCTGGAAGTGCAGTAAAATAGAGAAGCAAGTTGATTGTGTACCGCGCGCCCGTAGCTCAGTTGGATAGAGTACCTGGCTACGAACCAGGCGGTCGGGAGTTCGAATCTCTCCGGGCGCACCACACACGATCAACACAACAAGTTTATGTAATTGGCGCCCGTAGCTCAGTTGGATAGAGTACCTGGCTACGAACCAGGCGGTCGGGAGTTCGAATCTCTCCGGGCGCACCATTACACCGAAACAGCAGGCCTCGGCCTGCTGTTTTTTTTTGTGTTTTTTGGCAGGGCTGCGCCCTGCACCTGCAGAGGCAACAGCAACTGCAGAAGCTGGCATTCCGTGGGGTGGCGGGGCGGTATGGGTAGGCAGGACACGCCGTAAACCCATCCATGGGGGCTCGATGGCGCCATCCATGGCGCCAACGGTCCTGCCTACCCATACCGCCCCACCTCTGACAGTTTCCCGCGATCTGGTAGATCCACGCCATGCGTGGATGACTCCATCAAATTCGAATACTTCGACAATTGAACGAAGAGCATCCACGCATGGCGTGGATCTACGTGTCGACCAAGGTCGACACCTACCAGCCGCACAGAACGCCATCCCGACAGATTGCGGAAATCTGTCGAAGGCGGGGTGGGTCCGGTTGCGGGGGTGTAAGCGCCATGGATGGCGCGCCCAAGCCTACAGGGACGTACTTGCGGCGTCCCCCGCAACCGGACCCACCCCGCCATCCCACGGAATACCCGCTGTTGCTTTGGCTTTGGCTTTGGCTTTGGCTGTTACCGTTGCTGTTGCTGTTGCCTCGGCGGGTGCAGGGCGCAGCCCTGCCGAACCCTACCCCTCTGCCATCGTCTGCCACCACTGCGCCAGCAGCTCCGGCCGTCGCAGGCGTTCGCGCCACCAGCGCAGGGCCGCGCCATCTTCGCCGGTGCGCCACGCCAGCCAGAAGGTCTCTTCCGGCTTGTGCTCCTCGACCTCACGGATCACCAGCTGGCCACGTGCCACCGCCGCGCGCGCGCAGGGCTCGGGCAGGAAACCGAATCCCAGCCCCTGGCACTGCAGCTTCAACTTGCTGGCCATGTCCGGCACGGTCAACGTCTCCTGGCCCATCAACAGGCCCACCGTTCGTGGCAGCAGCCGCCGTGCCGAATCGGATACCGCGATCGCGCAGTACGGCGCCAACTGCTCGCGGCCCAGCACACCCGGCACGGTCGCCAGTGGATGCTCCGGCGCCACCGCAAACACGAAACCCACGCTGCCCAGCGGCTCGACCACGTAGCCCCCGCCACTGGGACCCTCGCCCGGTGCACCGACCAACAGGTCGGCGCGCCGGTCCAGCAGTGCTTCCCAGGTTCCGGACAACGCCTCGCCAAACAGGCGCAATCGGGTCGGCGCCGCCACCTCACGGAATGCAGCAATATCCGGCCCCAACAGCCAGGTCGGGAACACCGAATCCACCGCCAGGGTCAATTCCGCCTCCCAACCCGAGGCTACGCGCCGTACCCGCAGTTCCAGCTCCCGGGCCGCACGCAGCAGGTGCCTGCCCTCCTCCAGCAACGCGCGCCCGGCCTCGGTCGGCTCCGCCCGTGGGCCGATCCGGTCGAACAGCTGCACCCCAAGGTCCTCTTCCAGCTTGGCCACGGTGTAGGAAATGGTCGAGGGCACCTTGTGCAGGGCCTTGCCGGCGCCGGCGAATGAGCCTCGGCGGTCGATCGCGTCCAGGATCTGCAGGGCATCGAGGCTGAGCTTGAGCATTCGAAATTTTCGATGATGACTTTCAAAACTATCCGTTTTTCAAACCCAAGGTGCAAGCGGATACTTCTCACCAACGGGGAAACACAGGGGTTACCAACCCACCCCGCCCCATCGAAACCATCGAACAAGGAGATTCCATCATGCTGCAGATCCGCAAGAGCGCTACCCGTGGCCTGGCCGAGCATGGCTGGCTGTCCTCGCGCCACACCTTCTCATTCGCAAACTACTACGACCCCCGTTATGTGAGCTTCGGCCCGCTGCGGGTCATCAACGAAGACAAGGTGACCGGCGGCCAGGGCTTCGGCACCCACAGCCACAGCAACATGGAGATCGTCTCCTACGTGCTGGGTGGCGCGCTGGAGCACAAGGACTCGATGGGCACCGGTTCGGTGCTGCGCTACGGCGACGTGCAGCGCATGAGCGCCGGCAGCGGCGTCAGCCACAGCGAGTTCAACCATTCGGCCACCGATCCGGTGCATTTCCTGCAGATCTGGATCTTCCCGCAGACCGAGAACATCACGCCGTCGTATGAAGAGACCCACTTCACGCCGGAGAGCAAGCGCGGCCAGCTGCGCCTGATCGCCTCGCCAGATGGCGCCGATGGCTCGCTGCACATCCACCAGGATGCGCGCATCTTCGCCACCATCCTCGATGGCGAGCAGAAGCTGCATCACGCCCTGGCTGCCGGCCGCGGCGCGTATGTGCAGGTGGCGCGTGGCCAGCTGCAGGTCAACGGCATCACCCTGGAAGCGGGTGACGCGCTGCAGGTCAGCGACGAGGCACAGCTGACCCTAGAAAACGGCAACGACGCCGAAGTGCTGGTGTTCGACCTGCCGCTGTAACCCACACGCCCGCGATGCCGTCCGGCATCGCGGGCGTGTCAGGTCGCAACGCGATCAGAACTTGTACGTCACCGCCAGCCGCACGTTGCGCGGCTCGCCCCAGGTGTAGGTGCTGTACCAGCTGAAGATCGTGTAATAGCGCTTGTCCAGCAGGTTGTTGACGTTGACGGTGGCCGACAGGCGATCATTGAACTGGTAGCGCGCCATGGCATCCAGCAGCCAGTACGGCTGGGTGCGATGGACCACCGACGCACCATTGGCCGGGTTGGTGATGGTGCCGAACGTGGAATCCTGCCAGCGCGCGCCGCCACCGACGGTCAGCCCCTGCCAGTCGCCGCGCAGGCGGTAGCTGGTATGCAGGCTGAACTGGTTTTCCGGCTCCAGCGTGGACACCTTGGTCCCGGCCTGGCGGGCGATCTTGTGCGCAAAGCCGCCCTGCACCTGCCAGCCCTCGGCCAGCTGTCCGGACAACTCCAGTTCGTAGCCCTTGGTGCGCACGCCCATCAATCCGCGGTAGGCGATATCGCCGGTCGGCGTCTTGCCACCGGTAGGCTGGGCGAAATTGTCCTGGTCAAGCTGGAACAGCGCCGCGCTGGCATTGAAGCGGCCGTCGAAGAACTCCGCCTTCAGACCCATTTCATAGCTGCGGCCCTCCAGCGGATCCAGCGTCCTGCCCTGTTCGTCGCGCTCACCCTGCGGCTTGAAGATGGTGCTGTAGCTGGCATACACCGAATAGTGCTCGCCGAGGTCGTAGACCACGCCGGCATACGGCACGAACACGCCGGTCTCGCGCGTCTGCGGCGAACGGTAGCTGGCCAGGCGGCTGCCGACGATCACCTTCAACGGGTCGGCCACATCGAAGCGACCGACCACGTACAGGCCGTTCTCGCGGGTCACTTCATTGTTGCCGTAACCGCGCTGCCATTCCGGTTCCGGGATATCACCCTTCCAGCTGTTGTAGTCGGCAACGGCGGTCGGATAGCCGGGCTGCGGCGAATAACCGGTGTTGGTCCAGCGCTTGCGCGACGCGCTGCCGCCGACCACCAGTTCATGCTGACGACCGAACAGGCCGAAGTTGCCGCTCAGGTAGAAGTCGGCAGCGTTGCTGACCGTCTTGCCGACGTACTTGCCCAGCCACAGCGAGACGCCTTCGCCGGTGACCGGATCGGGATTGCCACCGGCCGCACCCGCCAGCGCTGCATCGTAGCCGTTGACCTGGTGGTTGAGCTGCAGCTTGGCCACCCAGTCGTTGTCGAACGTGTGTTCCAGCGTGGCAAAGCCGGTGCGCACGTACTGGCGCCAGCCACTCCAGCGGGTACCGTTGTTGAACGAGCGCGGCATGTCATTGAAATCGCCCTGGCTGTCCAGCAACGGAATACCGCCCCAGGTCGAGCCCTTGGGATCGCTCTCCAGCACGTCGCCACCCACGGTCAGCAGCGTGCGTTCGCCCAGATCGGCTTCCAGCACGGCATAGCCGACCTTGCTGGTGCGCTGGTAGAAGTCCAGATTGGAATGCTTGTCCTGCCAGGCACCTACCGCACGCCCACGCACGCGGCCATCGGCGGTCAGCGGGCCGCCGACATCGACTTCGGCGCGGTAGTCGTCCCAGCGGCCGACGCCGAGCGTCGCACTGCCGGCAAATTCCTTGCCCGGCTTCTTGCGCACCAGGTTGATGGTCGCGCCGGGATCGCCCATGCCGGTCAGCAGGCCGGTGGCACCCTTGAGCACTTCGATGCGGTCGTAGATCGCGGTATCGCTGAGCGTATTGCCGGCCGAGTAGGCCGAGTCGCGCGACATCGGAATACCGTCGTACTGGAAGTTCTGCACGGCAAAACCACGTGCGTAGTACTCGGTACGCTCACTGTCGTAGGTAACGATGCTGATGCCCGGGGTCACCCGCATCACATCATCGATGCCGTCCAGGCCGAAGTCATCCATCTGCGCACGGGTGATCACGCTGATGGTCTGCGGGGTCTGCCGCGGCGTCAGTACCAGGCGGGTAGCGGTGGCGATGGTGCCCGGCGTGTAGGCGCCGCTGCCTTCGGTGATGGTGCCCAGCTGGTTGGCGGTGACCTGCACGGTCTGCAGTGTCTGCGAGGGCGTTTTGCCCTCTTCTTCAGCCGGTGCGGATTGCGCCGAGGCGGCGCCGGCAGCGGCCACTGAGGTCAGCAGAAGACCATGGGCAAGAGCCCTCGCCAACGGGCGACGACGCAGGGAGAGGACGGAAAAACGAACAGGCACGGACGACACGACGGGACCTCCACGAAGGGGTGGGATCCTCTGGCGGCGGCTCGAGGGAAAGGGGGAATGGCGGCCAAGGGCCGCAGGCGCAGGAGTTTACTCTCCTGCGCTTCCGCTGTCGTGGGTGGCGCCCGGGCCTGAGCAGGCGCTGCCCCGTGGCAAACGTCAGCCGTCGACGGACGCCACCGCCTCCAGGATCAGTGCCGCCACCTCGGCCGGATGCGAGGCCAGCGAGGCATGGCTCGCTTCCAGCTGCAGCAGGCGCTTGGGCTGCAGGCGTTCGGCCATGGCCTTCTGGTTCTGTGGCGAGATCATCCGGTCCTGGCTGGAAAGCTGGTACCAGCTCGGCTTGTGCTTCCACGCCGGATCGCTGATTGCATCGCCGAAGGTGCTGGCCAGCGGCGCCTTCTGGGTCACCGCCATCACCCAGCCTTCGTCGGCGCTGAGGTCCTGGCAGAAGCTCTCATGGAACTTGTCCGCGCGCAGCCACAGATAGCCATCGCTGTCCGGGGCAAGGTTCGGTGCCGCTTCGGGCAGGTGCTGCTGGGTAATGCCGCCCGGGCTCTCACCGCTGTCCGGCGCAAATGCAGCGATATAGACCAGGCCCTGCACGTTGGGCTGGTTGCCGGCTTCGGTGATCACCGCGCCCCCGTAGGAGTGCCCGACCAGCACCACCGGGCCATCGATCTGGCGGATCATCCGGCGCGTCCGCTCGGCGTCGTTGACCAGCGAGGTCAGCGGCAGCTCGACCGCCTTCACCTGGTCGTGGCCCTTGCGGTGCAGTTCCAGGATCACCTTGGCCCAGTGTGCGGCCCCGCCCCAGAAGCCATGGACGAGGAGGATGGTCGGTGTGGTGCTCATGCGCTGATCTCCGGCAGCGGCCGGGCGGAATGCCGACCGTCGGGCTACTCTCCACCGATGGCGTTAATCAACGGTGACGCATCCGGCCCACTGCAATCGTATGCGTCGCCCGATGTCACGCATGGCACTTGCCCGGCGCGTCTGAAAACGTTTTCATGAGGGCGATCCTCTGGAGCCTTCCTCGCGCATGACGCCTTCTTCTCCCCGCGCCCAGCAGCACGCGACCCGCGCTGCCTTCTTCATTCCCGGCTTTGCCACTGCTGCCTGGGCACCGATGGTGCCGTTCGCCAAGGCCAAGGCCGGGTTGTCCGATGCCAGCCTCGGCGGGCTGCTGCTGTGCCTGGGACTGGGCTCATTGCTGGCGATGCCGCTGGCAGGTGCGTTGACCGCGCGCCTGGGCTCACGCCGCTTGATGATCGCCACCACGGCGTTGATTCTGCTCGCCCTGCCACTGCTGACGCTCGCCCCCACGCCGCTGGCACTGGGGGCGACGCTGTTCGTGTTCGGTGCGGGTGTGGGCGCGATGGACTGCACGATGAACATGCAGGCGGTGGCCGTCGAGCGCGATGCGGGCCGCCCGATGATGTCCGGCTTCCACGCGTTCTACAGCATTGGTGGCTTCGTCGGCGCAGGCTGCATGACCGGCCTGTTGGTGCTCGGCACTCCGCTGTGGCTGGCGTCACTGATCGCCGTGGCGGCCATGCTGCTGGTGGCCCTGCTGTCGGCCCCGCACTGGCGCCCGCAGCGCATCCTGCATGATGGCCCGATGCTGGCCGTGCCGCACGGCGTCGTGCTGTTCATCAGCGTGCTCGCCTTCGTGGTGTTCCTGGCCGAGGGCTCGATGCTCGACTGGAGCGCGGTATTCCTGGCCGAAGTGCGCCAGGTGCCGCGCGACCAGGCCGGTGCCGGCTTTGCGGTGTTCACGCTGGCGATGACCGCGATGCGCCTGTTCGGCGATGGCATCGTCGAGCGCCTTGGCCGCACCCGCACCATCGTCATTGGCGGCATCACCGCAGCAGCCGGTTTCGCACTGGCCACGCTGGTGCCCTCCTTCGCGATGGCACTGGTCGGCTACGTGCTGGTGGGGCTGGGCTGTGCCAACATCGTGCCCGCCCTGTTCTCGATGGCCGGCCAGCAGCGCGCGATGCCGGAGAGCATTGCGATCACCGCAGTCACCACGCTGGGCTATGCCGGCATCCTTGCGGGCCCCGCAGCGATCGGCGCGCTCGCCCACGCCACCAGCCTGGGCTTTGCCTTCCTGTGCGTGGCGGCGATGCTGCTGGGCGTGGCGGCGTCGGCGCGTTCACTGGCCCGCCGCCTGCCCTGAGGGCTCAGCTGCGCGCTGGGGTCTTTGCCGGAGCATCGACGCCGTGCACCAGCCACTCGGCCTGAGCCGGCAATTGGGGCGCTGGGCACGCGGACTTCGGGTGGTGTTCGTCGCGCGCCATCCAGTCATCGACCACCCCGGCCAGCAGGTCCAGCCGCAGCGGCAGGGTGATGTGATCTTCGCCGCGCATCTCGATGTAGTGCGCACGCGGGTTGGCCTGTGCCAGCGCACGCCCCTGGCTGACCGGAATGTGCTGGTCGCCCTGTCCGTGCAGCAGCAGCACGCAGGCACGGGTATCGGCCAGCGCGCGTGCCACGTCCACCTGGTCCAGGTCCACGTCGATGCGGCGGCTGGCGGCGGCCACCACCTGGTTGATGTCCTGGCCGCCGTAGCGCCAGCGTGCATACGAGGCGATGGCCTGTGCCTTCAACCCTTCCGGCTGCAGCGCCATCAGATGCGGAATCATGGTGCGGATCGCTACGCCGGCATTGGCGAACGATTCCATCGCCACCACGCCGGCCACCTGGTCGCCCAGCTTGTCGGCGGTGAACAGTGCGGTGGCCGCGCCATAGGAAACACCGAACAGGTACAGCGGGCCAGTCACTTCGCCGCGCGCGCGCAGCGCAGCGATGACATCCACCACATCGTCCGATTCATAGGTGCCGTAGCCGGAGGGGCCGGCGCCGGACTGGCCATGGTTGCGCAGGTCCAGGGTGACCACGCGGTAGCCCGACTCGGCCAGCTGCAGCGACCACGGCAGCATCGAATCGCCGTTCATCATCCAGCCGTGCAGCAGCACCACGGTGCCACGCGGCGCCTGCGCGCGGAACGGTTGCGGTACCGCCAGGCTCAGCCCGGTATCCAGCGGCAGGCCGTTCTGGTGCTGCTGCGGCAGGTAGTGGTAGCGCGCGCCATAGTCGCCCGGATCGAAAGCACGCCAGAAGATCGGCACGCCATCACGGCCCGCAGCGAAACCATGCCGGTTCGGCAACGCAGCCACCGCTGCGGCGATACGCGGCTGATCAAGCAGGGTCGAAACGCCACCGGGCGCGATCAGGCGGTCGCTGAGCGAGGTGGACGAGGCGGTCATCGAAGAAGAGCATGCAGCCAGCCACAGGCCGGCGCACGCCAGCAAAAGCAGCAGCAGGCGCTTCATGGGCAGTCAGGGGAAAAGTGCGACAGCGTGGGAGGTTAGCGATCACGCCCGACGCCATCTATCGCAGCTGGATGACGGGTTGATGACAGCGCAGGATCGATTCAGCTTGTCACAATGTAGCGACCGGCCAAAGCATTGATCCGGATCAATGAACGCCATCGCACGAATGGCCACAGTGCCAGCATGCGCACCCCGCTCAAGCTCGCCATTGCCTTGGCCGCCACATTGGCCGCCGCCTACGGCATCGCCCGCAGCACACCGTACTGGTTCGCCCCACGGCAACAGGCCGAGGTCGATATCCACGACCCGACCCTGATCGAGCAGGGCCGGTATCTATCGCGTGCCGCCGACTGCGCCGCCTGCCATACCGCACCCGGCGGCAAGCCCTTCGCCGGTGGGCTTGGCATGCAGACACCGATGGGCACGCTGTACTCGACCAACATCACCCCGGACCCGGATACCGGTATCGGCGCGTACGACTATGCGGATTTCGAGCGCGCGGTGCGGCGTGGCATCCGCCATGACGGCCAGCCGCTGTATCCGGCAATGCCCTACGCCTCGTACGTGATCGCCAGCGATGCCGAGATCAAGGCGCTGTATGCCTACTTCATGGGCGCAGTGCAGCCGGTCCGGCAGGACAACGCTGACAGCACCATTCCATGGCCGGCCAACATGCGCTGGCCGCTTGCCTGGTGGCAGCTGCTGTTCGCGCGCCCGCGCAGTTTCATCCCTGATCCAACCCTGGATGCCGGCCAGCAACGCGGCGCCGAACTGGTCGAAGGCCTGGCCCATTGCGGCGCGTGCCATACCCCGCGCGGGCTGGCCTTCCAGGAAAAGGCGATGGCCGATGATGGCAGCCGCCAGTTCCTCTCCGGCTCGGTGCTGGAAGGCTGGTATGCGAAGAACCTGCGCAACGAATCAACTGGCCTCGCCAGCTGGAGCGAAGCCGAGATCGTCGAGTTCCTGCGCACCGGCCGTACCGATCGTTCCGCGGCCTTCGGTGGTATGGCCGATGTGGTCGAGCACAGCACGCAGTACCTGTCCGACGCCGATCTGCTGGCGATGGCGCGGTATCTGAAGCAGCTGCCAGCACGCGAAGGCCGCAGCGCGCAGTGGACGCCGGGCAGCGACACCACCACCGCCGCACTGCGCGGCGGCGACTATCGGGTGGCCGGTTCGCTGGCCTACGCCGAACACTGCCAGGCCTGCCATCGTGCAGATGGCCGTGGCATGCCACGGATCTACCCTGCCCTGGCCGGCAACTCCATCGTGTTCGCCGACGATCCCAGTTCGCTGGTGCAGGTGACCCTGATCGGTGGGCGTACGCCGCACACGCCGCATGACCGGATGGCGTTCACCATGCCGGGCTTCGAGCAGCTGCCCAACGCGCAGCTCGCCGACATCCTCACCTTCATTCGCAACAGCTGGGGCAACCAGGCCAGCGCGGTCAGCGAACTGGACGTGGCGCGCATGCGCCGGGTGGTGCGTGACAAGCCGGTGCATGTGGTCCCGCAGGAGACGGCGCAATGAGGCGTTCGAAGAAGCGTTCCAGAGCGTTGGTCGCCGGCGCAGTGGTTGCGGTGCTGCTGGCCGGTGCCGGTACGCTGCTGTACCAGCACCTGTACCCGGACCTGGATGCGGAGGTGGCAAGGACCCTGGACATCCTCGACGGCCACGGCCAGGTGGTGGGCCAGTACCACGTGCCCAGTGCCGAAGAAATCGCCAGCCTCGGCAACGCCGACGCGGTGATGTTCGGCCGTCGCCTGCTCAACGAGACCGCACGCCTGCTGCCGGACAACGTCGGCAACGATCTGAACTGCAACTCCTGCCACATGGCCGAAGGCAAGCGACCGTTCGGCAATCACTACTTCAACACCGGCGGCGGCAGCTACCCGCGCTACATGCCGCGCCCGGGCAGGGAAATCGGTCTGGCCGAGCGCATCAACGGCTGCCTGCAGCGTTCGATGAACGGCAAACCGCTGGCCAAGGATGCACCGGAGATGCGCGCGATGCTGGAATACATGGCGTGGCTGAGCCGCCCGGTACCGGAGGGTGCACGCGTGGCCGCGCCCAGCGAAGGGCCGGTCGACAGCACGCTGACGCCGGACCCGATACGTGGGCAGGCGCTGTATGCCGCGCAGTGCGCTGCCTGCCACGGCGACAAGGGCGAAGGCCAGCGCGATGCCAGCGGCGATATCGCGTTCCCGCCGTTGTGGGGGGAGCGCAGCTTCAACATCGGTGCCGGCATGGCGCGGTTGTACAAGGCCGCTGGCTTCGTCAAGCACAACATGCCGCCGGCAGTGACCCGTGAACCGCCACTGGGCCAGCAGGTGATGCCCGACCAGGATGCGGTGGATATCGCCAGCTACTTCATCCACCAGCCGCGCCCGGACTTCGCCGGCAAGGCCAAGGACTGGCCACGCGACCCGAAACCGAAGGACGCACGCTACTGAGGGACGCCGCCGGTGTTGCCGGCCGTCACACAACACACTCCCTGCATCTGCGCGTCACCGCCATGTCATCGGCGCTGCCGACACTCCCGGACTTTCCTCCCCTGAAGGTCCGGTTTCGATGCGAACGATTGCGCGCTTTCCCCGTATCTCGCTGCTTGCCCTGCTGATTGCTCCCGCACTGGATGCCCTGGCTGAAGCTCCGCAGGGCGATGCAGCCGATACGCGAAGCGCCGACGCGCGGACCCTGGACCAGGTGCAGGTGATCGGCCAGGCCACCAGCTATGCCAAGACCTCGGTGCGCCAGGAAACCTTGAACCGGCAGACCGTGCTGAGCAGCGTCAATGGCGCGCTCAACGAAGTGCCTGGCGTGGTCGTCAGCGAAGCCGATGCCACTGGCTCGTCGGTCTGGGGCACGCAGATCAGCATGCGCGGCTTCGTCACCAACCGCGATACCCAGCAGATCGGCACCACCATCGACGGCCTGCCCAATGGCGGTTCCGGTTATGGCGGCGGCTCGCTGGCCAACCGCTACATCGACACGCTCGACCTGGAGACGGTAGAGGTGAGCCAGGGCACTGCCGATATCTCCTCGCGCTCGAACGAAGCGCTGGGCGGCACCCTGAACTTCCTCACCAGCGATCCACTGCAGGAACAGCGCCTGCGCATGGTGGTGGGTGCCGGTGACAATGAAGCACGCAAGTACTACGTACGCTACGACACAGGCCTGCTGGGCGGACACACCCGCGCGTGGATCAGCGCATCATCGGCGCGCGTGCATGACTGGATCGATGGCACTGGTCACACCAGCAACGACAACATCGCCGGCAAGTTCATCACCGAGCTGGACCGCTGGACCCTGACCGGCTACCTGTCCTACAACGATGCCGACGAGCCGGAATACACCAGCGTTTCACCGAAGGGCTTCGCCACCAACCCGGACCGGGATGGCCTGGTCGGCACCCTGACCGGCATTCCGTATCTGGACCAGAACTACCGCTCCGGTTCGCGCGCACTGCGCGAGAACACCTTCGGCTACCTGCGCGCGGCCTTCGATGGCGGCAACGGTTTCAAAGCCTCGACGGCTGCGTACGGGCACCGCATGCAGGGCCGCGGTGACTGGCTGCCGCCGTACCTGGCCGATGTCAGCGACGATGGCGCCGGTCGCCCGCAGTCGGAATACCTCGGCGGCAGGACGGTCTACGGCGGCAGCAACCGCGGCCAGATCTACTTCGTGAACCCCGATGGCAGTTCCGCCCAGCGTCTGGCCAACTGCACGCCGCGACTCGGCTTCAGCGCCGAGTACGACCCCAACTGCTACGCCGGCAATGTGCAGGGCGCGCAGTCCTACCGCCATTCCCACTACGACAACGATCGCATGGGCGTCACCGCCGACGTCGAATGGCGGCAGACCTTTGGCGCGATCGACAACACGATCCGCGGTGGCCTGTGGGTCGAGAAGCTCGATCGTTCCGTGCGCCGCGACTGGCACCGCCTGCTCAACGTCGGCCAGGACATCGCCTTCGACCACCAGCCCTACTGGGTGCAGTTCGAAGACAAGTACAAGGTCGATGAGCAGATGTACTACGTCGAGGACGTGGCCCGCTTCGGCCCGTTCAGCGCACGCCTCGGCGTGAAGCAGTTCTTCGTCGACCAGTCGCGTCGCCGTGTGATCGGCGCCGCCGAGAATGTGAAGTCCGATTCGAAGTCCGATCCGCTGCTGTCCACCGGCTTCACCTGGGCTCCGGGTGTGGAGGGCATGGAGCTGTTCGCCGGCTACTCGCAGAACTTCGCCGCGATCCCCTCCGGCGTGCTGGGTGAAACCGATCCGCAGCGCTTCCGCAATGTCGAACCGGAAACCGCCGACAACATCGAACTGGGCATGCGCATCAGCCGCTGGCCGCTGACCGCCTCGGTCACCCTGTACAACATCAAGTTCGACAACCGCATCGTCTACCTGCCGGCCGGTCTGGTCAGCGGCATCGACTACCTCGGCGAGACCGATGGCGTCTACGAGAACTTCGGCGGCGTGGAGAGCAACGGCCTGGAAGCGGCCTTCGGCTACGGCTGGGACAATGGCTGGCGCATCAATGCCGCCTACACCTACAACCGCTCCAAGTACCTGGGCAGCGGCAACGACGCGCGCGACACGCAGCTGGGCATCGTCGACGGTGCCAAGGTGATCGGCCAGCCCGAGCAGATCCTGGTGGTGTCGGCCGACTGGCAGGGTGAGAACTGGAACTTCGGCCTGTCCGGTCGCTACCTCGGCGAGCGCTACCTGGATGCGGCCAACGTCAACAAGCTGCCTTCGGCCACCGTGTTCAACGCCAACATCGGTTTCGACCTGCAGGGCCTGTCGCCGCGCCTGAAGGGCATGGGCGCCAACCTCGTGGTGAGCAACCTGACCGACAAGCGCTATCTTGCAGGGGTGGACGGCCGCGACAACGCCTTCATCGGCGCCCCGCGCACCGTCGGCATCTCCTTCCGCGTGGACTTGTGAGTGTGACCCTGTGACCGATACCGGCCGACGCCGACTGTTGCAGGCCGGCGTCGCCGCCGGCCTTTCGCCGCTGCTGCCCAGCATCGCCCGGGCAGCAGCGATCGCCCCTGCTTCGCGCACGCGCAGCCTGCAGGACCTGCAGCACATCGTGGTGTTCATGCAGGAGAACCGCTCGTTCGACCACTACTTCGGCACGTTGCCGGGCGTCCGTGGCTTCGGTGACCGTTTCGTTGCGCCGGCATCGCCGCTGCCCGGTGGTGACCACCCGCGCAGCCTGTGGCTGCAGCCCGATGCCAGCGGCCAGCGCGCGATCGCCCCTTTCCCGTTGGATACTGCTGCGCACTTCGGCTACATGCGGGTGGAAGGCACGCCCCACACCTGGCCGGATGCACAACAGGCGTGGGACCACGGACGCATGGCGCACTGGCCCAAGGCCAAGCAGGACCATTCGATGGGCTACTTCCAGCGCAGCGACATGCCGTTCCAGTTCGCCCTGGCCGATGCGTTCACCCTCTGCGATGCCTACCACTGCGCGATGCAGGCCGGCACCAACCCGAACCGCGTGTTCCTGTGGACCGGCCACAACGATGCCCAGGCCCGCGCAGGCGGCCCGGTGATTGCAAACTCGCACGACAATTTCCCCGAGCAGGGCGGCCATCCGGAGTCGTATCGCTGGACCAGCTATGTCGAGCGACTGCAGCAGGCCGGTGTGTCCTGGCAGATCTATCAGGACATGGCCGACAACTTCACCGACAACCCGCTGGCCGGGTTCGAGGCCTTCCGCCAGGCGCACCGCGGCGACCCGGGGCATGACCCGGAGCTGCGCGCACGCGGCGTCAGCACCCGTGGCCTGGCGCAGCTGCGCGAGGACGCGATCAGCGGCCGCCTGCCGCAGGTCAGTTTCATCATCGCCGATGCGGCCGGCAGCGAGCATCCGGGGCCGTCCAGCCCCGCGCAGGGCGCCACCTATACTGCGCGCCTGCTTGATGCATTGACCGCCGATCCCGAGGTGTGGAGCCGCACCGCCCTGCTGTTGATGTTCGATGAGAACGATGGCTTCTTCGACCATGTACCGCCACCGGCACCGCCCTCACCGCTTGGCGACGGCTGGGCCGGTGCGTCGGCGGTCAGCACCGAGGGCGAATACCACCGCAACCCGGCACCGGGCGACGGGAAATACGATGCCGCCGGGCTGCGCGGTCGTCCCTATGGTCTCGGCCCGCGTGTCCCGTTGTATGTGATTTCGCCGTGGAGCCGTGGCGGCTGGGTCGACTCGCAGGTCTACGACCACACCTCGGTGCTGCGCCTGATCGAGCGTCGCTTCGGCGTGGCCGCGCCGGACATCTCGCCGTGGCGGCGTGCGGTCTGCGGTGATCTCAGCAACGCCTTCGACTTCGCCCAGCGCGACACCCGCCCCTTCGTCAAGGCGCTGCCGGATGTCACCGCCGTCGCAGCGCGCGCCGCCGCCCTGCCCGGCCGTACCGTGCCTGCGCTGCCCGATGGCCTGCATCCGGCCCGCCAGGAGCCGGGCGTGCGTCCGGCGCGGGCACTGCCCTATCGGCCGCAGGTGCAGGCCACGTCGGTGGATGGCGAGGGCCTCACCCTGCAGCTGGCCAGCGATGGCGCCACGGCCGTGCTGCATGTCTACGACCGCTTGCAGCTGGACGCCATCCCGCGCCGTTACACCGTAGTACCGGGTGCCCCGTTGCAGGATCGTTGGCCGCTGGATGCACAGGGTCGTTACGACCTCTGGCTGCTGGGGCCGAATGGGTTCCATCGCCACTATCGCGGCGCGGGCACGCTCGCGCCGCTGTATGCACAGGTGGAACGCGCGGACGGCCAGCTGCGGCTGGTGCTGCGCAATCCATCGCCTTCAGCGCGCAGGGTCAAGGTGCAGGGCGGCGCCTACGCGGGCCACATGCCGGTACAGGAACTGCAGCTGGTGGCCGGCGCGGAAACCGTACTGGCCTGGGACCCGACACCGACCGCAGGCTGGTACGACCTGATCGTGCGCTCGGAGGGCGTCGAGCAACGCTTGGCCGGCCGTGCCGAAGATGGCCGCCCTGGTACGAGCGACCCCGCCATGGGCACCGCACCGCTGCGCTTCGAACACGGATGAACGCACTTCGTAGTGCCGGGCGCGTGCCCGGCTCTACAGGGCAGGACAGCCGGCTCAGGCCTCCTGCAACCCCGGTCGGCCGTGCTCCACCGCATAGCGCTTCCAGCTCTGCAGCGCGCCGTTCGGCCGCATGACCGTATCGAGCGTCTTCATGTCACCGATCCAGGCATCACGGGTGACATCACACAGCACGTAACCGCGCTTGTCCGTCGTCGCTTTCAAGTGGGGGCTGTGCCGCAGCTGGTTCTCTGCATAGGCATCCACGCCCTGCCCGTCAGCGCCCGAGCTGATCGACGTCGCCAGGAACTCGCTGGAAATCACCCCGGAATCGACGTTGTCCTGCACCAGGTCGCTGGCATAGTGACGGTGTGCATCGCCACAGGCGGTCACCACGTTACCGAAGCCCACCTTCTGGATGTGATCGAGCAAGCGCCGGCGGCTGGACAGGTAGCCGGACCACTGGTCATCGGAAGATTGCACCACGCCGTCCTTCTCGCGCATGTAATTGCCCAGTGAGACCTGGTGCGCGATCGCGTGCCAACGCGGCGCGGCATCGGCCAGGCCATCGAACAGCCATTGCTCCTGCTTCGCACCCACAATGCTGCGCTCGGCAGATTCCACCTGTCCGCGCTGCGCCATGTCCACCTGCTTGCTGCGGTACTGGCGGGTATCGAGCAGGTGCAGGTCCAGCAGCGTGCCGTAGCGTGCGCGACGGAACATCTGCATATGACCCTCGCGCGGGAACGACGAAGCGCGCAACGGCATGTTCTCGTAATACGCCTGGAACGCCTGTGCGCGGCGCAGCAGGAACAGTTCGCTGGGCGTACCGTCCTGGTCTTCGGCACCCGCCCAGTTGTTGTCCACTTCATGGTCGTCGAACGTCATGAACCACGGTGACGCGGCGTGCGCGGCCTGCAGGTCCGCATCGGTCTTGTACTGCGCATAGCGGCGGCGATAGTCGTCGAGCGTATAGGTCTGTGGGCCAACGTGGTTGCGCAGGTTGGTGAACGGCTGACCGTTCATCTTCCGCACGCCGGGCTGGCTTTCTCCCTCGTAGATGTAGTCGCCGTAATGGAACACGAAATCGAGTGGTTGCTCGGCAATGTGCCGCCAGGCCGTGTAGTGCCCTTCCTCGAAATGCTGGCAACCGGCCACCGCGAAGCGTACGCGCTTGATCGGCGCGTTCGCCGCAGGCAGGGTGTGGGTGCGTCCGATCGCACTGGCATGGCCTCCCACGGTGAAGCGGTACCAGTACGGCCGCCCAGGCAGCAGGCCGTCCAGTTCCACGTGCAGCGCATGGCCAAGTTCGGGGTGGGCCAGCGAGGTTCCCTGCCGCACCACGGTGCGCATGGTCTCGTCGGTGGCCACCTGCCATCCCACCACCATCGGCCGGGTGGGCATGCCGCCACCGAACATCAGGGGCTCGGTGGCCAGCCGCGTCCACAACACCATGCCGTCGGCTGACGGATCACCGGATGCCACGCCGAGGGTGAACGGCGTACTGGCAAAGCGCGGCGCGGCCAGCAGATTGCGCGGATTCAACGCCGCCGCGTCGTTCTGCGTAGCCAGCGCACGCGCAGTCCCGGCCCACGCACCCAATGCGGAAAGTCCCGACAGGGCGAGGAAGCGCCTGCGATTGATCGTATCCAAGACGGCCGCCCTCAGTTGTAGATGATGTGGAAGTAGAAGAAGCGACCGTAGTCATCGATCTCGGTGCGGAAGCGTCCGTTCGGACCGGTGCTGTAGGTTGGCTGGGTATTGAACAGGTTCTTCGCCTCGTACTTCAGCGTCACGTGCTTGCTGACCTTGTGGCTGAAGGCCAGGTTGAAGGTCATGTACGGGTCGTAGTACGAGTCCAGCCACTGGGTATCGCCGAAGTCGACCAGCATGCGGCTGCGGTAGGTACCTGACACGCGCAGCTGCGAGCTCTTCCACGGCATGCGCCAGATCACCGAGCCGTTCACCGACCAGTCCGGCTGGTACAGCAGGCGGTCCAGGCGGCGCTCGCTGCCATCACTGATACGGTAGTTGGTCTGTCCGTCCAGTCGGGTGGCATTGAGGTACATGTCGAAGCGCTGGCGGCCCCACTGCAGATTGCGGTTTGCCACCGCGAACTCGACACCGCGCAGCGTCGACTCATCGGTGTTCATCGGCTGGGTGACGCGATAGCGGACGTCGCCGATGTTCTCGAACGTGGTCAAGGTATAGATGTCGTCCTTGATGACCTTGTCGAACAGCGCCACCGAGACCAGGCCGTTATTGCCATTGAAGTACAGGTCCCAGGCCAGGTCGAGATTGGTCGAGCGGCGCGGCTGCAGCGAGGCATTGCCCTGCTTGATGGTGCAGAAGCCTCCGCCCAGTTCGTCATCGCCACAGCTGGTGCTGGTGGCCTGGGCGATGTTGCTGGGTGTCGGCCGCCCCAGCGTGCGGCTGGCGGAGAAGCGCAGGCGCTGGTTCTCGCTCAGCTTGAAGGTCGCATTCAATGACGGCAGCAGGTTGTTGTAGCCGCCACTGCTCTTGCGGAATGCCGAGGTGTAGGTGGTACCGCCATCATCGCTGAACGGGCTGAACGCATCGAAGGTAGTGTGGTCATAGCGCAGGCCACCGATCAGCAGCAGCCGCTCCCAGGCGTAATGCGCCGAGACGTAGGCGTTGGCGATGTCCTCCACGTACTTGTAGTCGCTGGTGAAATCGGCATTCGGGTAGGCCGCATCGTTGTTGCCCAGCTTCGGGTACAGCTCGTCATGCCACCTGCGGTTGTCGATCAGCGGGAAGCCGGGGACGCTGCCAAGCAGCGTCGAACCGGGATACAGATAGTCGTTCAGGGTCGCGCTGGTCTTGTAGTAGTCGAAATCGATGTCCTGCCAGATCTTCAGGTGGCGATACTCGGCACCGGCGGCGAGACCGAAGCCGCGCGCATCGGCATCGATGTTGTAGCTGAAGTCGGCACGCAGGTTGTCGATGCTCTCCTTGGCGTCGCGCGGCGAGATGTAAGCCTGCGCGGGATTGAGCTTGAACGCCGAGCTGGTCAGCAGGCTGGAGTCCGAGACACCCACCGCGTTCGGAAAGCCATGGCTGTCGTTGGCATAGTCGACGAACAGGTTGCTCGGGTACGCGCGTACGCCCCAGTAGACCTGGGTGTTGTGGAAGGTCTCTTCGGTGTGGCCGGCGCGCAGGGTCAGCCGCGAAAGGTCGCCGATATCCCAGTTGAAGCTGGCGATCGCACCGCGATTGCTGCGGTCCCAGCGGTCATGGCGGTTCTTGATGTAGATGCTGTTGATCTGGGTGGTGCCGCCGTCCTCGCTCTGGTTGCGTATCGGGAACTTGGCGTTGCCATACAGATCGGTCTTGTTCATCGTCGAGTTCTCGTAGAACCGGTACGAGTACAGCAGCAGCGAGGCGTAGAACGGATCGTCCGACGGCTTCCATTCCAGCTTGGCCGAGCCACCGAAGTTGGTGATGTAGTTGGTGTAGGTGCCGGTGCTGAAGTTGCCCGGCGCGCGCAGGCCGTTCCAGCCTTTCGCCTCGTCCGGGCCGGTGGTGCCATCGGTTAGGTACTTGCCGGCATCGTTGTAGTAATAGTTCGATTCCACCCAGCGCTTGACGCTGTTGCGCGAGCGCTGTTCATAGCGCGCGACAGCGACGATGCCGAACTGGTCATCGGCACCGAACTGGTTGGAGAACACCGCTTTGGCGCTCTTGCCGAAGTGCCCCAGGGTCTTGTGGTCGCCACCCGCGCTGCGCCCCACATTGGTCTCGGCCGTGGAATAGATGCCGGCCACGTCGGCGAACACATACTTGCCGGAGCGGTCAAAGGCACTGCGGCTGATGATGTCGATCACACCACCAATGGCATCCGGTGCCTGCTCGGCGCTGAAACTCTTGTAGATGTCCGTGCGGGTGCCGATGTCGCTGGGAATCAGCTGCAGGTTGTTCATGCGCTCGCCGGAGCCACTGCCACCCACGCTTGCGATCGCGATGCCGTCGATGGTCGTGTAGTTGAGATTGGCCTGCACGCCGCGCACGGTCACATAGCGCGGTTCGCCCGCATCTTCCACCGCACTCAGACCGGGCGCGGCCATCAGGCTCTCGGCCAGCGTCTCATCGCCGTAGCTGTCCATCTCATCGTAGATCACCGAATCCTTGATCACCGGCGAGGTTTTCTTCTGATCGATCACCTCATGGGCGGCGATCACCTTGATCGTTCCCAGCGTCGGAGCGACCACGGCTTGCGGCTGCTGCGGTGCCGGTGCGGCCGGCCCGGTTTCGCGCTGTGCCGGTGCCGCATCGATGGCGATCACGTTGCCGTCCAGCACCGTGTAGCGCAGGCCGGTGCCGGCCAGCAGCGTGTCCAGCGCCTGCTTGACGGTGGCCCCCCGCGGTACCGCGCCCGCCATGGGTGCATTGCCCGCGCCGGCATACAGGAACTGCACGCCGGAGCTGCGTGACAGCTGCTCCAGTGCCTGGCTCAAAGGCTGCGCGGCGATCGCTGCAGTGACCTTGGTCTCAAGCCCGTTGGACGACACCGCCTGCGCATGTGCGCCCAGGCAGGGAGACAAGGCCAGTACCACCGACAGATAGAGCTTCTTGCGCATCACGGTTCCTTGCAGGAGAGAGGACTGCTGCTGCCGCATCGGCATTCGACAGCGGTTTCTCCCAAGTAAGAGCCTGCATCGGCGGAAGTGGAGAACGCCGATTCGATGAATTTTTTCTGACAGCCCATCGCCCAACCGGGATCAGCGGCTGGAGACCCATACCGTGTCCTGTTCGCGGCGGATGACGAAGCGCGCGTCCCGCTGCAGGAATGCCTGCAGCGCAGCAACCCGGTGCGCCTCCAGGCTGCCCGACAGGCGCGCCGCCCGCGCCACATCATCGGTAACCCGCACCTGCACTTGGTTGTGCCGGTTGAACGCAGCCGCCACCTCGTCCAGCCGCTCATCACGGAACGACACCTGGCGCTGCTGCCAGTCCAGCAGCATGGACATCGGTATTTCCAGCGGCTGCACCGCATGGCTGAGATGATCGACCTGGACCACCCGCCCGGCAGGCAGCTGCGCCAATCGGCGTTGCCCATCACCGGCGGTCCAGACCTCCACCTCGCCGGATACCACGCCGATACGCGTGCTCTGCAACCGGCGCGACACATCGAACACGGTGCCGATGTCACGGATCTGCAGATCACCGACCCGTACCTGGAAGGGCCGGCGATCCGCTGCGATATCAAATGTGGCCTCGCCCTGCAGCAGTTCGACGCGGCGGCTGAACCAGCCAATCTTCACCCGCAGACGGCTGTCTGCATTCAGCCGCACCTGCGTCTGGTCAGCCAGCAGCACCTCACGCAGTTGCCCGTGCCCAGCGACCAGCATCTGTTCGCGCGGCATCAGCCACGGCAGCAGACCGGCCACCAGCAACAGTCCGCACGCCACCGCAGCCACCCGCCTCCAGAGCGGCCGGCGCGTTCGTGTTGCAACCACGGCGCGCGGCGCGGGCACGGGCGCGGCAAACAACGGCACCACTTTCGCCGTTGCCGGCAGCATCGGCAGTGTTGCCCTGCTTTCGTGCTGCTGCGCGTGCACCGACATCGCCGCGCCGACCTGCCGGTGCAGATGCAGGGCATGCAGGTACGCGCGCACGTGCTCGGGCGAGCCCTTCATCCACGCCATGAACTCGGCGCGCTGCGCAGCGCTCAGGTCACCCTCGCGGTTGCACAGGAACCAGTGCGCAGCCTGTTCGGCCGCCTCGTCATCCATCGCTGCAGGCTCCTTCTGGTTCATCCGTCCTTCCCGGCGCCCAGCGCCTTCCTGCAGGCTTCCAGCCCCTTGCCGATGTGCTTGCGCACCATGTGCACCGACACGTCCAGCTGCGCCCCCACCTGATGGCAATCCAGTCCTTCGCGGTAGTGCAGCTCCATCACCCGCCGCGTCGTGGGCGGCAGTTGCGCGATGGCGCCACGGATTCCGCTCCAGCGCTGCGCCCGCTCGAAATCAGCCTCGATGTCCTCTTCGCTGCTGAGTACCTCGGCCAGCAGGTCGACGTCCTCGATCTGCGGCAGGCCGGAGCGCGAGCGTGCCTGTTCACGGGCCAGGTTGGCTGCCACCGCGAACAGATAGGCTTCAGGGTTCTCGATCGCCGCGGCGTCTTCGCCGGTGCTGCGCAGCAGGCGCAGATAGACCTCCTGGGCCAGATCCTCGGCATCGGCAGCGTGTGAACCACGCCGAAGGAAGAAGCCACGCAGCAGGCGGCGCCGCAAGGCGTAGCTCTTCTCCCAGATTCTGACGCTGTTCACAACCGACCAACCACCCCGAGGCTGGAAAACCCAGCAGGGTGCACACCGACGATGACAACCGCATTGCAGCGGCGCCGGGCAAAGCGCAGGTTCGCGCAGACCCAACCCTCACCTGTCTACCGGCCAACCCATGCGCCGCCTACGCTTGTCTCCCCGGCAGCCACCAAGGCCGCCCCCGCGCCACGGCCCTGCCGGCGCGATTCCGCTCCAGAGCTGTCGCCCTGCCGGCGGTGTCGCGCAGATGCCGGCCGGCGCTCTCTGGAGACGCAGCATGAACCAGGCACACTTCCCTCTCGACACCGATCCGCAGGAAACCCGCGAATGGCGCGAGTCCCTGCACGCGGTGATCAAGGCTGGCGGCCGCCCCCGCGCGCACTACCTGCTGGACCAGCTCGATGAGCTTGATGTGCAGCAGCATGGCGACCTGCACACCCGCGCATGGACCGCCTACACCAACACGATTCCACCCGAGCGACAGCCCGCCTACCCGGGCGACCTGGCCATCGAGCGTCGGTTGAACGCGATGATCCGCTGGAACGCCATGGTGATGGTGCTGCGCGCCGGCAAGCATTCCAATGTCGGCGGCCACATCGCCACCTACCAGTCCGCCGCGGTCATGTATGACGTGGGCTTCGATCACTTCTTCCGTGGCCGTACCGACACCTTCGACGGCGACATGATCTACATCCAGGGCCATTCCGCACCGGGCATCTATGGACGTGCATTCGTGGAAGGCCGCATCAGCGCCGAGCGCATGGACAACTTCCGCCGCGAAGCCGGGCGTGAGGGCCTGTCCTCGTATCCGCACCCGCGGTTGATGCCGGAGTTCTGGCAGTTCCCTACCGTATCGATGGGCCTGGGCCCGCTGACCGCGGCCTATCAGGCCCGTTACATGCGCTACCTGGAATACCGCGGGCTGAAGCAGCACCAGGGCCGCAAGGTCTGGGCCTTCCTCGGTGATGGTGAAATGGATCAGCCCGAATCGCTGGCGGCCATTTCACTGGCCGGGCGCGAGCGCTTGGACAACCTGGTGTTCGTGGTCAACTGCAACCTGCAGCGCCTGGACGGACCAGTGCGCGGCAACGCCAAAGTGATCCAGGAACTGGAAGGCACCTTCCGTGCCGCCGGCTGGAACGTGATCAAGGTGATCTGGGGCGGTGGCTGGGACGACCTGCTGGCACGCGATCACAGCGGCTTGCTGCGCCAGCGCATGATGGAATGCGTCGATGGTGACTACCAGACCTTCAAGTCACAGAGCGGTGCCTATGTACGTGAGCATTTCTTCGGACGCTACCCGGAACTGCTGGCGCTGGTCGCGCACATGAGCGACGACGAGATCTGGGCGCTGGCACGTGGCGGCCACGATCCGCAGAAGGTTTACGCCGCCTACCAGCAGGCAGTGAACACCGCGGGCCGACCGACCGTGGTATTGGCCAAGACGGTGAAGGGCTTCGGCATGGGTGAGGCCGGCGAAGGCCAGAACATCAATCACCAGTTGAAGAAGATGAGCACCGATGCGGTGCGCGCTTTCCGCGACCGTTTCGATCTGCCGGTCAGCGATGAACAGCTGGAGGAAATGCCGTACCTGCGCCCGGCGCAGGGCAGCCCGGAGGCGCTCTACTTCGCGCAGCGTCGCCAGGCGCAGGGTGGCCAGCTGCCGGCACGATTGGCACAGGTCGATCCGCTGCCACTGCCGCCGCTGTCCACGTTCAACGTCCAGCTGCAGGGTAGTGGTGATCGCGGCCAGTCCACCACCATGGGCTTCGTGCGCATCCTCACCACCCTGCTCAAGGATCCCGAGCTGGGCAGGCTGGTGATCCCGATCGTGCCCGATGAATCGCGCACCTTCGGCATGGAAGGCCTGTTCCGCCAGATCGGCATCCACTCTTACCTCGGCCAGTTGTACACGCCGCAGGACGCTGGCCAGCTGAGCTATTACAAGGAAGCCAAGGATGGCCAGATCCTGCAGGAAGGCATCAACGAATCCGGCGCGATCTGTTCGTGGATCGCCGCCGGTACCGCGTACGCCAACCACGGCCTGGCCACGATTCCGTTCTACATCTTCTATTCGATGTTCGGCCTGCAGCGCGTCGGCGACCTGGCCTGGGCAGCAGCCGACGCGCGCACCCGCGGCTTCCTGCTTGGTGCCACCTCGGGCCGCACCACGCTGATGGGCGAAGGCCTGCAGCACGACGATGGCCACAGCCACGTGCTGTCCTCGGTGATTCCCAGCTGCGTGTCCTATGACCCGACCTACAATTTCGAGCTGGCGGTGATCATCCACGATGGCCTGCGCCGCATGTACGTGGACCAGGAAGACATCTACTACTACATCACCCTGCTCAACGAGAACTACCCGCACCCGGCCCTGCCCGACGGCGCCGAAGCCGGCGTCCTGAAGGGCCTCTATCTGCTGCGCCCCGCCGCTGCCGACACCATTGCACGGCCTCGCGTGCAGTTGATGGGCAGTGGCTCGATCCTGCGCGAAGTGCTGGCCGCCGCCGATCTTCTGCAGCAGGATTTCGGTATCGCCAGCGACGTCTGGAGTGCTACCAGCCTGACCGAACTGCGCCGCGACGGCCTGGCTGTCGAGCGCTGGAATCTGCTGCATCCGGCCGACGAGCCGCGCGTTCCCTACGTGCAGCAGTGCCTGCAGGACCACGCTGGCCCAGTGGTGGTGGCGACCGATTACATGAAGATCGTCGGCGACCAGATCCGCCCCTTCATCAGCGATCGTCGCTTCATCGCACTCGGCACCGATGGTTTCGGCCGCTCGGATACACGCGAATCGCTGCGGACGTTCTTCGAGGTCGATCGCCACTTCATCGTGCTGGCCGCACTGAAGGCCTTGGCCGATGACGGACATGTCGAACGGAGCCTGCTGCAGCAGGCGATCGACCGGTACGGGATCGATACCGGCAAGCGCGACCCCGCCGCCGCATGAGCCCGCAGCAACGGTATCCGCAGAGCCCGCCTCTGCGGGTGTCGCTGCATCACACGGCTACGGCAAGCGCTTGAACAGGTTGGTCTGCAGGATCGGCGTGCCGTCATGACCGAAGAACGCCTTGGTTTCGGTCATCGTTGAGCGATCGGCGGCCACCGTATACACACGGGTGGACGCCGGCGCACCGTGATCGACCAGTTGCATCACCAGCGTATTCGGCGCCGGCAGTTTCAGCGTCGCCTGGTTGGCGCCGTAGCTGCCTATCAGCGATGCGGGCGTGCCATCCAACGCCAGCGTACCGTCGGATTTCATCGTCTTGCCGTCATGCAGGACGATATCCACGTGCGAGCTCCACCTGCCCGCGCCGGCATCCTTGAATTCCAGCACGACCTGTTGCGGACGCTGTGCTTCAGGCAGCGCGGACGTGGCGATATCCAGCGACCAGCGGCCGAGCAGCGGCGAGGACTTCGGGCTCTCGGCCAGGGCAGGCATCGCCTGCAGCAGGGCCACGGACAGCAACGCGGCGGACAACAGCTTCATGCGAGGCTCCTTTCGAGTGGAGAAAGTGCTGCAGGGTGCGGTCTGGGGTACCGGCAATGGCCGATGCTGCGCGCCAAAGTCCGGTCGTGCAAGCGACCACGCTGCCGGCGATGGCCAGGCCCAATCTCCCCCTGCGCCGTCCCCCTCCGGCTTGTGAACCTAAATAGTTACGTTATAACATTTCACATTATTTTCACGGAGTGCGTCATGCGTCGTCACCTGCTTGCTGCAGCCATCCTGTTCGTCGTCCACAACGCCCATGCCAGCGACGACCCCACCCTGCCCGCCGTCCAAGTCGAGGCAAGCAAGCCCTCCCGGATCGACAGCATCGTCACGGTCGAGGCCTCGCAGGCCCAGAACCGCACCCTCGGCGGCATGCTTGAACATGTCTCCGGCGTGCAGAACAGCGCCTTCGGGCCCAACGCCGGCGCACCGGTCATCCGCAGCCTCAGCGGCAACCGCGTGCAGATCCTGGAGGACGGCCAGTCCATCCTCGGCATGAACGCCTTCAGCGGCGACATCAACATTCCCTTTGACCCGCTGTTCGTGCGCAGCGTCACCGTCAACAAATCCTCCGATACCGTCCGCTACGGCGGCAACGCCATCGGCGGCAGCGTCGACATCGACTCCGGCCTGATCTCGCGCACGATGGAGGGCAAGGACCAGTCGATGGAACTGGTCCTGCGCAAAGGTTTCAACGCGGCCGATGCGCAGGGTTTCCGCATGAACTTCAACAACCAGCGGAATGTCTCGACGAACCTGCAGGTCTCTCGGCAACGCATCTCGTACTACGACATTCCCGGCAACAGCAAGGCCGGCGTCTGCAACACCCGCCTGTTCCCGGCCACCGGCGGTGTCAATTCGGCGCTGGCCGACAGCTGCCAGAAGGAAGCGCGCGTCCAGCAGCTCTACAACAAGGCCTCGCAACCCTACATCGACCAGTTCATGACCGAGAACCCCGATTGGGCCGATGGCGATTTTTCCTTCTACACCAACAGTCCGACCTCGGTCTGGCAGCGCCGCACCTACATCAATCCAGTCAACCCGGCCTATGTCGCCGGCACGCCTTCGTACGTACAGAAACAGATCAACAACGATGTGACCCCCGATTACCACCATCGGCTGGGTAACAGCTACTCACGCAGTTCGCAGGTGGCACTCGGCTCGACCTGGTTCTTCGATCGCGGTTACGTCGGCGTCAGCATCGATGCCAAGGACAGCGAATACGGTGTGCCGGGCTTCTCGATGCAGAACCTGTCCTTCGGCGCGAACCCTGCCGACGGCCTGCCGGTGGGCGTGGTGATCAAACAGCAGCGCTACGCCCTGGAAGCATTGCTGCGGGACCCGCTGCCGCACGTCGAACGTGCCGAACTGCGGGTTTCAAAACTGGACAACACCTCGGGCGAGCGCCTGGGCTCGACCAGGGCCAACGACTACGACTTCCAGAGCACCCAGGCCGAACTGCTGCTGGCACATCAACCCGTCGGGCCGCTCAGCGGCGTGCTGGGCCTGAGCCATCAGGCGCGCGACGTCACCGGCAGCGGCGCGCTGCGCTACCTGCCTGATGTGGAAACGCGCAGCAACGCGGTGTTCCTGAAGGAAACCCTCGACGTCGGCTGGGCGTCCTTCGATGCCGGCGTCCGCCATGAACGCGTGGACCATGACCTGCAGCCCAGCCGCTTCAAGACCTCGCGCAATGCTGCCAACACCACGCTGCAGGACCGCTCCTATCGTCTCAACAGTTACACCCTGGGTTCGTATATCGAACTCGGCCCGCTGTTCGCCGCCAAGGTGCGCTATTCGTCCTCGCAGCGCGCACCGGAGATCAACGAGCTGTATGCCAGCAACGCGCATTACTCGGTAATGACCCAGGAAGAAGGCAACCAGAACCTGCAGCCGGAACGCGCGAAGAACTTGGAGTTGACCGGACTGTTCCACCTCGGTGGCTTCGCGCTGTCGGCCACCGCCTACCGGATGAAGTACGAAAACTACCTCTACCAGGGCCACTCCGGCATGCAGATGGCCAACCGCCTGCCGCTGAAGTACTGGAAGCAGACCGACACCACGGTGAAGGGGTTCGAGATCGATGCCTCGCAGGCGCTCGACCTTGGCGGCTACGGGAAATTGAATCTGTCCGCCTTCGCCGATCTGGTCAGGAACCAGGCCGATCGTCCGGACACGCTGCGCGCGCACAACGACGGCGAGTACCTGCCGAACATGCCGACCAACCGCTATGGCGCCACCCTGCAATGGCAGCGCGACAGCTGGAAGGTACAACTCTCCAGCACCTACTACGACAAGCAGAAGTACCTGGGCCGCAACGTCAGCGAAGAGATTCCGCTGGATGCATTCAACCTGGTCGATCTGCAGGTCAGCCGCGAGCTGCCAGTACGCAATGCGTACATCGCTGGGATGGAAGTGTTCGTCAACGGCAGCAACCTTCTGGACGACGACGCCCGCCCACACAACTCGCCGTTGAAGTACATCGCACCGCTGCCCGGTCGCGGGTTCCAGGTCGGCGTGACCGTAAGGCTTTAAGCGAGCTGAAAAGAAAAACGCCTGCAGATCGAGGATCTGCAGGCGCTTCTTTGTATCTGGCGGAGCGAGAGGGATTCGAACCCTCGATAGAGCTTTTGACCCTATACTCCCTTAGCAGGGGAGCCCCTTCAGCCGCTCGGGCATCGCTCCGGGGTTTTCTCCGCGTCTGGTGCGTTGCACCTCAGCGGGGCGTGAATCATAACGTTAATCACGCGCGAAGGTAAAGCCTTATTCCGCAGAATTTTCACCACCGGTGCTGCCGGCTTCGTCACCACGCTGGATGCGCTGGTAGATCTCTTCGCGATGCACAGCGACGTCCTTCGGCGCAGTGATGCCGATACGCACCTGGTTACCCTTGACGCCAAGCACGGTGACGCTCACCGAGTCACCGATCATCAGGGTTTCGCCGACGCGGCGAGTCAGGATCAACATTTTTTTAAGTCTCCATGGAACCGTGTGGAAGGGTATCCCCCACCGGCTTGACGCTCCGTCAAGAAGCGCGCCCACGACAAAGGGAAAAGATTCGCAATGGTACCGTCAGCCGTCCCGCTCCTACAAGGAGGGGGACGGCAGGGGTTCATCACAGGCGGGGGCTGACCCATTCGACGACCGCAGCCAGCGCGGTGGCAAGGGCGGGCCCGTCCTCGCCACCACCCTGGGCGAGGTCCGGGCGTCCGCCGCCCTTGCCCCCGATCTGACCGGCGATATGGGACAACAGTTCCCCGGCCTTGACCTTGCCCATTGCACTGCCGTTCACGCCCGCGACCAGGGCTGCCTTGCCGTCCTGGGCACCGGCCAGCACGATCACCGCGTTGCCCAGCTGCTGCTTCAGGCGGTCCATGGCATCGCGCAGGGCCTTGGCATCGAAGCCTTCCAGACGGACGGCCAGCACCTTCACACCGGCGACCTCGACGGCCTGCCCGGACAGATCAGCCGTGGCGCCGGCAGCGACCTTGGCCTTCACGGCCTCCAGTTCGCGCTCCAGCTGCTTCTGGCGCAGGCCCAGCGCACGGATCTTTTCGACCACGTCGGCAGCGCTGCCACCCAGCAGTTCCGCGGCCTCGGCCAGGCGCGCCTCCTCGGCGTCCACGTAGTCCAGCGCGCCCTGGCCGGTGACGGCCTCGATACGACGCACACCGGCCGATACGCCGCCCTCGGAGGTGATCTTGAACAGACCGATGTCACCGGTCCGGTTGACGTGGGTACCACCACACAGCTCAGTGGAGTAATCACCCATCTTCAGCACGCGCACGTTCTCGCCGTACTTCTCGCCGAACAGGGCCATCGCGCCGAAGTCCAGCGCCTCCTGCATGCCCATGTTGTGCACTTCCACAGCGTTGTTGACGCGCACCTGCTGGTTGACCTTGCGCTCGATGATCGCCAGTTCCTCGGCGCTGATCGGCTGGAAATGCGAGAAGTCGAAGCGCAGGCGGTCCGGCGCCACCAGCGAGCCCTTCTGCTGCACGTGGGTGCCCAGCACTTCGCGCAGGGCAGCATGCAGCAGGTGGGTGGCCGAGTGGTTGAGGATGGTGGCGCCCCGGCGCTCGCCATCAACCTGGCCGGACAGTACATCACCGATCTTCAGGTTGCCCTGGGTGAGCTTGCCGACGTGGCCATGGAACTGGCCCGCGAACTTCTGGGTGTCGCTCACCTGCATCTGCACGCCGGCAGCGGACAAGATGCCGGTGTCGCCGACCTGGCCGCCGGATTCGGCGTAGAACGGGGTCTGGCTGGTCAGCACGATGACCTCGTCACCGGCCTGGGCAGCGTCCACCGGGCGGCCATCCTTGAGGATCGCGACCACGTTGAGGCCATCGGCCTGCAGGCGGTCGTAGCCGAGGAAGACGGTCGGCTTGAGCGTGGCGACCAGATCGGCCGACAGGGTCACGCCGCCACCGAACTTGCCGGCGGCACGCGCGGTCTCGCGCTGCGTTTCCATCGCGGCGTTGAAGCCCTCGATGTCCACGGTCAGGTCACGCTCGCGGGCGATGTCCTGGGTGAGGTCGAGCGGGAAGCCGTAGGTGTCGTACAGGCGGAAGGCGTCCACGCCCGGAATCACGCCATTGCTGACCTTGGCGGCGACGTCGTCGAAGATCTTCATGCCCGAGTCGAGTGTTTCAGCGAAACGCTCTTCTTCGGCCTGCAGTGCACGCACGACGGTATCGACCTGCGCCGGCAGTTCCGGATAGGCCTCGCCCATCTGCTCGACCAGGGTCGGCACCAGCTTGCTGAAGAACGGCTGGCGCACGCCCAGCATCCAGCCGTGTCGCAGCGCGCGGCGGATGATACGGCGCAGCACATAGCCGCGGCCTTCGTTGGACGGCAGCACGCCATCGACGATCAGGAACGAACAGGCGCGGATATGGTCGGCGATCACCCGCAGCGACTTGTTTTCCAGATCGGCGGTGCCGGTCAGTTCCGACGCCTTGCGGATCAGCGCCTGGAACAGGTCGATCTCGTAGTTGGTATGCACGTGCTGCAGGATCGCGGCCAGGCGTTCCAGGCCCATGCCGGTGTCCACGCACGGCGCCGGCAGCGGCATCAGCGTGCCGTCCTGCTGACGATCGAACTGCATGAACACCAGGTTCCAGATTTCGATGAAGCGGTCGCCATCTTCATCCGGCGAGCCCGGGGGGCCACCGGCGATATGGTCACCGTGGTCGTAGAAAATCTCGGTACACGGACCGCACGGACCGGTATCGGCCATCTGCCAGAAGTTGTCCGAGGCGAACGGCGCACCCTTGTTGTCGCCGATGCGAACGATACGTTCTTCCGGAATGCCGATCATGTCGCGCCACAGCGCGTAGGCCTCGTCGTCGGTCTGGTAGACCGTGACCAGCAGGCGCTCGGCCGGCAGCTTCCAGACCTGGGTCAGCAGCTCCCAGGCCCAGGCGATCGCATCCTTCTTGAAGTAATCGCCGAAGGACCAGTTGCCCAGCATTTCGAAGAAGGTGTGATGGCGGGCGGTGTAGCCCACCTGGTCGAGATCGTTGTGCTTGCCACCGGCACGCAGGCAGCGCTGGACGTCGGCCGCGCGCACGTAGCTGCGCTTTTCCGCGCCCAGGAACACGTCCTTGAACTGCACCATGCCGGAGTTGGTGAACAGCAGGGTCGGATCGTTGCCCGGCACCAGCGGCGCCGACGGCACGATGGTGTGGCCTTTGCCCTTGAAGAACTCAAGGAAGTCGCTGCGGATCTGGGATGTCGTGAATTTGGCGGATGCGTTCATGGGGGCTGGCAGTCTGCGGGCCGGGGCCCGTGCCGCCGGCCGCAGTGGCCAGGGTCGAACGGACCGCCGAAACCCCAAAGGGTATCAGGCCCGGCGCCATCAGTCTCAGTCGTCCGGATCGTAACGGGTCGCACGGCGGATGCTGTCGCCATCAAAGCCCCGGCGAGCCAGCAGATCGGCGGCCTTGCGACGCTGCGCCAGGTCCTGCGGGCCAGCCTCACCGAAGCGGCGACGGACCAGATCCCGGGCGTTCTCCGTCCAGTCGCCTTCAAAGGTCTCCATGGCGGCAGCGATCTGCTCGCTGTCCAGTCCATGGGTGCCCAGTTCGGCACGCACATGGATGGGGCCGTAGCCGGTATTGGCGCGCATGCGCACCAGATTCTCGGCAAACCGGGTGTCGTCCTGCCAGCCAGCCTCGGTCAGCTTGTCGACCGCGGCCTGCGCCGCCTCGCCCTCGATACCCCGGGAGGTCAGCTTGCGGGTCAACTCCTTGCGCGAATGCTCACGCCGCACCAGCAACCCCAGGGCGCGCTGGACAGGCGTCTGTTCGCGCACGCGGCGCTTGCGGCCGGGTGCCGGGGCGTCGGAATCGTTCATGCTCGCCTTCAATCAAATGCGCCGTCCCTGGCGCGTCCCCCGTCGGGGAAACCGAATCTGCAGGACAGGGCGACGTCACTGACGGCGCCGCCCTGCCCCACAGCAAGCCTTACTCGTCGTCGCCTTCGTCTTCGCCTTCCTCACGGACGGCTTCGGTCGGCTGGAACTTTTCGCGCAGCTCGGCCTCGAGCTTGGCCGCAACCTGCGGGTTGTCGCGCAGATAGCCACGGGCGTTGTCCTTGCCCTGGCCGATGCGCTCTTCACCGTAGCTGTACCAGGCACCGGCCTTCTCGACCAGCTTGGCCTCCACGCCCATATCGATCAGTTCGCCTTCACGGCTGATGCCCTCGCCGTACAGGATCTCGGTGATGACCTGCTTGAACGGCGGAGCCAGCTTGTTCTTGACGACCTTGATCTTGGTCTGGTTGCCGATGATCTCGTCGCCCTTCTTGATCGCACCGATACGACGAATGTCCAGGCGCACCGAAGCGTAGAACTTCAGCGCGTTGCCGCCGGTGGTCACTTCCGGGCTCTGGCCCGGCATCATCACGCCGATCTTGTGACGCAGCTGGTTGATGAATACCACCAGCGTATTGGAACGCTTGATGTTGCCGGTCAGCTTGCGCAGTGCCTGGCTCATCAGACGGGCCTGCAGACCTGGCAGCTGGTCGCCCATCTCGCCTTCGATTTCAGCCTTCGGGGTCAATGCGGCCACCGAGTCGACCACCAGGATGTCGACCGAGCCGGAGCGGACCAGCATGTCGGCGATTTCAAGCGCCTGCTCACCGGTATCCGGCTGCGACAGCAGCAGATCGTCAACGTTGACGCCCAGTTTGCCTGCGTAGATCGGGTCCAGCGCGTGCTCGGCATCGATGAAGGCGGCCGTACCGCCCAGCTTCTGGCACTCGGCAATGGCCTGCAGGGTCAACGTGGTCTTGCCGGAGGATTCCGGTCCGTAGATTTCAACCACGCGGCCCTTGGGCAGGCCACCAATGCCCAGTGCGATATCCAGCATCAGAGAACCGGTCGGAATCGCCTCGACGGGCTCGACCACACGGTCGCCCATGCGCATCACCGAGCCCTTGCCGAACTGCTTTTCGATCTGGCCCAGAGCTGCAGCGAGGGCGCGCTTCTTGTTCTCGTCCATCGGATTGGTCCTTGCAGAGGTCACGTCGTTGGAGGTGCTGTCTTTGGAAGTCTTCTTGGCCATGGGTTCACTTTAAGGCTGGCGTATCGCACAGGCTGAGATTCTGCCCGGCGTTCGGAAAAAAATTATCGGACATCCGTACCAACCTCAGCAGAACCAGAGAATCGCCACAAAAGACCGCGGGAATTGCAGGGTGAATCGTCAACGGTTCGGTCGCAGCAGCCCGCAGTACAGGCCCTCGATCGAGAAATCCTGGTCAGGAAGCACGTCGATCGGTTTGTAATCGGGATTGCGCGGCAGCAACCGGATCCGGTCCTTGGCGATCTTCAACAGCTTGACGGTGATCTCGTCATCGATGCGGGCCACCACGATCTGCCCCGAATGGGCGTCACGGGTGCGGTGCACACCGATCAGGTCGCCATCGAAGATGCCTTCGTCGATCATCGAGTCGCCCTGCACCTTCAGCAGGTAGTCCGGCGCCGGCGAGAAGAACACCCGGTCCAGCACCACGAAATCATCCGAGCCGATGTCGGCGCCGATCGGCAGACCCGCCGCGACCCGTCCCAGGATCGGCAGGCGCAGGACGCTGTCGGGCAGGCCCGGCTCGGCAACCTTCTCCACCGGTGGTGCCTGCACCAAGCGGATGCCGCGTGCCTGGCCCGGTACGCGGCGGATCGCCCCGGCCTGCTCCAGCGCCTCCAGGTGGTACTGCGCTGCTCGCACCCCCTTGAAGCCGAAGGCACGTGCGATTTCAGTCTGCGAAGGGGGCGCCCCTTCGCTCTCGATACGCTCGGCGATCAACTGCAGGATCGCCTGCTGGGTGTCGGTCAGGTCCATGGTTAGTAGTATTACTACTAACATCCGGGACTGCAAGTGCCGGGGGCGATTGCGGGAAGCGCGAATACCGCCGGGCATGGCCCGGCGCTACCGGGAATGCGGCGTGACGGGTCGGGGGTGGCAGAAGCGAAAGCAGCCGACCAGCGGTCGGCTCTACAGGAATCGCTGCGCGACTCCGCGGTTCCCGGCGGGAATCACCGCGGCAAGCGCACTACGTGTGCTTGCCGCTTCTCCAGATCGAGAACAGGATCCACACCCCGCAGAACCCTGCGCCGATGAAACCGCACACGCCCAGCGCCAGCAGCCAACGGCTGGAGACGCCGCCTACGCTGTGCATCACGATCGAAGAACCGATGATCAGGGCCGCAGTGACGATGCCCATCACCATCCGGTTCGCGGCGCGATTGACCTGGTCGCCGAAGCCCTGCAGCGCGCTGGTCTCGACCTTCAGCTGCAGGCGGCCCCGGCGCGCAGCCTGCACCAGCTTGCGCAGATCCCGCGGCAGTTCACCGGCAAAGTCGATCATGCCCAGCAGACTGCGCCGGCCACGCTTGAACAGCGCCCGCGGCGCATAGCGCTGCAGTACCACCCGCTCCAGGAACGGGCGTGCTGAGCTGGCCATGTCGAAGTCCGGGTCGAGCTGGCGGCCCATGCCCTCCAGGGTCAGGAAGGCCTTGATCATCAATGCCAGATCCGCCGGCAGGGTCAGGTTGTAGCTGCGCAGCAGCTGGGTGATGTCGCCCAGCATCAGGCCGATCCGCAGGTCCTTCAGCGGCACGCCACGGTACTGGTCGACGAACAGGCTGATGTCGTGCTGCAACCGGTTCTCGTCCACTTCCACGCCACCCGCCCAGTCCAGCAGCACATCGGCCACGCCCTGCGGGTCCTGTTCCACCAGACCATGCAGCAGCTGCGCGACCTGGAAGCGGCGCACCTCCGACAAGGCGCCGACCATGCCGAAATCGATCACACCGATGCGGCCGTCACGCAGGTAGATGATGTTGCCCGGGTGCGGATCGGCGTGGAAACTGCCGTCCTCCAGCACCATCTTCAATACGATGTCGGCACCACGCCGGGCCAGTTCACGGCGGTCGAGTCCGGCCGCATCGACACCGGCCAGATCACGTCCCGCAATGCCGTCGACGAAGTCCTGCACGTTCAGGCTTTCGCAGGTCCATTGCCAGTGCACCGCCGGAATCAGGATATCGTCCCGCCCTTCGAAGTTGCGTGCGATGCGCTCGGCATTGCGGCACTCCGCGGCGAAATCCAGCTCGCGCCGCAGCGACACGGTGAACTGCTGCACCACCTCGGCGGGCCGGTAGCGGCGCAGATCCGGCAGGCGGGCTTCGACGATCTCGGCCAGCCGTGCCAGCAATCGCAGATCGGCTTCAACCACGTCACGGATACCGGGACGACGCACCTTCAACACCACTTCGCGGCCATCGCGCAGCCGCGCACGATGGGCCTGGGCCAATGAAGCAGCGGCCATCGGGGTTTCATCAAGGAAGGCGAACACCTGCGACGGCGGTGCACCGAGGTCGGCCTCCAACTGGTCGCGGATCTTCTCGTAGGGCAATGCAGGGACCGCGTTCTGCAGCTCGGAGAGTTCGGCGATCCAGTCCGGCGGCAGCAGGTCGACGCGGGTGGCGAGCACCTGGCCCAGCTTCATGAAGGTCGGCCCGAGATCCTGCAGGGCGCTGCGCACGCGTACCGGCGCAGTCATCCGCAGCATTTCCTGCCGTTCCTCGTTCCAGTGCAGCAGGCGGCCGGTACGCTCCAGTACCGTGGCCAGGCCGATGCGCCGCACGACATCGCCGAAGCCGTAGCGGATCAGGACGGCGGCGATTTCCTGCAGCCGACCAAGGTCACGGACAGTGCCCAGCGTCTCCCACATCGTTGCCTACTCCGGTTGATTGCCGGAGCAGCATGTCACAGCTGGGCGTCGATACCGTGCAATGCCGCCGCTACGGTTTGCCGGCGGATGGCTTCACGGTCACCGTCGAACTGGAACAGCTCGGCACGGGCATAGCCGCCGCGTCGCTTCCAGCCGATCCAGACACTGCCGACCGGCTTGTCCGGGCTGCCACCGCCCGGCCCTGCGATACCGGTCACTGCCACCGCGATGCCGGCGCCGGAATTGACCAGCGCCCCGGACACCATCTCCAGCACGGCTTCGCGGCTGACCGCACCGAACTGTTCCAGCGTCTGCGCGCGCACGCCGAGCAGGCGCTGTTTCGCTTCGTAGCTGTAAACCACCATGCCGCAGTCGAAGAACGCCGAGGAACCGGCGATGTCGGTCATGCACTTGGCGATCCAGCCACCGCTGCAGCTTTCAGCAGTCACCAGCTGCAGCGAAGCCTGCTGCAGGCGCTGGCCCAGCGCAGCGGCCTGGGCGTTGAGTTCGGCGTCGGTCGGGAAGGACATCGGGGTAGCTGAAAGGTGAAGAACCTGCACGTTGTACCGCAGATCGCAAGGTGGTGTCGCGGCACGGGGCCGCAGGAACTGCCGGCCAGCGGCCGGCACTACCTCACCATTCGGGCAGCTTTTCCGGCAGCAGGGCCCGGATCGGCTCGCCATCGGCGCTGGCCGCCAGCTTCTCGGCCTCGGCGATGGGAAGATCGACCTGCAACAGCCAGCCTTCTTCATCGGCCTGTTCACTGCGGACCACTTCCAGCTGGTGCAGGCGCGCGCGCAGGCGGCCGGCACTGGGCGGCAGGCGCAGCTCGCCGGTGACGTGCTGCAGACCCAACCGCTTGCCGAGCACGGCCTGCAACAGCTCGATGCCCTGCCCGTCGCGTGCGGAAATCCACACCCGCTCACGCCGCGATTCATCCGGCACACCGTCCTGGCCATCGTGACGCACGTCGGCACCCTCGATGCGGTCGATCTTGTTGAACACCAGCAACTGCGGCAGGTCGCCAGCACCGACGGCGGTCAGCACTTCGTCGACCTGGGCGATGCGCTCCTCGCGGTGCGGATCGGCGGCATCGACAAGGTGCAGCAGGAAATCCGCTTCCCGCGCTTCAGACAGGGTCGAGCGGAAGGCCGCCACCAGGTCATGCGGCAGGTCGCGCACGAAACCAACCGTATCGGCCAGCACGACGTTGCCACCGGGCACGGCGATCCGGCGCACGGTCGGATCCAGGGTCGCGAACAACTGGTCAGCCGCATAGGCCTCGGCGCCGGTCATCGCATTGAACAAGGTCGATTTGCCGGCATTGGTGTAGCCCACCAGGGCCACCCGCGGCAATTCGCTGCGCACACGCGCACGGCGCATCTGGGTGCGCTGTACTTCGACTTTTTCCAGCCGCTTCTGCAGTTGTTCAACCCGCTTCTGCAGCAGGCGACGATCGGTTTCCAGCTGGGTTTCACCCGGGCCGCGCAGACCGATCGAACCACCACGCTGGCGCTCCAGATGGGTCCAGCCACGCACCAGGCGCGTCGCCATATGGCGCAGCTGGGCCAGCTCGACCTGCAGTTTGCCTTCATGGCTGCGCGCACGCTGGGCAAAGATGTCCAGGATCAGACCGGTACGGTCGATCACCCGACGCTCCAGGAAACGTTCCAGATTGCGTTCCTGGCCCGGGCTCAACGCGTGGTTGACCAGGATCAGGTCTGCGCCGGTTGCTTCGGCGGCGGCCTTGATCTCATCCAGCTTGCCGCTGCCGAGCAGGGTCGATGGATTGGGACGATCCAGGCGCGCGGTGATGGTCACCGCGATGCTGGCCCCAGCCGAGCGGGCCAGATCACCGAATTCTTCCAGCACATCGTCTTCCAGCTTGCCGAAATGCGGCTGGATCAACAGGGCGTGTTCGCCCTTTTTCGAGCGGTCAAACATTCACCGCTCCAACATCATTCGTCTGCTTCATCACCCGCCTGACCATCCTCACCTGATTGCACGTACCCACCACCCGGGCCGACCTTGACGTTGCGCGCCGGCACCACGGTGGAAATGGCGTGCTTGTAGACCATCTGGCTGACGGTGTTGCGCAGCAGGACCACGAACTGATCGAACGATTCGATCGTGCCCTGCAGCTTGATGCCGTTGACCAGGTACACCGAAACCGGCACGCGTTCGCGCCGCAGTGCATTCAAGAAAGGATCCTGCAGCGATTGCCCCTTGGACATTGCACACTCCTGATTATTGTTCTTATTGGTAGCCGGCGGTTGCCGCGGCCCCCGAGCCGCTTGCCGGCCCATGATGGTACACGGCCAGCGTCGGTTCAGCGTGCAACGAAGGTCGACACCGCGCCTGCCAGGCGCTCCCTATCCATATGGGGGTCGAACCAGCGCGCATCAAGCTCGCCGCGCAGCCAGGTCAGCTGGCGCTTGGCCAGTTGCCGGGTGGCGAAAATGGACTTGTCACGGAAGCGGGCCTCGTCCCCCTCGCCGTCCAGGTATTCCCAGGCCTGGCGATACCCAACCGCGCGGACGGCTGGCAGGTCCAGCGGCGTGGCGACCGCCTGCATGTCCGGCAACGCACGCAGCGCGCGCACTTCATCGAGAAAGCCCTGGGCGAGCATGGCGTCGAAACGCGCCTCGATGCGGTTGTGCAGCACGGCGCGGTCGCGCGGCGCCAGAATCAGCTTCAATGTACGCACCGGCAACGGGGCGACGCCGGGGCGACGCTGCCATTCACTGATCGGCGTGCCGGTCAGGCGGTAGACCTCCAGCGCCCGCTGGATGCGTTGCGGATCGGTGGCATGGATGCGTGCAGCGGCGGCGGGATCGACGGTGGCAAGTTCGGCATGCAGGGCGGCCCAGCCACGCTCGGCAGCCTCGGCGCTCAGCACGTCGCGCATCGCCGGGTCTGCTTCCGGCATCGGCGACAGCCCCTGCAGCAGCGCACGGAAGTACAGGCCCGTGCCGCCGGCCAGGATCGGCGTCTTGCCCCGGGCGACGATGTCGGCCACCACGCGGCCGGCATCGGCGGCGAACTCGGCGGCCGAATAGGTCTGCCAGGGATCGCGCAGGTCCAGCAGGTGGTGCGCTGCCTGCGCGCGTTCGCCGGCATCAGGCTTGGCTGAACCGATATCCAGCCCGCGATAGACCAGCGCCGAATCGACGCTGACGATTTCACCATCCAGCTGCTGCGCCAGCGCGATCGCGGTCGCGGTCTTGCCGCTGGCGGTCGGGCCCATCACGGCGATCGCCAGCGGCCGCTGATCCACTGCCATCAGTCTTCGTCCGGCCAGCGGAGGGTCGGTTTGGCATCTACCCGAACAGCAGGCACCGCGTCGACCGCCTGCCAGACCTTCAAGGCATCGACCGTAGCTGCAACGTCGTGCACTCGCACGATACGGGCACCGCGCTGCACGGCGATGAGGTGTGCGGCCACGGACGCAGCGACGCGCTCGGCCGGTGACTCGCGACCGGTCAGCTCGCCCAGGCTGCGCTTGCGCGACAGCCCGGCCAGCATCGGCACGCCCAGCTCGAGAAAGCGCTCGGAGCGGGCCAGCAGGGTGATGTTGTGCGCGGTGCTCTTGCCGAAGCCGAAGCCAAGATCGATCAGCAGATTCTTCTTGGCGATGCCGGCCATCTCGGCGGCGAACAAGCGCTGCACCAGGAAGCCATGCACCTCGGTGACGACATCGTCGTACTGCGGGTCGGCCTGCATGTGGCCCGGCTCGCCCTGCATGTGCATCAGCACCACTGGCACGCCAGTGTCTGCCGCGGCCTCCAACGCGCCATCCTGGCGCAGGCCGAAGATGTCGTTGATCATCCCGGCCCCTGCAGCCACTGCGGCACGCATCACCTCCGGCTTGAAGGTGTCGATGCTGATCGGCACCGGCGTGCGCGCAGCCAGCTGCTCGATGACCGGAACGACACGACGCAGCTCTTCGTCGATCGACACCGGCGCCGCGCCCGGGCGGGTGGATTCGCCGCCGATATCGAGCAGGTCGGCGCCCTCCTCCACCAGCTTCAGGCCGTGCGCGACCGCCGCTTCGGTGGTGTCATGGGCACCGCCGTCGGAGAACGAATCCGGGGTGACGTTGACGATCCCCATGACCCGAGCACGGTCCAGGCGCAGGATGCGGCCGGCGCAATCGAGCTGGGGAGAGATATCGAACATGGCAGATCCTGCGGGCAACGAAGGGTAGTTTACGGCGGCAGGGCTGCGCCCTGCACCCGCAGAGGCCAGGTCTGGAGCAACAGCAACAGCGGGTTTTCGTGGGATGGCGGGGTGGGTCCGGTTGTGGGGGACGCCGTGAACCCCCAGACCTGCCCAGCCGCTGGCGGCTGTGCGTTCGGGCGCTTGCGAAGCAGTGCTTCGCAAGCAAAGCGCCCTCACCCATGGAGGCTTGGCCGCGGCATCCATGCCGCGGACACCCCCGCAACCGGACCCACCCCGCCTTCGACCGTTTTCCGGCGGCCAGTAGATCCACGCCATGCGTGGATGAATCTCCAGCGGAATCGAACATCTCGACAATTGAACGAAGAGCATCCACGCATGGCGTGGATCTACGTGTCGACCAAGGTCGACACCTACCAAAAGCAGCCCAACAGCAGCGGGAAATTGTCGAAGGCGGGGCGGTGTCGGATTGCGGGGTGTCAGCCGCATGGATGCGGCTGCCAAGCCTCCATGGGTGAGGGCGCTTTGCTTGCGAAGCACTGCTTCGCAAGCGCCCGAACGCACAGCCGCCAGCGGCTGGGCAGGTCTGGGGGTTTACGGCGTCCCCGCAATCCGACACCGCCCCGCCATCCCCAGGAAGCCCAGCTGTTGCCGTTGCTGTTGAGGTTGCCGGCCAGCGGCCGGCACTACCGCCTCTGCAGGTGCAGGGCGCAGCCCTGCCGCAGAACCCTACCTGCGACGGCGCTTCCGGTCCACGTACAGCGTCTTGATGATGCTCAGCAGGATGCCCACTGCGATACCCACGCCACAGCCCAGCAGCAGATTGTCCACGGTCAGGCCAACAGCGACGCCGACCACGGTGGCGATCACCATCTCGGCAGTGTGGGAAATCGGTTCAGGCTTGGGGGCGGACATGCGGACTCCAGCGGACTGTCGGGATCGGATGGGCCAGGGCCCGGAAACAACAAGGCCGGGTTGCCCCGGCCTCGTCTTGCATTGCGCACGGCAGGCCGTCAGATCGATTCGGCCGGACCGGCGATCGGCGGCAGCGGACGGGCGTCGCCACCCTTGTCATTGCCGCCATCGTCCTTGCTCGACTTGGTCCAACCCATCGGCGGCGGCGGATCGCGGCCTTCCATGATGGCGTCGATCTGCGGCGCGTCGATGGTTTCGTACTGCAGCAGCAACTGGGTCATCGCATGCAGCTTGTCGACGTTGGCGGTCAGCAGTTCGGTGGTCCGGGCATAGGCCTTGTCCAGGATGCTGCGCACTTCCTCATCGATGCGGCGCGCCGTGTCGTTGGACACGCTCTTGTGCTGGGTGACCGAACGGCCGAGGAACACTTCATCGTCCTCTTCACCGTAGGCGATCGGGCCAAGGGTCTCCGACAGGCCCCACTTGGTGACCATGTTGCGGGCCATCTTGGTGGCGCGCTCAATGTCGTTGGACGCACCGGTGGTGACCTTGTCCGGCCCGAAGATCAGCTCTTCGGCGACACGACCGCCATACAGCGAGCACAACTGCGAGTTGATCGCCACGCGGTTGATCGAGTACTTGTCGCCTTCCGGCAGGTACATGGTCACACCCAGCGCACGGCCGCGCGGAATGATGGTGACCTTGTAGACCGGATCGTGCTCGGGCACCAAGCGGCCGACGATGGCGTGACCGGCTTCGTGGTAGGCGGTGAGGGTCTTCTCCTCCTCGCTCATGGCCATCGAGCGGCGCTCGGCGCCCATCAGGATCTTGTCGCGGGCACGATCGAAGTGGTCCATGCGGACCTCCTTCTCGTTGCCACGGGCGGCGAACAGGGCGGCCTCGTTGCAGAGGTTGGCCAGGTCGGCACCGGAGAAGCCCGGAGTACCACGCGCGATCACCATCGGCACGACGTCGTCGGCCAGCGGCAGCTTGCGCATATGCACCTTGAGGATGTGCTCGCGGCCCTTCACGTCCGGCAGACCGACCACCACCTGGCGGTCGAAGCGGCCCGGACGCAGCAGCGCCGGGTCCAGCACGTCCGGACGGTTGGTGGCTGCGATCACGATCACGCCTTCGCCGCCTTCAAAACCGTCCATTTCGACCAGCAGCTGGTTCAGGGTCTGCTCGCGCTCGTCATGGCCGCCGCCCAGGCCGGCACCACGGTGACGGCCGACGGCGTCGATTTCATCGATGAAGATGATGCACGGCGCGTGCTTCTTGGCCTGCTCGAACATGTCGCGCACACGGCTGGCGCCGACGCCGACGAACATTTCCACGAAGTCCGAACCGGAGATGGAGAAGAACGGCACCTTGGCTTCGCCGGCGATGGCCTTGGCCAGCAGCGTCTTGCCGGTACCCGGCGGGCCGACCATCAGCACGCCGCGCGGAATCTTGCCGCCGAGCTTGGTGAACTTGGACGGGTCACGCAGGAAGTCGACCAGTTCGCCGACTTCTTCCTTGGCCTCGTCGCAGCCGGCAACGTCGGCGAAGGTGACCTTGATCTGGTCTTCGCCCTGCAGCTTGGCGCGCGACTTGCCGAAGGACATCGCGCCCTTGGCGCCGCCGCCACCGCCCTGCATCTGCCGCATGATGAACAACCAGAAGCCGATGATCAGGATGACCGGCAGGAAATTCATCAGGATCGCGCCGAGGGAGATGCCGCTGGACGGCTCTTCCTGCACGATCTCGACATTCTTGGTGCGCAGCACGTTGATCAGGTCGCGATCGAACGGCGCGGTGATGGTGGACGACTGCCCACCCCGGGTGGTGTAGGTGATCTGGCTGGTACCGCCGCGCGTATCGCCGCCGAAGGCGACCTTCTGCACGTTGCCGGTGTCCACCTGGTCCAGGAACTGCGAGTACGAAGCGCCCTGCGCCCCGGCCCCCGAGGTCTTGGGCGAGAAGCTCTGGAAGACCACCATCAGCACGACGGCGACGACCACCCATAGCAGGAGGTTCTTGGTCAAGTCGTTCATCCTCATTGGCTCCGGTGTTCCTCTTAGTGCTGGCGTTGCGTTGGGGTCGAACTTACGGGGTCGAGCTTACTTCATGTGGGCGCGTTTTCCCTGACCCAAGGCATACACCTCGGGAGAGCGCTTGCGCGAGGCTTCCGGCTTGCGGATGGAGACCTTGTCGTACCGGCGGCGCATATCACGCACGTAGTCGTCAAAGCCTTCGCCCTGGAACAGCTTGATCAGGAATGCCCCACCGGTCTTGAGGTGGTTGTCGGCAAAATCCATGGCCAGCTCCGCCAGGTGCATCATCCGCGGCTGGTCGACCGCGCCCACACCACTCTTATTGGGGGCCATGTCCGACAGCACAAGGTCTACCGGCTGATCCCCGAGCATGGCTTCAAACTCCGATAGGACGGTTTCTTCCCTGAAGTCACCATGAAGGAACTCCACACCGGCCAGCGGCGGCATGTCCAGGATGTCCAGGGCAAGCACGCGGCCGGTATCGCCGATCTGTCTCCGAACCTGCTGAGACCAGCCGCCCGGTGCCGCGCCAAGGTCAACCACCACCATATGCGGCTTCAGCAGCCGGTCACGTTCGAGCAGCTCTTCAAGCTTGTAGGCCGCACGGGAGCGCATGCCTTCGGCCTGCGCCTTCTTCACGAAGGGGTCGGAGAAGTGTTCCTTGAGCCAGCGCTGGCTGCTTTTGCTGCGGGTAGCCATTGTAAATAGGGGCTGAGGGGGTCGCCATGATACCCTGATCGTCCCATTCAACCGTGTTTTCTGCATGCCCACTGCCTTGACCCCTTCCCAGACCCGTTTCCTGCGCGGCCAAGCCCACGACCTGAAGGCCCTGCTGCAGACCGGCGGCAAGGGCGTCACACCGGCCTTCCTGACCGAGCTGAACGAAGTGCTGGAGCGCCACGAACTGGTCAAGGTGAAGGTTGCCGCCGAAGACCGTGACGCCCGCGACGTGATGATCGGCGAGATCGTGCAGGCCACCGACAGTGCGCTGGTGCAGCGTATCGGCCATGTGGCCGTCCTGTATCGCCCGAGCAAGGAACACCGCCAGATCGTGCTGCCGCGCGGCTGATCGGTCCCTGCCATGCAGCTGAACCACGAACTGCCCGACTACGCCTACAGCCTGCGCGCCGCTGACGGTCGCTCGGCACGGGTGAATGATCGCGTTCTGGGCCGCAGCTTCTTCCTGACGCCAGATCAGCTGGTCGAGCTGTGGCCGGTGACCGACGTCACGACGCTGCAGGTTGCGGACCTGGAGCCGATCCTGGCACTGAAGCCGGCGTTGATACTGCTCGGCACCGGCGAGCGCCAGGCGTTCCCGCCGGCGGTTGTGATGGCCGCCTGCCTGTCGCGTGGTATCGGCCTGGAAGTAATGAACAATCCGGCTGCCGCGCGCACCTTCAACATCCTTGCCGGCGAAGGCCGCAAGGTAGCGGCCGCCTTCATTCTGGAAGGCTGAGGTCTGAAGCCGCCGGGCATGGCCCGGCGCTCGCATCGATCACGCCCCATTCGCAGCGCCCGAGCCGATGCTCGCGCGGCGCCGTGCAGCGACGGAAAGGCAGCCGAGCATTGGCTCGGCTCTACAGATCAGCATGCCGGGCATGGCCCGGCGCGCTGCGCCGGGCCGGGGATCCGCCCGGAAGGCGAATGTCCGATTACTTCGCCGGCAGATACTGCTGCGGGTCGACCGGCTTGCCGTTGTAGCGGATCTCGAAGTGCAGCATGTCCCGGTTGGCACCGGTACGGCCCATCTCGGCGATCTGCTCGCCGGCCTTCACGCTCTGCCCTTCATTGACCAGGCGCTTGCGGTTGTGGCCATAGGCCGACAGCCACTGGTCGCTGTGCTTGATGATGATCAGCTCGCCATAGCCGACCAGACCGGCGCCGGAATACACCACAACGCCATTAGCGGTGGCTTTCACCGGTGCGCCGCTGGTGCCGGCGATGTCCACACCCTGCTTGGTCGCGTCGCCGGCCACGTAGCGGCCCACGACTGCGCCATCGGCCGGCCAGCGCCAGGCGATGTTGCTCTTGACCGGACCGGCCGGACCCGGCGTCGGCGCGGTACTGCCGCCGGACGTGCTGCCACCCGGACGCGGTGCGGTGACCACGGTGGTCGGCGCACGGCCGCCGCCGGAGCCAGCCGGATACAGGCGGATCACCTGCCCCGGGTAAATGGTCGACGGATTGTCCAGGTTGTTCCAGGCGATCAGGTCGGCCGGGGTGATGTCGTGGATGCGTGCCAGCGCATAGATGGTGTCGCCCTTGCGCACGACCACGTTCTGCCCCGGCTTGGGCACCGACGTCTTCGGCGTGCTGACGCCACTGCCGCCACTGCCACTGGGCCGGACCACGGTGGCGGTGCCACAGGCGGCCAGGGTGGATACCAGCAACGCCAGTGCGCCGATGCGCACTCCCTTGCTCAGACGATCTGCACTCATGCGAACTTCGACCTCCATACAAGCCAGGCGATCAGCACCACCACCAACGCGGTGGCGATCCAGCCCAGCGGTTCAATCCATCGGCGCAGCACTGCTTCGGCGCGCGCACCACCGATACGGATGACCGCGGCCAGCACGAACACGCGCTTGCCACGACCGATCAACATGCTCAACAGGTACTGCGGCATCGGCACACCGACGATACCCGATGCCCACGTGAAGACCTTCATCGGAATCGGCATGAAGCCACCCAGCACTAGGAAGGTGAACACCGCCCACGGCGACTCCACCATCTTGGCCTGCACGGTAGCAATGCCCTGCTCGATCGCCGGCAGCATGCCCAGCGCCTCGAACAGCGGCTTGACCGCCTCGAACGCGTAGTGGCCCAGCGCGTAACCGACCACCGCGCCAACCATCGAGCCGGCCAGGCTGAGGGTGGCGAACCACCAGCCGCGCTTGGGCTGGGCCACGCACATCGGCGCCAGCATCACTTCCGGCATCACCGGGAAGATGATGGCTTCGAAAAAGCTCAGCACCATCAGATAGGTCGGCGCGCGCTCGTGCGCGGCCCACTTCATCGCCCGCTCGTACAGCGGTCCGAAAATCTTCATGCAACCCTGCTCCGTGGATTCAATCGAGCATGCCAGACAGCAGCGGCACGAAGGTGACCGGCGCCAGCACGCGTTGTTCGATGCTGCCGTCGTCCTTGCGGTCAAGCTGCACCAGCGACTGTGCGCCCGCGCCACCGACCGGGGCGACCAGGCGGCCCCCTTCGGCCAGCTGCTCGACCAGGGCATCAACCAGCGCCGGTGCGGCGGCGGTGACCACGATGGCGTCGAACGGGCCATGCTCGGCCCAGCCAACGCGGCCGTCGTCGTGCTTGGTGCGGATGTTCATGCCCAGCGCGCGGAAACGCTTGCGCGCCTGCCGCAGCAGGTCACCGATGCGCTCGACGGTATAGACCTCCAGCCCCAGCGCACCAAGCACCGCCGCCTGGTAGCCAGAACCGGTGCCCACTTCGAGCACCTTCTTGGGTGCCACCTGCAGCACGGCCTCGGTCATCCGCGCGACCACCCACGGCTGCGAAATGGTCTGGCCGTGGCCGATCGGCAGCGCGGTGTCTTCATACGCGCGCGAGGCCAGGGCCTCGTCGATGAACAGATGACGTGGCACCACCCGGATCGCGTTCAGCGTCGACTCGTCGACGATGCCGGCCTCGCGCAGGCGGTCGACCAGACGGTCACGCACGCGCTGCGAGGTCATGCCGATGCCGACCGCTTCCGGCTGCAGGCGCAGGCGTGGGCTCATGCCGGCTGGTCCAGCGCAGCGGTAAGGCCGCCGACCCAGCTGGCGACCTTTTCCAGCGCCTGGTAGCGGGTCAGGTCAACCTGGATCGGGGTGATCGAAATGTGGCCGGTGCGCACCGCATGGAAATCGGTGCCCGGGCCGGAGTCCTGCTCGCGGCCGGCCGGACCGATCCAGTACACCTCGTTGCCGCGCGGGTCTTTCTGCGCGATGCAGCCTTCGGCGCGATGGCGGTTGCCCAGGCGGGTGACTTCGAAGCCCTTGACCTCGCTCCACGGCAGGTCCGGCACATTGACGTTGAGGATGGTGTCGGCCGGCAGCGGATCGGCCTTGAGGCGGGCAACGATCTCCACTGCGGCACGCGCCGCCGTCTCGAAATGCTTCGGGTCGTGGTTGCGGGTCACCAAGGACACCGCGACTGCGGGCAGGCCGAGGAAACGACCTTCCATCGCCGCCGAGACGGTGCCGGAATAGATCACGTCATCGCCGAGATTGGCGGCATTGTTGATACCGGACACGACAATGTCAGGCTCGAACTCCAGCAGGCCGGTCAGCGCAAGGTGCACGCAGTCGGTAGGCGTGCCGGCCACCGACACGGTGTAGTGGTCGATGCGCTTGAGCCGGATCGGCAGATCCAGGGTCAGCGAATTGCTGGCGCCGGAGCGATCGCGGTCGGGTGCGACCACCGTGACTTCGTGCCCGGCCTCGCGCAGCACGGATGCAAGCATCCGGATGCCTGCCGCGTCGACACCGTCATCATTGCTGACCAGGATGCGCATCTTCGATTTAACCGCTTGATTTTCCAAGAATTCGATCCCGTCACCTTGCATCGTGGGCGAAGCCGACCCGTCTCCTCCAAGGAGGAGGCAGCTCCGCAAGTGCGCCGACTATTGTGCCGCAAGCGGGCGCTGGGTCCTACCCTGTCTACGGTCACGGCCGGCATCAAACGGTCATAGGCAGACCCGCGCAGCCGGTTTAACCTGTGCGCATGTCGCACCCTGAAGACGAAGATCCGGCTGCATTGTTCCGTGCAGCCATCGGCGAAGTGACGCCGCTGCGCAAGGAAGTGGAGCCCGCGCCTGCCGCGCCGCGCCCCAAGCCGCGCGCGCGCATGGCCGAGCGAGACGACGCAGAAGCCGCCGGTGAGTTCGCCCGGCTGCTGCGCGACAACGCTCCCCTCGAAGCCGGCGACGTTGCCAGCTATCGGCGCGACAATCTGCCGCCACGTCTGTTCCAGCGCTTGAAGCGCGGGCAGTACTCGGTGCAGGACGAACTGGACCTGCATGGCGCCACTGCCGCGCAGGCCGAGGCGATGCTGCGCCAGTTCCTGCTGGAGGCGCATGCCCACGAGTACGGCTGCGTGCGCATCATCCACGGCAAGGGCCTGCAGTCCGATGGCAGTGCGCCCGTGTTGAAGAACCTGGTGGATCGGCTGCTGCGCCTGCGCAACGACGTGCTGGCGTTCCATTCCGCCCCGACCGGGCAAGGCGGCACCGGCGCAGTGCTGGTGCTGCTGGCGCGGCGCTGACGTTCTGGCGGCTGGATTCATCCACGCATGGCGTGGATCTACTGACGATTCATCCACGCATGGCGTGGATCTACTGACGATTCATCCACGCATGGCGTGGATCTACTGGGGCGAGCGGAAGCAAGTAGATCCACGCCATGCGTGGATGCTCTTCGCCTCCGCCCCCCTTTTTCTGTCAGGCCTGCGACGCGTCTTCGACTGGCCCGAGTTCGTGCAGGACCGCCGTGGCGTAGCAGCCCGGCGGCAGTGCGAAGGACAGCTCCAGCACGTCAGCGGCCAGCCACTGATGCTGCAGCAGCGCCGGACGCAGCCGCAGCGCGCGTCGCTCCTGCTTCAGCCGCGCCTCTTCCAGGCCTACGCGCAGCGCCTTGGATTCATCATCATCCAGCGCCGCCAGTTCCAGCTCACGGGCGGCGTCACTGCTGCGCAGCTCACCCTCGCCCCACAGCGGGGCGCTGGGGTGGATGTCGAAGCGCGCCAGGCGCTCGGCCAGCACGTCGCTGTACGGCTCGGGACCGAACACGCTGCGGCTGCCGTCCAGCATCCACACTTCACCCTGCAGCGGCTGGTCCCAACTGCCCTGCTCCACGCGCGCGGCCAGCACCCGGTTGAACAGCGCCGAACGGGCGGCCGACAACAGCAGCGAACGCTGGTCCTTGCGCATGCGGCGGCCCCCGAACATCGCCAGCGCCGCCGGCACATTGCCACCATCACGACCGAAGCGCTGCTCGCCGAACCAGTTCGGCAGGCCGCGCGTGGCAATCTGCTGCAGGCGCTCGTCGATTGCCGCGGCGTCACCCTGCACATCGCGCAGCACCAGCTTGAAGCGGTTGCCCGCCAGCGCACCGCGCTGCAGCTTGCGGTTGTGCCAGGTGGACTCGATCAGCTCGATCTCGTCACTGGCCAGTTCGGCCAGGTCCGGCGCGACGCGCTTGGGCAGATGCACACTGAAGCGTTGGGTGGTGACCGCATTGCGATCCTTCATGCCGGCATAGCTGACCGCCATTTCCGGCAGGCCCGCCCACTTGGCCAGCACCTTGGCCACGTGCACCGTGTTCGCGCCGCGCTTGCGGATATGCAGCAGCAGGTGCTCGCCTTCACCGGTGGCCTCGAAGGCCGGCAGCTCATCGACCTGGAAGTCTTCCGGCGTGGTGCGGATGCGCGCCTGCAGCAACGGCGCGCCGAACGCGAGCGGCAACGGGATCATGCGGCCACCAGCAGGACGACCGCCTGCGCGGCGATGCCTTCGCCGCGGCCGGTGAAGCCCAGCTTCTCGGACGTGGTGGCCTTGATGCTGACCGCATCCAACGGCAGCTGCAGCAGTTCACCGATGCGCTCACGCATGGCCAGGGCATGCGGGCCGACCTTGGGCCGCTCGCAGATCACAGTGATGTCGGTGTTGCCGACACGCCAGCCGCGCTCGCGCAGCAGGCTGTCGCAGTGGCGCACGAACTCGCTGCTGTCCGCGCCCTTCCAGCGGTCGTCGCTGGGCGGGAAGTGCTGGCCGATGTCACCCAGCGCGATCGCGCCAAGCATGGCGTCGCACAGCGCATGCAGGATCACGTCGCCATCGCTGTGCGCGAGCACGCCGCAGCTGTGCGGTACCGCAACGCCGCCGAGCATGATGTGGTCGCCTTCACCGAAGGCATGGACGTCGTAGCCCTGGCCGATACGGACGGGCGGGAACGGGGAGGTGCTCATGGATGCAGCCCTTGCAGCAGGGCCGCGCGGGCGATCAGCCGGCGCGGCGGGAGAGTACGAATTCGAAACGATCGAGATCGGCCGGGGTGGTGACCTTGAAGTTGTCCTCGCTGCCTTCCACCAGCAGCGGGCGCTGGCCCTGGCGCTCCATGGCCATGGCGTCGTCGGTGACGTCGACGCCGGCAGCAGCCGCTTCGGACAAGGCGCGGATCAGCTGGTGACGACGGAACAGCTGCGGCGTCAGTGCGCGCCACAGGCGCTCACGCGGCTCGGTGCCATCGATACCGCCATCGTCACCGGCGCGCTTGAGGGTGTCGCGCACGGGGGCGGCGAGGATGGCGCCGACCGGGTCGGTACGCCCTACTTCCAGCAGGCGGCCAAGATCGGCCTGCGACAGGTTCGGACGCGCCGCGTCGTGCACCAGCACGAATTCATCGGCACGCACGCTGTCCGGCAAGGCCTGCAGCCCCGCCAGCACCGAGGCGGCGCGGGTGGCGCCACCGGTGCAGGTCAGCACCGGCTTGCCGGCCCATTCGGTCCAGCCCGGCCAGTCAGCATCGTCCGCGCCGATCACCACCATCGCCCCGGCCACGGCCGGGTGTGCCAGCAGCGTGTCCAGGGTATGGGCGAGCAGGGTCTGCCCGCCTGCCTGCAGGTACTGCTTGGGCAACGGCGCACCAAAACGCGTGCCGCGCCCTGCGGCCGGAACCACCACCCAGATCGCCGCGCTCATGGCACGTCCGCCGGATGGTCACCGGCCTGGGCCGTGACCGGCGCAGGCTGCGCCGGACGCGTTGGTGCATCTTCCACGACGCGATAGAACTTCTCGCCAGGCTTGATCATGCCCAGCTCGCTGCGCGCGCGTTCTTCGATGGCGGACTGGCCTTCCTTGAGGTCCTTCACTTCAGCGGCAAGCGCATCGTTGCGCTGCCGCAGACCGTCATTGTCCCGCTCCTGGTTGGCGACCTGGGCTTCGAGCATCATCACTTCACCCGAATTGCCCGGGCCGAACCAGAAACGGTACTGCAGCCATGCCAGCAGCAGGGCCAGCAACAGCAGCAGCCAGCGCCAGTCGCGCATCGGCTCAGCGCTTCAGCGACACGAACGCGTCACGACCCGCGTAACGCGCGCCGGCACCGAGAGCTTCCTCGATGCGCAGCAGCTGGTTGTACTTGGCCACGCGATCGCTGCGGCACAGCGAGCCGGTCTTGATCTGGGTGGCGGTGGTGGCCACCGAGATATCGGCGATGGTGGTGTCTTCGGTTTCACCCGAACGGTGCGAGACCACGGCGGCGTAACCAGCACGGTCGGCCATGGCGATCGCTTCCAGGGTTTCGCTGAGGGTGCCGATCTGGTTGACCTTGATCAGGATCGCGTTGGCGGTGCCCGAATCGATGCCTTCCTGGAAGATCTTCGGATTGGTGACGAACAGATCGTCGCCGACCAGCTGCACCTTCTTGCCGATGCGATCGGTCAGCAGCTTCCAGCCCGCCCAGTCGTTCTCGGCCAGGCCGTCTTCGATGGTGATGATCGGGTACTGCGCGGCCCAGTCGGCGAGGAAGTCGACGAACTGCTCGGAGGTCAGGCGCTTGTTCTCGCCGACCAGGTTGTACTTGCCGTTCTCGAAGAACTCGCTGGAGGCCACGTCCAGGCCCAGCAGCACGTCTTCACCGGCAGTGTAGCCGGCCTTGCCGATGGCTTCGAGGATGGTGTCCAGCGCTTCGACGTTGCTGCGGAAGTCCGGCGCGAAGCCGCCTTCGTCGCCCACCGCCGTGCTCAGGCCATGGCCCTTCAGCACCGACTTCAGCGAATGGAAGATTTCGGTGCCGGCACGCAGCGCTTCGGAGAACGAGGTGAAGCCGACCGGCAGCACCATGAACTCCTGGAAATCGACATTGTTGTCGGCGTGCGCGCCGCCGTTGATGATGTTCATCATCGGCACCGGCAGCGACGGGGTCGCGCCGGTCTTGCCGGCCAGGTACTGCCACAGCGCCTGCTTGCTGGAGGCAGCAGCGGCATGCGCGGCGGCCATGGAAACACCCAGCAGTGCATTGGCGCCCAGGCGGCCCTTGTTCTCGGTGCCATCCAGATCGATCAGGCGACGGTCCAGGCCGGCCTGGTCGGTGGCCTCGAAGCCCTTCAGTGCGTTGGCGATGGCGCCGTTGACGTTGTCGACGGCCTTGCGCACGCCCTTGCCGAGGTAACGGGTCTTGTCGCCGTCACGCAGCTCCACCGCTTCCTTGGTGCCGGTCGATGCGCCGGAGGGAACCGCGGCGCGACCGAACGAACCGTCCTCCAGGGTGACTTCGGCTTCCAGCGTGGGGTTGCCACGGCTGTCGAGGATTTCACGGGCATGGATGCTGCGGATCGTACTCATGGTCGGGCCGGTTACCTGTATGGAGAGGGGGCGACAAAAACGAATGCCGCGTGATTATCCCCGGCTACCCCTCACTTGCCAAATGGCCTGAGCGGCATCAGCCCCAGCTGGACCCGATCACGATCATCACCAGCGACACCAGCATCACCAGCAACGCACCGGCAATGGCCGCGCACACAGGTCCGCGCCGCCGTCGCCAGGCCATCACCATCGCGCCCAGGCTGCCTGCGAAAGACAGCACCAGCGTAACCAACGCGCCCAGCATCCAGTACTGCACAGCCTGCACGCCGTTGTTGCCATCCCCCGGCGGCCGGAAGCTGGCGGCGAAGGCCAGCACGCCCAGCAGCAACGCGCCCCAGGCGAGCACCGACAGCAACAGGGCGATCAGGCCCCAGGGGCGACTGCGCGAGGGTTCAGGTGTCGTATTCATCAAAGCAGATCGTGCAGCAGGATGCCCACCCACAGCGACAGCAGGACCATCGCCAGTGCAGCGGTGACCCTGCCCCGGTTCAGGCGCCAGCCGAGCACCGCGGCGCAAAACCCTGCGGAAATGGTCAGCACTTCGGCCACCGCCAGCGCGATGACGAAGGGCAGCAGGTTCACTACCGGGCCGCCCGCACTGGACGGACGCATACCGGCACCAAACAGCATGCCGATGGCGAATACGCCGGATACCGAAAGCAAGGCCAGACCGAGTGCAATCGGGCCCCACGGCCACTGCCGCCAGTGCCGGCGACGACGCTGGATCTCCAGCGCCGCCTGCGGGTGCTGACTCACGCGAAGCGCGAGAAGCCGTGCTTCTTGGTCACCGCGTCAAGCTCCATCAGGGTCTCGAGCAGGGCTTCCATCTGGTCCAGCGGCCACGCGTTGGGGCCATCGGACAGCGCCTTGGACGGGTCCGGATGGGTCTCGGCGAACAGGCCGGAGATGCCCACGGCAACCGCGGCACGCGCCAGTACCGGCACATGCTCGCGCTGGCCACCGGAACTGGTGCCCTGCCCGCCCGGCAGCTGCACCGAATGGGTGGCGTCGAACACCACCGGGCAGCCGGTATCGCGCATCACCGCCAGCGAACGCATGTCGCTGACCAGGTTGTTGTAGCCGAAGCTGGCGCCACGCTCGCAGACCATGATCTGCTCGTTGCCGGTGGCCTTGGCCTTCTCCACGACAGGCTTCATGTCCCACGGCGCCAGGAACTGGCCCTTCTTGATGTTGACCGGCTTGCCGGCCGAGCACACCTTGCGGATGAAGTCGGTCTGGCGGACCAGGAACGCCGGGGTCTGCAGCACGTCCACCACCGAGGCCACTTCGTCCATCGGGGTGTACTCGTGCACGTCGGTCAGCACCGGTACGCCGATCTGCTTCTTGACCTCGGCCAGCACCTTCAGGCCCTCTTCCATGCCCGGGCCACGGAAGGCCGTGCCGGAGGTGCGGTTGGCCTTGTCGAAGCTGGACTTGAAGATGAAGTTCACACCGAGCTTGTCGGTCACTTCCTTCAGCTTGCCGGCGGTATCCAGCTGCAGCTGCATCGACTCGATCACGCAGGGGCCGGCGATCAGGAACAGGGGCTGGTCCAGCCCGACCTCGAATCCACACAGTTTCATGGCGTTTCCTTGTTGTCCGCTACACCGGCAGTGCCGGTGCGCTGGGGTTGAAGCGAGCAAGATGGGGGCCAGCGGCCCCCATGACAAGTCAGGCGCGCACTTCCTGCAGCAGCTTGCCACCAGCCTTGCGCTCGCGCGCGGCACGGATGAAGCCGATGAACAGCGGGTGGCCATCACGCGGGGTGGACAGGAATTCCGGGTGCGCCTGGCAGGCCAGGAACCACGGATGCTGGTCGCGCGGCAGTTCGACCACTTCCACCAGGGTGTCGTCCATGGACTTGCCGGCGATCACCAGGCCTGCGTCTTCCAGCTGGGTGCGGTAGCGGTTGTTGAACTCGTAACGGTGGCGGTGACGCTCGGCGACCACGTCCTTGCCGTACAGCTCGCGGGCCAGCGTGCCCGGCTTCAGGCGCTGCTCCTGCAGGCCCAGGCGCATGGTGCCGCCCAGGTCGCTCTTGTCGTCACGCTTTTCCACGTCGCCGGTGGCGGTGCGCCACTCGGTGATCAGGCCGATCACCGGATTCGGCGACTGACGATCGTTCTCGGTGCTGTTGGCGTCTTCCAGGCCCACCACGTGGCGCGCGTAGTCGACCACGGCAGCCTGCATGCCGTAGCAGATGCCGAAGTACGGCACCTTCTGCTCACGGGCGTACTGCGAGGTGAGGACCTTGCCTTCGAAGCCACGGTCGCCGAAACCACCCGGCACCAGGATGCCGTCGACATCGGCCAGCGCGGACATGTCGCTGCCTTCCAGGTCCTGCGCTTCCAGCCACTTCAGGGTGACCTTGGTGCGCTGGCGCAGGCCACCGTGCTTGAGTGCCTCGCCGACCGACTTGTAGGCGTCCTGGTGGTCGATGTACTTGCCGACCACTGCGATGGTCACCGCATCCAGCGGATGCAGGGTGGCATCGACGGCGTCTTCCCACATCGACAGGTCGGCCGGGCCGGCCTTGTCGGCCAGCTTTAGCTGGTTGATGACGATCTCGTCCAGGCCCTGTGCGTGCAGGCCCATCGGAATGCGGTACAGCACATCGACGTCGGGCACGCTGATCACCGCGCGCTCGGAGACGTTGGTGAACTGGGCGATCTTGCGACGCTCCGAATCCGGCACCGGCTGTTCCGAGCGGCACAGCAGCACGTCCGGCTGGATGCCGATCGAGCGCAGTTCCTTCACCGAGTGCTGGGTCGGCTTGGTCTTCAGTTCACCGGCAGCGGCGATGTACGGCACCAGGGTGAGGTGCATGAACAGTGCCTTTTCCGGGCCACGCTCGGTGCGCACCTGGCGGATCGCCTCCAGGAACGGCAGCGACTCGATGTCACCGACGGTGCCGCCGATCTCCACCAAGGCCACGTCGAAGCCCTCGGTGGCTTCGTCCATGCAGCGACGGATCTCATCGGTGATGTGCGGAATGACCTGCACGGTCGCGCCCAGGTAGTCGCCGCGGCGCTCCTTGCGGATCACTTCTTCGTAGATGCGACCGGTGGTGACCGAGTTCTTGCGGCTCAGGCGGGTGCGCACGAAGCGCTCGTAGTGGCCCAGGTCGAGATCGGTTTCGGCGCCGTCGTCGGTGACATACACCTCACCGTGCTGGAACGGGCTCATGGTGCCCGGATCGACGTTGATGTACGGATCGAGCTTCATCATCGTGACCTTCAGGCCACGCGCTTCGAGAATGGCGGCCAGTGACGCGGCGGCAATACCTTTGCCGAGCGAGGACACCACGCCGCCGGTTACGAAAATCAAGGGAGTCATGGCTGCAAGCATCCTGTCTGGAAATGGAAAACGGCAGCGCCACGCCTGCCCGGGGGGCGGGCGTGGAGCAGAAAGGGGGTTTTCCGGTTCGCTGGAGCAGCGAGGGAGGTGCGGGCCCGGCCGGCGCCAGGCGCCAACGGGGAACCACCCTGCGAGGTCGGGGCGGCCGTGCCGGTCACTTCGACCGTCACCTGCGACCCGCTTTGCTGGAGGCCACGCTTGGCCGTGCCAGCCCATTCGCAAATGGTGGACACGCACTTACTCCCGGAAAGCCATAGTTTACAGATAGATGGCCGCCAACCCAAGGGGCAGATGGCGCGATCGGCAAAAAGAAACGCCCCGCTGGGCGGGGCGTTCAACGCTGAAACCCTTGTGGCAAGGGCTTCGGAGGGGCAGAAGAATTACTTCTTCTTGCGTGCCTCTTCCTCTTCTTCCTGCTGCGGCACCGGCTGGCCCTTGGCCTTCATCTCGGCATTGGCCTGCGCGCGGCGCTTGGCCTTGGCGTCGGCTTCGGACTGCGCCTTGTCGGCCTGGTCACCCTGCTGCGGAGCAGGCTGGCCGGCGTTCTGCGCCAGCACCATCGGCACTGCAACAGCGGCGGCAGCCAGGATCGCAATGGTCAGCAACTTCTTCATGGAGTCCTCCTCGCGGTATGGCTCGGATGTGGGGGGCGCCGGTGTTCGGTTCCAGCGGCTGCCATTTTACCCCCTCCCCGCCAACGAGGCTGAACCGCAGGCGTGCAAATTCCCGGTCCAGACCGCACACTTGCCCGTCGCTCCACGCTTTCGAAGACAGATGAACGCCCGCTATAACGCCGCCGATATTGAAGTCCTGTCCGGCCTTGACCCGGTCAAGCGCCGCCCCGGCATGTATACCGACACCGCGCGCCCGAACCACCTGGCGCAGGAAGTGATCGACAACTCGGTGGACGAGGCCCTCGCAGGCCATGCCCGCTCGATCGAGATCACCCTGTTCAAGGACGGCAGCGTGGAGGTCAGCGATGACGGCCGCGGCATGCCGGTGGACATCCATCCGGAAGAGAAGATCCCGGGCGTCGAGCTGATCCTTACCCGCCTGCATGCCGGCGGCAAGTTCAACAACAACAACTACACCTTCTCCGGCGGCCTGCATGGCGTCGGCGTCAGCGTGGTCAATGCGCTGTCGACCCTGGTGGAAATCCACATCAAGCGCGAAGGTGCCGAACACCGCATCACCTTCCGCAACGGCGACCGCGCCTCGCCGCTGGAAGTGGTCGGCACCGTCGGCAAGAAGAACACCGGTACCCGCCTGCGCTTCTGGCCGGACCCGAAGTACTTCGATACGCCCAAGTTCGCCGTGCGCGCGCTCAAGCACCTGCTGCGCGCCAAGGCCGTGCTGTGCCCGGGCCTGACCGTCAAGCTGACCGACGAAGCCACCGGTGAAGTCGACACCTGGTACTACGAAGACGGCCTGCGCGATTACCTGAAGCTGGAACTGGGCGATCGCGAGATGCTGCCGGCCGAGCTGTTCGTCGGCAACCTGAAGAAAGACACCGAGATCGTGGACTGGGCCGTGGCCTGGCTGCCGGAAGGCGAACTGGTGCAGGAAAGCTACGTCAACCTGATCCCGACCGCGCAGCACGGCACCCACGCCAACGGCCTGCGCACCGGCCTGACCGAAGCGCTGCGCGAGTTCTGCGACTTCCGCAACCTGTTGCCGCGCGGCGTCAAGCTGGCCCCGGAAGACGTGTGGGACCGCGTGTCGTTCGTGCTGTCGCTGAAGATGACCGACCCGCAGTTCAGCGGCCAGACCAAGGAACGCCTGTCTTCGCGCCAGGCCGCAGGTTTCGTCGAAGGCGCCGCGCACGATGCGTTCAGCCTGCTGCTGAACCAGAACGTGGAGCTGGGCGAGAAGATCGCGCAGATCGCCATCGAGCGCGCCAGCGCGCGCCTGAAGACCGAGAAGCTGGTTGTCCGCAAGAAGGTCACCCAGGGCCCTGCCCTGCCCGGCAAGCTGGCCGACTGCATCAGCCAGGACCTGTCGCGCACCGAACTGTTCCTGGTCGAGGGCGACTCGGCAGGCGGCAGCGCCAAGCAGGCCCGCGACAAGGACTTCCAGGCGATCCTGCCGCTGCGCGGCAAGATCCTCAACACCTGGGAAGTGTCCTCCAACAGCGTGCTGGCCTCGGAGGAAGTGCACAACCTGGCGGTGGCCATCGGCTGCGACCCGGGCAAGGAGGACATCAGCGGCCTGCGCTACGGCAAGGTGATCATCCTCGCCGACGCCGACTCGGACGGCCTGCATATCGCCACCCTGCTGACCGCACTGTTCCTGAAGCACTTCCCGGCGCTGGTGGATGCCGGCCACGTGTTCGTGGCGATGCCGCCGCTGTTCCGCATCGACGTGGGCAAGCAGGTGTTCTACGCCCTGGATGAGGAAGAAAAGCGCTCGATGCTGGACAAGATCGAACGCGAGAAGATCAAGGGCGCCATCAACGTGACCCGCTTCAAGGGCCTGGGCGAGATGAATCCGCCGCAGCTGCGTGAATCCACCATCCACCCGGACACCCGTCGCCTGGTGCAGTTGACCGTCGACGATCGCGAGCAGACAAGCTCGCTGATGGACATGCTGCTGGCCAAGAAGCGCGCGTCGGATCGCAAGGGCTGGCTGGAGAGCAAGGGCGATCTGGCTTCGCTGGAAGCCTGACGCTCGCGGCCCTCCTGTAGAGCCGAGCCCACGCTCGGCTGCATTTCGCGCCGTGCCGGGCAGCCGAGCATCGGCTCGGCTCTACAGACATCACACCCCCATCGGCAAACCCTGCGGGTCCATAATGCGCGCTCATCCGCGTGGACGACCCCATTGCCCGCCAACTCGCTGCTGTTTCCCGGGCTGCCGCTGCACAGCGCGCGCCTGGTGCTGAGCCCCATCCGCCGCGATGACGCCGCGGCCCTGTTCGCCCTGCAGTCCGACCCGGACGTGATGCACTGGTGGAACCACCCGGCGTGGACGCGTCCCGCCGAAGCACGCGCGCAGATCGACGACGACCTCGCCGCACAGGCGACCGGCACGCAATTGAAGCTGGCCCTGCGCGAATCGGTGGACGGCCCGCTGCTGGGCATCTGCGTGGTGTTTGCGCTGGATCGCGACGCGGCGCGTGCCGAAATCGGCTATCTGCTGGCACCTGGCAGGCAGGGCCATGGCTACATGCATGAAGCGCTGCAGCGGGTGCTGGACTATCTGTTCAACACCCTGCAACTGCATCGGGTGGAAGCCGAGATCGACCCACGCAACCAGGCTTCGGCACATGTACTTGAGCGCCTGGGTTTCCACCGCGAAGGCCTGCTGCGGCAGCGCTGGCGCATCCGCGGTGAACTGGCGGACTCGGCCGTGTACGGGCTGCTGGCCGATGACGCTGCGCGAGCTGCCACCTCGGCTTGACCGGATCAGGCCGCAACGCGGGCCCATGCCTTTGGACACATACGGCAGGCGGCACCCCGCCCTAGCATCGGGGTCCCTTCCGCTGCCGTTCCGGTGCCATGAAGTTCCTGCTGCACTCTGCCGCGCTCTGCGTCGGCCTGCTGATCGCCCCTGCCTGCGTGGTGGCCGCTCCTGCTGCTGACAGCGCCTCTGAAACGAAAGAAGAAAAGACCGAGGCCGCTCCGCTGCCGGCCGATGCGTCGGCTCGGCAGAGCATGCGCCTGGCGGGCCGCACCCTCGACTACACCGCCACCGTCGGCACGCTGCCGGTACGCGATGCGAAGGGCAAGGTGATCGCCGATGTGGTGTTCACCGCCTACACGATGCCGGGCAAGGACCGGCCGGTGACCTTCGCCCTCAATGGCGGCCCCGGCGCGTCGTCGGTGTACCTCAACCTGGGCGCCATCGGCCCGAAGGTGGTGACCTTCGGTTCGGAAGGCGACAGCGCATCGGCGCCAGCGAAGCTGCACGACAACCCCGGCACCTGGCTGGACTTCACCGACCTGGTGTTCATCGACCCGGTAGGCACCGGCTTCAGCCGCGCGCGCATCGGCGATGACGAAGCGAAGAAGCAGCTGTACACCCCCAGCGCCGACATCGAGTACCTGTCGCGCTCGATCTACGACTGGCTGCTGCGCAACCAGCGCATGGGCGCGCGCAAGTACCTGACCGGCGAGAGCTATGGCGGCTATCGTGGCCCGCGCATCACCCACTTCCTGCAGACCCGCCTGGGCGTGGCGATGAACGGCCTGGTGCTGGTGTCGCCGTACCTGAGCCCGACCCTGGAAGACAACGCCGATGTTTCGCCGATGGCGTGGATGCAGACCCTGCCCTCGATCGCGGCCGCGCACCTGGAGCGCCAGGGCAAGCTGACCGACGCGGCGATGCGCGAGGTGGTCGAGTACACCCGCGGCGACTACGCCACCGCACTGATGAAGGGGCGCAGCGATCCGCAGGCGACCGAGGCGATGCTGCGCCGTGTGGCCGAGTTGACCGGCCTGGACCCGCAGTTCGTGCGCCGCGCTGGCGGTCGCCTGGAAACCCAGGCCTACCTGCGCGAGGTGTTCCGCGACAAGGGCACGCTGGGAAGCCGCTACGACTCCAACGTCACGGCATTCGATCCGTTCCCGAACGATCCGGAGCAGCGCGCCAACGATCCGCTGCTGGACAGCATCATCGCGCCGACCACCACGGCGATGGTCGACTTCGTCACCCGCGAGGTCGGCTGGAAGGTGGATGCGCGCTACCAGGCGCTGAACTACGACGTGAACCGTCTGTGGGATCGCAATGGCGACCTGCGCGAGGGTGCAGTGACCCAGCTGCGCCAGGCGGTGGCGATCGACCCGCATCTGCAGGTGCTGATCGTGCATGGCTGGAATGACCTGTCGTGCCCGTTCATGGGCTCGATCCTGACGGTGGACCAGATGCCGACGATGGGCAGCAATCCGGACCGCGTGCAGGTGCGCAGCTATCCAGGCGGGCACATGTTCTACAGCAGGGCTGACAGCCAGGCGGCGTTCCGCAGGGATGTGCAGGCGCTGTTCCAGCGTAATTGAGGGGTGTGTGGGCCGGGCCTGCGGCCCGGCACCCGCAGAATCAACGGCAACGGCAAAGGCTCGGTCTCTGGAGGGCGGCGGGATGGGGTGGGTGTGCAGGACACGCCGTAAACCCGTCCTTGGGGGCTCGATGGCGCCATCCATGGCGCCAACGGTCCTGCACACCCACCCCACCCCGTCGCTGGCAGGTTCACGCGACCTGCAGTAGATCCACGCCATGCGTGGATACGGGAAAATGATCTGCCATGAAAAAAGCCCGCCGGAATCCGGCGGGCTTTTTGATTTGCCGGGGTCAGATCCTTTTCCCGTAGGGAAAGGGCTCTGCCCTCAATGCCTCGGGCTTCAGGCCCAGCCGAACAGCTCGAACAGCTTCAGGATCAGGTAGGCGCAGCCGCCTGCCGCCGGGATGGTCAGGATCCAGGCCCAGACGATGCGCTCGATCACGCCCAGACGCAGCGAACGCGGGTTCTTGGCGAAGCCGACGCCCATGATCGCGGTCGAGATGCTGTGGGTGGTCGACACCGGCATGCCGAAGTGGGCGGCCACGGTCAACACGGTGGCCGAGCTCGTTTCTGCGGCGAAACCGTGGATCGGATGCAGCTTGACCATCTTGTGGCCCAGGGTCTTGATGATCTTCCAGCCGCCCGAGGCGGTACCGGCGGCCATCACCACGGCGCAGGTCAGCACGATCCACATGGCGATGCCATCACCGGCGTGCGCGTCCGGATGCATGAAGGCCAGCCACGACGGCAGGTCGTTCAACGCACCGGTCGCTTCGGCACCGATCAGGGTCATCGCGATGATGCCCATGGTCTTCTGCGCATCGTTGTGGCCGTGGGCGAAGCCCATGTAGGCCGCCGAGGCGATCTGCGCCTTGCCGAAGAACGCATTGACGATGCGCGGGCGCGCCAGTCGGCCGATCGCGCCGCCGATCTTGGCCAGGCCGGCGATCAGCGCCCACAACAGCACCATCACCACGATGCCCAGCAGGAAGCCGGCAATCGGCGAGGTGATCATCGGCACGAACACCTTCCACAGCAGGCCCTTGTTCTGCGCCCAGCTGCCGAAGCGTTCCGACCAGATCAGCGCATCCCAGTTGTTGTGGGCTGCGGCCAGGCCGGCACCACACAGGCCGCCGATCAGCGCGTGCGAGGACGAGGACGGCAGGCCCTTCCACCACGTGATCAGGTTCCAGATGATGCCGCCGAGCAGCGCGCACAGGATCACCTGCGGGGTCACATCGACCACGTTGGTGTTGAGCAGGCCCGACGCGATGGTCAGGGCCACGGCGGTGCCGGTCAGCGCACCCAGCAGGTTCATGAACGCGGCGAGCATCACCGCCCAGCCGGGCGAGAGCACCTTGGTCGCCACCACGGTGGCGATGGAGTTGGCGGTGTCGTGGAAGCCGTTGATGAACTCGAAAACGAGCGCGGCCAGGATCACCACCAGAACGAGGGTCAGCATGCTGTGGCGTCCGTCAGCTGTTCTTCAACACGATCTGGTAGGCCACCACGCCGGCTTCGCGGCAGCGGTCGATGGCCTTCTCCAGGATCTCGAAGAATTCCTTCAGCAGGAACATCTGCAGGTTGTCCAGGCGACCGGAGTAGATGTCGCGGTACAGCTCGAGCATCAGGCGGTCGGCCTCGTTTTCCAGCGAACGCAGACGCTCGTTGAGCGCGGTCATCCGGTCCAGGTTCATGTGGCGCAGGTCGGCGACCATCTCCACCACCACGCCAGCGGCCTGCTCGAGCATCGCCGCGCGCGGCGCGAAGTCGATGTGCTCCAGGTGGGTCGTGGCCAGCGAATAGCGATCGGCGAACTTCTCGATCTGCTTGGGAATCTTGTACAGGGCCGAGCCCAGCGCTTCGATGTCTTCGCGCTCGATCGGGGTCATGAAGCTGTCCACCAGCGCCTGGCTGATCTTGTCCGAGGCCGCGCGCTCGCGCAGGCGGGCCAGCTTGAAGGCATCCAGGGCGGGCTGGCGATCGGCGTCGCGCAGCATCGAATGCAGTGCCTTGGCGGCATCGGAAGCCGCGACGGCAGCCTCATCAAGCAGGGTGTAGAACTGTTTGCCGGAACCGAAAATGGTCTGCAGAGAGAACATTGAGAAACCTGTCAGCCGTCGCGGGAAGGACGGCACCAGTGCGAATTATGACGGCTAGATGACCATCACGGGTATCCCTGCCCCCTTTTGGGGGCCGGGAGGCCCAAAACTGAACAGGCATTTGCCACCCGGCCACGGCCCTTTGCTAAGATGCCAGCGCGCCCTCGGGCGCACCTTATGGACGACGACCCTTATCTCCCAGCGCCGCGCCGGACCCTGTTCCTGAGCGCCTGCCGCCATCGCAAGCACCCGCCCTCCCTGCCACCAACCGGGGACGATGCCCGTGTTTGAAATGATCCTGATTGTCTTCGCGCTCGTTCTGCTGAACGGCTTCTTTGCCATGTCCGAGATGTCGGTCATGACCTCGCGCAAGAGCCGGTTGAAGCAACTGGCCGGCACCTCCAAGCGCGCGGCCAAGGCACTTGAGCTGTCGGAGAAGCCGGAAGCGTTCCTGTCCACCGTACAGATCGGCATCACCGTGATCGGCGTGCTGACCGGCTTCCTCGGCGGCGAAGCACTGGGCGAGGCCATTGCCGGCTGGATCCAGGGGCTGATGCCGGGCTTCGCCTATGCCGGTGCGGTTGGCAAGGCGCTGGCGGTCACCTTCATCACCTTCATCACGCTGATCTTCGGCGAACTGGTACCCAAGCGCCTGGCCCTGACCCGCTCGGAGGACATCGCCGGACTGGTGGCGCTGCCGATGAGCTGGCTGGCCAAGCTGGCCTTCCCCTTCGTCTGGCTGCTGTCAAAGACCACCCAGCTGGTGCTGCGCCTGTTCGGCCTGGGCAAGGACGAGGTCGCGTCGGTCACAGAAGAAGAGATCCGCATGCTGGTGGCCGAGAGCCACGAGGCCGGCGTGATCGACAGCCACGAACGCGACATGATGAACCGCGTGATGCGCTTGGGCGACCGTACCGCCGACAGCCTGATGACCCCGCGCAACCGGATCGCCTGGCTGGACACGCTGGGTGGCCTGGACAAGAACCTGGAAATCATGGCCGAGCATGAGTTCTCACGGTACCCGGTGTACCGCGACAACGACATGGACGTGGTCGGCGTGCTGGAGCTGAAATCGCTGGCAACACGCATGGCACGCGGCGACAACGCGCTGTTCCAGACCCTGCGCGAGCCGCTGTACGTCTCTGAATCCACCCATGCGATGAAGCTGCTGGAGATCTTCCGCGAAGAGCAGCAGTCGATGGCGCTGGTGGTGGACGAGTACGGCGAGATCCAGGGCCTGGTGACCATCAGTGACCTGATGGGCGCGGTGGTCGGCCGCCTGCAGGCGACAGAGAATGCCGACGAAGACGCGCTGGTGGTGACCCGTGAAGACGGTTCGCTGCTGGTGGACGGCTCGCTGCCGATCGAGGACCTGCGCGAGCTGATCGGCAGCAACGACCTGCCCGACGCCGAGGATGGCGACTACTACACCCTGGCCGGCATGTGCATCCACTTCTTCGGTCGCATCCCGCACGCGGGCGAGTACTTCGACTGGGCCGGCTGGCGCTTCGAGGTGGTCGATCTGGACGGTGCGCGCGTGGACAAGTTGCTGCTTCGCACCCTGTCCGACGAGCAGGCCGATGAGCTCACCGCCTGAGTCCGGCCCCGGCGCTGCGCCGCCGGAGTACCGCAACGAGGGCATCCGCACCCTGCTGGCGATGTTCGCCTTCGGTGACCCGGCCCAGCACATGAAGCTGGGGCAGATCCTGCAGGATCTGCAGCAGAGTGCCTTCGGTGTGTTCCTGTTCGTCGCCATCCTGCCGGCCTTCATCCCCATCCCGGGGCTGGGCGGTGCGGTCAGCGGGCCGCTGGTGATCCTTATCGGCCTGCAGATGCTGTTCTGCATGCGCCGGCCCTGGCTGCCCGGCTTCGTCGCCCGTCGCGGGCCAAAGCGCGGCACCATGCACCGGTTCCTGGACCGCATCGACGGTGCCCTGCGCCGCCTCGACCGCATGCTCAAGCCGCGCATGCCACAGATGCTGACGCCTGCCCCCGCCCACGCCTTCAGCGGCCTGCTGCTGGTGCTGCTGGGCCTGCTGCTGTCGCTGCCGATTCCGTTCACCAACTACCTGTTTGGTTTCCAGCTGCTGCTGTTCGCGCTTGCGCTGCTGGAGCGCGACGGTGCGCTGATGTTGTTCAACTGGGTGGCTGCCGTGGTGGCGATCGCATTCTTTGGTTTCAGTTCCGGGCAAATGGTGGGTTACACCGTCGAACTGTTCCAGCGCTGGTTCTGAGCGCAGGCAATTCCCGGGCGCTTCCCATCCACGCATGGCGTGGATCTACTTCGGATCACCTGCATCCACGCGTGGCGCGAATCTACCTTGAACCCAGTAGATCCACGCCATGCGTGGATGCGGCACCTCAACGCAGGTCGATGAAGCCGTTGTCGCCCAACTGTGCCGGCTCATCCTGCACGGCCGACAACACGAAACTAAGGGCCGAGCCCAGCAGCGTGCCCGGCCCGTCCCAGTATTCAGCGGTCTCCGCACGCACGTGGATCAACCGCAATTTCGGATCATCGGGACCACCGGGAAAGAACAGCTTCATCGCCGGCGACCACAGCTCTTCGACCTTGGCGCGGTCATCGACGATGCGCGCCACACCCGCCACCGAGACATACGTGTTCTTCGACGGTGAGGCATAGGCCACGTTGACCCGTGGGTCGAGCGCGATCTCCGCCACCTTGGGGCTGTCTGCAGCGGTGGCGAACCACAGGTCACCATCGAAGGCGACCTGCTGGGTGCCGAGCGGGCGGCTGTAGAGACGCCCGTCGACGCCGCGGGTGGTGAACATCGCCACCTCCACGTCCTTGATCAGTTCGGCCAGCTGGGCAATGTGTTCGGTGCGGGACTCGTCCATGGGGGACTCCAGAGAGGGGAACCCCATCAGACGCGTTCGCGCCGCAAATTGCCGTGACGCAATTGTTCAGCCCGCGTGGCGGGCGTGCCACGCGTGCATCGCCAGCTCGAACGAACGCAGGCGCGCGCGATGGTCGTACAGGTTGGCGGTAAGCATCAGTTCGTCGGGCTGGTGGCGTTCGACGAAGGCTGCGATGCCGTCGGCCACCTGCTGTGGATCACCCAACACCGTGCACGCCAGCGCCCGCTCCACGCCCAGCTTCTCGTGCGGTTCCCAGAACGCTTCGATGTCGTCGATCGGCGCCGGGATCTTGCCCGGACGGCCACGACGCAGATTGACGAAGCTCTGCTGCTGGCTGGTGAACAGCCGGCGCGATTCGGCCTCGCTGTCACTGGCCACCACGTTCAATGCCAGCATCGCGTGCGGCTGCTTGAGCGTGGCCGAAGGGCGGAATTCACGGCGGTACACCGCCAGCGCTTCATCCATGGAATCGGGCGCGAAGTGCGAGGCGAAGGCGTACGGCAGGCCCATCGAGGCGGCCATGCGCGCGCCGAACAGGCTGGAACCAAGGATCCAGGTTGGCACCCGCAGGCCGCCACCCGGTACCGCCTGCACCGCCTGGCCGGGCTGCACCGGTTCGAAGTAGTGCAGCAGTTCGCGCACGTCCTGCGGGAACTGGTCGGCGCTGTCGAAATAGCGGCGCAGCGCGCGCGCGGTCGGCTGGTCGGTACCCGGTGCACGGCCCAGGCCCAGGTCGATGCGATCCGGGTACAGCGAGGCCAGGGTGCCGAACTGCTCGGCCACCTGCAGCGGCGCGTGGTTGGGCAGCATGATGCCGCCGGCGCCGACACGAATGCGTTTGGTGCCACCGGCGACATGGCCGATCAGCACCGCGGTGGCGGCACTGGCGATGCCGGGCATGTTGTGGTGTTCGGCCAGCCAATAGCGGCGGTAGCCCAGCGCATCGGCATGCTGGGCCAGCTCGAGCATGTTGGCGAAGGCGGCAGTGGTATCGCTGCCCTCGCAGACCGGGGCCAGGTCGAGGATCGACAACGGGATCATCAGGCGGTTTTCCGTTACAGGATCCCCTGTTGATGGGGTCGCCCCGCCCCGGCGGCCAGTGCCGGTAGCGGGACGCTGATTCCCGTTGGGCGGGCTCAGGGCCCGCCGGGCTTGATCCGGTAGTGCCGGCCGCTGGCCGGCAGGCAGAGAGCCGTGGCAGCCGGCCAGCGGCCGGCTCTACCGGGGCACCGACATTTCAGCTCAGAAGGCGCTGGGCCGCGGCTCGGCCAACGGTTCGTCCACCAGCGGCTTCAGTTCGGCGTCCAGCGCAATGCGTTCGTCGAACACGAAGCAGCGGCCTTCGTAACCCTCGCCACCCACTTCCTCGAAGTAACCGAGGATGCCGCCATCGAGCTGCAGCACGTTGTCCATGCCGTCGTTGAGCATCCACAGCGCTGCCTTCTCGCAGCGGATGCCACCGGTGCAGAAACTGACCACGGTGCTGTCCTTCAGCGCCTCGCGATGGGGTGCCAAGGCTTCGGGCAGATCGGTGAACTTGTGGATGGGCAGTACCAGCGCGTCCTTGAAGGTGCCGTACTCGATTTCCTGCAGGTTGCGCGTATCGAGCATCACCACCGGCTTGCCGGCATCATCGTGCCCCTGCCGCAGCCAGCGCTGCACCGTGGCGGGATCGATCGCCGGCGCGCGCGGGTAGTCCAGCGGCTGGCCATCGTCCCGGCGGAAGCTGATGATCTCATCCTTGACCTTGGCCTTCAGCCGCGCGAACGGCTGGTGCTCGCTGAAGCTGGTCTTGACCCGCATGTCGGCGAAGCGCGCATCCGCACGCAGTTCCGCGTAGAAGCCATCGACAGCAGACGGTGCCCCCGCCAGGAACAGGTTCAGCCCCTCGCCCGCCACCAGGATCGTGCCCTGCAGGCCAGCCGCCTCGGCACGCGCCTGCAGCTGGTCGCACAGGGCCTGGGGAGCGTCGATGACGGCGAAATGATAGGCAGCGGTATTGGCGATCATCCCGCCATTTTACCGCCTGACCGCCCCCATCGACAGATTCACGGGTCGGAGCCCTCTGCGCAGCGGAGGGATCCGACCCCGCAGATCACGGGAACTGTCAGAGGCGGGGCGGTGTGGGCAGGCGGGGGCGCAGAGCGCCATGGATGGCGCTCTACGAGGCACGCAGGAGCAGCTTTTGCCGTCCCCCGCCTGCCCACACCGCCCCGCCCACCACGGAACGCCCGCCGTTGCTGTTGCTGTTGACGTTGCCTCTGCGGGTGCCGGGTGCAACCCGGCCGAACACCCTTACCCCCGCAGCAGCATGAACGGCAACAGCACCAATGCCGCCGCCACCGCCATGCCCAGCAGCACCAGCACCACGAACCCAGGGCGACGCCGGAACAGGCTGCCAAAGGTCTCGGCAGTACCATCGCGCAGGGCCTGCTCGCGCTCGGCGCGCACCCGCCCGCCGCGGGCCGTCTGGTACTCGGCCATCAGCGCCTTGGCACGCGGCTGGTCGGCATCCTCGCGCAGCCACAGGCCACCATTGGAGATGCCCCAAGGGCTGGGTTCGGTGCGGTACCAGGCGATGCCATGCTGGTCGAGCAGCGTGCAGACATCGGCATATTCGTCGTTGCCGACATTGCGCAGATTGAGCAGGAGTTTTGCCATGTGCCCATGATACCCGGCGCCGATGCGCTAACCTTGCCGCCCTTGACTCATCACCCCCGGAGACGCCTGATGCGCCGCCTGCTGCTTCCCCTGCTGCTGTCCCTCGCCGCCGTTGGTTGCTCGTCGGAACCGCCTGGCCCGCCGCCGGGAGGCACCATCGCCGCTTTCGAGCGCATCGACACCCAGCCAGGCAGCGGCGCCGAGGCCGTGCCGGGCCAGAAGGTCAGCGTGCATTACACCGGCTGGATCTACGACGAGCGCGCCGACAACAAGCACGGCAAGACCTTCGACAGTTCGGTCGAACGCGGCGAGCCGTTCACCTTCACGCTGGGCGCCGGCCAGGTCATCCGCGGTTGGGATGAAGGCGTGGCCGGCATGAAGGTCGGAGGCAAGCGCACGCTGATGATTCCGCCGGAATTCGGCTATGGCGATCGCCAAGTCGGCCCGATCCCGGCAGGTTCATCGCTGGTGTTCGATGTCGAGCTGCTCAATGTCCAGCAGTGAAGTACGCCCGCCGCGCCGCGTCGCCGTCATCGGCGGCGGCCCGGCGGGGTTGTTTGCCGCTGAGAGGCTGCGCGCGGCAGGGATCGACGTTGATCTGTACGAGGCCAAAGGCTCGCCGGGCCGCAAGTTCCTGATCGCAGGCAAGGGGGGGCTCAACCTCACCCATTCAGACCCGCGTCCGCTGTTCGACAGCCGCTACCGCGAGCAGGCCGCCAGCGTCGGCCAATGGCTGGACGGCTTCGATGCACAGGCGCTGCGCGACTGGGCCGCAGGCTTCGGTGTGGAAACCTACGTCGGCAGTTCCGGCCGCGTGTTCCCGGTTGACCGCAAGGCCGCACCGCTGCTGCGCGGCTGGGTTCGCCGGCTGAAGGAACAGGGCGTGCGCCTGCACGTCAACCATCGCTGGCTGGGCTGGAGCGAAGACGGCGCACTGCGCTTTGCCACCGAGACGGGTGTGCTGGACGTGCGCGCCGACGCGACCGTGTTGGCGCTGGGTGGCGGAAGCTGGCCGCAGCTCGGCAGCGACGGCGCATGGGTTCCGGCATTGCGGGCCCGCGCCGTGGATATCGCGCCGCTGCAATCGGCCAACTGCGGATTCGACGTTGCCTGGACACCGTTCTTCGCGCAGCGCCACGCGGGTGCACCACTGAAGCCGGTCGTCGCGCATTGGCATGACCTCGACGGTGAGCCCCGCTCGCTACAGGGCGAGTGCGTGGCCAGCGAGTACGGTATCGAAGGCAGCCTGATCTATGCCCTGTCGGCCGACCTGCGCGACACCATCAACCGCGACGGCCACGCCACGCTGTGGCTGGACCTGGTGCCGGGCCGCGACGAGGCGCGCCTGCAGGCCGATCTCTCGCAGCCGCGCAAGGGTCGCAGTTTCGGCGAGCACCTGCGTCGCCAGGCTGGGCTGGACGCCGTGAAGACCGCACTGGTATTCGAAACGCTGGGCAAGGATGCCGGCAACGATCTGTCCGCCGTAGTCACCACATTGAAGCGGTTGCCGCTGCGCCTGTTGCGCCCGCGGCCGATGGCCGAGGTGATAAGTACGGCAGGCGGCGTGCGCCTGGATGCGCTGGACGATGGATTGATGCTGCGTGCCGTGCCGGGCGTGTTCTGCGCGGGAGAGATGCTGGACTGGGAAGCACCGACCGGTGGCTACCTGTTGACGGCCTGCTATGCCAGCGGACTGCGCGCGGCAGAGGGCGTGACCGCGTGGTTGGCCACGCGTTGATCAAGGTGCGGTAGCGCCGGGCACATCAGGCTGGCCGGCGCATCTTCACCGAAGCCAATGCCACGCCACTGGGATGCGGATACAGTTCCTCGCGTTCGGCAACGAAGCCTTGCCGCTGGTAGAACGGCACGGCATTGAGCGAGGCCGACAACACCACCTCGCGTGTTGGATCGGCCATCGCCAGCAGCCGCTGCATCAGCGCCTGGCCAACCCCCTGCCCGCCCTGAGCCGGATCAACGAACAGCGCGTCGATCTCATTACCCTCGGCATCGAGCACACCGAACCCCAGCACGTCGCCCCGATCATCCTCGGCGACGACACAGCCGCCCTGCCCCAGCAACCGCGAGTACTGCACCGGCGGTGGCGATGCCGACCACGGCGCGATCACCTCCGGCGGATAGTGGCTGCTGCACAGCTCGCGTACGCAACGCGTTCGCAAGGCCCACAGCGTGCTTACATCATCGTTGGTGCCGGTCCTGAACTGCATGCAATCTCCGTATGCGTCTGCTTTTCATGTCCTGCAACGCGACTCATCGCGACTTGCTGGCCCGCAGCGCCTGGATCTTCGGCGGCGGCTGGAAGGAATCACTGCGCGCATCGGCCCAGAACGAATGGAACACCGCGTGGTCGGGCACCTTGTGCAGCAGCTCGCCCGGCTCCAGGTAGCGGTACAGCGAGGCCAGCGAACGGATCTCGACCGGCGACACCCGGCGCAGGATGTGTTCCGGACCGAGCTCGGCCGGATCGTTCAAGCCCGCCGCACACAGCAGCTCCTTCAGCGCGTGCAGGGTGTGCTCGTGGAAGCTGTACACGCGCGTGGCCTTGTCCGGTGCATCCAGATGCTTCCAGCGCGCCGGATCCTGGGTAGCGATGCCGGTCGGGCACTTGTCGGTATGGCAGCTGAGCGACTGGATGCAGCCCAGCGCGAACATGAAACCGCGCCCGGCATTGCACCAGTCGGCGCCCATCGCAATGGTGCGGGCGATATCGAACGCGCTGGTGATCTTGCCGGCCGCGCCGATGCGGATGTGCTCGCGCAGGTCCAGGCCCACCAGGGTGTTGTGCACCAGCAGCAACGCCTCGTGCATCGGCACACCCACGTGATCGACGAACTCGGCGGGTGCCGCACCGGTACCGCCTTCGGCGCCATCGACGACGATGAAGTCAGGCAGCAGACCGGTTTCGTGCATCGCCTTGGCGATGCCGAACCATTCCCACGGGTGGCCGATCGCCAGCTTGAATCCCACCGGCTTGCCACCGGACAGCTCGCGCAGGCGGGCGACGAACTGCAGCAGTTCAACCGGCGTGGAGAACGCCGAATGGCGTGACGGAGAAACACAGTCCACGCCCATCGGCACGCCACGCGTCACCGAGATCTCGGCCGTCACCTTCGGCGCCGGCAGCACGCCGCCGTGGCCCGGCTTGGCGCCCTGCGAAAGCTTGATCTCGATCATCTTGACCTGCTCAAGCGCGGCGTTGATGGCGAAGCGTTCCTCGCTGAAGCCGCCCCTCTCGTCACGGCAACCGAAGTAGCCCGAGCCGATCTCCCAGACCAGGTCGCCGCCCATCTCACGGTGATACGGCGAAATCGAGCCTTCGCCGGTGTCATGGTAGAAACCACCCCGGCGCGCGCCTTCGTTCAACGCACGGATCGCATTGGCCGACAGCGAGCCGAAACTCATCGCCGAGATGTTGAACACGCTGGCCGAATAGGGTTTGGCACAGTTCGCACCGATCAGCACGCGGAAATCATGCTTGGCGATGGTGGTCGGGGCCAGCGAATGGTTGATCCATTCGTAGTCCACCGCATAGGTGCTGCGCAGGGTGCCGAAGGGCACCGTATCCATCTGGTTCTTGGCACGCTGGTAGATCAGCGCGCGCTGCTGCCGCGAGAACGGCACATCTTCCAGATCGCTCTGCACGAAGTACTGGCGGATCTCCGGGCCGATGGATTCCAGGCCGTAGCGGAAGTGCGCCATCACCGGATAATTGCGGCGCAGGGTGCTGCGCTTCTGCAGCAGGTCCCAGGTCCCCAGCGCCACCATCGCAGCTGTAAGGCCGACGCCCCAATACCAGGCCGGCCAGATCGTGGCCAGCCACAGGCAGATCGGAAACATCAGGATGGCGAGCAGGTAGACGATATACCGGTGCATGGCGTTCCTCGGTTGCAACTGCCCCCGAGTCTACCGCGCAAGCACCTACAGGCGATCGTCGACCACGCTGCGCGGCCAGGCGGACTTCACGTCGTAGACCAGTCCGCCGGGCGCCAGCAGGCTGCGGATATGGGCATCGTCCATCGCCTTGAAGCTCTCATGAGCCACCGCCAGCACCACTGCGTCGTAGCTCCCCGCCGTCGGCTCAGCCAACCAGTTCACACCCTCGTCCGCCAGTGCGGCCGGCCCCACCCATGGATCGCTGACATCCACCTGCGCGCCGCCGTCGGCCAGCCGCTGGGCCAGTTCCAGCGCGCGACTGTTGCGCAGGTCCGGGCAGTCCTCCTTGAAGGTCACGCCCAGCACCAGGATGCGCGAGTGCGCCGGTGAGCGACCGCGTTCGGCCAGCATCGCCAACACACGATTGGCCACATGTTCGCCCACCCGGTTGTTGACCTGCCGCGCGGTATGGATGAGGTCGGGGTGGTAGCCCATGCTTTCCGACTTGTGCAGCAGGTAGTACGGGTCCACGCCGATGCAGTGGCCTCCCACCAGCCCCGGACGGAACGGCAGGAAGTTCCATTTGCTGCCTGCGGCGTCGAGCACATCCTGGGTGTCGATGCCGAGGCGATCGAAAATCAAGGCCAACTCGTTGACCAGCGCAATGTTGACGTCACGCTGGATGTTCTCCACCACCTTGGCCGCTTCGGCGACCCGCATCGACGGCACCGGGAAGGTGCCAGCCGTGATGATCCGCTGGTACAGGCCATCGACCACCGCAGCCACCTGTGGCGTTGAACCGGATGTGATCTTGCGGATGTCGGCCAGGCGCCGTTGACGATCGCCAGGGCTGACCCGCTCGGGGCTGTAGCCGCAGTAGAAATCCTCGTTGAAGCGAAGGCCCGAGCCCTGCTCCAGCAGTGGTACGCAGACTTCTTCGGTGGTGCCGGGGTAGACGGTGGATTCGTAGATCACCAGGTCACCGGCGCGAAGATGGCTGGCGATCAGTCGCGTCGCCGAGCGCAATGGCTCCAGATCGGGCTGCTCGTAAGCATCGATCGGCGTGGGCACGGTGACGATGTACACGTTGCAGGCGTCCAGCTGCGCCGGATCGCTGCTGTAGCGCAGCAGCGACGCGCTGGCCAGTTCGTCCGGCTCCATCTCCAGGGTGTGATCCTGCCCGCCAGCCAGTTCGGCGATGCGCGCAGCGTCGATGTCGTACCCCAGCGTGGGCAGCTGCCGGCCGAAAGCCACCGCCAACGGCAGCCCGACATACCCCAGGCCGATGATGGCCGGGGACGGCATCTGTGCTGCGCCGATCGGCGCGCTCACGCGCGGCGTCCAGCAGCTGGCGACGGTGTCCAGTGGGTCATGCGAGGGTCCGGGTGCAGGCAAACATGCCGACAAGATTAACCGCGGCAGCGCCGCCAGACCACGCCGGACTCAGGATCCGAGGCTGACGGCAGCCGGCTCGAGCTCGCCGTGCCCCCCGGTCCAGGCCCGCAGCAACAGGCAGAAGCCGTGGTCCAGATGGTTCTGTTCCAGACTGAAACCGTGCCACGGGGCCGCCACGATGCTGGTCAGCGTCGCCGGATCCACATGCCGGTTGGCCATCGTCCAGCGCGGGAACCAGCGGGTCGCGATCGGGCCTGCGGCAAGCTGGACGACGCTGCCGTGGCGCCGCGCGTTGCTGATGCGCGCGTGCACCGAGGCCAGACCATCCCGCGGACCTTCGATGTACTGCAGGAAACGGCTGCCATCGAACATCAGCACTCCGGTCACTCCGGCCATGCGATTGAACGCCGTCGCATCGGCCAGCAGCGCATCGAGCTCAGGCACGTCCAGTCCCTCCCTGGCCGTGCTGACATAGGCGTACGCATGCAACGGCATGTCCATCACTCCCCTCCTGAGTGCAGAGGAATATGACAGGAAGCACGAGGACTTCAAGCGTTGGTTATTCCGGCGGCGCCTCTACCTGGTAGCCGCGCTGCACCAGCGCGTCCAGATAGCCTTCGCCCAGCAGCAGGCTCACCGGCACCGTCGCGAACGTGCCAGCGTGGTGGGTCAGCGCCGCATCCACGCCCTGCAGCCAGCGCGTGCGCACCTGCTGTGGCATGTCGCTCCAGCCACGCCTGCGCACGAAGGCCGAATCCTGCAGCAGTTCGCGGCAGGTCTGGGCCATCGCCGAGCCCGACAGCCGACGCAGTGCGGCAACATCGCCGAGTGCCCAGGCATTGGCCCGCTCACGCAACACCGGTGCCTGGAACTCCACGGTGTCGAGCGTGCGTTCGAAGCATGCGCGGTCATCGACTTCGGTGGCCTGCAGTTCCTTCAACGTGCCACGGATGTCGTCGACCTTCAGCTTCACCTGCACGTCTTCAGGCTTCAGATCGTGGGCCTTGTAGGCGCGCCCGAGTGCTTCCTTCACCTGCTTGCCGTCGCGCAGGCCGTTGCGCTTGAGGAACGCCTGGTACAGGCGACCGGAGGCCACCAGCGGACGGTCCTTTTCCACGCCACGGTCATTGCCCAGGTAGGTCTGTTTCAGCCCCAGCCAGCGTGCGTACGTTGCCGCCGGCAGGATCTGATCCAGCGTGCGCCCCTGCGGATCACGCGCGGTCTTCATCGCCAGCGGCAGCAGGGTCAGGCCCTGGAACACACCGATCTTCGCATCGAGGCTGAAGCCCGGATCGCCCAGCACATGGTCGACACCGGCGATGGTCCGTTCGACTTCATCCGAGCGCCATTGCACGCCGCTTGGCAACGGCGAGACCGTTCCCAGGATCCACAGCACATGCCCCTGCGGAGCGGTGACCTTCCAGAGGCCGGGGCCGGGTTGTTCGCCGGTCACCTGCACCGTGTCCATGTCCACCACGGGGCCCGTGGGTGCTGGTGCCTGCTGCGCGGCGGCCGGACCTATCGCCAGCATCAGCCCCAGCACGGCACTGCATCCGATCCATCGCTTGCCACGTGCACGCATATTGCCATTCCCGGAAACGTTGGCGGACTGTACCCAGCCCCGCGCCCGACTGCGTAAAAGCAGCGTTAGCCGGCGGCAGCGGCGGCGATTCCGTTACAATCGGCGCGCGCTGCAGGCCCGGATGGCGAAACTGGTAGACGCATCGGACTTAAAATCCGCCGGGGGCAACCCCATGCCGGTTCGATTCCGGCTCCGGGCACCAAGGGCTTTGCGATTTTTCAGCGAGTTTCGTTCGCTCCGCAGTTTCCAGCGCGCTCCGCAAATGGAAGATTGATCGACACAAGGACGACTATGAGCAACACCTTCAAGACCACAACTGGCGCCGATAAAACTTGCGCCAACTGCGGCTCCGTCTACAGCACCACGATCTTCACTGCGCCCTTCAAGGACAACGATGCCGTCAACTGCGGTGTCTGCGGGAAGGTACTGGACAGTTGGAGGTCGACATCGATACCCACCTATACCCTGAAGCAACGCGGCCCTGGTGCACCGTCCAAGGAATGATGCCGCAGCATGGAGATAGCACCGCTGCGACCGTCCGTCGCACGACGCCTTCCAGATCACTAAACGCCCCCGACGCATCTGCTGAAGACCGGCCCTCACCCAAGCGTTGCGGACGTCCCTCGGTCGGGGCTTGGTCGCCGACGGCTTGGGCGGCTCTAGGGCTTCCTTGACTCGCGCCATAGCGGTGGCCGTAGCCTCGGCCAAGCGCCAGGCCTGTTGCTGCTGCTCTCGCGTCGGCGGCAGGCCTGGCAGCGGGACGAGCGGTTCGGCAGGCGCGGAGTCCAGCAGCCGAACCACAGCCGCGCGCAGGCGCATCTCCGGGTAGGGCCTGGCCGCGCATCAGTGCTCGGCGTAGCGCATGCCGTGCTTGGCTGGAACATCCTTCGTCTGCCACGTTTTTCGGGCATTCAGCCGCACGCGCACAGCGCCATCCTTGCCACATCTGACGTTGGCGATCTGTCGACCGCTGCACCACAACACCCAGCTCGCCCCAATCAGGACCCAGCCAGAGGGGATTGGAGCGGTGCGGAAGCCTTTTCAGATCGCCCAGCTTGCCCATGGCGCGCTCGATCTTGTTGCCGGCGACGCGCACGTCTTCCCGGGCCTTCTTCGTCTCCTTGGTCTGCAGCGATCGCTCTGCATCGGCCAGGCGCTTCCGGTTGGCGAAAAGCTCCTGCTCGAGGACGGCAGCCTCGACCTGGTTCCATTGCTGAATCTCCGCCCACACTGCCCGCTCTACCGGGCTGGTACCGGCACGGAACGCATCACCCATCGACTTCGGGGTCTTGGACCGCTTCTTGCCCGGGTCCTGGACATAGAGCGCGGCGAACTCCTGCAGCGACACGGTGGAACCGGTCATGCGCACCAGCGTCTGGTAAGCGGCCGTGATCTGGGCGGAGTAGCACGTGGGCCCACTCTGCCGACGACTTCCTTCCCACCACGTGAGGACAGTGACGCCCCCGTGGGGGCGCCTTTCAACGATTTTTAGATGATCCAATCAGAGCCAGATGTAGCCCATGATTCCTTCATTCACTGGATGCTTCACGCCTTCGCAGTTGGCGTCCAACGTATCGAAGTGGTCTGCCCAGTTGTTCGGCTTCAGTCCTCCACGCATGCAGCGGTACAACGGCACAGTGCCCGGGAGCTGCGTCGAGGCGATGTAGCCCGTAATCGGCATGCCGTTCGTGGTCTTCATATGGCCTTCGCAATTCGGGTCCATCGAAGAGAAGCTATCCATCCAGTTGTTATTGAGGCATGCGTACATCGTCACGCTGCCTTCGAATGGATAGTAGGAAATGAAGCCCAAAGTGCCTTCCTTCCTCCCCGGGTGCTTCATTCCACCCGGAGTGTTCAGCGGCCGCGCCGAGAACGTGTCATCCCGATTGCGCCAACGCTCAAGTTCAACCAGCTGAACCCCTCCCGGCAAATCCGCCGCCTGCGCATTGGCTTCCGCCAAGAGCTTGGGTGAGGCCCCCAAGTAATCCACTTCCTGTGCGGACGCATTCAGGGCCAGAGATCCGGCCAAGACGGCTGCTACAGCGATCATCTTCTTCACATCTACTCCTTAGAGAATGGACATACAGATTTCCAGCGGGCGTCTTGCCCGCACGTCGATTCTAGAGCAGGAAAATTTGTGTCACCGAGACCCAGATCGAATTTGGCGTGCAACACGACCAAGTTTGAATGGTCGCTCGCCAATGCCCCCCGGCGCCCTAGACGAACCCAGCGGCACCTCAGTCAGGTCCACGATGAAAATCGAGACGTTCTGCGCCCCCATCGTTACGCCGCCCACGGGAAAAGTGTTTCTGAGGAGAATCTGCGAAAAAATCTCATCCCTGGACATGAAAACGCTGTTTTCGCTCGTCATATGAAACACATCAGCAAAGGCCGTACACCGGTCCTGGGCCGCACCCAGACCGAGACCAGCGGCGGCATGGCTGCTCGTCGCAATGGTGGCAAGCGCTGAGGCTGCGCTCAGATCGCCCGCGAGTAGCGAGGCTGCTCCTGGGCAACACGCAGATAGGGATCGAAGCACATCGCCAGCAGGCGCAGCAACGGCCGTCCGGGCTCGCTGGTGCGCACCACGCCGTCGCGGTACTCGGCCAGGCCATCCTGCTGCAGGCGCTGCACGGCCTGCAGGTCTTCAGCGAAATAGGTCTCGAAGTCGATGCCATGGCGCTGTGCCAGTGACGTGCCATCCACTTCCCCCTGGCACATCAACTGCTGGATCAGCTCGGCACGCAGCTCGTCGTCGGCACTGAGCGCGACGCCGCGCCAGACCGGCAGTTGCCCCTGGTCCACTGCGTTCTCCCACGACGGCAGGTCGCGCGGATTCTGGCTGTAGGTGGCACCGATGTGGCTGATCGCGCTCACGCCGAGGCCAAGCAGATCGGTGTCGGCATGGGTCGTATAGCCCATGAAATTGCGATGCAGCTGGCCGGCGCGCTGGGCACGCGACAGATCCTCTTCCGGCAATGCGAAGTGGTCCATGCCGATGTACTGGTAGCCGGCTGCGGACAGGCGCTCCACCGCCAGGCCGAGCAGCGCGAGCTTGTCTTCCGGCGAAGGCATGCGGCTTTCGTCGATCTGCCGCTGCGCGCGGAACAGGTGTGGCAGATGCGCATAGCCGTACACCGCCAAGCGATCCGGGCGCAGCGCCAGCACCAGTTCCAGGGTGCGGCCGAAGCCCTCCAGGCTCTGCCCGGGCAGACCGTAGATCAGATCGACATTGACCGAACGCATGCCGTTGTCGCGGCACGCGCGCAGGATGTCCAGCGTCTGCCGCACGCCCTGCACGCGGTTGATCGATTCCTGCACCTGCGGGTCGAAATCCTGCACACCCAGGCTGGCGCGGTTGAAGCCGAGCCGGGCCAGCATCGCCACGTCGCTGGTGTCGATGAAGCGCGGGTCCAGTTCGATGGAAAAATCACGCTGCGAGGAATCGCTGAAATCGAAGCGCCGGCGCAGGCCCTCGACCAGTGCGGTCATCGCATCGGCATCCAGGAAATTCGGCGTGCCACCGCCGAGGTGCAGCTGGATCACTTCACGGCCGTCGGCGAACTGCGGTGCCAGCAGGTCCGCCTCGGCCAGCACGCGTGACACGTAGCTGTGGCCACGTCCGCGGTCGCGGGTGATCACCCGGTTGCAGCCACAGTAGAAGCAGGGGCTGGAGCAGAACGGCACATGGACGTACAACGACAGCGCGCGCGCCAGCGGGTTGCTGTCGGCGATCGCCTGGCGCAGCGCCGGTGCATCGAAGCCGTCGTGGAAGTGCGGTGCGGTGGGATAGGAGGTGTAGCGCGGGCCGGGCCGGTCATGCCGGCGCAGCAGATCGGGATCGAAGGTCCAGGCCAGGCCACCGGCAGCGGGAGAGAACGTGTCCATGGCGCCAGCATCGCGCCAAGCCAGGCGGTGCGCCTTGACCCAGATCAATCCTTGGCGGGGACGCCCAGCACCGGCAGCATGACCTGCGGCCAGCGCAGCATCTGGTAGCGGCGCCAGAAGGTTTCGGCGATGCGGGCGGCCACATCGTCGGCCAGCGCCTGCATCGGCGGGTTGTTGCATTCGGCCGTGGTGATGTGGAACAGCACCAGCCAGCGATCGAACAGATCCTTTTCCAGATCGATTGCCATGTGCTTGGACATCGGCGAGCCCTTGAACCTGCGCGTCCCGCGCAGCATCGCCGACCAGAAATCCACGAGCTGGGCCAGGTGTTCGGGCCAGTCTTTCACGTGACCTTCGAACACCGGCCCTAGACGCTCCTCGTCACGCACGCGCGCGTAGAAATCGTGAACCAGCCGGGTCACTTCCTCCTCGCTGCACAGCTCTGGTGAAGCAACGGGAATATCGGTCTTGGGCGTTGCGTTCATCAGGGCACCAAATGCGGATCGGCAGTGTGCCGCAGGCCGCCACCACTACTGTTGATCCAGATCAATGTCAGCGCACTGCGGCGCACCTAGGCTGACACGCTTGCAGGAAGCATGCCCTGCGGATGCTGCGCCAACCACGGCGAAGTATACGCGCCGCCCTCTTCTTCAACCCGAACCCGCATGAACACACCGTCTTCCAGCCGCCAGCGGCGTATCCAGCAGTGGGGCGCAGTCCTGTGGCCCAGCTTCATCGCCGCCGGCCTGGCCTGCGTGGTGTTCTTCGCCTTCGTCGATCCACTGCGGCTGCAGGCAATCAGCTTCCCGGGTACGGCCATCAGCCGTGAGCTGGGCTACACCGCAGGGTTCTTCATGTTCTGGGCCGTCACCGCACTTTCCAGCGCGGTGACCGGCTACCTGCTGCGGCCGATGCCGAGCGAAGAGGATGAGGAGCCACTGGGATGAGCGTCGCCACGAGGCCGCCACCGCACCCATGGCGTTGGCGCCGTGCGCTGGGCCTGGCACTGCTGATCCTGTTCCATGCCCTGCCGTGGCTGCAATGGAATGGGCGGCAGGCCCTGCTGCTGGACCTCAACGCGCGCCGCTTCGACCTGTTCGCGTTGACACTGTGGCCAGACGATATCGGCGTGCTGCTGGGCCTGCTGGCGGTGATGGCAGTGGGTCTGGCCCTGCTCACCCATCTGGCCGGCCGCGTTTGGTGCGGGCATGCCTGTCCGCAGACGCTGTGGACACGGGCCTTCGATGGGATCGCGCAGGCCCTGGCCCGCGTGCTGCCCGCGCAGGCAGCGCGGCCGTTTACCCACGTGGTCTGGTTGCTGCTGTCGCTGTGGACCGGGATCACCTTCGTAGGACTGTTCAGTCCGATCCGCGAACTGGTCGCCGGCGCGTTCGATGGCAGCTGGAGCGGCTGGGAGACCTTCTGGGTGCTGTTCTATGCCGGCGCCACCTGGGGCAACGCCGGGTTCCTGCGCGAGCAGGTGTGCCGATCGCTCTGTCCGTTCGCGCGCATGCAGCCGTTGCTGACCGACCCGCACACCCCGCGCATGCTGTATGACCCACGCCGTGGCGAGCCACGCGGCGCCCGCCCGCCGGCATTGGGCGGCGTGCTCGGGCGCGGTCGTGGCCTGCTCGACCCGACCACCGCGCAGGACTACGTTTTCCGTGCCGCACATCCACTGCTGGCCGGACCGATGCCGACCTTCAGTGCGGATCGGCTGGGCGACTGCATCGATTGCATGGCCTGCGTACGCGCCTGCCCGATGCAACTGGACATCCGCCATGGTCCACAGGCCGATTGCCTGGCCTGCGGCGCCTGTCTGGAAGCGTGCACCCGGCAACAGCAGCAGGCGGGCTTCGGGCCCGGCCTGATCAGCTATTGCAGCCCGCAGGTGATGGCAGGCCAGCCGCGCCGGTGGTGGCGCCCCCGCACCACTGTCCTCGCATCGATGCTGCTGGCGCTGTTGGCCTGTGGCGTCTGGCGCCTGTTCTGAGTCAGCCCGGGTCGCCCGGGCGCGGCGGTACCAGCTGGGCGCGACGGACGATGCCCAGTTGTTCGATGATCAGCGCCATTTCGTTGGTGACATCGGTCCGCCCGGTCCCCTGCGGAACCAGACGATCAAGCACCTGCTGGTAGGTATCCCAGAACGCCGGACCGCATCCGTGTTTGTGATAACTGGCTTCCAGTTCGCGGCGTACCCGTTCAGCCAAGCCATGCATGCCGTATTCCATACGACCTCCGTTTGACTTGTTCTGCATCGTTGACGGTCGACCAATTCACTTGCGAGCTACTGAAAGACTCCCGGCCTTCACAACCGGTTGATGCCAATTAGTCATAGATTTCACGACACGTCAATTACAGGGCACGACTTTCGCGATTGAAATTATTAATCGTTCATGAAAGGCCGTAACGAAGGGGATCGCGAATCTCCGTGCCGATGTCGACACTGCTCGCCAACGAACCCGGGTGCCCATCACAGATCAGACCATCGCTGCGAGCGGGGCGATCGATTCTGCCTATATTGCTAAGCATGCTTAGCAAATTGACCTTAGCGGTCTGTCTGCGACAGTCTTGGACGCATCTCATGCGATTTCATCATTCGGATCCTGATCCAGAGGGAACAGCGCGGGGTACCGCTGCTGCAGGATGTAGCGCCTCAGCGGCGGGATGGGAAAGCCTCTGGGCCATTGCGAGACAGCGGATCTGCTGATTCCAAACAATCTGGCGAGCTCCGCGTCGGTGGAAAAGCCCAGCCGCGCGCGGACCTGCCGCTTGCTCCAGAATTCGTCCATTTTCGATCCCTTTCATCATCAAACTTATTCTTGCGCCAAGGCCTCTTTCGATTCCACGCGTTAAGCTGGCTTGCATAGATGAATACTCTTGGACAACGACTCGCGGTCGCCATGAAGGACGCCGGGCATGCACGCCCGGCCGACCTGGCGCGTGCCGCCGAAACGACGACGGCAACGGTCAGCAACTGGCTCAACGACCACGTCAAAGCCAACCACGTGAAAGCCGAACAGCTGTTCCGCATCGCCGATGCGGTGAAGCTGGACCCGCGGGAGCTGCTGTTCGGCCCGTTGGGACGGGGTGTCGGCGAACGCGGCACGGCCTACATGCACATGCCCAGCGAAGCCCATCTGGATGTCTGGCAAGCGGCCTATGAGCTGGTCGCCCACATCCTTGCCGAGCGCGGCCTGGAGGTCGGCTACCGCCGTGAAGCCACGCTGGGGCTGATGGCCCATGACCTGCTGATGGAGGGCGTCAGCCGCGGCAAGGTCGCACGCGTGGTGATGACTGCCCTGCCCTGACCCATCGCGGGCTGGTAGCATGGCTGCCGATGGGGATGGGGCTCCCCCGATAACCGCCTGAGATGGCTGATGGCTCCTGCTGCGACGAACCCGGCGTTCGTCGATGGCAGGCATTGCCCGCCATTGCGTACGCCGTCGAACCTGCGAACCCGCACTCGAGGCAAGCAATGCAGACGTTGAACAACTATGTGCTGGTATTCCTGGGCGGCGGTGTCGGCGCCTGCCTGCGTCACGCCTGCAATCTGATCGGCGCCCGCGTCGCTGTCGGCAGTTCGTGGCCCTGGTCGACCTTTCTGGTCAACATCAGCGGCGCCTTGCTGATGGGTGTAGTGGTGGAGGCATTTGCCCTGCGCAACGGCGCCTCGCCGCAACTGCGCCTGCTGCTGGCCACCGGCATTCTTGGCGGCTACACCACGTTCTCCACCTTTTCGCTGGAAACCGGCCTGCTGCTGCAGCGGGGCCAGCATGGCCTGGCCGCACTCTACGCGGGCGGCTCGGTAGCCCTGGGCCTGGCCGGGCTGTTCGCCGGCATGAAGCTGACCCGGCTCGCGCTGGGGTGACACTCAACCGGCAGCAACGCGCGCCTGCCCCCGCCACTGTCGTGGCGATTGCCCGGTGTGCGCTTTGAACGCTCGCGACAACGCCGCCTCGCTGCCATAGCCGACCTCGTCGGCGATCCGTTTCAACGGTCGGCCCTGGCGCAACGCCTGCTGTGCCAGGCCAACCCGCCACCCCTGCAGATAGTGACCGGGGGTGGTTCCCATGGCCTCGCGGAAACTGGCGGCGAACACGCTGCGTGACATGCCGGCAACGTCAGCCAGATCCTCCAGTGTCCAGGCCTGGGCCGGTGCCTCATGCATCGCCACCAGCGCCAACCGCAGGCGTGGGTGGCCGAGCCCAGCGAACAGGCCGCCGCGCATCTCGCCCCCCTCCATCAGCTGCCGCAGCACCTGGATCATCACCACCTCGAACAGACGGTTGACCATCACCGCTCGACCGCAACGTTGCTCGAATGCCTCCTCGAACAGCAGCTCCAGGGCGGCATGGCCGCCGTACAGATCGGCCAAGGGCAGGCAGATGAAATCGGGCAGCGCCGCACTGATCGGGTTGAGCCTGCCACCTTCGAAATGGAGATTGGCGCAGGCCATGTCGGCGCCGTGCTGAGGATCGGTATGGAAGCGGTGCGGCATCGGGCGCGGATACAGCAGCAGGCTGGGAACATCGACCTGCACCGTCTGCCCGCCATGGCTGACCTGCAATGGACCGCGCCGCACCAGATGCAGCTGGCCGGCCTCGCCCTCTCCTTCGAGACTGTTGATGCCACACAGCGCGCCGGCATGGAACACCGAGGCGGTGACCGCGAAGCGTTCGAGCAGGATGGCGAGACGATCGGCCATGACGGGACTCCAGGTCAAACGAAAGGAGACAGATATGCCAGATCGTATCGGATTCGACCATGCTGTGCGCGGCACTGGCCGCCGTGCCGGGGCGGCGCTATACAAGTGACACATCCTGCCGGCAAGCCGGCAATTGATCGCACCGAGGGGCAAAGCCAATGCCAACCACACCCGCCCCAGCGATGCCCAGGACACGCACGCTCCACCGGCTGGCCCTGGCATTTGCCCTGCTGCTGCCGCACACCCTGCTGTCCGCCGCACCTGCAGCCACGCCGCGCACCTCCAGCGGCGAGCTGCAGGACGCACGCTGGCGCCTGGACGTGCCCGCCGACTGGAACGGTGAACTGGTGATGCTGGCGCATGGCTATGAGCCGGTCGGCTCGCCGCAGCCATCGCCAATGCCGGCCAACGACAGCACCGCCGGCCTGCTTGCAGCGGGCTACGCCGTTGCCCAGAGCGCCTATACCAGCCAGGGCTGGGCAGTGGCAGATGCGATCGACGACATGGAACGCCTGCGCGTGCAGGCCCTGTCCGAATTGAAGGTCGTACATCGCACCTGGATCCTCGGTTTTTCGATGGGCGGCGCGGTAGCCATCGCCACCCTCGAACGCCTGCCGCAGCACTACAGTGGCGGCGTGTCGCTGTGCGGCGCCAACCTGCCCGGCGAGCAGTTGGCCAACGACCTGCTGACTACACTGGTGGCGTTCGATTATTTCTTCCCCGAGGCCGAAGGGCTGCCCCGCCAGGGGCTGGCATCGGCAGAAGCGGCGGCGCTATCGCAGATGGCGCTGTATCAAGGCATCGCTGCCGCGCTTCAGACTCGACCGGCCGTCGCTGCGCAACTGGCCACACGGCTGCAGGTAAGCGCCGAGGCATTGCCGGGCACGATCAGCCTGCACGCGATGATCCTGCACGAACTGGCGAAGCGCGCTGGCGGCATGCCGGTCGGCAACCTTGCGACGGTCTATCGTGGATTCGGTGACGACAAGGCGTTCAACGCAGGCGTGCAGCGGCGCGCGGCGGTCACGCTGGCACAGCGATATGTGCGCGGCAAGCTGGCATTGACCGGCGCGGTCAAGCGACCACTGGTGATCCAGTTCAACAACAATGACCCGAGCATCGTGCCGCGCATGCAGACGGTGTACCCGCGCCTGGCCAAACGCGCAGGCGCAACGCCATTACCGCGGGTGCTGCCGCCGGTTGGCGAAGGTCATTGTGGCTTTACCGATTCACAGGTAGTCGAGGCGCTCAAGGCAGCAGCGGTTGCCCGCTGAATGCCCAACCGGATCAGTGACCCAGCGTACCCATGGTGAAGGTATAGCCGGAGCGCATGAGGAAGTCGCGCATGCGCAGCTCAGCGCGCCGGGGAGACGGAAGATCCGGCGGGCCATACAGCGCATAGACCACGCCAGCGCCCTCGATGCGCTCGCGGCGCACATCACAATGACGGCTCTCCGAGGCGAGGACCCAGCCGTCCTTCAGTTGATCGGGGCCGATCGACTGCCCGTTCTTCAGCCGGAATGTAAGCCAGCGCACATCTGCGGTGGATCTGCTCATTGCCCGCCAGCTGCATCGTGCATGCAGCCCCTCATGTCCTTGCCTGCCATTGCTGCTCCCGAAGACCAGAACTCGACCATACCCCGTCGCCATGTCGTGGCCGGCTGAGACTGACAGGGGCACATGGTGGGTCTCAGTCGCCCACGTCGAACAACCTGCGGAACGCTTCCTGCCCGGCGGGTGTGACCCGCAGTTCGCGGCGCCCCTCGAGGCGATGCAGCCAGCGGTTCTGCAGGAAGCTCTCCAGCAGTGCTTCGCCGACCATGCCGGCCATGTGCGGGCGCCGCTCGGTACAGTCCAGGCACCCTCGGCAGTAGCGCTCGGGCTTCACCTGCGGTGATCGCGCGATCAGCTCTGCCAGCGGCTCGCCCACGGCGCGCAGGACGTCAGCGCCATGAGCCGAGATCTGCCAGTGGCCTGCCGCCGCGGTGATCGCTCCGGTGCCCAGCAGATGGTCGGAGATGGCGACGGCGTATTCACCAGCCAGGTGCCGATAGCAGGTACGCGCCCGGCGGAAGCCGCCATCGACACTTACGGCTCGCGGAGAGAGCGGCGGCCGTTGATCACTGAAACGCAGGATACCTTCCAGCATGTCGGCGACTTCGGTCGAAGCCAGACGGTGATAACGGTGACGTCCCTGCACAGCTACGGCCAGGATGCCGCCATCAAGCAACCGCCGTAGATGACTGCTTGCCGTCTGTGGCGAGATGCCAGCCACGCCAGCCAGCTCGGATGCCGTGTGTGCGCGGCCATCCATCAACGTCAACAGCATGGCCGCGCGTGCGTGGTCACCGACCAAGGTGCCGACATTGATGAAAGAGCGGGAGGTCTGGACCATGGCCACAGTGTGGCATGCCGCCTGCCACTCATTGTTCGACCTGGATCGAAGCGTCCGCGCCGTTCCACAGGGCACAGTGATCGCCCGCAACCCACGAGTTCAAGCATGCCACCGGAAGACATCCAACGCCGCTGTATCACTCCCTCCGTGCTCTATCCGGGAACGCCGGTGGTGCTGATGACCACGCTGAACGAAGACGGCAGCGCGAACATCAGTCCGCTTTCTTCATTCTGGGCGTTGGGCGACCGCGTGGTACTAGGCATCGGCGAACAGGGCCAGGGCTGCAGCAATCTTCTGGCACGCGGCGAATGCGTACTGAACTTCGCAGATGCCACGCAGGCGACGCAGGTTGAAGCCATCGCCCGCGCCACCGCGCGCACCCCTGTGCCGGATTCGAAGCGTGATATGGGTTACGTGCATGTGCGTGACAAGTTCGCACTGGGCGGCTTCAGCCGCGTCGACTCGGTGCTGGTGGCACCGCCGGCGATCGCCGAATGCCCGCTGCAGGTGGAGGTGGTACTGCTTGCCTCGCATCGACCCAGCGGAACGCAGGATCAGGGCTTCATGATCGTCGAGGGACGGATCTGCCGGGTGCATGCACACGAAGCGATCACCATTGCAGGTACCCAGCACATCGACGTGCAGCGCTGGGCACCGCTGATCTATCTGTTCCGCCACTATGTGGGCACCACCATTCCGGTGGCGCGCAATTTCCGTGCTGACGCTCCTTCGCAGCTGACTGCATGACAGCCGCGATCAGGAAGAAGACGCTGGCGCGTTCGAGTACTTCTCGTGCACCTCTTTTTCGCGGTCGCGACGCGCGCTCGAACACCGCTCGCGCGCTGTCGACATCTGGCTGTCGGCCGAGGTCCGTTCCGAGCTCAACGACTGCTGCAGGCTGGAAATCTGCGCGCGGATGCCAGATTCGCTGGTGGCGCCGGCCAGATTGCTGCTGGCAGCGGCCAGTTGCCGGTTCAGATCGGCCACCTGCCGATTGACCGCCTGACTGCGCGATTCGAACGGGCCATAGATGCGCGACTGCTCGCTCTGCAGACAGTTGCGCTCGGCAATGCCGGCGTCATTCATTTCGGTAGTGCGGTAGACCGCGGTGCGGTTGGCAAGCTCGCCAACCGATTCCGATGCGGCGCGGTTGGAGCGCAGCTTCATCGGCTCCGCGCCCGCAGCACACGCGTTCTGCGTGTAGATGGTCTCACCGGACGCACCCTTGCACTTGTAGACCTGCGCCGACACCAGCGGCGCGACCAGCAGCAGCGCCAGCGCGATGCCAGGTTTCATGTTCATGCCAGACCTCCTGTCCGGGGCCCTGCGGCCCGTTTGGCCATACGCTACGACTGATCGTGCGTCCGGGCAAATACCCTCACGCCCGGCGAATCAGCGGCGGAATGAACGCAGCTCCAGCGCCGCCACGGTGTACCAGCCGAACGCCGGCAGCAGCGCAAGGCGCTGGGTGAGGCCGCGATAGGGCCCCGGGTCGAAGCCGGACATCATCAGCCACAGATAGGCCATGCCCAGCAGCGAGCTGGCGCGCGCAAACCATGCCATGCGCGTTGACGCCTGTGGGCCCAGCTCTGCGAGGAACAGCAGCGGGGTCAGGATCGAGAAGATGCCGATGCCATAGAGGCCATGCATGGGGCTGCCCGTGGTGAAGACGCCATTGCTGACCATGGACACCCCGAACAGGCTGGAGGTGAACACAGTGAGCGCGAAACGGCGGCAGTAGGCGAGCAACGCGAGGCTGAAGAGGATGATGGCCGAGCCACTGACCAGCCCGCCGACCTGCACCGCCCTGGCTGGCAGCCCCGGCATCAGGCCAAGCTCGCTGAGGTGCTGGGGGAGCGAATGGTAGTCGGGCACGGTGAATGCAAAGGCGATCAGGGCCAGCATGGCGCCGAGGGGGATGTACACGGCTTGCTGGATCGCCAGGTTTCTCACTGCGGTCACCACTGCAGAAGAGGAGAGCGGCGACGTTAGCAGCCGGCCCCGCCGGGTCGCATGTGCATTTTGGTACAGCCTTCCGACGCCGGACTGCGTGCAAAGAAAAAGCCCTGACCGAAGTCAGGGCTTTTCAATTGGAGGCCTCAAGCGGAATCGAACCGCTGTAAACGGATTTGCAATCCGGTGCATAGCCACTCTGCCATGAGGCCAACGTACTGCAATCAGGAACGACGCCCCTGACATGACAAAACCCCGCGATGGGGCCTGTCGGAACATGGAGCGGGAAACGAGACTCGAACTCGCGACCTCAACCTTGGCAAGGTTGCGCTCTACCAACTGAGCTATTCCCGCATAAGCCGCCATGGTACCGGAAGCCCGGGACACACACCAGCCATTTCACAACAGTTTTCACTTTTCTGACTGCGCGCAAAGCCTTGTGGCTCAACATGCCCCGCCTTGCCGTGGCGGGAGAAAAACAAGGCCCCAACCGGGGCCCTGTGCAATCTGGAGCGGGAAACGAGACTCGAACTCGCGACCTCAACCTTGGCAAGGTTGCGCTCTACCAACTGAGCTATTCCCGCAGATTCTCCGACCTGCGTCGAAGGAGCGCTATTGTGTCGAAATTCCTTCACGCCGTCAACAGCCCGCCTACCCGATGAACCCGGCCACGAGACCTCGCTACGCCCGCCTGTTCTGGATCCTTGTCGCCCTCACCTGGCTGGCGGTGGTCGCCGCATTGGTCAATGCGGGCTTCACCCCGGACTACTGGATGTTGCGGCACTTCGAAGGCGGAACCCTGCCCTACCCGACCAGCAGCGTTGTCGTGTTCGCGCTGTTGAGTACGGTCGAGCTGGTGATCGCTGCGCTGATCGTGCGCCCCTGGAGATTCGACCGCCTGTGGCTGCGACTGTTGATCGCCGTCGTGCTGCTGCTGGCGTGGACCTTCCCGTGGCTGGCGTCGATGATGCACCAGCCACCGGTACAGGGAATGCACCTGCTGTGGTTGCTGCTTCTGGACGTGGGATTGCTGCTGGCGCTGTGCGTGGTGTCACTGGTCAGTGCGTGGCGGGCGTTTGCCAAAAGGAAACAAGCAGGCCGCGCGCGCTCATAGAGAGAGCGGCGCAATTACTTCCGGAACTCCACCCGCACGTGCTGGCCGACGCGCGCCTTTGCCGCACTCTCGAACTCCAGCACGCACTCCACCACTTTGGCCACGCCGCGCCCTGCATCCTCCGGCAACCGCGCCGGTGCGAACACAGGGCTGATGCGGACCACGCGTGCCATCGGCAGCGGCTTGCCCTCGGTGCCATCGCTATCGATCACTACCGTCGCGCGCATGCCCACCTGCACTGCATCGGCATAGGCGGCGCTGAGCTCAGCGCGCACCTGCAGGGGCCGCGCCGGCAGCAATGAAATCGCCGGCTTGCCGGCCGGCACGAATGCACCCACGCCGGGCACCTGACCGACCACGGTGCCGGCATCCGGCGCGGTCAGCGACATCTGCCGCAGTTTGAGCCTGGCGTGCTCCAGTTTGTGCTGGGCCATCTCGACCTGCGCGCCAGCCACATCGACATCGGCGCGAACGCCAGCCAACTGCTGCTTTGCCGCGTCGGCCTGCTGGTTGGAAGAGACGCCTTCGCTGGCGCCGGTGGCAAGACGCGTGGCGTTGCGCTCCAGCTCGCGCAGCTGTGCCTGGCTGCCCTTCAGCCGGTCGGTAGCCAGCGCGAGATCGGCGTTGGCCATGCCCACTTCCTGTTCAAGCAGTGCGCCATCCAGGGAGAGCAGGACATCGCCCTTGCGGACCACCGCCCCCTCCTTCACCGGCGCGGTGCTGACGGAGCCATCCATAGATGGGACCAGTGCAATCAGCCCGCCTTCCACATCGATGATGCCGCGGGCGACGGCCACCTTGTCCGCGCTGGTGGATGTAGATGCGGCCGGCTGTGCGGGTACGGGTGCATCCTTGCTGCAGGCACCCAGCAGCAATGCCATGCCCAAGGAGAAGCTCAGGGAGAACAACGGCGGCAATCTGGTCATCAGTTGGGCTCTACGGTTTCGTTCTGGCGGCGGTCATCGCGGACCGTGCCGTCTTCCATGGCGATCACCCGATCCGCATGGCGGATCAGGCGTGGATCGTGGCTTACGCACAGCACCGTGGCCTGATGTGCGCGTGCATAGCGGTGCAGGATGTCGATCACGCGCTGGCCGTTCTCGGCGTCCAGTGCGCTGGTGGGCTCATCGGCAAAGATCAGCGTGGGTGACTTGGCGAACGCACGGGCAACCGCCACGCGCTGCTTTTCGCCGCCGGACAGCTGCGCCGGGCGCATGTGGCTGCGATGCGAGAGGCCGACCTCGTCCAGCGCCTGCCGCGCCAGCGGCTCGCTGTCACGGTTGCGCATTCCGCGATAGCCCAACGGCAGCTGCACCTGTTCCAGCGCGGTCAGTGCCGGAAACAGATTGAAGCCCTGGAACACGAAACCAACATGATGCAGGCGGAAGCGCTCCACCTCACTGCGGGTCATATGGCTGACGTCCTGGCCAAGCGCATGCACGCGGCCGCCATCGGGCGTGGAGAGTCCGGACATCAGCGATAGCAGCGTGCTCTTGCCGCAGCCGGAGGGGCCCGACACCAGGGTCAGTTCGCCGGGATAGATGTCCAGCGACAGGCCACGCAGCACGGGAACGTGCACATCGCCGGACACGAAGCCCTTTTCCAGTGCGTCGGCACGCAGGGTCGGGGACGTGATGGAGGTGTTTTTCATCGGTCGCCCCTCAACGCAACAGCAACGATGGATCGGAACGGACGACGCTGCGCACCGCCATGATGCTTGACAGCATGGCCATCACCGCGACCAGCGCCACGCAGCCGAGAACCACCATCGGCGTGAGCTGTACCGGCACGCGCTGGGTCTGCGCCGCCAACAGCACCACCGAACTGAAGGCTGCGGCCAGCAGCATGCCGACGCCGCCGATCAGTACGGCCTGTTCGAACACCACCCGCGCCAGTGCGTAGCGGCCTGCACCGAGCGCGTTCAGCGTGGCGTACTCGCGTACCGACCCGGCCACCACCGCCGCGAAGGACTGGTTGGTGATCACCGCGCCGACGAAGCAGACGATGACCGCCATGAACAGCACCGCGATGCCGGCACCGGTGTCGAACAGCCAGTACTGCTGCGAGCGGCTGGCAAACTCCGGGGCCGTCCAGAATTCGACGGGCGTGGCGCGGCCCGTTGAATCGTTGAGGCGATCGCGCACGCGACCTGCCAGTTCCGGTGATCGCGTGCCCGCCACGAAATAGGTACTGCCTTCATGCGGGTCGGTTCCGGCGATGGCACGCGCGGTATCCAGTGATGCCAGCACGTTGACGCCGCCAAGACCACGCAGGCCGGGTTGCGCGGCGACCACACGCACGGCCTTGCCGTTGATCCAGGCCTGGTTGCTGCGCAGATCAACGCCCAGCGTGTCCAGGTCGGCGCTGTCGACGATCACCGCCCCGGGTTCGCGCAACTGCGCACGCAGGTCAGGCGAAAGGATGCGCGAGAACATCATCGCGTCGTTCGCCGTCGAGATGCCGGACAGGTAAACGGACACGTTGCCGGTACCCTGCGCGCTGGAGCGCCACTCGCCATCGACCCATTCGTACGGCTCGACGCGGGTGACATCCGGGTCCATGCGCAGCCGGCTTTCAACATCCACGCTGATCGCATGGCCGTAGTTCACGCTCTGCGTACCGGCAAAGCCAGCCCAGACATCGGCGGTCGATGCCTTCACGTAGATCGCAGCGGTGCCGAAGATGCCCAGCACCAGCGCTGCCTGCACGATCAGCAGCACACCGGCGAAACACATGGCCAGCACCACCGGCAGGAACCTGCGCCACTCGTAAACCAGCGTTTTGCGGGCAAGCGCGATCACTGCGCGCCGCCTTCTGGCTCGACCGGCAAGGGTGCGCCGCCCACGGCGCGATACAGCGATGCGAAGGCGAGCACGCGCGCACCCTGCGCACCAATCAGATCGGCATGCGCGGACAACGCCGTACGCTGGCTTTCCAACCCGTCGAACTCACTGGAGAGGCCAAGCTGCACCTGCCGGGCCTGTCGCGCGACCTGCTGCCGTGCAGTTTCGTCGGCCACCTGCAGCGATTGGATGCTGCTGTCCTGGCGGGCCAGGCTGCCCAATGCATCTTCCACTTCCGCCACGCCTTGCAGCACGGCCTTGCGGTAGGCCAGCAATGCCGCATCCAGTTGCTTGTCGTCGGACTGGTAGCGCGCGCGACGCTGGCCCCAATCCCACAGCGGAATGTCGATGTAGGGACCGATCGATGGGCTGGAATCGGAGTTGGAGCGTGCGTTCTGGGTGAGGTTGTAGGCGTACAGGATGGAGCCGCCCAGGCTCAGTTTCGGGAACATCGCCGCGCGTGCGCTGCCCTTTTCGGCGGTGGCCTGCAGCACATCGGCCTCGGCCAGCAGGATCTGCGGGCGATGGCGTAGCAGATCAGCCGGCACCTGCTGCAGGGTGAAGGTGCTCAAGTGCGGCGGCGTGCGGTAGGCATTCCAGGCCGGATCCGGCCCATCGCGCCCCAGCAGCAGCGCCAGCGCACGCGCGGCGTTACCTGCGTTTTCATCCGCCTGCGCAATGGCAGCGCGTGTGGCAGCCTGCCGCGCACGCAGACGATCCAGTTCGCCAGGCTCGTCCAGATGCAGGCGCTGCCGCACCAGCCCCAGTTGCTCGCCGCGTGCGTCAACGGCCTGTTGCTTACCCAACAGATCCGCCTGCGCCTGCGCGACGGAAAGATCCAGATAGCTGCGCACTACATCTGCGATCACCGCCACCTGTGCGGCATTGCGCAGTGCTTCTGCATTTCCGTTGGCCGCCTGCGCGCTCAGTCGGGCACTTTCCGCTGCGCCAAACAAGCCAAGATCCCAGATCGCTTCGACACCGGCGTGGAAGTAAGTGTCGACCGCGGCGGCGTCCTGCACCTGCTTTGCACTGGCCGTTATCTCCGGACGGAAGCGCGCATCGGCGGTGCCCGACACCAGGCGTACCGCCTGCAGCCGCAGCGTGGCCTGCTGCAGGTCCAGATTGCCGGCGATCGCCTCTTCCACCAGTGCGTTCAAGCGCGCATCGGCCAGCACCTTCCACCACTGCCGCGCATCGACCGCGACGCCCTGCACAGGGGCGGCTTGATTCCAGACCACTGGAGTGCGATCGGGCAGATCGGGAACCGGCACCGACATGCAACCTGCCAGCATCGTGCTGGTCAGCACCGCTCCAGCAGCTACGATGATGCGCGGGAGCGCGGCATACCGTTTGACGGACGCCGCGGTGAAAGTGAAACAACTGGCCACCCGCCCACCTTCGTGGAGAGAGAAGCCGAGGAGGCTACGCCGCGATTGTGGAGTGGGCATGGAGAATCAGTCGGAGCTGCGTTACAGCGCGTATGCGGTGCCTGCATTGCGAACCCTCGGCCTTTCCCCAGCCTTTCACGGGCGCCGCGAAGCTGAACGCTGGACTGTTCGCGGGCGCTGCGGCACATTGGCCTGAACGCTCCTACCGGCAGGCTATACGCTTGAAATTAAGTCCTTGCCGCGCGCTCGGCATCTTCATGGCCGTGCTTGTCGTGGGCACGATGGCGATCTGCCTGGCCACGCCACTGGCATCGAACGCGACCATGCTGCTGATGGACCGCAGCAACTTCATTCCCGCGCAGTCGTCGATCTTTTCCTTCGAGCCCTACGTGATCAACAACGGCTCGTCGAACTACTGGCTGTATGGCCAGGACCGGACCTACTACTACCACTTCACCTACCAGACCGACGCGCCTTATCTGTACATCCCGCGGAAAAACACCTGCGCCGGCTTCGGCCGTGCGGACGTGCGCACCTGGTGCAGTGCGAGCCGGGGTATCCCACGCGGGTGAGGCCGCATCCGGATGGCGGCGCGCAAACGAAAAACGCCCCCTTGCGGGAGCGTTCTTCTTGAATCTGGAGCGGGAAACGAGACTCGAACTCGCGACCTCAACCTTGGCAAGGTTGCGCTCTACCAACTGAGCTATTCCCGCAGATTCCGTTCGACCTGCGTCGAAGGAGCGCTATTGTGTCGATATTGCTGCACGGCGTCAACAGGATTCTGCAGCCCTTTTACCGGCCAGCGTTCAGCTTCCGGATCACGCCCGAACGCCCCGTCGGTGGAAGTAGATCTGTTCGGCCAGCCGGCGTACCGGACCGGTACACAGCAGCGCGTCGACCGGCCAGTCCCGCTGCAGATGGTCCATGGCCCAGCGCAGTACGCGCTTGCGGTGAAAGGTGGGCGCCGCCTGTCGCGCCACCTGCTCGGCGGCTGGCCCCTTGCCGCGCCGATGCAGGCCGATTGCATCGCCGACCGCCCAGCCATGCCGCCATGACGAGTGGATGCCTCCGGCCGACAGCGGCGAGACGACACCCGCCGCATCACCGGTAAGGATCACGCCGGGCGCGGTGATCGGGCCATCCGGCAACCCGCACGGCACCAGCCCCGCGCGGGTGCCGGCAGCCTCGGCCGCGCGCGGAAGACCCACCACGTCGCGCACATGTTCAAGGAAACCCTCGATATCCGGCGGGCGGGCATGGGCGGGATCGTGGCGCAGGGCCAGCCCCACCTGCACACCGGTGGGATTCTGCGCCGCCCAGCCGATGTAGCCGGGTGCGAAGCGGCGGCTGACAAAGCAGTGCAAGGCGTCGCCTTCCGGCAGCTGCACGCCGGCAAACTCGCGCTCGACGCCGTACAGGTTGTCGCGCACCTGGCCCAGGCCGGTGCGCAGCGCGACGCGTGAACGCGCGCCGTCAGCGCCGACCAGATAGCCGGTGCGCCCCACCCCTTCAACCTGCCATGCGTCGCCGTCGCGGCAGGCCCCGGTGAACGACTGCTGCAGCCGCAGGTCCACGCCACTGGCACGCAGCTCGCTGGCCAGCCAGCGCATCAGGTTCGGTGTATCGGTGGTGAGGAAGTAATAGCCCGGTGCGGCCAGCAACACATTGCGCAGGTTCGGTGCGTACAAGCGCACGCGCGCCACGCGCTGCACCAGCTGTTCGGGCATGCGCCCCAGCCAGGTCTGTTCCATCGCTTCCTTCACCACGATGCCGGTGGTGTGCAGGCGCTCGCCGGGGTCGGCCTTGCGTTCCAGCACGCAGACGCGCAGGCCGTACTGGGCAGCAGCCAATGCGCAGGCGGCACCGGCGAAACTGGCGCCGACGATGACTACGTCGTGGTCGTAGGCGGGGGGAGTGTGAGGCATGGCTGCATCGCCGTGGAGGACTGGAGATGCAGCTTCGAACGGCTGCGTGGTGAGGTGATGGGGTGGCGGTGAAGTGGGGATGAAGCGGTGGATTGTTGGCGAGGGATGGCGGATTTCAAACTAATTGCATGGACGTGACTACCGCCGGGCTCAATAGTCCATCACTCCCCAGTGGTGCCTGTCAGGTGCAAGAAATCGAAGCCCCCTGAATGGGCTCAAGAAATCGTCGATGAAACGCTAGAGCCCAACGGTAAAACCGCCATGATCTGCGGCTAATGCAGTCGCACCATGAGCCCAAATATCAGGTACACGCTTGCTGGGGGAAGAGCGGAATCGCCATTGAAAGTGCCAAGGGGCGAATGGCTGGAAGCGAAGAACACTGCAGAATGAGATCTTCTTTACCACTCAGGCACAGAACCCTGAAGGAAACATGGCCCTCGGCCACTTTGCAGCAGGAGGAAAGCAACATGAAGAACGCAACGCGATTTTTCCTAAGCGATGTCAACTTCGGTGACTCACTGCCCGGACTGATCACAGATTCACTTGTGGCCTTGCTAAAGACCAACTTCCCCGGAAGGGACTATTTCATTTCGCTCTACTCGAAGCAGAATGGAGGATATTTTGATTGCGGTGCATACATCCACAGTGAAGACCCCCAAGAGCGGAATTCGACCGACCGCGACAGATTCGAAGTAGAGGCATTCAACTTCATACCCACGACTAAAAATGAGAAGAGCTGGAGACTACCGTCGACAGCTCAAGCCTCCAAATTCAGGGAAGTACACTACAAATTGAGCACCACCTTCCTCTCACACCATATCCTTTTCGCGAGCGACGATGGCGACAACAACTTCTGGCTAGACACAGAAACCGGGATAATTCCTACACGAAAACGGAAAAACTCACGAGCGAACCGAATGCATTACTAGTCGCCCAGGACTTTCGAACCTTCCGCCATACGATCTGGCCGTAATCCGAATTACCCGCGACGCCGCAAGCTTGGTTCTTGCGGCGCGGACATTGCTTGAGTAAATATAACTGGAGTGGTCGTGAAGATTTTTAAGGCGTCTATATTTTTTTTGGTTTCTTTGAGTTTGTCAGGCTGCGACCAGCTGGCGCGTGGAATTGATCATAAAGAACTCAGGATAACTCCGACAGAGATGAAGCACTTTGTCGAAGAAGTAAAAATGGACTTGGTATTTGTTGAGGGCGGTGAGTATTTGATGGGGGATTATGGCTTACAGCATGGGGCGGAGCAAATGTCTCATGACTGGGATAAAGACAGTCGGCCAGTACATAAAGTCAAACTGAGCACCTTTTCTATTGCAAGATTTAAGATCTCAAATAAAGAGTTTGAGATTTATCTTAAAAGCAATGGCCTTAATTTGCGCTCTTTTGAGGAGGGGCAAAGACAGGAGGATTGGAAGAATATTCATTCTTTACCTAATTTGCCAGCGCATATGGACTGGTATGAGGCCGACCGCTATTGCAACTGGCTGGCTAAAGTGTCCAACCTTCCTTTCTCATTACCCACTGAGGCCCAGTGGGAGTACGCGGCACGCAGCCGCGGTCAGTTTATGATGGTTGCCACTGATGACGGCACTTATAGGCAGACAAATGATGATTTTACTGAATATGGGGGAGGGCCAAAAGGAATTAACATTTCCACATATCGAGATCGTGAGGAGTTTGCTAGAAAAATGGGGTGGACAACGGACGGGCTTACGCCCTTGCCGGTAGACAGGTTCCCCCCCAATCCGCTGGGCCTTTATGCCATGTCGGATAATGGGCTGGAGTGGGTCAAGGATTGGTATGACGAAAATTATTATCAGCACTCTCCTGAAGTTGACCCCCAGGGGCCGAAAGCACCAGTTACCAAGGACTACTATGGCCGGGATACAAAAGTTGCACGTGGCCAGGCATATGCCAATCCGAGCTGGGGCGGAGGAGTGAATGTGCACAGAACCCCTGAGAATCCGCATGGTTATGCATTTGAGCATGAAATGATTGTGTTGGGCGATAAAACGGCCAGGTGTGTTGTTAATAGCCACAATCGGATTGAGTAGCGGCGAGCTTCACATTTCAGGGCAGCATTTGAATGCAGGCCACCTGAAAGGCGGGTAATGATTTTATTATTTTGCGCCTAATGATATGCGCGGAGTTACTCGTTTTGGAGACAAACTGGGCGATCCACCACGCTGGGCCAACCGCGAGGTGTGCGGCATCCATGCGGTGATGATCAATGCGCAGAAGGCCATGCGCGAGGAACTGGCACGGTCCAGCCTGGCCTCGATCGCCGAGGGCGTGCAGGGCAAGGGGCGACCGGCGAGTTTCGCGGGAGATGTGCAGGAGTGGTTTGCGGACCGCCAGGTGGCACGCGAGGAAGCACGCATCACCGGCATGCGTTCGCGTGCGGCGGCGCAGGATGATGATTGATCCGCGTGGGCACGGCCGCGCATAACGAAAAACGCCCCCTAGCGGAAGCGTTCTTCTTGAATCTGGAGCGGGAAACGAGACTCGAACTCGCGACCTCAACCTTGGCAAGGTTGCGCTCTACCAACTGAGCTATTCCCGCTTGGGAGGCGAAATTTTACCTATTCTGGAAATGGCGTCAAGCGCTTTTTTCGGGGTCAGCGAGGCGCCTTGCACCGCGTATCCACGCATGGCGTGGATCTACTCCACGCCCCCACAAATCGGTAGATCCGCGCGTGGATGGACGCTTCAGTAGATCCACGCCATGCGTGGATGCGGGCGGCGATGGGGTCAGAGCCCTTTCCTGCGGAAAGGGATCCGACCCCGGTGCTCCGACCCCGGGGCTCAGTTGCCCAGCTTCTTCTGCCGCGAACGCTCGCGCGCAGCGCGCTCGTCGTCACGCAGGCTCGGCCAGGCGGCGTGCAGGTACTGCAGGCCCGACCACAGGGTCAGCACCGCGGCAATGGCCAGGGTCCAGTCACCGATATGGAATACCGGCGGGCCCATCCAGATGTCGTTGATCGGCACGTTGGGCGCCACCGAATACAGCAGGCACAGCAGCGCGACCATCTGCGCAGTGGTCTTGACCTTGCCGATCATCGCCACGCGCACTTTGGCGCGCTGGCCGAGTTCGGCCATCCACTCGCGCAGCGCCGACACCGCGATTTCGCGGCCGACGATCACCGCCGCCCAGAACGCCATCCACGGCGTCGGGTGGCCCTGCACGATCAGGAACAACGCCACTGCCACCATCAGCTTGTCCGCGACCGGGTCGAGGAAGGCGCCGAACGCCGACTCCAGGCCGTAGCGACGCGCGATCCAGCCATCGAGCCAGTCGGTGATCGCAGCCAGGCCGAAGATCGCCGCCGATGCGAAGTTGGTCCAGGTGTAGGGCAGGTAGAACACCAGCACCAGCACCGGGATCATCACGATCCGCAACAGGGTCAGCCAGGTGGGCAGGGTCAACGTCATGCGGCTTGGTTCTCTCTCTACTCGGCCGGATCAGGCGCGGCCAACCCGTGCAGGTTAGCGTAGATGCGCGCCGCGAGGGCGTCATTGATGCCTTCCACCTTGGCGATTTCCGCTTCTCCGGCGGCTTTCAGGCCGACCAGGCCGCCGAAATGCTTCAGCAGGCTGGCGCGCCTGCGCGGCCCGATGCCGGGGATATCTTCCAGTTTGCTGGTCATCCGGGCCTTCTGCCGGCGCCCGCGATGGCCGGTGATGGCGAAGCGGTGCGCTTCGTCGCGCACCTGCTGGATGAACTGCAGGGCCGGATCCGCCGCACCCGGGCGCAGTTCGCGACCATCGGGCATCACCAGGGCTTCGTGGCCGGCACGGCGTTCCACCCCCTTGGCCACACCCACCAGCAGCACGCCTTCTACGCCCAGATCGGCCAGCGCCGCCTGCGCCTGTGCCAGCTGGCCGGCGCCACCGTCGATCAGCAGCACGTCCGGCAGCACGCCCTGCTCTTCCACCGCGCGGCGGAAACGGCGGTCGATGGCCTGGCGCATCGCGGCGTAGTCATCGCCCGGCTCGATGCCACTGATGTTGAAACGGCGGTACTGCGCGCGCACCGGGCCGGCAGCATCGAACACCACGCACGAGGCCACGGTGGCTTCGCCCATGGTGTGGCTGATGTCGAAGCACTCCACCCGCTTCACCGGTTCGGCCAACCCCAGCATCACCCGCAGTGCTTCGCTACGGGCGTGCTGCGCGGTGCGGCTGTTGATCTCGGTCGCCAGGGTCAACTGCGCGTTGCGGCTGGCAAGTTCCAGGTAGCCGGCGCGCTCGCCACGGACGTTCCACTTCAACTGCACCTTGCGCTCGGCCGAGGCCGACAGCGCCGAACCAATCAAGTCGGCATCAGGAATTTCGCGGTCGAGCAGGATCTCGCGCGGCGGCTCGAATTCGATGTAGTACTGCGAAACAAAGGCCGCCAGCACTTCGTCCGGACTTTCCTCGCCGTTGGTGCGGGGAAAGAACGGACGGGTGCCCAGGTTGCGGCCGTCACGGAAGGCCAGCAGCATCACGCAGGCCTGCGAGCCCTGCATGGCTACCGCCAACACGTCCAGGTCGGCCGCACGGCCGTCCACGTACTGGCGGGTCTGCATGCTGCGCAACGACGTGATCAGATCACGCAGGCGCGCGGCCTGCTCGAATTCCAGCGCCTCGCTGGCGGCCTGCATCTGCTCGCCCAGCTCCCGGGTCAGCTCATCGCTCTTGCCCTCCAGGAACATCGCCGCGCGGCGCACCGACTCGGCATAGTCTGCGGCCGGCACCAGTTCCACGCAGGGCGCGCTGCAGCGCCCGATCTGATACTGCAGGCAGGGCCGCGAGCGGTTGCGGAACACGCTGTCTTCGCAGCTGCGCAGCTTGAACAGCTTGTGCATCAGGTTCAGCGTCTCGCGCACCGCGGTGACGCCCGGATACGGCCCGAAATAGCGCCCAGGAATGGCGCGCGGGCCACGATGCAGGGCGATGCGCGGCCAGTCCTCGCGGGTCAGCAGCACATGCGGATAGGTCTTGTCGTCGCGCAGGGATACGTTGTAGCGCGGCGACAGTGATTTGATCAGCTGGTTTTCCAGCAGCAGCGCTTCGGCTTCCGAGCGCGTCACGGTCACGTCCATGCGCACGATCTGCGAGAGCATCGACATGATGCGCGCGTTCTTCGGACTGCCGTTGAAATAGCTGCCTACGCGGTTGCGCAGCGCACGGGCCTTGCCGACGTACAACAGCGTATCGTCGGCCGCGTACATGCGGTACACGCCCGGGGCGGTACTCAGCTGGGCCGCGAATGCCTTGCCATCGAAGGACGGGACGGGAACAACGGTCATTCGCTGATCGGCACTTCGCTGAGCACGCCGCTGTCAGGGTCCAGACGCAGTACGGTGTGGGAATCTGTCTCGGCGATCCATACGGCACCGGCACCGACGGCCAGGCCGGCCGGGGCGTGCAGGCGCCGCGGCAAGGGCTGGGTGGTCAGTTCGCCGCCGCCCAGGCGCAACGTGCGCAGGCGGCCATTGCCGGTATCGGCGATCCACAGCAACGGCGCATCCGGGCTCAGCGCGATCGCCTGCGGGAACTGCAGGCTGGCCTGCGCGCGCGGGCCATCGTCTTCACCGAAACGCCAGGTGCCCTGCCCGACCAGGGTCTGCACCAGATCGCCGCGCAGCTGCAGCGAACGGACCGAAGACCCCAGCGCGTCGGCCACGTACAGCACCTGCTGGACCACGGCCACGGCGGTGGGCTGGGCGAACGCGGCCAGGTGGCCACTGCCGTCGCGCTCGTCGATGGCGCCGCTGCCGGCACGCCACTGCAGGCTGCGCTGGCCGAGGTGATAGCTCCAGATGCGGTTGTCGCCAGCCATGGCGATGTGCAGCTGGTTTTCGGCGATGGCCAGGCCAACCGGATGATCCAGCGACACCTGCCGAGGCTGCGCCACCGGCCCTTCCTCGGGAGCACCCGGACGACCGTTGCCGCACAGGGTGTCGACCAGGCCGGTCAGCAGGTTGATGCGGCGCACGGCGTGGTTGCCGGTGTCGGCCACGTACAGCGACTCGCGCTCCAGCGCCAGCGCTTGCGGCCGGTGGAAAGCGGCTTCGGCGAGGTTGCCGTCCATGAAGTCGGCGGTGCCCAGGCCGAACTGGCGCAGCACGCGGCCGCCATGACTGCATTCAAGGATGCGGTGGTGGCCGCTGTCGGCGATGTACAGCCGTTCCTGGTTCACCGCCAGCCCCATGGGGAATCGCAGCGCCTGGCGCGGCTCGGGGTGCAGTTCGCTGCCGCCGCGCGAAGGGGCCGACGGCGCACCCTCGCAAAGGGCATTCAGGGCCCGCTCCAGCTCGCCGGGCACGCCCTGGCCGATCAATCGCTGCTGTTCGCGCCCCTGCGCGTCCAGCAACACCATGGTCGGCCAGGCGGTGACACCGAAGCGGCGCCATCCATCCCAATCGGCATCGAGCAGCACCGGCATGGTCAGGCCCTGGCGGCGCAGCAGTTTCAACGCAGCCGTGGCATCACGCTCGAAATCGAAACGCGGTACCTGCAGCACCAAGGGTTGCAACTTGCCGGGGTGGCGTGACAGCCACTGGCTGAACTCGGCCAGCCGTTGCGCGCTCCACGCGGAAGCCGCGTTGACGAACAACAGCGCGACCGGCCGGCCACGCAGTTCGGTCAGGGTGCAGGGCGCGGCATTGAGCCAGGCGGCGAACTCGGGCAGGTCCGGGACGGGCTGGATGTTCATGGCCCGATTATGCCGGAGTGGGCGTGATGCAACAGGCGTGCCACGGTACGTTCGGCAGCGGCGTCGACCAGCGACCAGACCTGCTCGAAATGATCACTGCCACCGGTATAGGGGTCGGGAATCGCGCGTTCGCCCTGCCCGCCCGACCACGGCAGGTACAGCGCCAGGCGCTCGCGCTGGGCGGAGGTGGCAAGGCGCGCGGCATCACGCAGATTGGCCTCGTCGGCGCACAGGATCCAGTCGAAGGCGTCGAAGTCCTGTGGCTGCAGCTGCCGCGCGCGCAAGCCGCCGAGGTCCACGCCATGCCCGGCTGCGCACGCAATCGCACGCCGGTCGGGTGGCTGGCCCACATGCCAGTCGCCAGTACCGGCCGAATCGACCTGCACCCGCCCGGCCAGCGCCGAGGCATCCAGGCGGGCGCGCAGCGCGCCTTCGGCCATCGGCGAGCGGCAGATGTTGCCGAGGCAGACGACCAGCAGCTTCATCGCGCCGCCATCGCCTGCAGCAGCGTTTCGGCGCGCTGCAGGTCTTCAGGGGTGTCGATGCCCGGCGGGAAGGGTTCGGGCGAGATCGCCACGGCGATCGGGTAGCCCGCTTCCAGCACGCGCAGCTGCTCCAGCGATTCCACCTGTTCCAGCGTGCCCGGCGGCATCGAAGCGAACTGCTGCAGGAAGCCGGCTCGGTAGCCATAGATGCCTATGTGGCGTAGCCACTGGTGGCCCTCGGGCAGGGTCTCGCGGCTGCGGGCGAAGCCATCACGGTGCCAGGCGATCGGCGCACGGCTGAAGTACATGGCCTCGTTGCGCACGTTGCGCACCAGCTTGACCACGTTCGGGTCGAACAGCGTGTGCGCGTCCTCGACCGGCGTGGCCAGGGTCGACATCGGCGCGCTGCCTTCCACCAGTGCCGCTGCCACGGCGCGGATGCCGGCGGCGGGTGCGAACGGCTCATCGCCCTGCAGGTTGACCACGACGGTGTCATCCGCCCAGCCGGCGATGCGCGCGCATTCGGCCAGGCGATCGGTGCCGGAGGCATGCGAAGCCGCGGTCATCGCCACCTTCACTTCTTCCAGGCCGGACAAGGCGTCGGCAATGCGCTGGTCGTCAGTGGCGACCCAGACCTCACCCGCGCCGGCCTGCAGCGCGCGTCGGGCCACATGCAGCACCATGGGCTCTCCGCCCAGCAGGCGCAGCGGTTTGCCCGGCAGCCGCGAAGCGGCGTAGCGGGCCGGGATGGCAACAACGAAGTCGGTCATGCGGGCGGTACTCGGCAGGCGCGATACAGCAGGAATGCGGCCGGCGGCGTGCATTTGCAAGCGCCGCACGGCCCCTCAGTTCGGTCGCAGCTTGTCCAGGCGATCGGTCAACGCGATCCAGAAAGCAGCAGGCATCTCGGCACGCAGCGGCACGGCGTACTGCCAGTCGTTGGCGAACGCGCGGCACTTCACGGCATCCTTTTCGGTCATCAGCACCGGCAGCTGGCTGCCAAAGGACAGATCCTGCGGCTGGTAGGCGTGATGGTCGGCGAAGGCATGCGGCACCACGCCGATCGCACGCGCGCGCAGCATGTCGAAGAAGCGTTGTGGATGGGCGATGCCGGCCACGGCATGCACGCGCTGGCCCGCGAAGTACGAGAGCGGACGCGCCCGTCCACCAGCCAGTGGTTGTGCACTGTCGATGTGCAGGGCCATCGGCCATTGGCCGAAGCCGCAGGCCTGGGCAGCCGTCGCTTCATCCGCCTGGCCAAGATTGATCACACGGAAATCGCATTCGGCGGCGCGGCTGACCGGCTCGCGCAGTGGGCCGGCCGGAATCATCCGTCCATTGCCATAGCGACGCTGGGCATCGACCACCTCGATTTCGATGTCGCGCGCCAGCCGGTAGTGCTGCAGGCCGTCATCGCAGACGATCACGTCGCAGCCGGCGGCGATCAGCGCCTTGCCCGCCGCCACGCGATCGCTGTCCACGCGTACCGGCACGCCGGTCTTCCAGGCGATCAGCACCGGCTCGTCGCCACCAAGGGCGGTCGGCGTATCGGCTTCCACCCAACGTGCCTTGTCCGCTTCTTCGCGGCCATAGCCGCGACTGGCCACACCGGGCTTCCAACCCGCTGCGCGCAGGCGCTCGACCAGGGCGATGGTCAGCGGCGTCTTGCCGGTGCCACCGGCGGTGATGTTGCCGACCACGATGACAGGCACAGCCAGTGCATGGCGCTTGCGCCAGCCACGCCGGTACAGGCGCCGGCGCAGCGCGGTGACGCCCGCGTACAGCGGTGCCAGCAATCGCATCGGCCACGGAACCGGGCTGCCGTCATACCAGTACGGCGGGGTCTGGGTACCTTTGCCCGCCATCAGTCCTGCCTTTCGCGGAACTGCATGTTGTGCAGGTGCTGGTACAAGCCACCCATCGACAGCAGTTCCTGATGGGTGCCACGTTCAACGATGCGGCCATGGTCCATCACCAGCACCTGGTCGGCATGCTCGATGGTCGACAGGCGGTGCGCGATCACCAGCGTGGTGCGCTCGGGCATCAAGCGCTGCAGCGCATCCTGCACCAGGCGCTCGGATTCGTTGTCCAGCGCCGCGGTGGCCTCGTCCAGGATCAGGATCGGCGCATCGCGCAGGATCGCGCGGGCGATCGCCAGGCGCTGGCGCTGGCCGCCGGACAACAGCGCACCGTTTTCACCCACCGGCGTCTGCAGCTGCTGCGGCATGCGTGCGATGAACTCCCAGGCATTGGCCGCTTCGGCCGCCGCGCGGATCTGCTCGTCGGTTGCATCCATGCCGTAGGCGATGTTGGCCGCGATGGTGTCGTCGAACAGCATGACCTTCTGGCCGACGATGGCCACCTGCCTGCGCAGATCAGCCAACGGATAGTCATCCAGGGCGACGCCATCGAGCGTGATGCGGCCGCCGTTGGGTTCGTAGAAGCGCGGCACCAGCCGGATCAGGCTGGTCTTGCCGCTGCCGGAACGACCGACGATGGCGGTGACCGTACCCGGCCTGGCAACGAAGCTGATGTCGTCCAGGGCGATGCCGCTGTCTTCACGGTAACGCAGCATGACGTGCTCGAACGCCAGTTCGCCGCGTACGCGCTGCACCGCATGCTTGCCGTCGTCGCGCTCGACCGGCATGTCGATGATGCCGAACAGGCGCTCGGCAGCGGCCACGCCGCGCGAGATCGATGTCTGCACGCTGGTCAGCCGGCGCAGCGACGGAATGATGGCCATCATCGAGGTCATCAGGCCCATGAACTGGCCCGCATTGAGCTTGCCGGCCAGCGCTTCGCGGGTGGACACCCACACGATCACCGCCAGCGCCAGCGCCGCCAGGAACTGGACCACGCTGGAGGCCGCCGCACGGGTCACTTCCACCTTCATGTTCAACGCCAGCATGCGGTTGGCCAGGCGCGAGTAGCGCGAGATCTCGTGCTGCTGGGTGCCGTGCACCTTCACTTCCTGCTGCGCGGCCAGCGACTGCTCGGCGGTCTGCGCCATGGTGCCCATGCCGTCCTGGATGCCGCGGCTGATGCGCCGGTAGCGCTTGCCCACGTAGGAGACGATCACGCCGATCAGCGGCACCACCACCAGCATCGCCAGGGTCACCTTGACGCTCATCTGCAGCATTACCGCCAGCATGGCGATGATGGTCAGGGTGTCGGCGACCACGGTCTTCAGCGCGTCGGCACTGGCCTGGGTGACCTGTTCGGTATCGAAGTTCAGGCGGCTGACCATCACCGGCGTCGCCTCGGCGTCGAAGTGCGAGGACGGCAGGTGCAGGTACTTCTGCAGCACCTGTTCGCGCAGGTCGCGGACCACGCTGCGGCCGGTCTTGGCCAGCGTGTAGTCGCTGACCCAGGTCGCCACGCTGCGCATCAGGAACAGGCCGAGAATGGTAAGCGGCAGGATCACCGCCATGCGCGGCTCAGGGTTGACGAAGCCACGGTTGACCAGCGGCTCCATCAACTTGGTGAAGTGATAGCCGGCCAGCGCTTCGACCACCATCGCGATGACCGCGCCGATCATGAAGACCCAGTAGGTGCGGGTATAGCCCAGCAGACGTTTGTAGATCGGCCACACTGGCGCGTGATGGGAACTCATGGACGCACCTCTGGCGCTGTTGCAATGGCGATACGACGGAAGCCGAGCTGGCCCAGCGCATCCTGCGCGGTGACCACGGCCTGGTAAGGAGTGCGTGCGTCGGCACGCAGCAGCACGGTCTGTTCGCGATCGCTGCCAGCGACGGCGGCGATCGTCTGCTTGACCGATTCGACGTCGCTGCGCAGCACTTCCTGATCGTTGACGAAGTAGCGGCCATCCGCGTTGATCAACACGCTGAGCGAGCGCGGCGGCTCGTTGGTCTGCTGCTGGCTGGCGGTCGGCAGCTGCACCTGCAGGGTTGATCGCGCATCGAAGGTGGTGGTGACCACGAAGAAGATGATCAGCACCAGGATGACGTCGATCAGCGGGACCAGGTCGATATGCGGTTCATCCTGGGACCGGTCGTTGCCGATACGCATCGATCAGGCCTTTGCCGTGGCGGCGGAGGACGCGCGCGCGGCGGGAGCCGGGGTCATCACCCCGGGGCGACCATCCAGCGTATCCAGCAATGCACTGGCTTCCTGCTCCATCTCCACCACGTAGCCGTGGATGCGGCCTTTGAAGAAGCGATGGAACATCAGCGCCGGGATCGCCACGATCATGCCGGTGGCTGTGCACACCAGCGCCTTGCCGATACCGCCGGCAAGCTGGTTCACATCACCCACGCCGTGGTCGAGGATGCCCAGGAACATCTGGATCATGCCGACCACGGTGCCGAGCAGGCCCAGCAGCGGGCCGGCCGAGGCGATGGTGCCCAGCGCGTTGAGGAAACGCTCCATGCGGTGCACCAGGTGGCGACCGGTGTCTTCGATGCGCTCGCGGATCTGGTCGCGCGGGCGGTTGCGCGCTTCCAGTGCGGCGGCCAGCAGGGCGCCCAACGGTGAATTGGCCCGCAGGGTCTGCAGGTGCGCCGGGTCGAGCTTGCCGCGCGCGGCCCAGTTGCGCACTTCCTGGCCCAGGCCAGGCGGCAGCACCTCGTTACGCCGCAGGGACCAGAAACGCTCCAGGACGATCGCCAAAGCCAGTACGCCCAACAGCAGCAGCGGCACCATCGGCCAGCCACCGGCCTTGACCAGTTCCCACACGTTTCAACCCTCCGGCCCAACGGCCGCTTGTTCGATCGGCGATAGGATAGCAGCCGACCGTGCCCGCCCAGCGGCATCCCACCACCGGGCTGCGTGGATACGCTGTTCACGCAGCTGCAGGCCTTGTGCACCAAGCCATACGCGGATCGCGCCGGACTCGGCGGTGGACAGCACTTCGGCGCCGGCCGCCTGCCAGCGCTGCACCACGTCACGCTTCGGGTGGCCAAAACGGTTCTGATGCCCGGCCGAGACCAGCGCCAGCTGCGGCGCCACCGCCTCCACCCAGCCCCCAGTGGAGCTGCCTCCACTGCCGTGATGGGGCACCAGCACCACGTCCGCACGCAGCGCATCGGCAGCGCCCTGCAGCAGGGCCTGCTCGCCCTGCCGGCCGATGTCGCCGGGCAGCAGCACCACCCCGTGTGTGCCGGCAACCCGCAGCACGCAACTGGCCTCGTTGTCGGCGCCCTTGCCGGCGGCCGGGAAGGCGGCAGGCGGGTGCAGCACCTGGAAATCGACCCCGTCCCATTGCCAGCGCAGTCCCTGTTGGCAGGTACCGGCACTGGCAATCGCACTGCCCCGTGGCGCCAGTACCTGCAGACCCGGCAGTTGCCGGCGCAGCGCTGCAAGGTTGCCGCTGTGGTCCAGGTGGTCGTGACTGATCATCACCCGGGCCGGCGGTACCTGTCCCAACGCACGCAACGTCGGCAGCAGCATCCGCTCCTCGCCTTCGCTGCCTGCGGGCGGCCCGACGTCGTACCAGAGTGCGTGGTGGGCGGTCCGCAGCAGCACCGCCGTGCCTTGGCCGACATCGTGCACCACCAGTTCCATCTCCCCTTGCTGCGGCGCCGAGCGTGCCGGCCACAGCAACGGCAGGCACAGAAATGACCCGGCAAGCACCGCACCCGCCCCGCGTGGCAACAGCCACCAGAACACCCCCAGCAGCGCCGCCGGCAACGCCCAGGCGGGCCCCTGCGCCAGCCACCACATCGCCTGCGGGTGCTCGGCCAACGGCTGCATCAGCTGCCAACTGGCATCGAATACCCAGGCTGCCGCGCGCCAAGGCCACTGCCCTGCTCCGCTGCGCAGGGCCTCCAGAGCGGTTCCCAGCAGAGCCAAAGGTACTACCAGCAGGCTCCACAGCGGAATGACCGGCAGGTTCACCAGCGGCCCCAGCCGTGCGGTGCCACCAAACAGCGCCACTGCCAGCGGCAGCAGAGCGACGCTGGCCACCCCCTGTCCTGCCAGAGCGCCGCGGAGCATTGCGGCGAACCCCTTCGGTCGCCCCTGCGGCAGGCACCACAACAACCACAGGACGCCGCCGAAACTGAGCCAGAAGCCCGCAGACAGCACCGACAGTGGGGCCGGCAACAGCATCGCCAGCGCGGCCAGCGCCAGGCCCTGTGCCACCGTCACCGGACGGCGGACGACGCGCGCCAAGGCCACCACCGCGATCATCAACGCGGTGCGTACGGTCGGCAGCTCGCTGCCCGCAACAACGGCATAGCCGACTGCTGCAACCGCTGCCGCCCAGGCCGCCGCCTGCGGTCGTGGCCAGAACCTGGCAAGCCCCGGCCAGGATCGCCAGAGAACAGAACACAGCAACGCGGCGAAGCCCGCGACAAGACCGACATGGAAGCCGGAAATGGCGATCAGGTGGGTCAGGCCCAACGCGCGCAGCTGCGCCCAGTCGATATCGGACAGGCCACGCGTATCGCCCAGCGCCAGAGCCTGGATGAACCGCGCCGAGGGATGTGCGATCTGCCTGGCGATGGCCGCACTGGTGCGCTCGCGCCAGGCGGGCAGACCATGTGCAGGACGCAGCTGCCGCGTAGTGTGGGCATCACGCACGTTGCCACTCGCTGCCAGCCCACGCAGCAGCGCATGCCGTTCGCCATCGAAGCCACCCGGGTTGATGCGTGAACGTGGTGGTCGCACGCGTAGTGACAACTGCCAGTCCGCCCCAGCGTGCAGGCGATGTCTCTGATCAGTCCCGGCGTCGGCCGGCCCGCCCCGGGGCGCGTGCCAGAGCACCTGCAGCCGCTTGCCACGCAGCGTCGGTATCGCATCGGACGCATCGACCCGGAACTCGAACCGGGTGTATCCAGGCGCTTGCTTCGGCAGGTCGACAACCTGACCCCGGACAAGCACATCCTGCGCAGCAGCACCGGCCGGCAGCTGCGCCTGCAGTGCCCAATACCCATGGCAGCACGTCCAGGCCAGGCCGAACAGCAGCGCAGCCGCCGCGCGTCCTCGCCAGCGCAACACCCAGCCCAACGCAGCCACGGCGGCGGCCGGAGCAGAAGCCCATAGCGGTGGCAACGCCGGCAACAGCACGCAGGCCAGCGCGCCAATGACCAGAGCGGCAGCGCATGCGGGGCCCAGCAAGGGCGACGAGATCCGGTCGACAACCATCGCCACAGCGTGCCGAGGAGCAGCCTCACGCAACCATCAGGCAACGCCGTGTGCTTCTGTCAGCGCCCCACTAGCGCCGCACGCTGCCGCGGTGGAAGTTGACCCTGAAACTGGCGCCGCCCCCGACAGCCTCGCCCACGCTCACCGTGCCGCCGTGGTGCTGCACGATTTCCTTGACCAGATGCAGGCCGAGGCCGCTGCCACTGCCGGCGGCGCGCAGGCGGTGGAACGGCTCGAAGATCGCCTCGCGGTCACCGACCGGCACACCGGCGCCCTGATCGCTGACTTCCAGCAGGCCCTGCCGGTCCAGACGCACGCAGATGGTGCCGCGCCCGCCGCCGTGGACGATGGCGTTGTGCACCAGGTTGGCGATCACCCTGCCCAGGGCCAGGCCATCACCATGGATCCATACCGGCGTTTCCGGCGCATCCACTTCGAAGCCATAGCCGGCGCCAACGACCAGCGGCGCGAGGTCGGCGGCCGCTTCGCGCACGACATGCGCCAGGTCCAGCCGCTGCAACGCGGCGATGTTCCTGTCCAGGCGCTGCAGATCGAGCAGGTGCTCGGCGACGTTGCCGAGACGGGCGACATCGGTCAGCAACTGCGATTTCAGCTCCCCCTGCGGCAACTGCGACAAGCGCGCCTGTACCACCGCAATCGGTACCCGCAGTTCATGCGCGGCATCGGCCAGGAATTTATCGCGTGCTGCATAGCCCTGCTGCACCTTGTCGATGGCATCGTTGAACGCTTCGACCAGAGGCGCCACCTCGGTCGACACCAGCTGCGCGTCCAGGCGCGCGCCGGGCTGGCCGATATCCAGTTCCTTGGCCTGCTGCGCGGACCGGCGCACGCCACGCATGGCGCGATGGATCACCGTCGGCATCACCAGCAGCGTAACCACGATCAACGGCAGGAAGAACCACAGGCCGATCAACCGCAGCACCATCAACGCGCCATCCAGCAGGCCGCCCTTCGGCGCCCCGCCCACCATCACCGTGATGCGGCGTCCGTCTTCATTGCGGATCATCACCCGGGCCACGTCCAGGTACGGCGGTACCAGCGACCCCAGCTCGGTGGCGCCCAGTGTCGGCAGGCGGGCCAGCAGCGGCGCGTGGATGGCAGGCAGCGTGCCGCGCTGCAGCCATGCGCCGCGATCGTCGACTGCCGCGAACCACAGGTTGCCACCGGCACGCGCGTCGAGCTTCTGCCAGCGTGCTTCATCCAGCACCAGCCGGCCGCCTTCGCTGTGCACGGCGTTGGCCGCACTCTCGGCCATGAACATGTCCATGCCCCAGGTGTCCTTGTCACCCCAGGTCAGGATCAGCGCGACAACGGCGAACAACACCGTGAAGGCCTGCGCCAGGAACAACCGCCATGCCAGACCCAGGGTGATCGAACGGATCGGTCGCGCCATCTCAGGCCTCCGCCAGCAGGTAGCCGACGCCGCGGATCACGTGGATCTCCACGCCCGCCCCGGCCTGCTGCAGCGCCTTGCGCAGCTTGGAGATATGCGCGTCGAGCGCATTGGACTGGATCTCATCATCGAACCCGTACACCGCCGCTTCCAGCGCACTACGGGTGACCGTGCGACCCTGACGCATCGCCAGCGCCTGCAGCACCAGCACCTGCCGCCGCGGCAATGCGACCGGCTGTCCATCCACCTGTGCCTGCAGCGATTCGAAATCAAACTCCAGCCGGCCCAGCCGCAACCGGGGGGTCACCATCGCCGACGGTCGACGCGATACGGCGCGGATCCGCGCCATCAGCTCTTCGATCGCTACCGGCTTGACCAGGTAGTCATCGGCGCCGACATCCAGCCCCTCCACCTTGTCCGACAGCCCGCCCTTGGCGGTGAGCATGATCACCGCCAGGTTCGGCCGCAGCGCACGGGCGGTCGCCACGAAGCCCACGCCATCACCGTCCGGCAGCTGCCGGTCAAGCAGCATCAGCTGGTGCACCGGCTCACGCAGGGCGAGCGCCGCCTCGGCCAGGCTGCCAACCACGTCGGCGACCACACCCTGGCGCTCAAGCCCGGACTGCAGGGCTCGCGAGAGATCGGGGTCATCTTCGACCAGGAGAATGCGCATCGGGGGCTCGGCAACCGGAAACGGTGCCGATCATAGTGCCTTCGGCGTGCAAGTGGCGCCGATGCAGCAGATTGCGCCTGCGCAATGTTCCGACAATGTTGTGCGCGCAGCATGCACCGCCATCCCCGCAAAGTAGTACGTTGATGACCTCGCTGCCCCCCGCCCTGCTGCGCCCCCTGCTGTGCACCGTCGCTCTCTCCACGCCGCTGCTGGCAAACGCGCAGGAACAGGCCCCGGGCGTACAGGCCGGCATCACCTTCGGCGCGACCACCGGCGCCTATGCGCACTATGACGACAAGCCGCTGGTGCTGCCGGCGCTGTCCTGGCAGGGCAAGCGCTTCTTCGCCAGCCCCGGCTCGCTCGGCATGAACCTCTACAAGGCCGATGGCCTGCGCCTGTCGGCCGTGGCTACGCCCTACACGTTGCGTTTCAAGACCGACGACGTGAACGATCCGCAGCTGCGCCGCCTGCACAGCCGGCAGATGTCGGCGATGGTCGGCATCAATGCCGACTACAGTGCGGACTGGGGTGCGGTGGCGGCCAGCGTGAAGCGCGAAGTGAGCGGGCATGGCGGCGGTGTTGAATCAAGCCTGCACTACAGCTATCCGATCCAGGCCGGTCGCTTCACCTGGGTGCCGCGTGTGGGCGTGGTGCATTCCAGCGCACGCCTGCTCGACTACTACTACGGCATCAGCGACGAGGAGGCCCTGCGCTCCGGGCTGTCAGCCTACAAACCCGGCAGTGCCACCTCGCCGAGCCTGCAGATCGCGGTCAGCACGCCACTGGGCACGAAATGGCGTGCGACCGGCGTGGTCGCCAACCAGTGGTTCGGTGATGCCGTCGAGGACAGCCCGATGGCACGACGCAGCAGCCAGACATCCGCTTTCATCTCGCTGATGCGCGCGTTCTGACCGAACCCGCATCCATTCCACCAACAAGCAAGGATCCAGCATGGCCGCTGTCACCCCCACCGCCGATGCCAACGCGATCCTGCGCGCGCCGGATCTGGACAGCGCCGAGCGCGCCTACCTGGGCCTGCTGCCGGACATGGATCATGTGGACGCACTGACCCGACGTGCACTTGGCCTGTCGCGCGCTGCCGATGCCGCGCGCGGCTACGCCCTGTCGATGACCCTGGTTGGCCTGCGCCTGCAGGAACTGGAGATGGGTGAGCCGTGTGCGGCCCAATATCGGCAGGCAACGCTGCGCAGCCTGCGGCAGGCCTTCACCGCTGCCTGAGCACTGCGTCAGCGGAAGGTTGTCCAGGCCAGGACCGCAGACAAAAGTGCGACCCACACCACCGCTTTGAAGGTGCCTTCCAGCATGTTGCCGCCGAACAGCAGATCGATGATCGGGTTCGGCCGTGAAACGGGAGCATGGTCACTCATGGTGGCGTCCTGTGGTTTGGGAACTGCGTCACCGATGATACAAAAGCTTGACAATCCTGTTGCTGATTCCGGTATGGTCGATGCAACGCGGCGTTCAAGGATGATCGATGCTCAAGCGTGCACTGTTTCCCGTAGTCGCTCTGCTGCTGGCCGCACTGGTCATCATGCTCTCCTGGCAGAACCGCCAGTTGCGGCAGGTCAACGAACAGATTGCGGCGCAGCTGCAGCAGACCCAGCTGGATGCACATGGTCCTGCAATCGGCACCCGGCCTGAGCTGTTGACGCTGCGGACGACGCAGCAGACCCATGTCGATATCGGTGGCGCCCGCGCCGTTCCGCAGATCCTCTACTTCTTCTCTACTGCCTGCCGCTACTGCCTGGCCTCGGTGCCACAGCTGCAGCAGATCGCGGCTGCGCGTGGCAGCGCCGAACTGATCGGTGTCGGCTTGCCACCCTACGATCAGCTTGCCGCGTACGCCGGCAAACACGCGCTGGCGTTTCCGATCGCTGTCGACGATCAGGGCGAGGTCTCCAAGCGCTACCGCGCCACACTGACACCGATGCTGATGGTGCTCGCCGCGGATGGCAGCGTCGTCTACAAGCATGTCGGCCAGCTCGACACAGAGACGGTACAGGCCGTCGCCAAGGCAATGAATCCGGGAAGCCACACCAACTGAAGGAGATACACATGATCGGGAAGAAAACGCTGTTCTCGTCCGTCGCCGGTATCGTCATCGTTGCTGCAATGTCATTCGGTGCCGCACAGGCCTTCGCCACACCGGTGAAGACCGGCTTTGCGCCAGGCTGCGTGGATACCCCCGGGTGCATGTTCGGCGGCAATGGCCGCGCCGGCGGCACGCGCATCTGCTGCGTCGCCAACTGATTCCGCTTCGACACCGCCCCGCAAGCGGTGACCTCATGTTCCATCGCCATTCCAAGGAGATACACATGATCGGAAAGAAGAAACTGTTCTCGTCCATTGCCGGCATCGTCGTGGTTGCCGCCATGTCATTCGGTGCCGCTCA
>NZ_JAAVXD010000009.1:0-224908 GCF_013416715.1 Stenotrophomonas sp. SbOxS2
GTCACAAGACCAAACGAGAGGCAGGCGCTCAGGCGCGTCTCTTTGCAATGCAGGCATCATCATGCCCGCCCCCTGCAAAGACGCGACGTCCGAAGCGACACTCCAACCGCCTCCCTGGTGAAATTAGCGCTATGGAACCACCCGATCCCATNNGGTCATCGCCAGGGTTTATACCCAAAAACCCCGCTGCTCACGCAGCGGGGTTTTTCTTTATTAAGTGAAGGCTCTGCTTTTTCGAGTTCCTTCCGCCCCAAGGGCAAGTACGCGAGCTGGCGCTGCAAGCGCTGCTGCAACCGTCTCCCTGGTGAAATTAGCGCTATGGAACCACCCGATCCCATCCCGAACTCGGAAGTGAAACGTAGCTGCGCCGATGGTAGTGTGGCCTAAGCCATGCGAGAGTAGGTCATCGCCAGGGTTTACATCCAAAACCCCGCTGCTCACGCAGCGGGGTTTTTCTTTGCGCGCGAGAAACCAAGGGTAGGGCCGGCCGCTAGCCGGCAGATGCGTGGATGCGCCCGCCTCGTACGGCGCTGCCAACCAAGGTTGGCAACTACCAACGGCGGGGCTGGATGCGCCCTCCACACACGCACAAAAGCAGCGGGGTTTTTCTTCAGGCGCAGGAAATACCCGGTAGTGCCGGTCGCTAGCCGGCAGATGCTCGGATGCGCCCGCCTCGTACTGCGCTGCCAACCAAGGTTGGCAACTACCAACGGCGGGGCTGGATGTGCCCTCCACACACGCACAAAAAAGCGGCGCCCTTGCGGGCACCGCTTCGATTGCTTCACTGCCCGGCCGGATGTTACTTCGTCGTGGCCGGTGCCTTGGCCTTCATCATCGTGTCGCGTGCAGCCTTGAACGGATTGCCTTCGTACCAGTTCGGCCAACGATCGCCGCCGGCCAGTTCCTTGCCGACGCCGTACATCAGCTGCAGGTCCTCGACCGTGCCATCCAGCTTCCAGGTCGCCGCGTCATACTCGTCCTTCGGGCCGTGGTAGCGGTTGGAACCGTAGTCGGCGGCCGCCTTGCGGCCCGCCTCGACGCCACCGTCTCGAAGGTCCTCACCGCCGTCGGCATACAGCGCCGGCACACCCGCCTTGGCGAAGTTGAAGTGATCCGAACGGAAGTAGAAGCCGCTCTGCACCGAGGTCTCGCCGTGCAGGGTGCGATCCTGCGCTGCAGCCAGCGGCTTGAGGATGTCTTCCAGCTCCGAACTGCCGAAGCCGGTCACCGTCACGTCCTTGGCACGACCGGCCACCGACATCGCATCGATGTTGATGACACCGGCGATCTTGTCCAGCGGGAAGGTCGGGTGGGCGACGTAGTACTTCGAACCCAGCAGGCCGGATTCTTCCAGGGTCACCGCCAGGAACACAACCGAGCGTTCCGGCTTCGGCTCCTGGTGGGCCATGGCTTCGGCCACCTCAAGGATGCCGGCCACGCCGGTCGCGTTGTCGACGGCACCGTTGTAGATGTTGTCGCCCTGTTCGCCCTCGTGCTTGCCGAGGTGGTCCCAGTGCGCCATGTACAGCACGGCCTCATCGGCGCGCTTGCTGCCAGGCAGCACACCCACCACGTTGCGCGACTGCTTCTGCGCGACCTTGCTCTTCAGGTCCACCGACGCGGTTGCCTTCAGCGGGACCGGCTTGAAGCCGCGCTTGCTCGCGTCCTTGTAAGCCTGGTCCAGATCCAGCCCGGCGCCGGCGAACAGCGCCCTGGCGGCGTCGGCGCTCAACCAGCCCTGCACCGGCAGGCGCGGTTCGGCGTCGTCCTTGGCCGGCAGGTCGTACTGCGGGCCCGCCCATGAGTTCTTCACCACGTCCCAGCCGTAGGAAGCGCCCGCGGTGTCATGCACGATCAGTGCGGCGGCGGCACCCTTGCGCGCGGCTTCCTCGAACTTGTAGGTCCAGCGGCCGTAGTAGGTCATGCGCTTGCCGTCGAACAGCTTTTCATCATCGACATGGAAGCCCGGGTCGTTGACGAACATCACCACCGTCTTGCCCTTCCAGTCCTGGCCGGCGTAATCGTTCCACTTCTGCTCCGGTGCATCCACGCCGTAGCCGACGAAGACGAGGTCACTGGCATCGACCTTCACTTCTGTCTGGCCGGTACGGGTGCCCACCACCATGTCGGTGCCGAACTTCAGTTCGGTGGTTTTGCCGCCCTGGTTGAGCGTGAGCACGGTCGATTCATCAGCCGTGGTCTCGGTCATCGGCACGTCCTGGAACCAGCTGTCGCCGTTGCCGGGCTGCAGGCCGATGCGCTGCATCTGGTCGCGGATGTAGTTGACCGTCAGTTCTTCACCCTTGCTGCCGGGCGAGCGACCTTCGAACTCGTCTGAGGCCAGGGTCTTCACCATCTCGGCAAAGTCGGCGGCGTTGATCGCGGCTGAGAACGTGTGCGGGGCCGGCTTGGCGGTGCTGTCGGCGCTGGGCGCCGGCGCCGGCGCCGGCGCCGGGGCATCTTCGCCTTTGCAGGCGCTGAGCGCGGCCGCAGCGGCCAGGCACAGGAGGAGTTTGCGGGGCATCATCGGTTCCTGGAAACACAAGGGACGGCCGCGCAGCAGGCGCGACCGGTATCGGCAGTATCGCCCAAGCCGCAGGCTCAGTCGGCCGGGGCGGTATCGGTATCGAAGGGGATCGGATCGGCGCCGGTGACCGCGCCGATGCGTGCACTGCGGTGGACATACAGCACCACTTCGCGCTCGAACAGCAGGCTGCCGCTGACCACTGCATTGGGGCCGATGATGACCCGCGGCTTGCGACTGGCCGTCAGCGAAACGCTGAAGTTCGGCTTGCGCACATGCACACCGCCGCCGACCTGCGAGCCGATGCCGATGGTGATGTCGCCGTTGACGGTCTCCACGTCCTTGCGCACCCGGCTTCCGACCAGGCCGATGCCACCGTTGACGGTTTCCACGCCGCCCTCGATCTGGCTGCCCTGGTCGCTGAAGATGCTGCCGTTGACCGTGCTGACATCGCCGTGGGCCGTCACTTCGCGGCCCATGCGGATGCCGCCGTTGACGGTCTCGATGCTGCCGGTGCGGGCCCGATCGGCGACCTTGACGCCGCCGTTGACGGTGTCGATGCTGCCGGTTTCCACGCCTTCGCCGACACGGATGCCACCATTGACGGTGTCCAGCTTGCCGTAGCGCTGGCCCGGATCGGCGCTGATGCTGCCGTTGACCTTGCTGACGTCCGCCTGGGCCCAGGCCGGGCCACTGGCCAGCGCAATGCCCAACAGCAGCGGAATGGAGAGAGCTTTCATGGGAACCTCGTTGTTGTGCGGCTGGCAGGCCGCGTGCGGAGATGTCACCATTCCCTGCACGTCTCCGCATCTGCCTGAAGTCACTGGAAAGCCCTTGCGCAACAACGTCTTCCCCTCACGCCGGCATCACATCGCCACCCTGCGCGGTGGACGTTGCCTGTTGCTGGGAATGGCGCTTGCCCTGGCGCTGCCATTGCCGGGCGCAGCGCAGACCGCTTCGACCCGCGAGGCCGAGCGCAAGCTGCAGAAGCTGCGCAGCGAGCTGAAGGGCGTGGCGCAGGAGCGCCGGCAGATCGAGGGCCAGCGCGGACAGGCGTCGCAGCAGCTGCGCGAGGCCGATGAAAAAGTCGCGCGCAGTGGTCGCACCTTGGCCCAGACCGAGGCGGCGCTGCGTGAGCAGACCCAGGCGCTGGCCCAGGCCGAACAGCGGCGCAATGCATTGCAGTCCAATCTGGCCAAACAGAATCGCGAACTGGCGGGCCTGTTGCGCGCCGCCTACCAGTTGGGCAACCACGCGCCGTTGAAGCTGCTGCTTTCACAGGACACGGTGGCCGACGCCAACCGTGCGTTGGCCTATCACCGCTACCTGCAGCGCGAACGTGCGCAGCGCATCACTACACTGACGGCCGACTTGAAGGAGCTGGAGACACTGCAGACGCAGATCGCCCAGCGTCAACAGCAGCTGCAGGGCGTTCATCGCGACCAGAAGCAGCAGGTCGCCACGCTCGCGTCGGACCGTCGCGAACGCGCGCAGACCGTGGCTTCGCTGGAAGAACGTTTCAAGGACAAGCGCGAGAAGGAACAGGCACTGGGCCAGGATGCCAAGGCGCTGGAAACCCTGCTGGCCAACCTGCGCGCTGCCGCGGCCCGTGCCGAAGCCGAGCGCCGTGCCGCCGCCCGCAAGGCTGCCGCCGAAAAAGCCGCCGCCGAGCGCGCGGCCCGACAGGCGGCCGCAGCTGGCCGCCCGCCGCCGCCGCCGACCAAGGTTCCCCCGGCGGTCGCCTCGGCGCCAGCGCCGAAGGTCGGTGGCCTGGGTTGGCCACTGTCGGGCAATCTGCTGGCCCGCTATGGCGGCAAGCTGCCGGACGGCCGCACCAGCAGCGGCGTGTTGATCGGCGCACCTGCCGGAAGCACCGTCACCGCTGTGGCCGACGGCACCGTGGTGTTCTCCGATTGGATGACCGGCTACGGCATGATCCTGATCGTCGACCATGGCAATGGCTACATGAGCCTGTACGCCCACAACGACACCCTGCTGAAGGATGCCGGCGCGCGCGTCAGCCGCGGCGATGCGGTGGCCAAGGTCGGCAACTCTGGCGGCCAGGGCGTGACGGCGCTGTACTTCGAGCTGCGCCGTGGTGGGCAACCGGTCAATCCGGACAGCTGGCTGCAGCGGCGCTGAATTCCGGCTGGCCGCACGAGGCCGGATTCAACGGGAATTTAGCCACGCTTCGCGCATAATCGGTGCATGTGCCTTGGGCACGATGCCATCGTCGACAGGAGTGATCCATGCGCGCAGCCCGTACCGCCACCCTCTTGCTGGCTCTGTTGCCGGCCCTGTCCTGGGCCCAGCAGACCGCCCCCATCCCGTTGAAGGAAACTCCCGGGAAGGCGGCGAGCAGCGAGGAGGCGGTGACCTCGAAGGTGCCGCTGGACGATATCCGGCGTTTCGTCGCCGTCTACAACGCGGTCCGCGCGGCCTATGTCGATCCGGTCGATGACAACAAGCTGATGCAGTCAGCTGTACGCGGCTTGCTGCTCGACCTCGATCCGCACAGCACCTACTTCAACAAGGAAGACGCGGAAGCGTTCGACGAGCAGGCCAACGGTGCCTACGAAGGCATCGGCGTGGAGCTGCAGCAGCAGCCGGACAACGCCAGCATGAAGGTGATCTCGCCGATCGACGACACCCCGGCAGCCAAGGCCGGCATCCTCGCCGGTGACCTGATCATCGCCATCGATGGCAAGCCGATCAGCGCGATCGATGCCAGCGAACCGCTGCGTGGTCCGGCCGGCAGCAAGGTGGTGCTGACCATCGTCCGCGACGGCAAGCCCAAGCCGTTCGACGTCAGCCTGACCCGGCAGACCATCCGCGTGACCAGCGTGCGCAGTCGCCTGCTGGAACCGGGCTATGGCTACATCCGCCTGAGCACGTTCCAGGCTGACACCGGCTCTGATTTCCAGAAGCACCTGCAGCAGCTGCAGAAGCAGTCCGGCGGCAACCTCAAGGGGCTGGTGCTGGATCTGCGCAGTAATCCGGGTGGTCTGCTGACCGCGGCCGTGCAGGTAGCCGATGACCTGCTCGACAAGGGCAACATCGTCAGCACCCGTGGCCGCATCAGCATCAGCGATGCACGCTTCGACGCCACTCCGGGCGACCTGCTGAAGGGGGCGCCGGTGGTGGTGCTGGTGGATGCCGGTTCGGCCAGTGCATCGGAAGTGCTGGCCGGTGCGCTGCGCGACAACAAGCGCGCGCGCGTGATCGGCAGCCGCACCTTCGGCAAGGGCTCGGTGCAGACCGTGCTGCCGCTGGACAACGGCGATTCGGTGAAGCTGACCACGGCACGCTATTACACGCCCAGCGGCAAATCGATCCAGGCCACCGGCATCGTGCCGGAAGTGGAACTGAAGGCCGCACCGCGTCCGGAAGACGAGGCATTGCCGGCCAGCCTGAGTGACTACAGCGAAGCAACCCTGCCGGGCCACCTGCGCGGTGACGAGGAAGGCACCGAGGGCTACCACGCAGGCGCCGTGCTGCCGGGCGATGGTCCGATCAACGATGCGCTGGCCGAGCTGAAGAACCCGGGTTCGGTGGCGGCGCGCTTGAAGGCAGAAGCCGCGAAGGCCGACGCGGACAAGGCAGCGAAGGCCGCCGCCAAGCCGGCGCCGAAGGCGGAGCCCAAGGCGGAAGCAAAGCCCGAAGCGAAGCCCGAAGCGAAGCCCGAAGCGAAGCCTGCAGAGATCCCGGCCAAGCCTTGATTCTGTAGCCTCGAGCCATGCTCGACTGATGTCCGAACACCGCCCGGGCATGCCCCGGGCGTTTCGCAGAACGCGGCAAGCGGACGCTAGAACCCGTGCCGCTTGCGCAGGCGCCGTGCGATCGCCGCACGCACGTACATGCCGTACACCACGCCGAACACGAAGCCGCCGATGTGCGCCCACCAGGCGACCATGCCGAAGGTCGGGCCGATGTAGGCGAACACCACCTGCAGCGCCGCCCATACGCCGATCAGCAGATAGGCCGGGGCGCGCACGAATTCGAGGAACAGCCCCAGCGGAATCACCACGCCCAGGCGCGCACCGGGGAACAGCGCCAGATAGGCGCCGATCAATGCCGACACCGCACCACTGGCGCCGATGATGATCTGGTCCGGGCTGCCCATGGTGTAGATGGCGACCAGGTTCGAGATCGCACCGCCCACCAGGAACAGCAGCAGCAGCCGCCACGGGCCCAGCACCCGCTCGGCCGGCAGGCCGAAGATCAGCAGGAACACCAGGTTGCCCAGCAGGTGCGACCAGTCGGCGTGCAGGAACAGGGCGGTGAACAGGCGCAGCACGCTGCCGTCCTGCAGGGTCGCCCACCAGTCCAGCGGGTGGGTCAGGCCGGTGGACAGGGCGCCCCAGTCCAGCCACAGGCTTCCGCGGGCATCGTCCGGGCGCGAGATCGACCACAGGAATGCCAACCACAGTGCCGCAAACAGCACGGGTGTAGCCCAACGCAGGGTCGCCTTCTTGCGCGAGGGGAGGGAGACAAACATGGCACTAGCCTAGCGTGCGGGCACTTTTGGCGGGGAGGGAGCCTGTTCAGCTTTTGCGACGAAGAAAGCCCCGGCGCTGTTATTGTTTCATTAACGGCTCTGGGTAATACTCGCATACGGCGTCGTATGTCGGGAGGGGAATCCGGCGCGCTTCGAAGGGCCATCCGGCCTGACGGGCGCAGGCGCACTCAGAGCACCATCACCGCTTTCCGGAGAGAGAACTACGATGCAAACTGCTTCCACCATTGCCCGCCTGACCCTGCTGGCCGTCGGCGTTGCCGGTGCGCTGGCCGCCGCCGATGCCAACGCCGCCGCCTTCCAGCTGAAGGAAAACAGCGCCAAGGGCCTGGGCCGCGCCTTCGCTGGTTCCACCTCGACCGAAGGCGACGCCTCGGTCATCGCCACCAACCCGGCCTCCATGCGCCTGCTCGACGGCACCGTGGTGCAGGGCGATGTCAGCGCCATCAGCTTCGGCGCCAAGTTCCGCGGCGAAGGCCGCTACGGTAACGGCGCGCCGATTTCCGGCGGCAACGGCGGCGACGCCGGCATGATCGCTCCGGTTCCGGCAGCTTACTTCCACGTCCCGTTCGGCGAAAACAACAACATGCATTTCGGCGTGTCGCTGACCGTGCCGTTCGGCTTCAAGACCGAATACGACCGTGACTGGGTCGGCCGCTACAACGGCGTCAAGACCGAGCTGCAGGCCGTCGACCTGGGTGCTGCGTTCTCCTATGACGTCAACCCGTACCTGTCGTTTGGTGCGTCGGTGTTCGCCGAGCGCCTGAATGTCGACCTGACCAGCGCCGTCGATACCGGCACCGCCATCAATGCAACTGCCCAGCGCACCGCTGCTGCGCGCGTGCTGGCTGCCGGTGGCACCCAGGCCCAGGCCGCTGCCGCTTCGCAGGCCGCTGCCCGCCAGGCCGCACAGCTCGGCTTCTCGCCGGGTACCGCCGATGGCTACCTGCGCATCAAGGGCGATGAGGTGTCGATCGGCTACACCCTCGGCATGACCGTCACCCCGGTGGAAGGCACCAACATCGCCTTCAGCTACCGCTCGGAAGTCGAGCACAAGATCAACGACGGCAAGGCCGACTTCACCATCCCGCAGAATGCTGCTGCCTTCCTGGCCACCGCTGCCCCGGGCACCTTCATCGACAGCAACGGCCGTGCCACCATCACCCTGCCGGCCAGCGCCACCGTCGGCTTCACCCATCGCGTGAACGACCAGTGGCAGATCATGGCCGAAGTCACGCGCACTGCGTGGAGCAAGTTCGACCAGGTCGTCGTCGATTACGACTCCAACCAGCCGGACAGCGTGCTGCCGTTCCACTACCGCGACACCACCTTCGCGTCGATCGGTACCGATTTCCGCGTCAACGACAAGCTGACCCTGCGTGGCGGCCTGGCGTACGACCAGACCCCGACCACCGACGCCCACCGCGACGTGCGCGTGCCGGACACCACCCGCAAGTGGCTGTCGCTGGGTATGACCTACGCCGCTTCGGACAAGATGGAATACAGCGTGGGCTACACCCACCTGTTCACCAAGGATCCGAACGTCAACTCGACCTCGGCAACGGCCAACACCGTTACCGGCAAGTACAAGGTCACCGGCGACGTGCTGGCTGCGTCGATGCAGTACAAGTTCTGATTCGGGCAATCGCCTGAAGCAGTACGAAGGAGGCCCCGCGCAAGCGGGGCTTCTTTTTATCCGGGGATCCGCATCCATGCATGGCGTGGATCTACCGGGCCGACGACGCATGGCATGGATCTACGCGACAATAACGCGATGAACCTGTCCGACCCGAACTTCCAGCTGGAGCTGGCTGCCAACATCGCCGTTGCCGGCTCGATCCTGCTGGCCGGTCGCAACAACGTGCATACGTGGTGGCTGGGCATCGTCGGCTGTGCGCTGTTCGCCGCCGTGTTCGAGCGCCCGCATCTGTACGCGGACATGGTGCTGCAGTTCTTCTTCGTGGTCATCAGCGTGTTCGGCTGGTGGCAGTGGCTGCGTGGCGACCATGGTGCGCCGCTGCCCATCACCCGCTTGCCAGCACGCGCGTGGAGCTGGCTGCTGCCGTTGGCGGTGCTGGCGACCTTCGGTTACGGCTGGATGCTGACCCGCCTGACCAATGCCTATGCGCCGTACATCGATTCGGCGGTGCTGGTGCTGAGCGTGATCGCGCAGATCCTGATGATGCGGCGCAAGCTGGAATCATGGTGGGTATGGCTGCTGGTCAACACCGTCGCGGTGCCGCTGTACTACAGCCGTGGATTGCACCTGACCTCGATCCTGTACATCGGCTTCTGGATCAACGCACTGGTGGCGCTGCGTCACTGGCGGCACCTGATGCGGGATGAGGCCAGGGCGGCCGATGTTGTTGCCTGAGCACGCTGCGCGGGGCCTGGTGGTCGGCAAGTTCTGCCCGCTGCACCTTGGCCACGAGCGCCTGATCGAATTCGCTTCTACACGCTGCGCGCAGCTGCTGGTGATCGGCTGGTCGCAACCGGGCTTTGCCGGCTACAGCGCAGAGCGCCGCGAACGCTGGCTGCGCGTGCGCTTTCCGCAGGCCACCATCGTGGTACTTGATGATGCGCGTCTGGCGGCGATGTGCGAGCAGCAGGGGGTGCCGGTACGCGAGCTGCCGCAGGACAAGGACGACGAGCAGGTGCAGCGCGCGTTTACCGCATGGCTGTGCATGACGCTGTTCGGTGGACCGGTGCAGGCGGTGTTTACCGGTGAGGACTATGGTGACGGCTTCGCGCAGGCGCTGGCTGCGCACTTCGGCGCACCGGTACGCCATGAGCGCCTGGAGCGCACCCTGGATATCGGGCAGGCCTGCGGGACCCAGTTGCGCGCCGATCCGCATGTGCACCGGCACAGCCTGTCAGCTGATGTGTATGCGGCCTACGTGCAGCGCGTGGCCTTCATTGGTGGCGAGTCCAGCGGAAAGACCACACTCGCACAGGTGCTGGCCGAATGCCTGGGCACGGCATGGGTGCCGGAGTTCGGACGTACGTTGTGGGAGCAGCAGGGCGGTGAGCTGCAGGCGCAGGATCTGCTGCGCATCGCTGCGACCCAGCCGCAGCACGAGGATCGCGCCGCGCAGCACGCGCATCGTTGGCTGTTCTGCGACACCACGCCATTGGTGACGCTGGGCTACAGCGGCTGGATGTTCGGCACAGCGCCCGAACCGCTGCAGCGGGCCGCAGCGCGTGCGTACGACCTGCTGTTCCTGTGTGCGCCGGATATCCCGTTCGAGCAGGATGGGACGCGGGTGGGGCAGGAATTCCGCATGCAGCAGCACGCGTGGTATCTGCAGCAGCTGCAGGCGCGTGGGGTCGACTACGTGTTGCTGGAAGGCGATCTGGAAACGCGTATCGCGCGCGTGCAGGTGGAGCTGGCAAAGCGTGCGGACAACCGGTTCAGCGTGGCGGCGTGATCGTCGCCGGGCATGGCCCGGCGCTACCGGCAATGTACAAAAAAACCCCGCTTTCGCGGGGTTTTTCGTTCACTGCATGACGCCTGGAATCAGTCGCCCAGGGTCAGCAGCGAGGCGTTGCCGCCGGCGGCGGTGGTGTTCACCGTCACCGTCTTCTCGGTGGCGAAGCGCAGCAGGTAGTGCGGGCCGCCGGCCTTGGGGCCGGTGCCGGACAGGCCCTGGCCGCCGAACGGCTGCACGCCGACCACCGCACCGATCTGGTTGCGGTTGACGTAGACGTTGCCGACGTGGACGCCGTTGCTGATGCGGTCGACGGTCTCGTCGATGCGCGAATGCACGCCCAGGGTGAGGCCGTAGCCGGTGGCGTTGATCTGATCGATCACGGCATCGAGCTGGTCGCCCTTCCAGCGGATCACGTGCAGGACCGGCCCGAAGATCTCCTTCTGCAGCTGGCCCAGGTCCTTCAGCTCATATGCACGCGGTGCGAAGAAGGTGCCATTGGCGGCTTCGGCGGACAGTTCGGCAGCCGCGATCAGGCGCGCTTCGCGGTCCATGCGCACGGCGTGGTCCTGCAGGATCTGCAGTGCGTCGGCATCGATCACCGGGCCGACGTCGGTGGACAGCAGGCCCGGATTGCCGACCTTCAGTTCCTTCATCGCGCCGGCCAGCATGGTCATCACCTTGTCGGCGATGTCGTCCTGCACGAACAGCACGCGCGCGGCCGAGCAGCGCTGGCCGGCGGAGGTGAAGGCCGAACCGATCGCGTCCTTGACCAGCTGTTCCGGCAGCGCCGAGGAGTCGGCGATGAAGGCGTTCTGGCCACCAGTCTCGGCGATCAGCACGCCGATGGCGGCGTCACGTGCAGCCATCGCGCGGTTGATCGCGCGGGCGGTGTCGGTGGAGCCGGTGAAGGCCACGCCGGCCACGCGCGGGTCGGCAGTCAGCGCAGCACCGACGGTGGCGCCGTCGCCCGGCAGGTACTGCACCACGTCGGCCGGCACGCCGGCATCGTGCAGCAGCTTCACCGCGTAATAGCCGATCAGGTTGGTCTGCTCGGCTGGCTTGGCGATCACGCTGTTGCCGGCGGCCAGTGCCGCAGCCACCTGGCCCAGGAAGATCGCCAGCGGGAAGTTCCACGGGCTGATGCAGACGAAGACGCCGCGGCCATGCAGCTGCAGTTCGTTGGATTCACCGGTCGGGCTCGGCAGCTTCTCGGCGTGGCTGAACTGCTCGCGCGCCTGCTTGGCGTAGTAGCGCAGGAAGTCCACCGCTTCGCGCACTTCGGCGATGCCGTCGGGCAGGCTCTTGCCGGCTTCCTTCACGCACAGCGCCATGAATTCGGGCATGCGCGCTTCCAGCTGGTCGGCGGCGTGCTCGAGGATGGCGGCGCGGCTGGCGGCCGGAGTACGGTTCCAGGCCGGCTGCGCGGCCACGGCGTTGGCCAGCGCCTTCTGCACGGTGGCGGCATCGGCGGCCTGCCACTGGCCGACCACTTCACGGGTGTCGGCCGGGTTGGTCACCGGCAGCGATGCGCCGGTCGGGTTCGCGCCCGGCACCAGCGGTGCGGCCTGCCAGGGCTTCACTGCAGCGTTGAGCTGCTCGGCCAGGGCGCGCAGTTCGTTGTCGTTGGCGAGATTGGCGCCCATGGAGTTCTTCCTGTCGTGGTTCTGGCTGCGCAGCAGGTCAACCGGCAGCGGGATCTTGGGATGCGGAATCGATTCGAACGAGGACACCATCTCGACCGGATCACGGACCAGGTCGGCGATCGGCACGCGCTCGTCGGTGATGCGGTTGACGAAGCTGGAGTTGGCGCCGTTTTCCAGCAAGCGGCGTACCAGGTACGGCAGCAGGTCTTCATGCGAGCCAACCGGGGCGTACACGCGGCAGGGCAGGCCAAGGCGGTCGGCCGGCACTACTTCGGCGTACAGGTCGTCGCCCATGCCGTGCAGCTTCTGGTGCTCGTAGACGCCGCCGTTGGCGATGCTGCGCACCGCGGCGATGGTGTGCGCATTGTGCGTGGCGAACATCGGGTAGATCGCGTCGGCATGGTTGAACAGGCGCTTGGCACACGCCAGGTAGGACACGTCGGTGTTCTGCTTGCGGGTGAACACCGGGTAGCCGGCATAGCCTTCGATCTGCGCGCGCTTGATCTCGGCGTCCCAGTAGGCACCCTTGACCAGGCGTACCTGCAGACGACGACCTGCGCGGCGCGCCATGTCGGCCAGATGATCGATCGTGTACGGGGTGCGCTTCTGGTAGGCCTGAACGACCACGCCGAAGCCATCCCAGCCGGCAAGCGAGGCATCGCCGAATACCTGCTCGATGATGTCCAGCGACAGTTCCAGGCGATCGGACTCTTCGGCGTCGACGGTACAGCCGATGCCGTAGCTCTTGGCCAGCTGCGCCAGTTCCAGTACGCCGGGCACCAGGTCCTTCAGCACGCGAGCGCGCTTGGCGTGCTCGTAGCGCGGGTACAACGCCGACAGTTTGATCGAGATGCCCGGTGCGTTGTTGACGTCGCCATCGGCACGGCCGCCACGCGCCTTGTGGTCACCACCGATGGCGTGGATCGCACGACGGTAGTCTTCCAGGTAGCGCAGGGCATCCTTCATGGTCAGCGCGCCTTCGCCGAGCATGTCGAACGAGTAGCGGTAGCTGGCGCTGTCGCCCTTGTGCGAGCGTGCCAGCGCTTCGCTGATGGTGCGGCCCATGACGAACTGGTGGCCCATGATCTTCATCGCCTGGCGCACGGCCAGACGGACCACCGGCTCACCGACGCGGCCGACCAGGCGCTTGAACGCGCTGGGCGCATCGGCGCGGGTGGCGTCATTCATCTGCACCAGCTTGCCGGTCAGCATCAGGCCCCAGGTGGAGGCGTTGACCAGCACCGAGTCGCTGCCGCCCAGGTGTTTTTCCCAGTCGGCATCGGCCAGCTTGTCGCGGATCAGCTTGTCGGCGGTCTCCTGGTCTGGAATGCGCAGCAGCGCTTCGGCCACGCACATCAGCAGCACGCCTTCCTCGCTGCCCAGGTCGTACTGGCGCATGAAGGCTTCGATCGCACCCTGGTCCTTGGCGCGCACACGCACGCGGGCGACCAGGTCGGCGGCCAGCGCCTGCACCTTGGCCTGCTCGTCGGCCGGCAGGCGTGCCTGCTCCAGCAGTTCGCGCACATGGCTGGCCTCGTCCTTCAGCCAGGCATCGGTGATGGCCTGGCGGAACGGGTTGGGGGACGCCGGCAGTTCCGGCGACAGCAGCGCCGAGGGACGCGGAGCGTCGCTGGCGGCAATGGGAGAGGAAGGTGCGTTCATGCCGGTCCGGCCAGTGGAAAACTTGGCGATTTTAATCATTTTTTCGACTTCAGGAAGGCCCGCGCAGCCACCTTCATGAATGCTGATAGCCCCTAGCGGTGGTGGATTCAGCGTGTTCAGCAAAGTCGGGTCGTTTTGTGCCGAATTCGTCATTCGTGCTGTTGGGGTCATGCTGTGTTGCAGCATCGGAAAAAGTGTGAATGCACCCTTGCTACCGGCGAGAGGGCAGGGCTACCATCAAGACGTTTCCCGCGGCAGGAACGCGGTTGCGACATGATCGAGGTGCTTACAGCTCCGGATGGGTCAGGTACGCAGCTGCGACTGCGTCCCCCACGGGCGCTCGATGCCCGGCAGTTCGTCCTGTTGTTTGCTGTGTTGTCGGGAGTGATGTGGCTGGTGTCCGCCTTCGGGTGGGTGGCCGGCAACGCATTCGCCCCCCTGTTCGCGCTGCTGTACAGCCTGTTGCTGGCAGCTGCGTTGCGCGCGTTGTGGCGCAGCGGTGAACGGCAGGAGGAGATCCGGGTAGTGCCGGCGTACGTGGAGGTCATCCCCGTGCCCGGTGGATTGCCGGTGTTCCGGGCTCATCCGCATTGGGTGCGCCTGCTCACCGACGACCAGAGGGTCCGGCTGGCATCCAGCGGCCGGCAGGTGGAGGTGGGGAGTTTTCTCGCGCCGGCCGAACGTCAAACGCTTGTTGAAACGCTTGAAGATTTGCTCGCCGCCAGCGATGGCGGCAACCGACGACGCTAAGGGTCTAGGCAATGAAGCAAAGCAGAGGGTGGGGCACGAAGTGCGTTGCAATGGCCGCCGCGATGGGGGCCCTGCTGTCGATGCCGGGGACGGCGCTGGCCCAGGCGGCCGATCCAAAGCCGTGGCAGTTGAACATGGGCAAGGGGGTGACCCAGACCTCGCGCCTGGCCTGGGAATCGAACAACCTCTCGTTGATCGTCTGTACGGTGATCGGCGTGATCGTGTTCGGCGCCATGGCCTACGCGATGTTCAAGTTCCGCAAGTCCAAGGGCGCGGTCGCCGCCACCTTCAGCCACAACACCAAGGCCGAGGTCATCTGGACGGTGATCCCGGTGATCATCCTGGTGGTGATGGCGTGGCCGGCCACGGCCAACCTGATCAAGATGTACGACACCCGCGATGCCGAGATGACGGTCAAGGTCACCGGCTACCAGTGGATGTGGAAGTACGAGTACCTGGGCGAGAACGTGACCTTCACCAGCCGCCTGGACCGTGAGTCCGACCGCATGCGGCAGAGTGGCAAGGTACCGACCCGCGAGAGCCATCCGCACTACCTGCTGGATGTCGACAACCGGCTGGTACTGCCGGTGGACACCAAGGTGCGTTTCGTCATCACTTCCGACGATGTGATCCACGCCTGGTGGGTGCCGGCGCTGGGCTGGAAGCAGGACGCGATTCCCGGCTTCATCAACGAAGCCTGGACCAGCATCGAGCAGCCAGGTGTCTACCGCGGCCAGTGCGCGGAGCTGTGCGGCAAGGACCATGGCTTCATGCCGATCGTGGTCGAGGCGGTGTCCAAGGAAGAGTTCAAGCAGTGGCTGGCGCAGCGCAAACCGGCGCCTGCACCCGCGACGCCTGCCGCGCCCGCCGAACCCACCGCGCCTGCCAGTGAATCGCCGGCGCAGCCGGCAGCACCGGCCGCCGCCGAGGCCGGCAACGCGCCTGCCGCGGCGGCCAGCGGAGCCTGATGTAACTGTCCGCGGCCGTGTCGCGGCCGCGGCGACAACCGATCCTGAGAGGTGTTTTGCAATGGCGCACTCGGCAGTTGGGCACGACGATCACCATCACCCGCAGAGCTTCTTCGAGCGTTGGTTCTTCTCGACCAACCACAAGGACATCGGCACGCTGTACCTGGGTTTCAGCTTCATCATGTTCGTCATTGGCGCGTTCATGAGCGTGCTGATCCGGCTGGAACTGGCCCAGCCCGGCATCCAGTACATCCGTCCAGAAATCTTCAACCAGCTGACCACCGTGCACGCGCTGGTGATGATCTTCGGCGGCGTGATGCCGGCCTTCGTCGGCCTGGCCAACTGGATGATCCCGCTGCAGATCGGCGCGCCGGACATGGCGCTGCCGCGCATGAACAACTGGTCGTTCTGGCTGTTGCCGGTGGCCTTCAGCCTGCTGCTGCTGACCTTCCTGCTGCCCGGTGGTGCGCCGGCCGGTGGCTGGACGCTGTATCCGCCGCTGTCGCTGCAGGGCGGCTACAACGTCGCGTTCACCGTGTTCGCCATCCACGTGGCCGGCATCAGTTCGATCATGGGTGCGATCAACATCATCGCCACGGTGCTGAACATGCGCGCGCCCGGTATCGACCTGCTGAAGATGCCGATCTTCTGCTGGGCCTGGCTGATCACTGCGTTCCTGCTGATCGCGGTGATGCCGGTGCTGGCTGGTGCGGTGACGATGCTGCTGACCGACAAGTTCTTCGGTACCAGCTTCTTCAATGCGGCCGGTGGTGGCGACCCGGTGATGTTCCAGCACATCTTCTGGTTCTTCGGCCATCCCGAGGTCTACATCATGATCCTGCCCGCCTTCGGCGTGGTCAGCGAGATCATCCCGACCTTCAGCCGCAAGCCGCTGTTCGGTTACCAGGCGATGGTCTACGCCACCGCGGCGATCGCGTTCCTGTCGTTCATCGTCTGGGCCCACCACATGTTCACCGTGGGCATGCCGCTGGGTGGCGAGATCTACTTCATGTTCGCCACCATGCTGATCTCGATCCCGACCGGGGTGAAGGTGTTCAACTGGGTCAGCACGATGTGGCGCGGGTCGCTCACCTTCGAAGCCCCCATGCTGTGGTCGGTGGCGTTCGTCATCCTGTTCACCATCGGCGGATTTTCCGGCCTGATGCTGGCGATCGTGGCCGCCGACTTCCAGTATCACGACACCTATTTCGTGGTTGCCCACTTCCACTACGTGTTGGTGACCGGCGCGGTGTTCGCGCTGATCGCGGCGGTGTACTACTGGTGGCCGAAGTGGACCGGGCGCATGTACAGCGAGAAGTGGGCCAAGGTGCACTTCTGGTGGTCGATCGTGTTCGTCAATCTGCTGTTCTTCCCGCAGCATTTCCTGGGCCTGGCCGGCATGCCGCGGCGCATCCCCGATTACTCGGTGGCGTTCGCCGACTGGAACCTGATCAGCTCGATCGGTGCGTTCGGCATGTTCGCCACACCGTTCATGATGGCTGCGATCCTGCTGTCCTCGCTGCGCAATGGCGAGAAGGCCGAGGCGCGTTCCTGGGAAGGCGCGCGTGGCCTGGAGTGGACGCTGCCGTCGCCGGCACCGGCGCATACCTTCACCACGCCGCCGACCATCCGCCCGGGTGACCTGGCCCACGACGATATCGGTCATTGAGGTGGTGCATGCATAACGAGAGCCCGCTCCAGAGCTGTAGAGTCGAGCCATGCTCGACTGACGAAAAGCGGCCGAGCATGGCTCGGCTCTACAACCGCGAAGGCGAAGCCCAGAGCGCCGGCATCGAGCAGCAGCGCCAGCGCGCCAAGCGCACCGCGCTGTGGGTGGGCGCGATCGCCGTGCTGGTCTACGTCGGCTTCATCCTCAGCGGCGTGATCGGTCGATGAGCGAAACGCCGGCCACCGCTCCGTCACGCAGCGCCGGCCTGCCGCGCCTGATCGGCGTTGCGGTGGTGGTGTTCCTGCTGACGTTCTCGCTGGTGCCGCTGTATCGCATCGCCTGCGAGAAGGTGTTCGGCGTGCGCCTGGAACGTGGCCCGGGCAGCGAAGCCAGTACCGGTGCCGCCAGTGGCAAGCGCACCGTGAGGGTGGAATTCGATGGTGGCGTCAATTCGCGGCTGCCATGGTCGTTCCATCCCGAGCAGCTGACCATGGATGTGGTGCCTGGCGAGCTCAACGAGGCGCTGTACTTCGCCCGCAACGACAGCCAGCAGGCCGTGGTCGGCAGCGCGGTGCCTTCGGTGGCACCGGCACGCGCGTCGGGTTTCTTCAGCAAGACCGAATGCTTCTGCTTCACTGCGCAGACCCTGCAGGCCGGCGAGAAGCGCGACATGCCGGTGCGCTTCATCGTCGATCCGGACCTGCCGCCGGAAATCCGGACGATCACCTTGTCCTACACCTTCTACCGCAACGATGCGTTGTCCGATCGGCTGGCTCCGGCCGCCACGTCGGAAGGCGCCCACGCTGCTCCCTGACCCGGATACCGACCATGGCCCAGACACCTACCGACGCCAACGTGTACTTCGTCCCGGCCCAGAGCAAATGGCCGTTCGTCGGTTCCATCGCGATGATGGTGACCATGGTCGGCGTGGCCAGCTGGCTCAATGACGCCAGCTGGGGCCGCTGGACCTTCTACATCGGTGTGGCGATGCTGGTGCTGACCCTGTTCTGGTGGTTCAGCGACGTGGTGCGCGAGTCGCAGGCCGGCAACTACAACCGGCAGGTGGACGGTTCGTTCCGGATGGGGATGGTCTGGTTCATCTTCTCCGAAGTGATGTTCTTCGGTGCCTTCTTCGGTGCGCTGTTCTACACCCGCCACCTCGGCCTGTCGTGGTTGAGCGGTGAAGGGCGCGGGGTGATGACCAACGAACTGCTGTGGCAGGGCTACTCGGCCGGCTGGCCGACCAACGGCCCGGCAGCAATCGGTGGCGCGTTCCAGACGATCCCGGCCTGGGGCCTGCCGCTGATCAATACGCTGATCCTGCTGACCTCGGGCGTGACCCTGACCATCGCCCATCATGCGCTGAAGGCGGGCAACCGCCGCCAGCTGCTGATCTGGCTGGGCCTGACGGTATTGCTGGGTCTCGGCTTCCTGACCCTGCAGGCGGAGGAGTACATCCACGCCTACAAGGAACTGAACCTGACGCTCGGCTCGGGTATCTACGGGTCGACCTTCTTCATGCTGACCGGCTTCCACGGCGCACACGTACTGCTGGGCACGATCATGCTGATCGTGATGTGGCTGCGGTCGGCAAAGGGACACTTCACCCGCGACAACCATTTCGCTTTCGAAGCGGCTGCGTGGTACTGGCACTTCGTCGACGTGGTGTGGCTGATGCTGTTCCTGTTCGTCTACGTGCTTTGACCGCGCAGGCGTCGGCAGCCCCAGCCGCCGGCGCTGCCTGGTCTGACGTGGGGTCAGCTGCCGATGCCGTGCGGTTTGATCCAGCCCATGTAGATGCACACGATCACCAGTACGATCAACGCCACCGACACTCCGATGCGGCGGGTCAGTGCATTGACCGTGCGCTTGGTCTGGCCGCGGTCCACCAGCAGGTAATACAGGCCGGCGCCCAGATTCCAGACGATGACGATCAGAAACGCGATTACCAGCAGGGTCTTCAGCGAATCACTCATGCGCGGCTCGAGGGCAGGGTGGATGTGCCTATCTGACCGCGTTTGCGCGGACTTGTCATGATGCGCCAGCACACGCGCCTGATTGGATGGCTGATGGCGCTGCTGGCAATGGCCGGATTCACCGCGCTTGGCCTGTGGCAGCTGCAGCGGATGCATGCCAAACAGGCGTTGCTGGATGCGCAGGCCCCGGCCGTGGCGCAGGCGATGCCATTGGCACAGGCGCTGGCGGCGCAGGGCGCGCTGCATGGCGTGGCCGATCACGGTCGCTTCCTGCCGGGCGTGGTGCTGCTCGACAACCAGACCCGCCACGGCCGCGCCGGAGTGAAGATCTATCGTCCGTTCCGCAGCGACGCGGGCAGCGTGTTGCTGGTGGACCTGGGTTGGCGCGCGCTGCCGCCCGACCGCACGTTGCCGGTGGTGCCCGCACCGCCGTCGCCGGTGGACGTACGTGGCCTGTTGGCACCGCCCCCTTCGGCCGGCTTGGCGCTGGGACCGGCGTTTACCACCACCGATGTTGCAGGGCGCTGGCTGGCCAGTCGCCTTCCCGCCGATGGCCTGGCCGCTGCACTGGGCCTGCCGTCGTTGCCCGAGCGTGTGCTGCGGCTGGATCCGGCGTTGCCGTTCGGCGATGAGCGCGATCTCGACCTGCTGCCGAACACGCTGCCGCCGCAGCGCCACCTGGGTTACGCCGTGCAGTGGTTCGGGCTGGCGCTGACCGTGCTGGTGGTAGCGCTGGTACTGGAATGGCGCAGGCGGCGGCCCGTTGCCCGGTAGTACCGGCCGCTGGCCGGCATCCCTTTCCCAACCATGAGAAAATGCCCCGCATGAACACTGCTACCTCCCCGCAGGCGCGCGGCAATGGCCGCCGGACCCTGGTGCTGCTGTTCGCCGTTTTCTTCGGGGCGATGGCGCTGGCCGCCATCCTGCGTTTCTCGGGTTGGCAGCCGACTGCGCATCGCAACAGTGGTCAATTGCTGAAGCCGCCGGTGGATCTGCGCCAACAACCGCCGACGCTGGCCAATGGCGCGGCCTACCCCTGGAACCCCGACGCGCGCACCTGGCGCCTGCTGGTGGCACCGGCCGGTGCCTGCGACGCGCAGTGCGTCACTTTGTCGCAGGGACTGGGCAAGGTGTGGCAGCTGTTCGGCCATAACGCCGATAATGTCGAGATCCTGTGGCTGGGAACGCCACCGGCGTCGATCGCCTCGCTGCCCGCGCTGCGGCCGCTGGCCCCGTCGCCAGCCCTGCGCGCGGCGCTGCCCGGCGTCGATGATCCGGCGGGTCTGCCGGTCTACGTGATCGATCCGAACGGCTTCGTGATCATGCGTCATGCCCCCGGGAGCGATCTCGGAGGCCTGCGCAAGGACATGGCCACGTTGCTGAAACTGAAGTGAGTCCCGTTTGATGAGCCTTTCCGCGCGTCCGGCGCTGCACCGCAATTTCCACCGCCTGGCGTGGTTCGCCATGATCATGACCGCGAGCACGATCATGTTCGGCGCCTTCGTGCGCCTGTCCGATGCCGGCCTGAGCTGCCCGGACTGGCCGACCTGCTATGGGCAGGCGACCTGGCCGCAGCACGTGGAAGAGACCATCGGGCATCCGGCGGCGGAGATCCGTCCGCTGGAAACGCACAAAGCCTGGCGTGAGCAGGTGCACCGCTTCCTGGCCGGCGCGCTCGGCATCGAGATCCTGACCCTGGCACTGTTGGCCACGCGCAAGCGGCGATTCGGCAGCACGGCCGTGGTCACCGCCTGCGTGCTGGTGGCTGCGGGCATACCGCTGTACATGATGGGCTGGCATGGAACCGCCAGCGCGCTGGCACTGATCGGCGAGGCCATCCTGCTGATCGCGGCACTGCGCTGGAGCAACATCGACCTGGCGCGCGCTGCGCTGCTGACGCTGGCGGTGGTGATCTTCCAGGCCCTGCTGGGCATGTGGACGGTGACCCTGCTGCTCAAGCCGATCGTGGTGATGGGCCATCTGCTGGGCGGCATGCTGATGTTCGGCCTGCTGGTGTGGATGGCCTGGCGGGCCACGCACATGCCGATCACCCTGGCCGAGGCGCCGAAGCTGAAGTGGCTGCTGCGCATCGGTGTGGCGGTGCTGGTCACCCAGATCGCGCTCGGCGGCTGGGTCAGTGCCAACTACGCGGCACTGGCGTGCGGCGGCGGCAGCGCCTCGCTGGACAACTTCCCGCGTTGCGCCAACCAGTGGTGGCCGCAGCACAACTTCGCCGAGGGCTTCACCCTGTGGCGTGGCATTGGCGTGGACTACGAAGGCGGCGTGCTCGACGGTGCCTCGCGCATCGCCATCCAGATGGCCCATCGCCTGTTCGCGATTGTCGTTGCCGTTTACATGCTGTGGCTGGGCCTGCGCCTGTTCCGGCTGCCGAGCATGCGTGGCTGGGCCTCGGCCCTGGTCGCGCTGCTGGTGCTGCAGGTCACTCTCGGCATCCTCAATGTGAAGCTTGCACTGCCGCTGGAAGTGGCAGTGGCGCACAACGGCGTTGCCGTTGCCCTGTTGTTTGTATTGGTCAGCCTGCTGGCCCGCCTGCGTGCCCCGGACTGATTCCATGTTTTCCAACTATCGCCAGTACTGGGACCTGACCAAACCCAAGGTCGTCGCCCTCATCGTCTTCACCGCTTTGGTCGGCATGGTCCTGGCCATTCCGGGTGTGCCCAGCTGGGAGCAGGTGCGTGCCGGCCTGCTCGGCTTCCTTGGCATCTGGCTTGCCGCCTCTGCAGCTGCAGCCATCAACCAGCTGCTGGATGCGCACATCGATGCGCAGATGGCGCGTACCTCGTGGCGACCGCTGGTGGTGGGCAAGGTCAAGCCATGGCAGGTGCTGGTATTCGCCGGCGTGCTGATCGTGCTGTCGATGGCGATCCTGGTGCTGTGGGTGAACTGGATCACCGCGGTGCTGACCTTCGCTTCGCTGATCGGCTATGCGGTGATCTACACCGTCTACCTGAAGCGTGCGACCTCACAGAACATCGTCATTGGTGGTCTGGCCGGCGCGATGCCGCCGATGCTGGGGTGGGCGGCGGTGACCGGCATGCAGGGCTCGTCGGACTGGGCGTACTCGTCGCTGCTGGTGTTGATCATCTTCATCTGGACGCCGCCGCACTTCTGGGCACTGGCGATCTTCCGTCGCGAGGACTACGCCAAGGCGGAAATCCCGATGCTGCCGGTCACCCATGGCGTGGTGCACACGCGCAAGCAGATCATGGCGTACTCGGTGGTGCTGGCACTGGTCTGCCTGCTGCCTTATCTGGTCGGCATGAGCGGCGCGTTCTATCTGGGCGGCGCGATCGTGCTCAACGCCGTGTTCCTCTGGTACGCCTGGCGCATGCTGAACCCGCCGGATGAACTGTTCTCGATGAAGATGTTCAGCTACTCCATCGTCTACCTGATGGCGCTGTTTGCCTTCCTGCTGGTGGACCACTGGATCCTGCCCTGGTTGTGATGGGCTGAGGCATCCACGCATGGCGTGGATCTACCCGGGCATCAGCCGAGCATGGGCTCGGCTCTACAGTAGATCCGCGCTATGCGTGGATGATTTCCCGCAGCAGCCCGCACGTTCAGTAGATCCACGCCGTGCGTGGATGTTTTTCCCGCAGCAGCCCGCGCGTTCAGTGGATCCACGCCATGCGTGGATGATTTCCCGCAGCAGCCGGCACGTTCAGTAGATCCACGCCATGCGTGGATGATTTCCCGCAGCATCCCGCACGTTCAGTAGATCCACGCCGTGCGTGGATGATTTCCCACAGCAGTCCGCGCGTTCAGTGGATCCACGCCATGCGTGGATGATTTCGCGGTTGGGTCAGGGCGCGCGCTTGGCGTAGCGCTGGGCGATCACGCCGCAGACGATCAGCTGGATCTGGTGGTAGATCATCACCGGCAGCACGATCGCGCCGAGGCTGCCGCCAGCGAACAGCACCTTGGCGATCGGCACGCCGGTGGCCAGGCTCTTCTTCGAGCCGCAGAACACGATGGCGATCTCGTCTTCGCGGTTGAAGCGCAGGCGGCGGGCGATGAAGGTGATCAGCGGCATGGCGATGCCGAGCAGTACCGCGGCCACGACAGCCACCGCGAACAGCGAGAGCAGGGGCGTCTTGCTCCACAACCCCTCGGTAACTGCTTCGCCGAACGCCGAGTACACCACCAGCAGGATGGTGGCCTGGTCGGTGTAGCGCAGCAGCGCGCGCTGCTTTTCCACCCAGCCGGCGATCCATGGCCGCAGCAGGTGGCCGGCCACGAACGGCACCAGCAACTGAAGCATGATGCCGCCGATGGCATGCAGCGGGTCATGCACGCCGCCGGAGGTACCGGCCAGTGCGGTCAGCAGCAGGGGCGTCAGGAACACACCGAGGATGCTCGACAGCGAGGCACTGCACACCGCCGCTGGCACGTTGCCGCGCGCCATCGAGGTGAACGCGATGGACGACTGCACGGTGGACGGCAGGGTGCACAGGAACAGCGCGCCCAGGTACAGCTCAGGCGTCAGCAGCCAGCCCGACAGCGGCTTGAACAACAGCCCCAGCAGCGGGAACAGGATGAAGGTGCAGGCGAGGATCGTCAGGTGCAGGCGCCAGTGCAGCATGCCGCCGATGATCGACTCGCGCGGCAGGCGCGCGCCGTGCAGGAAGAACAGCGCGGCGATGGCGACGGTGGTGACATCGTCGAGCACCAGGGCGGCGGCGCCTTTCATCGGCAGCAGCGAGGCCAGGCCGACGGTGCACAGCAGGGCGAGGGTGAAGTTGTCCGGTCGCAGGCGCGACCACCAGCGGGTCATGGTGGATAGACTCCTTGGTGCGGGGAATCAGTGGGTTGGAGAAGGGATGGCCAGGCGCTCGCGGGTGGCCGCTTCCAGCGACTTCAGGCCGGCACGCTGGCCCAGTTGCAGGGCCTGTTCCGGGCTGGCGTGTTCGTAGCGCGCGTTGAGCAGGCCGAGCACGGCACCGGCGCGGTTGCCGGAGGCGCAGTGCAGCAGCACCGGCCCCTGGCTCTGTTGCAGGGCCTGGTGCACGGCGCGCACGTTGGCGGCATCCAGGCCCTCGGCACCGGCCACCGGAATGCGTACATAGCGCAGGCCCAGCGCTTCGGCCTCGCGCGTTTCATCGAAGCCGCGATCTTCATCGGGTTGGCGCAGGTCGATCACCGTGCGCACGCCCTGTGCCGCCAGTTCGCGCAGTTGCGCAGCCGTGGGCTGGCCGCCGGCGTAGAGGCCGGGGCGGACTTCAGCAAGGGCGGGGTCCGCAGCCCAGGCCGGCAGAACCGGGCAGAGCGACAACAACAGCAGGCAGGTCAGGCGCAGCAGCATGGTCTCTCCGGGGCTGTGTTCTGCCGCTACAGGCGCAGATTGGCGCGGGCCTTGAGCAGCTCGCGCATCTCGTACTTGTCAGTATCGTCCAGACCCTGTTGTCGCTGCTTGGCGTTAAGGTCGTCGATCCGCTGGAACAGCAGCTGCTTCTCCAGCTGCCCGACCGCGTCATGCAGTTCCACCGTCCACATCGCTTCATCGCCCGCCAGCGTCTGCGCGGCCAGGGTGTGCAGCGAGGCCTGTTCCTCGCGGCCGTCGAAATGCTCCAGCAAGGCGCCGGTACTGATGTCCGGGCGTTGTTCGACCAGCCCCAGCAGTTCCAGCAGCAGCTCCACCCCCGGCAGGCGCAGGCCCTGGAAGTGGTGCTTGCCGCCCAGGGTCAGGGCCAGCGAGGGCTGCTGCAGCAGCACGGCGATCGCGCCGCGCACCAGGCTGCGCTTGGCCGCGGGTTGGATCGTGCGCGGCGCGGCGCGTTGAGGCATCTGCGGACGGCCCGCCTGCGCGTTGCCGCCCAGGCCGGTCAGCTGTCCCAGCTGCTGTTTCATCAGGTCGCCGAACGCGCCGTCGGGAATCTGCGCGAGCATCGGCTTGGCGCGCTCGGCCAGCCGTGCCTTGCCGTCCAGCGTGCCCAGGTTGATTTCGCGGGTCAGCTCGTCGAAGAAGAACTGCGACAGCGGTGTGGCCTGTTTCAGGCGCTCATCGAACGCCTCGGCGCCTTCCTTGCGCACGATGCTGTCCGGGTCTTCGCCATCGGGCAGGAACAGGAAGAAGGCCTGGCGGCCGTCCTTCATGCGCGGCAGCACCGATTCCAGCGCTTTCCAGCCGGCGCGGCGGCCGGCGGCGTCGCCGTCGAAGCAGAAGAACACGTCCGGCGCGTTGCGGAACAGCAGCTCGGCATGGTCCGGCGTGGTTGCTGTGCCCAGCGTCGCCACCGCCTGGGTGACGCCGAACTGGAACAGCGAGACCACGTCCATGTAGCCCTCGACCACGATCAGGCGCTCGATCTTCTGGTTGGCTTGGCGCACCTGCCACAGGCCGTACAGTTCGCGGCCCTTGTGGAACAGCGCGGTCTCGGGCGAGTTGAGGTATTTGGGGCCGTCGTCCTTCTCGAACACGCGCCCGCCGAAGGCGATCACCCGGCCACGGCGGTCGAAGATCGGGAACATCACCCGGTCGCGGAATTTGTCGTAGACGTGGCCGCGGTCGTTCTTGGAGAACAGGCCGGCGCGGTCGAGCAGCTTCATCCGCCGCTCGTCCTTGCCCAGCGCATCGCGCAGGCCGCTGTAACCATCCGGCGCATAGCCGATCTGGAAGCGCGCGCGGTTCTCTTCGTCCACGCCGCGGCCGTCGAGGTAACTGCGCGCTTTCTCGCTGCCTTCCAGGTTCTTCTGGAAGAACTTGGTAGCGGCGTCCAGCGCGGAGTACAGCTCGCGGCTGTCATCCTGCTGCTGGGCACTGCGCGGGTTCTCGCTGCGCGGCACTTCCATGCCGGCGCGCTTGGCCAGTTCGTCCACCGCGTCGAGGAACTCGAGGCGGTCGTAGTTCATCAGGAAGCTGATCGCGGTGCCGTGCGCGCCGCAGCCGAAGCAGTGATAGAACTGCTTGGTCGGCGAGACGGTGAACGAGGCCGAGCGTTCGTCATGGAACGGGCAGCGTGCGGCGTACTCCTTGCCCTGGCGCTTCAGCGGCACGCGGCTGCCCACCACCTCGACGATGTCGGAGCGGGCCAGCAGGTCGTCGATGAAAGCGTCGGGGATACGGGCCATGGGCAACAGGACAGGGCGCGGCCGCCAGGGCGCGCTGCGGGGGCGGCAGGTCCCCTAGTTTACTCGCTGGCGGCGGCCGGGCCGGTTTCCTGTGGGGCCACATCGGCGCTGGCCAAGCGTGCACGTGCGTACTGGCGTTCGTCGATCACCGCGGTCATCAACGCACCGACGAAGAACACGGCAGTGGCGTAGTAGATCCAGACCAGCGAAATCACCAGTGCGCCCATCGAGCCGTAGGCGCTGCCGGGGGCAACGGTGCTGATGTAGACGCCGATGCCATAGCGGCCGAGGGTGAACAGCAACGAGGTGATGGCGCCGCCGATGAACGCCTGGCGCCAGGCCACGCGCCGGTCCGGCAGGTAGTGATAGAGGAAGGCGAAGGCCAGCGTGTACAGCAGCAGCGATGTCAGGTAGCCGATCGCGGGCAGCACCGAGGGCAGCTGCGCGAACACCACCTGCAGTGCGGTGGTGGCAGTCATCGACAGGATCAGCAGGAAGCCCAGTGCCAGCACCACGCCGAAAGAGAACACACGCTTGCGCAGCCAGGCCTTGATCCCGTCCAGGCGCTGCCCGCTGGTATGGAAGATCCGGTTCAGCGCGTTCTGCAGCTGCGCGAACACGGCGGTGGCGCCGACGAACAACAGCAACGTGCTCCAGACCCCGGCCAGCGAACCGACGCTGGGCTGGCTGTTGGCGTTGTGCAGCACGGTGTCGGCGACGCTGGCCACGCTGCTGCCGGCCACCGAGCCGATCTGTCCGATCAGTGCCTGCTGCGCCGGTGGATACAACGAGGCGGTCAGCCACAGCAGCAGCACCAGCAGCGGAGCCATCGACAGCAGGGCATAGAAGGAGACCGAAGCGGCCTGGGTCAGCACGTCGATTTCGACGAAGCGCTTGGCCACCGCCATCGGGAAGCTGTCCTGCAGGCGATCGGCGTAGTGGCGAAGCCGTGCGGGGATGCCGTGGGGACGCGTGTCGGTGGGGGCGTTGGATTGCTCGACCATGGGGATGTTGTAGCAGCCGGGGGTCGAAGGGGCAGTGAAACGGGTGCATCAATGGGGTCAGAGCCCTTCCGCGATGCGGAAGGGATCCGACCCTGGATGCTGGCTTACGCCAGCTGCTGCTTGACCAGCTTGGACACCAGGCCCATGTCGGCCTGGCCGGCGAGCTTGGGCTTCAGTGCGCCCATCAGCTTGCCCATGTCGGCTGCGCTGCTGGCGCCGGTCTCGGCGATGGCCGCCTGGATCGCCGCGACGATCTCGGCTTCGCCCATCTTGGCCGGCAGGTAGGCTTCGATCACCACGATCTCGGCGCGCTCGATTTCCGCCAGGTCTTCGCGGTTGGCTGCTTCAAACTGGCTGACCGAGTCCTTGCGCTGCTTGACCATCTTGTCGAGCACGGCGATCACGGCGGTGTCGTCGAGCTCGATGCGCTCGTCGACTTCCTTCTGCTTGATGGCCGCGTTGATCAGGCGGATGACGCCCAGCTTGTGCTTTTCGCCGCCCTTCATGGCGGCCTTCATGTCTTCGGTGAGCTGCTGCTTCATGCTCATGGCGAACCTCGTGGTGGTGGTGGGGCAGGGCGGACGCCCAGGCCCGGAAACGCAAAAAGCCGGCGACGCTCGCGCGTGCCGGCTTCGACTCCATCGCGGCAGGGGATGCCCACCGCAATGAAGATGCGTCCGATCAGTACAGGCGCTGACGCTTGGTAACGTCGCGCGACGAGCGGCGCAGCTGACGCTTCACAGCAGCGGCGGCTTTGCGCTTACGCTCCTGGGTCGGCTTTTCGTAGAACTCGCGCTTGCGGGTTTCGGCCAGCACACCGGCCTTTTCGCAAGTGCGCTTGAAGCGGCGAAGAGCAAACTCAAAGGGTTCGTTCTCGCGGACTTTGACGCTGGGCATGGAATCTCCGGGACACAGTAGAACCGGGTCACGCCCGGCGAGCCGCACATTATAGTGGCGAATAAACAAACTGCAAGCCACAAATCCTGAATAGGGGCAAGTTGTTGGATTGCAGTGAGACCTGCCAGTTCCCCCGAGGGGCTGGCAGGGGCGTCATAATAGCAGGCATGCGAGTCCTTGGCATCGAATCTTCCTGTGATGAGACCGGCGTGGCGGTGTATGACACCGACCTGTCCGGCAGCGCGGCCCTGCGCGCCCATGCGGTCTACAGCCAGATCGCCCTGCACGCCGAGTACGGCGGTGTGGTGCCCGAGCTGGCCAGCCGTGACCACGTGCGCAAGCTGCTGCCGCTGGTGCGGCAGACGCTGGCCGAAGCCGGCCTCGGCGTGAACGACATCGACGGGGTGGCCTATACCGCCGGCCCCGGCCTGGTCGGGGCGCTGCTGGTGGGCGCCGGCGTGGCCCGGTCCCTGGCCTGGGCACTGGAGGTCCCCGCCGTGGGTGTGCACCACATGGAAGGCCATCTGCTGGCGCCGCTGATGGAAGACGACCCGCCGCAGGCTCCGTTCGTGGCCCTGCTGGTGTCCGGCGGCCATACCCAGCTGGTGGCCGTCGATGCCATCGGCCAGTACCGCCTGCTGGGCGAAACCCTGGACGACGCGGCCGGTGAAGCCTTCGACAAGACCGCCAAGATGATGGGCCTGCCGTACCCGGGTGGACCGCAGCTGGCCAAGCTGGCCGAGCAGGGCACGCCGGGCGTCTACCGCTTCACGCGGCCGATGACCGATCGCCCGGGCCTGGATTTCAGTTTCTCCGGCCTGAAGACCCAGGTCCTGATGGCCTGGCGCGACAGCGACCAGAGCGAGCAGACCCGCGCCGACATCGCCCGTGGTTTTGAAGACGCCGTGGTCGAGACCCTGTCCATCAAGTGCGAGCGCGCGCTGGAAGCGGCGGGCACCAATGTGATCGTGGTGGCCGGCGGCGTCGGCGCCAACAAGCGTCTGCGCGCCCGCCTGCAGCAGATGGCCGAGCGCCTCGGCGGCCGCGCCTGCTTCCCGCGGCCGGCGCTGTGCACCGACAACGGCGCGATGATTGCCTTCGCTGGCGCATTGCGTCTGCAGGCCGGCCAGCACAGTCCGCCCAAGGTGGAAGTGACCCCGCGCTGGGACATGGCAACCCTGCCGGCGGTCTGAGCCGGACCTGTTACTGTCGTGCCGGCCGCTGGCCGGCAACGTCATCGACGTTTGCCAAGCAGCGGCGAGGCCGCCAGCACCGTCGTCGCCCGTTCATGGCGCTGCAGCCAACCCAGGGTGTGCGGGCAACGGGCGTGGATCAGGCGCCCGATCGCGGCCAGGTCGGCACCGATGTCACGTTCGAGGATGGGTTCGTGGTGGGCGATGCGGTTGCGCAGCTGGCGGATGCGGTCTAGGTCGGCATGGATGGTGGTGCGGACGATGCCGACAGTGTTCTGTGGAGCGTTGGGCAGAGCGATCTTCAGGCTTCGCGTCCACAGGGGCCCCTCAAAGCGTCGTGTAAAGAGGTGCTGCCAGAATGCGAATCGGAGGCTGGCGATGATCTCTGGCGTGTTCATCTGCTGATTCGATCGCCTGTGCAGGTCCTGCAGCGCCGACAGCGCACCATCGGCGGGCATGCGCTGCAGCAATGCTGGATGCCATGGCCAGCGGGGACCATAGGCATGCGCCAGTGCTGCGGCGACTGCGTTGCGGATGACGATTTCGCAGATGTGAAGCGGCGATAGCAAAGCGCCACACATCTGCATGTTCCAGACATACAGCGAGGTCGCATCCAGGGAATGACGAACTGCGATGCGTTTGTAGGTTGCCCAGCGTGGTCGGGATAGTGCTGCTTGCAGAATCCTCTGCTCTTTCATTGTCGGCGGCATCACGTTGTGGATCACCAGCGTGCGCCGGAAGCCGAACAGGTGATATCGGGCAATGCCAGCCGCTTGCCTGGCAGAACTCCCAACGGCATTCGGATTTCTCCGGAATGTCGTGAATGCCTCTGGACGGCAGGGGAAATGATCTTCATCCTTCGCAGCGTGTGCTTCGGGACTCGCGGCTGGATTCCAGCTCCCCCCGAGGACGTTGAGAGGTACCAAAGGGCCCCGCTAGCAGGGCCCTTTGTCTTTTCCAGCCCCTGTGAATGCCCGGCGGCCCATCGCCCGTTCCGGGCAGGCTCACCGCCGTCCCGTTACCATGACCGCCTGTTTTCCGGCTGGTAACCGCAATGGACAAGGTTTTCATCGAAGGGCTGACGATCGACGCCCTGATCGGGATCTACGACTGGGAGCGGCGGATCCGCCAGGACCTCGTGTTCGATCTGGAGATGGGCTTCGACAACCGTCGCCCGGCGGCCAGCGATGACATTGCCCATACCCTGAACTACAAGGCGGTCAGCAAGCGCCTGGAGCAGTTCGTGCGTGAATCGGAGTTCGGCCTGGTGGAAACGCTCGCCGAGCGCTGCGCGCAGATCGTGCTGGACGAGTTCGACGTGAAGTGGCTGCGCCTGAAGCTGAGCAAGCCCGGTGCGGTACGCGGCGCGCGCGCGGTCGGCGTGATCATCGAACGCTCGCGGGACTGACCCGCTACTGCCAGCCGCCGGCTGGCACCCCCCGGTAGTGCCGGCCGCTGGCCGGCAACCTCAAGAACACTGATACAGACAGGAGACAACCGATGGTGGACGCAGTGGTGGCGGTACAGTGGCTGGAACAGCTGCAGAACACACTGGAACCCTATCCTGGCGCCTACCTGGCGTTGATGATCTCGGCCCTGCTGATCGCAGCTGGCCTGGCCAACTGGGTGACCAAGCGCATCCTGGTGCGCGGCCTGCGACGCCTGCTGCAGCGCCTGCCGGGCGCCGAGTCCGGGCGTGGCAGCCACCTGATGCGGGTCATCGCGCGCCTGTCCAACGTGGTGCCCAGCCAGGTGATCGCCTCGGGCATCACCCTCATTCCTGACCTGCCGCCAGGCCTGGTCAACGTCATCATCAAGCTGTGCATCGTGTGGGCGGTACTGACCGTATCGATGGCGTTCTCGCATGCGCTGGATGCGGCCAACAGCCTGTACGAGCGCAAGCCCGATGCACGCAACAAGCCGATCAAGGGCTACCTGCAGGTGGTCAAGATCGTGGTGTTCGTGGCCGCGGGCCTGTCGATCGTCGCCACCCTGCTGGGGGTGAAGCTGGGCCCACTGGTCACCGGCCTGGGCGCGGCCACCGCGGTGCTGATGCTGATCTTCCAGGACACCATCCTGTCACTGGTGGCCAGCGTGCAGATCAGTGGCGATGGCCGCGTGCGCATCGGCGACTGGATCGAGATGCCCAGCCAGAACGCCGACGGCGATGTCATCGATATCGCCCTGCATACCGTCACCGTGCAGAACTTCGACAAGACCATCACCACCATCCCGACCAAGAAGCTGGTGACCGAGTCGTTCAAGAACTGGCGTGGCATGCAGGAAGCGGGGGGCCGCCGGATCAAGCGCGCGCTGTACCTGGACCAGCACAGCGTGCGCTTCATGGAAGAGGACGACCTGGCCTTCCTTGGCCAGTTCGCCCTGCTGGGCGACTACCTGCGCGGCAAGCAGCAGGAGCTGGGCCAGTGGAACGGGCGCCTGCGCGAGCAGGGCGTGGCCGAGGTCAACAGCCGCCGGGTGACCAACCTGGGCACGTTCCGGGCCTACGTGGAGCGCTATCTGGCCAGCCACCCGGGCATCCACACCGACATGACCCTGCTGGTGCGCCAGCTGCAGCCGACCACCGAAGGCCTGCCGCTGGAGCTGTACTGCTTCACCCGCAGCACCGCTTGGGGCGAGTACGAAGCGGTGCAGTCGGACATCTTCGACCACCTGCTGGCGATCCTGCCGGCCTTTGGCCTGCGGGTGTTCCAGGCGTCCAGCGACGCCATGTTGATGGCCGGGCAGCGCCAGTTGGCCGGCTCGGAGTAAGCTGCGATGCCCCCGGCCGGACCGTACGGATCCGGCTGGTGGCTGAAACTGAATGACGAAACCTCTCGCCAAATCGTCCGGGATCGCTAGAATGCCGGGCTTGTAAACGTTTTCATCAAGGACTGCCGGTGGCCTCCGATCGCATCGAATCCCTCATTGCCCAGATGACCGTCGAGGAAAAAGTCGGCCAGCTGGGTGTCTTCGCGGACATGGTCCGCCCGTTCGCCCCGGACGTGAACCCGGAAGCCAACGTGCGCAATGCCGACCAGGTGTTGCAGCAGGTGCGCGAGGGCAAGGTCGGCTCGCTGTTCAACGGTGTCGGCGCCGAGCTCGGCCGCCGCATCCAGCAGGTCGCCACCGAGGAGAGCCGCCTGGGCATCCCGGTGATCCTGGCTGCCGACGTGATCCACGGCATGCGCACCGTGTTCCCGATTCCGCTGGGCGAGGCCGCGAGCTTCGAGCCGGACCTGGCCGAGCGCACGGCGCGCGCCACTGCGGTTGAAGCCACCGCTGCCGGCCTGCACTGGACCTACGCACCGGCAGTGGACATCGCCCGTGACCAGCGCTGGGGCCGCGGTGCCGAAGGTGCTGGTGAGGACGTGGTACTGGGCTGTGCGTTTGCCGCCGCCCGCGTGCGTGGCTTCCAGGGCAGCGACCTGCGCGCCGCCGATTCGCTGCTGGCCACGCCCAAGCACTTCGCCGCCTACGGCGCGGTGATGGCCGGCATGGAATACAACATGGTGGACATCTCGCCGCAGACCCTGCGCGACGTGCACCTGCCGCCGTTCAAGGCCGCCTTCGACGCTGGCGCGATCACCGTGATGTCCTCGTTCAACGACATCAACGGCGTGCCGGCCAGCGCCAACGCCGAGCTGCTGACCGACATCCTGCGCGGTGAATGGAAGTTCCCGGGCGTGGTGATCTCCGACTACACCGCCGACATGGAACTGGTCGCGCATGGCTATGCCGCCGACGACCGCGATGCCACTGCCAAGGCGTTCACCGCCGGCCTCGACCTGAGCATGCAGAGCGGCTTCTACGCCGAGCACCTGCCGGGCCTGGTCGAGAGCGGCGAGGTGCCGATGAGCGTGCTGGATGAGGGCGTGCGCCGCATCCTGTGGCTGAAGGAAACCATCGGCCTGTTCGAGGACCCGTACCGTTCGCTGGACCCGGCGCGCGAAGCCGATACCTCGCACATTGCCGCCCACGACGAACTGTCGCGTGATGCCGCGCGTCGTTCGATCGTGCTGCTGAACAACCGTGACAACGTGCTGCCGCTGCAGAAGAACGGGCAGAAGATCGCGCTGATCGGCCCGTTCGTGCAGGACCGCGACAACATCGAAGGCTGCTGGACGCTGTTCGGCGACAAGCAGCGTTACGTGGATCTGGAAACCGGCGTGCGCGCGGCCATCGGCGATGACGCGCTGCTGGAAGTGGTGCCGGGTTGCGAGCTGGAAGTGGCCATTGCCGGTGGCACTGAAGCGGCCGTGGCGGCTGCGCTGCGTGCCGACGTGGTGGTGCTGGCGCTGGGCGAGCCGCAGCGTTACAGCGGTGAGGCACAGTCGCGCGTGGAGATCACCCTGCCACCGGCGCAGCAGGCGCTGGCCGAAGCGGTGGCGATGACCGGCAAGCCGCTGGTGGTGCTGCTGCGCAATGGTCGCGCGCTGGCACTGCAGGGCGCGGTGCGCAATGCCCATGCCGTGGCCATCACCTGGTACCTGGGCACGCAGACCGGCCATGCCGTGGCCGATGTGCTGTTCGGCGATTACAGCCCGTCCGGCCGCCTGCCGGTCAGCTTCCCGCAGGTGTCCGGCCAGCAGCCGTACTTCTATAACCACCCACGCACCGGCCGCCCGGAACTGCCGACGATGTCGGAGTTCAAGGCACGCTGGCGCGAGATCCCGAACGAGCCGCTGTATCCGTTCGGCCACGGCATCGGTTACACCACCTTCGCCTACGGCGTGCCGCAGCTGAGCAGCGCGCGCGTCGGCTGGGACGACACCCTGACCCTGACCACCACGCTGACCAACACCGGCAACGTGGCCGGCGAGGAAGTGGTGCAGTTGTACATCCATGACCGCGTGGCCAGCCGCGTGCGGCCGGTGCGTGAGCTGAAGGACTTCCGCAAGGTGGCCCTGCAGCCGGGCGAATCGACCGAGGTGGTGTTCACCCTGACCCGCGAGCAGCTGGCATTCACCGGCCGCGACGGCGTGCTGCGTGCCGAGCCGGGCCTGTTCGACGTGTGGGTGTGTGCCTCGTCGATGGCCGGTGACGCAGTGCAGTTCGAGCTGCTGAAGGCCTGATAGGTAGAGCATCCACGCATGGCGTGGATCTACTGGCAATGAGGAGCGCCGGGCCATGCCCGGCGTCCTCACCCATGGCGAACACGCCGGGCGCGGCCCGGCGCTACGATCGGACTCCCTGTATCGATGGAGACCGCACATGCGCACGATGGCCTACCTTGTTCCTGTCCTGTTGCTGGCAGCGTGCTCGCAGCCGGCATCGCCGCCCGAGCCCGCTGCCGATGCGCCGCCGCCGATGACCGGTGCGACGCCGGCCGAGGCGGCCGCCAGCACCACGCCCGATGCCGTTGCGGCGCCGCAGGCTGCGGCGGAACATGCGAAGGATGCGGCGGCGACGCCTGCGGATGCTTCCAGCCCCGTCGAGCCCGCAGCAGACGACGCCCGCGCGCGCATCGAGACGCTGCTTGGCGATGCGGCGCAGTATGAAAAAGTATTCAATGCCTTCAAGACCGCCGTAGTCGCTGGTGACCGTCCTGCGGTGGTTGAAGAAGTGCGCTTCCCACTGAACATCAGTGGTGGCAAGAAGATCACCGGGCCCGGTGAATTCCAGCGCAACTACGAAAAGATCATCACCCCGGCGGTGGTCAAGGCGGTGTCCGCGCAGGAGTTCGGCACGGTGTTCGTCAACCAGCAGGGCGTGATGATCGGCGATGGCCAGGTGTGGTTGAACGGCCAGTGCCTGGACAAGGCCTGCACGCGCACGGAAGTGAAGGTCATCACCATCCAGTGAAAGCAGACGGCCCCGCATGCGGGGCCGTTGCAGTTCGGTAGTGCCGGCCGCTGGCCGGCAACCCGGCCAATCAGGCCTTCGGCGTGAGCTTCAGCAGCCGTGCCTTGCTGCCGTCTTCCAGCAGCCACAGCGCGCCATCCGGGCCCTGTTCAACTTCGCGGATGCGCTCGCCCATGTTGAAGCGTTCGGCTTCGCGTGCGTTGTCGCCGTCGAAGGCAACGCGCACCAGGGACGTGGACGACAGGCCACCGATGAAGGCGCTGCCCTTCCACTGCGGGAACAGGTTGCCGCTGTAGAACATCAGGCCGGCCGGGGAAATCACCGGGTTCCAGGTCACCTTCGGTGCGGCGAATTCCGGGCGGGTGTCGTGGTCGGGAATCGGACGGCCGTCGTAGTGGTCGCCGTTGGACACGATCGGGTAGCCGTAGTTGGCACCGCGCACGATCAGGTTCAGCTCATCGCCGCCGGCCGGGCCCATCTCCTGCGCCCACAGCTTGCCATTGGCATCGAAGGCGATGCCCAGCACATTGCGGTGCCCCAGCGACCATACCTGTGCGGCCACGCCACCCTGCGAGGCGAACGGATTGTCGGCCGGCAGGCTGCCGTCGTCGTTGAGACGGATGATCTTGCCCAGGTTGCCGCTCATGTCCTGCGCCGGATCGAACTTCTGCCGTTCGCTGGAACTGATCCACAGCTTGCCGTCCGGGCCGAAGGCCAGGCGGTGGCCGTAGTGGCCTTCGCCACTGACCTTCGGCGTCTGCCGCCAGATCACCTTCAGGTCTTTCAGCTGGCCGCCGCCGTTGGCGTCGAGGGCGAGGGTGGCACGGGCCACGGCCGCGCCGCGCGTATCCAGCGTGCCTTCCTCGGCATAGCTGACGTAGACCAGGTGGTTGCGGGCGAAATCCGGATGCAGGATCACGTCACCGAAACCGCCCTGGCCGCCGTAAGCGACCTTGGGGACACCGGTGATCTCATGCTTCTGGCCACTGGCCAGGTCGAGGTGCTGCAGCTTGCCGCGCTTTTCGGTCACCAGCAGGCTGCCATCGGGCAGGAAGGTCATCGCCCACGGCTGGTCGAAACGGCTGACCTCGGTGGCGGTGAAGGGGCGTTGGTCGTTGGCGGTGGCGGCTGCCGGTGCCTTCTGACCTGTCGCATCAGGGCCGGCTGCATTGCAGGCGGTGGTGGCGAGGATCGGCAGCAGGCCGAGTGCGAGCAGCAGGGGTGTGCGGGTCATGGGTATCTCCAGCGGAAGGGGATGCGGATGGCCAGGCTCTCCCTTGTATACCACTGGTGGGGTGACGGTCGTGGCCCGAAGGTCCTGCTACCCCCCTGTGCGGCATGGCGCGGATCGTCTAGGGTGTTCTCGCCCGGGCAAAGCATGCCCGCCTGTCTGCCAAGGAACTGCAATGAACGCACCCCTTATCCATCGACCTTCGCCCGCCTTCATCGCCGCCTCGTGGGTGGCCCTGCTGCTGGGGGCGGTGGCCTACCTGGTAGGCTTGTTCAATGCCGAAATGCCGCTGAACGAAAAGGGCTATTACCTGACCCTGCTGCTGTTCGGCCTGTTCGCGGCGGTATCACTGCAGAAGAGTGTGCGCGACCGCGTCGAGAGCATTCCGGTGAGCGGCCTGTACTACGCACTGTGCTGGTTCGCGCTGCTGTCGGCGCTGTTGCTGCTGCTGGTCGGTCTGTGGAACGCCACCCTGGTGCTGAGCGAAAAGGGTTTCTATGGCATGGCCTTCGCGCTGTCGCTGTTTGGCGCGGTGGCGGTGCAGAAGAACACCCGCGACCTGATTGCCGCGAATGCCGCTGAGCCCAAGCGCGCCTCGTCGATTCCGCCGCTGCCGGAACAGGACTGACGGGCGGAGGTAGAGCCGAGCCCATGCTCGGCTGCTGTGTATCGGCAGCCGAGCGGGCTCGACTCTGGATACACAGCCGAGCATGGGCTCGGCTCTACAGGGCATGGTTATCCGCGGCTGTTCCGGTGCGGGTCCAGGTTCACTGCTTCTTCCCAGCCGCGACGCACGGCGCTGCGCGCCTGCGCCCATTCCAGCCGGCTCTTGCCGCGCTCCTTCGCCCATCGCGATTCCAGCTCGCCTTCGATCTCTTCGTATGCGCGGATCATGTCCTGCGCGCGCGCCGTGTGGCCGATCTGGTACGCCGGCTCGTAATCGTCGAAGAACAGCTGGTTGTCGTAGTACGGCTCGCTGGTATAGCGATCACGCCAGTAGTCCGAAACCGCCTGGCGTGGGGTTCCGTCTTCCGGCACGCGGCCGGGGATCTGGTAATCAGTGCTCATGGGCAGGAGGCTCCGTGGTGGACGAAGCCTGATCCTGCCTGTCGCCCGGTTAACGCGTCGGGCCGGCAGCGTGATCGGCAGGTCAATCGGCGCTGGCGTCCTTGCGCGGCAGCTTGTAGATGACCGCGCCAACCGCGAAGGCGACCAGCGCCGCGGCGATGTTCTGCCAACTGGCACTGGCGAACAGGGCCACGCACAGCAGCAGGGCCAGCACCGGAATCAACGGGCCACCGGGCAGCTTCAGCGCGCCGGGGCGGTCCGCATAGCGCTTGGCCAGTACCAACACCGCTGCTGCAGTACCAATGTAGGCGAACAGGCGCGTGGTCATCGACAGCAGCGCCAGCTGCACGAACGAGCCGGACAGTGCCAGGCCGAGGGCGATCAGGCCCTGGCAGAAGATCGCTGCGGCCGGGGTACGGAAGCGTGGGTGCACCTGCGCCAGCACCTTCGGGCCGTAGCCATCGCGGGCCAGCGCGAACAGGAAGCGCGGGCCCATCATCATCGTGTTGCTGTTGGTGCCGAGGATGGAGATGGTCGCGCCCACGGTGAGGATCAGCGCCAGCGCCTCACCACCGAAGCTGGAAGCGGCATCGGCCAGCGGCGTGGCCGACGCGGCCAGGCCCGGCAGCGTGCCTTGCGCCACGATCTGCACTGCCGCGTAGATCACGGTGACGGTGACGATCATGGTGATCAGCGCAAACGGGATGTCGCGGCGTGGGTTGCGGTATTCGCCGGCCGCGGCCGGGATGTTCTCGAACCCGGCATAAGCATACAGCAGCAACAGCGCTGCCTCGCCCATGCGCTGCAGGTCGTGCGGGTCCGGGCGCTGGCCGGAGAAGGCGAGCTGCGGGTCGATGTAGAACGCGCCGATGGCCACGAACAACAGCAGCGGCAGCATCTTGCCGATCACCAGCACGATGCCGGTACGGGCGGCCGACCGCACGCCGATGATGTTCACCCCGGTCAGGAAACCGAGCGAGACCACGATGATCGCTATGCGGCCCATGCCGGCGCCTGCCCATGGCCAGAACCGCGCCACGGCGTCGGCCAACGCATTGCTGAGCGCTGCAGCGGAGCTGATGCGGGTCAGCCAGATCATCCAGCCGATCTCGAAGCCGGCAAAGCGGCCGAAGGCTTCGCGCGCGTACAGGTAGCTGCCACCGGGTTCATCGAAATAGCTGGCTGCCTGCGCGTAGCACAGCACCAGCAGGGCGACGACGATGCCGGCAGCGACCACGCCCCACAGGCTGAAGGGGCCGAGCAGGGCGACCGTAGCCGCAGGCAGCAGGTAGATGCCACTGCCGACCACGTCGTTGATCGAGAGGCCAACAATCTGCCAGCGGCTGACGGCGCGTTGCAATTGGGGTTCGTCGGCGGCGCTCAACGTGCGGCTCCTTCAAGCGCAGGCAGTTTCCACTGTGCCTGCAGGCGCTGGTATTCGGCGCGTGGCAGCAGCACGAAACGTGGCGTGTCCTGCGGGCGCAGCCAGTCCAGCAATGCCTGCATGCGCGCCTGTGGCATCGCGGTACAGCCAGCGGTGGCCTCGCCGGGCTGGCGCCACAGATGGGCAAAGATGCAGCTACCCTTGCCGGGCTGGTTATCCGGGTTGTGCGCGATCACGAAGCCTTCCTGGTAACGCACGTCGCCCTTGTTGTGCAGGTCCAGCCGCATCGGTTCGGTGGAGCCGGTGATGGCGGCACTGCCAACCTTCTTTGCATCGACGATGCGGTTGTAGAACGGCGATGCCGGTACGTCCATGCAGTAGCTGGTGCTGCTCATCGGCTGGTAGGTCATCGCCGTGCTGGGCCGGGTGACGGCATAACCGAACGCGCTGCCCAGCGCGAACACGCCGGCCGGACTGCGACCGTCCCCTTCCTGTTTCTGCGGACCGTCGGCTTGGGCAGGATGCAGGCCCAGGCCCCAGGCACTACCGGTGCGACCCAGCGCAACCGGGAACGACTGGCCGTGCTTGCGCCATTGCTTGCCGTCGCGCACGAAGGCCTGCAGCTGTCCCTGCGTGCTGTCCCAGCTGTCGCTGGTGACGACGATCAATTGGCGTGCCTCATCCAGCGGGGCAGCATGGACAGTGACGGCAGCCGCGAGCAGCAGCGCGGCGGATGCAAGGCGGGCCAGCAGCAGGTTCATCGGGCGCTCCGGTCAGGAATCCAGCAGGTGATCGATCCGTTCCAGGTTCACCGCCAGCTGCTGCTGGCGATCCGGATTGGCGTGGCAGAGCAGCACGAACAGGAAATCGAGCAGGGCGTGCATGGCGCTACGGTACAGCAGCTGCGCCACCTGCGGCGCGCGGTCGTGCGCGCACACCACCAGCGCCGCATCGGCATGCGCGCGCAGCGGGTTGGCGGTGTGGCGGGTGATCGACACCACCTTGCCGCCCATGTCCTGGAACTGGCGCGAGAGCTGTGACAGCTGTGGCAGGTTGCCGAACTCGGAGAACATCAACAGCACATCACCCGGACGCGCCGCCGACAGGTTGGCCAGCATCAGGATCGGATCGGTATGCGGCACCACCAGCAGGCCGAGCAGCGACAGCCGCATGGCGAATTCGCGTGCGTACAGGCCGTCGTCACCGAGGCCGTGGACGAACAGCTTCGGCGCGCCGTCGAGCAGCTGCACGATGCGTTCGATTTCCTCGCGCGGGTTGGCCAGGCGGGTTTCTTCCTCGGCCTGCGCCTTGCTGCGGTGCAGGGCGTCACCCAGGCGCAGGTAGTCATCGCTGATGTCCGGAGCGGCCGGCGCCTGCTGCGGATCGGCACCGGCACGGGCGACGTCCTCGCCGATGGAGTACTTCAGGTCCGGGTAGCCCTTGAAGCCGAGCTTCTGGCTGAACTTGACCACGCTGGACTGGCTGATGCCCAGGGCACTGGCCAGCTGCTGCGAAGAGTAATCGCGCAGCAGGTGGGCGTTGTCGAGGATGAAGTCGGCGATGCGGCGTTCGATGGCCGACATCTGCCCGCGCTCGGTGCGGATTTTCAGCAGGGGCGGCATGCGGGGTGTCCGGGCATGTGTGGGCGCGTTGCGGTTGGTCGCGTAGAGCGTGTCATGGAGTGGGTCGGGCGGGTGGGGTTTGCAGGGGACGCCGTGAATCCGTCCATGGAGGCTTGTCCGCGCTTGCTCGTTTGCGCTGTCCTGCGCAAACGGCAAGACCGGGGTTGGGCGTCCTGCCCAACCCGCCCGAGGCATGCCTCGGGCCCATGGCGGGGACCCCCCTGCAAACCCCACCCGCCCGACCCAGGACAGATCGCGCGCGTGCCAGCCGCGAAAGGGATACGGGGTGGGGCAAAAGCAAGAGCAGAATCAAATGCATCCACGCATGGCGTGGATCTACCCGGAGCTGCTGTTGAGTCCGCCTTCAAGCGAGCCGAGCACCGCAGGTCCGGCGAGGGCGATGAGGCGCGGGTGTCTGAGCGCAGCGAGTTCCCGCGCCGTCCCTCGACGGGCCGAGGAGCGCAGGGAAACGGTGCACAGCACCGGCTCGCGGCCGGCGGAGCGTTTCTTTTGGTTACTTTTCTTTTCGCGAAAAGAAAAGTAACGCCCGACCCAAAGTCAGTTGTACGCCAAGCCAGCCGCAAGGCAGAAATCAACCCAGCATCTCCAGCCCCCGCACTTCGGTGATACCCAGCCCCGGCACATCGCTGATGCTGATCTCCGACTCGTTGAAGCGCACGCCGCCGCTGACCGGATCGAACTGCCCCAGCGACGGGCCATCCAGATCGACCTTGGTGATCACATCGCTCTTGGCTACCGCCAGATGCACTGCCGCGGCGACGCTGATGCTCGACTCGATCATGCAGCCGATCATGCACGGCACGCCGTAGATGCCGGCGATGTCGGCAATGCGGATCGCGTTGGACAGGCCACCGGTCTTCATCAGCTTGATGTTGATGATGTCGGCGGCGCGTTGCTGGATCAGGTCCATTACCTGGCTCGGGCTGAACACGCTTTCGTCGGCCATTACCGGGGTGTTGACCCGGTCGGTCACGTACTTCAGGCCACTGATGTCGGCGGCCTTGACCGGTTGCTCCAGCAGCTCCAGCACCACGCCGGCCTCTTCCAGCGTGCGCATCGCATGCACGGCCTGCTTGGCAGTCCAGCCCTGGTTGGCGTCCAGGCGCAGCAGTGCACGGCCCTCCACGGCGGCATGGATCGCCTTGACCCGCTCGATGTCCACGCCGATGTCCTTGCCGACCTTGATCTTCAGCGACTCGAAGCCGCGTTCGATCGCCGACAGTGAATCGGCCACCATCTTGTCGATGTAGTCCACGCTGATGGTGATGTCGGTGGTGATCACCGGGTCGCCGCCACCCAGCATCTGGTACAGCGGCGCGCCATGCAGCTGCGCCCACAGATCGTAGAGCGCGATCTCCACCGCTGCCTTGGCGCTGGTGTTGCGTTCCATCGCGGTCTGCACCAGCGTGCACAGGCGGTTGAGGTTGACCACCTCCTGGCCGATCAGGCGCGGGGCGATGAAGTGGCGGATCGCTTCGATGATCGAGCCGTGCGTGTCACCGGTGATGACCGCGGTGGCCGGCGCCTCGCCGTAGCCGGTGTGGCCAGTGTCGGTGCGGATCAGCACCACCACGTCTTCCACGGTCTCCACGGTACGCAACGCGGTCTTGAACGGTGTTTTCAGCGGCACGCGCAGCATGCCCAGTTCGATGGCAGTGATCTTCATTCAGGGATTCTTGGCACGCAGGCGTTGGATGTTGGTGATGCGGTCGATGTAGCGGACGCTGTCGCTGGCCATCATCGGCTCCAGCGGCGTGACCGATACGCCATTGAGATGGGCCTGCACACGCTTGCCGTCGGCGCCGAACCAGCTGCCGCCCGCAGTATCGTGGATCACCCAGGTGCGACCGTCGACGTGGCCGATGGCCATCATCACGTGGCCGGGGATGTAGACCAGATCGCCCACCTGCAGATCGGTGACGGCGCGGTCGCGCACGGCCTTGCTGTCCTTGCTGGTGAACGGCAGGCGGTCCAGCGCCGGGCTGATCGCCTGTGCGCTGGTATTGCGCGGCAACAGTACGCCGAAGCTGCGGTAGATCTCTGATACGAACCCACTGCAGTCGCGGGTGTCGTAGTCGTGGCCCCAGCCGTAGCGCTCGCCGAGGAACTTGAACGATTGCTGCAGCAGCAGGCGCGGGGTCAGCGGCAGGTACTCGGCGGCGGTGTCCTGCGAGCGCGGCAGCAGTGCCGGCACCAGGCGCAGGCGGCCGTCGGCCTCGCGCACCGGCAGCTGCACCACCCACGAAGCGTGTGCCTGTTGCCCGTTCACCGGTTCGGCGGCGGGCCAGTCGGCCAGCACCGGCAGGCGCATGCCCATGTCCAGCTGCAGGCGCGATACACGCGGCTCTTCCGGTGTGTAGGCGGTGTGCGCGGTGGCACCGGTGACGATGCGGTACGGGCCCTTCGCGCCGTACCCGAGCACCGTGGCCTTGTCACCACTGGCCACGGCATCGGCTTCGATCCAGGCGCTGTAGCGCTCGCTGTGCACGAACAGCCAGCGGTCATCGGCACTGCGGTGGACCACGGCGACCTTGTCACCAGGGAACAGCGCCGATTCCTGGAAACGGTCGATATCGGTGTCGCCGACGGTGCTGAAAACACGCTGACGGGTGGGGAAGGTGCGCAGCGCGGCGCGCTTCACCACCAGCCCGTACGACGGTGCGACCTGCGCAGGAACCGCGTCGAGGCCGAGGTTGGCTTCGATTGCAGCCCGCAGGCCGGGGGCAATGGCCTGTCCCTTCTCGTCATACAGCGCCCGCTTGGGCCAGCTCGAAAGCGCGCCGATGCTGTCGCGCACCTGCGTGGCGCCGAGCTGTGCAGGCAGCGTGGCGATGTCCTGGATGTGGCTGTCCTCGGCGCGCATCCGCGCGTTCTGCGCATTGATCTGCGCGCGGTCCAGGATCGGTGCGTCGGCGTTGTCCAGCCGTACGGCCCAGTAGTCCGGGGTGAGATAGGCCTCGTGCAGGCCGATCACGTACGGCAGCGGCGCGCCGGGGTCGGGTGCAGGCGTGGCTGCCTGGGTAAAGGCCGGTACCGCCAGCAGGCCCAGGGCCAGCGCCAGGGTCAACCTGCGCGGCCAGTGCCGACGCGGTTCGCGGGAAGCCAGGATCATGCGCTGCACACCCTCCTCGAATGCCTTTTGGAATATTTATTCCTTTTGGCGGCGAAAGCAAGAATAAATTATTGACCGGTCCCCCGGCCCGTGTTACACAGCCGTTACCACCCGCGCTTGGGAAGTGTCGCTGTGGATCCTGCCGTTCGCAAACCGTCTCTGCCTGTCGCTGCCGGACTATGCGCCGCGCTGCTGCTGTGGGCGTGGGCGGCACCGGCCGCGGATCAGCGCAGTGCCGTCGATCGTGAGCAGGAAACGCGGTTGATCGATCTGGTAGACAGCGGTCGCTTCAGCGATGCCAATGCGCTGCTGGCGACCGGAAGCGATGCTGCCGAAAGCGCATTTCAGTACGAGCGCATGCGCCGCATCAAGCTGGATTTCAGCCTCGACGAAGCCGCAGCCAAGGCCGCCGTGCGTCGCTGGATTCCCAACCTGACCGACGAGGAGTTCGCGCGCTGGGACCAGCTGGGCCTGATCGAACACTACGATATCGACGGAACGCGCTGGTACTTCAAGCGCGCACCGTCGAACCTGTTCCTGCTCAGCGACGAGGCGCGTGCGCGCCGTCGCGCGGATGCGCCGATGCCGGCGCCGGGCCCCAACGAGGTGCTCAACGCGCATCACGCGCGCGTGGTCGCTGCCGCCGAACAGAGCGGCACGGCATCGGCGCTGCCGCAGCGCATCGAATTCACCCAATCGCTGACGGTCAAGGCGGATGCCGTGCCGGCAGGCGAAACCGTACGTGCATGGATTCCGTACCCGCGCGAGATTCCCGGCCAGCAGGAGCGCGTGCAGTGGATTGCCAGTTCGCCGGGCAAGGCGCGCATCGCCCCGGCCAGCACCCAGCAGCGCACCGCCTATCTGGAAGCCAAGGCCGTCGCTGGCAAGCCGACGCACTTTGAAATCCGCTATGCGGTGACGATCTTCGCGCGCCACACGGCAATCGACGCGACCAAGGTGCAGGCCACGCCGGATGATCCCGCGTTGAAGCCCTATCTGGCCGAGCAGCTGCCGCACGTGCGCTTCACCCCGGCGTTGAAGCTGTTCTCCGACCAGGTGCTGCAGGGCGAGACACGCCCATATGAAGTGGTACGCAGGCTGTTCGCCGCGGTTGATCGCATTCCCTGGGCTGGTGCACGCGAGTATTCGACGATCAGCAACATCAGCGACTACGCGCTGCGTGCCGGCCACGCCGATTGCGGGCAGCAGACCCTGCTGCTGATCGCCCTGCTGCGCATGAACGGCATTCCCGCGCGCTGGCAGTCGGGCATGGTGTTTTCCGACGATGGCAGCGGCTACAACAACCTGCACGACTGGGGCCAGGTCTACCTGGCGCCGTATGGCTGGCTGCCGATGGATGTGACCACCGGTGCGCTGGCCAGCGACGCGCCCGCGCTGCGTGACTTCTACCTGGGTGGCCTTGATGGCTACCGCATCGCTTTCAACGACGATTTCGGCCAGGCCTTCGTGCCGGCCAAACAGCACTACCGCTCGGAAACGGTCGACTCGCAGCGCGGCGAGGCCGAGTGGTCAGGCGGCAACCTGTACTTCGACCAATGGAGCTATGACTTCCAGTGGCGGGTACTGCCAGCCGGGCAACGCTAGCGCGACACACCACCCCACCACCATTCAATTCTTGCAGGAGAGAGCAGGGGATGAAGGCTTACAACATCAAGCGGGCGGCCTTGTGCGTCGCCCTCGGGACGTGCTTGGGCATCATGCTGCCCACCACGGCCATGGCCCAGAACGTGTCGGGCGCCGTCGCCGGCCGCGCGACCGCGGGCGATCAGATCACCGTCGTCAATGCCGGCACCGGTCTGACCCGGACGGTCACCGTCGGTGCCGATGGCAGCTACCGCCTCGGCCAGCTGCCGGTGGGTGACTACCGGCTGCAGCTCAGCCGCGATGGCCAGACGCTGGGCGAACAGGTGGCGGTCAGCGTCGCTGTCGGTGGCACCACGACCGTCAACCTGGCCAGTGGTGGCGGCGTCACCAACCTCGATGCGCTGCAGGTGGTCGGTACCCGCGTGATCAACCGGGTGGACGTCTATTCCACCGAGACCTCATTCAACATCAACCGGCAGGAGATTTCCCGGCTGCCGGTGGCACAGGACCTGTCCGCTGTCGCGTTGATGGCACCGGGCGTGGTCGGTGGCAACTCGTCGTTCGGCGGCCTGTCCTTCGCCGGTTCCTCGGTGGCCGAGAACGCAGTCTTCATCAACGGCCTCAACGTCACCGACATGTACACGCGTCGCGGCTTCAGCACGGCCCCGTTCGCGTTCTTCAATGAATTCCAGGTCAAGACCGGCGGCTACTCGGTCGAGTTCGGTCGTTCCACCGGCGGCGTGATCAATGCGGTCACCCGCTCGGGCAGCAACGAGTTCAAGGGCGGTGTGGAAGTCTCTGCCGAGCCCAGCGCGGGGCGCTCAAGCGGCGGCGACCACTTCCATCGCGACGGTACGCCGCATTCCTACGGCAGCCGCGACAACAACTCGTTCCTGAAAACCAACGTCTGGGGCTCTGGGCCGATCATCAAGGACAAGCTGTTCCTGTTCGCCATGTACGAGGACCGCAACGACCGCGGCCACAACACCTCGTCCGATGGCAGCACCTGGTTCAAGAACAAGTCCGGCAATGGGTTCTGGGGCACCAAGCTGGACTGGAACATCAATGACAACCACAGCCTGGCGCTGCTGGCGTTCTCCGATGAGGGCGATGTCACCAACGCGTCCTATGCCTACGACTGGGATGACAACCGCCTTGGCGACTGGGGCGGTGATTCGATCACCGAGACTGGCGGCAAGAACTGGTCAGCCACCTACACCGGTCACTTCGGACAGAACTTCACCGCCCGCGCGATGGTCGGCCAGAACAACCAGCGCGCCTTCACCAACTCGTCGCTGGACCAGGCCTGCAGCCCGGTGTTCACCGACAGCACCTATGGCACCCGTCTGTCCAAGCTGCAGGGCCTGCGCGCCGGCTGCCATCCGACCGGCACGGCTGTGGCCGAACGTGATGACACGCGCGACGTGGCGCGCCTGGACTTCGAATGGCAGCTGGGGGATCACCTGCTGCGCTTCGGCGTCGACCGCGAGCTGATGACCACCGACCAGACCACCCGTTATCCCGGGCCGACCGCCTTGAGCTACACCGCGTACGTGGCGCGTCCCGGGGATGAAGTGTGGGACGGTGCCAATGCCTACGTACCGGCCGGTGTCACCGAGATGCTGCGCGCGCGCAACCGGCAATCCGGCGGCAAGTTCGAGACCGAAGCCAATGCCTTCTATCTGGAAGACATCTGGAACATCACCCCCAACCTGATGCTGAACCTGGGCGTGCGCTGGGACCGCTTTGAAAATCGCACCGCCGCCGGCAAGGCGTTCATCAAGATGGACGATCTGATCGCGCCGCGCGTGGGCTTCTCGTGGGACATGAAGGGCGATGGCAGCACCAAGCTGTTCGGCAACGCGGGCCGTTACTACCTGCCGGTGACCAACAACATCAACGTCAACTTCGCCGGCGGCCTGACCGACGAGTACAGCTACTACGTGCTTGAGGGCTGGGAACGGAAAACCTCGCCCACCGGTTCGGCGTACATGGCGCCGGTCATCGGCCAGCAGATCGGGCCGACCGACACGCGCATGAACACCGGTGGTGCCGACCTGCGGCAGAGCGTGGACAAGGATCTGAAGGCGGTCTACCAGGACGAGTACATCCTCGGCTTCCAGAACATGATCAACCAGGCCTGGTCGTGGGGCGTCAATGCCACCTACCGGCGCATGACCCGCGCACTGGATGACATCCGCATCAATTACACCCCCTGCGGACCGACGCCGAGCACGTTGTGGCCGATCGCAAACCCGGGCGAGAGCCTGACCATCTGGGGCGACAAGAGCATCGGCTGCGCCAACGAAGGCTGGATCACCATCGATACCGCCAACAGCGGCTATCGCAAGGGTGGCAGCGGCGAGGTGATCGGTTATTCCAAGCCGAAGCGTACCTACAAGGCGCTTGAGTTCCAGATCGACCGCGCGTGGGACGAGAAGTGGATGCTCAACGCGTCCTACCTGTGGTCCAAGAGCGAGGGCAATTTCGAAGGGCCGGTGAACTCCGATACCAACTACGGCGACACCGGCATGGTCCAGTTCTGGGATCACCCGGCCACCAACGAACGTTACGGCGTGCTGTTCAACGACTTCCGTCACCAGTTCAAGCTGCGTGCTGCGTATGCACTGAACAAGCAGTGGTCGTTCGGCACCACGTTGCAGGTGCAGTCCGGCGGCCCGATCACCGCCTATGGCGTGATGTGGCCGAACGATTCGATCGCCGGTGGCAGCACGTCCAGTGAAGGCAGTGGTGGTGGCACCGGCTGGCTGTGCGTGGCCAACTGTTCCGGCCCGTATGACAAGCGCCAGTTCGAATACAGCCCGCGTGGAGCCTTCGGTCGCCTGCCGTGGACCTGGACCATGGGCGCGAACGTGACCTGGCGCCTGCCGGTGGAGGGCATCGACCTGAGTGCCCGACTGTCGGTATACAACATCTTCAACAACCAGAAGACCATCAACGTGCATCAGCGTTACGAAGCGCAGCCTGGCCAGTACCGCGAGAACACCTTCGCCACCGGTACCCGTTGGCAGGCCCCGCGCTATACCCAGCTGGTGGTGACCTGGAACTTCTGATCGACGAGGATGCGCAGTGCCGGGTGTTGCCCGGCGCTGCCGATGGAGACCGGCCGTGTATCGCCTGCTGACCTTAGCCGTGCTGCTTGCCGCCACCGCCCCTGCAGGGGCCGTGGATACGGCACGCCTGGATGCCGACATCGCCTTCGTGGACCAGCACGAACATCTGCCGGGGATGGCGATGGCAGTGGTCGAGGATGGCCAGGTGGTCTATCGCCATATCGACGGTGTACGTGGTGACGGCGGCCGCATCGACGAGGACACGCTGTTCAAGATCGCCTCCAACAGCAAGGCGATGACCGCCGCGCTGCTGGCCACGCTGGTGGAGCAGGGCAAGCTGCGCTGGGACGATCCGGTGCAGCGCCATCTGCCGGCGTTCCGCATGCACGACCCGTGGGTGGGCGAGCACCTGCAGGTACGCGATCTGCTGATCCACAACAGCGGCCTCGGCCTGGGTGCCGGCGACCTGATGCTGTGGCCCGAACCCAACACCTTCACCCGCGCCGATGTCATCGCCGGTCTGGCACACCTGAAGCCGGTCACCAGCTTCCGCAGCGGTTACGCCTACGACAACCTGATGTACGTCGTTGCCGGCGAGGTGGCCGCGGCCGCCGGTGGCAAGCCGTATGACCAGCTGATGCGCGAGCGCGTGTTTGAACCGTTGGGCATGACCCGCTGCCAGGTGGGCGCATGGTCGGTGGAGCAGGTCGGCAATGTCGCCCAACCGCATGTGCGGCGCGACGGCCGCAATGTGGTGGTCGGTGCGGATGGAACGCTCAGCCCCGACCTGACGTCGATGACGGCTGGTGGCATCCGTTGTTCGCTGCGCGACATGACGCGCTGGATGCAGGTGCTGCTGGACCCGTCGCTGGCGCCGACGTGGTTGGGTGCCGAGCAACGCCGCATGCTGTGGACACTGCACATGCCGATGCCGTTGGGCGAACGCCAACGCGACTGGGACAACGCCCGTTTCTACGGTTATGGGCTGGGCTGGCGGGTGTCGGACATGGACGGGCACTGGAAAGTCGCGCACACCGGTACGCTGTCGGGCATGTATTCTTCGCTGGCGCTGCTGCCGGATCGCAAGGTCGGTGTGGTGATGCTGATCAACGGCGAGGCCGAAGACGCGCGTACCGCGCTGATGCAGTCGGCGCTGAAACAGTTCACCGCGCCGGAAGGCGCGCAACATGTGGGGTACTACCTGGCTGAGCTGGCCGCCGAACGGGCCGTGCGCGCCGCCACGGGGAGTCGTGCGCCCTCCACCCGGGCTGCGCAACCGGCCGCCGCCACCGATCTGTCGCAGTGGCAGGGGCGTTACCGCGATCCCTGGCTGGGCGCGGCATCGCTGTGTCCCACCGGCAACGGCCTGCGCTTGAGCGTGGACAAGTCGCCCACGCTGCAGGCAACAGTGAAGCGGCTGGAAGGGCGCTGGCTGTTGCAGTGGGATACGCTGGAACCCTCGGCGCAGGCGTGGCTGAATCCCGGTGCAGACACGCCGACGCTGGAGCTGCGCGCCATCGATCCGGAGATCGACTTCAGCTATGACTTCCAGGACCTGCATTTCACTCGTACTGGCGATTGCCCTGGCACCGACGGCCCACGCCGCTGAGCCACCACGCATCTCGCCCGCCACCGACACCGTTGCGGCGGGGCTGGTGGAGATCCGCACGCTGTCACCGCGCATCGAGATGGACATCCGCTATGCCGGTGGCAACAACTTCACCGCTGCGCCCGTGCCCGGTTATGAGACGCCTGCATGCTATCTGCTGGCGCCGGTGGCAAAGGCGTTGGCCGATGTGGAGGCCGACCTGCGCGCGCAGGGTTTCGCGCTGCGCCTCTACGACTGCTATCGCCCGGTGCGCGCGGTGCAGGCGTTCATGGCCTGGGTGAACGATCCGCAGGAACAGTCGCGCAAGGCGCTGCAGTATCCGGATCTGGACAAGCCGCAGCTGCTGAGCGATGGCTACATCGCCGAGCGTTCCGGCCACAGCCGCGGTGCTACCGTGGATCTGGGCCTGCTGGATTGCCGCAGCGGGCGCTGTACGCCGATGGACATGGGCACCGACTTCGATTTCTTCGGCCCACGCGCGCATACGCAGGCGCCGGGTTTGAGTGATGCACAGAACGCCAACCGCCAGCAGCTGGTGCAGGCGATGGCACGACGTGGTTTCACCAACTATGCGCAGGAGTGGTGGCATTACACGCTGCAGCCCGAGCCGGATGCCGGTACCGCCTACGACGTGCCAGTGCGGTAGGGGGTGTCGGCAGGGCTGCGCCCTGCACCCGCCGAAGCCTCAAGCCAGAGCAACGGCAACGGCAACAGCGGGCATTCCCTGGGATGGCGGGGTGGGTCCGGTTGCGGGGTACGCCGTAAATACGTCCCTGTAGGCTTGGCCGCGGCATCCATGCCGCGGACACCCCCGCAACCGGACCCACCCCGCCTTCGACAGATTTCCGCGATCTGTCGGAACGGCGTTCTGTGTTGCTGTTGGTGGGTGTCGACCTTGGTCGACACGTAGATCCACGCCATGCGTGGATGATCTTCGATCAATTGTCGAGATATTCGATTTCGATGGAGATTCATCCACGCATGGCGTGGATCTACCCGATCGCGGGAATCTGTCAGAGGTGGGGCGGTGTCGGAGTGCGGGGTGTCCGCCGCATGGATGCGGCTGCCAAGCCCCCAGGGATGGGTTTACGGCGTCCCCGCACTCCGACACCGCCCCACCACCCCACGGAATGCCTGCTGTTGCCGTTGCTTCGGCATCTGCAGGTGCAGGGCGCAGCCTTGCCGATACCCCTTACACTGGCCGCCTTCTCCTGCGTCCCCGCCCGATGAACCTTCCCCTGCATTTCGGCCTGCTCGGTACGCTTGAAGCGGGCCTCATCGCCCTGCTGGTCGGCCTGTTGGTGTACTTCCTGTGGCACCACCTGTGCCGCCTGCTGCACTGGACCGTGGGCCATGCGATCGGCTGGTCGTGCGTCATCGCGGTGATCATTTCCGCCGGCATCGACGCCTGGAAGCTGTTCTACATGGGCATCGTGCGGCTGGAGTCGCCGCTGTATGCGCGCCTGTTCCTGTCCACCATCCACGATCCGAACGAACTGGGCAGCCGCGTGGTGCTGGAAATCGCCGGCGCGCTCTCCGGTGTTGCATTGGGCTGGGTGTTGTTCAGTTCGCGGTCATCGGAAAAAACCGTCGACTGACGCAGGTTTTTCGTTCGCTGCCGGTTAAATCCGGTAGCGCTGAATGCTCGTCTTACTCCCTGCTCACTTCGCACTAACCACCGCGCTAACGCATGCGTCTGCGTGGGTGGTTAACCATGCGTGTTCGCGGCGATCGCCGCGCAAAATCGATTCAGAAACGCGGTGGCAGGGTAGGTGCCGTGCGGAGACAACGACCGCGCACTACCACCCTTCAGGAGACACCCCAGATGACTATTCGCAACCGCAAGCCCCTGATCGCCCTGATCGTCGCCGCCGGCAGCGTGTTGGCCATCCCGGCGATGGCGCAGTCGGCCAAGCAGCAGGCCGCGCATGCACAGAACGAAGCGGCGCAGGCCCAGCAGGCGGCGGCACAGGCAGGCCAGGCGGCCGACCAGGCGACCGATGCGGCCGCAGCAGCGTCGGCGCAGGCCAACGGCGGTGGCCAGACCTGGGCCAGCATCGATACCGATGGCAACGGCACCATCAGCAAGAGCGAAGCGCAGGTGAATGCGGGCCTTGCCCAGGTGTTCGACCAGGCCGATGCCAACAAGGATGGCCAGCTGAGTGCCGACGAGTACAAGGCCTACGTGGCCGCCCAGCAGGCCGGTGCCGGCGCGGGTGGCACGGCCGCAGGCCAGGGCCGCTGATCCACGGTTGAATTCGGGACAACCGGTGCATGGGCAACCCGGGTGGCTTCGGCCACCCGGGTTTTTTTCGTCATCTCTGCGCCTGTATCCTAGGACGATGAACACCTCCACGCCTGCGCCCTCGCGCGCCATCGGCCTGGTCGGTTTTGACGGTGACGACACGCTGTGGAAGAGCGAGGACTACTACCGCAAGGCCGAGCAGGATTACCTGGACCTGCTGTCGCGCTACATCGACGTCCATGACACCCAGACCGCCCGCCACCTGCTGGAAGTGCAGCAGCGCCACCTCGGCGTGTTCGGCTACGGGGTGAAGAGCATGACGCTGTCGATGATCGAAGCGGCCATCGAGATCACCTCGCAGCGCATCGAGGCCAAGGACATCCAGCGCATCCTCGACATTGGCCACGACACCCTGCGCCATCCGGTTGAACTGATCGACGGCGTACGCGAGTCGGTGGCGGCCATCGCCGCGCAGTACCCGGTGGTGCTGATCACCAAGGGTGACCTGTTCCACCAGGAAGCCAAGATCAGGGTGGCGGCGCTGTCCGACCTGTTCCCACGCATCGAGATCGTGTCCGAGAAGGACCCGGAAACCTATGCCCGCGTGCTGGCCGAATTCGACCTGCCGATGCAGCAGTTCGTGATGGTCGGCAATTCGCTGCGCTCGGATATCGAACCGGTGATCACCCTCGGCGGCTGGGGCATCCATACCCCGTACGCGGTGACCTGGGCGCACGAGACCCAGCACGGCGTGGCCGACGACGAACCGCGCATGGTCAGCGCCGATACCGCCTGGGACTGGCCCGCCGCGCTGGCGACGATCGAGGCCAAGGCCGCTGCCGCGGCCTGACACGGCGCGGCGGCTGCGGCAGAATCGGGTCATGAAACTGCCACTGCGCGCGCTGCTGTTGTCCCTGCTGCTGGCGCCGGCCATCGTGCTGGCCCAGCAGACCGCCGAACGTTCGGCGACCTACGAGGTGGATACCGGCGACACCTGGGTCGACACCCAGCTGGCCGACATCAACCATTACGCCGAGCGCTACCCCGATGCCTTCCTCGACGAGGTATCGCGCTACGCCGGTGTACCGCGCGGCTACATCGCCGCGCTGGCCACCACCCACCAGTGGCAGGCCGGCGACATCTACTTCGCCTGTTTCTGGGCCAAGGCCAGTGGCCAGGCCTGCCGCGACAGCGTGCGCGCCTTCAGCCAGGACCCCGAGGGCGGCTGGGCCGAGGTGGTGAAGCGGATGCCGGCCAAGCCGCAGAACCTGCATTACCGCGCCGTGCGCCACGCCATCGTCGCCAGTTACGAGCACTGGGACCGGCCGATCACCCTCGATGCCACCCTGAAGCGCCAGTTGAAACGGTAGCGCCGGGCCATGCCCGGCGAGCGCGCAGCGCGGCCCTGGGGTCCGCCGGGCATGGCCCGGCGCTACCGATGTTCTTCATGTTGCTCTGCGTATCGCCGCGGCCGCGCACTCCGGCGACAATACGGGTTCTCGCCGTTCCCCGTTCCCGTAACCGAGTGACTGATGAGCGCCTCTTTCGTTTCGCCTGATGTGATCCGCCGCCTGTTCGCCCAGGCCATGTCCCGCATGTACCGCACCGAAGTGCCGCTGTACGGCACGCTGGTGGAACTGGTGGAGCGGATCAACTCGCAGGTCCTGGCGCAGGACCCGGCGCTGGCCGCGCAGCTGCTGCGCAACGACGAGCGTGCCCGTCTGGATGAAGAACGCCATGGCGCGATCCGCGTCGGCACCCCGCAGGAATTGGCGACCCTGCGCCGCCTGTTCGCGGTGATGGGCATGTACCCGGTGGGCTACTACGATCTGTCGGTGGCCGGCGTGCCGGTGCATTCCACGGCGTTCCGCCCGCTGACCGCCGCTGCGTTGGCACTGAACCCGTTCCGCGTGTTCACCTCGCTGCTGCGCCTGGAGCTGATCGAAGACGAGGCGCTGCGTGCGCAGTCGGCCGAGATTCTCGCCCGCCGCCGCATCTTCACCGACGACGCGCTGGCGCTGATCGAGCAGGCCGAGCGTGACGGTGGCCTGACCCAGGCCGATGCCGAGCGCTTCGTCGAACAGGCGTTGGAGACCTTCCGCTGGCATGGCGACGCCACCGTGGATCTGCCGACCTACCACGCGCTGCACAAGGCGCACCGGCTGGTGGCCGACGTGGTCAGCTTCCGTGGCCCGCACATCAATCACCTGACCCCGCGCACGCTGGACATCGACGCTGCACAGGCGGCGATGATCGAGCACGGCATGGCCGCCAAGGCGGTGATCGAGGGCCCGCCGCGCCGCGCCTGCCCGATCCTGCTGCGGCAGACCAGCTTCAAGGCCTTGGAAGAGGCCGTGCACTTCCCGGACAACGGGGGCGGCGACGCCGGCACCCATACCGCGCGCTTCGGCGAGATCGAACAGCGCGGCCTGGCACTGACCGCGAAGGGTCGCGCGCTGTACGACCAGCTGTTGACGCAGGCACGCGATGCCGGCGGCGCGGGCAGCACAGGCGGTGACTACGGCCAGCGCCTGCAGGCGGTGTTCGCCAGTTTCCCGGATGACCATGACACCCTGCGCCAGGAAGGCCTGGGCTACTACCGCTACCAGCTGACCGACGCGGGCCGCGCCGCGCCGGAACGCGTGGCCGACCTGCCGGCCGAAGTACTGGTTGCAGCGGGCCTGGCCACGGCTGATCCGATCGTCTACGAGGACTTCCTGCCGGTCAGTGCAGCAGGCATCTTCCAGTCGAACCTGGGCGGTGGCGAGCAGCGCGCCTACACTGCACATGCCAATCGCGAAGCCTTCGAACAGGCGCTGGGCGCGGCGGTGAACGATGAGTTCGAGATCTACGAGCGCATCCAGGCCGAATCGCTGGCGAGCCTGCGCACCGCCTGAAGGTGTGCCGGCCGCTACAGGGAGCGGGCGAGCGATCTCCGATTGCTGGTAGTGCCGGCCGCTGGCCGGCAGCTTCTGGGCCAGGCGAGCATCCGGCGCGGTCGTTGCTGCGGGGAGCCGGCCAGCGGCCGGCACTACCGGATGTCCAGGATCGGATATCCACGCCATAACAAGAAAGGCCGGGCGTCTGCCCGGCCTTTTCACATCATGCCTTCATCGTGCCCGTATCCAGCCAGCGCTGGTGCCACGACAGCGCTTCCGGCAGCAGGTGCGGGGTGTGCTTGCCGTAGCTCTCGCGGCTGGCGCGGTCGAAGTAATCCTGCAGCTGCGCGCGGAAATCCGGGTGCGCGCAGTTGTCGATCAGCACCTGCGCGCGCTTGCGCGGGGTCAGGCCACGCAGATCGGCCAGGCCCTGTTCGGTCACGATCACCGACACGTCGTGCTCGGTGTGGTCGACGTGGCTGGCCATCGGCACGATCGCCGAAATGGTGCCGTTCTTCGCCGTCGACGGGCTCAGGAACGCGGACAGGAACCCATTGCGCGCGAAGTCGCCCGAACCGCCGATGCCGTTCATGATCCGCGTGCCCATCACGTGCGTCGAATTGACGTTGCCGTAGAGGTCCACTTCGATCATGCCGTTCATGCCGATGCAGCCCAGGCGGCGCACCAGTTCCGGATGGTTGGAGATTTCCTGCGTGCGCATGATGATGCGCTCGCGGTAGAAATCGATGTTTTCCTTGAACGTCTCGTTGGCCTGCGGGCTCAGTGCGAAGCCGGTGCACGAGGCATAGCTCAGCACGCCGTCGCGCAGCAGGTCGAGCATGCCGTCCTGGATCACTTCGGTGAACGCGGCCAGGTCGCGGAAGCCGCTCTTGGCCAGGCCGGCCAGTACCGCGTTGGGGATGTTGCCCACGCCCGACTGCAGCGGCAGCAGGTTGGCCGGCAGGCGGCCGCGCTTCACTTCGTGCTGCAGGAACTCGATCAGGTGCGCGGCGATCTGCTCGCTGGTCGCATCGATCGGGCTGAACGGGCTGTTGCGGTCAGGGCCATTGGTGCGCACCACGGCCACGATCTTGTCCGGGTCGCAGCGCAGCGCGGTCTCACCGATGCGGTCGTTGGCATTGACCAGCGGAATCGGCTTGCGGTGCGGCGGCAGCGCGGTGCCGTAGTAGATGTCATGCATGCCATCGACGCCGGCCGGCTGCCACTCGTTGACCTCGATGATCACCTTCTTGGCCAGGTCCAGCCAGGTCTTGTTGTTGCCCAGCGAGGTGGACGGCACCAGCGAACCATCCTCGCGGATGGCCGAGACCTCGATCACGGCGGTATCGATCTCGCCGTAGAAGCCGAACCAGACGTGCTGGGCAACGTGGCTGAGGTGGATGTCGATGTAATCCAGCTTGCCCTCGTTGATGCGGTTGCGCGCATCCGGGTCGCTCTGGAACGGCATGCGCATGGCGATGCCATCGGCCTTGGCCAGCGCGCCATCGAGTTCCGGTGCAGTGGAGGCACCGGTCATCAGGCTGATCTGGAAGGGCAGGCCCTGGGCATGCACCGATTCGATGCGGCGGGCCAGTTCAACGGGAACGGCCTTGGGGTAACCGGAGCCGGTAAAGCCGCTCATGGCCACGGTTTCACCGGGCTGGATCAGCGCGGCTGCGGCCTCGGCGGAGACCACGCGGTCACGAAGACGCGCGTTGGCGATGCGATCAACAGTCATGACGACAGCGTTTCTGGGGGGAATCCCGATTATCGGCCATCCCCTGCCGTACGGGGGGTTCTACCTTCGTGGAATGGTGTTTCCGGCAACGCCTCTCCCATACCCGCCAGTTTTGTTTTGCAGTGCAGCGTGCAAAGTACTTTCGTACACCGCACGATGGCCCTGCATCCCGACGTGGGGGAGGGAGCAGAGCCCGCTGGCAGTTCGCTGCAAGCGGGCTTTTTTATTGCCTGTCGCCCAGTATGAATACGCGTTTTGCACTATTGGTAGTGCCGGCCGCTGGCCGGCAACCCCAGCAACCTTCGGCAGGATCGCAGCAACGGGTCACAGCCCTTCGCCGTTGGCAAAGGGATCCGACCCCGCGAGAATCACGGTATGACCCTCGCCCCCGCCGAATTGCCCGCCACCCTGCAGCCCCTCGTTGACCGCGCACTGGCGCGCCTGGCCCAGGCAGTGCCCGATCCCATCCCGGCCGAGCTGCAGCCGATGCTGGTGCAACTGGCGGTCAGCAGTGACTTCGCCATGGACACGCTGGTGCGCCAGCCCGGCCTGTTGGCGCAACTGGCCGCGCCGGGCTGCCCGCCACTGCCGGCGCCGGTGCTCGACCCGCTGCAGCCCGGCGACTGGCCGGCGCAGCTGCGGCGCTGGCGCACGGCGATGTCGACCCGCTTGATCTGGCGCGACCTGGCCGGGCTGGACGACGTGCCACAGACCCTCGCCGGTGCGACTGCGCTGGCCGAGGACTGCCTGCGCTTGGCGCTGGACGCCCTGCAGCAGGAGTTCGCCCAGCGCCACGGGGTGATTGCCGATGACAACGGCCGACCGCAGCAGCTGGTGGTGTTCGGGCTGGGCAAGCTGGGCGGTGGCGAGCTCAACTTCAGTTCCGATGTCGATCTGGTCTACGCCTACGTGCAGGGCGGTGAATCCGACGGTCCGCGCGCGCTGGCGGCCGAGGAGTACTTTGCCCGCCTCGGTCAGCGCTTGGCCAAGCTGCTGGATGAAACCACCGTCGATGGCTTCAGCCATCGCGTCGACCTGCGCCTGCGCCCGTTCGGCAGCGCCGGCCGCGTGGCGCTGTCATTCGCGGCGATGGATCAGTACTTCCAGCGCGAAGGCCGCGACTGGGAGCGCTATGCGTGGTTGAAGGCGCGCGCGGTGGCGGGCGATATCGCCGCTGGCGAGGCCTGGCTGCAGACCCTGCGTCCGTTCGTGTACCGCCGCTACCTGGACTTCACCGCGCTCGATGGCCTGCGCGAAATGAAAGCGGCGATCACCGCCGAAGTCGCGCGCCGCGAGATGCACGACGACATCAAGCGTGGCGCCGGAGGCATCCGCGAAATCGAGTTCCTGTGCCAGGCGCTACAGCTCATCCGCGGTGGCCGCGAGCCGGTGTTGCGCGAGCGGCGGCTGCTGGTCGCGCTGGATGCGCTGGTCGCCGCCGGGCAGATCGCCAGCGATGATGGCGCCGCATTGCGCGAGGCCTACCTGTTCCTGCGTCGGCTGGAAAACCGCCTGCAGATGCTGCGCGATGCACAGACCCATGTGCTGCCATCTGATGTACTGGATCGCGAACGCATTGCCGTCGGCCTCGGCTATGCCGATTGGGATGCGCTGCGTGCCGCATTGACCGTGCAGCAGCAGCGCGTCAGTACCGAGTTCGCCGCATTGCTGGCCCCGCGCAAGGGCCAGGCCGCGCCGGATGCGCTGGCCAACTACTGGCGCAGCCTGCCCGAGGGCAGCAACGCTGCGCTGCTCGCCGAGGCCGGTTTCCTCGATGCGAATGGCGCCGACCAGTCACTGCGTGATTTCGCCCAGGGCACGGGCGTGAAGTCGCTGTCCGATGCAGCGCGTGCGCGGCTGGACCGCGTACTGCCAGCACTGCTGCACGCCGCCACCCGCTCACCGCAGCCCGACGCCGCCCTCAAGCGCGTGCTCGGCCTGCTGCAGGCAGTGCTGCGCCGTACCAGCTATCTGGCGCTGCTGGACGAGCAGCCCAGCGCGCTCGCGCGCCTGGTCGACGTGCTCGCACGCAGCGCATTGCTGGCCGAACGCCTGGCCGCGTATCCGCTGCTGCTGGACGAACTGCTGGACGTGCGCGTGTCCGGGCCGATGCCCGATGCGGCCGGCATGCTGGCCGAATGCCAGCAGGTGCTGCCGGTGGAAGATCCCGAATCGCAACTGCGCTGGCTCAATGAGACGCGGCTCGCCCTCAGTTTCCGCATGGCCATGGCCACGCTGGATGGCCGCCAGGGTGCGGTTGACAGCACCCGGCAACTGGCCGAACTGGCGCAGGCGGTGGTCATCACCGTGCTGGCGATGGCCGAGGCGGATATGCACGCCGCGCACGGCGCTATCGTCGGCGGCCGCTTCGCGATCATCGGTTACGGCAGCCTGGGCGGCCTGGAGCTGGGTTTCGGCTCGGATCTGGACCTGGTGTTCCTGCACGATCACCCGGCGGGTGTGGAAGCGAGTGATGGCGCCCGCCCGCTGGAGCCGGGCCGCTGGTATGCGCGCCTGGCCCAGAAGGTGATGGCGCTGCTGGCTGCGGTCACCGCCGCCGGGCGGTTGTACGACATCGACGTGCGCCTGCGCCCGGACGGTGGCAAGGGCTCGCTGGTGTCTTCCCTGGCCAGTTACACCGAGTACCAGCGTGATCGCGCATGGACCTGGGAGCACCAGGCGCTGGTACGCGCACGCGGCGTGGCCGGCGATGCCAGCCTGCTGCAGGATTTCGAACAGGTACGTGCGCAGACGCTGGGCCGCGAACGTGATCGCGCGACGCTGTACGCCGATGTGCTGAAGATGCGCGGGCGCATGCGCACCGAACTGGACCGCAGCGATGCCGCACGGCTCGACCTGAAGCAGGGCGCAGGCGGCGTGGTCGATCTGGAATTCCTGCTGCAGACCGGTGTGCTGGCGCGCAGTGCGCAGACACCTGCGTTGCTGCAGCCGCGTGCCACGCCGGCGTTGATCGACGCGTTGGCAGCGGCGGGATTCCTGCCCGATGCCACCGCACAGGCGCTGCATGGCGCGCACGCCACGCTGCTGGAGGTAGGGCTGGCCTGCACGCTGGATCGCAGGCCGCGGTTGGCGCCGACGACGCCGGCCATCGAAGACGCGTGTGCGGCGATCAGCGCCGCGTGCATCGCCGCGGATCTGCCGTTCGCCTGAGTGCAGGTGGTGTGGATGCCAACCAAGGTTGGCACCTACCGGGTGATGGCCTGCTGTTGGCATCCACCGTGCGATGGCTTGCTGTTGGTAGGTGCCAACCTTGGTTGGCACGCTGTTGCCGGCGGAATGAACGCTGACGGATTGTGCCAACCAAGGTTGGCAACTACCGGGCGAAGGTTTGCTGTTGGCATCCACCGTGCGATGGCATGCTGTTGGTAGGTGCCAACCTTGGTTGGCACGCTGTTGCCGGCGCCATGAACGCTGACGGATCGTGCCAACCAAGGTTGGCACCTACCGGTGAGGCGGTCAGCCCGCTGTGCGCAGCGGCGCCATCTTCCACAGCAGCGCGCGGAACGGGGCCAGCAGGCATACGCCGATCGCCAGCTTCACCGCCAGGTCGCCCGCGGCCCAGCTCACCCACGGCAGGGTGGAACCGGCGAAGGCGATCGACCAGAAGATGGTGGTATCCACCGTAGCGCTGCAGGTGGTGGCCACCATCGGCGCGCGCCACCAGCTGCCACGGCGCAGGCGGTCGAACACGGTGATGTCCAGCAGCTGGGCCACGATGAAGGCCGAGCACGAGGCGATCGCAATGCGCGGCGTCGCCACCCACACCGACAGCAGCACCGCCACCGCAAAACCAATCCACGCCACGCGGCGGGCCGGGCCCGGGCCGAAGCGGCGGTTGATCAGGTTGCTGACCAGAAACGCCACCGGGTAGCTGAAAGCACCCCAGGTCAGCCAGTCATTGATGGGGTACTGCACCAGCACGTTGGACAGCAGCACCACCGCGCCCATGGCCAGCACCGCCAGCACCAGGGCGCGGGCGGTCAACGGGGCAAAAACAGGCGCAGGACGCACGGACATGGCGAGCCAGGGGAAAAAGGGGATCGCCCATTATCCGCCCGGCCCGCCGCAAAGCCAAAAACGGCCGTTCAGCTTTACAGCTGTTCGCTCAGCGCGTCGCCGGCGGCATAGGCCGTGGGCACATAGGCCAGCGCCTTGCCGTCGCTGTTCTTCACCGTCCAGCCGGCACCGGCATCGGTCGGGTCGAAGCGCACCTGCTGGCCGACCACGAAGCCGGCCACCGGGTCATCGCCCTCGATCGCCGGCCACTGCAGGGTCGCGGTCTGGTCGGCCTTGTCCGGCACCTGCAGCTGCACCTGGCGCTCGCCAGCGGCGGTGGTCGCCACCTGCTTCACTTCCATCGGCGGCAGCGGCACCGCCGGGGTGCGCTCGGCAACCTTGCCATTGCGCTCGCTGGCCTTGAACGGCGCCTTGGACAGCGCGGCCAAACCCATCGAGGTGGCAAGCGGAACCGACACCACGATCAGCGACGTGACCAGCACGCTGGCCTGGCCGCTGTTGATGTGCGGGGCAGCACCGGCGTGCACGGTCGGCACCGTCAGGGCCGAGAGCAGCAGGGCGGCGGCGGGGGCGCGCAGGGAACGAAGCATGGTGACCTCCTGGTCGGGAAGAGAAGCAGCGGCTCAGCGCTGCGTATCGAAAATGTCGCGTGGGCCGGTGGCCTCGGGCAGGTACTCCAGCGGCCGGCCCTGGTTGTCGCTCACCCGCCAGCCGTTGCCCGATCCGGCGGGTTCGAAGTTCACGGTCTGGCCCACGTTGAACTGCACAGCGGGGTCACCGGGGCGCTTGGGCCATTGCATGGACGCGGTGTTCTGCGGGTTGGCGGGGTCCTGCAGCAGCACCTCGCGGCGACCATCGACGGTGGTGGAGATGGCGCTGACCTGCATCTGCGGCAGCTTCACCGCGCCCTGGCCCGCAGGCACGCCGGTATCCTCGGCTTCTTTGGCCGCCGCCGCTTGCGCAGCTGCCACCATCGGTGCGGACATCTCCAGGCTCGGCCCCTCGGGCACGCTGTTCTGGATGATCACGATGCGGCGCTCGGCATGTGCCGGCGCTGCAGACAACAGGCTGCCGCACACAAGCACGGCCAACGCGGAAAACTGCAGGTTGCGCATCATCTTCTCCTTGCCAGGTCAGGGCGCAGCGGCGGCAGTGTCGGCCGTCGCGTGCGCAATGGTCAGTTCCTGCTGCAGCTGGCTGCGCTGGTGCAGGAAGTCGAATACCGATTCCACCGTCACCACCGAGTAGTTGCCGGAAATACGTTCACTAGCCGGATGGTCGGTGGTGGTGGCGTTGGCCACGAACAGGCGCGCCCCAACGCGCTTGCCCAGGCCGATATGCAACACGCTGGGCTGGAATTTCTGCGCGCGCAGCCATTGCTGCGCCTGTTCGCGCTTGACGATGACCGGGCCACCTTCATCCTGCGCCATTGCCGCGGCGAGCACTTCCAGGATCCACTGGTTGGAATTCTGGAAGTCGGTGGCGAACGGATAGGCCACGACGTTGTACTTCGATTCGTGCAGCGCCTTGGGCTGGATCGCCGGTGCTGCCAGCATCCGCTTCAGTGCCAGCTGCAACGCCGGCGGCGGCACGCCGATGCGCAGATCGGTATGGGTGCCGCTCTCGCCGACGAAATTGCCCAGACCCTCGCGGTACAGCTGCGAGCTGTCGGTCTTGCAGCGGTTGAGCAGGTGCATCGCCCGCCAGCGGCCGTCGTCCTCGCGCAGCAGGAAGGCCAAGTGGCTGTGGCGCAGGCCGTAGCGGCTCAGGTCCTGGCCACCACGCGCGGCGATCACCACGTCCACGTCGGGCAGCGCATCCAGGCGCTCGGCCGTGGTCCACGCCACATCGAACATCGCCGCCTGTGCGGCCACGCTGGGGTAGCGCTCCAAGCAGGTGCCGCTGTCGGCCCATGCCGGCGCGGTGGCCAGCAGGCCCATCAACAGCAGCAGGCCGCAGCGCAGGCGATGCAGACGTTCCATGTATACCGCTCCAGACGCGGGCAGGCCCGCGCGCCGATCATACCCGCATCGCTGGAATCAGCGCTCCACGCCCTTGCGCCGCAATTCCTTGTCGCAGGCATCGCTGATCGGCGCGATCGGCAACGGCGGGCGCTCGTTGCGCGGATTACGCAGTGCCGGCTGCTCGCGGTAGGCATCCAGCTGCTGCTGGCAGGCGTGCGACAGCGGGTCCAGTTCGGTGGGGGTAGTGGAGCAGGCCGCCAGCAGGGCCAGCGGCAGCAGAAGCAGGGTACGCATGGGGACGTCCAGTCCGAGGGGGAGGCTGGACTCTAACTGCGCCGACGGATCGAAATGTTCAAAAAGCGCTGGACGGCGTCACCCCAACGCCAAGCGCGCTTTGACCTCGGCAGCAATCCGAGCGGTCTCGCGCAGTGGTTCGATGCGGTCGTACTGCCAGTCCAGCCAGCGTGGCTGCAGGCGCCCGCGTTCGCGCAGCTGCTGCTGGAAGCGCCCCAGCCGTCCCTGCGCCGTATCGGCCAGGGCCACCATCACCGGCATGCGCGTGGCGCTGGCCTCGGACAGCAGGTTCACCGAATCGGGCGACACCACCACCCGGTTGGCCCAGCCGAGCAGACCGGCATACGGGTTCACCCCATCGCCGCCATCACCCCAGATCACATGCGGCAGGTCGGCGAACTTCGCGCGCAGGATCTCGGCCAGCGCCGGCGGCGTGCGCCGCGAAGTGGTCGCCAGCAGGCTGCCACCCTCGCTGCGGATCTGTTCGGCCAGCGCCTGGAACACGTGCACCATCGCCGTCTCATCCCATGGTGCCAGCGGCGTCGGGCCGCCCACCAGCAGTGCCGTGCGCGGGCCGGGCAGGGTGCTGAAGCTGGCGAACGCGGCGCGGCCCAAGGCCAGCCAGTCATCGTCCACCGGGTTCAGGCTGCCGACCAGGGTCAGCACGTTGCTGCCGCGCAGGGCGTCATGCTCGGGCACCACCACCACGTCCCAGTGGCGGCAACCGATGCGCGGGTCGAGGATCTGCACCACCTGGCTGCCGCGCGCACGCAGCACGCGCAGCGCACCGGCGGCCTGGCGGCCACAGCCGATCGCCAGTGCGGGCGCTTCGGCAGCGAGGGACGCAAACGCCTCGCCGTAGCCGTTCACATCACCGGGCAAGCGCCGCGGCGACAGCCAGCGCCACGGCGCGCGGGGTTGCAGTACCAGGGGGCGGTGGCTGCCCAGGCGCAGCGCCGTCGCCAGCGCGACCGCCTGGCGGACATTACCGGCACGGCCATCGGTGACCGTCCATGGCGTGCTCGATCGTTTCACCATTGGCATTAATTCGTTTCAATCCTGCTGGGTGTTGCAACAGTCGCGACACTCTACACTGCGGATCGACGTTTCGCCCCGCGCCGCCCGCGGGCACTGACCTTAGCCGCCCTGGAGATCCACCGATGTCCCACGCGCTCGACGCTGCTGCACTGGACCAGTTGTTCCGCACCGCCCGTACCCAGAACGCCTTCCTCGACAAGCCGGTTGAAGACGCACAGCTGCACGCTCTGTACGACCTGCTGAAGTGGGGCCCGACCGCCGCCAACGGCAGCCCGGCGCGCTTCGTGTTCGTGAAGTCGGCCGAAGCCAAGGCCAAGCTGGCACCGGCGCTGTCCGAAGGCAACCACAACAAGACCCTGGCCGCCCCGGTCACCGTCATCGTGGCCTTCGACCAGGACTTCCACGAGAAGCTGCCGTACCTGTTCCCGCACACCGATGCCAAGGCCTGGTTCGACGGCCCGCGCGAAGGCCGCCACGAAGGCGCGTTCCGCAACGGCAGCCTGCAGGGTGCCTACCTGATCCTGGCCGCACGCGCGCTGGGCCTGGATGCCGGCCCGATGTCCGGCTTCGACAATGCCAAGGTCGATGAAGCGTTCTTCGCCGGCACCAGCATCAAGTCGAATTTCCTGGTCAACCTGGGGTACGGTGACGATTCGGGCCTGTTCCCCCGTCTGCCGCGTCTGTCCTTCGACGAAGCGGCGCGCATCGCGTAAGTCGCTGTATCGGTTTCGGGCCCGCCCGCCGTGGCGGGCCATTGCTGCACTGTGTTCCCACCCTACGATCCGGAGAGTTCCTGAGATGAGCGCCACCCGTAAACTGCTGCTGCCGCTGGCCCTGACCCTGGCCATCGCCGCCTGCTCCAAGCCGGCCGACACCGCCGCCCCGGCCGCCGATGCTGCTGCCCCGGCCACCACCGAGCAGGCTGCCACCACCCCGGCCGCCGATGCCGCTGCTGCTGCCCCGGCGGCTACCGCCATCACCATCGCCTCGGGCACCTACAAGCTCGACCCGACCCACACCGACGTGCTGGCGCAGTGGAGCCACTTCGGCTTCTCCAACCCGAGCGCGCACTTCGGCAATGCCGAAGGCACCCTGGTGTACGACGCCACCGACGTCACCAAGTCCACCGTGGAAGTGAAGCTGCCGCTGAGCGGACTGAACAGCTTCACCGCCAAGTTCGACGAGCACCTGAAGAGCGCCGACTTCTTCGACGCTGCCAAGTTCCCGGCCGCCAGCTTCAAGAGCACCAAGGTCGAATCGGCCGGCACCAACAAGCTGACCGTCACCGGCGACCTGACCATCAAGGACATCACCAAGCCGGTGACCCTGGATGTGACCGTCAACGGCGGCGGCGAGCACCCGATGGCCAAGGTTCCGGCCGCCGGCTTCGATGCCACCACCACCATCAAGCGCAGCGATTTCGGCGTCGGCGCCTACGCCCCGAACGTCAGCGATGAAGTGAAGATCCGCATCACCACCGAAGCCACCGGCGAGAAGCCGGCTGCTTGATGCAACATCCCGCTCACTCGTCGTGAGAAGGCAGAAGGCCCGCTGAAAAGCGGGCCTTCTTTTTTGCGTGCTCCGGCAGGTGCCGACCTTGGTCGGAACACAATCAATCCGCAGGCCAACCAAGGTTGGCCACTACCGGGTATGCGCGCTCAGCGCAGCGTACCCAGCCATGCGGCCGATGCTTCGCTCGGGCTCTGCTTGGCCTTCACCACCAACCCGCTCGCGCGCACGAACGTCTGCGCGGCCTGTGCCACCACCTGGCGGGCGATCAGCGCGGCCTGCCTGGTAGACGCCTGCTGCTTGCGCAGCTGCACGATATGCACCGACGGACGACCCACCGGCGCGTACTTCTGGTCGCGGCGCAGGATGTCGGCCACCTGTGCCACTTCATGTTCGGCCTGCAGGTAGCGGTGCTGTGCTTCGACCAGCTCACGCAGCGGTACGCGCGCCGCAGCCGGGTCGGCGAAGGCGGACAGCACTGTGTCGCAGGCGCTGTCGTCGGCCAGGCGGGTACGCAGCGTGTCCACGCCGCTCAGGGTCAATTTGCCCACGTGGGGCCTCGTTGGTGCAGGAAAGGAGCGCGATTGTCGCATGGGGTCGCGGTTACCATGGCGGCCGCACTGAACCACGGAAGACAACACCATGCAGGAAGCGCAGTACTGGCTCGGCGAATTCTGGACCGGCCTGAGCCTGCTCGATCTGATCGGCGGCAGCGTGCTGGGCACCCTGTTGGGGCTGGCGCTGGGCATCTTCGCTTGGCGCGGGTTGCATCGGCGCGGTTGGCTGCGGCGGCAGCGGCGTTGGCACCACGGGCTGCTGGCCTCGTATGTGGTGCTGCTGCCGTTGCTGGTCGCGTTCTTCGGCCTGCAGCTGGGCTTTACCGCCGGCGCGCACCGCGCGCTGTTCAAGCAGCTCGATCACTTCCAGCCGCACCTGCAGACGATGGTGGAAGGCTGGAGCAGCGGCTTCACCGCCTCGCTGGAGGACGAACGCATGCGTGCCGCGCTGCAGAGCCAGGGCACGGTGGGGGATGTGGCAGATTCGCTGGCCGCGATCTACCTGAGCGAGCATCCGCTGCCCGGCGTGGACCGGCTGGGTGACGGACCGATGGCGCGCGGCGTGGGCTGGGTGATCGGCAAGGTGCGCGCCGGGCTGCTGCGCGCGATGGTGGAAGACACACTGATCGACAAGGCCGGCACGGTTGGGCTGGAGCCGAAGATGGTGCGCGAGGCGCTGACCATGCGCATCGACGAACTGCTGCATACACGCGGCGTGCTGCGGCTGGTGAAGGCGCAGATCAACGGCATGATGCCGGGCGTGTACCTGGGGTTGCTGCTGCCGCTGGCGATCATCGCGCTGCTGCTGGCGCTGGAGATCTGGGCCGCGCATCGGTTCGGGTGGGTGCGTGGGGCTGCGCCCCGCATGGTAGTGCCGGCCGCTGGCCGGCAACTGCAGGATGCTGCCGAAGGGTCATGAGGTTGCCGGCCAGCGGCCGGCACTACCCGTAGAAGAGCGTGCGGACCAACGGTCCGCGCCCACCCGCTGCCCGGTCAATCGCCGTCCTGTTCGTCCGGGTGCGCCTTCCAGTAACCGGTCGAGCGGATCCAGTCGCGCGGCACGCCCAGGTGCCCTTCGATGAACTTGCGCATCATCCGCGCGCGGCGCGATTCGGTGGCGATCCAGTAGAACGCATCGCCGTCCGGGGCTTCGAAGTCGGTCAGCATGTCTTCCAGCAGCGTGCTGCTGGCCGCCGGGAAGCCATTGCGCTCCAGCCAGTGGATGCGCACGTTCTCGTACTGCGGCAGGTCCTGGCGCTCGTCCTCGTCGGCCACTTCGATGTACGCCTGCACCTGCGCGCCTTCGGGCAGCACGTCCAGCCAGCGGGCGATGGCCGGCAGCGCGGTCTCATCGCCAATCAGCACATAGGCGTCGTAGCTGTCGGCCACCACGAACGAACCGCGCGGGCCGCCGATCACCAGCGTGTCGCCGGCCTGTGCGCGCTCGGCCCACGGCCCGGCAATGCCCTGGTCGTGCAGCACGAAGTCGATGGCCAGCTCGCCGGTTTCGTGGTCCCACCAGCGCGGGGTGTAGTCGCGCGCCGGCGAAGGCTGCTTGCCCTCGGGGTAGCTGCGGCCTTCGGCGGTCAGCACCGGCAGCACCATCTCGCCGCTGGCGTTGGGGAAGAACAGTTTGATGTGGTCATCGGCGCCGGGCGAATCGAAGCCGGCCAGGTCGTCGCCGCCCAGCACGATGCGGCGCATGTGCGGGGTGACAGTCTCGGTGCGCAGCACCGTCAGTTCACGGAAGCGCACATCCAGGCGCAGGCGCGAGTTGTGATGTTCGGTCATGGGGGTACCTGTGGGAAGGTCGCGCGGGGGCGCGCGGCATGGGGGAAGACCTGGCTGGATTCAGTCTGGCTGGGTCGTAGAAAAGGGAGAGGACACGTTGCCGGCCTGGCCATTGATCAGCGCCGACGCGCGCGACAGCAGCGCGGCCACCTGCTCGGCTTCGCCGTCGGCCCAGCGCCCGTGGTGGTGCACCAGCGCCAGCTTGAACTCGCGCAGCGCAGCGGCCAGCGGCGCCGGCAGCGAAGCCTTGGTGATCTCGCGGGCGCGGTCGAACGCGCGTCGCTGGGCCAATCGCACCTGGGTGCGCTGCACCTTCAGCTCGAACTCGCCGGCGCTGGTGATGCGGAACACGCGACGGCCGTCCACCTCTTCCGATTCCACCCAGCCGGCCTGCTCGAAGCTGGCCAGCAGCGGGTACATGGTGCCGGCACTGGGGGTGTAGGCCTGCATGAACATGGTGCTGATGTGCTGCATCAACTCGTAGCCATGGCGCGGCTGCTCGCCGATCAGCGCCAGCACCAGCAGGCGCAGGTCGCCACGGCTGAGCACGCGCGGCTGGCCGTTGCGGCGGGGTACCGCAGCATCGTCGGTGCGGTTCCTGGGAGAGGGGGATCGGCCCATTTCGATATATCGGTAACGTGTGCGGCAAACGATATATCGATAAGCCGGACCCGACAAGTATGGTTTCGGCCACAACGCTTGCCAGATCGGGCCATGCAGCCAGCTACTGCAAGGGCTGAAGGGGAGGGGTGCGCGCGGCGCAAGCCACCGTTGCGCGGCCTGACATCCGTATCGGGCCACGCAACGGCGCTGCGGGTTTCCGCCCCGGGCGGGGCGCAGCAGACGAGCGGCGAACCGCGGGAAGGGGCCTGCTCGCCGCCAACCGTGCGCAGCGGCCCCGTCCACGTCGAGAGGCGCGCGCGACACGTTGTCGGGGGTTCAGCGGCAGCCCGTCAGACAACGCCGACACGGCGCCGGCCTTGCCCTACAACGGTCATCCGCAGCAGTAACACTGCGTCCTGCGCATGGGCGCAGCAGGCCGCAGGCGACAGCTGGCGCAGCCCTTGCAGGCAGCCATAGCGGCCTGCAGCAGTGCTTTGTCCCGCCGGTGGACGTCCCGGGACATGCCGTGCAGACATGGGTGGCATGCCTCCATACGCCAGCGTAGCCAAGTGACGAAAGCCCTTGGTGCGCTACACTTTGCGGTCTAGAAATCTATCAACAGTCGCGCGCGTGCGTGCGGTAATGGGAGCGCTAATGAACTGGTTGAACGAGGTGCTGAACAACGACCCGAATCCTGTGGAAACCCAGGAGTGGATCGAGTCGTTGAAGGCCGTTATTGATGTCGAGGGCCCCGAGCGCGCGCATCAGCTGCTGGAAGGCATGGTGGAACTGACCCGTCGTTCGGGTGCCTATCTGCCGTTCTCTCCCACTACCGAATACGTCAACACCATCGAGCCGCAGCTGGAGGCCAAGAGCCCGGGCAACGCCGAACTGGAATGGCGCATCCGTTCGATCATCCGCTGGAACGCGATGGCCACCGTGGTGCGCGCCAACCGCAAGCCGGGTGACCTGGGCGGCCACATCGCCTCGTTCGCCTCCGGCGCAACGCTGTACGACGTGGGCTTCAACCACTTCTGGCGCGCCCCGAGCGAAAGCCATCCGGGAGACCTGCTGTTCATCCAGGGCCACAGCGCCCCGGGCATCTACGCGCGTTCCTTCCTGGAAGGCCGCATCAGCGAAGAGCAGCTGGACAAGTTCCGCATGGAAGTGGACGGCGGCGGCCTGTCGTCGTACCCGCACCCGTGGCTGATGCCGGAATACTGGCAGACCCCGACCGTGTCGATGGGCCTGGGCCCGCTGGCCGCCATCTACCAGGCGCAGTTCATGCGCTACTTGGAAAACCGTGGCCTGATCGAGAAGTCCGACCGCAAGGTGTGGTGCTTCATCGGCGACGGCGAGAGCGACGAGCCGGAAACCCTGGGTGCCATCGCACTGGCCGGCCGTGAAGGCCTGGACAACCTGATCTTCGTGGTGAACTGCAACCTGCAGCGCCTGGACGGCCCGGTGCGCGGCAACGGCAAGATCATCCAGGAACTGGAAGGTGTGTTCCGTGGCGGCGGCTGGAATGTCATCAAGCTGCTGTGGGGCGGTTACTGGGATGCCCTGCTGGCCAAGGACACCAATGGCGTCCTGAAGAAGCTGATGATGGAAACCGTCGACGGCGAATACCAGAACTGCAAGGCCTTCGGTGGCGCGTATACCCGCGAGCATTTCTTCGGCAAGTACCCGGAAACCGCTGCGATGGTGGCCGGTCTTTCCGACGACGACATCTGGCGCCTGAACCGTGGTGGCCACGACCCGCACAAGGTGTACGCCGCCTACCACCAGGCCGTGAACACCAAGGGCATGCCGACCGTGATCCTGGCCAAGACGGTCAAGGGCTACGGCATGGGCAGCGCCGGTGAGGCACTGAACCCGACCCACCAGACCAAGAAGCTGGACGACGAAGCGGTGCGCCACTTCCGCGACCGCTTCAACATTCCGGTGACCGACGCGCAGCTGGCCGACGGCCAGGTGCCGTTCTACCACCCGGGCCCGGATTCGCCGGAAGTGCAGTACCTGCAGGAACGCCGTGCCGCGCTGGGTGGCTACCTGCCGCAGCGCCGCCGCAAGGCCGAAAAGAGCTTCGTTGCCCCGAAGCTGGAAAGCTACGAGCGCCTGCTGAAGAGCAGTGGCGAGCGCAGCTACTCCACCACCATGGCGTTCGTGCAGAGCCTGAACATCACCCTGCGCGACAAGGAACTGGGCCCGCACATCGTGCCGATCGTGGCCGACGAAGCCCGTACCTTCGGCATGGAAGGCCTGTTCCGCCAGATCGGCATCTACGCGCCGTTCGGCCAGAAGTACAAGCCGGTCGACGCCGACCAGCTGATGTTCTACCGCGAAGACCAGAGCGGGCAGGTGCTGCAGCAGGGCATCAGCGAGCCGGGTGCGATCAGCTCGTGGATGGCCGCCGGTACCAGCTACTCGGTCAGCAACGTGCCGATGCTGCCGTTCTACATCTACTACTCGATGTTCGGCTTCCAGCGCGTGGGCGACATCGCCTGGCAGGCTGCCGACATGCGTACCCGCGGCTTCCTGCTGGGTGGTACCGCCGGCCGTACCACGCTGAACGGTGAAGGCCTGCAGCACGAAGATGGCTTCAGCCATCTGGTGGCCGGTGGCATTCCGAACGTGCGCAGCTACGACCCGACCTTCGGCTTCGAAGTGACGGTGATCCTGCAGCACGGCACCAAGGCGATGATGGAAGATCAGATTGACGAGTACTACTACGTCACCCTGATGAACGAGAACTACACCCACCCGGAAATGCCGGAAGGCGCGGCCGAAGGCATCGTCAAGGGCATGTACCTGCTGACCGACGCCGGCAAGCCGAAGAAGGGCGAGCTGCGCGTGCAGCTGCTGGGTTCGGGCACCATTCTGCGCGAAGCCATTGCCGCGGCCGAGCTGCTGGACAAGGACTTCGGCGTGACCGCCGACATCTGGAGCTGCCCGAGCTTCAACGAACTGCGTCGCGATGGTTTCGACGTGGAGCGTGCCAACCGTCTGCACCCGGAAGGTGAGCAGCGCAAGGCCTACGTGACCGAGCTGCTGGAAGGCCGCCAGGGCCCGGCGATTGCCGCCACCGACTACGTGCGTGCGTATGCGGACCAGATCCGCGCGTTCGTGCCGATGTCGTACACGGTGCTGGGTACGGATGGATTTGGCCGTTCGGACACGCGTGCGAACCTGCGCCGGTTCTTTGAGGTTGACCGGTACTACATCGCGCATGCCGCGATTGCGGCGCTGGCGAAGGACGGGAAGATGACGGCGAAGGATGTGGCCCGGGCGATCAAGCAGTACAAGATTGATCCGGAGAAGGCTAATCCTGTTGGGGTTTGATTGATTTCCACCAAAGTTGAAAGAAAGGGGGCCCTCGCGGCCCCCTTTTTTCTCACCATCTCGGGACGGCGTGCCTGCAGACGTTGCGTTGGCACCTGAACTAGAATAGGCCAGTCAACAATCGCGTCGGAGCGCCAAGCTTCAGCAATGAAAAGTCCCCGTTTTGTAAGTCTTTTCTCTGGGTGTGGGGGCTTTGACTTGGGATTCGTCAGGGCGGGTTTCGACCCTGTTGCTGCTTTTGATAACTGGGCAGCGGCCGTCGACAACTACCGCTTGAATATTGGCGGAGAGGCCGTTGTTAGAGATCTGTCCTCAGGTGAAGTCCCCTATGACGGGCCTTGCGACGTGCTGTTATCTGGCTCACCTTGTCAGGGGTTCTCGACGGTAGGGAAACGTGACGTCGCAGATCCTCGGAACGCACTGCTAACTGCAGCCGTATCTGCAGCGGCGAAGCTCAGACCAAAAGTGGTCGTAATCGAGAACGTGCCGGGAGTCCGCTTCGGTGCTCACAAAGAGTATTGGATCAGAGCTATTCGAGGTCTTGAGGCATTAGGTTACTGCGTCCAACAGGTTGCTTTGGATGCAGCTGACTACGGGATACCCCAAGCGCGCCGGCGCGTGATGCTCGTTGCTTTCAAAGCACGCGTCGCACCTGTCTTATCGTTCGATGCACTGAAGCCGGTCAAGCTCTCTGACGTACTCCAAGGGCTGAAAGGAATAGCGAACCACTCACCGAAATTGCTTGGGGAAGATTCGCCAGATGCCAGGATCGCTAGGAGAATTGGTCTTGGCCAGAAGCTCTGCGATGTGCGGGGCGGAGCAGCTTCCGTGCATACGTGGCAGATACCGGAGGTATTTGGACCAATAAGCGAAGCAGAAAGAGAATTCCTTGAGGCATTGCTTGTGCTTCGAAGGCGCGACAGAGTTCGTTCATTCGGCGACGCGGATCCTGTTAGGCTGAATGTGATATCGGAGTTCCTCAAAATCCGAGAAAGCCGTGCGACTACATTGTTCCGATCGCTTGAGAAGAAATCCTATGTTCGCGAAAGAGACGGCCGCGTAGATATGAGATACGGATTTAATGGGAAGTATCGTCGCCTGTCTCCGGACGCCGCTTCTTGTACTGTCCATACTCAGTTCGGCAATCCGCAATATTTTCTTCACCCATTTGAAAACAGAGGCTTCACCGTTCGGGAGGCTGCTCGAATCCAATCGTTTCCGGACAGTTATGTTTTCAGTGGGAGTGCGCGGGATCAATACAAGATGATTGGAAATGCAGTGCCGCCAGCATTGGGGTTTGCAGTTGCGATGGCTCTTAGGAATTCCGTCAAGGGGTGGCGTATATGAGTGGGACTATATTTTCATGGGAGAGTTCCGATCCTGAAAAGGCCACTAAAGTAATCGGGCTGAGGAGGTATTATGAGTTTCTTTCAAAGCGTCTTTATGATGAGTACGAGCCAACAAAAATAGCCAAAATTCCGATTCAACGAAACTTTCTTAAGCGAGTTGATGAGTGGCTTGGGAATTTTTCAAGCGACGAGCTTAGGTATTCTGCTTTCAGGTCTATCGAGTACATTTTCTTTGCTGGCAAGAGGGAGTATGAGGAGCTCTACAGATGCGCTGATTCCATCAATATGCGAACCTGGCTCAGGTCAAAGCTGGGGTTAAAGATATTTGATAATGGCTATCATCGAGCGCTCAAATCTGCTATTCGAGAAACCTGGATCTGTCCGGCAACCGACAGTCTGAAAATAAATGAATTTCTTAAGATAACAGGCCTTCGCGGCCATTCAAATGGGCGTGCAGACTGGCGCTCTATGAAAAGAATGGGACAATTGGACGGTGTTAAGAAATTTATTAGAGAGGAAAAAGTTGAGAGAATAGTTCTGCTTGAGGATTTTGTTGGTAGCGGGCGTCAGTACTGTGATGCGCTGGAAACCGTGGCATCAATATTCGATGGGCCGGTCCTTGCGCTCCCGTTGGTTATATGTGAGGAAGGCTGCAAATCAGTTCGAGGTCTAATCAAAAGGCTTGGTAGGGACAATATTGAACTTTCACCAGTGCTTGTTGTTCCGCCAAATTGCATGATTGGACCAATTCAGAATATTGGTGAGCCTCGTCTATTCCAGGCTCTTAGAAATTCCATGGTGGATGGTTACAAGACCATGAAGCTCACTTTGAATGGTGAAGCATACGGATTTGAATGGGTTGGCAGTCTTACTGTTTTATATAGTAACTGTCCGAACAATGTGCCTCCAATCTACCATTCGTATGGAAAATCCGAAAAGACTTGGAAGCCAATTTTTCCGCGAGGGAGGAGGGCTTGATGAGTGCTAGTCCGATACGCAACCCATTTCACGACCTGTGGCTGACAGAGCACCTGACGCCTGTCGGATTCGTTCGGCTCTTTAGCCCTATAGTTGCTATGGGGCATGAAATGCTGTTCTCTGCGGGCAACATAGTTGTGAAAGGCCGTCAAGGTAGTGGCAAAAGCATGCTGCTCTCCCTGTTGGATACGGATACGCGAATTGCTTACGCACGAGCGGGAGTTCCCTACCCTGGTAGGTCAAGTAGGCCGTTTATATCTGCCGGGGTCAACCTAACCCGAGAGAACGTTAGGTTGGTGGTGGCTCGAATAGATGAGGTTGAAATTGCGCAGAGGGAAAGAAGGGCGGCTGCTCTTTTTTCAGACTATGTAAACTATCTTCTCGCCGCAGATTTGATTAGGAATATTCTTAGCCTTGCGCAGGAGCAAAATTTAGATCGTGTCTTGATGGGCGAGCTTTGCATAACGCTATCGCCTGAAACCGAAGGTCGATTTGTTAAGTCCATAGTAAGTTCTGAAAGTTGGGTCGGCTACCTTGATGGGTGCAATAGTATCCAGGATATTTTTGATAGAATTAAGCATCGTCTGGCATCTTATAATCGATACTTTAATTATAATGGTGATCTTGACGATAGGATATCTAGCTCAGGGACTGAGCTCGGTCAGCCGATTGCGGAGATTGCTGAGGCGCTAAAGTTGGAGGGAGTTTTGCCTCCGGATACCATGGTTTTTTTGCGCCTTGATCAGCACGAAGAGCTCTACGTTTTGGAGCGGGTTTCCGGCTTCGGTTCTGTGTTCCGTCAAGTTATCAACAGGGCGCTGGCGATGCGTGATCCGAGAATATCATATCGAATTGGTACTCGGCACTATGCATGGGATGACAGTATTGTCGTATGGGGAAGTGGCGCTAGTCTTGAGAATTTGAGGGATTATAATTCAATTGACATAGACGAATATTTTAAGCGTCCCGAAAGTAAGTCGGTAAAATGGGAGTTCCCGGCCTTCGCTGAGGATGTCTTCAGGAAAAGGTTGATGGCTGCGGGATATGACCTAGATGGTCACATCTACGCGAAACCGCTCGATTACGTTTTTGGAAAAACGCCGCTTCCAGCGGCACGTGCACGATCCTACGCTGCTGGATCGCCCCCTCAACCTCGGATTGATCCGGGTTGGCACGAGACTTGGATCGAGCTGCTAAATGAATTGTGGAAGTCTGATCCTCTTTCTGCTCGGCTGGGCGAGGCTTTCCTGAGACAACGGAATCAAATTAGGTCGGGAATGGCCTATAAGGCAGTGCCAACAGGTGAGCTGCCGTGGGAGACGAAGGCCAAGCGTTGGTGGAGAAAGGAGCGACTAGAAGTTGCGGCGATGCAAATCGCAAGCGAGCGAAATCAGTCCCTTATTTGGGGTGGAAGCAAGCATATCGTTGAGCTTGCGGGCTGGAATATTTTGCCATTCATGACGGTATGTAAGACAGTTTGGGGGGCATGGAATCGCAATGTTGAAAGTCATGCATCTGTTGGTTCGCCTCCTCCTCAGATTGGTATATCCGAACAGACGGTTGGAATTCTAGAGGCCAGTAAGATCTGGTTCGAGAAACTGCAAGAGGGTATTTACGGCGATCGGCGGAAAAGGCTTGTGTCCAATCTAGGGGCATGGTTTGCAATCAGGCTTCGAGCAGACAAGGCGCTTTCTTACCCTGGTAGTAATGGTTTCTCTCTGCTTCGTGATGAAATGCAGCAGGATTCGGATATCGTTAATCTTATAAGGGAGTGTCGAGATCAAGGCGACCTGTTGCAGTCGGATCATACGACAAAGCTCTCTGACTCTAAGTTGAGATTGAAGTGGTATCTAAATCCAATACTCGCTCCGTTCTTTAGGATAACGCAAGGCAGAACCAAGGAGCCCATATATACAAGCGTTCCGGAGCTTTCAAGAATTTATTTGAGTAAGCCGGTTGCCAGCGCTGATGATAATTTGCGATTGTCGCAGAAGGATCTGTTTGAATGAAGGACCTGCAGCCTTGGGGGCATATTAATTCAATGCTGAATGAGTATGGTGGCGCGAAATGGCATTGCATTTCATGCGCCTCCTTTGAGGTTAGAAGTGCGCATGTTCCACTCGTGCTTAATTCACAAGGGCGGTCATCTTCCAATGACGTCCTCAAGCTCACCCCTCCCAGTGATGCAGGTGGACGGGGTGAGTGTTTGGCAGCGGCCGAGAGAAGTCTCAAGCAGATTCAGAGCGCCAAGAACGTCAAGGTAATAGAGTCGCCCCTACTGGGGGGCATGGCTGTGGCCCTTGAGATTGTAAGACGCGCCAGCGCGCACCAGTCTGTTGTTCTAGACATAAGCGGGATGCCCAAGAGGTTCTTCATGTTCTTGGTGCTCAAGTTGATGGCTGAGCCCGCAATTAAGGACCTACTGGTGACGTATACAAAGCCAGAGTCATATCCCGAAGGAGTCTTGGCGAAGGATCCTGAGCCAGTCGCCGCGCTTCCTGGTTGCGGAAGACTTGATGCGGGCGGGGCGGGGGCACTTATGGTCGTGGGCGTTGGCTACATTCAATTTAGTCTCGCCGAGCTTTTGGAACAGTCAAAAGGTCATGGCCTTGCATTCTTGATGCCATTCCCGCCGGGAGCCCCTAGCGCTCGGCGAAACTGGACTTTGCTGCACCACATGGACCCTGACGTTGAGCACAACAGAGTCATCAGACGGGTCCACTCAATGGATATGTTTGAGGCACTGTCTTGGATTAACGAGTATGTCGACGATGCTTCTGGATCAGTAGATTTAATTCCACTGGGCCCTAAGCCACACTCGCTGGCAATGGCACTTGCGTATCGAAAGAGACCGGAACGGGTCCAAGTTCTGTATGCTCAGCCTCACACATATAGAGCAGATTACTCCCGCGGCATAGCCATCGGTGCAGACGGGGAGGCTGAGGCCTACGGATATTGTCTGAAGTTCAATGGGGGCGAGTGTTTTTAGTGCGTTGGTTGCATTATATTCGTCGCCAAATTTCGAAGTCGTAGCTGATGGAGTTATTCTATTCTCGCCTTGAGCACGCGGTGTTGCGGATTGCGCAGGACAACTCGTTCCGTCAGTCGAAATTCTTCCTGATTGGTTTTTATTAAAATTTAAATGGTTATTCCCCTGACTCCGGGGGCGCCGGGATCTTGAGGAAGAAACAGCCTTAATGTGGGTGGCCGGAGGTGACGCGCTTGATGGCCATGACGTTGTTATTGATTTCCGTTGTTGATCTCCCCGATCAAACTCGTTGCGCAGCGCGCTCTTAGGGAATAGGCCATTTCTAGTCGTCTTACTCGTGAGTTGTCTCTATGGAAAGATCCCATTTCACTAAATAACGCGTCATCGGAAGTTGGGTTTTCACGACTGCTAGAAGGAGGAGCGCCGAGTTCACAGGAGGTCTCGGGGACAAACGACTACTCGCGCACCTGCAACCGCTCAGCCACCTGCGCAGTCAACGCCACACACGCCATCTTCAACCCCTCCATCACCCGATCCCCCAGGTACTCCTCGGGCGCACCGTTCTGCCGCGTGCGCTCCGCAGCCAACATCAGCTCCGCCACCACGCGTAGCCCGGCCAGCGCGCAATCCGCATCCGCCAACTCAAGGCAGCGTCCAGGCAGTTGATGCCGCTCCGGCCAAGGCTGGCCGTCGGCCGCGGCACCGGTTCCGATGCGGCGCAGCGTGGCAACGAAGGTGTTGGGATCGACGGACGATTCGCGCTCGGCTTCAGCGTTGTCCGGATCGTACTGCGCGTGCAGGGAACGGAAGTCCGATGTGTTCATGGCAATGCTCCGTACAGGACAGATAGCAGCGCCACCAATAAAGGCGGCGGACGATGCGTGGCTCGAAAACCGGTCTGTAGCGAAGCCGGTGGGTCCGAAGACCCCCACGCACCGCCCGCCATGGAACGCGAACGGATTGCCAGCCGGCGCCACGCAAAGGTGACGCCGGCTGACAAGCGTAAACACATCGCTACAGAACGGGTTTTCGACACCCGCGCCACCCTTTTCCGGTGGCATGCCAAGGTGTACCCGCGCTGATGCGAAATGCCAAGAAACTGCAGAACTGACGATCGCCAGTCCTGACGCTTTCGGGATTGTCGCACACGGTGTTAAGCCGGCAAGCGATTGCGCCGCAACGGTCTTGAAGGGCTTGGCGCTATTGGCCCCAAGCGCAGGATGCCTACAGCCAGGCCCACGGCGTAGGACCAATTACGACAGATTGGAACAGCAGCTCAGCCGGGCGGCGCCTCGGCCGTGGGCACGAAGGTCAGACGCACCCGAACCTGCGCATGCCGCGCGACGCCCTCAACCACGACCGGGTCGAAGCGCCACTGGTCCACTGCGGTAAAGGCCGCACGATCAATCTCCGGCAGTCCGCTGGACCGAGCCACCATCACGTTGGAAACGTGGCCCAGCTCATCCAGTTGAGCAACCAACAGCACCTCCATGGGAACCTGCAGCAAGGTATCGGGCGGCGTGGCAGGGGCCGTTGAATACACAACGGCAGGCGCCTGCTGCAGCTCGAAGGTGGGGTTGTCACCGCGCTCTACGAACACTTCAGTGGAAACCTGCGGGTCTGCCGCCATGGCCATGGCAGGCGTAGCGCCCAGCAGTATCAGAACGAGGTTCAGTGCCAGGGCGGTGTTCAAACAGGGCATACGTGGTTTCCATTCCGGTGCGCTGCCAGCATAGCGGCCATGCCCTGGCATCGCTTGCCTTGAATGCCGGGGTGCCGGACTGCTGCACGGATCACACAGGCACGCCCGGCCGTGGCCACAGCGCATCGTCGCGCTCCAGGTCGTAGTCGCTGCCGAAGGCGAGCGCTGCGTCGCGTGGTGGAAGGTCTGCGTAGCAGCGCAGCAGGTACTCATCCATGCCGGCATCGCTATGGTCGATGGCGAACAGGTGGAGGAGCTCTTTGTCGAAGGCTTCCAGCCATGTGGGGTCGATCTTGGTCATGGTGATCCTCCAGTGGGGGAGGGAAGGATGGCTGAAGTGCGTCTCAAGACATGGGATGTGAATTCGACTTACTGCGGGCCCGGCGGTATCCGTCCGCTCTGTAGTGTCAGTCGTCGTAGATTGCTTTTAGGCCTGGGTGTATAAGAAGGCCTGGTGAAAACACACCTATCAATCGAAGCTGACGCGAGGACGGACGATGCTGCGACTGGGACGACGGATGCTGGGAGCAGGTGCATGCTTGGCTTTTCTTCTGCTGAGCGCTTGCCAGGCACAGACTTCCTCGCCGCGATCTGAGACTTCTTCAAGTGCTGCACAAAACAATGTGCCGCTTGTCAGGCCGCTTACTCTGACGTCAATGGCCGAGCCCATGGTCGTAGAGTTCAATCTGGAGCCGCCCGGTAGAAACGCCACGCCAACGCTCCTGGTTGCCGTCCGCGTAAGTGGGGAAGATGGTGCCGTAGCGCAGGAGCGGGCCTTGATGATTCGAAGCGCTGGTCTGCCTGCACGCGTACACCTCACTCATCTCGGGGAAATGGGTGAGGCAAGTGCTCCACTCGTCCGTGTTGAGCAGCGGCCAGGAACGGCCGCCACTCTCGTGCCGATCAACGCTGATGGACGCGTTTCAACGGTCTGGCTTGATGACGTGGACGACACTTCACTTGAAGCGGCAGGTCTGTCCAATCCGCAGGGGCACTACAAGCAGCTGGCGATGGCATGGGGCCAGAACCTCTCTCCGGGCAGGTACCGCCTGAGTGTGGAGTTGCTTGACCCACCCGTGCATCTCGCGCCGATCCCGGCAGAATTGATGGTCGCCTACAAGCACAAGTCGAAATAGGAGCGTTTCATGGACGAACGATATCGCGTGACAATTTACGTTGCGGCGCCAGGAACCCCGCTGTTGGAGGGCGGAACATCTACCGCGGGCCACGTCTATTACGCAGTGGATAATGGCCGTGAGAGCATCAGCTATGGCTTTGCGCCGAAGGAGCACGGAGCGACGACCGGCCCCGGCAAGGTTTACGACTCTGACGCGCGGGAGTACCAGAATCCCTTCTACCAACGAACGCTCGAAATCTCGAAAGATCAGTACGAAAAGCTCAAGGAATTTGGTGCCGCGCCGGACAAGCATGGGTTCAATACGGAGTATCACGGGCTCAACAACAGCTGCATTGATTTCACCTGGGGCGCGCTGAATCACGCGGGGCTCCATCGCACCAATGTGCTGTTCATGCAGGACAAGGATTTCCAAGGTGGCCTCAAGCCGCTCACCAATGTCGAGTACATCCGCAGCATCCGCGCACCGTTTCCCGATAGTGAGCTGAACATCGAGCATTACAACAAGATGCCGGACCGAACCCTGAAGCAACGCCTCATCAGCGATGAGCAATTGCCAGGCAACGATCGCGAGATGCTCGACACCATCCGCAAGGGCGTAGCGGGCATTGATGAGAGGCACGGTCGGGCCTACGACGGAACTAGTGAGCGCATCTCGGTGGGGTTGCTGGCCACCGCCAAGGAAAATGGGCTGGAGCGCGTCGATCATGTTGTATTGGGCAATACCCCCGCTGATGGCTCAGCACAGCGGCTATTCGTCGTGCAGGGCGCGCTCAACGATCCTGCGCATGTGCGAGCCTCTATGACGGCAGAGGAAGCAGCCCGAACGCCAGTGGAGCAGTCGTTCGCCAAGGTCGAGCAGATTTCGCAAAGCCAGCAGGAACGCGCCTTGGCGGCACAGCAGGAGCCCGTGCTGGAACAGAGCCGGGCGCCCATGCAAATGGGCTGACCCAGGCCGAGTACTGCATGGTAGATCACAGTTTCGGGGGCTTCGGCCCCTGTGCTGCTTTTCTCTCCACCTGCCCGCGAACCCACCTATGCGATCATCCGGCCAGGACCGCAGTACCCAACAAGGCTGAGCAGGCATGGAGCAAGCAACACGCTACACGGTAACCCTCTTTCTGGCCGCGCCCGGCACCCCGCTGAACAGCGGCGGCAGCTCACCGCGCGGCCACATGTATTTCCAGACCGCCGCCGGCGAGGAGGTACACAGCTACGGCTTCGCACCGCCGCACCTGCCGACTGGTGAGACCGCTGCCGGCGTGCAGTACGCCGAGGTCGTACACGACGACGCTGACGAGCACCGGGACCCGTACTACAGCCGAACCCTTGAGATCAGCGAGGAGCACTACGGCTGCCTGCGCGATTTCGCCGAGGAGCCGGCCGAGTTCGGCTTCGACGTCGATCGCCCGGCCACCATCAACCGCTGCAGCGATTTCGTCTGGGCCGCGCTGCACTATGCCGGCCTGCATTCGCAGCCGGCACCGCTGGATGGCGGCAGCAATCTGGGCGAGTTCGCGGTGCTGTTCAACCTGCCGGAAATCCAGTGCATTGCCGCACCGTTCCCGGCCAGCGAGCTGAATGGCGAACAGCATCACCCGATGCCCGAACGCGAGGCCGAGCTGCACCGTGAGGGCGGTCGTCCGAGCCACGAGCCGCCGCCCAGCCCGATGGAAGTGGCCGGCACGCTGCTGGATCCCTCGCACCCGGACCACCGGCTGTTCGCGCAGCTGATCCAGAAGGTGGCCGAGCTGGACGCCGCCCACGGCCGCACCTTCGACGACACCAGCCAGCGCATCAGCGCCAGCCTGCTGGTGCTGGCCAAGCAGAACAACCTGTCCCGCGTGGACCACGTGTTATTGAGCCGGCCCACGAAGAGCAGCCACGAGGCCGAGAGCATCTTCATCGTGCAGGGTGACCGCGATGATCCGGGGCATCGTCGTGCGAGCATCGCTACGGAAGTAGCGGCACAGACGAATGTGGCGGATTCGCTGCGGTTGAAGGAGCAGTGATGCGGGTGGCGCTTGCAGTTGTTGCGTCGGTGGTAGTCGCCTTGCTGGTGGGCTGCGGCAGTACTTCGTCACCTGAAGCCCCGAAGCTGTTGTCCCGGGCCGAGGCTGATGCACGCACCGTGGTGCCTTTCACGCGCGGCATGCGATTGGACAAGGCGGGGCGCATCGTGGATGTGACCTTCGAGGCGCCAAAGCCGGAGCCGCCTGCCAGTCCAACGTTGATTATCGGCCTCAGAAGCGAGGGGAAAGAGCCCGCAGAGGCCCGTGCGGTGACCGACCGCATTCAGCGCGACGGGCTCAGGGCTCGCGTACAGCTGGAGCGGCTGGATACCGCATCGCCCGAACCCATTCCGTTGTGGAGAGTTTCCGACGACGGACGCAGCCAGGTGAAGCTGTCTACGGACATTGTGGGTGAACGGCTATGGGGATCGGATGTTGCAGTGAATACACTGGCCGAAGCGGGACTGTTTTCCCAACGGCTGAGCTACAGCGAACTGCAGTGGGCAAGCGTCGGTCTCGGGGAACGAGGCCGATATCGTCTCCGGATTGATCTGCTGGAGAATCGCCCTGATCTGGAAGGGCTTCAGATGGATTTGATGGTTGGTTACCAACAACTCGGGAAGTAAGCATGCAAAAGGACTCTGCTGAACGAATCACCTTGACGGTCCACCTGGCCGCGCCAGGTACGCCCTTGGTGGCCTTGGAAAATGATGAACGGAAGCAGGTTGGCGTCTCCGATGTCGGTCACATGTTCCTGTCGCTTGATCGAGTGGGCTCCGCGGAGCCGCGGCAGAGCTTTGGCTACACCCGAACGCCAATTCCCGGCAACAACGATCTCGGGAAGGTTGTTGATTACGATCTGCGTATGTATGAAAACCCACGTTATCAACGCACCATCGAGATTACGCAGGAGCAGTACAACAAGATCGTCGAGTTCGCCAAAGATCCCGCGAAGCACGGCTTCGATGCAAAGAACTACAACCTTGCCTCCAACTCCTGCGTGGACTTTGCCTGGGGCGCCTTGAACCACGCCGGTATTCACGGCAATACCATTTTCGGTGAGTTCAAGACGTACGAAGGTACGTTGAAGGTGCTGGACAACATCGGACCGGTGCAGAGCATCCGGCCACAGGTGAAAGGCAGCGAGCTGGACCGGGAAGAATGGAAGCCGATGCCCGTGCAGACCAATGCGATACAGCGGTGGTCCACGGACATCAATGATCCCGCCCGTGCAGATGCCTTGGCCTGGACCGGTACGCCGGGCGATCCCAGCCACGCCGACAACCCACGTCTGAATCAGATCCACGAGCGCGTGGTTGCGATGAATGCCTTCGGCGCAGACACCGGCAACGTCAGCGCCAGCCTCCTTGCACTCTCCAAAGAGCAGCAGTTCGCCCGCGTGGATGACGTGCTGCTCGGCGAACGCCGTGGCGATGCAGCGCCCAATCTCTTCATCGTGCAGGGCGACCGCAACGACCCGGCGCATCAGCGCGCCAGTCTGCCGGCAGACGTCGCCGCGCAGACGCCGGTAGCTGCCTCCTTCGAGCGCATCGAGCAACTGGCGCAGGCACAGCCGCAGCGTGATGCCCAGCTTCAACAGGAAGAGCAGCAGCAGGCCCAGGCGCACGCCCCACGTATGGTCTAGGCGTTCAGCGCCGAACAGCGCGTCCGCCATGCATCCGCAGGCGGACGCCACGGCCCCCACCTGCTACCATTCCCCGCTACCCAGCCAGCCCCACCCCGCGCAGACAGATGCAGGGCCGGGCCGTCGAAGAACGGCCCCGCGAGCCAGGACACCCTCCGTGCCCATTGAAGGACGCTCGCATGATCCGCAATTCCCTTTTCCGTTCGGCCGTGCTGGCCGTCGCCGTGTCGCTGAGCCTCGGTGCTCCGACCGCCTTCGCCGCTGACGCCGCCACCGCAACCAGCCCCGCCACCGCCGTGCAGCGCCAGGCCGTCGCCCAGGGCCTGTACGAGCTGGCCTACAGCCCCAAGCAGAACGCGGTGTTCGTTGCCTCGTCCGGTGGCTTCGGCGATGACGCCGGCCCGGCCCAGGTGCTGCGCCTGAACCCGATTACGCTGGCCGTGGAAACCCGCATCCCGCTGGAGCGCAAGGCGTTCGGCGTGGTGCTGGATGACGCCCACAACCGCCTGTACGTGGGCAACACCGTGGACCTGTCGGTGACCGTGGTCGATACCGCACAGAACAAGGCCATCGGCACCGTGCAGCTGATGGAGAAGAAGACCGGCAAGGACGGCAAGGCCGCCTACACCCACGACTTGCGTGAGCTGGTGGTCGACAGCGCCGCCAACCGCCTGTACGTGACCGGCCACAGCAGCCAGCCCGATGTGAGCAGCGTGCTGTTCGTGATCGATACCACCACGCTGAAGGTGATCAACACCATTCCGGGCCTGGGTAATGCCAAGGCGCCGGGCCTGGCGTTGGATGCCGCCAACAAGCGCGTGTACACCAGCAATCTGCTGGCCGATCTGGTGGTGGTCGGCACCGACTCCAACAAGGTGGAAGCCCAGCACAGGATCGCCGCCGAGCAGCCGATGAACATCGCGCTGGACCCGGCCGGCAAGCGCCTGTTCGTGACCGACCAGGGCTCGGAAATGCTGCGTGGTTACCAGGCCAAGAGCAGCGGGCTGGTCAGCAAGCATCCTGGCCAGCGCGTGCTCGTGCTCGACCGCAGCAATGGCAAGGAACTGGCCAGCATCCCGACCGACGCCGGCCCGCTGGGCATCCTGTTGGATGCACCGCGCAAGCGTCTGTACGTGACCAACCGCGAAGCCGGTACGGTGACCGCGTACAACAGCGACAGTTACCAGAAGGTGGCCACCTACGCCGTGCCGACGCACCCGAACAGCCTGACGCTGGATGCGAAGAACAACGTGCTGTACGTCAGCATCAAGAACGGTGAAAAGGATGCCAAGGGCTCGGAAGAGAGCGTGGCGCGGATTCAGCTGTGATGCGATGACGCTGGGCCACGCCCGGCGTCCTGACGCGTGAAAAAGGCAGGGCGGTTGCCCTGCCTTTTTCTTTGCCCGGTTGAAGTCCCCGCCGCCAACCCGCTAGGGTTGAAGCCCATGGCAGGGAGCCAAAGGGTCTGAATCATGCTGGGTATCCACCGCTGGCTGCGCGCTGGCCTGTTGATCATCTTGAGCTCCGTGCTGGGCGCCTGTTCCAGCCGTATCCCGGAGCCGCCGGAACCGCTGGAACTGACGCAACCGATTACGGTGGATCAGCCGGGCCAAGAGGTGCGGTTCGAGTTCGAAGCGAATGCGCGCAATTTCGATCCAGGCCGAACCTATGCGCTGGAGTTGGAGTTGCAACGGTACGGACCGGTCACGAACGACGAGCCTGACGTAGGCAGATTGAAGGTCCCATTCGAGGTAACCCTGCAGCAATGGGGCGCCGATGTCTGGAAAGATGTTTCTACCTACGACAGCTACCAGGCCGGCGTGCTGAATGCAGGCAAGTCACTTCCCGAGTGGCATGCATCCAGCGAATGGCGCTACACATCCCCCCACATGGGTAGCGCGGGCCACTACCTGCTGAGCGTGGTCGCTCTGCCGCTGCAGTCCAACAACCGCTATCGCGTACAGGTTCGTACCGTACAGACCACGCCGGAATTGCAGCACTACTCGGCTCGGGTGCGGGTACATGCAGCGCGACCTGTAGGCAAATAGCTATCCTCAAGTTGTAGAGCCGACCCCTTGTCCGAATTGCGCTGCTCGTAGACAGTCATGCGCGCTACCGCCTACAGGGTTCGTACCGTGCAGGTGAAGCCGGAGGTGCAGCAGTACACAGTGCGTGTGCGCGTGCATGTTGCTCGTCTGCCTGGTAATTAACCAACAGCAGACGCAGCAGTCCCAGCCGCGAGCGGGCTGATATCGGCCGATGCCACAGAGGCGTCGATGACATCGACGCCTGGTGGTGTTTACCCCATCCGATGCGCAGGATTCTGCTGCTGATCCTGCGCCTGTGCATCCAGCGTCTGCTGCTCGGCCTGCACCGGCTGCTGCCCACCCAACCCCAGTTTCTGCAGCGACTGCTCGGCCGGCGTCTGCGCGGCCACGGCAGTCGGCAGCATCGCCCGCAGGTGCGCCGGGTTGGCCGGGTCGCCCTGCACCACGAAGATGTTATGCCCGGCCGGGTGGTTGGCGGTGGCATTGCTCACCAGCACGTGGTCGGCGCGTTCCAGGCCCTGCTCGCGGGCTTTGACGGCCAGACTGGCGGCCACGTTCTCGCTGGTGGCGTCGAACGCGCGGCCGTGCTTCTCGTCCAGTGCGGCCACGTTCTGGCGGATCTGCTGGTGGAGGGAATCGTCAGGGGTCATTGGGGGCTCCATGTGGCCGCTACCGTGTGGCCGGATGTGGCCAGTGTAAAACGGTCGCGGGCTGCGCCGGTAACGGCTTTGTTGCTAGCCTGTGGCTCGGCGACGCAGGGGATGGCGTCCGGTGCAATGGCAGCGGGGGAGAACGTGGTGCACGGGGAGACAAACCGGATACGGGGACAGGCGGCCGCGCGGTTGCTGCTGGGCGTGGGGCTGTGGGCCTGCGCAGGTGCTGCGGTGGCTGACACGCCGGTAGCAGCGGACGATCCCGCCTGCCCATCGCAGGACTTCACCCGCTTCCTGCAACGATTTGCCGACCCTGCCGATGACCGGGTGCGCTTGCGCTACACCTCCGACCCGCTGGAGTACGAGGTGCCCATGCACACCGTGCGCGACGACCACGAGGGGCTGGCGGCCACGCATGTCGTGCTGGAACAGGGCGCCGCGCGATTGAAGCGCTTCAACTACCGCTACCTCGCTGCGTTCGATCTGTTCGTGCCTTCGCCGGTCAGCCGTGACCCGGCCGCGCTGGAGCGCATGCGCGCAGGTCCCTACAACGCGCCCACACGCATCGAAGCGATCGACGACAACGGGCAGCGCGTGACCTTCGGCAGCGGCGCCGAGCGCGATACCTACACCTTCGCGCGCCGCTACGGCTGCTGGATGCTGACGCGCGCCAGCAACCTGCGCGACTGAGCGGGCGCCACGGCGTTGATGTTTATTTGTCCGCCGGGCGGTGGTCGTAGCTGATCACCCGCTCGGCCTGCCATTGACCGTCCACCCGGCGCCAGACCTGGATGAAACGCGCCTGGCCGATCCAGCGTTCGACGCCATCGGTGCCGCGCTCATGGAAGCGGTGGTCGCCGATTTCCAGTGCGCGATCATCGTGTAGCGGAAAGACCTGCAGCGAACTCTCCACCAGCTCGCGCCGCAGCTGCCAGCCGCCCTTGCGCGCGCTGTCGCACAGGTTGGCCACGCTGCGGCGGAAATCGGTGCGACTGCTGGCGGACTTGCCATCCTTGTCATGGAAGAACTCCATGTCCTCGGTGGTCATCGCGGCGGCCCTGTCGGCATCGCAGGCCTCGAAGGCCACGGCGAACAGTTGCGTGTCGGCTGCGCGGATCTGCTCGCGCAGGGTGTCGCTGGCGGGGGCGGTGCCGGCCAGTGCGGCGGCGAGCAGGGGCAGGGCGAGCAGCATGGCGAGGCTCCGTTGAGGACCGGCGCAGACTGGCACGGGGGCCGTCTCACCGTAAGCGGTCGCTGACGAAACCCGGGGAGCGCCCGACCAATGCCGTACTGGCGGGTGCGAACCGATGCAACCCGGTGCCCGTGTACGCGATGTCATGGCCTGAGCCGATTCCATCACGGGCGGCTCCGTTGCGAGTGCCTAGGCTGGGTTCCTCATTCTCCCCGGGAGCTCCCATGCCTACCTCCTCCGTCCGCCTGCACATTGAAGACACCGGCGGCACCGGCCGGCCGGTAATCCTGATTCACGGCTGGCCGCTGTCGGCCGAAGCATGGAAGGCGCAGGTGCCATTGCTGCGCGATGCCGGCTACCGCGTGATCAGCTACGACCGCCGCGGCTTCGGTCGCTCGGAAAAGCCCGCCGATGGTTATGAGTACGACACCTTGGCCGCTGACCTGGCCGGCCTGATCGATGAGCGCGACCTGCGCGATGTCACCCTGGTCGGCTTCTCGATGGGCGGTGGCGAGGTGGCGCGCTACATCGCGAACCATGGTGAGGATCGCCTGCATAGCGTGGTGTTCGCTTCGGCCGTTCCGCCGTACCTGCTTAAGGGCGCGGACAACCCAGACGGGCCGCTGACCCAGGAAAAGGCCGATGAGATGCGCCAGGGGCTGGAGAGGGACCGGGAAGCGTTCTTCGATGGCTTCACCCGTGACTTCTTCAGTGCCGACGGCAAGCTGATGGTCACCGAGGACGAGCGTCAGGCTGCCATCGCGCTCGCCCATCAGTCCGACCAGACCGCTGCGCTGGGCTGCATGAAGGCGTTCGCCACCACCGATTTCCGTGCGGACCTGAAGAAGGTGACGGTACCGACGCTGGTGCTGCACGGTGACAGCGATGCCACGGTGCCGTTCGAAGGTTCAGGCAAGCGCACGCACGCGGCCATCGCCGGCAGCGAGGTGGTGGTGCTGGAGCATGCACCGCATGGCTGCAACACCAGTCACGCCGATGACTTCAATCTAGCGTTGCTGGAATTCCTGAAGAAGTAACACCGACTACGGCATCATCCACACATGCCTACTGCCCGCACGCCGCCCTGGAAGAAGCCCAACCCGAAGGGCCAGAAGACGCAGCCGCTGACGGAGGCGCAGAAGGCGGCGGCGCGGCAGCGGGCGGAAGAGAACGGGCGCCGTTACCCGAACCTGGTGGACAACATGTGGGCGGCGAAACTGCCGCGCGGTTGAAGCCTTACTGGCTGCCGCGCCCCGCCCACGGCTGCCAACCCCCTTCCCGCCATGGCGCGACGGTGCGGGCGTGCATTGTCAGTGCAGCGCCGGACGATGCGCTGCAGGCGCGCAGGGCGTCGCGCAGCACGGCCGCATCCACCGGCTGGGCCGTGGCCACCTGCAGCAGTGTGCCTCGACGACGCACCTGCACCGGCAGCACGCCATGCACCTCGACCGGGTTGCCGGTTCGGGTCCTGCGATAACGCATGGTGATGGGACGGACAGTCTGCAGCAGGACCGGCGTGCAGCTGTCCAGCAGGCGCAGCTGCTGCTCCGCCGGCGCCCGGACCTCGATGACGGTGGAGGGATAGCCCACGAAGCTCTCCACCATTACCTGGAAGCGCGGTCCTTCGGGCGTCAGGTAGACGGCCAGGCTTATCGTGCCGATGAAAGCCATTGCTGCCAGCCAGATCCAGCTCCGCGGCACCTTCGGCGGCAGGGTGATGCTGTTCAGGCCGGGGCTGCGGCGCCGCAGGCGGCGATAACGCCGCTGTGCAGCGGGTCTGGGCAGCAGGCTGTCATCGGGCAGGGCAATCACGCGTGGCGGTAGACGGGCCAGCCGTCGATTGATCACCCGCGCGCCCAGCATCGCAACCGCCCCGCCCAGCAGTGCCGGCAGCACGGTACGCACGAACAGATACAACCCCAGCATCGCCAACACTCCTGCATTGAACGTACATGATCGCGCATCACCGGCGATGGTGTCGCATCTGCCAGCCGACAGCATCGATTGGCTTGGCTAGCATGCGCGTCACTCGCTGGGGATACACCGATGACTGCCTTCACTGCCCGCCTCGGGCGCTTCTTCGGCGCTGGCCTGATGTTGTTGCTGCTGCAGGTGGTGGCGTTGCTGTCGGTCGGCTTGGCCGCAGGGTACTTCCATCACCGCGTGGACCTGTTGCTGGAGCCACTGTCGCTGGCCTGTGGTGGTACCGATCCGGCCGCACGCCTGCACGTGGCCGAGCATCTGCTGGCGCGTGCCGGTGCGCTGGATGATTGGCAGCCGCTGTGCTGGTTGCCGATGGCAGCGCTGGTGCTTGCTCTGCTGGGTACGCTCCTGGTCTGCGTGCACTGGTTGCGGCATGTGGACGCGCCGCTGCGCCGCAGTGCGTGGGGCCTGCTCGCCCTGCACGCGGCGGCGCTGCTGCTGGCCAGCGCGATGCTGCGACTGTATGAGCATGTGTGGGAAGGCATCACCACGGCACTGCCGGCTGCGTGCATGACAGATCTGGCACCGGACGGGCAGGCGCTGCCGTCCTCGATGCGGCAATGGTTGCTGCAGCTCTTCGCTAGGGCAGACCTTGTGCCGCCGCACGCGCCTGACGCGCTGGCCATCATCCTGTGTGGACTATTGCTGGCAGCGATGGTGATTGGCCTGTGGCTGTGGCGCACCACTTCGCAAGCGAACCGGTTTTGACGCCGGCGCGGACCGCTGACTGGCACCAACCGCAGCATTTACGGCACTCTATGCGGATGAACACGGAAACTTCATCCAAGCACACCAGCAAGTTTCTCAGTCTGGTGCTGCGCCATGAGCCCGAAAAAATCGGGTTGATCCTGGACGGCCAGGGCTGGGCCAACGTCGACGAGCTCCTGCAGAAGCTGGCTGCACATGGGCAGACGCTCGATCATGCCGGACTGCAGCACATCGTGGCGACCTGCAACAAGCAACGCTTTGCACTGAGCGATGATGGCCAGCGCATCCGCGCGAACCAAGGGCATTCGGTCACGGTCGATCTTGGACTGGTGCCGGTTGAGCCGCCGCAGTGGCTGTACCACGGCACGGTGCCGCGGTTCGTCGGCTCGATCCGCGAGCAGGGCCTGCGTGCGGGCGAGCGCCAGCACGTGCATCTGTCACTGGACCGAGAGACGGCCCACCAGGTTGGCGCTCGCCGCGGTGCACCGGTCATTCTCAGCGTGCACGCCGGGCGCATGCATGCTGAAGGGCATGTCTTCTACCGCTCCGCCAATGGCGTGTGGTTGACCGACCACGTGCCGCCGAAGTACATCGCCGACTGACTCGGCCCGGCGCCGCAACGCCGCGCCCACACTCGGCTGCAAGGCGCAATCGCGCTACAGTCGCTGCATCCTCATCCCATGGATGTACCGATGCGTCTGTTCCTGCGTGCGTTGCCGTTGCTGTTGTTGTCACTCACCGTCCACGCTGCCGAGGTCGATCGGCGCATTGCGGTGACCATTGACGATCTGCCGTGGGCGCGCCTGGATGAGATCGTGCCGGCGGATCTGCAGGCGCGTCATGCCGCACTGATGGCACAGCTGCGCCAGGCTGACGTGCCGGTGATCGGTTTCGTCAACGGCAACAAGCTGGAAGTGGATGGCAAGGTGCAGCCGGCGCGCGTGCAGATGCTGCGCGACTGGCTGGATGCCGGCTACGAGCTGGGCAACCACACCTGGTCGCACATGGACCTCAACGCCAAGGGCGTGCCGGCGTTCCAGCAGGATTTCCTGCGCGGCGAGCAGGTACTGCGGCCGCTGCTGGCCGAACGCGGGCAGACGCCACAGTGGATGCGTCATCCGTATCTGCGTGCGGGGCGTACGCCGGAAGATCGCGCGGCGATGGACGTGTTCTTCAAGCAGCATGGCTACCGCGTTGCGCCGGTGACGGTCGACAACGGTGAGTGGGTGTGGGCCTTCGCCTATGCCAACGTGATGAACGAGCAGCCCGATTCACCCGAGCGCGAGGCGACGCTGGCGAGCCTGCGCAAGGGCTATGTGCCGTACATGCTGAACAAGGTGGACTACTACGAGAAGCAGTCGCAGGCGCTGCTGGGGTATGCGCTGCCGCAGGTGTGGATGATGCATGCCAACGAACTCAACGCAGCGGCGTTCGCCGAGCTGGTGGCGGCCACCAAGCGTCGTGGCTATCGCTTCGTGTCGCTGCAGGAGGCGGTGCGTGACCCTGCCTATGCACGCGGTGCCGAGGGCTACAGTGGTCGTTACGGCCCGAGCTGGCTGCACCGCTGGGCGATGGCCGAGAACAAGCCCAAAGAATTCTACGCCGGCGAGCCGGAAGTGCCGAAGTGGGTGATGAAGCTGGCCAAGGTGGATGGCGAGTGAGGCTCAGCGCTTGATGGCCAGCACGCCGTCCAGCGCCAGCTCGGCCTTGAACCCTGCCTTTTCCAGGCGCTTGGCCACTTCGCGGGGCACGTCGCGGCCGCTCGTCAGTTTGTTCGGCGCGCCGGTGTAGTGGAACAGGCGCCCCCCCTTGCGGATGACGCGGACGAGGTGGTCGTAGAACACCTGCGAGTACAGTTCGCCGGCGATGCCGAAGCGCGGCGGGTCATGCAGGATCGCATCGACGCTGTTGCTGGCCACCTGTTCGATCTGCTGCGATACGTCGCCGTGGCTGAAGTGCAGGCGACCGCCAGCGGCGGCTGAATCCGGATCGGGCGACCACGGATTGAGCGTGCGCAGCCACATCACGTCGGCGTTCTTTTCGAACGAGCGGATCTGGCCGACGCCGGCCTCCAATGCACAGGCGGCGAAGTAGCCCAGGCCACCGCAGGTATCGAGGATGATCTTGCCTGCGGGGGCGACCAACTCGACCTTGCGGCGCGCGTCCTCGAACGGCGACAGCTTGGAGGTCGGCAGCATCTTGATGCCGTCGATCTCGAAGGTCGGTGCGCCCCATTCGGTCGGCACCAGCTTGATCAGCGAGCCGCTGAAGCGGGAGATGGCGGAGAACTCCTCGCCATCCCAGTAGTACAGGGTGCGGTCCTTCAGCTTGCCCGGCCACGGGTAGTGCTGGCCACGGAAGGTGAAACCCTCGACATCCAGCTGCGCGGCCTCTTCGCTGCGCCCCAGGTCGAGCGAGCCCTGCCATTCGGTGGCGCCCTTGTCATGGGCACGGCGCAGGGTGTCAGCGCTGTCGCGGGTCAGCAGGGGGCCGATGTAATGGGGCACGTTGGGCACAGGGGTGGCTCGGGGGAGGGCATGGTGCCGCAGGCGCTGTGCAGCCGAGCCGGGCATGGTGTAACGGCGCGCGATAAATCGCACGCCCCAAGTGAGATAAACGGTGGGGCGTCCATGTTGCGCCCACCGAAATGAAATTGCGCGGGGGCGAAAGCCACCCCCTGCCCCAGTCCGGCTACCAGGTCGTGTAGATCAGCTCTCGCCGCTGGACCGCGTGCCGGCCGATCGTGTATCGGATCGGCACCACCCGCACGCTGAACTGCCCAAACACGTCTCGCATCGCTGGGTGATCGTTAATGGTCAGGATGGCAGCGCCCCGCAGCGTCTTCATCTGGCTCGCCAGCTGCTGGTACTGCTCCATCTCAAAGGGGGAGCCGTACCCCTCGGTCTCCCAGTACGGTGGGTCAAGGAAGAACAACGTATCCGTCCCGTCGTACTTGGCCAGGCACTGCTGCCAAGCCAGGTGCTCGACCGTAACCTTGTGCAGGCGAAGATGTGCCGCGCTCAGGTCCTCTTCGATGCGCAGCAGGTTCAGGCCCTTACCACCCCGCCCGAAGCCAGGCGTCTGCCCCGTCGCCTTACCACCCCACGCCAGGCGCTGTAAGTAGTAGAAGCGCGCAGCACGTTGAATGTCGGTGAGGGTGTCGGGGTGCTGAAGCTGGCACCAGCGGAACATTTCCCGGCTAGTCAGAGCCCATTTGAACTGGCGGACGAACTCTTCCAGGTGGTTGGCAACCACTCGATACAGACGAACCAACTCGCCGTGGCAATCGTTCAGGACTTCAGCCCTGGCCGGATCCTTGGCGAACAGCAGCGCCGCGCCGCCGGCGAATGCCTCGACATATGTCCGGTGAGGGGTCTCGGCCACCAAGGGCAGCAGGTGTGGCAGCAGGCGGGTCTTCCCGCCCGGCCAGGGGAACAGCGTCGTGGTCATCATTCTCAGCCTCTGCGATGGATCTAGGCCAGACTCAGCCTCCCCGCGCGGGGGGCTGGGCCTTGGCCAAATAGCACGCGGGCTTTCGCGTGTGTTGCGGTGCCGGTCGATCAGTTCCAGCTGCTCGACCGGCGCCCAGTTCTTGAACTACTTGCCGAACTCAATAGCGGCCAGTCGAGTATCTAGCGCGTCGACCTTGGCGACCAGTGCATCGTTTTCCGCCGCCAGGGCTGAGACCATGAAGCACAACATCTCCTCCTTGCGGAAGCTGTATTGGTTGCCGGCCTCGCGCGCGGGCTGGACCAGTTCGCGGCCAGCCTCGACTGCAGGTTCGAGCACCTCGTCGTTATCGCCCAGCACGGCGTCCTTGGCCGGCCACTCGTGCCACTGCTCGGGCTCTGCCTCCCACTCGTCATAGCAAATGAAGGAGTAGGAGAACGGGTCAAGCCCATTGGCCTCCATCACAGCCATCACCGCCTGCACGGTTGGGCCGATGTGCTTGCGGGCCTCCTTGCCCTCCGGCTCGCAGCCATCGCCGTTCACCCGGCTTAGCCAGCGCCACACAGCCGGCAAACGGGAAATCGCCGAGCCGGCTTTGAACTCAGCCTCTCGCAATTGGCGCGGCTCGGTCTTTAGCCGGGCGTCGGAGGAGCTGATGGTGGTGTTGCCGGCGAAGAGCTGAGTCCAGAGATTGGACGGCAGCCCTAGACTCACTACGTTTGTGACGTTTGGCTTAACATTTGAGTGCGCAATCGATAGGAACTGCGTCGGCTGAGCTTCATTGGTGCTTGCGCAACCAATAAGAACATCGACGTCCCGAGCGCGAATGTCAGTTCGGCGTCGAGCATTCATAGCGCCATAGAAGAGAGTGATCCCGGTAGAAGATCCACCTGGCTGGCCATAAGTAATCTGGCCGGTAGCACTCAGGTTCCACGTGTGCTGGGAGTTCCACGTTTTGTAGCCATCGACCGTTTCATCTCCAGCGAGCCCAACCGCCTGGATCGCCGCCCTCTGCGCCGCCTGAGTGCTGGCTGCGAGGAAGGTGCGACCTACAGGGGTCACAATGTAAGTGTCCCACGCGGTCCCGGTGTAGTAGATCGACTGGTCGTTGGCGGGAGGATCCATCCCCTCCACGTTGAGCAAGCCAGCTCGAATCGCGCTGACCAGCACCTTCACGTTCTTGGTGCCTTGGAGGCCCGCAAGCAGCTCGTTGCCTGTCAGCGCATCGGCACCCGGTAGAGCGGAAATCTTTACGTCGACCATTTTCGTTACTCCAGAATCAGAGAGGCGCCCGCTTCGGTGACCAGGCGGTCGCCCGCTTCGGTCACCAACTGCGCGCGGTAGAGGAAGGTGTGCTGCAGACGCTGCCAGCTGGGGAAGCCGGCCCGGACGGCCTCGACTTCCACCAGCAGGGTCTTGCCGCCGCTGCCAATGGGCGGCTGGTAGCTGGCCGTGGTGCCGGCGATATCGTCCTGCCGCAGCACCTGTTGGCCGGCCAAGTACCAGCGGACCGTGTAGGTAGTGCCAGGCTCAGGGCCGATGCTGGCCTGCTCGGAGTCGATCAACTGGTCGGCCTGCAGGACGCGGTCGCGATGTGCCCAACTGGCCACCACGGTGCCACTCGTGCCCCAGGCCTCGACCGGGTAGGCGTCGCCGTTGATCCGAAGACGGCCAGGCGGATACGGCAGTGCCTGCCGGCGCAGGATTGTCATGGGAGTGACCGTGGCCAGCGCCGGGTTCAACTGGCCTTGGCTGGTGCGCGTGAGCAGCTTGGCCTGGATGAACTCACCGGCGAAGTACTCACGTCCGTCAAAGCCAACGTACTCATCGGTGAACCACACCCGTGCACCGATCGAATGCGCCACCGGCACCGTGTCCACGCAGCCTCGGGCCACGGTCAGAGTGGCTGCCACCGGGTCGATCGCCACCACACGGACCAGCTCGTCGTCGATCAGGGCTTCCGTCCCGACCTCCACGCCATCCAAGCCGATGCCGGCAGAAAGACTGATCGCGGTTGTGGTGGCGGTCATCGCGGTGATCAGCAAACCGCTGGGGGCGAAATCGGCGGTTCCGACCTCAGCGAAATCAGCGCTGCCGACCCTGGTCTGCAAGGTGTAGCCAAAGGCGGCCGAGGTTGGCCGGACGCCAATGGACGTCAGGAAGCCCACGTTGACGTTGAGGGCGCCCACGGCAGTGGCGCCCAATGTTGCGGCCAGGTCGCGGTAGCTGGCCTCCTGCAGCCGCTGTACCGTCACCGGCTTGGGGGCATTGTCCGGCTCTACCCAGTCGCTGCTCTCCGGCTGGATGTAGCTGGCTGCGGCCATGCCGCTGACGTCCTGGCTGACCGTAAGCGTGTAGGAACTGTCGGTCTGCGTGCCCTCATCGACTTCCAAGATCCGCACAGGCATCCGGACTACGCCTCGGCGTGGCCACGTCAGAGCGCGCAGCTGCCCGCGCTTGAAAGGGCCGGCATCGTGGCGCACGCGCACTTTGACCCGGCAGGCCAAGCTACTGACGGCCGCCACCTCTCGCGCGGCCACGCGAGAGGCCAGAGCGGCGTTCCAAAGTCCGGGATAGGTCTTGCGCTGGTTGATGACACGTCCCTGCGCCTGGACATTGGCGGCGTTCTGGTAGGTGACCGCTGCATCCTTGTTGGTGGCCACGTCGCGATAGACGACGGTCACCTCGTTGACGCTGTTATCCAGCATCGGCTGCTGCCACTCAACGACCTCCAAAATGGCGTCCGGCCCGATCTCGACCAGGGCGGCCGGGTCGTAGTCGGCTCGCAGCAGTACCAGCTCGGTGAGGCCACTGACCGGATCTTCGATTCGCATCGCGCCGATGTGGTCGCAGACGATATCCATGAAGTCCTTGGCGCTGGTCGACCTCGACCACTTCAGGCACAGCCCGAAACCCTCGGCCTTCAGTGTCTGCGCCGCCTGCCGGAAGCTCTCATCGTTGATGACGTCGACCGGATGCCCCATACCCTCGGTTCGCACCTGATAGATGATGTGGGCCGGGTTCATGCCTTCATCGATCTGCACCAGGTCGGCCTGCCAGAGTCCGTTCCGCCAGCCCTTTCGCCAGCGGGAGACCTTCTTGGCCCAATTCTTGATGTAGGGATTCATGGCCGAGACCTGGCCATTGAACACCGTCGTCAGAAGGTTACGGGCAGCCGGCCACGGGCCTGGCACCTGCGCCTGCAGGTAGGCGCTGGGCATCTGATCCGGTTCGCCCATGCGAACTTCCAGCGTGCCCGCGATGCCGCCTTCGCCCTTGTCGCCACCGAACACCTCCGGCGCCAGGATGCGGATCGTTTGCGAGGTCGTGATCGGACCGGTAGCAGGGACAACAGAGGGGACGTTGACGCCGATGATCTTCTGCCAGTACTCCTGCCGGCTTCCATCCCATACAAGGCGATCACCCACCCGGATCTCGCGCAGGGCATCGACGGGCCCAAGACACTCGCCCATGTAGATGCCCATGAAGTAGCGATAGCCGACGGTTTGCTTCTTGCCACTACCCACGATCAGCCTCCCCGCGCGCAAGGCCTGCCAGACGCTGCGCGAAGGCATCGTCCAGCGCTTCGAACTGTTCCACCGGCAGCCCCTCGTCCAGGAACTGACGCAGATCCAGTCCATGCCTGTCCATCCAGGTGCGGATGCCGGCGGCGCATAGCACGCCGGCCTGCTCGCCCAGCTTCGCGGCGCGAGCGTGTTCGACGGTGACCAGGATCGGCGCCCGCATCACTTCTTCCCGCCCTTGACCTTGATGGGGGTCGTTCGCAGATCGCCATACCAGACCACATTGGGGTCATCGATCCAGACGGTACCGAACACCATCGCGACCTCGCGCCCATCCTCGGCGGTGGGCACATTGAAGTCTTCCAGCGCCGACGGCCGTGGCACCTTCGGCTTGGGCATCATCACGTAGCTGATGATGAGTGCCACGATCATTACGACGATTTGAACCCACATGGTCAGCTCCTCAGAAGATGGGATCGGGGCCGAACGGATTCTTCTTCGGCAGCGTGTGCTGGCCGCCGTAGTTCGGTGCGTTGTTGAACTTTTCGTGGCAGACCTTGAGCGAGTGGCCGCAGCCTGGATAGGCCGAAACCAACTCTCCAGCGGCCAACGGTGAGGCAGTCAGAAGCGTGAGCGTGGCGCCCACATGCGCCGTCACAAATCGGTACTCCGTGGCTGAGCCTCGGCGCCACATGATGTAGCCGCCCTGGAACCATCCATCCGGCTTGGCGGCGAATGCGGTTGAGGACACGGTCGAGGTGGTGGCGGCGGTCAGCACGCCGTCGATCCGAAAGTCTTCGCGATTCAAGGCGCAATCGCGGTCGAACACAGCAAACGGGCACAGCACCTGCCAGCAGCGCCGCAAGCCATTGGTGGCTGCGGCGTTCGCGTTGCTTTGACATGTAAGGACCATGTCGCTCTGCCGTTCGTTGCAGTCGGTCAGCACCCCATTCCAAGTACCACGGATGACCCCGTCGCTCTTGCGGATCCGGCGCCAGCGCACGGTGATCCGCTCGGTCGGTGGATAGGGGCGCAGTACGGAAAGCAGCGGCAGTGTCAGCGGCACTGTCAGCTCCAGGTTGGAGCGCGCATCCTGGGAAGACTGACCAATGCGGCCGCGCTTGATGGCGGCGGCCACAAACTGCTGGGCATCGTAGGTTTCGGCCCGATCGGCTGAGGTGTAGCGCCAGCGCTCGGAACCGCGCCCGAATTCGTACAGTTCGATGTGGCGAGAGAACAAACTCACGGCTCAGACTCCTCGGCGCCAATGCCGGCGAAGGAGACGCGGCAGCGCGCAACACCTTCGCCATCGGTTTCATGGGATAGCTCAACCGTGTCGGAGCTGAGGCGCCCAAGCACCATCCAGCTGATCAACCGGATGCTGTCCGGCTGCAGGGCGATGCCATGCGCGACGTCAAGCTGCAGGTGCTCGCGCTGCGGATCCAGCTCGGTGGCGACGCTGAGCTGGCGGTAGAGCACTCGCCCGTCCTTCAGCTCAATGCGCAGGTGCCGACGACCAGCCTGCGCGCGGCCGTAGCGCGCCACGCCGGCCCAGGCAACGACGATGCCGCTGGAGGTGGATATGGCGGCCTCAACCAACTCCAGGTCATCTGCCCAGGACGGCACCCACAACGAGGCAGCGCGGCCCTGCAGCCAGTACAGCAGGCTCCGCAGGCCGGCCTGCTCTGCACGGCCCCAGGTCTGCCAGGCGTGGGACTGGAGCGGCCATGCCTTGCCGTTGATGTCGTCGACGGCAACGGGGCCGATATCGCCATCGATGAGCACCAGCTGCCGGCCGAACTCAGCTGTCTGTGCCTGGTCCAGGTCGGGGCGCTGCTCAAGGACCGGCCGACCACGGTAGGTGGCCGCCGGCGCGATCGCTGGCCAGTCACAGGTCTCCACAGCGGCCAAACGCACGGTCGAGCGCATGACCTGGTCAGTAACACGCTCCAGGCTCGGTGTGCCGTCGATGCGCGCGGTTCTGCACGGAAGCAACCGAGTGCCGGCCGGCCAGGCGTTGGCGGTGGGCCGAGCCAGCTGCAGCGCGTTGGCGGTGATGCCAGCCACCTCCACCAGCTCGTAGGTTGTGACGTCCTTCCAAAGCATGGCTAGGCCACCAACGCGGAAGTCCTTCAGCGTGGCATCGGGCACCGATAGCGACTGCACACCCAGCACCAGGGCCGAACTCATCCAGGTGACATCTGCCCATATGGGCAGCGCCCAGGTGCGTGCAGACCAGTCGAACACAGCCTGCTCCAGCACCTGACGTTCCCGGCGATCGGCCAGCACACTGAACTCCCAGGTCTTGCGCGGCGAGCCCCGCAGCGGATACCGGGCTTCCGCGCCGGAGACCGATTGCTGGATGTCGGTCGCCCAAGTCAGGGTCTCCACCACCGGCCTGGCCCAATCCGGCGGCAGCATCCAGGCGGACATGCGATTGCCGGTAATCGTGATGTCACGATCGCCGAGAACGCTGAACGTAAAGGTCAGGTTGGCGGTAATGACCGGAGGGCCATCGGTGGAGACGGTGAGCTGCCACTGGCGCAGCTGTAGCGGAGCGAACGGTAGCGGCGGTGCACCTGGTCCCGTCAGGTCTATGCCCTCGCCACCCTGCAATGACACCGAGGTGAGGTTTTGCTGCTGCAGGAACGCGTTCCAGAGGCGCACGTAGCGCACCTGATTGGTGACCAGGTTGCCCAGGTCGATACGAAGGGGCAACACATGGATGCGGTAGTACCAGCCATCGAAAGAGGTGGCCAGGGCAGGCCCGGTTGAGCGCTGCTCCGGCTCCACGATCGTCGAGAAGCGGGATGCACCGAAGTGAAACCCGACATGAGGAAGCGCAACCCGGAACGCGTCCACAGGAATGCGCGTGCGTGGCCTGACCAGGTTCTGGCTCCGCCAGTTCTGGCCAGTACTGGTTTGGCCGGGCAGGATCAAGGTCATCAGGACTTCCGCACTGCCCACCCGTAATTCCCGCTGGCGTGCGGGGCGTTCGGATCAGTGCTCATGGGGTACTTGCGCAGCCAGGGAAAGACCACCCATGTTTCCTGTCCGATGGTGACTTCCTGTTCGGGTTCCAGCTTCTCCAAATAGCAAGCGCGCAGGCCGCTGACCTGCCCGATCGGGGAAAGATACTGGCCGGTGCCGGTGCGGCGCACACTGATGGTGATGGGATGAAATACGCTGCGGCCAGAGAAATTGTTCTCGTCGGCACCGCCAAGCGCCCGCCCCAACCAGAGCATGTCTTGCGAAAGCATGTTGGACGTGGACTGTGCAATCGAACCGACGCCAGTGCAGGCGGTACCTTCAACGCCAAGACTGCCTGACAGATAGTTGTTTATCTGGTGGAAGCTGTTAGTCCGGGCATCCTCTGATGAATCAGCGCGGACGTGCCCTCGGCCAGTGTTCTGATATCCGTAGCCGAACAGGACAACGTTGTTGTAGTTGGCGCTCATCATGCCGCTGCCGTAGCTGGTCAGTGTCTGCCAGTAGGTCCCATCTGCGTAGGTTCCGCCGACATAGTTGCCGGCCTTTTCCAGGACGCCGAACGCATGATGACGGTACTCACCAGCCGTGGCGGTGGCCACAGCGACATGGATCGCATAGCCATTTGAAAACAATTTCAGCCGCGGATATGGACCAGGCAGAACGTTGCTCATTCCGTCACGCTGAGAGACGTTGGGTTGGGCCGACGGCGCCGCACCGGCGTTGTAACCAATCGAGATCCGCGAACAGAGGTTCACCTGATCATTGTTGAACAGGTGCACATAGTCAGAGACGTTCGGGATGCGAAGTGTTGCTGTTCGGCTGCTAGACGTGAGCGTGTTCCTCTCAACGGTCCAGCCATTGGCGGCAGCGAACTGGACGACAAGATCGATCAGCGTCTGCAGGTTGGCGACATTGACATGTTCTGCGTATGGCATCGGTTACTCCAGAGCAATTGCGGCGAACTGACCATCACCAGTGCGGAACACGTTCGGCACCAACAGGTGGTCAACTCCATTGACGGTGGTCAACTGCTCAGCGGCTGCCCCGAATGAGGGTGTGTAGAACACACCATCGAAGCCGCCGTAGAACTGCCCCCGTTCAGCCACGCTCGATGAAAGGCTGCCCCTGTCCGGATTGCCGGGCAACCAAGCGACCGCAGCAAGCTGCCCTCGCTGCAACCATCGCTCGCCGTCCAACAGACTGCGCCAGCTGTTGTTGCACATCTGCGGCATCCAGGGGATGGTCACGCGACCGGAGTCCACGCTGTTGGACTCGTTGAAGCCATTGCGGACCGGGAGCCAGGCTTGCACGGGCGAAAAAAGATAGGCCTGGCTGTTGTCGACGTTGTTGGCGCTATCGGCTCGCGGATTCCAGAAGTTGGAGTGCATGTAGGTGTCCATCGAGGCCACGGCGTTCCTGCCCAGATAGGACGCCCCAATGAACAGTGGATAGCTCCAGTCGCCTGGCAAGTGCTCAGGAAGGATGAAGCCCGCATAGGCGGCGTCATACCGCCCGTTGATGCGGGTGATGACCTTGAAGCACCTGCCGTTGGCAACGAACCAGTACTTGAACGGCGAGTTGACGCCCAGGATCGACACATAGTTGGAGTTGGCGCCCGGTGGGTCGAGCGTTGGCAACGCTGGGTTGTAGGCCGTGTGTCCTCGGAATGCCAGGTTGTAGAAGTTGCTGGCCGGCACCACCCAAGCCTGCGCAGAGACATAGATCTCGTCGTCGCCAGCCAGCCCAAGGCCCTTGAACGATACGAAGCCGTTCGCGGCGATTGCGCCAGCAGCAGTGCCACCCACCACCTGCCACTGCTGCCCCGCAGCGACGAGGTCCGGATGCGTCGTCAGAAAGTCCCGCAGCCTGGCCAGCAGGTCGGTGATATTGGCTGCGGTGTCGGTTGCCCAGGCCATGTTCAGAGTCCCAATACTTGGCGGATCGCCGCAGAGTTGCGGCTGATCTTGTTGATGACGGTGGTGTCGCTGCCCGGGTCGTCCAGGTACTGGTCGAGCAGGTCTGGCGATACCTGGTTGATCACGCGCAGGCCCAGCTGCGCGGCGGTGCTAGGCGGCGCCGAAGCTGCGCTGGTGAACACGGGGGACCGCTGCAGCGTGGGCAGCGCTGCCACATGCCCTCCGTCGGCATAGCCGCGCCAACGATCGATGGCAGCCATACCGACCTGGTTGAAGGCCGACAGGAAGGCCAGCGCGCCCGGCTGGCGCACCACCTCCTGGCGGTGGACGAACTCGCCGGCGTGAACAAAGCCCGCCAGTTGGTACTTGCCACCCGGTCCGGTGAAGCCGCCGCTGGAGTAGCCGGCCGCGCTGGAAACGGCCATTGCTGCCGCAGCGGCCTGCATCTGACGAGCCGCCTGGGAAATAGCCTGCGCGCCGACAATGAGTCCCACGCTGGACGAACCAAGGGTGGTGGCCGAGGTCTCCAGCTTGGAGGCCCCCACACTGACGATCGCGCCCGCCGCCGCAGTCGCTGCCGCAGCCTTGGCCATGTCCTGCGCGCCGTCTCCACCGCCATTCCCCTTGTCGCCGGCGAAGAGCCCCATCAACTTCATGGTCGCGGCCTGCGCCAACTGCGCAGCCGCGAATTCGGCAATGCCCTGGGCGATGCTGAGGAAGAAGTTCCGCACCGACTCGGATAGCGAATCGGTTTGCATGATCAGCGAGGTGAACAGGTTCGAGAACGATCCTTCCAGCGTGTTACGGATGGACTGTTGGAGCAGGTTTGTGGTGGCCGCCATCTCCTGCAGCTTGAGCTTGATCTGCTCCACGTTTGCCAGTGCGGCCGGATCCTTCAGTTTCTCTGCGGCGGCCTGCATTTGGGGGACAAGCGCCTGGAGAGCACCTGACTGCTGGCGGTAGAGGTCGACCACACGCTGCTGCGCACCCGCCTGAGTGATCAGGCCTGCTTGCAGCTCCACCTGAATCCGCTGCTGGGCCAGTGCAATGCCGCCCATTACCCTGTCGTAGGTCTCCTGCAGATTCTTGAGGTCAGTGCTGGCCTTGCTTAGATCCATCAGTTTGGAAATGTCGGCCGCATCAGCAGACCGTCCGGCAGCCTCCAGCTCCTCCTTCAGCTTCGTCAGCTCGCGCGTGGTCTTGGCCAGCTCTGCATCGGGACCACGTCCTTGCAAGGCCGCAATGCGATCACGGATGTCCAGCATCTTGCGGTCGGCTTCGACCCGGAGTTTGACCAGATCCAGCTTCTTGGCTTCGTCCAGCAGCCCCTGCTTGGTCTTCGCCGACGCGTTCTGGAAATTGCCCTCGGCAATGGCCGCCTGGATGCGGGCGGTCTCGGTTGCCTTCTTGCGCGTTTCATCCAGGGTTCCGACCAGATCGATCTGCTGTTTGAGTCGCTCCAGCTCCCGCTGTGCCGCGGTCTCATCTTTCTGGCTCTCGGTCTTCGGGGTCTTTCGAGTGCGCTCTTTGAACTTGTCCTGCAGCTGGGCAACCCGCTTGTCATAGGCGCCGCCGCTGACGCTACCGTCGTCGCCGAAGCTGACACCCTTGAGGAGGTCACTTCCTGGATTGGCCTTGCGCAACTCGCGGAACTGCTTGGCAACCTCTTCGGTTGCTTTCTTCAGCTTCTCCGCCTTGCTGGCACCCTCTTCGAGACCTGAAGCGATCGCCTTGGCGGCTTCGACGCCGGCATCCTGGATCCGCTGGGCCTGGCCGGCGCTCTCGGCGGCATTGACGTCACGATCGTAGGCGGCCTGCGCCTTGCGGAGCCGATCGATCTGCTTGATCTGCTGGTCGTAGTAGTAGCCGATTGCTGGGGCATTGCCGTTCCTCAGCGCCTGCTGCAGCTGCTCGGTCGTACCGCGCATCGCCGCGGTCTCCGCGCGGAGCATCGCCTCGGAGTCGGTGCGGCCGATGTCCTTCAGCCCTTGCCAGACCCTCTTGAGCGTACGGGCCACTGCATCCCACGCCTGCTCCAGATAGCCCGCCCGCGACTCCATTTCTTTGACGCGCTGGTCACTGACATTGGCAATCGCCTCGAGCGCGGCCTTGGCGGCATCGGTCGCCTTGCCCTGGTCCTCGAGCGCTCGAACCTGTTCGTACACCGCTGCGGTGAGGAAGTGGTACTGCTCATTGAGCTTGGCCAGCGTAGCCGATGGGGCCTTGGACACCTCCACCACCTTTGCGGTGGTGCCTTCGATCGACTCACCTGTGAGCTTGGCCAGGTTGACTGCGACACTGATTGCAGTGGACAGCGTGTTGGCCGTCAGCTTCCCGCTGGCCGCAAGTTGCTGCGCAGCTGCCGTTGCATCTGAGTATTCGCCAGTGACCGCGCCGACGGCATTCGCTTGGGCATAGAGCTGTCCACTGGACACACCAAGTGAATGGCCGGTCGAGATCACAGCGGCGTCGAAGGCTCGCAGCTGCTTGTAGCCCTGCAGCGCGGCAAAGCCAACAACACCCAGTCCGGCGGCCACACCGCCCAGAACGACCACCGCGGGATTGAGCGCACTGGTGAGCGCACGCGCGGCCGGGACCACGCCGCCGAAGGAATCCTTCAGCTGGCCACCCTGCTGGATGGCCACCATCCAGATCGGCATGCCGCTGACGATGCTGGTGGTGATATCGGTGATCTGCGCCGGCAGCTGGCGCATGGCCATCTGGTACTGGCCGGCGGAGATCGCGCCGGGGCCGCGCCCGCGATTGTTGGCCTCGGCCAGGTTGACGGCATTGCGCTGGATGTTGATGCCGGCCAAAGCGCGGTTGTACTGCTCGCGGCTGATCCGGCCGGCATCCACCGCCGCCTTGAGCTCCTGCTCGTCCCGCTCCAGCTTCTGCAGCTTTACCGATGCACTGTCATAGCGCCCCAGGGCGCCCTCAACAGCACGCTGGCGCTGTTGCTCCGACCGAGCCAGGCCTGCTTCCTGCTTATCAAGCGCCTTGAGCGCGCTGTTGTAGTCCTCGGTGGTGATCAGGCCGCGCGCCATCACCCGATCAAGCATCGCCTCGGTGTCGGCCAGGTCGGACATGCTCGCCGCGCCGCGCTCCAGACGTGCATCGAGCTCGGAGATGAGGCGGATCTCATCGGCCACCGTTTTCTGCACCGCCGCGCCGGACGTTCGGACGCGATCTGCGGCGGTGGCCACATCCGCCGACATGGCCTTGGCTGATTCTCCTGCCGTGGCCATGCCCGCCGCGCCGGCGGCCGCCTTCTGGCCAGCATCCTCCATTTGGCTGCCCGAGGCGGCGCTGCTGCGGGCGGCCCGATCCAAGGCATCAGCGGCCTTCTTCGCCTCTTTCGTGACGTCGCCCAGGCCGGCGCCGGCATCCTGGCCAGCGCCCTTGACCGAGGCGAGCCCCTTTTGGACCACTGGCAGCGCCTGGCGCACCTGCTCGATGTCCAGGGCGATACGCATCGCCAGTTCGAGGTTGCGCGAGGAAGCCATTGTTATTTCAGATCCTTCAGCAAGGTGGTCATCGAATTACCGCCGGCATACGCAGCGTTGGCGTCGGTAATGCGCTCCCGCCGTGCCCGCCGCTGCTGAGCCTGGACGTGCTCCCAGGCGAGGGATATCTGGCGCTTGGTCATGCGACCGATATCGCCAAAGCTGCGGCCGTAGCCCGCGTTGATCAGGTCGGTGAAGACGCGTCCGTAACCGACGGGAGTGCCTTTTGACTGACGGCGTTTCGGAGCAGGCGGCGGAGAAAAAAACTGCTATTGGCCTGCCACCACAACAGCAGCATCTGTTCGCCGTCAGTTTCGTTGAGCGTCTCCAGCCACGCTTCCTGCTCCCGCACCTCGGCTGCGTGGTCCTTGGCATCAGCCGGCGGCGCTGCGATCGAGCATGCCAGTAGATGCCGGATCAGATCCGGGTGGGACATAAGGGCGTCCATCACCTGCAGCATGGAAGGCGGATCGGCGCCTTCGAACAGCGGCTGCAGGTCCCCAACCAGTGGTGCGGCGGTCTGCAGGATGCGAGCGGCCTCAAAGAAGCCGTACTCGCGCACTGTGATGGTCTTTCCGCCGAGCTGCCCCTGCTGCTGTCCGGCCAGCACGTCCAGCTCACCGGCTACGGCCCCCGGATCCGTAGTGCCGGATCCGGAGGACTGCTGACCGACATTGCCGATCACCTTGGCCATCAGGCTGCATCCACCAGCAGGGCACGGGCATACAGGCCGAAGCGCGGATCGGCCTGTCGTACCGGGTCGATCTTGGCCTCGCCGGTGAGCGCAATCTCACCGAAGGTGTCATTGATCAGCGACAGCGTTTCCGACGCCGGGAAGGTGACGCGGTGCACCTCGCCGCGGAAGCGCATCGTGGTGCCGTCAACGCTGTTGACGCCGTCGAAGAGCACGTAGTACTCGGACTTGGTGCTTTCAAAGACCTTTACCAGGCTGTGCGCAGCGTACTCGTACGTCTTGGCCACCACCGCCGTCTTGGCCGTGAGGAAAGTGATGATGCCGGTGGTCAGGTTGACGGTGTAGTCGGTGTCCAGCACCAGCGGCGCGGCCGGGGTGCCCCCTTCCAGTACCAGCGCGCTGATCGCCGCATACTCCAGTGCGACCACGTCACCCGGCTTGACCGTGCCAATGGCCTCGTTGGCCGCTGAGCCGGCAGCCAGCTCCATGCGGGTGCCGTCGGTGGCCAGCGCCAGGTGATCGGTGTTCAGCTGACCCAGGGTCAGATTGACGCCGAGGTTGCGCTCGGTGGTCATGGTAGCGCCCACACCGCGCACACCCGACCAGCTCTCCTTCTTGGTTTCACGGGTGCTGGACATGGTCAGCTCCAGGACGCTGGCGTCGTACGCCCAGCGCGCTGGTGCGCGGCTGCCGTCGGGATTGCGCAGGCCCAGGTACACGCGTCCCTGCAGGGAGAAATATTCGGTCTCGGACATGGCTTACTTCGCCTCCTGGGCGCTGGCAGTGGTCGGCTGGCCACTGGCCTTGCGCGACGTGTTGGGGGAAGAATCAGTCTCGGGGGCGTCGATGAAGCCGCGTTCGACTGCCCAGGGCACAAGGTCGGCGGGAACCTCGACTGTTTCGCCGGCGGCAATGGGCTTGCGCGACAGCGTCAGGCCCGGCTTCTTGATCGTGTATTTCTGGGTGGTCATCGCGGGATCTCAGGTTGAAGAAGGGCTTGGGTCTTCCATACGTCGACCCACAGGGCGGTAGCGGCGTCGTAGTCCTCCAGGTTGCCCTCGATGAGCTGGCAGGCACGGCCACCGGCAATGGGCGGCGTCCAGCCCAGCAGTGGTTGGCGAACCTTGCCCAGCAGGATCCGGAGCTCATCGATCACCTGGGCGCCGCGCTGTTCGCGGTAGTTGCGGCACACGGTCACTACCGCGAAGTTCACTTCGACCAACTGCGCCAGGCGCGTCTGCTGGCCGGGAAGCGAAGCGCCGGTCTTGGTCTCCAACGGCATCTCGCGGGCCAGCAGCACGTAGCAGCACGGCGCAGGGAAGTCGCGCAGCGCCTGGACGGCGGCGTAGTCGGCGCTGCCCTGCACCTGACGCAGTTCCTTGTCGCTGACGCCCTGACGGATGCGATCGCGCACCAGGCCAATGTCGAAGGGCTGCGTGCTCACCGGCCGTAGTCCTGCAGGGTGCGGTGGCTGAACTCCCGCGGCGGTGCACAGACCTCAGGAGCGCCACCGCTCGGCGCCGGCAGGGGGTCATCCACACCGAGGCTGAACTTGCCATCGCGTACCAGTTCCAGAAAGCGCAGTGCTTCCTTGTAGTCGCGTACCACCGGATCGGTGCGCTCCTCGGTATTGACCCGATCCTTGTGCAGTAGGTAGCGCGCAATCCATCGCGCCCAAGTGGACACGATGCCCGGTACCGGCGCCGGCAGCGGCACCGGATAGGGCTTGGGTTTGCGCATTACCAGGTAGCCGTTGATCAAGCCATCGGCGTCATCCAGAGCACGCTGCACGTGCGCGGCTGCCTCATCGGCGATCGCCACGTCGGCCGGGTCGAAGGCGCTGCGATCGCTGCCGAGCAGCGTGGCATCCATCAGTGCATCGTCCACGATCGAATGGCGCTCTGGCGTGGCCACCTGCGCCAGTTCCTGGGCGAGCTTGGCCGCCGACAGAAGGGCGAGCGTGCAATACGACATGGCCGCCAGTTACTCCAGCTCTTCCGGGGTGGCCGGTTCGTCACCGAGGACGCCAGCATCCTGGTAGTCCTCGGCCTCGTCCCAGGTCATCTCGATCCATGCCGGCGGCTTGATGACCACGCCGTTGTGCTTGAACGGGCTGAGTACTTCGAAGCACCAGGTGCTCAGCGCATCATCGTCACCAGCTGTGGCGGTAGCAGATGCAGCAGCATCGAGAGACGCAGCATCAGGCGCAGACGCTTCCGCTCCGTTGCCGACGTCCTGATCAGCCGCTGCCTGACCGCCCTGGGCCTGGTCCACTGCGGCTCCATTGGCTGCGGAGACGGCCGACGAGGCGGACTCTGGTTCGCCGCGGCCTTCCTCCGGCACCGAACCGTCCTTTGCCGGCGACGCGTCGGCCGCCTTCTCTTCCGTGACCGCCGGCGCATCGGCCGGCTTGTCGTCCTGGACGGTCTTGGGTGCGCTGGGCGGTGCGGTGCGGGGCTTGGCCACGACGAGATCTCCGAATAGGTGTGGTGCCGTGCTCTCCGGCTGTCACGCATGGTTTTGCTGTGCTTCGCACGGCCAGGTCCCGCGTTCGCCTGATGCTGCCGCTCGCTGGGTTGTACGGGTTAGCGGGAGCTACGCCGGCGATCCTTCGCCGGCTCCCTTCATCACGCTGCGGGCGCGCCTGCGTTCTGGATCAGGTAGCCCGCGACCATGCCGCTGAGCACCGGAGTGCGGTTGTTGTTGACCGGGTGAATCCAGGACTGGCGGTTCTCTTCGCGATAGGCCTGACGCACATTGGGCTCGCCCGCCATGCTGTAGGTGTAGCCATAGCTCGGTCGCGCGCGGTTGCGGCGGTTGCCGCCGCTCGGCGGGGCCACGAACGCCAGGATCACGTCCTGACCCCACACATCGCCCAGGTCATCATCCTGGCCGGTAGCCACCACCGCCTCACCAATGTAGATGTTCGGGATTTCCCACATCGACGCCAGGATTTGGGTAGTCAGCGCATTGAAGCCGCGATGCTTGAGGTAGTCCTGGATCTTCGGATTGGCCTTGGCCGCTTCAAATGCAGCCGCTGACAGAATCGCGGTGTTCGGCCGCATACCAATGCTGGAACGAATGGCTTCCTTGCCGACGCCAATATCAGCAGTCGGATCACCGGAGGCACCGCGCCAACGATTGACGCCCACCAGAGCGACCTTGTGTTCGTTGTCGTAGTTGTCCGCGTTGCGCGCCACGTCAGCGCACTCACACTCGTGTTCCAGCTCCATGATGTCCAGGACGATATCCACCGCGTCCTGCGAAGCGTCCAGGCCGGGGCCGTTGGCCGCCTCATTGGCGGTTTCATCCGGAACCACCGCCTCCAGCGCTGCAGGGATGATGGCGTAAGGCTTGCCCTGGTAGCCGAACTGGACGCGCTTGGTGGCTTCGCCCGGCGCGCGCTTGGTGTTGTAGCGACGGAAGCCTTCCTTTCCGAACGTCAGGATCTGACCGCCAAAGGTGGCCACGTCGACGCGCGGGAAGAGGAACTGGCCGACGTTGCCGGGGCGGACGTAGCCGAGTGCATGGGTGGTCAGGATCGGATCGATGATGCGAGCCTGACGGAGAGTCTGCTGGGACATGGAAGGTCTCTCTGCGAGATGGTGAGAACGATGGGCGGCGGCAGTTGCGGCTGAGATCAGCCGGTGGTCGCTGGCGCGTTGGGGATCAGGAGCACTTCGACGCGGTCACCATCTGCCGTGGCAGGCTGCAGAGCCTGAGCAACGGCAACGCCGGCAGTGCGAGCAATGAGTTTTCCAGCAGATCCCACCTGCAGGTAGGCACCGTCGTCAAACGCTCCGCCGGCAGTGGCGATGCTGGTGCCCACCACATCAACGGGCACCCGGTCGCCCACCAGTCCACTGGTGTTGGTCACACCGAAGGCGTTGCCGCCGGCGGTGGCGTACTGTCCGTCACGACCGACGACGCGCTCGGCTTCCAAGGCGACTGCTGCGATGACAGCCAGGGTGAGCAGCGAGATTTTCTGAGTCATGGTTCTGCGCTCCAGCGCGAGGAATGAGTTGAGAAGCTGCGTTTGGATACAGGTCAGGAGACCGCTTTGACCGCCGTGAGGTAGTCCACCCCCGCGTGGGTACGCTGGTAGTCCAGCGCCTTGTTGTGCAGCGCAAGCCGTGCCGGGTCGACCTGGGTGCCAGCCGGTGCAGCGAAGTTGGCCGCGCCTGGCTCCACACCTTCACCACCAGACTTCTCACTGAAGTCCACGGCCTTGGGCAGGCTGGTCAGCAGCTCGCGCAGCACCGATTCGGCCGGCTTGGACACCGTCGTTTCACCCTCGGCGAAGTTCAGCGGATCCTTGCCATTGGGCTGAGCCAACAGCAGTTCCACCACGGCCGGCTGCTGGCGCGGCAGCAGCTTGCCTTCCTTCACCAGGCCTTCGGCGAACGCCACTGCTTCTTCGCGTCGCGCGGCCTGTTCACGGGCGGCGAGGGCCTTCTCGCGAGCGTCCAGGGTGGAAGCCTGCTGGTCGAGCTGCTGCTGGCGCTGTGCGTGCTCGACGTTGTTCTGCTGGGACATGGGGTCGATCTCCGATTTGACCTGTTCACGAGTGGGAGGCGGTGCCTGGACGGGCGCAGGTCCATCGAGGGCGCTGCGCGGGAACTGGGTGAGCAATGGCGATGCGAAGAGGGCCGACGTGCGCGAGTTTTCGTCATCGCGTGTGCTGCTCTCGATGCCGCGGATCTGCCAGTCCGGAATGACCTGGTCAGCCGTCTCCAGGCCCTGGGTATCGATCAGCCAGTCGCGGAAGCGACGGAACAGATCCGTCAGCGTCCAGCCCAACGGGGCCAACGACATGGCGAAGCAGGCGGCGTCATCGCCGTCGGCGAACGAGGCCGACTTGAGCCCCTTCACGGCCGGCGGCTGTGCGCCAAGGAAGCCAATGTGGCGCAGGTAGTACTTGCCCGGCGTCGGGTTGCCCGGCGAATCGGGCATGAAGATGGAGGCGCTGATCTTCTTGAAGCGGCCGTTGTTGGCCAGCTCCGCGAAGGCAGGATCGACCTGATGCGGTTCAGCCAACAGGAGGCCATCCTTGGCCTGAAGTGCTTTACCCCAGCCATAGGCCGGATCGTCGGTCTTGGGATGGCCCACCACGATGGGCGCTTCATGCAGCGCCGGGTCGTAGCTGTCGGCGATCTGCTGAACATCCGCTTCGCTAAAGGTCAGCGTGCGGCCGTCTTCGGCAACATGCGTGCCGGCTTTGAATATCTGCAGGGTGGCGGCGGGCTGGTTCATGCCGCCAGTTTTCCCGCAGAGTCGTCTCATGTACTGGGACCGCGGTCCGCATGAAACTTGCCGCGCTGATGTGCATTGCGCATGCGGTGCTCAGCCTGCACACAAGAGCGCATCGACGCGCGCCGCAAAGGCGTGTCAGACACCAATCAGGGCTGGGGCAGGTCCGAGTGTGGCGCGTGGCATGCTGAAGCGCGCAGAGCGCCTCCCACGCGACGATCACTCGAAGGCGCCGCTCATGTGATCTTGAGCGATATCCAGCAGCTCTTTCTCATCCTCGCGACTGACGCCAAGCCAAGGGCGAGCAGCGATGGTGTTCGTATATGCGGGCATCGTGATCGAGCGTTTGTAGCGCGCATTCTTGCGATTGGCTTTGACGAACCGGCTACCGCCTTTGCCAGTCTTCAGGTGGATCTTGGCCGGGCGCGCCGCGTGACGGATGGTGCCGCCGAACTGATGGATAGCGCCGTAAGGCGCATTGGTTCCGACCAAGACGGCCTCATTCCCATCCGTTTGCCACGATGCCATGTCGCCGAGCATGTGGAAATCAAACTTCAGAATCGGGACGCCGGGGCGCTTCTTCTGTTTCCAGCGTTTGTAGCTTGGCTCCAGTGCACGCCATCGCTGTCCGGTCGGATCACGCTCCTTCTTGGCTCGCTCGCGTGTCGACCTCAGCAGGTACTCGCCCCAGTCTCTCAGGATCAGTTGCCGTGCTTCGCCCTCCAGCTGGCGCAGCGCATCAGCCAGCGCAGGTGTTGCCGAATCCAGGGTGACTTCGAGCTGCGCCATCAGAGTGCTCCCTGCAGCAGCTGCAGCGTGCCATCGGCGACGCTGCGCTTGAGATCAGAAGGCATCAGCATCTGCAGCTGGGGCTGGATGGTGCTGACGCCCGTTTCGGAGATGGCCACGTCGACCACCATGAAGGCCGGGCGCCCCACCGCAAGGACATACCGCAGGTGGCCTGCGGCCACGTCCAGAAGGATGGCCACTGCATCGAGCAGGCGAATCGGTAGCTCGGCCGCGGCGATGGCCACCGCGCCAGGTCGCGTGATGGGAAGTTGCTCGGCCAACACCGCGAAGGCCGCCGTCGCTGGCCGAACGGCAGCGCGCTGCAGCTGCGACACCAGCCCGGGAGACAGTGCGCCGGCCAGGTAGCGAGCAGCGTGCGCGGCATCAGCGTCAATGCTGGCCAGCCAGCTGGCGTAGCCGGCCTGCAGGGCGTCCCGGGCGCGCGGCCGCGCCAAGGCCTGGGCGGCACTGGCCGCAGCGGGCGCCGCTGGCAGCCGCGCGCCCGTCTCCAGTGCATTCTGCAAAGCGGAGATCAGCTGCCCGGTCAGCGATGGCGGTGTTGCCGGACCACCACGGGCACTGGGCCAGTGATCGGCCGTAGCACCTGGCGCGTAGCCGAAGCCAGGATCGACGCCTGCCGGCGTCAGCACCGTGCGCGGCCCACCGGGACTGCGCTGCCCGATGGTCACTGACTGCATCACGATCTCGGGGGCCGTGTCAGGACTGTCCTTGCCCAAGCGGCGCAGATCGCGCTCATTGAGCGCATCGACATAGCACTGGCAGCCCCAGCCGTTGGCCGGATAGTGGTAGCGCCACCACGGATCGTCATGGCGCAGCACCAGGCCATTCCAGGACACGTGCAGCGGCCGAGGGTGCTCGACGGCATCGTTGTGGTTGTAACGCCAGAATGGCCGCACCTTGATCAGCTGCTGCAGCTGGGCCCAGCGCCCGGCGTTGTAGCTCTGGCGCAGGTTGGTCTCGTAGATCACCCGCGAGCGCCAGTTCCGACCGCCCTTGTAGTCCCAGCCATGCGTGGCCACGATCCGATCGAAGTCTTCGCGGAACTGCTCCAGCGTGCGGCCTTCGGCGATGACACGGTCGATGGACTGCCGGAAGTCGGCCAACAGTGCATCACGGTTGGCGCCAGCCACCATGAAGCTGGTGTCGTGCTCGGCCTCCCATACGTCCAGGTAGCTCTCGGTGAGCACGTTCTTCTTGCGGCGGAAGAACTCGATCTGCTCCTGGAACGGCAGTTGAGCGTAGGCAACGCCGGCCATTGATCAGTCTCCCGCGCCCTGGACGTCGGTACGGCCGGCCAGCGTCGCTGCCGTCATCGCATCCGCCATCACCGAGGCGTAGTCGTCCAGGGTCATGTTCGGATGCAGCTCGAACAGCCGGTCGCGCAGCTCCTCCATCGAATCGACCTCATCGACCAGCTGGCGGATCTGCTCCACCCAGCCACTGCCAATGGGCGATAGCTGCCGATCAAGCTGCCGGCCCAGGCCGACGGCAGGATCAGGCGCCTTTGGGGTGCTGTCGGCAAAGGCCGCCGGATAGTGTCGGCGCAGCAAGCTGACCACCGCACCGCCAGCATCGGCGAACTGGGCGCCATCGATCGCCGTCGGCCCCGCAGGCGGCTCCTGCTGCGCCTGGACCGGCTCGTAGTTGTCCCCATAGGTCTGGTCCATGTAGACCTGCTTGGGCTTGTAGCCCAGGTCGAGGATCTTCTTGTCACGGCTGGCGGTGGCGTCCAGATCCTCCGGCTCTTCCGTGACGCGGTAGACCCGTGGGATGGCCGCGCCGGGGAAGTTCCATTCGGTGAGCCAGCGCGCCGGCCCCTTGTTGAAGGACTCGCACACCAGGTCGGCATCGGAGGTGATGATGTCGCGGCGCACTTCCCGCTGCAGCTGGTCGTTGCCCAGCTTGCCGGGTGTGCCTTGGGTGCTGGCAGTCTGGCCCAGCACGACCTTCTGGATCGTGGCATCCATGTAGTCCTGCAGGGCCTTGTAGTCGGCCGTGCCACTGCGCCCGACCTCCAGCAGCGCCAGCTCCATGCCCTTGGGCATGATGATGCCGCTGTCGGTCTGGATCGCGCGGGTGGCCTGCAGCAGCTTGGCCTTCTCCGGATCGGTCGCCTCACTGTCGTACTTGCCCACCGCAGTGGGCATGCCGAACTTCTCCAAGAAGATCAGCCAGAACTTCAGCCCGTTGCGCTTGAACAGCACCGGCCAGTACAGCCAGTGCGCCAGGCCCAGGCCGTAGGGCTCATCGTCATGGTCGGCACCGGAGCAGAAGTTCCAGAAGTACGGTGCGAGTGCCGGGACGCCCTCCGTCATCTGCGTCTGGGTGAGCAGGCGCAGATCGCCTTCCTTGCCGTAGCGGAAGCGTCGGCGATTGCGGACCTTGATCGCCTCCAGGCCGATGCGGGTGCCGTCGACCTTGTACAGGATCTCGGCCACGCCATAGCCGTAGAACACGCCAAACAGCATCTTGCGGGTGACGTTGTCCCAGCCGATCCCGTGCAGCTGCTCCTGCAGATACTCTGCCGCCTGGCGGTCGATGCGCTTCTCGCCACCGGGCTCCACCTGCCATTCGCATGCCACCACCGAATCCTGGCGCGAGCCGAAGGTGGTTTTCACCTCTGGATCGGACAGCACCTGCTCGTAGATCTGCAGGTCATAGCCGCCCCGATTGCGCAGCACGCTATCGAAGGGCAGCAGCAGCGGCCCGGTGTAGCCACGGGTAATGTCGATGCCATCGGCGGTGGTGGCAATCTCGCGGCCGATCTCTGGGCGGGCGATGGTCATACGAATCCTCCAAAATCATTGCCGCCGCTGACGGTGCCGAAGGCATCATCGGTCACGACGGTGGCCACGCCGTCGGCTCGGCCGTCGCCGATGTAGGCGCGCGCACCGGCCGCCTGGAACTCAATGGGCACCGAGCTGACGTGGTTGAGCGCGGCAAACTGCATCAGCACGCCGGCGATCGCGCCGTCGCCGTGGCGCACCAGCTCCGGATCCTGCAGGTCCTTGCGCTCCAGACGCGGCACCATCGGGATACCGTCGACGTACTCCACCGCGCGGTGGTCGTCTTCCAGGGACGCGTCCCTGGGAAGGCTGATGAAGCCGTCTTCGAACAACGCGATGTACTTGGGCATCCATTCGGCGTACCACGGCCGCGACAGGGTGACCTCATGGATCGGGCCGCCGCTGTAGCGCCCCGTCTCCGCATCGAGCTCGGCCCGGCCGTAGCGGTCGCCGGTGTATTCCATCAAGGTCTGGCCCGGGCCTGTGGCGTCGCCGGCGAACGACCAGCGCCCAGGGAATCCTTCCTTCAGCGCGTCCAGCAGCGCCCACAGGATCTGCTCCTGCTGGCGGGTGGGCGCGTTGGCCATCTCTATCAGGAACGGCACGTCCCGGCGCAGATCCTGACTGACCTTGGCCGGCTTGATTACCGAGAAGTGGCGGTGGCGCGCGAAGTCCATGCCGATCGCCCAGCGGCCAGTGAACCCGGCCACCGCAGCACGCAGCACCGGCAGCAATGTGGTGGCGATCCAGACCGCGCACCAGATCTCGCGCTCCTTCTCAGAGCGCTTGGGGAAGTCATCATCGAAGACCAGGCGCAGCACGGGCCGGACCTCGGGCATGGCCCGGTCGATCCAGACTGAGGGAATGGCCGAGCCATCTCCGTCGCGCGGGATGACGTCCAGCTCCTCACGCATGGCGGCCTTGCGCGGACCATAGGCCGAGCGGATGGCGGTGTACCACTCCTTCTTGCCCTCGGCGGTGGCCACCTTGCCACGCATGGCGCAGACCCGCTCATACAGCCCGTTGGACACAGCATCATCGAAGCTGATGCGAATGACCCCGGCCTTCTTGCCGTAGCGGCCGGCCTGGACGTCTTGCACCAGCTGGTTGAACGGGTTCTTCTTGCCGCGGTGGGTGGACCACACACGGATCCGACCACCCCAGATCAGCAGCGCAGTGGCCGACTCGAGCACCTTGGCCACGTCCTTGTGCAGCGCCGCTTCGTCCAGGTCGACCACGCCCTGCAGGCCGTGGATGTTCTCCGGGCGAGAGGACAGTGCCGTGATACGGAACCCGCTGGCGAAGCGAACGCGAAACGCCTGGATCTGCCGGCTGGTGCCGTCCGGCTGCTGGTCCTGGAAGATGTGCTGCTCGATGCGTGAGGCTTGGCCCTGGGCAATGATCGGCGCGAACTTGGCCACGTAGCCAATGAACTCCAGGCCCTTTTCCTTGGTGTCGGCCATGTACCACACGTTGTCGCCGCCGGCGTCCTTGGCAGAAGCGGCGGTGATGGTGTCGCTCAGCGCCTGGGCGAAGGTGATGCCAGTACGGCGGCCCTTTTCGCAGACCGCGATATCCAGCCCTTCCTGCATCCGGATCCATTCCGACTGATGGGCCATCAGCACGCCGGCCTTGCTTGGGTCGAAGTTGGCCGAGATCGAGCGCACGCTCTCAGGCAGCTCATCCCAGTCCAGGACGCGCTCGGTATCCGGCAGGGGACCCAGTGCACTCACTTAGCCGACTCCATGCAGCACCTTGTTGCGCCAGAACTCCACGCCCTCGGCGTCCAGGCCCTTGGCCCGTGCAGCTTCCTCGACCCGGCTGGCCGCGTCGACCAGCGCCTTCTGGCGGATCTCGCCGGCAAACTTCTCGCGCACGATGGAAGAGCGGGTCAGCTCGGCAATGGCCTTGGCCGCCTTGCTATACAGCGCAATGCGATCGGCGGGGGAAATGCTCTCATCGTCCTGATCGGCCGCTTCCTGAAACTGCAGCAGCGCTTCGAACAGGTCGGTCTGCAGCAGGCCCATCAGCGCGCTGCCGCGCTCGGCGGCATTGTCCGGCGCCTGCTCGGCCACCAGCTTCATCGCCTCGGTGCTGGCACTGATCGAAGCCAGGCGGCGCTTCAGCCGCTTGGCGCGTTCGTTGACGGTGGTCTTGCTGATCTCGTAACCCTGCTCGCCCAGCCATTCGGACAGCGAGATGCTGCCGCCGAAGGCATTGGCGACCAGGCGCCGATCCAGCTCGTCGCGCACTTCGACGGGCAGCAGGTCGATCTTGCTCACAGGAGGCATGGGATCACCAGTACTTCGGCGGGCGGGCGATGCCCGGTCCGCAGTCGATGCTGTACTCGACAATGTCCACCCCGTGGCGGGTCAGCTCCGCCGACCACGGCCCGGAAGGAGATTTGGTGATCTCGATCAGGCGACGGGTGTCCAGGTAGTCCAGCTCCCGGCGCACCTCCAGCGCGGTGGAATCCGGATACATGTCTTGGGCGGCGCCGGTCAGGACGGCCTCACCGATCGGATAGGGGCGAGAGCGATCCAGCACCAGCAGCATCAGCCAGCGCAGCTGCTCCCGGCGCAACTTGCCCAGATCTGGGCCCTGATTTCCGTGACTCACGGCGTGTTCCCCTTGCTTTGCATATTCGTGATCTTCGACGCCACCGCATCAATCTTGGCCTCGATGACGCTCTGCCCGCGGGCATAGTCCTCGCGGCGGACGTAGTCCTTGACCACTTCCAGGCGGAAGTCGGTGAGGTGGTTCTCAACCTCGCGCCATCGCTTGCTGTCGTTGATCAGGATCGCCAACTGCTGATCGGTGCGTTGTTGCAGCTGGTTGACCAGCCAGCGGCCGCCGGCGATCAGACCGCCGAGCAGCGTGATACCGATGCCGGCAAACCACACCAGGTACAGCGGCTGTACTTCAACGATCATGGGGAGACCTCGGCGGGGGCGTGCTGTCCGGTGAGGACGCCGATGACGCGTTGGCAGGCCTGGACGTGGTTGTTGGCGTCGCGCCCGACTTGAACAAGATCCCCCGCAACCTCTGTTCGTAGTTGGGCGCTCTCATCACGTTCGACGGCGCCAGAGACGGCTTGGGACAGGCGGGCGGTGTGGCAAGTGGCGAGGTCGTCGCGCAGCTGGAGATTGCCAGCGCGCAGGTCAGCCACAACAGCAGCAGGGATGGACGCGGACGCCTCCCGATCATCTTCATGTTCGTCTCCGATCTGGGCCATTTCCCTGGCCTGGGTATGCTCGGTGTCGCGAGCACTGCGCTCGCTTTCCAGCTGCAATTGAAGCGTGGTCACGCGCTGCTGCGCCCTGGTATCACGGGCCTGCGCATCCAGGGCATTGCCGCGATAGAGAAGTGCTGCGGCAATGGCGACCAGCAGGAGCACCAGCAGCAGGGCGACCGTTGCGGTCAGGGTGCGGACCATCAGTACCGGCCCTCGCACATTGCCCGCTCGGCGGTGCGGCGGCGCTCCAGGCCTTTGTAGGGCTTGCCGCCAGCATTGGCCCAGTTGCTCAGCTGGGCACAGGCAAGGTCCCAGCGGCCTTGGTTGGCGTAGACACGGATCCGCGGCTGCTGACCGTTGCGCAGCGTGCACAGGCCGTCCTTGACGCCAGCACCACCCGGACCGACGTTGAAGGCGAACGACGTCAGGGCGGCCGCCTGGTAGTCCGTCATCGGCACCTTGATGCAACTCTGCACGGTGTTCCAGGCGACGCCGAGGTCCGACTGGAGCAAACGCTCGCATTCGGCGCGGGTGTAGGTGCGCTGTTCTACCTTGGCCGTATGGCCGTAGCAGACCGTCAGCTTGCCGACGACATCACGATAGGGCTGGGCCGAGTAGCCCTCGAAGGGCTGCACCAACCCGAGCAGCAACGCCAGCATGGTTGCCAGCATTCCGCCCGCGATGGGCAGTGCCTTGTTACCGGGTTGCTCTGCTGCCATGCGCCATCTCCAAGGAAAGATGGCCGACGGGCAGACGAGGATGCCCGCCGGCCAGGTGCGCCATGCGCACACCAAACCGATGGGCAGAGTTTCAGCTTCTATTGAGCCAGGGTCTTGGGACCGCGGTCCGCATGAGCCACTGCGGCGCGCGTCGAAGAGTGACTCTTATGAGCGTCGAGAGGCAATTGGGACTTTGAAAGGCCAGTGCCCAGGACATCGACGCGCTACATCTGGGAAGTCAAATCGGCGGGAGGCTTAGCCCCTTGTCTTCACATACCAGTTGGACCGCCTCCGGAGAGTCGAGGCCCATTACGTGAGCAGTCAACTTTCCATTCATATCGAATAGCAATCCAGTCACTGGGGTGTAACCACCATACGCACCGAAGCCGTTTTTGGAATTCACCAAGCCACAGAATGAACCTTCCCCATCGACCCGGACATTACTGAATCGCGCACTAGAGGCATCCTTAAGCTGAGTTTCAAGTCCAGCCTTAATCGCCGCAAGCTCTTTCTGAGTAGCCTCGCGCGCGCCTTCGCTGGCATGCGCATACGCCGCGATCGCCAAGCAAAAACCGAGCACCAGCTTCTTCTTCAATGCAGGCATTCCACTCTCCTTAGTCAGACGCTGGAGTGCGCCTTCTGCGCACACCTCGTGCAGTGTCGTTTCGAACATCCCGCTGATGAAGTGCCGAAAGGATGTTCAGAACCTCCCGCCGGCTATCGTCAGAAGACGACCAGAAAAGGCTAACCAGCAAGTTGAATTGCTCCAAGTCCTCTTCTTTCATGCCGGCCTGAGAAACGCTTCGGCGACCAACCAGCACGTACAGCGGGTCAAGTCCCACTTCCGCCCATCCGGCCAACGCTTCCGCACCCGGAGACGACTCTCCCAGCTCCCAGCGACCTTGCGTCTTTTTAGACGCCCCGACGAGCGCCGCAAAGTCAGTCTGCGAGTACCCCAGCGCGAGCCGTTGCTCACGAAGCCTTTCGCCGATAGTCAAAAATGTCTCCAGAACCCATTGACAAGGGTCATAAATGTCTCCACGATGTGCCCTAGGTAGCCACAATTGACCACAGGGTACTGCAATGAGCCTGAAAACTGGATCAGAGGTCCGGAGACATTTGCTTGCCAGCGGAATTTCCATTTCTGAATGGAGCCGCTCGCATGGCTTCAACCGCCACACCGTTGTCGACCTCCTTCGAGGCAAACGAAAGGGCAACTTCGGCGAAGCCCACTTGGCTGCGATCGCATTGGGCATGAAGGCCGGCCCAAAGGATGGTCAGCGATGAGCGGCTTGGACGAGATTCCGACCCGCGAACTGGAGCTGCTGCTCACCTCAGCCCGCGACCAGTACGCCACCGCCGTGAACAACTGGCAGCGGGCCGTCGAGTCGGACGCGCCTCTGGCCAACACCCTGCCGCTGGCTGGCGCCGTCGACGCAGCTGACCGCCGCGCCGTCCGGATCCTGAAGGAGTTGGCGCGCCGCCAGCAGGACGCTGCGGCATGAGTGAGCAAAGCATCTTCGCCCGCCTACTGTTCGCCCTGGCCGGGCACAGCCGCACCGGCCTGCGCCTGAAACCGATCGCCGACGGCATCGGCGAATCCCCCAGCACCACGCTGCGCAACCTGCAGCGCCTGGCCGAAGACGGCCTGGTCGAACGCTCCCCCTTCGATCAGGACAACTGGCGCCTGTCCCCCCGAATTGTCCAGATCGCCCTGGCCCATCAAGCCGAGGTGGCTCGTGAAGAGCGGCAACTGGACGACTTCAAGAACCGCTACAGCCGTAGCCCCAACTGATGACGAGGATCGAAATGGCAGAGAAGCAACCCAATAAGCGCGGCGCCAAGCCGCTCGCCCAGGCCGAGCCGGTTGTCCAGGATCTGGACTCGGACAAGCTAGCCGAGCGCAGCCAGGAGCTGGTCACCCTCGGTGAGCACCAGAGCGAGGTGGTGGATCAGTTCGGTGACGGTCTGCCGTGGCACCCGGACCACTATGAGAACGCCATTCGCGGCGAACTGCGCCGAGGCTGCGAAGCCTTCCTGCGCGCTGGCCGCTATCTGGTGGTGGCCCGCGAATGCGCAGCACATGGTGAGTGGCAGCAGATGCTGGAGCGGCTGAGCATCAGCAAGTATCAGGCGCTCCGGATGATGGAGGCCGCTCGTCGCATCTCAGCACTGTCAAAAGTTGCGGATCCGCAACTTTTGATTGGAGCCGCAAGGAACCAAACCCACCTGATCGAACTGCTCTCCCTGCCGGAGGACCAGTTCACCGAACTAGCAACGGAGGGCGAAACCAACGGCCTGACTCTGGATGGCGTGGAACACATGTCGCTCCACGAACTCCGCGCCGCCATTCGCGACGCCCGCGCCGATCTTGACGCGAAAGACCAGCGCATCACCAAGTTGAGCGACGATCTCAACAAGGCGGAGGAGAAGACGGCAAAAGCTCAGAAGAAGTGGAAGAAGGCCACGCCGGACGAGCAGTCGCAGGAGCTGCTGACCCAGCTGGAGCAGGCGGCCGCCCAAGTGCGCATCGCCATCGCCAGTGGCAGCGAAGAAGCCGGCTTCAGCGGCGCAGCGATCACGCTCATGCAGCACGCCGAGCAGCACGACCTCAACGTTGACGAACAGGTGGCCGGGATCATCGCCAGCCTGATCAACGACCTGCGCCTTGTCCGCGACCACCAGGAGGTGGGCGTCACGGTGATCCATGACCGCCGCCTGGCCGACTGGAAGCGGGAGGGCTGATATGGCCCTCAGCGCCAGCTTGATCGAGCAGGCCGCTGCCGACCTGCTCTGCGCCGGGCACGGCCAGAAGCGCGCCATTGCCGAGCGATACGCCGCCGAATGGGGCTGCAGCGTACAGACACTGTACCGACAGGTCTCGAAGGTGACCTGTTCACTGAAGCCCCGCAAGCGCCGCAGCGATCGGGGCAACTCCGACTGGACCCAGCAGGAACTGGAACTGATTTCCGCTGTATTGCTGGAGTCGCGTCGCGGCACTGGCAAGCGCCTTGCCAGCATCGGCGAGGCCATCGACATGCTGCGCGCCAATGGCATGGTTCGCGGCGAGACTGTGGATGCCGGTACCGGCGAGATCCGACTGCTCAGCGAAAGCTCGGCAGCCAAAGCCTTGCGTACCAACCGCCTGCACCCTGATCAGCTGTCGGCACCTGCACCGAAGGTGCAGCTGGCCAGTGAACACCCCAACCAGGTGTGGCAGGCCGATCCAAGCCTGTGCGTGCTGTATTACCTCAAGCGGCAGGACGGCCTGCATGCGATGCCGGCAAGCGAGTTCTACAAGAACAAGCCCAAGAACCTGGCTCGCGTGGAGAACGAGCGTGTCTGGCGCTACGTGTTCACCGATCACACCACCGGCGCCTTCTACGTGGAGTACGTGCTGGGCGCCGAGAGCGGCGAGAACCTGTGCCGCACCTTCATCAATGCCATGCAGTACCGCGGTGCGGCTGATCCGTTCTGCGGTGCACCGACGATGGTGATGGTGGACCCTGGCAGCGCCAATACGGGCGCGATGTTCAAGAACCTGTGCGCCGCCCTGGGCATCCGGATCTGGATCAATCAGCCAGGCCAGCCGTGGGCGAAGGGCCAGGTCGAAAAGACCAACGACCTGATCGAACGCAAGTTCGAGCACCGCCTTCGCTTCGACAACGTGCAGAGCCTTGAGCAGCTCAATGCATCGGCGTGGCGCTGGATGCGCAACTTCAATGCCACCGCTCAGCACACCCGGCACAAGTCCTCGCGTTACCAGGCGTGGATGACGATCAAGCCTGATCAGCTGCGCCTGGTGCCGGCGGCGGAGGACTGCATGAAGCTGGCGACCCGCGCCCCGGAACTGCGCAAGGTCAACCCACTGCTGCGTATCAGCTTCCTGGGCAAGACCTTTGATGTGTCCGGCGTGCCGGGCGTGATTGTGGGCCAGAAGCTGACCGTTGCCCGCAATGCCTTCGGCAGCGAATTCGGTGCACAGGCACTGTTTACCGACGATGCTGGCCGCGACACCTGGTACACGATGGAGCCGCTGGAGGCGGACGCATACGGGTTCACCGGTGCAGTGGCTGTCGGCACATACCGCGCGCATGCCGATACTCCGGCGGACACGAACCGCAAGCGGGTCGAGCGCTTGGCGATGGATGCCGAGACCGACGAGCAGGCCAAGGCGCAGCGCAAGGCCAAGGCAATGCCGTTCGGTGGCCGAATCGATCCCTACAAATCGGTGCAGCAGGCACCTGAGATTCAACACCTGCCGCGGCGCGGGCATCGGGTGGACGTTGCGGTCCCCGATGTGGTCGAGGCCCCTCGCTTCACGGTTGATTCGGTCACGCCCATCCGCGCGGAACTGCCGCCCCTCAACCACGTGGAAGCGGCCATGCGCCTGAAGCCTCTACTGGAGGCGGCGGGTTCGGCCTGGACGGCGGATCACTATGCCCGCACCGCCCAGCGCTGGCCGGAAGGCCTGCCTGTGGATCAGGTCGAATCCTGGGCGCAGACCCTGGCAACGCCGGAGCGTGGTGGCCTGCGCTTGGTGGAAGGAGGTGCAGCGTGATGGCTTCGCTCGACAGCATCAAGAAAGACGCACGCCTGATCCAGGAGCGCGACGGATTCGGTTACTGCCAGGCGCTGGAGATCGCTGCGCGAAAGGCCGGCTTCAACACCTATGCAGCTGCGAAGGCCGCCTTGCAGGGGCGGAGGGCTCGCCGATGACGTTGCGTCTGAAGCGCCTGCTCACCGAGGCCGGCATTAAGCAGGGAGACCTGGCCAGCGCTGCAGGCCTGAGCCGTCCGGCCCTCAATGCCTTGATCAACCACGGCCAGCTGCCCACCAGCTGCGATCCGGCAGCGGTGCGCGCTGCCATCAGCTCCTGCCTGACCCAGCACGGCGTGACCGACGCCCGCTGGCATGAAAAGGAGGGGCTGACGTGCGGGGTCACGCCAGCCCCGGTTTCCCCACCGCAAGACACCGATAACGACAACGACATTCACGACGAGGAAGATCCCATGCTACTGCGTTTTCAGGCTTTGACTCCACAGGCCAAGCGTCACTTCGGCCTCACCAGCAATCCCTTCGCCGATCCGGCCAGTGCCGACGAGGTGTTCCTGTCGCCGGATATCCGCTATGTCCGCGAGAGCATGTACCAGGTGGCCCGCCACGGCGGCTTTGCTGCGGTGATTGGCGAGAGCGGCGCTGGCAAGAGCACGCTGCGCGAAGACCTGGTCGATCGCATCCAGCGCGAGGAACAGGCCGTCATTGTGATCCAGCCCTACGTGCTGGCCAGCGAGGGCAGCGATGCGGTGGGTAAGACCCTCCGCAGCCACCACATCGCTGAGGCGATCATGGCCTCCGTCGCGCCGCTGGCTAAACCGAAGAGCAGCCCCGAGGCCCGCTTCCGCCAGCTGCACGAATCGCTGCGTGACAGTGCTCGCGCCGGCCACAGCCACGTGCTGGTGATCGAGGAGGCACACAGCCTGCCGCTGCCGACGCTGAAGCACCTCAAGCGCTTCCGCGAGCTGAAGGATGGCCTGCGCCCGCTGCTGTCGGTGATCCTGATCGGTCAGCCCGAGCTGGGCGTGAAGCTCTCCGAGCACAACCCGGAGGTACGCGAAGTAGTACAGCGCATCGAGATCATCACGCTGCCGCCGCTGGACAACGAGCTGGGCGCCTACCTGGCACACCGCTTCAAGCGCGCCCAGGTGCCGCTGGACAAGGTGGTGGACCAAGGTGCCATCGATGCACTGCGCACCAAGCTGGTTCCTTCGCGCGGCGCCGGGTCGCTGCTGTACCCGCTGGCGGTCCAGAACGCACTGACCGCTGCGATGAACCGCGCCGCTGACCTGGGCGTGCCGACCGTCACCGCTGACGTCGTACGGGGGGTGTGAGATGCGCACGGATCTGACCGCCTCGCTCCAAACCGCACTCGGTCTTGTCGCTGATGAACGTCACCGGCAAATCGATGTGAAGGGCTATTCCGCCGAACACGACGACGAGCATGCACAGGAGGAACTCGCAGCGGCTGCAGCGTTCTACCTGCTTCCGTCGTGGATGAACCAGGACGTTGTGAGTGTCGATGCGAACGGTGCGATGGAGATCGCACCCCTCCAGCAGTTGGTCGCCGGCAGCGCATTCAACCCCAGCGCCTGGGAAGGTCTCAGTCGACTGGAGGACGACCCGGAAGACGACGTTGAGATCCGCATCCAGAACGTCGTTCGTGGCTTGGCGCTTGGCATTGCAGAGCTGGAGCGACTGCTGCGCCTTCGCGACAACCAGGAGGGCATCTGACATGGCAATCCGAACTGAGGGCTGGCCGGCCGTCGAAGACATGGTGGTTGAGCCGATGACGGCGCAGTGGCCGCTTGCAACGCGTGTTGTGGCGGTTCCCTTTGAAATGCAGGACCGTCCGGCGCCGGTGAATGTGGACATCCTGCAGGTGGTGATCGTGCCGCGCGCCAACTGGGAGCGCATCACGGCACATGTTCCGGCCGATGTGCTGCAGCGTGAGGGGGTGGCTCATGGCTGATTTCAACACCTCTGGGCCGCAGTACCTGCGCAGCTTCGCTTTTTACTTGATGCGCGATGCCGAGCTACCTGATCGACAGGTGACGGTGATGCACCGGGACCTGTTCCGTCGCGCCGGCATTGAGTGGCGCGATGGCCAGAGCATGGCTTCGCTGCTGGACAGCCTCAACCTGCAGCAGCTGCGTGCGCTGGTCGACCAGCTGCGCGACGGCGATGACGACGAGGAGGAATGATGGCCGTTCCGACCCTCCAGCGTTGCCTTGGCCAGGTGCACAACCGCAAGCGCCACAGCGCCCAGCACCCCCAGCGAAAGAAGTCCATCGGGGTGCTGGTGCAGGACTGCCACATGTTCCCCACAGCGTCGCGAGTGGGGGCTATCCAGGTACAGGATCCTGACTCCAGGCGTGAGTACCTGATCGAGGTGTGGATCCACACCGGCGTGCTGGTGATCTCGCAGAGCACCGACAAGCGCTGGCTGCTGGAACTGGACGAGATTCTGGACCTGGCGATTGCCGCCGGCATTGATCGGGGGGCCATCTGACATGCAGCTGGCCCTGCTACCGCAAGAGCTGTCCCCACAGACCGTGCTTTTGCAGTTGCAGGGCCGTCGCGGCGCCGTCAACGGCATCACCGCCCGCGACCTGGTGCAGCAGATCACCTCACGTACCAGCACTGCCGACGAGCGCCGCCTGCGCCAGATCATCGAGCAGCTGCGGCGCGAGGGGCACCCGATCTGCGCCCACCCGGCTCACGGTTACCACCTTGCCGCCAGTGCGGCCGAACTGGACCGCGCCTGCACCTTCCTGGTCGGGCGCGCCATGACCTCCCTGGAGCAGGTCAGCGCGATGAAGCGCGTTGCGCTCCCGGATCTGTACGGACAACTCGGGCTGGACAAGCCCGCTACCGACGAGGAATCCAACCATGAACCATGAACGCAATTCCGACGTGCTGTATGCCGCCGCCAACACCGCACGCGAGCTGGAGAACAGCGGCGTCGAGATCCTGGGCCTGCACAGCAATGGCCGTCGCGCGGTACTGATCCTGGACCGCCCGCCGACGATGGTGGGTGGCCACCTCAAGCGCCGCCAGCCCAACGGCAGCGGCGGCCAGGACCGCGTGATGGCCGCCGAGTACCAGGGCGTGCAGCTGGAGTGGACCCAGCGTCCGCCGATGCTGAAGGAGGTGGCACATGGCTGACCGTGGCCAGTTCCTGGTAGTCCCGGCCGAGTGGGTGGGCGGTGACGCCTTCACCGATCCGGCCCAGGCCATCGCGGATGCCGAGGCACGCAGCAAGGTCGACGGCAAGCACCGCGCCGTGGTCTGCGTCGTCGCCCGCACCACGCCCAACCCGGCGCCGGTCATCGTGCTGACCCGCTCCGAGGCCGGCGTCACCCAACCGCAGGTGGTTCAGCCATGAGCGCCATCCCCAGCCCCGCGCTGCAGCATGCTATCGCCCTGTCGCTCGGCGCCAGCGTGGTCCGGTCTGACGACCTGATCGACCGGGTGATGGAGCACGGCTTCCAGTACCGCGGCTACGTGTCCAACGCGGTCGCCAAGGCGGTGCGATGCGGAATGATCCTGCGCGTTGGCGAAGGGCTGGCCCGCAACTACCGCCTCAACCCCGACTGGAAGATCGACCCGACGGCGTTGGCCGCCGCGCAGGCACAGCGTGTGCGCGGCCCGCGGCCAGGTACGACAGGGGCACAGAAGGCCCAATCTGCTGCTGGCGGCTACAAAGGCCCCGCCTTCGACAAAGGCCCCCTGGCGCCGTCCATCGGCACCGTATGCCAGTCCCAGGAGGATCTGGAAGGTGAGCTGCCGCCTTACCTCGGTGGCCGCCTGGTCGATTCGCTGCACAACCACTTCGATCGCATCTTCGGCGGGGTGGAGTGATGGCACGTACCGGCCGCCAGCGCTACGACCACCTTCGCGCGATGCGCTTTGCGCTGTGGGCGCGTACACAGAACCCGCGCCAGCTCACCCCACAGCGCATTTCCGGCCTGCTCGGCATCTCGCTGGATGCCGCCCGCCGCTGGCGCGCCGATTGGTTCGTTGCCGTCAGTCCGGTCCACGTCGAGGGCGTCCCGGACGTCCTTCGACCCACCCAACCTTTTGCCAGCAGTACCGCCCAAGGAGGCACCCAATGACCCCACCCATTCCCGAAGGCTACCGCGAGGACCGCAACGGTCGGCTGGTACCCGAGGCACAGATCAAGCCGATCGATCTTGCCCGCGATCAATTGGTGCAGGAGACGATCCAGCGCGCCCTGCAGCTGCGTGAAGCGCTGCGCACCTTCAAGGCTGACGCGTTCGCCGATATCGGCGCGTTTGTGCAGCTCAGCGGCGAGCAATACGGCGCCAAGATCGGCGGCGACAAGGGCAATGTGAGCCTGTACTCGTACGATGGCCGCTTCAAGATCCTGCGCGCCTGCCAGGACAGCATCCAGTTCGATGAGCGACTGCAGGCGGCCAAGGCCTTGATCGATGAGTGCCTCAACGACTGGACCGAAGGCTCGCGTGCCGAGCTGCGCACCCTGGTCAACAGCGCCTTCAAGGTGGGCCAGGATGGCAGCATCAAGACGGCAGAGGTGCTGTCACTGCGCCGCCTGCAGTTCGATGACGCCCGCTGGCAGCGGGCGATGACCGCGATCAGCGACGCGGTGACGGTGGTGGGCAGCAAGGTCTATGTGCGGCTCTACGAGCGCGACGCACGCGGCCAGTACCAGCCGATCTCCCTTGATGTGGCGGGGGTCTGACATGCCGAAGATCCGAGACACCTGCACCTTCCGCTTCGACGGCGTTCGCGGTGCACTGAATGCCAGCACCCTGGCGCTGGCAGTGGCGATCGCCGACCAGGCTGCACGGGCCGACGTGGAAATCCACGCGCCGGCCGTCGAGCTGGACGGGCTGCGCTTCTTCGACGCCAACTGCGGCAACGTCCAGGGCGAAGACGGGACAGCTGCTCGCTATGCCATCCGCCAGGCGGTGCGGTATATCGAAGCGCGCGGGGACGTTTTCCCTTGGCGCCTGAAGCGTCATATCTCCCAGCCGGGCCTGCTGCACTTCGAAGAGCGTACCGACGTTGAGGTGGCCACCTCCGGCCCGCGCCACGCGTGCGTCAACTGCGATATGCCCACCGGCGCCGCCGCGACGCCCATGTGCGGTCCTTGCGCCCAGCAGGCGGTAGGTGCGATGGCGTCTACCACTGCTGACGCGATCCGGCGCATGGACGGGCTCGACTTCGTGTGTGGCCTGCGCGACCCGCAGACGAAGCGGAACGTGGCCACGGCCATTGCCCGCCAGGTCGGGCATGGCATGGCCGAGAAGTGCGAAGCCCAAGCCGAAGCGGCCATCGACGCCATTCTCGCGCTGCTGCTCCACCCGCCGATGGTGGTCTTGCAGGGCAGTGTCCCAATCAACCTCCTGGAGGGTGGCCATGTTCGTGCGTAACTTGGTGCTGTTCCGCTTCCCAACGAGCACCGACTTCTCCGAGGTCGAGATCGCGCTGCCGTATGGCGTGCTGAAGCCGGTGGGCCCGCTGGAAATGAACTCGCGCGGCTTCATTTCCCCCTTCGGCCGGGAGGAGCAGGAGCATCTGTCCTGCCGGCAGGGCGATTTCCTTTGGTTGACCGTGGGCGGCGAGGACAAGATCCTGCCCGGCGCGGTGGTCAACCGTGCGCTGGAGAGCCGTCTTCAGGTCATGGAACAGGAGCAGGGGCGTCGACCTGGTGGTCGTGAGCGCAAGCGCATGAAGGACGACATCCTGCACGAGCTGCTGCCCAAGGCCTTCGTCAAGAACAGCCGCCACGACGCCATCTTGGACCTTGCCAACGGCTACGTGGCTGTGGACACCTCCAGCCGCAAGGTGGGCGAGGCCTTCGTGTCCGATATCCGCGGCCTGCTCGGCAGCTTCCCGGCGATGCCGCTGAATGCCGAAGTCGCGCCGCGCTCGATCCTGACCGGCTGGATCGCTGGCGAGCCGCTGCCAGTTGGCCTGTCCCTCGGTGAATCCGCCGAACTACGCGATCCGGTCGAGGGTGGCGCCAAGGTGCGCTGCAGCGATCAGGAGCTGCGCAGCGACGAGATCGACAAGCACCTGGATGCCGGCAAGCAGGTCACCAAACTGGCTCTCGTGCTGGAGGACTCGGTGTCCTTCGAGCTGGGCGATGACCTGGTGGTGCGCAAGCTGAAGTTCCTGGACGGCGCGCTCGCGCAGCTGGAGCACGCCGACGACGACGGCCACCGCGCCGAGTTCGATGCCCGCTTCGCTCTGCAGAGCGGCGAGATCCGTCGCCTGTTCCTGATGCTGGAACAGGCCTTCCACCTTTCCAAGACCCCGTGAGGCCCAACATGACCATCAAGCGCTACAAGATCGAACGTGACTGGGGCGAAGGCCAGGTACAGCTGGAGATCGACCACAGCATCCTGACGCCGGAGGTGGCGGCGGAAATCAACAAGTTCTGGACGGGCGCCGAAGAGCGCCCCGATGAAGCCGATGGTGACGCCGTGCTGGCCGTCATCAAGATGGCAGGGGCCGAGTTCATGAGGTGGGTGCTGGACGTGAACTCCAGCTATTCAACCTACGGCATGCAGCGCCAGTTCGATGAACAAGAAGGATGGCCGTCACCGCACGGCATCCGCCTGGTCGACTGGGATGACCGGCCCGACCTTGATTCCTGCCTCATGCAGGTCAAAGAAGTTGAGGTGCAGCATGGATGAGACCGTGTACGACGCCGCATGGCGGGCCTACAAGGCAGCGCCTCGGGCCGTGGCCAATGGTCCTTCCCGCGCGGCAGTGAGGGCAGCTGTGGATGCGGCCCTCGCCGCCCGCCAGCCAGTGGAGCCGAATGAGTATGTGGTGGGGCTGGAAGTCGAGATCCGAACCCTTCGTCAGCGGGCCATTCGCGCCCACCAAATCTGCAACCTGGCGAGGGTCAACTACCCGGAACTCGGCGAGCTTGCCGATGATGGATGCCTGCATGAGGCGATCCACGACATTCTGCGGGTAGATCATGCCGGCCCGCCGGCACAGATCGCGAACTTTGCAGCCTGCTGCGCTGAGGGTGGCGGAAGCATCTCCGGGTGCAGTTGTGTGAACCCGAACCACGTCTTCCTGCCACCACAGGCCCGACCGAGCGACGACTTGCTCTGGGATCAGACCCTGCATCAGCGCGACAGCTATCACGAGATTGCGGACGAGCTGGCCGACCACATCGCGCGCATCACCGGTGTTGATATCGGCGAGCACAGCAGCGCCAATTGCCCGTGGCAGAACGCCATCGACGCGGCCGAGGAGTACACGCCCGCGCAGGGCTGGGTAGTCGCCGACGGGCAAGGCACCCGCTGGCGGAAGTGGGGCGACTTCGGTCCCGAGTGGACAGCCGACATGGACGCAGCGCTGCAATTCGCTCGTCGCACCGACGCCGAGGCCTTCGCCAAGGAGGATGAAGATGCATGGCTGATTCAGCCAGTGGGAGCGCCCGCGCAAGAGGTCGAGGTGAGTGATGGCTGACCGCAAGCGCAACTTCGCCCTCGAGCAACGCCTGCGTTTCATCGACTTCCTGCTGGACCATTACGGTCGGGTAAACCGCAGCGCGCTGATGGACTACTTCGGCATCAGCCTGCCGCAGGCGAGCATAGATATCCGCACCTACCAAGAGCACGCTGGCGCAGGCCAGATGCGCTATGACCTGTCTGAGAAGTGCTACCTGGCGGAGAAGGAGTTCAAGCGATGCTGGCCGTGACTGAAAAACACCAACGGACGGCGCCCCTCACCAAGAAGGTCCAGGTCGCCGACGTCCTGAAGGCCGGTGGCCGTATCGTGCCTGGTGCGCGCGGCGACCTGCTGCGGCTTCTGAATCAGTCCGGCCTGGAGATTCCGGCCTGGCAGACCGCCCTACGGGCCGCCCAAGGCGCAAGGAGCAAGGCATGACCCGCGCTCGCAAGGCCGGCGACGGCCGTAACCGGGTACTGGCCGCGATCCACGCCGGTGCCAAGAAGCTCAGCCTCTCCGAGGACGTCTACCGTGACCTGGTCGAGCGTGTATCCAGGGAGCATGGCGTTGCCCAGCGCAGCGCCGGCAGGTGCGATCGCCGGCAGCTCGATGCGATCGCCAACGAGTTGCGCCGCTTGGGTGGCATCCCCGCCAAGGCAGCGTATGCCGCCAAGCGCTGGGCCGGCCGTCCCAAGGGCGACCTGTCCCCGCAGCTGTCCAAGATCGAGGCGCTGCTGGCCGATTCGGGGCGCGAGTGGGAATATGCACATTCGGTGGCCCGCCACATGTTCAAGGTAGGACGCCTGGAATGGTGCAACCCGGATAAGCTGTCCAAAGTGATTGCCGCTCTTCAGATCGACGCCAATCGCCGTGCCCGGCGGGAGGCTCCTTCGGCATGAAGTCGATGGAGGCCCGCCGTCACGAACTCCTCAGTGAAATCGCCGAAGTGGTGGCGGGTTTGCTGGGTCGTGAGCACGCGCTCCCCACCGAGGTTGCTGACTTGGTGGGGGCAGCGGTGGCCGATAGCTTGGCCGAGCACTGGGGCGGACAGACCATCACGTACCCGAAGGACGCGCACTTCAAAGCTACGCAGCGGGAGATCGAGATCTTGCGGGCCTACCTCGCAGGCACCTCTACCGCTAAACTTGCACACGACACCGGTATGCACGAAAGAAGCATCCGTCGGTTGATTCGCCGGGCCCAGGCGCGGGCAGGCGGACTGGATCAGCTGGATTTGTTCGTCTGATTCAGGGATTGCGCCAGGCGCAACGGCTTTTCATATCGATCCGCCATTGTCAGCCTTCTTCCGGGGTCTTCCGGCTAGATATCTCGCAGCCCCCCCTGATATATCTCACCCCTGAACAGCATGGGCGCGGCGCTACCGCAGGTCGGTGCAGCTGAATCCGTGGATGGTTCCCTCTCCTGAGATCAAGCCGACGCCTCGTGAGGGCTGCATGCCCTGCAACGCGCACGATCGGCGATGGGCATCCTGGGTGGCGGCGGGCTGCCGGTCGAAGTCGTAGCGCATGCTGCCGTCTTCCTGCAGCAACCAATGCACCGTTACACGCCTGGCGCGTTCCCCTTCGATTTCCCAGTCGAAGGTGCGCATCACCACGACGTCGCCGTCATCGGCCTCACGCACCTCGTCATAAGCACCTTGGGTCTTTGCAACGATCGCGGCCAGCAGGAGAAGAACGGTCATCGGTATTCCTCCTCGAAACCGGCAGCGTGTGCCAGCGGCATCGCTGAGGCCATGGGAAGAATTGCAATCTGGCCGCTACTGACACTTCACCGCATACACCGGCCCCGCGCCGATCAACAGCAGCGCCATGTAATCGCTGTCGCGTGCCCGCGCCTTCAACGTGGCGCCGTCCTTGACGTGGAAGATGCCGAAGCCGCCGGCCATGCGGATCAGCGCGCTGTCGATCTGGTCGGCGTCGTCGCGGAAGTACTGCTGGATGTCGCTGCGGCTGGCCTTGTACAGCGCATTGGGTTCGCGCTGCCATTGGCCGTCGCGCTCGAAGGACACGAAGTACTGGCTTCCTTCCTTTTCGATGCGGAACTCGGCGGACTTGCGCGGGCTGGTGGCGAAGCAGCCGAGCATCGGGTCGGAAGAGAACGGCAGCTGGGTATCGCCGGAACAGGCCACCAGCAGCAGGAGGGCACCGGGCAGCAGCAGGCGGAGCGCGCGCATGGGATGTCCCGACGGGGCAGGTGCGGCCAGTGTAGGCAGCACGCGGTGGCGCCCGGTACAGATTTTCGGCAAGAACCGCGGCGCGCCGGGGTCACGCGCTGCGGTGGATCTCCACGGTGACGTGCACCAGCTCTTCATGGATCGCCAGCGCCTGGCGCACGGTGTCCGGATCGAGCGTGGCATCACTGGTGACCACGCTGGCGGCGACGGCGTACTTGCCACGCCCCACCTGCCACACGTGCAGGTCGGCCAGGCGTGCCGGCCACGGACCCTGCTCGATCACTTCGCGTACCTCGGCCACCACCGGCGCATCCATCTGCGCGTCGAGCAGGATGCGGCCGCTGTCGCGCAGCAGGCCGATCGCCCACGCGGTGACCAGCACCGCGCCGACCAGGCCCATCACCGGGTCCAGCCAGGTCAGGCCGAGCAGCTTGCCGCCGAGCAGGGCAACGATGGCCAGCACCGAGGTGGCGGCGTCGGCCAGCACGTGCACGTAGGCCGAACGCAGGTTGAGGTCGTGCCCGTGGGAATGGCCGTGATCGTGGTCATGCCCATGGTGATCGCCATGGTCGTGTCCGTGTCCGTGGCCATGATGGTGATGCGCATGACCGGGGCTGTCGTGCAGCCACCACGCGCACAGCAGGTTCACGCCCAGGCCGACCGCGGCGATGGCGATGGCCTCGTTGTAGTGGATGGGCGCGGGCACCCACAGCCGTTGCAGCGATTGCACGGCCATCAGCGCGGCAACACCAAGCAGGGCGATGGCGCTGGTGTAGCCGGCCAGGATCTCGATCTTCCAGGTGCCGAACGCAAAGCGCGGATCGTGCGCGTAGCGGCGTGCACAGCGGTAGGCGAACACCGAGAGGCCCAGCGCCAGTGCGTGCGAGCTCATGTGCCAACCGTCGGCGAGCACGGCCATGGAATTGAACCACCAGCCACCGACGATCTCGACCAGCATCATGCTGACGGTGAGCCACATGGCGCGACGGGTATTGCGTTCGGCCAGCGGGTTACCGTCGTCGAAGCGGTGTTCGTGGCGGCGGGCAGCGGCGAGGGCGTCCAGGTGCATGGCGGAAGTGATGGATGGATACCCCCATAGGGTATATGATCCGCCCATGGCGCATGTACACAGGAATCGAAAGCAGCTGTTGACCCGGGTCCGTCGCATCGGCGGCCAGGTGGCGGCGTTGGAGCAGGCGCTGAACACGCCCGAGAGCGAGCCAGGCGACTGCGCCGACGTGCTGGTGCAGGTGGCCGCCGTGCGTGGCGCTGCCCATAGCCTGTTGATGGAACTGCTGCACGAGCACCTGCAGGAACACGTGGTGGGCGCGGAAGATCCGGCCCAGCGGGCGGCCGAAGCCGAGGTGCTGGTGGAGCTGCTGCGGCGCTACGGCAAATAGCCGGGTAGTACCGGCCGTTGGCCGGCAACCTGATGAACTGCGGACGTAGCCTGCAGTTGCCGGCCAGCGGCCGGCACTACCCCGTGGCGTTATCGGTGCCGGTGCCGCGCGTTCCAGATGTGCGTGGCGGCCAGCAGCAGACTGCCGGTGACCGTCAGCGGGGTCTCCCACGCGTGCGAGGGCAGCGCCAGGGCGCCGGCCATCAACAGGGCCAGGCCGATACCGGCGCTCAGCCACGCCAGTGCGGGCAGAGGATGGCGGCGTTCGGCCCGCCACAGGGCGAAGCCAGTCATCGGCAGCGCGATGGCCACGAAGACCAGGTGTACCCATTCCGCTTCGGCCCAGACGCCGAACAGCGGCAGCGCGGCCGCCAGCAGGGGCAGTGCCAGGCAATGCAGCAGGCACAGGCTGGACAGGGCGACGGCCCCGGTATCAAGCAGGGCGGCGGAGGGCGACTTCATGTAGGGAGGTTCCTTGCGCGACAATTGTTATACAGTAACATTCCCGTTCCGCAGCCAACCCGCTCCGACATGAACACTGTTTCCCGCGCCGACCGTCGCCTTCCGGTCACCGTGCTCTCCGGCTTCCTTGGGGCCGGCAAGACCACCCTGCTCAACCAGATCCTGCGCAACCGCGATGGCCTGCGGGTGGCGGTGATCGTCAACGACATGAGCGAGGTCAACATCGATGCGCAGCTGGTGCGCGATGGTGGCGCAGAGCTGCGTCGCACCGAAGAGACGCTGGTGGAGTTCAGCAACGGCTGCATCTGCTGCACGCTGCGCGATGATCTGCTGCAGGAGGTCCGGCGCCTGGCTGACAGCGGCCGCTACAACTACCTGCTGATCGAATCGACCGGAATCGGCGAGCCGATGCCCGTAGCGGCCACCTTCGCGGTGCGCGATGAGCACGGCTTCAGCCTGAGCGATATCGCGCGGCTGGATACGATGGTGACGGTGGTGGATGGCAGTGCCTTCCTGGCCGATTTCGGTTCAACGCTGCGCTTGGCCGAGCGTGGTCAGCAGGCGGGGCCGGACGATGACCGCGGCGTGGTCGACCTGCTGTGCGAGCAGGTGGAGTTCGCCGACGTGATCGTGGTCAGCAAGGTGGACCAGGTGGACGACGAAGTGCTGCAGGACACGCTGGCGGTGCTGCGCGGGTTGAACCGCGACGCGAAGCTGCTGCTGTCCGCGTTCGGCGATGTGCCGCTTGCCGAGCTGCTGGATACCGGTCGCTTCGATTTCGATCGTGCGCAGCAGGCTCCCGGCTGGGTGAAGGAGCTGCGCGGCGAGCACACACCGGAAACCGAGGAGTACGGCATTGCCAGCTTCGTCTACCGCTCGCGACGGCCGTTCCACCCAGCCCGCTTCGCACGCACGTTGCAGCACGGCATGCCCGGGGTGATCCGCAGCAAGGGCTGGTTCTGGCTGGCCAACCGCATGGACTGGGTGGGCGAGTTGAACAGCGTGGGCGCGGCCACGCGCACCCAGGCGGCGGGCTTCTGGTATGCGGCGCGAGAGCGTGTACGTGCCGGACAGGAGGACACCACGCCGCTGCTGCCGCCAACGCCACTGCCTTACAGCGATCTGGGCTGGGCACGGCAGCAGGCCGACTGCTGGAGCGCGCCGTTGCCCGATGCACAGGAATTCCCGGACGCGGCGGCGCACGCGGCGATGGCACGCCTGTGGCACCCGCTGTGGGGTGACCGCCGGCAGGAGCTGGTGGTGATTGGCGTGCACATGGATGAGCGCATGGTGCGGAATGCGCTGGACGCATGCCTGCTCAACGACGACGAACTGCAGGCCGGGCCTCTGCTGTGGCAGCAGATGCCGCAGGTATTCCCGGTGTGGAAGCGCGGATGAGTAGATCCACGCCATGCGTGGATGCCAGCCGGCGGGAGCCGAGCATGGGCTCGGCTCTACAACGCATCGCTTCCGATGGACGTGGACGCATTGCCAGCCGGTAGATCCACGCCATGCGTGGATGAATGCTCGGCTGGCAGTAGATCCACGCCATGCGTGGATGCCAGCCGGCAGGAGCCGAGCATGGGCTCGGCTCTACAACGCATCGCGCCACTGCCAACCTGCATCACCGACCTGCACCACCTGCGTTGGCCGCAACGCCTGCAGCAGGTGCGCGTCATGGCTGACCATCAGCAACGCCCCCGGCCATGCCGCCAGCAGCTCTTCCAGCGCCTGCAGCGCGGCCAGGTCCAGCGCGTTGCCCGGCTCGTCCAGCAACAGCAGCTGCGGGGCAGGTTCGGCATACAGCACGCTGGCCAGCGCACCTTTCACCCGCTCGCCATCGCTGAGGCTGCCGGCCGGACGCTGGATGCGCTGTGCATCCAGGCCCAGCAACGCCAACCGCGTGCGCAGCACAGCCGGATCGGCCGTGGGATGGGCGGCCTGCACCGCGTCGAGAATGCTCTCTTCGCTGCGCAGATTCAGCAGCTGCTGGTCGAGCAGGGCCAATGGCGCATGCCGATGTACCTGTCCACTATCTGCGGGCAGCTCGCCGGCCAGCACGCGCAACAGCGTCGACTTGCCGCTGCCGTTGTCGCCGACCACGGCAATGCGCTGGCCACGACGGATCTCCAGCTGCAGTGGCGCACGACAGCCGCGCGGCAGCACCAGCTCATGCGCCTGCAGCAAACGGGCTTGGCCACGCTCGCCTTCGCCACTGAACAACGCCAGTTCCGGCGCCACGTGCACCGCTGCGGCGGCAGCGCGCACCTGCGCGGCGCTGGCCTGCAGGCGATCGCTCTGGATCTGCTGCGCGCGCCCGTGGCTGGCTTCGGCGCGCTGCTTCTGCCGACCGAGCAGGATCGGTGCCTGGTTGGCCTCGCGCGCCTCGCGGTTGCCGCGTGCCTGGCGCTGCTGCTGGCGCTCGTGCTGCTCGCGCGCGCTGCGTTGCTGCTGCCGGTGCTGGGCGCGGACGTGGTCAAGCTGGGCGGCGGCGGCCTCGCGTTCGGCGGCACGCGTGTCGGCATAGTGCTGCCATGGCCCGCCATAACGATGCAGGCCGTGCGCATCCAGTTCGACGATCTGCGTCATCTGCGAGAGCAGGGCGCGGTCATGGCTGATCGCCAGCAGTCCGCCCTGCCATCGCTGCAGCTGTGCATACAGTTGGCGGCGGTGATGGGCATCGAGGTGATTGCTCGGTTCGTCGAGGATCAGCCAATCCGCGCCGCTGGCCCACGCGCCGGACAGCGCCACCTGCATCGCCTGGCCACCACTGAGCCGCGCGGCGGGTTGCGCGGGATCAAGGTCGGCCGGCAGCTGCATTGCCTGCCACTGCTGCTGCAGGCGTTCGCGCAGGTTCCAGCGGTCGCCGATGCAGGTGAAGTCCGCTGCATCGACGCTGCCCGCTTCGATACGCGCCAGCGCCGCCAGTTCGGCGCCCACGCCGGCCAGTTCGGCGACCGTGCCACGTGGCGGATAGCCGGGCGTAGGCAACAGGAATACCTGGCCACTGCGGTGCACCTGACCCTCGTCGGGCGACAGCTGGCCAGCGAGCAGGCGCGCGAGCACGCTCTTGCCGACGCCGTTGGCGCCGACCAGACCAGTGGCCACCGGTTCGAAGGAAAAGGACAGATTGGAAAACAGCGGTCGGCCATCGGCCAACCGATACGACACGCGATCGAGCGTGAGGGAATGCGAAGTCATGCGACCTCCATGAATGCCTGGTTCTCCCCTGCGCGCAGGGGCGGGAAGATTCGGGCCGTCTAGTGCGAAGACGGCGGCATCACTGGCGCATTGGTCGCGAGCCTCTATGAGGAATGAGTGGGCAGTATAGCGCCGTGAGCTGAATGGTCGCGGCCGCTGCGCCGCGTTACGGCACCGTATCCAGCCGCGCGCCGACGAACTCGATGAACACCCGCAGCTTCGGCAGTACGTGGCGGCCCGACGGCCACAGCAGGTGGAACGTGCCGCAGGAATGCACGTGCTCATCAAGCACGGTGACCAGCCGGTCGTCAGCAAGTGCATCGCGTACCGAATGCACTGGCACGAACGCCAGGCCACCGTCGCGCAGTGCCAGTGCCACCCGCGCCTCGATGGTGTTGGCGACCAGGTGCACCGGCAGTTCCTGTGCCGTGTCACCCTCGGGCCAGAGGATCGGCCACGGTTCGAGTTTGCCGCTGCTGGGGAAGCGGTAATGCAGCAGGCGGTGCTGCAGCAGGTCCGCCGGCACCTGCGGCGTGCCATGCCGTTGCAGGTACGCCGGTGATGCGACGACGCAGCGTGGGAACACACCGAGGCGGCGCGCGGTGAGACGTGAGTCGCTGGGCTCGCCGACACGCAGCACGGCATCGAATCCCTCTTCGATGACGTCGACCAGTCGATCGGAGAAATCCAGCTCCAGGCGGATGTCGGGATAGGCGGCCATGAATTCCGCCATCAACGGCAGGGTAAGGTCGCCCACCAGCGGCAGGCTGATGCGCAGGGTGCCGCTGGGGGTTGCATGCTGCTGGGCCAGTTCGGTGCGTGCGGCGTCGCGCTCGTCCAGGATGCGCCGGCAGCGCGCCAGGAACAGCTGGCCCTCGGCGGTGAGGGTGATGCTGCGCGTGCTGCGGTGGAACAGGCGTACACCGAGCGCCTGTTCCAGCCGGGCCACGCACTTGCCGGCGGCCGAGGCGGAGATGCCTTGTACGCGGCCGGTTTCGACGAAGCTGCGGGTGTCCGCGGCGTGGACGAAGGTCTGCAGGTTGGCCAGGTTGTCGAGGACGGACATGGGGAAGGTCGCTGCGAAAGAGGGCAGGGTAGGCGGCGGTCGGCAGGCCCGGTGACGCAGCCGGTGCAACAGTGCAGTGCGGGCGCTTGGCGGGTCGGTGCGGCCCAGTGGTTCCGGGCATCATGCCAATTACGGACCGTGTGGTCCATGATGCGCGGAGCCCGGCCCCGCTTTTTGCGGGCGCCGAAGCTGCCTACCGTGGCGGCCTCTCCCCACGGATCATCTCGATGACACTCGCCCTCCCTGTTGATACTGCGCCGGTACTGCCCGCGGTGAGCGCGCTGCTGCAGGCCGTGCACCCGCAGCGTCTGGTCGGTGCGGTGGTGCTGGTGCGCGAACACGGCGTGCTTCGCCATGCCAGCGCCAGTGGCCTGGCCGATCGTGAAGCGAATACACCGATGCGCCGCGACCAGCTGTTCCGGCTGGCTTCGGTGAGCAAGCCGCTGCTGACCACGGTGATCCTGCGGCTGGTTGCCGAGGGCGTGCTCGACCTGGATGCGCCGGTGCAGCGCTGGTTGCCGGCGTTCCGCCCGGCACTGGCCGACGGCAGCCAGCCATCGATCAGCCTGCGCCAGCTGCTCAGCCACAGCAGTGGGTTGGGCTATCGCTTCCTGGAAGCCGACGCCGAGGGGCCTTACGCGCAGGCGGGCGTAAGCGATGGCATGGACGCGAGCGCGGTGACGCTGCAGCAGAACGTGCAGCGCATCGCGCAGGCGCCGCTGTTGTTCGCGCCGGGCAGCCAGTGGCTGTACTCGCTGGGCGTGGATGTAGCGGGCGCGGTGGCTGAAGCGGCCACTGGCGAAAGGCTGCAGGTGTTGTTCGACCGGTTGTTGGCGCAGCCGTTGGGCCTGCGCGACACCGCGTTCGCCACCGGCGAGGGCAGCCGTCTGGCGACGCCGTATGTCAGTGACGTGCCGCAGCCGCATCGCTTGCAGGAGGGCGAGGTGGTGCCTGCCTTCGAGGGCTCGGTGGGCATCGAATACAGCCTGGCACGGGCGACCGATCCACACCGTTATCCGTCGGCCGGTGCAGGGCTGGTGGGCACCGCTGATGAGGTGATGACCGTGCTGGAAGCGTTGCGCGATGTGCGCGCCTCGCAGCTGCTGCCGGAATGGCTGGCGGCGCAGAAGGGTACGCCTCAGCTGGGCGAACTGGGACCTGTCGATCCACCCGGTTGGGGCTTCGGCCTGGGCTTTGCCGTGCTGCGTGATGCCGCAGCCAGCGGCACACCACAGACCGTGGGCACATGGCGCTGGGGCGGTGCCTACGGCCATAGCTGGTTCGTCGATCCGGCGCGCGGCCTGAGCGTGGTCGCGCTGACCAACACGCTGTACGAAGGCATGCACGGCGCGTTCGTGGATGAACTGCGCGATGCGGTGTACGCCGATCTGGAGACGGCGCGATGAGCGGCCACGCGATCGATGCCGGGGCACCGGCCGGTGAGGCAACGCGATTGCCGTGGCGTGGTCTGCTGGCCTTGGCCGGTGGTGGCTTCATCACCCTGTTGACCGAAACGCTGCCGGCCGGCGTGCTGCGGCCGATGGGCGAGAGTCTCGGCGTCAGCGACGCGGCGGCAGGCCAACTGGTCAGTGTGTACGCATTGGGCTCGCTGCTGGCTGCGCTGCCGATGACCGCGCTGACCCAGCGCCTGCCGCGTCGTCCGCTGCTGCTGGCGGCGATTGCCGGCTTCATGGTGGTCAACACCGTGACCGCGCTCAGCCACGACTACGTGCTGACCCTGGTGGCGCGCTTCCTGGCCGGCGTGGGCGCGGGCCTGCTGTGGTCGCTGGTGGCCGGCTACGCCGCGCGCATGGTGGTGCCGGAACTGCAGGGCAGGGCGATCGCGGTGGCGATGATCGGCTCGCCGTTGGCGTTGTCGCTGGGGGTGCCGGCCGGCACGTTGCTGGGCCAGCAGATCGGCTGGCGCTGGGCGTTCGCGTTGATGAGCGTGCTGGCGGTGCTGCTGCTCGGCTACGCGCGATGGGCGCTGCCCGCATTGCCGGCGGCCGGCGCGGGCCGGCGCATGTCGCTGGGTTCGGTCTGGCGCATGCCCGGCATCCGCAGCACGCTGCTGGTGATGGTGCTGTACGTGCTGGCGCACAACGTGCTGTACACCTACATCGAGCCGTTGGCGGTGCAGGCCGGCGCGGGCGGCTGGCTGGACCGGCTGCTGCTGGCGTTCGGCATCGCCGCGATCGTGGGTATCGCCATTGCCGGCTGGGGCGTGGACCGCCATCTGCGCGCGCTGGTATGGGCCAGCGTGATCGGCTTCGTGCTGGCGGTGGTTTCGCTGCTGCTGTGGCCAAGCGTGCCGGGCGTGCTGCTGCTGGTGACGATCCTGTGGGGCGTCGCATTCGGTGCCGTGCCAACCCTGTTCCAGACCGCACTGGCCCGCCGCGCCGGCGCCGCTGCCGACCTCGCGCAATCGATGCTGGTAACCGGCTGGAACCTTGCCATCGCCGCCGGTGGCGTCGGCGGCGGCCTGATGCTGCAGGCCAGCGGCGCCCAGCACCTGGCCTGGTTGCCGTTGCTGCTGCTGGCGGTGTGCGCAGCCTGGCTGTGGGCTCGTCCGAAGGCCTGGGCATAGGCGTCGATCATCGGTGACGGAGTTGCCGGGGTTGCCGGCCAGCGGCCGGCACTACAGAGAACAGAACGTGCGAGCGCAGCGACCCGCTGTTGTTTTTCTCTTCTCTCTTACGTGGTGGAACGCCGCAGAGATCTGTCCCGGGTCGGGCGGGGTGGGTACGCGGGGGTGTCCGCGGCATGGATGCCGCGGCCAAGCCTCCATGGACGGATTCACGGCGTCCCCCGCGTACCCACCCCGCCCGACCAACCCACGAACCGCTCTTAGCGACCCACCACGAGGGGCCGCGCCGTTCGCCGACTACTCCTCCCCCGCCTGCTCGCGCTCGAACGGCACGCTACGCGGATTCTGCATATGCTCCCGCGCCGCGCCGTACTGCTGCTGGCGCTTGCGATGGAAAGCGATGAACTCATCGCGCGGCAACGGCCGCGAGAACAACCACCCTTGGCCGAACTGCACGTGCTGGCTGTGCAGGTAGGCCAGCTGCGCTTCGGTTTCCACGCCTTCAGCCACCAACCACAGGCCCAGCTCGCGGGCCATGCCGATGATGTGCGGGGTGACCGGGCTGGTCGCGCTTTCGGTGCCGATCGCATCGATGAAGGACTTGTCGATCTTCAGTGCATCCAACGGCAGCTGCTGCAGGTACTGCAGGCTGGAATAGCCGACACCGAAATCATCGATGGCCACGCTGTGACCCGCGCGTCGCGCCGCCGCCAGCATGGTGCGCGCACGGTCGATGTCGAGGAAGCCATGTTCGGTGGCCTCCAGCCAGATCTGCTGCGGCAGGATGCCGCTGCCGGCCATGCGCTGCGAGATCACCTTCAGCGCCCGCCCGCTGCTGATGTCCTCGGCCGCCAGGTTGATCGCGATGTGTGCGCTGCGATCCTCGGCCAGCAGTTCACGCATGTCGGCAACCACGTTCTCGATCACCAGATCGGTGATGGCGGCGATCATCCCGGCCTCTTCGGCCAGGGGAATGAACAGGTCCGGACGCACCTGCGTGCCGTCGGGACGCTGCCAGCGCACCAGTGCCTCGGCGCCGACGCAGATGCCGGTATCCAGTTCGATGATCGGCTGGTAATGCAGATAGAGTTCGCGGCGGCGGATGGCGATGCGCAGCTCGCCGCGCATCGACAGCCGTCGTCGCGACAGCCAGATCACCAGGCCGGCACCGGCGGCGGCCATCAGCAGCCCCAAGGGCACGAACAACCACGCCTGCTGCCGGAAGGTAGCGGCCAGCGCGGTGCGTGGAGCGGTGGCGATCGCCAGCCATTCCCCGCTGCGCGCGCTGGCGTACAGCGTGTCGCGGTCCAGGCCCTCGCCGGGTTCGCGCAGCAGTTTCTGCAACAGGGTCGGGTCCATGCCGTCCTGCTGGGTCAGCAGCCGTCCATCCGGGCTTGCCAGGGCCAGCCGCACGTCTGGATCGACGATGACGTCGACGAAGCGACGGGGGTCGACCAGCACGTCGTACGACCCGTACATGATGGACAGCATCGGCCGCCGGCCCGCCGCCTCGGGGCGCACGTCCACGGTGATGCCGACGCCATCGCTGGTGACGTGGTCCGGCGTGGGCTGGTCCACATCCCGCAGGAACGGGCCCCACGACGTGCAGCGCAGCTTGCCGCCCTCGAAGTAGCCCATCTGGTCGGACGACGGCGTGGTCATCACCAGGGTCTGCATGCGCTGGATGTGTTCTGCCCCGCATGGCGGCAGCACTGTGGCCTCGGCCGACTTCAATGCCGCCAGCGCTTCCTGGTAGGACACTTCGGTACGGCGCAGGCTGCGCTCGGCGATGGCATGCAGGCGCTGTTGCTCGACGCTGACGGCGCGATCCCAGGTGGCATAGACCATGACCGCGATCGGCACTGCAGCGGCCAGCACGGCCAGTACGGTGCCGCCGATGATGACCCGCAGTCGGCTCATGACCGGGGCTCCAGAGAGGTGTGCAGGGCTGGGCACATGGGCGGGGCCGGTCCTTGGGCGATGGCGGTATATGAACACGGCGCCGGGCTGGGCGGAATGGGACAAATGCGGTAACGGGTCACATTGTGGTGAAGGCGACACTTGTTGACGGTCCTGGTCCGTCCGGCGCTGGTGTTGTGGCAGCCGGAGGACTACCGTCGGACGCTTCACCCGCCTCTTCCCGCGCCCATGACCGAGCCCGCCACGCCCCCCGAGCACCTGCGCCGCAGCCTGTCCAACCGTCACCTGCAACTGATCGCCATCGGCGGTGCCATCGGCACCGGCCTGTTCATGGGCTCGGGCAAGACCATCAGCCTGGCCGGCCCGTCCATCGTGTTCGTCTACCTGATCATCGGCGCGATGCTGTTCTTCGTGATGCGCGCGATGGGCGAGCTGCTGCTCTCGAACCTGCAGTACAAATCCTTCATCGATTTCTCCACCGATCTGCTCGGGCCGTGGGCCGGATTCTTCTGCGGGTGGACGTACTGGTTCTGCTGGATCGTCACCGCCATCGCCGATGTGATTGCCATCGCCGCGTATGCGCAGTTCTGGTTCCCCGGACTGGATGCATGGATACCGGCGTTGGCCTGCGTGATGCTGCTGCTGGCGTTGAACCTGGTGACGGTGAAGCTGTTCGGCGAAATGGAATTCTGGTTCGCGCTGATCAAGATCGTGGCGATCTGCGCGCTGATCATCACCGGTGCCGGGCTGGTGGCGTGGGGCTTCACCTCGCCCAGCGGGCACACCGCAGCGCTGTCGAACCTGTGGAATGACGGCGGCATGTTCCCGATGGGCCTGGTCGGCTTCTTCGCCGGTTTCCAGATCGCGGTGTTCGCTTTCGTCGGCATCGAGCTGGTGGGTACCACCGCTGCGGAAACGGCCGACCCGGAGCGCAACCTGCCCAAGGCGATCAACTCGATCCCTGTGCGCATCATCATCTTCTACGTGCTGGCGCTGATCGCGATCATGGCGGTCACCCCATGGCGCCAGGTGGTGCCAGACAAGAGCCCGTTCGTGCAGCTGTTCGTGCTGGCCGGCATTCCCGCCGCTGCCAGCCTGATCAACTTCGTGGTACTGACCTCGGCCACCTCGTCGGCCAACAGCGGCATCTTCTCCACCAGCCGCATGTTGTTCGGCCTGGCCGAGGAAGGCCATGCACCGCGCGGCCTGTCCAAGCTCTCGCGCGCAGCGGTGCCGGCCCGGGGCCTGCTGTTCTCCTGCCTGTGCCTGCTGGGCGGCACCCTGCTGATCTACCTGATCCCCAACCTGGTGACCGCCTTCACCCTGGTGACGACCCTGGCGACGGTGCTGTTCATCTTCGTCTGGTCGCTGATCCTGGTGGCCTACATGGTCTACCGCCGTCGCTACCCAGAACGCCACGCGGCCTCGATCTTCAAGATGCCCGGTGGCGTAGCGATGTGCTGGGCCTGCCTGCTGTTCTTCGCCGCCGTGCTGGTGCTGCTGAGCCTGCAGGCCGACACCCGCCAGGCGCTGGTGGCCAGCCCTGCATGGTTTGTGCTGCTGGGCGCGGGCTACTGGCTGCGGCGGAAGATGGCGCGCTAGTCGGGGAAGACCCTCGCCAACAGATCTCACGGCCTCGGTGAGTCCCATCCACGCATGGCGTGGATCCATGTGTCGACCAAGGTCGACACCCACCAACAGCCGCAAGGTCGACACCCACCAACAGCAGCACAGAACACCGTTCCCAGGTCGCGGGGAATTGTCGAAGGCGGGGTGGGTCCGGTTGCGGGGGTGTCCGCGGCATGGATGCCGCGGCCAAGCCCCCACGGATGGGTTCACGGCGTCCCCCGCAACCGGACCCACCCCGCCATCCCACGGATAGCCCGCCGTTGCTGTTGCTGTTGAGGTTGCCGTTGCCTCTGCGGGTGCCGGGCGCCGCCCGGCCGAAAACCCCCATTCACTCATTGTTAGCGGCCGCCGCCGGATCATCCGGCCGCCATGTCCCTCCGTCCCGCCCTCGTCGCGCTGTTGCTGCTGTCTGGCCTGTGGCCAGGGCTGGCCGCTGCGCGCACGGTCTACCGCTGCGTCCAGGGCAACACGGTCAGCCTCGCCACCGCACCGGAGCCCGGCTCGCGCTGCACGCCAAAGGAGATCGACGACAGCGCCGTGCAGGCCCCCAACCTGTGGGGCAACATGGGCGTGTTCAGTGGCGTGCTGTACGAGCGCGAACAGGACGGCAAGCTCGTCTACTCCACCCGCAACCTGCCCGGCTCGCGGGTGTTCCTGAAGTTCACCGTGGCCACACCGCCGGGCGAACCGGCGCATGAAGGCCTCGGCAAGGTCGGCAAGCCCCAGCTGGCCCAGCACGCAAAACAGTTCAAGGCGGCGGCCAAGGCCACCGGTGTCGACGATGCCTGGTTGCGGGCGATCGCCCATGCCGAAAGCAACTTCGACGCGCTGGCGGTGTCCAGCAAGGGCGCGCAGGGCGTGATGCAGCTGATGCCCGATACCGCGCTGGAATACGGCGTGCGCGATCCATTCTCGCCGCAGCAGTCCATCGACGGCGGTGCCCGCTACATGCGCGCGCTGCTGCGCCGCTACAACGGCGACCGTCCACTGGCAGCGGCGGCCTACAACGCCGGCATCGGAGCGGTGGCACGCTACAAGGGCGTGCCACCGTATGCCGAAACCCTGGCCTACGTGGACAAGGTGATGGCCCTGTACACCCGCTATCGCGAGGCGATGGGCATCCGTATCGAAGTACCGGCGAAGTAGCCGGCGCTCAGCGCGACGTGGCGCTGCCCACCAGGTCGTAACGCTCGATGCGGCCGACCCGCGAGACTTCGGCCTGCACATCGGAACGCTGCTTGAGTTCGCGCCAGGCGGCATCGATGCGCACATCGCCCGGCAAAGAGGGGTACACGCGCATGTCCTGCAGGCTGGCCAGCGCATCGCTGCGCTCCAGCGGCGAGCGCAGCTGCTCGATCAGCACCGCTGCGGCTCCATCCAGATCGCCTTCTTCCAGCAGCATCTCGCGATAGAAGAGCCGAGCGCCCTGGCGCTGGGCGACGATGACCGCACGTGCTGTGGCAGCAGCGGTGGCATCACCACGCTCGCGGGCGGCGGCGAAACGGATCAAGGCCTGCGCCGCTTGGCCATAGCCGCTCAGATCGGTCAATGTGGCCATCGCAGCGTCTGCTTCCTGCGTCTGGCCAAGTGAGTTGAGCACGAAGGCCAGGTTCATCTGGTGCTCCAGGCCATCCGGACCGAATGCGCCGATGCGGGCGGCCAGCTTCGCCGTCGCCAGCGCCTCATCGGTGCGCTCCAGGCGTCGCAGTGCTGCGATGCGGCTGTTGAGCAGCCACGCCAACCACTCCGCTTTGGCAGCGGACGGCGATTGTCCTTCCGCGACGGCCTCGGCCAGATCAGCGGTCAGCGCCAGTACTTCCTCGTTGCGGTCCAGCATCAGCAGCGTGCTGCTGAAATCCACCAGGCGTGCATCCAGGTCACCGTCCAGCAGGCCGGATACGCGCAGGGCGTCCAGATGGACCTGCGCGGCCTTGACCGGATCGAAGCGTGCATCGGCACGGTCCACGTAGCGGTCGAAACGCTTGTCGCTGCGCAAGCGGATCAGCTCGGCCGGGGTGTCGATGCGGGCCAGCGTTGCCCGTACGGCATCGCCGCGACCGTTGTCGGCCTGCAGCGTCGCCAGATCCAGCCACAGGCCGGTGGGTTCGATGCCGCCACTCTTCCAGCCGTTGTCGAACAGTGCCTGCAGCAGCGCCATGCGCTGCACGGGCTGTTCGCGCAGGTGGTACTGCAGGTAGCTGACGGCGTGATGGTCGATCGGCAGCGGGCCGTCGGCACGCGCCAGCGCCTGTGTCAGATGCTCGACTGCCGCTGCCGGCTGGTCATCATTGAGGTCCAGCGAGACCAGCGTGGCCAGGATGTGCGCATCGCCCGGCAATGCCTGCAGTGCCTGCTGCAGATAGCGCCGCGCCAGTGCGGGCTGCTTCTGCTTGGCGGCGGTCCAGCCGGCAAACTGCGCGGCGCGCCCCCGGCGCTCGGCATCGAAGTCGGCCAGCAGCGGACTGTCCATCAGCCGTTCCATGGCGATCAGCGCGGCGAGCGTATTGCCACTGCGGGACTGCTCGATGGCTGTATCCCACTGCTGCGCGTACGCGGCATGCGCAGCATCCATCGCTACATCGGACGGAGGCTGCGAGGTGGAAGCGGCAGTCCGCGGCACGTTGGCCAGGGCAGGCGTGCTGGTCAGCGCGGCAAACAGCAGCATGAAAAGTGGGGTGTAGCGGGGCATGGTGGGCCTCCGTCCATGGAGCGGACATTGAACCTGCTGTGACAGCGCAGGACAAGCGCTGTGAGATTGCCCTGACCATCGGCCATGGCGCTGCACGGGCGCAGCGATTATCGTTCGTGCCTCTTCATGCAAGCACAGGCAAACGGAACGATGGCGCGGTGGCAAGGGATGGCGGTGGGTGCGGTGGTGGTGGCAACAGCGGTGGCCCTGGCGGCAACCTGGTGGGAATTCCCCGCCTCCGGTCCGCAGGTGCCGGCTGGCCCCGTACCGACGCCGCTGGCGTGGACCGCACAGATCGAGCTGCTGGCCGGCGACGGTCATCCGGGTGATCGCGATGGCGCCTCGGCGCAGGCACGCTTCGCCGATCCCTACGCACTGCTCGGCAGTGCCGATGGCAGCGTCTATTTCACCGATGCCGGTGACAACAACCGCATCCGCCGCCGCCTGCCCGATGGCCGTATCGAAACGGTCGCGGGGCAGGGCGAGGGTCGTGTTGATGGGCCTGCCCTGCAGGCAAGTTTCAACACCCCTTCGGGTATTGCCGCCGATGCACAGGGCAATCTGTATGTGGCCGACACCGGCAATCATGCGATCCGGCGCATCAGCACCGATGGACAGGTGACCACGCTGGCCGGTGGCCAGCAGGGCTTCGCCGATGGTCCCGCCGTGCAGGCGCGCTTCGATGGACCGATGGGCATCGCCGTGGATGCGCAGGGACAGGTGTACGTGGCCGATACCTGGAACGACCGCATCCGCGTGATCGGTACCGATGGCAACGTACGCACGCTGGCCGGCGGCGACCGCCCGGGCTTCGCCGATGCGCCCGGTATTGACGCTCGCTTCGATACGCCGGTGGCGCTGGCCTTCGACGCGCATGGCGCACTGCTGGTGGCCGATCTTTTCAACAACGCGATCCGCCGCGTCGGCGCCGATGGCATGGTCAGCACTGCAGTCGGCAAGGGTGAGGTCATCAACGGTCCGCTGTCACTGGCCACCACGCACGACGGTGTGCTGTATGTGGGTGACCTGGACGGGCGCATCGTGCAGGTGACCCCGCAGGGCCATCAACTGGCGCTGCTGGGCAATGACCGCCTTCCACGCCTGGCGCGGCCCAGTGGCCTGGCCGTGGAGGCCGACGGTGCTCTGCTGGTGGCCGACTCCGCAGGCTATCGCCTGCATCGCCTGCGCCCGCTGCCGGTGGGTGAACTGCCCGCACCGGCGTTGGTCGGGCCGGCCTCCGATGCGGCGCTGCCGGACAGCGGCGGGCGCTGGCCACTGGCACCACAGAATGGCTGGCATGAAGTAGTCGGCACGCTCGGCGAAGTGCGCGGCACCTTCCAGGGTGAGAGCCGCCATCACCTGCACGGCGGCTTCGACGTGCGCGGCGATGTCGGCCAGACCGTGCTGGCGATCGCCGAGGGCAAGATCAGCAGCCCGATTGCCGCCTGGAACCTGGGCGGGCAGGCTGAAGGCTTGGCCGTGGACCGGTTGAAGTACATCCACATGCGCGTCGGTCGTACGCCACGCGGCGAACCGTTCGACGCGCGCTGGCAGCCCCTGTACGCCGAAGACGGCACGCTGGAGCGCATCCGCGTGCGGCGTGGCACGCGCATCCACGTAGGCGACCGCCTGGGCAGCATCAACAGCCAGGCGCACGTGCACCTGGCCGTGGGCAATGGTGGTTTCGAGACCAATGCAGTGGCGCTGGGATTCAAGGATTACGCGGACCACTTCGCACCGCGCATCACCGATGTGGCGCTGCTGGATGACAACGACCAGCCGCTGGCTGCCGGCAGCGATGGCGTGGTGCTGCTGGCCCGGCAGGGACGCGGCGTGCAGATCGTGGTGGAAGCCTGGGACCAGGTGGACAACAACCTGCCGCGTCGCCGGCTGGGGCCGTACCAGGTGGGCTACCAGATCCTGGATGCCACCGGGCAGCCACTGCAGGGCTACGAGCAACCGCGCTGGAACATCGTCTTCAACCGCATGCCGCCGCAGAAGCAGGCGGTGAAAGTGGCTTACGCGCCCGACAGCGGCATCACCGTGCACGGCAGTGCGGTCACCCGCTTCCGTTATCTGGTGACCAACACCGTGCGCGATGGCCTGATGGAAACCGGTCGCTGGCAGCCGGCGGCGTTGCCGCCGGGCGAGTACATCGTGCGTGCCAGCGCGCGCGATTACAGCGGCAACGAAGGCGTAGGCCCGCGCGAGATCAGGGTACGGCTGCTGCCATAGCCGCAGCGGGGGCGCCGCAGCGTTCGCGCTCGGCGTCCATGTCTTCCAGCGGCCGCACCTCGATGCTGCCGAAGCGTGCCCACGGGAAGCCCTGCGCGATACGCATGGCCTCATCGCGGTCGTGGGCGACGATCAAGTTGAAGCCGGCCAGCAGTTCGCGGGTTTCGGCGAAGGGGCCATCGAGCACCCGGCTGTGGCCATCGCGCACGCGCAGGGTCTGCGCCGATTCGATCGGCTGCAGTTTCTGCGCGGCCAGCAACGTGCCTTCGGCCTGCAGTTTGTCGGCATGGGCGAGGCAGTCGCGCATCAACGTATTGAAGTCGTCGATGGGCAGGGTGCGCAGCAGTGACGGGTCGATGTAGATCAGAAGCAGGTACTGCTGCATGGCGGAGTCCTGGCGGGGGCGGGGGTCCATGATCGCGCAGGTTTGCGCGGCGGCATGCTGCACTGCGAAAGGCAGAGCGGGAGGCGCGCCTTCGGCGGGGATCGGCGAACGGCGGGGCCCCTCCGTGGTGGGGTGGGTTGGTCGCTGAAAGCTGGATTTCTGAGTAGGGGCTGGGCGGGTGGGATTGGCGGGGACGCCGTGAATACGTCCCTGTAGGCTTAGCCGCGCCATCCATGGCGCGGATACCCCGCCAACCCCACCCGCCCAGCCCCAGACAGATTCCGGTGGCCGCACCACCACGGGAAATCACAAGCAAGAGCAAAAGCGGGTCGCTTCGCTCGCAAAGCCAAGGCAGCCAGCCCACTGCTGTTGCTGTTGCTGTTCCCTTTTTTCCTGATCTTCCCGTGGTGGACGTCGCAGGAACCTGTCCGTGGCCGGGCGGGTGGGTTGCGCAGGGGCGTAAGCGCCATGGATGGCGCGCCCGAGCCTACAGGGATGTATTCACGGCGTCCCCTGCGCAGCCCACCCGCCCGGCCAACCCACAGAGATGCAGCTCTTCACGACCAACCTACCCCGCCACGGAGGGGCCCCGCCGTTCGCCGATCCCCGCCGAAGGCGCGCTCTCCGCGATAAAAATAATTTCCCGGAAGCTGTCGATCCTCACGCTCCTGGTTCGTTGTAAGAGAGAAGGGCACGCACCCGCAGCCCAGCGGAGACCGCAATGAAAGTGATGGTGATCGTCAAAGCCAACGCCGATTCCGAAGCCGGGCGCATGCCCAGCGAACAGGAACTGGCCGCCATGGGCGCCTACAACGAACAACTGGTGGCCGCCGGCATCATGCTCGCCGGGGAAGGCCTGCATGCCACCCAGCGCGGCCGCCGTATTCATTTCGGCAGCGGTACGCCGCGGGTCGAGACCGGCCCGTTCGGTCCGGCCGGCGAGCAGATCGCCGGGTTCTGGCTGTGGGAGGTGCGCTCGCTGGACGAGGCCACCGAATGGGCCAGTCGTGCGCCCTTCAGTGCGGGCGGTGCGCTGGAACTGCGCCCGTTGATCTCGGCCGAAGACTTCGGCGAAGCCTTCACCCCTGAATTACAGCAGCAGGAACAGCGTCTGCGTGAGCAGCTCGACCGCGCCTGAGTACGGCCGCGCATTCATCCCAATCGACGGAGTATTCCCATGAAACTGATTCCCTTCCTCGGCTTCAGCGGCCAGGCCCACGACGCGATGGCGTTCTATGCGAAAGCACTCGGCGGCCAGGTCACCTCGGAAATGAAGTACCGCGACATGCCGCCGTCCGACGGCTCGCCGGGCTGCAATGAGATGCCGGCAGATACGCTCGACCATGTGGCCCACAGCCAGTTGGAGATCGGCAGCGCGATCGTGATGGCGGCCGATGGCCCCGGTGGAGGCGAGGGTGGTTCCACCACCATCAACGTCGACGTGGACAGCATCGAAGAAGCCGAACGCGTGTTCGCCGCGCTGGCCGAAGGTGGCCAGGTGCAGATGCCGATCGCCGAAACGTTCTGGGCGCACCGCTGGGGCATGTTGATCGATCGCTACGGCAAGCCGTGGATGGTCAACTGCATGAAGCAGCCCTGATTCCTTCTTCCTTCATCCACAAGGAGCTTCACCGATGAGTGCACCGCAACCACAGATGATCTTCGTCAACCTGCCCGTGCAGGATCTGAACGCGTCCAAGGCTTTTTTCGCTGCGCTGGGCTACAGCTTCAACCCGACCTTCACCAACGATGATGCGGCCTGCATGGTCATCAGCGAGAGCATCTTCGTGATGTTGCTGACCCAGCCGTTCTTCAAGCAGTTCACCACCAAGGCGATTGCCGATGCGCATGGCCACACCGAGGTGATCACCTGCCTGTCGGCGGACAGCCGCACGGCGGTGGACGTGATGGTGGACAAGGCGCTGGCTGCCGGCGCCAGCGAACCACAGCCGGCGCGTGACTACGGCTTCATGTACCAGCGCGGCTTCCAGGACCTGGATGGGCATCTCTGGGAAATCGCACACATGGACGGCGAGCCGGGCTGACCGGCCGTCGCAGGGAGAATCCCCATGGCTTACGTGGATGCTTACGTACTGCCGTGCCCGCAGGACAAGGTGGCGGCCTATCGCCGCCTTGCCCGACAGGCCGGCGCGGTATGGAAGGATCATGGCGCGCTGCAGTACATGGAATGCGTGGCCGATGACGTGCAACCCGGGAAATCGACGTCGTTCCCGCAGGCGGTGAAGCTCAAGCCGGGCGAAACGGTGATCGTGGCCTTCGTGGTGTTCCGCACGCGCGCGGCGCGTGATCGCATCAACAAGAAGGTGATGGCCGACCCGCGGCTGGCGCATATCGGCCCCAAGGACATGCCATTCGATACCAAGCGCATGTTCTGGGGTGGCTTCAAGCCGATCGTGGACGCGTGAATGCCGGTGCTTGTGCCGGCCGGGCCCGCATGCTGTGATCGCTGCATGCACGAGCCCGCCATGAGCCAGCGCCTGGACACCCTCTGGCGGATGGAATCGCCAGTGTTGATCGCGCGCCTGGCGCGGCTGCTCGGCGGTGATGTCGGCCGCGCCGAGGAGCTGGCCCAGGACACCTGGCTGGCCGCGCTGGAGCGCTGGCCGGTGCAGGGCATCCCGGACAATCCCGGAGCCTGGCTGATGACCACCGCGCGCAACCGTGCCATCGATGTGCTGCGCCAGCACCAGCGGGTGGCGCAGCAGCATGCGCAATGGGGAGAGGAACTGCATCCGGCCGCCTTGCCCGCGCCCGACGACAGCCAGGCCCTGGAAGATGACATCGGCGATGACCTGCTGCGGCTGATGTTCGTGGCCTGCCATCCCGTCCTGCCTGCCGACGCGCGGGTAGCGCTGACCCTGCGCCTGCTGGGCGGGCTGACCACGATCGAGATCGCACGCGCGTTCCTGCAGCCGGAGCCGACCATCGCCCAGCGCATCGTGCGCGCCAAGCGTACGTTGGCGCAGAAGCAGGTGCCCTACGAAGTGCCGCGTGCCGATGCATTGCCGGAACGGCTGGCGTCGGTGCTGGAAGCGATCTACCTGGTATTCAACGAAGGCTACGCGGCCAGTGCGGGCGACGACTGGATGCGACCGGCACTGTGCGCCGAGGCGCTGCGGCTGGCGCGCATTCTGGCCCATCGGATGCCGGCGCCACCGGCGCTTGGCCTGTTGGCGCTGATGGAACTGCAGGCCTCGCGCGCGGCGGCACGGGTGGATGCGCAGGGCGCGCCGATCCTGCTGGACCAGCAGAACCGGGCGCACTGGGATTGGCTGCAGATCGAACGCGGGCAGCAGGCATTGGCGCGTGCGGTGTCGGCAGGCGGCGGCGATGATCCGTATGTGCTGCAGGCGCGGATCGCCTTCTGCCATGCCAGTGCGCGTCGCGCCGAAGACACCGACTGGGCGCGGATCGCCGCACTGTATGCGCAGTTGCTGCAGGTGATGCCGTCACCGGTGGTGGCATTGAACCGGGTGGTGGCGGTGTCGCGCAGCGAAGGTGCGTTCGCGGCGTGGGCGCTGTTGCAGCCCTTGCTGGACGAGCCACGCCTGCAGGGCTATGCACCGCTGCTGGTGGTGCGGGGTGAGCTGCTGCAGCAACTGGGGCGGGAGCAGGATGCACGTGACGCATTCGCCTCGGCAGCGGCCCTGAGCCAGAACCAGGCAGAGCGGACCCTGCTGCGGCAACGGGCCGGCCTGCCGCCGGAAAATTGAAGCCGACAAGGTCAGCACTTGTCGGTTTGCCCCGGAGCGGCTATGTTTCGCGCCCAGCGGGCGTGTTCACGCCTGTCTTTCGTGTGTCATGACCGAGGAGCGGTTGGATGTTTTCAAGGACGAAGAGCGCACCGCGCGCTTTTGCGCGCCTGCTTGCCTACGCCCTGTGCCTGGCCGTATGGCCGTTGGCCAGCCAGGCCGCAGACAAATCGCAGCAGGCCTACTGGGCCGGCTTTGCCTATACCGCTGACGCCGCCGCCGTACAGGCGACCACCCCGCATGCGCACGCCGTGCTGGAAAAGCGTGGCCTGATTCCGCTCAACCAGACCCTGGCACAGGCGCTGAAGCGCCGCGCGCCGGCCAACCTGGAGCTGATCGACCAGCCGGTGGCGATGCTCGATGGCACTACCAGTGCCGTGGTGCTGGCCGCTGCGCTGGACCGCGAACTGGTGTCGGTCGAACCGATCGGCGACCAGTACAAGGTGCTGGTGGAAGTGGCCCTGCAGGCGCTGTTCTTCGATTTCCGCGAGCGCCAGGTGATCGCCTCCTATCCGCTCACCCTGCAGCGCATCGACGTGCAGGAGTACCGCCCGGACAGCGACGACATCGACGCGATCGTCGCCGATCTGCTGTACGGCGGTGCCGATACCAGCCTGTCGCAGGTGCTGGCCACGACCCTGGCGCAGGCCAAGCTGCCGGAAGCGGCCACGCGTCGCCTGCAGGTGGGTGCGGTGACCCTCTCCGACGCCACGCTGGCCAAGCTGCCCGACCCGAAGTGGGCCGGTCCGCTGCGTGCCACGCTTGCCCATGAACTGTCCAAGACGCTGTCGTCCAATACCGGTGTCGGCCTGCTGCCGCCGGCCTCGGGCCAGGCGATCGGCGGTGCCATGGCGGCGCGCTTTGCCGACGGCAAGGTCTACCAGCTGAAGATCCCCGAAGCGGACTACGTCATCAGCCTGCAGGTGGATGCGCTGAAGAACGGCGTCATCAGTGAAACGCCGGCGATGAAGACGATGCTGTTCGGCGCCTTCTTCACTGCCAAGGTCACCGAGCCGTTCTCCGGCAAGGTGTACTTCGAACAACCGCTGCGCAAGGGCGCCACCAAGGTGGTGCCGGTCACGCAGTGGCAGGTCGACCAGTGGTCGGCCAGCTACGAAACCCTGCTGGCCGGCTTCGATGCCTTCGCCGGCGCCGCCGCCAAGCGTGCCGATTCGCGCGCCTGGCTGGACGAGCAGAAGCCGGGCGGACGCCCGCTGCAGCAACAGACCCAAGCCCTCCAGGAGTTGATCAAATCATGTCGTTGATGCGTACCATCCTGCTCATCCTCATCGCCCTGGCGGTGGCCTCGCCGGTCGCCGCGCAGACCGCCAGCTCGCGCGGTACCGGTTCGGCCAGCTACAGCCTGCGCCTGAGTGCCGATACCCGTGCCCAGGCCCTGAACAAGGCCAAGGCCAATGCACTGGAGGCGTACATCGCCGAATCCGGCGCGGCCAAGCTGCGCCTGTTTGAATCGCGTCGCGCCGAATTCCTCGGTGAAATCGACCGCTACGTGCTCAGCGCGGTGCAGCTGTCGGACACCGAAGACAAGAAGGCCAAGACCTACAGCGTCACCGTCCGCGCCGAGATCAACACCACGCTGCTGCAGACCAAGCTGGATGCCGGTTCGGCCGTGGCCGGTGCCACCGCTGCGCAGCGCTCGCTGCTGACCTTCCTGTTCATGGCGCGCTCGCAGGACACCGTGCAGTCGTTCCAGGACAAGGAATACCGTCGCGTCGACGCCAGCAGCAGCTACAGCGAGAACACCCGTGAAGGCGACAGCTTCCGCGGCAACTCGGTCAGCACCAACGGCAGCATCAACCAGAACGGCTCGGTGTCGGTCACCAGCGGCGGCAGCACCACCGCGCGCAGCGACAACATCAGCTGGAAGGTGGCCAACGCCGCCGAAGTCAACACCGCCATGACCGGTGCCTTCAGCGCTGCCGGCTACGAAGTGGTTGAAGCCGAATACGTGGAAGGCGAGTCGCGCGGCCTGCTCAGCATCGAGCGCATCCGCAAGGACTTCAGCACCGGCAACGATCTGTCCGCGGCCACCCTGCGCGATACCGCCAACGGCATCCGCGCGGCGAACATCCCGTACATCGCCGTCGGCACCCTCGACGTCGGCATGCGCGACAGTGATCCGGCCAGCGGCAACACCCGCGTGTTCGTCACCGTCACCGGCAAGGTGCTGGACGTGACCGGACGCTTCCCGCGCACCGTGTCGTCGGTGGGCCCGGTGCAGTTCTCCGGTACCGGCCCGAACGAAACCGTCGCCCGTACCAATGCGCTGCAGCTGGCTGCCGAAAAGGCGGCCCAGCAGATGATCAACGAACTGAACGTCAAGGCGGTCCGCTGACGTTGCCGCTGCGCTCGCCGGGCATGGCCCGGCGCTACCGGTGGGCTGACCAGCGCCACCCATTGCTTCCACGTGCCGCATCGCGGCCGTCTCTCCCAAAGGAATCTTCCATGATCCGTAATACCGCTCTCGTCGTTGCCATCGCGGCCGCTACCCTGTCGATGCCGGCCCATGCCCAGTTCGGCAAGCTGAAGGACATTGCCGGCGCCGCCACCGGCACCTCCAGCAGCAGCGCCAGCGCAGCCGCTCCGGACGAAGCCGCGCAGGAAGCGCTGGTCCGTCGTTTCGTCAGCTCGCAGTCGCACTCGCTGCAGGCACAGACCTCCTTCGCCCGCGCCTTCGGCCTGGCCGAGCAGGTGCAGCTGCTGGAAGCCGAGCGCCAGGCGCTGTCGTCCGGTTCGGTGAACGTCGACGCGATGAAGAAGTCGGTGTCGGTCAGCGAAGCCGCACAGGCTGCCATCGACGAGCGCCAGGCCGCACAGCCGGAACTGAACGCTGAATCCAAGCAGCACTACGCCGAAGGCCTGGTCTCGCTGCTGGCCTCGGCTGCCGAAGCACAGAAGCTGAGCGGCGAAGCCAGCGGCTTTGCGGCCGGCATGAAGAACCTGGGCGCCACCCAGATGGCCACCGTTGGCCGCAAGCTGGCCGCTGGTGCCTGGGTTGCCAAGGAATCGCCGGGCTTCATCAAGGGCCTGTACGGCTCGACCAAGTCGGCCGTGACCTTCGCCAAGAAGAGCAAGGTGAAGGTGCCGTCCAACGCCGATTCGATGCTGGATTCGCTCTGATACGAGGCAGCTCCGCATGCGTACGACGACTCGATTGATCGGCCTGGGCCTGGCCGCGGCCCTGCTGGCAGCCTGCGGCAAGCAGGATGCACCGGCAGAAACCGCACCCGCCAAGGACAAGGCCGCCAGTGCACTGGCCAGCAATGCGCCGGTGCAGGAAGCGCCCCTGCGTGGCACGCCGGATTTCGGCGGCACCACCCAGGTCGCGCGCGAAGCCGACGGTATCGGCAGCACCCCGGAACTGGCGGTGCTGGCGGCATTGCAGTCGGCCGTGGCCCAGGTCAACGGCGTACGCGTGGCCAGCCAGATGCAGAGCCTGCGCGCAGGCCTGCATGTGGACGTGGACGGTGAACACGTCGGCGATATCCGCGCCGACGCGTTCTCCCAGCAGATGATTGCCGGCTCGCAGGGCGCGGTGCTCGGCTATGAAATCCTCTCGCAGGATGAAGTGAGCCAGCTCGACGAAGAAACCATTGCCCGCGTGCGCGCCAGCGACGAAGGCTGGAGCTTCAAGGGTTCGGCATCGGCCAGCGCCTCCGGCGAAGCCTCCGCCAAGGGCGGCTCGGCGTCGGCCAGCGTCAAGGAAAGCTACGAAGAACAGGTCAAGGTCGACGCCAAGCGCGGTGCCAGCTCCTTCGATTCGGACGTCACCCGGCGCAGCATGCGCAGCTACTGGAAGGTGCGTGTCCGCGCGCAGATTGTCCAGTACCGTGCGCCGGATGAAGAAGGCAAGCCGAAGATCGTGGTGGCGCTGCCGCGTACCAAGTCGGGCAGTTATGCCGTTGGCGATGGCCGGGTGAATGCCGACGAGGTCGCCCAGGCGATCCGCGCGCGGCTGTCCGACACGCTTACCCAGACCCAGCGCTTCATCGTGCTGGACCGCGAGTTCGGCGACGAACTGCAGGCCGAGATCGACCACATCAACAGTGGCAATGTGCGCCTGCAGGACACCGCACGCGTTGGCCAGCAGCTGGCGACCGACCTGATCCTGATTCCGACCATCGAACGTTTCGAGTACCCGCGCAGCGTGCGCAACCTGCGCATGTCCGATCGCCAGGTGACCTCATACTCCGGTGGCGGTCGCATCACCCTGCGCCTGGTCAACGCCACCACCGGCCAGGTGGTGATGTCCGACAGCTTCGACCACCAGCTGGCCTCGACCGGCCCGAGCACGCTGCCGCGCGTGGTCAACGGCCGCAGCATGGCTGCCTCGATGATGGATTCGCTGTCCGGCCAGATCGGCAGCACGATCGTCACCACGTTGTTCCCGGTGTCGGTAGTGTCTGTCGATGGCGACCAGGTCGTGCTGAGCCAGGGCGGTGACACCGTGCAGGTCGGCCAGCGCTGGCAGGCCGTGCGCCTGGGCGAAGAGCTGAAGGACCCGCAGACGGGCCGCTCGCTCGGCCGCAGCGAGCATCCGTGCTGCACTATCCGCATCGACCGTGTTGCCGCGCAGACCTCCTACGGCACCCTGGAAGAGGGCGTGGACGCAATGCGCGGTGGTTTCCGTCCGGGCCAGATCGAACTGCGCCAGAAGCTGGGCAGCAAGCCCAAGGCAGCCGCCGGCGCAACCGCATCGGCCGCCCCGGCCGCCGCCGCGCGCCCGGCCAGCAAGCCGAAGTCCAAGCCCGCCGCCGCCCCGGCTGAAGACCCGAACTGGTAACACGTCCAAGCAACACACAGATGGGGTCAGAGCCCTTTCCCGCCGGGAAAGGGATCTGACCCCTTCTTGTTTTCGTTCTCCATGGTGTCGACCAAGGTCGACACCTACCCGAGCAGACCGCCGTTCCGACAGATTGCGGAGATCTGTCGAAGGCGGGCTGGGTCCGGTTGCGGGGGTGTCCGCGGCATGGATGCCGCGGCCAAGCCCCCAGGGATGGGTTCACGGCGTCCCCCGCAACCGGACCCACCCCGCCTACCCTCAAGAAACCAGCTTCTGCTGTTGCTTCGGCTGTTGCCGTTGCTTCGGCTGTTGCCGTTGTTTCGGCGGGTCCCGGGCGCCGCCCGGGCGAACCCCTTACACTCCAGAACGATTTCCCTGCTGGAGAGAGCAATGAAGCGAGTAGTACTGGGCGTGCTGGCCCTGTCGGTGTCGAGCGCACTGATGGCGGCCACGCCGAAATTCGATGGCGCGCGGATCTCCGCCGACGTCAAGGAACTGGCCTCCGACGCCTACGAAGGTCGCTCACCGGCCACCGCCGGCGAAGAAAAGACCATCGCCTTCCTCAGCAAGCAGTTCGCCGATGCCGGCCTGCAGCCCGGCGGAGACCTGAAGGACGGCAAGCGCCTGTGGACCCAGGCCGTGCCGCTGCGCAAGGGCGACATCGTTGGCACCCCGCAGCTGTCGCTGCAGCAGGGCGGCAAGACCATCACGCTGGAGCAGGGCAAGCAGATTGCCGTGCGTGCAGCCATGAACGGCGCCACCAACGTGGATATCAGCAAGGCACCGCTGGTGTTCCTCGGCTATGGCGTGAAGGCGCCGGAGCGCAACTGGGACGACTTCAAGGGCGTGGACCTGAAGGGCAAGATCGCCGTCGTGCTGATCAACGACCCGGACTTCGAGACCGGCAAGGGCGACTTCGATGGCAAGGGCATGACCTGGTATGGCCGTTGGCCGTACAAGTACGAAGAAGGCGCACGCCAGGGCGCACTCGGTGTGCTGATCGTGCATGAGACCGCACCGGCCTCGTACGGCTGGGCCACGGTGGCCGGTTCCAACACCAACACCATGTTCGACGTAGTGCGCGACAACCCGGCCGACAGCCACCCGCTGCTGGAAGGCTGGATCCAGCGCGATCTGGCTGTGGAGCTGTTCCGCGCGGCCGGGCAGGATTTCGAAGCATTGAAGAAGAAGGCGCAGCAGCGCGACTTCACCCCGGTACCGCTGACCGGCGCCAGCCTGGATGCGAAGTACGCGGTGAAGACCGAAGTGATCACCTCGCACAACGTGGCCGCGCGCCTGGAAGGCAGCACGCATGCGGACGAGACCATCCTCTACAGCGCGCACTGGGACCACATCGGCGTGGGCGAACCGGATGCACGCGGCGACCGCATCTTCAACGGCGCGCTGGACAATGCCAGCGGCACCGCCTCGCTGATCGAACTGGCGCGCGGTTTCGCCAAGGCCCCGCGTCCGCAGCGTTCGGTGGTGTTCCTGGCAGTGACGGCCGAGGAGAAGGGCCTGCTGGGTTCGGAATACTACGCAACGCACCCGCTGTACCCGCTGGAAAAGACCGTGGCGATGATCAACATGGACGGCATGGCGCCGTTCGGTCCGTCGCGAGATTTCGGCATCTATGGCGCGGCGCGCTTTGAACTGCTGGACCAGTTGAAGGACGTGGCCAAGGGCTGGGACATCCGCTACACGCCGGACCCGAAGCCGGAGGCCGGCCTGTTCTTCCGTTCCGACCACTTCCCGTTCGCCAAGCGTGGCGTGCCGGCGCTGTCCTGGTCGGCCGGGCAGGACTGGGTGGACGGTGGCGTCGCGGCGGGCAAGAAGGCGTCCGAGGACTACACCGCCAAGCGCTACCACCAGCAGGGCGACGAGTGGCAGCCGGACTGGGTGTTCGCCGGCGCCGCCCGCGACCTGGAAGTGCTGTACACCTTGGGCAACCAGTTGGCCAATTCACGAGCCTGGCCGAACTGGAGCAAGGACGAGGCGTTCCGCGCCGTGCGTGACGCCAGCGCCGACCAGCGCAAGTAAGGGAAGGCGGGGCGCCGCTCCGCCACACCTGGTAGCGCCGGGCCATGCCCGGCGTTTCCGTAAGGGCTTCCATCCACCCTTTCCGGCCCTTCGTCGCACACCGCTTGTTTGCCCGAAGGGCCGCTCTATGCTCGGCTCACCCCTTCCACCAAGGCGCCGCCGTGATCGCCAGCTTCTCCCTCATCATCCGTCACCTGCTGGCCTGGGCCGCGGCGCTGTTCGTTGCCGGCATGGTCTGGAGCGGCATCTTCAGCGGCATGAACGACGGCCCGGGCTGGGTGTTCGGGCTGCTGGTGATGTTCCTGATGATCTCCGCGCTGGGCAGCGCGATCACTCACGTGCGCCGGGTCTGGCTGGTGGCCGGTCGCCTCGATGGCGCCACGCTGTCCGGCCGCCAGCGCCGGCAGATCGAACTGCCGATGGATGCCGGCCAGGCCTTTGCGGTGGTCGAAGCAGCCGTCGGCGAACTGCCACGGGTGGAAGAGGTGGAGAGTTCTGCCGGCAGCCTGCAGGTGCGTGCCTATGTGCGTCGCGTCGACCTGTGGAACGGCCGGCAACCATCGCGCTGGAACCTGCCGGCGCGGCTGGCGATCAAGCGCAACAGTGTGCTGGCCACGGTAACGCCGGGGCAGGGCACCAGCACCGTCACTCTGCTGTTCGAACCGGACGCCGGCTGGTGGGCCGATCTGCTGGCACTGGATGAAGGCAGCAACTACGAGAACGCCGAAGCGGTGACCCGCGCGATCAGCCGCCGCGTGGCCGACCAGCGCCGCGACGAGCAGGCCGCCGCCGAACAGACCCAGGTGGAAAAGGAACTGTCGGTCGCGCGCTTGAACCTGCTGCACGCGCAGGTCGAGCCGCACTTCCTGTACAACTCGCTGGCCAACGCACAGGTGCTGACCCGCACCGACCCCGCGCGCGCCGAGCAGATGCTGGGCCACCTGATCCAGTACCTGCGCAGTTCGCTGCCGCAGGTGGATGAATCGATGTCCACGCTGGGCGTGGAGCTGGAACGTACCCGCGCCTACCTGGAAATCCTGCGCATCCGCATGGGCGCCCGGCTGGCGGTGGAAGTGCAGGTGCCCACCGAGCTGCACGAGGTGAAGCTGCCGGCGATGGCGCTGCAGACCCTGGTCGAGAACGCGATCAAGCATGGCCTGGAGCCCAAGCCCGGTGGCGGTACGGTCTGGATCCTCGCGCGTGGTTTCGATGACCACGTCACCGTGACCGTCGCCGACGATGGGCTCGGCTTCGGCCAGGGCACCAGCGGTACCGGCATCGGCCTGAAGAATTTGCGCGAGCGCCTGCGCCTGACCTGCGGCGAGCAGGCCGGGGTGGCGATCGTGGCCAATTTCCCGAGTGGTGTTGCCGCCACCATGACCCTGCCGCAGTCGGCCAAGGAGCCCAGCCATGCCGCTTGAAGCGCTGATCGCCGAAGATGAAGAGCTGCTGCGGCACTCGCTGGTCGAGCAGCTCGGGCGGCTGTGGCCGGAGCTGAAGCTGGTGGCCGAATGCGAAGACGGTGCCGGTGCGCTGGAACAGCTGGCCGAGAAGCAGCCGGACATCGCCTTCCTCGACATCCGCATGCCCGGCATCAGCGGCATCGAAGTGGCGCGGTCATTGGCCGAACTGAGCCCGCGAACGCAGGTGGTGTTCGTCACCGCCTACGATCAATACGCCATCGATGCCTTCGAGCAGGGTGCGATGGATTACCTGCTCAAGCCGGTCAGCGACGAGCGGCTGCTGGCCACGCGCGATCGCATTCTTGCGCGGCTGCCATCCGCGCGCCAGGACGATGCGGTGCTGGAGCGCCTGCTGCAGCGCCTCGGTGCAGGCCCGGCCGCCAATGATCGGCCGCCGCTGGCCTGGATCACCGCCAGCAACGGTCGCGATACGCAGCTGATCATGCTCGACGATGTGATCTATTTCCGCGCGGACAACAAGTACACCACCGTGGTCACTGCCGCCGGCGAAAGCCTGCTGCGCACACCGCTGCGCGAGCTGCTGGAAGTGCTCGATCCGCAGCACTTCCGCCAGGTGCACCGCTCCACCATCGTCAACATGAAGGCCGTCGCAGCGGTCAGCCGCGACGACACCGGCCGTGGCGTGCTGCGCCTGCGCCAGCGTGCGGAAACGCTGGTGGTCAGCCAGCCGTTCATGAGCCTGTTCCGCGGCATGTAGCCGTGGCCTTTGCCATTCACCGAGGAACGAACATGCGCCGTATCCTGCTTGCAGCTGCCGCCGTGCTGGCCATCGCCGGTTGCGAAAACTCCAGCAACACCTCAATCACCCGCACCAATGCCAATGGCGTGGACACGCTGTACAGCAAGAGCACGGTGGTCGATGGCGTGGCGCGTTTCGAGTGCATCGCCAGCAGCAGTGGGCAATGCCACTACCTGGTGCTGGCCCCGGGCTGCAGTACCGATGCTGCCTGTGCGACGCCGCCGCTGCGCCATTTCGCGGTGGCCGTAGGCAAGACCGAGCAGGTCAGTGGCCTGCCCAAGGACTTCCGCCAGTGCGTCAGCGACGTGCAGAAAGAACAATGCCACCGTGACTGAGCACGGTGGCATTGTGGCTCCCCCCGGATTGCGTTCGGCTCAGTAAGCCGGCTGCAGCGTCATGTCGTGATGGTGTTCGGTTTCACCGACATGATTCAGGCGACCCACCAGTTCGGAGTGCTGCTTCATGCGCCCGATCTCGGTCATGATGCGGATGTCCTCGTGGCGCAGCTCGCGCTTGGCGGTGACCGCCTGCTTGTAGTCCAGCACTTCCGGATAGTGTTCAGCCAGGTCCAGCGCTTCGGCCACGTGCTCGACGCTGTCAGCCTTGGAGGTGATGCGGGCGCGGCTGTTGAAGGCCTTCATCCAGCGCTCGAAGCCGGCGGTGCGGTCGAACATGTTGGCCATGAACCAGATCACGAACAGGATCGAGATCCACGAGCCGAACACCACGACCACGCGGGTGAAGGTGATGTGGTAATCGTCGCGCCACAGGTAATTGGTGATCAGGCCGAGGATCAGCAGCGAGGCCGCCTGCCATCCGACGATCGAAGTGATCAGCCATTGGCACTTGGCCTGGGCCAGCACCGCCACTTCATCGCGGATCTGCTGTTCGCTGAGGCTGCGCCAGTGCGCGACCTGTTTTTCGAACGGGCTGCTGTAGAGCTCGTTGTCGCGAAGCAGTAATCCCAAACCCTTGAACAAAGCAATCATGGCTGGCTCCTTGGTGGAACGTGCGGCGATCTGCAGTGGACGGTGTGGCGGGTTCAGTTCTAGCACTTCCAGCGAGCGGTGCAATGGCCTCAAGGCCACGCGGCACAAGGGTTCTGTCTGAACAGGTGAATATTGGTGCGCCGCAGCATTGATCGCATGGCCTGCGACAAGATGTCGCAGGGTGAAACGTGCTGCGCGCGCACATGAAACCGACGCTGAGCGGCCGGGCTCGCCGTACCTGTCGTGATCGCCCAGAATCGGGGGGAACCGCGCAGGACGCGGTCCGCCCCTCCGTCGATCTGGACCCGTGATGCCGCCGTTGCTGCACCGTCTTTCCCGCCCCGTCACCGCCCCGATCCGACGCTGGGTACTGGATGCGTTTCCGCGTGATCAGAGTGGCATCGACTACGACCACCCGCTGGGCGATCCCGGCTGGTTCGGTGCGGACAGCGTGACCTGGCGGATGCACGCCGAACTGCCCTCGATGCTGGCCGGCGGCCTGTGTGCCCTGATGCTGCAGACCCTGCATCCGCGCGCGCTGGCCGGTGTCTACGACCATTCCAATTTCCGCCAGGACCTGGTCGGCCGCCTGCGCCGTACCACCGCTTTCGTGGCCGGCACCAGCTACGCGCCGGCAGGCGAGGTGGAAGCGCTGGTGGCCAAGGTGCGGCGCATCCACGCGCAGATCCGCGGCCATACCGCGCAGGGTGAGCCGTATGCCGCCGATGACCCGCAGCTGCTGACGTGGGTGCATGTGACCGAGGCCTACGGCTTCCTGCAGGGCTATCGCCGCTACGGGCGTGAGGTGCCTGCCGCGATCGCCGACCGCTACTACGACGAGTACCGTTGTGTGGCCGAAGCGCTGGGCGCGGTGGATGTGCCGCGCAGTGCGGCGGAAGTGGATGCGTACTTCTGCGCGCGGCAGCCGGAACTGGTGGTGGACGAACGCTCGCGCGAAGTGCTGCAGGTGCTGTCCGGCGTTCGCCTGCCGGTGCCGGTGCCCGGCCTGTCACGCGAAATCTTCCTCGGTGCTGGTGCCGCGCTGCTGCCGGACTGGGCCGAGGGCATGCTCGAGCGCAGCACGCGCCAACGTGCGCAGGCAGCGGCGTCGGCCAAGCTGATGCAGGGCATGGCGCCGCTGTTCCGCCGCGCGCTGCCCGATGGCCTGGCGACCCGTGCCTGCGCACGGGTGGGTGTGCCGGTGGACGTGTTGCGCGAGTGGCCGGCATTGCCCCGGTAGGCGCCGACCTTGGTCGGCGCGCCGCCGCGCGGCGCCGCATCCACGCATGGCGTGGATCTACTGCACGCTCGCGATCCGGGTGAATGCAACGGTAGATCCACGCCATGCGTGGATAGGCCTTACCCGGTCGACTTCAGCCCACGCAACAGCATCTCCAGTGCCGCCGTTGCTTGGCGAAGGCGTGCATCGCCATCTTCGCCTTCGGCGATCCAGAACGCTGCTTCGGCCAAGCTGCCGTAGATCAGCGAAGCCAGCGCCTGCGCATCCACCGGCGCGACTACATTCTGCGCGATCAACTGTTCGATCAATCGCTGCATCGAGTGCACGCAGTGCCGCTGCGATTCCGGTGACGCACCGCCGAGCACCGCACGTGCGTCGCGCAGCACGATGCGCTGGATCTCCGGTTCCAGCGCCATCTCCAGGTAGGCACCACAGCGCCGCACGAAGCCGTCCCAGGTATCGGCGGCGCCATCGCTGATCGCCTGCAGGCGTGCATCCGTCTCGGCGTCGAGCTGGACGACCACCGCCGCCAGCAGCCCCTTCTTGTCGCCGAAGTGGTGATACAGCGCACCGCGGGTCAGCCCAGCCTGGGCTGTCAGATCGTCCATCGAGGTGGCGGCATAGCCTTGTTCGCTGAACACGCGGCGGGCAGTAGCCAGCAAGCTGGCGCGGGTTTCTTCCATCTCGGCGCGGGTGCGACGGACCATCCGGAACTCCTTACATACGAAGTGCATGATTATTTACATACGAAGCGTATGAATGTAGTCTCTTATTCATACGCTCTGTATGTATTGTCGTGGCGCTGCGTGCGCCAGGCAAGTCGCTGCCCTGGAGATTTCGATGGCCACCCCGTACCGCGACCTGTTCGCTGCCCCCGGCACCACCGGCCTTGCCCTGGCCGGGCTGCTGGCACGCCTGCCGCTGCCGATGACCGGCATCGGCCTCATCACCTTGCTGTCGCAGCTGCGCGGCAGTTATGCGTTGGCCGGCGCAGTGTCTGCCACCTTCGTGCTCACCTATGCATTGCTGTCGCCGCAGGTGTCGCGCTGGGTCGACCGCCATGGGCAGGGCAGGGTGCTGCCGTGGGCCACCGCGGCCAGCGCGACAGGCCTGCTGCTCCTGCTGGCCTGTACAGTGCTGCGGGCGCCGGACTGGACCTTGTTCGCTGCGGCGATGCTGGCCGGCTGCATGCCCAGCGTGTCGGCGATGGTGCGGGCGCGCTGGACCGCGATCCACCGCGGCCGCCCGCAACTGCAGACGGCCTATTCGCTGGAGACGGTGTTCGATGAGGTCACCTTCATCGCCGGGCCGCCGTTGTCGGTCGGGCTGTCGGTGGCGGTATGGCCGCAGGCCGGCGTGCTGGCTGCCGCCCTGCTGCTGGTCGTCGGCGTGGCTCTACTGGTGCTGCAGCGTGGCACCGAACCACCGCTGCAGAGCTGCGAGGGCGCCGCGCCTTCGCGCTCCCTGCTGCGACAACCGGAGATCTGCCTGCTCGCATTGCTGATGCTGGCGATGGGTGTGATCGTCGGCACGGTCGACATCACCAGCGTGGCCTTTGCCGAACAGCGAGGTCAGCCCCTGGCAGCCAGCGCAGTGCTGTCGGCCTACGCGCTTGGCAGCTGCGCGGCAGGCCTCCTGTTTGGTGCGTTGAAGCTGCAGGTGCCATTGCAGCGCCTGTTGCTGCTGGGTGCAGCAGCCACCGCGCTGACCACGTTGCCGCTGCTGTTGGTGGGCACCCTGCCTGCACTGGCCGCTGCGGTGCTGCTGGCTGGGCTGGCTTTCGCGCCGACCATGATCGTGGCGATGTCGCTGGTGGAACAGCGCGTGCCCGAATGGCGCCTCACCGAGGGCATGACCTGGTTGCTGGCTGGCCTGAACATCGGCGTGGCACTGGGTGCTGCGTTGTCCGGGCAGCGCGTCGATGCCGGTGGTGCGCGCAGCGGCTTCGTCGTCGCGTTGGTGGCAGGCAGTGTCGTGCTGCTGGTCGCCCTGCTCGCGCAGGGTGCGCTGCGCACTTCTGCTTCGTCCACTTCCTCTGCAGGGATGGTCCCGTGAGTACTTCATCGCCCGCGCACGCCGCGCCTGTGCCCCGCCATCCGTGGTGGGCCATCTCCGCCGTCGGCCTCGCCACCTTCTCCGTGGTCACCACCGAAATGCTGCCGGTCGGACTGCTGACCCGCATCGCCGACAGCCTCGGCGCGTCCGTAGGCACCGCCGGTCTGATGATCTCGCTGCCGGCACTGCTGGCGGCGCTGTTCGCACCGCTGGTGGTGATTGCAGCTGGTGGCATTGATCGTCGCCGCATCCTGTGCGCGCTGCTCGGCCTGCTGCTGGTGGCCAACGTCGCCTCGGCACTGGCGCCAGGCATCGCATGGTTGCTGGCCGCGCGTGTGTTGGTGGGCTTCTGCATGGGCGGCATATGGGCCATTGCCGGCGGACTGGCGGCGCGCCTGGTGCCGCCAGCGCGCATCGGCCTGGCCACCTCGATCATCTTCGGTGGCGTAGCCGCGGCCTCGGTGCTGGGCGTGCCGCTGGGTGCGCTGATCGGCGAGGCGCTGGGATGGCGCTGGGCCTTCGTGGTGATGGCTGCGTTCAGTGCAGCCGTCCTGCTGCTGCATCTGTGGATGGTGCCGGCGTTGCCGGTGGACGGCTCGGTGCGCGCGCGCCAGTTCATGCAGCAGCTGGGCAACCGCGGCCTGCAGCAGGGGCTGCTGCTGACCCTGCTGCACTTCATCGCGTTCACCTATGTGCGGCCGTTGCTCACCACGCTGGCACACATCGATGCGACATGGATCGGAGGCCTGCTGTTTGCCTATGGCATGGCCGGCATCGTCGGCAACTTCATCGTTGGCCTGCTGGCAGCGCGACGCCCGCGTGGGTTGCTGCTGGCCATTGCGCTGGGCTTGCTGCTGACACCGCTGTTGTTCCTGTTGACCGGCGGCACGCCAGCCAGCGGTGTGCTGGTGCTGCTGGTGTGGGGCCTGGCCTATGGCGGGGTATCGGTGGGGTTGATGACATGGATGATGGCGGCTGCACCCAAGGCCGTGGAGATCGCTACGGCGCTTTACGTGGGCGTGTTCAACATCGGCATCGCGCTGGGCGCGTGGGGTGGGGGACTGCTGCTGGATGGCCTCGGGCTGCACGCCAACCTGTGGGCGGCGGCCGGGTTCGCGGCGGCGGCGACGTTGGTCGTGGCGGGTATGCGCAGGCAATAGATCCCCGCCATGCGTGGATGGCGGAAAAGCGCCAACCAAGGTTGGCACCCACCAGAGCGGGGCGGGTGGATTCCAGCCATGCGTGGATGCCTGAAAAGCGCCAACCAAGGTTGGCGTCTACCCATGGAAACGAAACGGGCGCCTTTCGGCGCCCGTTCGCGTTACATCACCAGACCTTGACCCGCTTGTCCGGGGCCAGGTACAGCTTCTGGCCTTCCTTCACGTCGAACGCCGGGTACCAGGCGTCGATGTTGCGCACCGTCAGCGCGCGGAACTGGCCCGGTGCATGCACGTCGGTCAGCAGCGAATTGCGCAGCGCCTGCTCGCGGCTCTTGCTGCGCCAGGCCTGGGCGAAGCCGAGGAAGAAGCGCTGGTCGGGGGTGAAACCTTCCAGGGTCTGGCCCGGCTTGCCCTGCAGCGACAGCTGGTAGGCGTCGTAAGCAGTGCCCAGGCCGGCGACGTCGGCGATGTTCTCCCCCAACGTCAGCTTGCCGTTGACATGTACGCCCGGGAACGGCTCGTAGCTGCTGAACTGCGCGGCCAGCGCATCACCGGCAGCGTTGAACTGCTTGAGGTCTTCGGCCGTCCACCAGTTGTGCAGCTTGCCGGTGTCGTCAAACAGCGCGCCCGCATTATCGAAGCCGTGGCTGATCTCATGGCCGATCACCGCGCCGATCGCACCGTAGTTCACCGCGTCGTCGGCGGCGCCGTCGAAGAACGGCGGCTGCAGGATCGCCGCCGGGAACACCAGGCGGTTTTCCAGCGGCACGTTCATCGCATTGATGGTCTGCGGCAGCATCGCCCACTCGCTGTGGTCGACCGGCTTGCCCAGCTTGGCGATGTTGCGCTGGTACTCGAACAGTTCGGCGCGCTGTGCATTGCCCAGCGGATCATCACGATGGATTTCCAGGCCGCTGTAGTCGCGCCACTTGTCCGGATAGCCCATGCCCACGGTCAGGCCAGCCACCTTGGCCTTGGCGCTGGCCTTGGTCTGCGGTGACATCCAGGCCAGTGCATCGATGCGCTTGGCGAAGGCGGCGATGATGTTCTTCGCCATCTCGTCGGCACGTTCCTTGGTCTTGGCATCGAAGTGCTTTTCGACGTAGCGCTTGCCGATGGCCTCGCCGACGGCATGGTTGGCGTCATCCACCGCACGCTTCCAGCGATCGCTCTGCTGCGGCGTACCGCTCAGCGCGGTGCCATGGAAGGCGAAGCGCGCATCTGCGAACTTCTTCGGCAGATAGGCGGCGGCACGGTCCAGCGCGTGGAAGGTCATGTAGTCCTTCCAGGCATCCAGCGGCTCGGTGGCCACCAGCTTGGAGAGGCCGGCCACGGCCTTCGGCTGCCACACGATGAAGTCCTGCTGCTTGCCGAGTGCGGCTGCGTCCAGGAACGCGGCCCAGTCCATGCCCGGCGCCTTGGCGTTGAAGTCGGCCTGGGTCCAGGGGTTGGCACCCTTGGTCACGTCGTTGGTTTCTTCCTGGGTGGCATGCGCCTGCGCGATCTTCGTTTCCAGGGCGAGGATGCGCTGCGCCTTGCCGGCCGGGTCGGCCACGCCGGCCAGCTGCAGCACCTGCGCGATGTAGGCCTGGTACTGCTTGCGCAGTTCGGCCATGCGGCCACCCCCCAGGTAGAAATCGCGGTCCGGCATGCCCAGGCCGCCCTGCACCAGGTACGGCGCAGTGCGGTCGGGCTGCAGCAGGTCCACCGAGACCCAGAGGCCGAACAGGCGGTCGGTGTAGAAGTTGGTGGCATTGAGCAGGTCGACATCGGCGCGTACGTCGCCGCCGAGGGCGCGGGCCAGGCCGGCCTTGTCGGCGATCGCATCGATGTTCTTCAGCTGCGGCTGCACCGGCGCCAGGCCGCGCTGTTCGATGCCGGCCTCGTCCATGTAGGCGGCGTAGTAGTCGCCGATCAGCTTGTCTTCGCCGCTGGCCTGGGCGTTGCCGGCAGCGCCTTCCAGGATCGCGCGGGTATCGGCCTGGGTCTTCTCGGCGATCACGTTGAAGCTGCCGAAGCGCGAGCGGTCCGCCGGGATCTCGGTGTTCTTCACCCAGCTGCCGTTGGCGAAGCCGAAGAAGTCGTCACCGGCGGCGACGCTGCGGTCCATGCCACTGGCATCGAAACCAAAGCTGCCCAGCATCGGCTTGGCGGCAGCGGGTGTCGCCTCGGCCGGTGCGGCGGTGCCGGCGGCCGGATCGGCCGGGCGGTCGCAGGCGGCCAGGGACAGGCTGGCAACGATGGCCAGTGCCAGGGTGGGGCGGCGCAGCTTGGACATGGACTTCTCTTGCGGCGGAAAACTCCAAGTCTAATCCGCTGCGGGCCGGCTGGACGTGCCCGGCAGGGCCAGCACTGTGCGTGATCTGGCTGAACACGCAGCAGCGACCTTCACGCGGTCATCGGCGTGGTGCATGCTGCGGGCTGGATGTCTGCAGCACCCGGGGGAGGGCGCATGCAGGACAGGTTGAGGCGTCAAGAATGGCGTCCGCCGGCCGTTGAGGTCGGGGATGTGGAGGAATCGTTCGCGCATGAAGCCAGCCGACTGCACAGGGAAGACCGACCGATGCCGGCGCTGAGACACGCGCTGGCCCGGCCGTTGCGTGCCATTACCTGGGGCGGCGTGGTGCTGGGCGTGCTGCTGGCGCTCGGCCTGGCCGCAATGCTGGCCAACGATTACCAGCGCCGGCTGGAAGCCGCGCAGCGGCAGAGCCGGGCGCTGGCGATAGGCAGCGAGCGCCTGCTGGCATTGGAGCTGCGCAACCTGGAGCGGGCGATGGGCGGCATCGCCGCCGATGCGGCCGAGCTGTTCCGCACGGTGCCTGCGCAGGCGCCCGCGCTGCTGGACGCTGCCATCGCCGGCGTGCTGGGCCGGCACGCCGAACTGCACAGCATTGTCGTGCTCGATACCTACGGGCGCGCCCTGACGGCCGGCAAGGGCGACCTGCAGCTGCCGCTGTGGACCGATCCGCAGCGACGAGGCCAGGGAAGTGCGCTGTACATCGGCCCGCCGCAGCGTGCCAACGACGGCGGCTGGGTGGTGCCGCTGGCGCTGCCGATGGAGGGTGATCGCTGGCTGCTGGCGCGGCTGCGCTGCGGCGAACTGCAGCGGATTGTGGGCGGTCTGGATGTGGGACCGAGCGGCCTGGCCTCGATCAGCGATGCCGATGGCTACATGCTGGCCCGCGTGCCCGATCCGGATGGCACCGTCGGCCGCCGCTACCTGTTGCCGGCACGCACGCTGCTGGGCCGGCAGGCAGTGGTTGAACTGGGCAGCATTCCCGGCGCGGTGGACCAGATACCGCGCATCTCCACCATCAGTACCCTCGAACGCAGCCCGCTGGCGGTGCAGGTCGGTCTGGCCGACGAAGATGTGCTGAAGCCATGGTGGCCGTACCTGCAGGCGGCGATCGCCATCGTGCTGGCCTACGTCGGAGTGCTGGTGGTGCTGCTGTATGCGGTGCGCCGCAGCACTTGCCGGCAGCAGTCGATGGCCGAAGAGCTGCGGACCGGCCACGCCGAGCTGCGCCTGGCCCATCAGGTGGGCCGCGTATGTACCTGGTATGTCGACGAAGACGCTGCGCTGCTGCGCTGGTCACCGCTGGCGCGTGAGATCTTCGGTGTGCAGACCGATGCGCTGCCGGTGGCCGATTTCTTCGCCCGCGTGCACCACGATGACAGCGCACGCATGCAGCAGGCCTTCGACCAGGCCTTCGCCGGCACCGCGGTACTCGACGAAGAATTCCGCCTGGTGCTGCCCGGCGGTGCCGTGCGCTGGGTGGCCGCGCGCGGCCAGCGGGTGGCGGTGGCCGATCGGCAGCGGCGCATGATCGGTGCACTGACCGACCTCAGCGAGCGCTACCAGGCGCGCGAGCAGATGCGCCAGGTCGAGCGCCGCTTCCGCCTGCTGTTCGATCGCAACCCCGCGCCGTTCTGGGTGTTCGATCCGGACACATTGCGCTTCATCGAGGTCAACGAGGCGGCCGTGCAGCAGTACGGCTACAGCCGCGATGAATTCCTGGCGATGAGCATCCTCGACATCCGCCCGCGCGAGGGTTGGGACGAGGTCAAGGGCGCCATCGCGCAGGTGCGCAGTGGTGAACTGCAGGACGCTGCGGTGCGCCTGCACCAGCGCAAGGATGGCACGGTGTTTGAAGTGCGCGTGCACCTGTCGCAGCTGGATTTCGATGGCCAGCCCGCATGCCTGGTGCTGGCCGAGGATGTCAGCGAACGCCTGGCCTACGAGCGCGAACTGGCCTATCACGCGCGGCACAATCCGGCCACGGGCCTGCTCAACGTGCGCGCGCTGAGCGAACAGCTGGACGAGCAGTCCGGCGCCTACACCATCGCCTATGTACAGCTGCGCGGCCTGCAGCTGGTGGCCGATACGCTGGGCCGCGAGATCGGCGATGCGGTTCTGCAGTCGATGGCCTCGCGCCTGGGCGGGCTGGGCGCGCGCTTCGGCCTGCTGGCGTTCCAGCCGGCAGAAGACTTCGTGCTGGCGATCGCGCCGGAACACAACACCCAGCGCGTGCTGGACGATCTGCTGCAGATCGTCTCGGCACCGATGCGCGGACAGGATTCGCTGCACCAGTTCGAACCCCGCATTGGTGTGGCGGTGCATGACGCCGATGCAGGGCACAGTGCGGAACAGGCGATCGGCATGGCCGCGCAGGCGGCGCACGCGGCCCGCGCCGAAGGCAACGTGGTGGCCTGGTTCGATGCGGCGGTGACCACCCGCCTGGCCGATCGCCTGCGCCTGGCCGGTCGCATCCACGCGGCCATCGACAACGAGTTCCAGCTGTACTTCCAGCCGATCCGGCACGCCAGCGATGGCAGCCCGGCGTCACTGGAGGCCCTGCTGCGCTGGCCGCAGGCCGACGGCAGTTTCATCCCGCCCAGCGAGTTCATCCAGTTGTGCGAGGACACCGGCCTGATCCTGGCGTTGGGACGCTGGGTGATCCGCGCGGCGGCACAGGCGCAGCGGCGTCTGGTCGAAGCCGGCTGGGGCGAGCTGTCGATCGCGGTCAACGTGTCGGCGGTTCAGTTCTTCAACAGCGATCTGGTGGCCGAGTTCGCCCGCGCGCAGCAGGATTTCGGCCTGGCCCGCGGTGCACTGCATGTGGAGCTGACCGAGAGCAGCCTGATGCGCAAGCCGGCGCAGGCGATGCAGACCATGCAGCGCCTGCACGAGCAGGGCATCAGCGTGTCGCTGGACGATTTCGGTACCGGCTACTCGAGCATGTCCTATCTGCAGCACCTGCCGCTGGACATCCTCAAGATCGATCGCAGCTTCGTCGCCGACGTGGAGACCAATCCGCGCAACGCGTCGATCTGCCGGGCGCTGCTGTCGCTGGGCCACAGCATGGGGCTGACGATCATCGCCGAGGGCGTGGAAACGCCGGGGCAGCTGGACTGGCTGGCCGCGCATGGCTGCGACCAGGTGCAGGGTTACCTGCTGGGGCGGCCGGCACCCCTGGAGAAGATCATCGCGCAGCTGGATGAGGTTGTTGCCTAGGCCGCGCGTCGTGCTCGCCGGGCGTGGCCCGGCGCTACCGTGTCAGGCGCGCCTCTGGTAGCGCCCTCACACCCCGGTTTCCACCAGGTAATCGATGAAGCTGCGCACCTTTGGCGCGAGATGGCTGCGGCTGGTGTAGACGGCGAAGATGCCGATCGGCGCGGCCTCCCATTCCGGCAGGATGCGCACCAGGCGGCCATCGGCGAGGGCCTCGTGCAACAGGAAGTCCGGCTGCAGGATCACGCCCATGCCGGCAATCGCGGCTTCGCGCAGGACGTCGCCGTTGTTGGCGCGCAGCAGGGTTGTCACTGCCGCCTTTACTTCGCCGCCGGGTCCCTGCAGTGGCCAGTGGTCGCCGGCTGCCCAGTAGCTGTAGCCGAGGCAGGTGTGCGTCTGCAGATCCTCCGGTGCCTGTGGTGTTCCGTGTGCGGCCAGGTAGGCCGGTGCGGCGCACAGGCTGATCCGCGATTGGCCCAGGCGCCGTGCGATCAGGGTGGGGCTGGGTTCTCGGGTGATGCGGATGGCCACGTCGTAGCCTTCTTCGACCATGTCCACCAGGCGGTCGGACAGCGCCAGGTCCAGTTCGACCTGCGGGAAACGCTCGCGGTAGCCAGCCAGCAAGGGACCGAGGCGGGCGATCCCCCAACTGACCGGCGCATTGATGCGCAGCATGCCGGACGGCTCCAGCGCCTGTGCGCCGATGCTGGCCTCCAGCGCATCGAACTCGGCCAGCAGGCGCACGCACTGCGCGTAATAGGCGGCGCCGGCACTGGTCGGGCTGACCCGGCGGGTGGTGCGGTGGAGCAGGCGGGTGGACAGGCGTTTTTCCAGCGCGGCGACCTGGCGGGTGACCCCGGCCGTGGACATGTCCAGCGCCTGTGCGGCAGCGCTGAAGCCGTTGCGTTCGACCACCGCGACGAACACGCGCATGGCATCCAGGGTGTCCATTGTTGCGCCTTTTGAAATAAATACGGTCGATTCATCGTATTTATCGGTGGGGAAGAGCGCAATAACCTGTGCCCTGTCCCCACCGAGGTGCCCCATGAACGCTACCGCCACTCCCCTGTCCCCGCTTGCCCCGTATGCCGCGACCCTGCTGCGGCTGGCCCTGGGCGTGCTGTTCCTGGTCCATGCGCTGACCAAGCTGCTGGTGTTCACCCCCGCCGGTACCGCTGCCTTCTTCGAATCGCTGGGCCTGCCCGGCGTCCTGGGCTACCTCACCATCGCCGTTGAGCTGACGATTTCCGCAGCGCTGCTGCTCGGCATCTACGCGCGCTGGATCGGCCTGCTCGGTGTGCCGCTGCTGCTGGGCACCATCGTGACCGTGCACGGCGCCAACGGTTTCAGCTTCGCCAACGCGGGCGGTGGTTGGGAATATCCGGCGTTCTGGGCGCTGGCCCTGGTGGTGCTGTTCCTGCTTGGCGATGGCCGCTGGACCCTGCGTTCGCGCTGATCGTCATCCGGCCCGCTGCCTGTTCCTGTCATTGGAGAAGATCATGTCCCGCCTGCCTTCGCTGTACATCTCCCACGGCTCGCCGATGACCGCCCTGCATCCGGGCCAGGTCGGCGTGCGCCTGGCCGAGCTGGCCCGCGACCTGCCGGCACCGCGTGCGATCGTCATCGCCTCGGCGCATTGGCTGGCCCGGCAGCCGCTGGTCGGCAGCCATCCACACCCGCCCACCATCCACGATTTCGGGGGCTTCCCACGCGAACTGTTCGAACTGCAGTACCCGGCGCCCGGTGATCCGGTGTTGGCCGAAGACGTGGCGGGTCGCATCGCCGCCGCCGGCCTGCCGGTGGCACTCGATCCGCAACGTGGCCTTGACCACGGCGCGTGGGTGCCGCTGCGCCTGCTGCACCCGCAGGCCGACATCCCGGTGGTACCGGTGTCGATCCAGCCGATGCTGGGCCCGCAGCATCAGTTCGCGCTGGGCCGCGCACTGGCGCCGCTGCGCGAACAGGGTGTGCTGTTGATCGGCTCGGGCAGCATCACCCACAACCTGCACGACTGGGGCAACTACCACGACGGCAAGGAAGCGCCTTACGTGCGTCCCTTCATCGACTGGGTGGAGCAGCGGCTGGCGGCCAATGACCGCGATGCCCTGTTCGATTACCGTCGACAGGCACCGTTTGCGGAGCGTGCGCACCCCACCGACGAGCATCTGCTGCCGTTGTACTTCGCGATGGGCGCGGCGGGCGAGGGCGGCTTTGGTGCCAAGCGCATCGATGCCGGTATCGATGCCGGCTTCCTGGCGATGGACCTGTACCGCTTCGATGGCGCCGATCGCGCTCAGGATGCGGCGTGAACCCGCTGCTGCAACCGGTGCTGGAGCGCCCTGCGCAAGGACCGGCGCAGGGCCTGGTGGTGCTGTTGCACGGGGTGGGCAGCAATGAGCAGTCGCTGCTTCCGCTGGCCTCGGCCATCGACCCGCGCCTGCACGTGCTGCTGCCGCGCGGTCCTGTGGTCTTCGGGCCACAGGCGTTCGGCTGGTTCACGGTGCGCTTCGATGCGCAGGGGCCGGTGATCGATCCGGCGCAGGCCGAGACTTCGCGCCTGCTGCTGGCGGATTGGCTGGCTGGCCAACAGCAGCGGCTGGGACTGGATGCGCGGCAGACTGCGCTGGCCGGCTTCAGCCAGGGCGGCATCATGGCCGCCAGCGTCGCCCTGACCCAGCCGCAGCGGGTGACATCCTTCGCGATCCTGTGCGGGCGCATCCTGCCGGAAATCGCGCCGAGCATCCCGGCTGATGTGGGCCAGGCCGGGCTGGACGCGCTGGTGGTGCACGGCTACGACGACGACAAGCTGCCCTACACCCTGGCCGAAGCCGCATCGCACCGGTTGCAGGCACTGGGCGTGGCCCATCAGCTGCGTGGCTACCCGGTCGGTCATGCGTTGTCCGCGGACATGCAGCGGGACACGCTGGCGTGGCTCGAGCGGCGCTTGCTGTCGCGGTCCTGACGCGCATTCAGATGGCTGGCCGCAGTGGCGGCCTGCTGTGTTAAGTTTTTTCCCGTCCCCCGGCGCACTCCGGTTTTTCCGGCCCCACGCGCCGCTCCTGTGGAAGAAGCATGCACACCATCGAAGTCGTCCTGGCGATGCTGGTGGCCGTTGTCGCCAGCGGTTACCTGGTTCGCGTCCTGCCATTCTCGTTGCCGCTGCCGCTGGTGCAGATCGGCCTCGGTGCGGTAATCGCCGGGGTATTCAACCGCGGCCACGCGCTGGAACCGGAAGTGTTCTTCCTGCTGTTCCTGCCGCCACTGTTGTTCCTCGATGGCTGGCGCATTCCCAAACAGGGCCTGTTCCGCGACAAGGGCGCGATCCTCGAGCTGGCGTTCGGGCTGGTGGTGTTCACCGTGATCGGCGCGGGCCTGCTGATCCACTGGATGATTCCGGTGATGCCGCTGGCGGTGTGCTTCGCGTTGGCCGCGATCGTGTCGCCGACCGACCCGGTGGCGGTTGGTGCAATCGCTTCGAAGGCGCCGATCCCCAAGCGCCTGATGCACATCCTCGAAGGCGAGTCGCTGCTCAACGATGCCTCCGGCCTGGTCTGCTTCCGCTTCGCGGTGGCGGCGGTGATGACCGGCACCTTCTCGTTGGCGACCGCCTCGCTGACCTTCCTGTGGGTGGCGGTGGCCGGCCTGGCCGTCGGCGTGGCGGTCACCCTCGGCGTGTCCACGTTCCAGCGCTGGCTGTGGCGCCGCTTCGGCGAAGAGCCGGGCGCGGCGATGCTGGTCAACCTGCTGATCCCGTTCGCGGCGTACCTGCTGGCTGAAGAGATCAACGCCTCGGGCATCCTCGCTGCGGTCGCAGCGGGCATCTCCATGAGCTACGTGGAAATGACCGGCCGTGTCTCCGGCAGCATGCGTGTGCAGCGTGCCGGCGTCTGGAACATGCTGCAGTTCAGCTTCAACGGCATCATGTTCGTGCTGCTGGGCGAGCAGTTGCCGGGCATCGTCGAACGCGCCACCACCACCATGAACGAGAGCGGCCACCAGAGCGCGTGGTGGCTGCTGGTGTACGTGCTGGTGATCAACGCGACGCTGATCGCGCTGCGCCTGCTGTGGGTGTGGCTGTCGCTGCGCTGGAACCTGCTGCGCGCGCGACGCCGCGGCCTGGAGCATGGCGAGGCACCGAACTGGCGCATCGTGGTGGCCACCTCGGTGGCGGGCGTGCGTGGTGCGATCACCTTGGCCGGCGTGCTGACGCTGCCGTTGTTCCTGCCCGATGGCAGCCCGTTCCCGGCACGCGACCTGGTGATCTTCCTGGCTGCCGCGGTGATCCTGTGCTCGCTGGTCGGCGCCAGCGTGGCGCTGCCGCAGCTGTTGAAGGGCCTGCAGCTGCCGGCCGATTCGGGTGAGCGCAAGGAAGAGGATCTGGCCCGCAAGCTGTCCTCGAAGGCCGCGTTGGCGGGCGTGGAGCGCATGCGCCAGCAGCTGGTGCTCAACCAGAACACCGAGAACGTGCAGCTGTACAACGACGCCGCATCGCGGGTGAGCCTGCTGTATCAGCGGCATCTGGACCGCGACAACCCCGATGTGGATCCGGAAAAGGTGAACCGGATGGAGATGGGCTACCGTCAGCTGCGCAGCGCCGGTCTCAATGCCGAGCGCGAGGAACTGTTCCGGCTGACCCGTCGCGGCGTGGTGTCGGACGAGATCGCGCGGCGGCTGATCCGCAACCTGGACTTGCTGGAATCGCGCAAGCGCGAGTGATGGGTCTGTTGGGTAGAGCCGAGCCCACGCTCGGCTGAGCTTTCCGTCCAGGTGCCATGACACCTGAGCAGACAGCAGCCGAGCGTGGGCTCGGCTCTACAAGGCAGCCGTCAGGCTTCCGGCTTCTGTTCCAGGAAGTAAGCCTCGACCTTGCCCTTGACCTTGATGGTCATCGGGTTGCCGCGACGGTCGCGGGCCTTGCCGGCCTGCACGCGGATCCAGCCTTCGCTGACCGAGTATTCCTCGACGTTGTCGCGCTCGACATCGTTGAAGCGCACGCCGACGCCGCGCTCCAGGGCCTGCGCATCGTGGAAGGGGCTGGCCGGGTTGATCGCCAGGTGGTCGGGAGGGGTATCGCTCATCGCTTCATTCACAGTGACGGCCACCACGGCCGGCTTCAGCGGTACAGGATAAACCGTAGAATGCCCACCTGCTCCCGAGGATGTTCCGCCATGCCTGACAACAGCGACTATTTCGACTTCGAGGAAGACGCCCACGATTTCGACGAGGACGACTTCGAGGCGCGGGTCTGGAATCTGCTGGTGCTGATCAATCCGGGCGACGAAGAGCTGGCCCTGCAGCAGTTCAACCGCTGGCGCGAGCATCTGTCCGAGGACGGCCAGCCGCTGGAAGCCGACAGCGATTGGCTGCCGGCGCTGTTCACCGCCATCGCCTGGCAGTCCGGCTTCGAGGTCGAACGAGATGACTTCGATTCGCTGCAGTCGGCGGTGAACGAGCTGTCAGCGCGCTTCAACCTGCAGCTGGACTGGGGTGGCGACCTGGACGATGAGGACTTCGCCGCAGACCTGGACGGCGTGCAGCTGATGAGCACCGCCTTCGACCGCCTGCGCGAGCACAACTACACGCTGTGGAGCGTGGATGCCGGCAACGACGGCTTCAGTGGCTGGATGGCGCTGACCCGCGATGACGACGCCCTGCTGGCGCTGTGCTCGCTGCTGAACGTGGAAGTGCGGCTGGGCAGCGACCCGTTCTGAGAGTCACCGGTAGCGCCGGGCCATGCCCGGCGGCTTCTCGCCGCGCTGGATGAATCGTGTCCAATGTGTCGCGGCAGGTTCCGCGCGCATTGCGATGCGTTCATGCCAATCGCGCCCTCGTGTTCCTTGGGCGCGCCTACGGCCGGTACTGCGCCCTGGCATTGGCGATCACCGCTTTCACCTGCGCGCGATCCACGTGCCGGGAAATCGCCACCGCGCCCAGCGCCAGCGCCTGCGCACGCAGCTCGGCGGTGACATCGTAATGCGCCCCGCTGGCCTTGTTCTGGAAGGCCCGCGAGGGAATGCCGAGCTGCGCCGCCATCGCGTGCAGCTCGGCCAGGGTATCGGCCATCAGGTGCGCCCAGCGCTGACCGCGCCAGGGATGCACCGCGTCATCGACGTAGACCGACACCGCCGCCGCCGGATCAGGCCTGCGGCTTGCCGTCGGCGTCGGCGGCCGTAGCGGCCTCGGCGTCGGCAGTATCCGCAGCCGCTTCATCGGCAGCGTCGCCTTCGGCGGCTGCGTCTTCAGCCTGCTCGCTGGCGAACTCGGCCACCAGCTTGTCCAGGTACTCCTCGGCGGTCTGGCCTGCTTCTTCGGCCAGGGTGTCGAGCAGCTTCTGCATCAGCTCGGAATATTCCAGGGTGACCTTGCGGCCTTCGGCTTCCTGCACGTTGGACAGGTGCTTGAGCATGGCCAGCATCGGCACCGGGTTGTCGGCGTTGCCCATGGTCTGGCCACCGATGGCCAGCAGCCACTCGCGGCCCTGCAGGCCGATGGCGGCCACGGCCTGGCCGTCCTCGTTGACCAGCACGGCATGGTTCTGCACCTGCTGCTGGGCGTTCAGACGGAGGAACGGGCGCTTGGCCTGGTGCTTCTTGCGCTTGTCGCGCTTGGCCTTGGAGGACTGGGACATGGGGTGGGATCACCTGGAAACGGAAAGACCGCCATTGTACTGGGTGCCGCGCTGCGCGCTCGCCGGGCATGGCCCGGCGCTACCTTTGGGCGTTGGGATCCGGTAGCGCCGGGCCATGCCCGGCGGAAACCGGTCAGCGGTCAGAGCCCTTTCCTGCAGAAAGGGATCCGACCCCTGCTGGCCCCTGCGCGGCCTGCACGTCCGGATCCACGGTGGTCGCCGACAGGCCCACCTGCGGTCCGGCGCCGGCCAGCGCGGCTTCTTCGGCGGCCTTGGTCATCACCACGATGCTGATGCGGCGGTTGATCGGGTTCTGCGGATCGGTCCTGTCGAACAGCACCGACGAAGACAGGCCGACCACGCGGGTGATCTTGCTGTCGTCCATGCCGCCATCGATCAACGCGCGGCGCGCGGCATTGGCGCGGTCGGCGCTCAGTTCCCAGTTGCCGTAGCCGCGTGCGGCCGAATAGGCGGTGATGTCGGTGTGGCCGGTCAGGCTGATCCGGTTCGGCACGTGGTTCAGGTACTCGGCCAGCTCGTGCAGGATCTGCTGCGTGTACGGCTTCAGGGTGGCGCTGCCGAGGTCGAACATCGGCCGGTTCTGCTTGTCCACGATCTGGATGCGCAGGCCTTCCGGGGTCAGGTCCAGCAGCAGCTGGTCCTTGAACGGTTCCAGCGCCTGGCTGCGGCTGATCGCCTCCTGCAGCTCCTTCATCAACGCTTCCAGCTGCTGCTTGTCGCGCTGCTGTTCGTCCACCGGCTGCGGTATCGCCTTCTGCTGGTTCTGGAAGGGATCGTTGCTGTTGCCACGCGAGACGTCGGTGGCGCCGCCCAGCTTGATCATCGAAGTGCTGGCGCCGCCCGGTCCGGCCATGCCCGGTGCAGGCGTCGCGCTGGAGCCGACCAGCGGGCTGGGGTTGCGGAAGTATTGGGAAATGGCCGCGCGCTCGGGCTTGCTGGTGCTGGCCATCAGCCACAGCACCAGGAAGAAGGCCATCATCGCGGTCACGAAGTCGGCATAGGCCACCTTCCACGAACCGCCGTGGTGGGCGGCGTGGCCGGCCTTCTTGACCCGGCGGACGATGACGGTGGGCTTGGTCTCGGCCATGGCTTACTTGACCGTCTTCAGGTGCTGCTCGAAGTCGGAGAACGCCGGGCGCACGTTCGACGGCAGCGTCTTGCGGGCGAACTCCAGCGCGATCTTCGGGTTGTAGCCGCGCAGGCAGGCCAGCAGGGCAGTTTTCACCGACTCGTAGATGCGGCTGTCCTGCTCGGCGCGGGCTTCCATCGCCGACGCCATCGGGCCGACGAAGCCATAGCCCAGCAGGATGCCGAGGAAGGTGCCGACCAGCGCGCCGGCCACATGGCCACCCACTTCGACGATGTCGCCGCCGATCGAGCCCATGGTGATGACGATGCCCAGCACCGCCGCGACGATGCCGAAACCGGGCAGGCCGTCGGCAACCTTGGTCAGTACCTGCGACGGCGCCATCGCTTCGGCGTGGTGCTTTTCCAGCTCCAGCTCCAGCAGCGGCTCCAGCTCGTGCGGCTCGATGTTGCTGCCGATCATCAGGCGCAGGCAGTCGGTGATGAAGTCGATCAGGTGGTGGTCGGCCTGCACCTTCGGGTAGTTGCCGAACAGCGCGCTTTCGGCCGGACGCTCGACGTGGTCTTCCAGCGCCATGAAGCCTTCACGGCGGGCCTTGTTGAGCAGTTCGTACACCAGGCTGAGGACATCGATGTAGTCCTGCTGCTTGTAGCGCGGGCCCTTGAACACGCCGACCATGGCCTGCAGCGTCTGCTTGACCGTCTTGGCCGGGGTGCCGACCAGGAACGCACCCAGCGCGGCACCGCCGATGATGACCAGTTCGTAAGGCTGCCACAGCGCCCCAAGGCGGCCGTGTGCGCCGAGGTAGCCGCCCAGCACGCTGATGATGACGACCAGGAATCCAACGATGATGAGCATGGCGCGACGCAAGGAGGGGGGATATCTCCTTGTCGGCCTGACACCGGTGTTTCTGAAGAGGGAATTCTGTGAAGTCGGTCAGCGGGTCATTCCGGCGCGTGTCAGCCCGCCACGCCGGCTTCCGCGCCGCCACGCTGCAGCGGATCGGGCCACGGCTCGCCGTTGCCGGTGAATGAAAGTGAGACCGAGTTCAGGCAGTGGCGCTCGTAAGTGGGCGGCGGACCGTCCGGGAACACATGGCCCAGATGGCTGCCGCAGCGGGCGCAGGTGATCTCGGTGCGCACCATGCCGTGGCTGCTGTCGCGGATCTCGCGCACATGTGCCGGGTCGAACGGAGCGAAGAAACTGGGCCAGCCGGTGCCCGAATCGAACTTGGTGCTGGAGCGGAACAGCGGCAGCGCGCACAGCCGGCAGCAGTAGACGCCCTCACGCTTGTTGTCGAGGAACACCCCGCAGAAGGGTGCCTCGGTGCCATGCTGCAGCAGCACGCGGCGCTCCTCGGCGCTGAGCCCGGCGACCAGGGCGTCGGTCTGCGTGGCGGTGGGGGGCGTCAGATCGAAAGCGCTCATGCCGGCTCTCCGTGGGGTTGTGGCCTGGGATGCCGCAGACGTGGGGGTGTCGGCACGCGCTTGCAAGTGTGATGGCCGTTCATGGCCGGCACACAGGGGCAGGTGCAGGGTGGATAGGGTCCACCCTGGAGCGCGCCATGAAACCCCGCCTGGTTCTACTGTTGACGGCCCTGCTGCCTCTGCTTGCCCAGGCCCAGGTGCCCACCGGCAATCCGACCGCCACCCGCAGCAGCTCGACGCTGGCACCGCCGCGTGTAGCCCCGCCACCGCAGGCATCGCGCCCGCAGCCGCAGGTGCTGCCCTCGCCGCAGCCGGCCCAGCCGATCCGCTCGACCGGCCCGGCCCAGGTGACCCCCACGCCCGCACCGGCACTGCCGGACAAGGTCTACGACCGCAACGGCCGCATCGTTCCCGGCGTCAAACCGGTCGGCCCCAACCGCGTATTCGACTCGCGCACCGGCCGCTACTACGACAGCGTACCCACCGGCGACGGCCAGCAGATCAAGCGCTGACCCCAGCGCCCCAAACCGATCGCGTACCCATAGAGAGCGCAGCGACCCGCTGTCGCTCTTTTTTCTTTTTCTTTTCCGTGGCTGGTGCCCGCATGAACCTGTCCAAGGCCGGGCGGGTGGGCTGTGCAGGGACGTATTCACGGCGCCCCCTGCACAGCCCACCCGCCCGGCCAACGCGCAGCGCCGCACCAGGCTCCAGCCACGAGGGGCTCAGCCGTTGGCAGGAAACCCGCCACCCACATGAACGCCGGAAAACAGCCCCCGCCCTGCACACCCCGCATCACCCGTTTTTCGCCTGCGATTAACCGCGCCAGGACCACGGTGGACCTGCGCCGGCATCCCCGCCGTCGCGCTTCCCTCGTCCCCTTGGAATACGATCATGGCCAACCAGCAGAACCGTCATCCCGGCAAGGAACAGCAGGGCAAAACACCGCAGGACCAGCAGCGCCAGCAGCAACAGCAACAGCAGCCGAACGAGCAGCAGAAGAAGAATCCGCAACAGGGTTCCATGAAGAACCCGCAGCAGCGCTGATGCAGCCAGGGGCCAGAGCCCGTGCTACGGGATCTGGTCCCGCTGCCGCCGGTCGATTCAGTCGGGAATCGGCAGCGACCAGGTCTCCTTGACCTCCTCCATCACGATGTAGCTCTTCGATTCACGCACATGCGGCAGGGTCAGCAGGGTGCTGCCAAGCAGCTTGCGATAGGAGGCCATCTCGCTGATCCGCGCCTTCAACAGGTAGTCGAAATCGCCCGACACCAGATGGCATTCCAGTACGTTGGGCAGCTTCAGCGCCGCCCGCCGGAACTCCTCGAAGATGTCACCGGATTTGTAGGCCAGGCTGATCTCCACGAACACCAGCAGGCTGGCTTTCAGCGCCGATGGGTCCAGGTGGGCGTGATAGCCGGTGATCACCGCTTCGCGCTCCAGCCGGCGTACGCGCTCGGTGCACGGGGTGGTCGACAGACCGACCCGTTCGCCCAGCTCGGTGAAGGAAATGCGGCCTTCGCCCTGCAGGATGCGCAGGATCTTGCGGTCGATCTTGTCCAGTTCGCGGGGGCGGGTGGTCATGGCCGTCAACCTTGAGGAATGAATCAGAGGAAAATATCCTGCCTGCATTCCTAAAATCAGGCAAATCACCTAGGAACGGAAGAATATACTTCCCCGATTGTGGCCCCTGCGCACCCAAATGCAGGGAATGATCGGGTTGGAGAATTTCCATGCGAGTCCTAGTTCTCGGCAGCGGCGTGATCGGCACCACCAGTGCCTGGTACCTGCGACAGGCCGGGTTTGAAGTCACGGTCGTCGACCGCCAGCCCGGTCCCGCGCTGGAAACCAGCTTCGCCAATGCCGGCCAGCTGTCCTTCGGCTACACCTCGCCGTGGGCCGCCCCGGGCGTGCCGAAGAAGGCCATCGGCTGGCTGTTCGAAAAGCACGCACCGCTGGCGATCAAGCCGGGCATGGACCTGGCCCAGTACCGCTGGCTGTGGCAGATGCTGCGCAACTGCACCCACGAGCGCTACGCGATCAACAAGGCGCGCATGGTGCGCATGTCCGAGTACAGCCGCGACTGCCTGAACGAGCTGCGCGCGCAGATCGGCATCGATTTCGAAGGGCGCGACCTGGGCACCACCCAGCTGTTCCGCACCCAGCAGCAGCTGGATGCATCAGCGCAGGACATCGAGATCCTGGCCCAGTACGGCGTGCCGTACGAAGTGCTGGATCGCGCTGGCATCATCAAGGCCGAGCCCGCGCTGGCCCACGTCGATGGCCTGGTCGGCGCGCTGCGCCTGCCGCGCGACCAGACCGGCGATTGCCAGCTGTTCACCCGCCGCCTGGCGCAGATGGCGGCCGAAGCGGGGGTCGAGTTCCGTTACGACCAGGACATCACCGGCGTGGAATTCGACGGTGACCGCATCACCGGCGTGCGCATCGGCGGCAAGCTGGAAACCGCGGACCGCTTCGTGGTCGCACTGGGCAGCTATTCACCGGGGCTGGTCGCGCCGCTGGGCATGCGCCTGCCGGTGTATCCGCTGAAGGGCTACTCGCTGACCCTGCCGATCACCGACCCGGCGATGGCGCCCACCTCGACCATCCTCGATGAGAGCTACAAGGTTGCGGTGACCCGCTTCGACAACCGCATCCGCGTCGGCGGCATGGCCGAAGTGGCTGGTTTCGACCTGTCACTGTCGCCGCGTCGCCGCGAGACGCTGGAGCTGGTGGTGCGCGATCTGTACCCGAAGGGCGGCGACCTGGCCAAGGCCGAGTTCTGGACCGGCCTGCGCCCGGCCACGCCCGACGGTACGCCGGTGATCGGCGCTACGCCGTTCCGCAACCTGTTCCTCAACACCGGCCACGGCACGCTGGGCTGGACCATGGCCTGCGGCTCGGGCCGCTACCTGGCCGACCTGATGAGCGCGCGCCAGCCGCAGATCAGCACCGAAGGCCTGGATATCTTCCGCTACGGCCAGTACCGCCACGCCCCGCAACATGAGAACCGCACATGCGTCCTGCCCGCGCGCTGATCGATCTGGGCGCACTGCGCAGCAACTACCGTCTGGCCCGTGAACTGGGTGGTGGCAAGGCGTTGGCGATCATCAAGGCCGATGCCTATGGCCACGGTGCAGTGCGCTGCGCGCAGTCACTGGAAGGCGAGGCCGACGGCTTCGGCGTGGCCACGATCGAAGAGGCACTGGAGCTGCGCCAGGCCGGTATCCGTGCACCGATCCTGCTGCTGGAAGGGATCTTCGAGCCAAGCGAAATGGCGCTGGTGGCCGAGCATGACCTGTGGTTCTCAGTCGGTTCGCCGTGGCAGCTGGAGGCGCTGGCCGCGTTCGACAGCCCACGCCCGCTGACGGTGTGGCTGAAGCTGGACAGTGGCATGCACCGGCTGGGCCTGGACGTGGCCGGTTTCCGTGCCGCGCATGCTCGTTTGTCTGCACTGCCGCAGGTGGCGCGCATCGTACTTATGACCCACCTGGCACGCGCCGACGAGCTGGACAGCGAGCGTACCCATGAGCAGGCCGCGACCTTCGTCGAGGCCATCGAAGGCCTGCAAGGCGAGACCAGCGTCTGCAATTCGCCGGCGCTGCTGGGCTGGCCTGACGTACGCAGTGACTGGGTGCGCCCGGGCCTGATGCTGTACGGCGCAAACCCGCTGCCGGACAACAGCGAGCTGACCGCGCGCCTGCGCCCGGTGATGACGATGCAGTCCAAGGTGATCGCCGAGCGCTGGATCGAGGCCGGTGAGCCGGTCGGCTACGGTGCGCGTTTCGTCGCCAAGGCACGCACACGCGTGGGCGTGGTCGCACTGGGCTATGCCGATGGCTATCCGCAGTTCGCGCCCAATGGCACCCCGGTGCTGATCGATGGCCAACCCGGTGGGCTGATCGGCCGCGTGTCGATGGACATGCTGACCGTGGACCTGACCGCGCATGCGCAGGCCGGCGTCGGCAGCGTGGTGGAGCTGTGGGGCACTGCGCCGACCCTTTCAGAGTTGGCGCCGCGTTGCGGTGTCAGTGCCTACCAGCTGCCGTGCGGCGTCAAGCGCGTGGCACGTGTCTACCAGGATTGACCGGCTCTGGTAGCGGCCGACCTTGGTCGGCGCTTTGAATGTGTGTCGACCAAGGTCGACACCTACCGGATCGATCAGGCGCTGCGCACGGCTCTGGTAGCGGCCGACCTTGGTCGGCGCTTTGAATGTGTGTCGACCAAGGTCGACACCTACCGGATCGATCAGGCGCTGCGCACGGCTCTGGTAGCGGCCGACCTTGGTCGGCGCTTTGAATGCGTGTCGACCAAGGTCGACACCTACCGCGCAGCGGTGACGCGCGAGGTCAGCTGGCGCTTCACCCAATCATCGATCAGGCGCTTTTCATAGCGCAGCGGATCGGTATCGCTCTTCAGGCCGATGTTGTGCAGGTAGCCGCTGTCGCTCAGGCGGGCGTCGCCTTCATCGATGATGCGCCCGCTGGCATCCTTCAGCGTGTACTGCAGGGTGATCCGCGGCGGGTAGATGTCGCGCATGATCCGGATGTCGCTGCCACGCGGGCCGTGCCAGGGCTCGTAGTCGCCCGCGCGCTTGATATCGACCAGGGTCACGTCCAGCGTCTGCCCGGCCTGCAGTGGCTTGGCGGCGCTGGTCTGCACGTAACGTGCCAGCTGCTGCACCCAGTCCCCACGTTCAGCCTCGAAGCGGTTGCTGCTCTGACGGAGCTCGGTGAACTTCGCCGGATCGTCCCACTTCACGCTGACCGGGCCATCGGCCTGCAGCGCACGCGGTGCGTCGGGCGCGGTTACCGTGCGCGGCGCGGCGGCCACGCTGCCCACGGCAAGCATGCCGGCCAGCAGCAGGGCGGTTGAAAGCGAACCTTTCATGGCAGTCTCCTGCGTCCCCGAAGCGGGGAGGGTGATGATCTCGGATCGAGTGTGATCCCGCTGGAGGGCCGCAGCAATGGTCAGTAGCGTCAAATGCGTCAACAGTTGCCGCCAATTCATGGTCGTCAACCGTGACTGACGGCGCTTGACGCTGTGAATACGCGCTCTGGAAGATGCTGTACCTCCATCCGGTCTTTTCTCCCCACGCCCTTGTCCACACTGCCGCCCCTCGTGGAGCGCTCACCCTTGATGGTGCCGACGCCCGAAACTGACCTGCACCATGGCGTGCTTGAGCGCATCAACGCAGGTTTCTGTGTGATCCAGGTGCTGTTCGATGGCGACGAGGCGATCGATTACCGCTTCCTCGAGGTCAACGACGCTTTCGAGCGCCACACCGGCCTGAAGGATGCCTGTGGCAAGCGCATGAGCGCGCTGGAGCCGCAGCACGAAGGCGACTGGTTCCGCATCTATGGCGAAGTCGCCCGGACCGGGCGGCCGGCCCAGTTCGAGATGGATGCCCGTGCCCTGGGGCGTACGTTCGCCGTTGATGCTGTTCGGGTGGGGCGGCCGGGCGAGGACAAGGTCGGCATCCTGTTCTTCGATGTGACCGCGCGCAAGCAGATGGAAGTGGAACTGGGCGAGAGCGAGGCCCGTTTCAGTGCGTTGGCCGATGGCCTGCCGATGCCGGTGTGGGTGCTGGATGAGCGCGGCCACGCCCGTTTCGTCAACAGTGCCTTCAGCGAATTCTTCGGCGGCGACGAGAACCGCGTGCCGGAAGATGTCTGGCGCGGCCTGGTGCATCCCGACGATGCCTCGGTGTTCGAATACGAACTGCAGGAAGCGCTGAAAGCGCAGCGTTCGATGCACGCGCTGGTGCGCGCCCGCCGTGCCGATGGACAGTGGCGCTGGCTGGAAATGAACGCCCGTCCGCGCTTCTCGCGGATGGGCCGCTTCATCGGCCTGGCCGGCAGCAGCCCGGACGTCACCGAGCGTCGCGAGATCGAACTGGCGCGCGAAGAGCTGCTGCAGTCCGAGCGCGCCGCGCGCAGTGCGGCGGAGAACATGGCGCGGCTGAAGGACGAATTCCTGGCCACGCTGTCGCACGAACTGCGCACGCCGCTGACCACGATCCTGGGCTGGAGCGAACTGCTGCTGCAGCGCGTCGATTCCACCAGTCCGCTGTACAAGGGCTTGGGCGTGATCGCCAACAGTGCCACCGCGCAGAAGCGGTTGATCTCGGACATGCTCGATCTCAGCAGCATGCTGCTGGGCAAGGTGCAGCTGGAAGTGGAAGTGCTGGATCTGCGCGACCAGTTGAACGAAGCGATGGGCGCGCAGGAGCTGGTGGCCGAGGGCAAGGCGCTGGACGTCACCCTGCAGCTGCCGTCGCAGGCGTGCCAGGTGCTGGGCGATGCCACCCGCCTGCAGCAGGTGTTCTGGAACCTGCTGTCCAACGCGATCAAGTTCACCCCGGCCGAAGGCCGCATCGACGTGCAGCTGCAGGCCGATGGCAACTATTGGACGATCACCGTGCGCGATACCGGCGACGGCATCGCACCGGAGTTCCTGAACCACCTGTTCAGCCGCTTCCGCCAAGCCGACGGCACCACCACCCGCCGTCATGGCGGTCTGGGCCTGGGCCTGGCGATCGTGCAGCAGCTGGTGGAGCTGCACGGCGGTACGGTCAGCGCGGCCAGCGATGGCCACGGTCACGGTTCCACCTTCACTGTGCGCCTGCCGCAGCACCTGCCCGATGCCGAACGGCGACCGCTGCGTGAGGTCGTCAGCGGTCCGATCCTGGAACCGATGGTGGTCGAACCGTACCCGCTGCGCGGCCTGCATGTGCTGGCGGTGGAAGATCAGCCAGAAGTGCTGGAGTACCTGCGGCGCATGCTGGAAGAGCAGGGCGCCAGCGTATCTGCGGCCAGCTCTGCGGGCGAGGCACTGGCGCTGCTGGCCGACAATGGCCACCTGCAGTACCACGTGCTGCTGACCGACATCGGCATGCCGGGCATGGATGGCTATGGCCTGGTGAGCACGCTGCGCGAGGACCTGGGCGTGGATGCCACGGCATTGCCTGCGGTGGCGGTGACGGCACTGGCGCGTGCTGATGACCGTCGCCGTGCGTTGGCCTCGGGCTTCCAGGAGCATGTGGCCAAGCCGTATTCGGTGGCCCAGTTGGTGGGTGTCGTGCGGCGCGTGCAGGCCACGCGCGGGGACAGCCTGCTGCACTGAGCATTCACGGCCAATCGGCGATCCTGCATGCCTGCACGCAGGAGGTTGTCGATGTCCCGTATTGCTCCCCGAATCCATACCGATGCCGCGCAGATCGCGCGCCTGGAAGCCCTGCTGCCGCAGTTGCACGGGGAAACCCAGGTCCAGCTGACCCTGCACGACGGCCGCCGCCTGCTGGGCACGGTTGCGGTGCAGCCGACGCTGCAGCAGTACCGCAATGACGCCGGCGACGAAGGCAGCAACGGCCAGCTGCGGCTGGACGATCTCGATACGCCGGTGCAGCAGCATCACGTGTGGCTGGATGAAATCGCCAGCATCCGCGAGCTGCCGCCCACGGCGCCTTGATCCGATGTAGAGCCGAGCCCATGCTCGGCTGCCGTTTGCGCGGCTGTGCCGCCGCCCGAGCATGGGCACGGGCGCTACAGGCCTGTCAGTGCTCGAACAGCGTTGCCGTCGCCTCGAACCTGCGCGCATAGGCGCGCTCCTCGGCTACCCGGGTCACTTCCTCGTCGGCCAGATCCGGTGCCCCATACACGGCGTAGGCCACACTGCCATCGGCGCCGTGGCCGACCTGGTGCAGGCGGTAGCGGGAGTGACCACCGCCGGTATCCTCCGGGTAATGGACGGGGGGATGGCTGCCTTCCAGGTCCATTTCACTGTTGTCGACAACACCTCCGACGAACAAGGCACGCATGCAGGATCTCCAGGAGTTGCGGGGAGCTTCTACCCTGAACGCTGGCATGTTGCTGCGGCATCAAGGCAACGTTGAAGTTTCGCAAAGCGGCGGCCGGGGCCGGGCCAGACAAGCCGGTACAATGGACGGCCCTCACGCTTCCAGTACCCGCGCCGATGGCATCCAGCGACGACGCCCCCCTGCAGACCCTGTTCCTGCCGTTCTCCAGCGGCGCCCTGCGCTGGCCGGAGGGGCCGGTGGCCTTCCTGCGCGCCCGTGACGGCTGGCCCCTGCGCGAGCAGGCCGGCGGCCGCGAAGTTGACTGCGAGCAGAGCTTCGCTCCGTTCGCGCAGCCGCTGCAGCAGGCCGCTGGCTGGACCGTCAGCGGCCAGCTGGATGATGCTGCCGGCCGCGGCCGTTACCCGCTGGTGCTGGTGCTGCCGCCGCGCCAGCGCGAGGAAGCCCGCGCGCTGTTCGCCCGCGCCCTGGCGCTGGTCGCCGAGGGTGGCCGCATCGTGGCCTGCCAGCACAACAACGAAGGCGCCCGCTCCGGCGAAGGCGACCTCAAGCAGTTGGCCGGCCTCGGCGGCAGCCTGACCAAGAACCACTGCCGCGTGTTCTGGACCGCACCGCTGCAGGGCCAGCATGACGCGGACGTGGCCAAGCGCTGGGGCAGCCTGGACGCGGTGCGGCCGATCGTCGGCGGCCGCTTCCTCAGCCGTCCTGGCGTGTTCGCCTGGGACCGCATCGATCCGGCATCGGCGCTTCTGGCCGAACATCTGCCGGCCGACCTGGCCGGGCGTGCGGCCGACCTCGGTGCCGGCTACGGTTACCTGTCGCGCGAGCTGCTGGAGCGCTGCCCGAAGATCACCGCGCTGGACCTGTACGAGGCCGAGAAGCGCGCGCTGGACCTGGCCGAACTCAACCTCGCGCCGCCACCGCGCCCGGTGCCGCTGCGCTTCCTGTGGCGCGATGTCACCGCCGGCATCGAGCCGGACTACGACGTCATCATCAGCAACCCGCCGTTCCACACCCCCTCGCGTGCGGATCGTCCGGACATCGGCCAGCGCTTCATCGCCGTAGCCGCGCAGGCGCTGCGCCCGGGCGGGCGCCTGTACGTGGTGGCCAACCGCCACTTGCCGTACGAGTACACGCTCAACGAGAGCTTCGGCGCGGTCCGCGTGGTTGCCGAGCGCGATGGCTTCAAGCTGGTCGAGGCAGTGAAGGGCAAGGGGAAGGCCCGGTGAAACTGGTCAAGCTCATCGCCAACCTCGGCTACGGCAGCCGCAAGCAGGTGCAGTGGATGTTCCGCGAAGGGCGCGTCACCGACGCTGACGGCGAGGTGCTGTATGCCGACGACCAGGTGCCGCATGAAGCGGTGCGGGTCGATGGCGAGCCGCTGGACCCGCCGGTGGGCCTGTCGCTGGCGATGTACAAGCCGGCCGGCTACACCTGTTCGACCAAGGACAAGGGCCGCCTGATCTACGACCTGCTGCCGCCGCGCTTCCGCGACCGCGACCCGGTGCTGTCCACCGTCGGCCGCCTGGACCGCGAGACCAGCGGCCTGCTGCTGCTGACCGACGATGGCAACCTGCTGCACCGGATCATTTCGCCGAAGTCGAAGCTGCCCAAGGTCTACGAAGTGGAGCTGGCTGAAGACCTGCGCGGTGACGAGATGGCGCTGTTTGCCAGCGGCACGCTGATGCTGGAAGCGGAGAAGACGCCCCTGCTGCCGGCTGAACTGCAGGTGCTCGGGCCGCGCAAGGCGCGCCTGATACTGCACGAAGGTCGCTACCATCAGGTACGCCGCATGTTCGCTGCCGCAGGCAACCACGTGCAGGCACTGCACCGCAGCCGTGTCGGTGGCCTGGACCTGCAGGGACTGGCCGAAGGGCAATGGCGGCTGCTGACCTCCACCGATCTGGATACGCTGTTCGCTCCATGACCTCCATCGCTGCGCTGCCGTTCCTGCCTGACGCCGTCATCTTCGACATGGACGGCCTGATGATCGACAGCGAGCGTGTGTCGCTTGCATGCTGGAGCGAGGCCGCAGAGGAGTTCGGCCTGCCGCTGGATGCCGACTTCTTCGTGCGCATGGTCGGTCTTGGCGACCGCGACAGCCAAGCGCTGCTGCGCCAGCAGGGGATCGAAGACAGCGTGATCGAGGCGATGGCGGCGCGCTGCCATGATCTGTACGAGGAACGCACGCAGACAGGGTTGCCGCTGCGCCCGGGCATCCTAGAACTGCTTGAGTTGTTGAAGTCGCACGCGGTGCCGCGTGCGGTGGCGACCTCGACCCGGCAACCGCGGGCCAACCGCAAGCTGGCCGCGACCGGGCTGCTGCCGTACTTCGATGCGGTGGTTGCCGGTGGCGACGTGGCGCGGGCCAAGCCGGCACCGGACATCTACCTGCTGGCCGCGCAGCGGCTGGGCAAGGCACCGGAACGCTGCCTGGCGCTGGAGGATTCCCCAGCCGGCACGCGTGCCGCACTGGCTGCGGGCATGACCGTGATCCAAGTGCCGGACCTGGTGCATCCCGATGAAGAACTGCGTGCGTTGGGCCACCGCATCGTCGGCTCGCTGGTGGACGCGCACGCGCTGCTGCTGCCGCTGTTGCCGAGGTAGCTGCCAACCTTGGTTGGCACTGAGCCGAGCATGGGCTCGGCTCTACATCCATGGCAACCGCTCTGGTAGGTGCCAACCTTGGTTGGCACGCTTTCAGATCACACCCTGCCGAACACCAGCGCCGCGTTGGTGCCACCGAAGCCGAAGCTGTTGGACATCACCGTGTCCAGCTTCTGCTCGCGGCTTTCGCGCAGGATCGGGAAGCCTTCCACCCTCGGGTCCAGCTCACCGATGTTGGCCGAACCGGCCACGAAGCCGTCGCGCATCATCAGCAGGCAGTAGATCGCTTCATGCACGCTGGCAGCGCCCAGCGAATGGCCCGACAGCGCCTTGGTCGAGGACAGCGGCGGAATCGCATCGCCGAACACCTCGCGGATCGCACCCAACTCGGTCACATCACCCAGCGGGGTCGAGGTGCCGTGGGTGTTGAGGTAATCCAGCGGACGGTCCACGTTCTGCAGCGCCATCTTCATGCAGCGCACGGCGCCTTCGCCGGACGGGGCGACCATGTCGGCGCCATCGGAGGTCACGCCATAACCGATCAGCTCGGCATGGATGTGCGCGCCACGTGCCACGGCGTGGTCGTAATCCTCCAGCACCAGCATGCCGCCACCACCGGCGATGACGAAGCCATCGCGGTCCTTGTCATACGGGCGCGAGGCGCTGGCGGGGGTGTCGTTGAAGCTGGTGGACAGTGCACCCATCGCATCGAACATCACGCTCATCGACCAGTGCAGGTCTTCACCGCCGCCGGCGAACATGATGTCCTGCGCGCCGTGACGGATGAGGTCGGCAGCCGCGCCGATGCAGTGTGCGGAGGTCGCGCAGGCGGCCGACAGCGAGTAGCTGACGCCCTTGATCTGGAACGCGGTGGCCAGGCACGCCGACACGGTCGAGCACATCGTGCGCGGCACCATGTACGGACCGACCTTGCGCACGCCACGGCTGCGCAGCAGATCGACCGCACCCACCTGCCATTCGCTGGAGCCACCGCCGGAACCGGCGATCAGGCCGGTGCGCAGGCCACTGACCTGCTCCGGGGTCAGCCCCGCATCGGTGATGGCATCGGCCATCGCCAGGTAGGCGAAGGCGGCGGCATCGCTCATGAAGCGCTTCTGCTTGCGGTCGATCAGCGCGTCCAGGTCGAGGTCGACACGACCGCCGACCTGGCTGCGCAGGCCGGCTTCGGCGTGGTCGGCCAGCGCGGTGATGCCGGCGCGGCTCTCGCGCAGGGCGGCCGAAACGGTATCCAGATCATTGCCGAGGCAGGACGTGATGCCCATGCCGGTGATGACGACGCGACGCATCAGAAGCTCCCGGTTTCAGTGAACAGGCCCACGCGCAGGTCGCGGGCGTTGTAGATCTCGCGGTCGTCCACGTACATGCGCGCGTCGGACTGGGCCATCACCAGCTTGCGGTTGATGACGCGACTGATGTCGATCTCGTAGCGCACCAGCTTCGCGTCTGGCAGCACCTGGCCGGTGAACTTCACTTCGCCGCAGCCCAGGGCGCGGCCCTTGCCGGGGGCACCCAGCCAGGTGAGGAAGAAGCCGGTCAGCTGCCACATGGCATCCAGGCCCAGGCAGCCGGGCATCACCGGGTCGCCGATGAAGTGGCAGCCGAAGAACCACAGGTCCGGGCGGATATCCAGTTCGGCGCGTACCATGCCCTTGCCATGCGGTCCGCCGTCCTCGCGGATGTCGGTGATGCGGTCGAACATCAGCATCGGGTCGTTGGGCAACCGGCCGGCGGCAGCGCCGAACAGTTCACCGCGTGCGCTGGCCAGCAGCTGGTCGCGGTTGAACGCGTGGAGACGAGTCATGGAAAGCGCAATCCTGGAAGCGAAAACAAGGCAACGAGTTCCCGAGGATGCACGACGGATCAGGCGGATATCAAACCGCCTCTCCGTACGCGTGCGTAGTGTTTTCAGCTGAAACCACGCATCCCGTTGATGCACAACGACCATACTTCGGCGTCTGGACGGGTACGGTGCAGGTATCATGTGGGCCAACCATGAACGCACTGCGCAAGATCATCCACGTCGACATGGACGCCTTCTACGCGTCGGTGGAGCAGCGCGACGATCCGTCACTGCGCGGCAAGCCGGTGGTGGTGGCATGGCGCGGCGCGCGTTCAGTGGTGTGCGCCGCCTCGTACGAGGCGCGCGTGTTCGGTGTGCGTTCGGCGATGCCGGCACTGCGCGCCGAGCGCCTGTGCCCGGACGCGGTCTTCGTGCCGCCGGACTTCGCGCGTTACAAGGCGGTGTCGCGCCACGTGCGCGAGATCTTCCTGCGCCATACCGACCTGGTCGAGCCGTTGTCCTTGGACGAGGCCTACCTGGACGTGACCGAGCCGAAGAGTGGCATCGAACTGGCCACCGACATCGCCCGCACCATCCGCGCGCAGATCCGCGAGGAAACCAACCTGACCGCTTCAGCCGGGATCGCGCCGAACAAGTTCCTGGCCAAGATCGCCTCGGACTGGCGCAAGCCCGACGGCCAGTTCGTGATTCCGCCGCAGCGGGTGGACGCATTCCTGCTGCCGCTGCCGGTGAACCGCGTGCCCGGCGTGGGCAAGGTGATGGAAGGCAAGCTGGCGGCGCGCGGCATCGTCACCTGCGGCGACCTGCGGCAATGGACGCTGCCGGACCTGGAAGACGCCTTCGGCAGCTTCGGCCGCAGCCTGTACAACCGCGCACGCGGTGTCGACGAGCGGCCGGTGGAGCCTGACCAGCAGGTGCAGTCGATCTCTTCGGAGGACACCTTCGCCGAGGACCTGCTGCTGGAAGACCTGAGCGAAGCGATCGTGCAACTGGCCGGGAAGACCTGGCAGGCCACGCGCAAGACCGAACGCATCGGCCACACCGTGGTGTTGAAGCTGAAGACCGCGCAGTTCCGCCTCCTTACCCGCAGCTTCACCCCGGAACGCCCGCCCGAGTCGATGGAAGAACTGCGCGACATCGCACTTTCATTGCGCGCCCGCGTCGACCTACCCGCCGACACCCGCTACCGCCTGGTCGGCGTCGGCCTCGGCGGCTTCCGCGAAAAAGAGCCGGTGGTGCAGGGCGAATTGTTCGAGCACACCCAGACCGATCGTCCCTGATCGTTCATCCACGCATGTCTGGATCTGCGTGTCGACCAAGGTCGACACCTACCAAGGGCAGGCCATGCCATCCAGACAGATTGCGGAGATCTGTCGAAGGCGGGGTGGGTCCGGTTGCGGGGGTGTCCGCGGCATGGATGCCGCGGCCAAGCCTACAGGGACGTATTCACGGCGTCCCCCGCAACCGGACCCACCCCGCGATCCCACGGAACGCCCGCTTTTGCCGTTGCCGTTGCCGTTGCCGTTGCCGTCGATTCGGCAGGTGCAGGGCGCAGCCCTGCAAAAGAAAACCCCTACCTTACGGCCACTGCATCTCGCCCTTGGCCACCTTCGCACTCAACTCCAGCGACGCCACGCCCGCCAGCTTCGGATAGCGCGCCTGCATCGCCTTCACCAACGCCGCACTGTCCTTGGCCTTGGCCGTTTCAACATCGAAGGCGCGGATGTAATCCGCCGTGAAGCGCAGCGCACTGGCATCCAGTGCCGCACCCTCCGCGTAATGACCGGGCACCACCACCTTCGGCTTCAACGCCTGCAGCTGCTGCAGCGTGCGCAGCCAATCGGCATGCGACTGCGGCGTCTGCGTGTCGGCCATCCACACATGCTCGCCGGCCACCACCGGAATGCCACCGACGATCGCGCGCAGTGACGGCACCCACAGCACGCTGCGGTCCGGCGTCGGTCCATCCAGGCCGATCAACGGCAGGCGCTGGCCTTCCAGCTGCAGTGCATCGCCTTCCAGTACCGCTGGCACCACGATGCGTGCGGGAGCGTCGGCGCCCATCTTCGGCCCCCAGTACGCCAGCTTGCCGGCCTGGGATTCACGGATATGCGCCACGGTCTGCGCGGTGGCGACGATGCGCGCCTGCGGGAACGCGTCCTGCACGGTGGCCAGGCCGAAGTAATAGTCCGGATCGCCATGGCTGATGTAGATGGTGGTCAGCTGCTTGCCGCTGGCGCGGATCTGCTCGACCAGCCGGCGCGCATCGCCGGCAGCGAACTGCGCGTTGACCAGGATCGCGTCGTTGCGCCCTTCGATCAGCACCGAAGACACCGAGAACATCGCCTGCGGGCCGGGATGGAAGGTCTGCAGGTGCAGCTGGGATTTCGCGGCGCTGGCAGGCGCAGGGGCGGCCGGTGCGGCCAGCAGCGGGGTGCTGGCGAAACCTGCAGCCAGCGCGAGGGGGAACAGCAGGGCAGCGGTACGCATGGGAGGTGTCCTTTGGGATATTGAGCCGAGCATCGGCCCAGCGGGGGAGGTAGCGCCGGGCGACGCCCCGCGGGCATGAAACCCGGCGCATGCCGCGATCAGTACGCTGCAGTGATGATCTGCTTCGGGTACTTGCGCGCTTCCAGTTCGGCGACGAACGCGGCGCCGTAGTCGGCGTAGCTGATGCGGCTGTGGCCGCTGGCATCGGCGAGGAAGGCCTTGGGCTGCACGCGATACTGCCCACGCTCTTCACCCGGGCCGATTTCGGCCGCCGGCGAGAAGAAGGTCCAGTCCAGGTCATCCACTGCCTGCAGGCGGTTGAAGGCTTCACGGTGGGCCAGCGCGTAGGGCTTGTAGGCTTCCGGGAAGGTGGGGGTGTCGACCAGCTGCACGCCGGGGGCGACTTCCAGGCTGCCGGCACCACCGACCACCACCAGGCGCGGCACGTTGGCCTTGCGGGCGGCGTCGGCCAGCTGTGCGGCAACCTCGCCGACGCGGCCGATGTCGTCGCCCGGGCGCGGGCCGTAGGCGCTGGCCAGCACATCGTGGCCGGCAATGGCGGCGACCAGGGCATCCTGGTCGTCCAGCGAGGCGATGACCGGATGGGCGCCGCCCAGCTCGGCCGGCAGGTCCTGCGCGCTGCGCACGATGACGGTCAGTTGGTGGCCGTTGGCCAGCGCGTGGCGGGCGATCTGGCGGCCGATATTGCCGGTGGCACCGACGAGGGCGATCTTCATGGCAGGACTCCGTGGGGGTGGTGGCTGGGAATGGGGCCACTGTAGGCCGCTGCAGTCGCTCGAAAAACAGCGTATAACGCGCTTGTTTGTTGCATGGATCGAGCAGATGGACCGATTGACCGCCATGACCGTATTCGTCGAAGTTGCCGAGCGCGGCAGCCTGACCGCCGCCGCCGAGGTGCTGGACATGTCGCGGGCGATGGTCAGCCGCTACCTGGCCGAGGTGGAGGGCTGGCTGGGCGCGCGGCTGCTGCACCGGACCACGCGGCGGGTCAGCCTGACCGGGGCCGGTGAAGCCGCGCTGGCGCGTTTCCGGCAGATGCTGGCAATCGGCGAGGAACTGCAGGGCGAGCTGGCCAGCGACGATCCCGAGCCACACGGAACGCTGCGCATCACCGCCAGCGTGTCGTTCGGGCAGAGCCATCTGGCGCGCGCAGTGGCCGCCTTCGTGCAGCGTCATCCGGCCGCACGCATCGAACTGCTGCTGGTCGACCGCACGGTCAACCTGGTGGAGGAGCGCGTCGACCTGGCGGTGCGCATCGCGCGGCAGATCGATCCCAGCCTGATCGCACGTCGCTTGGCGATCTGCCGCTCGGTGCTGTGCGCGACGCCGGCCTATCTGCAGGCACGTGGCACGCCGACTGCCCCCGAACATCTCGCCGCGCACAACTGCCTGACCCATCACTACGTCGGCAAGAGCCTATGGCAGCTGCATCGCGAAGGGCGTTCGTTGTCGGTTGCGGTGGGCGGCAACATCAGTGCCAATGAAGCATCGCTGCTGCTGGAGGCCGTGCGCGCCAATGCCGGCATCGCCATGTTGCCGACCTATCAGGTCGCACCGTTGCTGCGCAGTGGTGAGCTGATCGAACTGCTGCCCGAGTACAGCCTGGACGAGCTGGGCATTCATGCCGTGTACGCCTCGCGCCGGCAACAGCCCGTTATCATGCGGCGATTCCTGGATTTCCTCGCCGAGTGCTTCGCCAGCCCGGCCTTCCAGGATCTGGACTGGCGCCCTTCGGGCAAGGAGAACACATGAACCAGGGACAGGCGTTGATCGACCACAACCGTGCTGCCTGGGACCGCCAGGCCAGCGAGGTGCGCGAGTGGTCGCGACCGGTGGATGCCGAAACGATTGCCGCCGCACGCGAGGGACGCTGGCAGGTACACCTGACGCCGCGTGCGTTGCCGCTGGATTGGCTGGGCGATGTGCGTGGCAGGCGCATCCTGTGCCTGGCCTCGGCCGGTGGCCAACAGGCACCCGTGCTTGCCGCGGCAGGCGCCGAGGTGACCGTGTTCGATCTTTCCGACGGGCAGCTGGCGCAGGACCGCGCCGTCGCCGACCGCGACGGTCTGTCGCTGCGCACCGTGCAGGGTGACATGCGTGATCTGCAGGCCTTTGCCAGCGACAGCTTCGACGTGGTGTTCCATCCCATATCGAACCTGTACGTGCCCGACGTGCGTCCGGTGTGGGCCGAGTGCCGCCGGGTGCTGGCACGCGATGGCCTGCTGATGGCCAGCTTCTACAATCCGGTGGTGTTCGTTGCTGCGCGTGATGCACAGCTGAGCGAGCAGGGCCTGATCCGCCCGCAGTACGCGATTCCCTATTCCGACCTGGAAGACCTGGAGCCAGCCGCGCGCGAGGCCAAGCTGGCCCGTGGCGAAGCGCTGACATTCGGCCACAGCCTGGGGGATCTGATAGCAGGGCAGCTGGAGGCCGGGTTCGTCATCGACCGCTTCATGGAAGACTGGCAGCCGCAGCCGCGCTTCCTGATCGACCGTTACCTGCCGACCTTCCTGGCCACCCGCGCACGCCGGATCGGCTGAAGACGCGGGCGTACAATGGACGGCCCCACGTTGCACGAGTGAGCCGTCCCTTGTCGTATCCCTATCCGCTGGTCGTGTTCGACCTCGATGGCACGCTGGTCGACAGCGCCGCTGATATCGCCGAAGCACTGAACCGCACGCTGCAAGACATCGGTCTGGCGCGCGTACCCGAAGCCACCGTGCTGGGCTGGATCGGCGACGGCGTGCGCCGGCTGGTCGAACAGGCGGTGCAGGCCGCCGGGCGTCAGATCGATCTGGCAGCGGTGATGCCGACCTTCATGGTCCATTACCGCGAATGCCTGCTGCGCAGCCCGCAGCTGTTCGCTGGCGTAGTGGACGCGCTGGCGCAACTGCGCGCATTGAACGTACCGCTGGCGATCTGCACCAACAAGCCGGCCGCGCTGGTGCCGCCGTTGCTGCAGCACCTGGGCATCGCCGAGGCCTTCGCGCTGGTGCTGGGCGGTGATTCGCTGCCGCAGCGCAAGCCCAGCGGCGAGCCGTTGCGGCATATCGCCGCGCATTTCGAACTGCCCGTTGATGCGTGCCTGATGGTGGGCGACTCGCTTACCGATTACCGCGCTGCCGAAGACGCCGGCATGCCGATCGCCCTGGTGCGCTACGGCTATCCGCGAGGACTGGACCTGGAAAACGCGCAGGCCGTCGCGGTAATCGACGACCTGCGTGAACTGCCGGGATTGGCTGCGGTATCGGCGATCTGACCCGCCGGTAGCGCCGGGCCATGCCCGGCGGCCCTTCGATCTGGCGCCCCGACGCCGGGCATGGCCCGGCGCTACCACTTACCTGGGCTGGTAACGCACGCTCAGCTGATACTCGCGGCCTGGCTGGTTGAACCACGCCACGGTTTCGTACTCGCGGTCGAACACATTGGCCACCCGCGCCAGCACCGACCATGCCGGGGTAAGCGCGTATTCGGCGCGCAGATCCAGCGTGCCGTAGCCGCCGACCTTCACCGCGTTGGCGGCATCGTCGTAGCGCTTGCCCGCGCCCTGTACGGTCAGGCCGGTGCGGAAGTCGCCGAAGCGGCGGTCGATGTCCAGGCGCGCGGTCTGCTGCGCACGGCGTGCCAGCCAGTTGTCGAACTGCGCGCTGCCGTTGGTGCGGTTGCGCGGGTCGGTGAAACTCAGCTGCGCGTTGATGTCGAAGCCGGCCACGGTGGCGCCGCCGGTCAGTTCGGCACCGCGGATGCGTGCCTTTTCGACCTGCTGCATGCGGAAGGTGGCCGCGTCGTAGGTGATCAGGTCATCGATGCGGGTTTCGTACACGTCCAGGCCCCAGCGCCAGCCCTGGCCCTGCTGCGAGATGCCGAGGTTGGCACTCTTGGACTTCTCCGGGTCCAGCGTCGGCACGCCGCTCCACGGGTCGTACAGGTCGCTGAAGGTCGGTGCCTTGAACGCGGTGCCGTAGCTGGCGTTGACGCGCAGGCCGTGGCCCAGCTCCATCGCCCAGCCGAGGCTGCCGGTGGCATGGTTGCCGAACTGCTGGTTGTCATCATTGCGTGCGCTGGCCTGCAGCTGGTGACGGCCGAAGCGCGTCTGGTACTGCAGGAACACGCCGGTATTGCGACGGCTGTCGACCAGGTAACCGGCGCTGCTGCCGTCCAGGTTGTCTTCGCTCCAGTCCACGCCGGCACTGAGCAGCTGGCCTTCGGCCACACCGATGTCGGCCTGCAGCGAGGCGCTGTCGCGGTGCGTCTGTGCGCTGCCGCGTGCACCAAAATCGCCGAAGTTGTCGGACTCGTTGTCGCTGCGGCCGACATTGGCAGTCAGCGTCAGCTGCTCGGACGGGGTGTAGCGCACCTTGCCGGCCAGCACCTGCTGGCGGGTCTCGGAGTAGTTGTAGTAGCCGTCGTAGTGGTTCTTGCCGTCGGCGCGCAGGGCGCTGCCTTCCACGGTCCACTGGTCGCTCAGGTTGTAGCCACCGCGCAGGCTCTTGGACAGATTGCGGTAGCCGTCGCGGTCGGGTTCATCGGCGAAGCAGCCGGCAAACAGCGTGGCCGAACCGCGGCAGGCATCGATGCCGTCCGAATGCTGGTAGGCGATGTCGGCGCCGAACCAGCCGCGTTCGGTGCCACCGCCGATACCGCCACTGGCTTCACGCAGGCCGTTGCTGCCGCCGCCCAGCTGGAAATGCGGAGCGAAGTCGCCCTGGTTGCGGCGGGTGAAGATCTGGATCACGCCACCGATGGCGTCGGCACCGTACAGGCTGGACTGCGGGCCGCGCACGATTTCCACGCGCTCGATCTGCGCCAGCGGCAGATCCTGGTACATCGCCAGGCCGAGGTCGGCGCTGTTGATGCGCACGCCATCAACCAGCACCACGGTATGCGAAGAGTTGGTGCCACGCAGGAACAGCGAGCTCTGCTTGCCGAGGCCACCGGCATTGGTCAGGTTGATGCCGGCGCGGCCCTGCAGCAGTTCCTGCAGCGAGGTGGCCTGGCTGGATTCGATCTGCGCACGGTCGATCACCTGCGCAGGCGCAATGCTGTCCTGCAGGGCGATCGGCGTGCGGGTGGCGGTGACCAGCACCTGATCGAGGTCGGCGGCGCGATCTTCGGCCAAGGCCAGCGCAGGAAGAGCGGCCAGCACGGCCAGGGACAGCATTCGGGACTGCAGTTTCATCGGGGGGACTCCAGGTGCCGCGCACGCCCGCGCAGCGAAGGGGAGGAGTCACAACAGGCAGGCACGCGCCGATGCCGTGGCCACCGCCACAGACATCCAGCGCCATGCCCACCGCATCGCGACCTGAGGCTTCCGGGCCGGTCTCCGGGCTCGCCGCCGGGTGGCCCGAGGCCACCGTCCAGGCGCCTTCCCATGCCTGCGGCACAGTGGCGGGTTGCCTGGAACTGACGTGCTTACCGTTGCGGGGGCAGCGCCGGCATGGCGTGTTGTCACGCGTCACCGGCTTCCCGTTTCAACCTGCCGGCAGGGCCGCAGGTCACCTGGAAGTGCGCGCAGTCTACGGCATCGCGGCCGGCCCGTAGCGCCGCACCTGCGCGGTTGATCAGGTGCGTATGTGCCTGCACGGTGCAGCAGACCTGCGCCAGCGCCTAGAATGCAGCTCGAATTATCGTGGTGCCGTTGCCGATGTCCGTCTGTTTTCCGCTGTTCCCGCGCCGCCCTGACTGGGCACGCGCATGATCCTCGACCTGGTCCGCCATGCCGGCAACGGTCGCGATGAGTTCCTCGATGGCCGCAGCGATCCGCCGCAGCTGGCCCGCCTGCCGCAGGAGCTGGTCGATGCCTATGCCGGGCAGTCGTGGGAACGGGTGATCAGCTCGCCGCGCCTGCGCTCGCTGCATACGGCGATGGCACTGGCCACACCGCGCGCGCTGGACGTGGAGGCGGACGAGGAGTGGGAAGAGCTGGATTTCGGCGACTGGGATGGCCAATCACTCTTCGACCTGCCGGAAGACGCGTTGGCCGCTTTCCACGCGGATCCTCACGCGTTTCCGCCGCCGCATGGCGAGAGCTGGGGCCATTTCGAACGGCGCATCGCACGCGCGCTGGATCGACTGCTGGACGACGACGACCCGGCGCCGACGGTCGTGGTCAGCCACGGCGGTCCGCTGCGCATGGTGCTGTCGCAGGTATGTGGCCTGCCGATGTCGCTGTGCTGGGCGCTGCGCATCGACCACGGCACCCGCCTGCGCGTGTGGGTCGAGCGCGGTGAAGCAGGGCTGGTGGGCGAGCTGCTGGAGCTGCAGCAGCCCTGAGCGCGCTCGCCGGGCATGGCCCGGCGCTACCGATCAATCCTCGTCGGTGCTTTCGGCCGTGCCTTCTTCGCCGTCGTCCTCGGCGTCGAAGCGCTGCTCATGCACCGGGCCCGATGCCGGACCTGCCGCCTTCAGCGGATGCACCGCGATACGCGCTTCGTAGTCCTGCACCAGTGCGGTGCGCTGCGGTTCGCTCAGTTCCTGCCAGTGGCAGTCCAGCAGCGCACCTTCCAGCGAGTACAGCAGGTTGAGGCTGGGCTTGAAGCCGGCGCGCTTGACCTTGACGAAGGCGCCGACGGCACCGATGGCAACCAGATCCTCGCGGCTGCGCAGGCCCACCTGGCGCAGCCATGCCGCACTCTTCGGGCCGATGTTGCGCAGCTTGACCGCGCTCACGCCAACGCCCCGACGAACACCTGGGCGATGGCTTCCAGGCCGGCCTGGTCCTCAGCATCGAAGCGGCCGACGACCGGGCTGTCGATATCGAACACACCGATCAGCTCCTTACCCCGGAGCAGCGGCACCACCAGCTCCGAGCGCGATGCGGCATCGCAGGCGATATGGCCGGGGAAGGCCTCCACGTCTTCGATGCGCTGGGTCACACGCTGGCTGGCGGCCGCACCGCACACGCCCTTGTCCAGCGGAATGCGCACGCAGGCCGGCAGGCCCTGGAACGGACCGACCACCAGTTCCTTGCCGTCATACAGGTAGAAGCCCACCCAGTTCAGGTCGGGCAGGGCGTGGTAGACCAGTGCAGCGAGGTTGGCCGCATTGGCGATGCGGTCGGACTCTCCGTAGACCAGGCCACGGGCCTGTTCCAGCAGCTGGGCGTATTGTTCCGGCTTGCTGCCGGTGAGCGAGGCGTTGGCGAACATGGCCGCAGTCTAGCAAGCGTGCCGGGCCAGCGATAATGCAGGCTCTGTTGCCCTGCTGGAGCCTGTGATGTCCCTGCCTGCCACGTTGCCGACGGCCCTGTTCGTCACCGGCACCGATACCGAGATCGGCAAGACCGCCGCCAGTACCGCGCTGCTGTACGCGCTGCGCCGGCGCGGCCTGCGTGCGGTAGGCATGAAGCCAGTGGCCAGCGGCAGCCACGATCTGGGGCAGGGGCTGCGCAACGACGACGCGCTGGCACTGCAGGCCGCCAGCCTGCCGGTGCCGGACTATGCCGATCTGAACCCCTACGCATTGCGCCAGCCGTTGGCGCCGGAGCTGGCGGCGGCAGAAGATGGCGTGCGCATCGAACTGTCCCCGATCGTGGCGGCCTTCGAACGCCTGCGCGCACAGGCCGACGTGGTGGTGGTGGAGGGCGTGGGCGGCTGGCTGGCGCCGCTGTCGGCACAGCTGGACCAGCTTGACCTGGTGCGTGCGCTGCGGCTGCCGGTGGTGCTGGTGGTCGGCATGCGCCTGGGTTGTGTCAACCACGCGCGGTTGACCGCGCAATCGCTGCAGGCCAGCGGCGTGGACTGCCTGGGCTGGATCGGCAACCACATCGATCCGTCGATGCAGCGCCAGGACGAGAATTTCGCGACCCTGCAGCAGCGCCTGCCGATGCCCTGCTGGGGACGGCTGCCGCATCTGCCGGAAGCCGGTGGCGAAGCATTGAGCACACACCTGCACGACGCGTGAGGGTAGCGCAGGGCCATGCCCGGCGAGCGCTCAGCGCGGCAGGCAGAGAAGCCGCCGGGCATGGCCCGGCGCTACCAATCCATCAGCCCGCCACCAGCTCCCGCGCGATCGCACCCAACCGTTCCACCGCACCGATGAAGCGCGCGTCCAGGGTCTGGCAACACGACAACCGCAGGCAATGCCGGTACCGCGCGCCACGCGAATACACCTGGCCTGGCATGAACACGATGTCCTCTGCCAGTGCGCGCTCGAACAGTTCACGGGTGTCCACGCCCGGCAACTCCAACCACAGCAGGAACCCTCCCTGCGGCTCGGTCGCGCAGGTGCCGGCAGGGAAATGCTCGGCCACCAGCTGCCGCAGGCGACCGACCTGTTCGCGGTAAAGGCGGCGCATGCGATGCAGGTGGTGCTCGTAACTGCCTGCTTCCAGGTAGGCGGCCACCGCATCACCGAGCAGCTGCGGTTCACCGCCGGTGGACTGGAATTTGAGCAGCGCGATGCGTTCGGCGAAGCGTCCGCCATCGAGCCAGCCGATCCGGTAGTCCGGTGCCAGCGTCTTCGAAAAGCCACCGACCACCATCACCCAGCCATCGCGATCGAACGCCTTCAGCAAGGGGGCCGGCGGCTCGCAGAACTGCAGTTCGGCATACACCGCGTCTTCGATCAGCGGCAGCTGGCGCGCGTTGACCAGCTCGGCAAGGCGTTGCTTGTCGGCGATCGGCATCGTGCAGCCCAGAGGGTTGTGTACGGTCGGCATCACCACCAGCGCCGCCAGCGGTGTGTGCTCCAGCAGTGCGTCCAGCGCATCCACGTCCAGGCCACGCTGCGGATGGGTGGGCAGTTCGATCGGCTGCAGGCCGAGGGTGGTCAGCAAGGGGTACAGGTTGAAGTACGAGGGCGCCTCGATGCCGACGGCATCACCGGCCTGGGTAATCGCGCGCAGGGCCAGCTGCAGCGCCTCCATCGCGCCATGGGTCAACAGCAGGCGCTCGGCATGGGTATGCAGGCCCAGCCGTGGGCCTCGCCGCACGATCTGCGCCAGCAGGCGCTGCGAACCATTGGGGCGGGCGTAGGTTTCCACGGTCTGCTGGCCATGACGCAGTACCTGCGCGGTGTGCCGCGCCAGCTGCGCACCCGGGTAGAACTGTCGTCCGCGCGGGCCGGCAAAGGCCAGGTCGACCACGCCGGGGCGGCGCTGTGCTTCCAGCACGCGGGCCATCAGCACCTGCTGCAGCGGCGCGGTCGGTGCTGACGGCGCATCGCGCAGCGATCGCTGCGGCGCCGACAGTCGCGGCGCGACTTCGAATCCGGCCTTCGGCCGTGGAATGACCAGTCCGGCGTCTTCCAGCTGGCGATAGGCCGCAATCACGGTGTTCAGGCTGAGCTGGCGCTGCGAAGCCATCTGCCGCAGCGACGGCAACCGGCTGCCGACCGGCAGGCGCCCGCCGTGGATGGCTTCAGCCAGCTCGTCCGACAGCCGCTGGTAGCGGGGTGGGAACATCGTGGTGGTGTCTTCTGTATCCATCGACTCGACCCGCATCTGGTTCTGTACCCATGATGCCGACGAGCCTAGCATGTCGTTGTCGGCCGGGCCTGATCGGGGCCGGGTCGATACTTCCCAAGCGCACGGCCCTGTGGCCGTGCGTCTTTTTTTGTTGTGTGTAGAGCCGAGCCCATGCTCGGCTGCTCTTCCGCCAACAGCAGCCGAGCATGGGCTCGGCTCTACAGAAGAGGGTGTCACCGCATCGGTACCAGCGCCGGATCGCGCCGGTACAACGCCGGGAACTGCTTGCCCAGCGCGGCCAGCTTGGGCGCGTCGTAATAGCGGATGTACGCGGCCTGCGGGTAGTTGCTCATGTAGTTCTGGTGGTAGCTCTCGGCCGGGTAGAAGCGTTGGCCACTGCCCACCTGGGTAACGATCGGCGCACGGTAGCTGCCGGCCTGGCCGAGCTGGCCGATGTAGGCGCGGCTTGCTGCCAGCTGGCGCGTGTCATCGACGAAGATCGCCGAGCGGTACTGGCTGCCGTGATCGGGCCCCTGCCGGTTGAGCTGGGTCGGGTCGTGCACCACCGCGAAGAACACCTGCATCAGCTGCCCATAGCTGACCTGGCGCGGGTCGTAGTCCACCTTCACCGCTTCGGCGTGGCCCGTGCGGCCACCGCTGACGCGCTCATAGCGGGCATCGGTGGCACTGCCTCCGATGTAACCGGACACCGCGTTGCTCACGCCTTTGACGTGCTGGAACACGCCCTGCACGCCCCAGAAACACCCGCCGGCGAAGACCACGCTGGCATGGCTGGCGTCATCGCGGAAGGCCGCATCGCCGCTGGGCGCAGGCAACGCCTGCACCTGCGCCGTGGGCTCGGCTGCTGCGGCCACCGCGCCGTGGTCCACCAGCAGCACACCCGCGATCAGCGCGGTGGCAACCAGGCCGGCGACGCCGGCGGCAATGCCCTGTTCGAAGGAGAGTTTCATCGTGTGCTCCCGGTTTAACCGAAGGTGAAGGCGTAGGCCTGCACGCCTGCGTCGAGGAATTCGATCTCGAAACGATGCGGGCCGATCGTGCCGCGCTGGCGGATCAGCTGGTACAGGCGGTGCTCGTTGACGGTGCCGGTGCCATCGGCCGCCACGTCGGCGCCGGCATCGGCCGCTGGCAGTGGCTTGCCATCAAGCAGCACGCGGAAGCGCACCGGCGTTCCGTCCTCGCCCGGTGCCAGCACCAGATGCAGGTCGCGGGCATGGAACTGGAAGGCGATGCGGCCGCCGGCCTGCTGCAGCTGTGCCGCTTCATCGTCGACCCGCCACTGTCCGGACAGGCCCCATTGGTTCAGCGCCAGGGTGGACGGCAGCGCGTAGCCGAATGCTGTGTCGGCGCGCTGCCCGCCCGGTGAGGCGAACTGCTCGGCACGTGCGTGGCCCAGGTAGGTTTCCGGCGAGCGCAGGTTGCCCATGTCGGCCTGCGTGGCTACGCCCTGCAGGTCGGCCGCAGCGGGGTCTGCAGGCGGTGGCAGGTCGGTCTGCCCGGCTTCCACCAGCAGACGGCGGATCACCTGTTCGGAGTGCGCGTAGTTGCCCTCGCCGAACTGATGGCCGCGGATGTTGCCCTGCGCGTCGATGAAGTAGTGCGCCGGCCAGTAGCGGTTGTTGAACGCGCGCCAGATCGCATACTGGTTGTCGAGCGCGACCGGGTACTCGACCTTCAGCTGCTGCACGGCCTTCATCACGTTGCGCGGGTCGCGCTCGAACGCGAACTCCGGCGTATGCACACCGACCACCACCAGGCCATGGTCGCGGTAACGCTGCGCCCACTCGTGAACGAACGGCATCGCGCGCAGGCAGTTGATGCAGGAGTAGGTCCAGAAATCGATCAGCACCACCTTGCCGCGCAGCTGCTCAGCAGTCAGCGGCGGGCTGTTGAGCCAGCCGGTGGCGCCGCTCAGCGAAGGCAGTGTGCCTTCCACTGGCAGCGGCGCGCCTGCCTGCCCAGCCGCCATCATCATCATTGGCGGTGCTGCTGGTTGTGCGTCGGGCACGGCATCCAGCAGGCCCTGTTCGATGCGTGCGGTACTGACCGCGGACAGACGGGTCAGCAGGCCGGTGTCCCAGCCCAGGCCGATCGCCACCACCGCCAGCAGCGCGGCCACGCCCAGTACCCGGCGCACCACATTGCCCAGCCCGAGCCGGGCCTGCAGCGCCCGGAACACGCGGCCACCCACCCACACCGCGAGCGCCAGCGCGGTGACGGCGCCCAACGCGTAGGCCAGCAGCAGCGAACTGGTGCCGACACTGGCGCCGTTCAGGGCGGCACCAGTCAGCACCAGGCCGAGAATCGGACCGGCGCAGGGCGCCCACAGCAGGCCGGTGGCGATGCCGATCAGCAGCGAAGTCCCGGCGCCGCCACGGCCGGCCGCATCCGCGGCGTCGGCACGCGCGCTCAGCCGCGCACCGATGCGCTGGAACGGCGCCAGCAGATGGTCGGCCAGGGTCGGCCACAGCAGCGCGATGGCGAACACGGCCATCAGCACCAGCGCCACCCAGCGGCCGATCTGGTTGGCCTGCGCCACCCACTGGCTGCCGACCGCGGCCAGGCTGGCAACCACGGTGAAGGTCAGCGCCATGCCCAGCAGCAGCGGCAGGGTGCTGCGCAGGAAAGGACGATCGGCGCGTGCGAACACGAACGGCAGCACCGGCAGGATGCACGGGCTGAGCAGGGTCAGCACGCCCCCGAGATAGGCAAGCAGCAACAGCAGCATCATCACGCTCCCAGAGTGGGGGAAGAACCCAGCGGCACGCGCCAGTCGCCGGCGGCGTCCTGTTGTGCAGCCCCGGGAATGAACGCCATCGCCGCGCCGTTCATGCAGTAGCGCAGTCCGGTCGGACGCGGGCCGTCGTTGAACACATGGCCGAGGTGGCCGCCACAACGACGGCAATGTGCCTCCACCCGCAACATGCCGAAGGTGGTGTCACGGTCTTCGCCGATGGCGTTGTGCAGCGGCGCCCAGAAGCTGGGCCAGCCGGTGTGGCTCTCGAACTTGGTGGACGACGAGAACAGCGGCAGCGCGCAGCCGGCGCAGGCGAATGTCCCCTGCCGGTGTTCCTTGTTCAGCGGGCTGCTCCAGGGGCGTTCGGTGGCCTGCTGGCGCAGCACGGCATACTGCGCCGGGCTCAGCAGCCGACGCCACTCGGCATCGCTGCGGGCCACCTCGAACTGTCGCGAAGGCCGTGCCTCGGCAGCGGCGGGGGCAGCGCGGCTGCACGCGCCCAGGCCCAGCAGGCCGGCGGCGGTGACAGCACCGCCCAGGCCCAGCAGATGGCGGCGGGTGAGGGACATGGTGGACTCCGGGAAGGGGCGACAGGGTCATGCTGCGCCCCCTCCGGTCAACGAATCCTCACGCAGGATTCAATTTTTCGTGAGGTATCCACGCCGCTCCCGCGCCACAATGCGGGCAGCCTCCCCACTGGCCCGAACCTGCCGATGTCCGCCAAACGTGTCCTGATCGTTGAAGACGATGCCCATATCGCCGACCTGCTGCGCATGCACCTCGGTGATGAGGGCTATGAAGTCGCGCACGCCGCCAGCGGCGATGCCGGCCTGCGCCTGATCGAACAGGAAGGCCCGTGGGATGCGCTGGTGCTGGATGTGATGCTGCCGGGCGTGGATGGCCTGCAGGTCTGCCAGCGTGCACGCGCGATGGCGCGCTATGTGCCGATCATCATCATCAGTGCGCGCGGCAGCGAAACCCAGCGCATCGTCGGCCTGGAACTGGGCGCGGACGACTACCTGGCCAAGCCCTTCTCGATGCCGGAGCTGGTGGCACGCGTGCGTGCGCTGCTGCGCCGCGCTGAAGCCATGGCACAGAACGCGCGCATCGATGCCGGGGCGATCGAACTCGGTGGGCTGCGCCTGGACCCGGTCGCGCGCACCGCCGCCGTCGATGGCAATGCACTGGAACTGACACCGCGTGAGTTCGAACTGCTGCTGTTCTTCGCCCGCCACCCGGACCAGGTCTTTGCGCGGATGGAACTGCTCAACCAGGTCTGGGGCTATCAGCACGATGGCTACGAGCACACGGTCAACACCCACATCAACCGCCTGCGCAGCAAGATCGAAACCGACCCGGGCAACCCACGGCGTCTGCTGACGGTATGGGGGCGCGGCTACAAGTTGGTCGACCCGGCCGGGGCGGCAGCATGATCAAGCCGAACCTGTGGCAGAAACTGGCGCTGGTGATGTCAGCGCTGATGCTGACGTGCTGCATGGCGCTGCTGGCCTGGCAGATGCGCACCAATTCCCGGCATGAGCAGGAAGTGGTGCAGCGCCTGTCGCTGGGGTTGGCCGAGCACATCGCACAGCGCAGTGAGCTGATGGACACCAGCGGCATGCGCGATGCGGCGGTACGCGCCTTGTTCGGCCAGCTGATGGCGGTCAACCCCAGTGTCGAGGTGTACCTGCTGGACGACCAGGGCCGCATCCTCGGCCACGATGCGCCCAGCGGCCACCTGATGCGCAGCCAGGTGGACGTGGCACCGCTGCGGCGCCTGCTGTCCGGCGCGTCGCTGCCGATCCTCGGTGACGATCCGCGCAGCACGGATGGTCGCAAGGTGTTCAGTGTCGCGCCGCTGGTGGTGCAGGGGCGGCAGGCCGGCTACGTGTACGTGGTGCTGGTGGGCGAACACCGGCAGATGCTGGCCGATGATCTGGCCGCCGGCAGTCAATGGCACACCACGCTGTGGTCGGTGCTGTTGATAGGCGGGCTGGGGCTGCTTGCCGGCCTGGTGGCCTTCTATTGGGTGACCCGACCGCTGCGTCAGGTCACCCGGCGCATACAGGCCTTCGACATCGACGCACCGACGCCGCTGCCCGCGCCGGTACCGCTGCGCGCGGGTGAGCGCGATGAACTGAAGATCCTCGAACATGCCCATGCACAGATGGCACAGCGGCTGGGCGAGCAGTGGCAGCAGCTGCGCCAGCAGGACCTGCAGCGCCGCGAACTGGTGGCCAACATCTCGCACGACCTGCGTACGCCGTTGTCCTCGCTGCACGGTTACCTGGAAACGCTTGCGCTGAAGGAAGCCACGCTGTCGCCGCAGGAGCGTCGTCGCTATCTCGGTATCGCGCTGGCGCAGAGTGCCAAGGTCGGCCGTCTTGCCCGTGCACTGTTCGAACTGGCGCGGCTGGAACACGGCGAAGTGCGGCTGGAGTGGGAAGTGTTCGCGCTGCCGGAACTGCTGCAGGACGTGCTGCAGAAATTCGAACTGGCCGCGCAGGCACGCGGGCAGCGCCTGCATGCTGACTTCCCGCCGGGCCTGCCGCTGGTACGCGCCGATCTCGGCCTTGTGGAGCGCGTACTGACCAACCTGCTCGACAACGCGCTGCGACATGCGCCGGACGGTGGCCGCGTGCAGGTGCAGCTGTCGGCGCTGCCCGACAGTGTGCAGGTGGCGGTGCAGGACGATGGCCCCGGAGTGCCGACAGCGCTGCGTGGGCAACTGTTCCAGGCGCCGGCGGCACTGGGGGCGCGGCGTGGCGAAAACGGCGGGCTCGGCCTGCTGATCGTGCAGCGCATCGTGCAGTTGCATGGCCGGCGCATCGAGCTGCGCGACAGCGAGCAGGGTGCACTGTTCGTGTTCGCCTTGCCACGCGCGGATGCGGAGACGAACTAGACGTCTTCTGCCGGCGGCGCCACGCCGCTTTCCATCGGCAGCAGCAGCCGGATGCAGGCACCACCGAGCGCAGAATCGGCCACTTCCACGTGGCCACGATGCTTGTCCGCCACCACCTGCACCAGTGCCAGCCCCAGCCCGAAACCCGGGCTGGCCTGGTCCAGCCGCACGTAGGGCTGCAATACCTGGCTGCGCAGTTCGACGGCGATGCCGGGGCCGTCGTCCTCCACCTGCAGGCACAGCCATCCCTCGTTGAGCGTGCTGACGATGCGGATCTGCCGGCGCGCATAGCGCAGCGCGTTGCCCAGCAGGTTGCGCAGCGCCAGTTCCAGCATGTGCCGGTTGACGTTGACCAGCCCTGCCGGTGACAGGTCCAGCTGCACCGGTATCGTCAATGGCGCGAACTGGTCGACCACCCCGCGTACCAGTGCGGCCAGCTGCAGGCGCTGACGGGTGAGCTGATGGCAGCGCCCGAGTGCCGCATATTCAACGCCAGCGTCGGTCAGGTGCTGCAGCCGGTCCACATCGATGCGCAGCCCCGACAGTGCATCGCGCTGGGCGTCATCCAGTCCGGTTTCTTCCAGGTCCGCAAGGCCGAAGCGCATCCGTGCCAGCGGCGTGCGTACTTCGTGCGCCACCGCCTGGGCCAGCACGCGCTGGCTTTCCAGCAGCAACTGCAGCTGTTCGGCCATGTGGTTGAACGCCTTGGCCAACGGCCGCACCAGCGCGGTACCGGCGCGCGGCGCACGGCTGTCGAGCTGGCCATCGCGCATCCGTCGCGCGGTCTGCGCCAGTTGCGAGACATCCCGCCACAGCCGGTAGACCATCACATACATCGGCAACGCCACCGCCACCATCAGGATCAGCAGGATGATGGCCACGCCGGAGGCTTCGCTGTCCTGCCAGCCTTCCTCGGGCAGGGCCTGGTCCAACGGTCCCAGGATCAGCGCACTGCTGCTGTTGCCGACGCGCTGCAGGCTGCGCATGCTGTCCAGCTCGATCTGCACGTGTCCGTTGAGCAAGCCCTTGCGCTGTTTTGCCGGCAGTATCGCGGCAGCCTCGGTCAGCGGCATCAGCTGCAGCGGATAGGCGAAATCGCTGTCCAGCTGTTGTGCCAGGGCTGGCCACTGCGCCGGCGGCGTTTCAGCGAAGCGATGTTGCAGCATCGCATGTGGGCCGCGCATTTCCGCCTGCAGGCTGGCCTCGGTGCGGTCTTCCAGCAGCGCATCCCAGGCCCACAACCCGGCGACGATCAGCAGAAGGTGGACGACGAGGAAGCCGATGCCGTAGCGCAGGAAGTGGAAGGCGTGGCCACGCATGGCCGACGATGGGTGCTTCATCCCCATGCCGATCGGCTGAACAGGTAACCACGGCCGCGCACGGTCTTGATCCGCTCGGGCTGTTCCGGGTTGTCGCCCAGCTTGCGCCGCAGGCGTGAGATGCGTGCATCGATCGAGCGGTCCAGGCCATCGAAGGCGATGCCGCGCAGGCCGCGCAGCAGCGCATCGCGGTCGAGGATCTGGCCCGCGTTGCCGGCCAGCAGGAACAGCAGGTCGAATTCGGCGGTGGTCAGTTCCAGCAGGCGGCCCTGCAGATGCACGTTGCGCGTGGACGGGTCGATGCTCAGTTCACCGAAACGCAGCGCTTCATCGCGTGGCTCGACCCGACGGTGGCGGCGCAGATGGGCGCGCAGCCGGGCCAGCAACACCCGCGGTTCGATCGGCTTGCCGATGTAGTCGTCGGCGCCCAGTTCCAGCCCCAGCACCTGGTCGATGTTGTCGGTACGGGCGCTCAGCACGCAGATGATCCCGTCATAGTGAGGCCGGATCTGCCGACACACTTCGAAACCATCCTGGCCCGGCAGGCCGATGTCGAGCAGGACCAGCGCCGGCTTTTCGCTCAGGATCCGGGCGATCGCGCGCTGGCCACAGCGCTCATGGGCGACCTGGTAACCGTGGCGCTGCAGGTAGTCGCTGACCATCGTGCCCAGCCGAGCGTCGTCTTCAACCAGTACGATATCCAGCATTTACAAGGCCTCCGGGGCGCTTCCGTACCGCCGTGGCACGAGCGCGGCGATGCTATCCCAGCTGTCGGGCCGCCCGGGTCCTGGGGGCGGGCGCCATTCAGCCGGGGTTGCTGGCGCACGGGCCGGGCCTCAGGCCGGGCAATGACTTGGCTGCAGGGTAGCAATCCGGTTGTTACAAAACGTTACGCAAGGCGCGCCTGCGGTGACGGTCGCTGACAGCGCTACGACTGACGTGGCGCGCGGCGGGGCCGAGCATTGCAGCTCTCCCCATCCGCGTGCCGCCCTCATGCCGTCCGCCTCCTGCCCCGTGCGTTCCCTTGATTGCCATTGCCATGGAGGCCAGCGATGAGCGGCGTGGTCGGGGCCTGGCTGCCGCCGGCCGACGACGAGCAGCTGCTGCAGCAGCTCGCGCCGATGCTGCGGGCGCTGCAGCAGCGCGGCCGCGGTCGCATCGGTTACTGGACCGATGCCGAAGCAGGACTGGCCCTTGGTCATTGCCGCGCGCCGACCGACATGCCGTTGCAGCCGCTCAGTTCCAGCTGTGGGCGTTACGTGCTGTGCCTGGATGGCCGCATCTACAACAGGGCGGCGCTGCAGTCGCAGCTGCGTGATCTGCCGCGCAGCTGCACCGATGCACGCCTGCTGCTGCAGGCCATCGTCGAATGGGGCGTGCAGCGTGCGCTGTCGCGCATCGAAGGCGCGTTTGCGTTCAGCGTCTGGGACCGCCATGCGCATGAACTCTGGCTGGCGCGCGACCCGGTCGGCGAACGGCCGTTGTATTACGGGTGGTATCAGGGCCAGTTCCTGTTCGCTTCGGAGTTGAAGGCGCTGCAGGCCTTCGCCGGGTTCGCTCCCAGCATCGACCAGGATGCATTGAGCCTGCTGCTGCGGCATGACTATGTGCCCGCGCCGCATACCATCTATCGCGGCATCCACAAGCTGGTGGCCGGAGCGATGCTGCGCGTGGACCTCAACGACCATGCCGCCGGCGGATCAACGCAGGCGACACAGGGAGGCCATCGCTACTGGTGCGCGCGCGATGCGATGCAATCAGCGCTGCAGGAGCCGTTGCAGCCGGCGCCCAGCCTGGAGCAGGCCACCGACCAGCTGGAGGTGGTGCTGCAGCAGGCGATCGCCGCGCGCATGCATTCACCCGTGGCCTGCGGTGCGTTCCTGTCCGGTGGTACCGATTCGTCGCTGGTGGTGGCGATGATGCAGGCGCAATCGGCGTTGCCGGTCGAAGCATGGACGGTGGGTTTCGATGACCCCGGTCACGACGAGAGCGACTGGGCCTCGCAGGTCGCCCGCCATCTGGGCGTGCATCACCACCTGCACAGGATGGACAGCCGGCAGGGTCTGGATCTGCTGCAGCGCTTGCCGCAGGTCTGGTGCGAACCGTTCGCCGATGCCTCGCAGCTGCCCACCTTGCTTGCCAGCGAGCTGCTCGGCGCGCGCAAGCCGGTGGCGCTGACCGGCGACGGCGGCGATGAACTGTTCTTCGGCCACCCCAGCTACGGCCGCGCGTTGCGCAATGCGCGCCTGTGCGGTGGCCTGCCGGACTGGGTGCGTGATCTCGCGCGGCGTGGCAGCAGCCGCTTGAACGTGGAGCGGGGGCGGCTTGGCGGCTGGCGGGCACTGGTGGCCGAAGTGGCGGCCAACGATGTGGAGGGGCATTACCTGCAGCGTGTCACCCGCTGGCGGCAGCCGACCCAGGTGGTATTGGGCGCACGCGAGCCGGCGACGATCTTCCAGCAGCAGGACACCGCACTGCCGGCAGAAGCACGCATCCAGCTGCTTGATTTCCGCATGGATCTGGCCGAAGGCATCCTTGCCAAGGTCGACCGTGCCGGCATGGCGGCCGGCGTGGAAACGCGCTCGCCGTTGCTGGACATGGAGGTGGTGCGCCTGGCCTGGCGCCTGCCGCAGCACCTGAAGTACCACGACGGTGAGCACAAGCGGATCCTCAAGCATCTGCTGTCGCGCTATCTGCCTGCACCGCTGGTCTATCGTCCCAAGCGCGGTTTCGGCCCGCCGATGGCGCGCTGGCTGGCTGGCCCACTGCGTGACTGGGCGGAAGCGCTGCTCGATCCGCAACTGCTGCGCAACCAGGGCTGCTTCGATGCGGTGCGCGTGCGCGCGATCTGGGAGGCGTTCCTGCGCGGCGAGCGTAAATGGCATACGCACCTGTGGAACGTGTTGATGTTCCAGGCGTGGTACCAGCACTGGCATAGCAACCGCGGGCGCTAGCCGGGAGCGATCCTTGCGGGTGCAGCGAATCTTGCTGGCGCAGGGCGGAGGCCCTTACGTGCGAATGTCCTCCGGCGCCGGCCTGTGGCCGTCACCTCCCCCTTTACTTCGCACGCAAGGGCCTCCGCCCTGCGTTCGACATCTATCGGCGTCTCATTGAAAGGCTGCTGCCAGCGCGGTGTTGCGTGCCGCAAGCCGAGCCTCGTCGGGGCGGGTAGGGGTCTGGGCAAAGTAAAGGAGGAGGTGGCGGCCAACGGCCGGCACCGGGGGACATTTGCCCAGGCCCCTACCTGCCCCGACGGGGCCCTTCAGCTCGCAGAGACCCGGACGAAGACGCGCTCCAGAATCCCAGACGCCAGGCAAAAAAAGACCCGGCAGAGGGAGGGATCTGCCGGGTCCGGATTGCATGGGGGGAGGGACCCATGCAATGAGCGTGGGCGTCGCGCCAGTGGCTGTTGCCAGTCGCATCCGCCGTGCATTTGCGTTGATGCAATGCAGCATACGCCGATCATGCGGCATTGCAACAAAAATCATGAAGGCGCCGTCTCCGGCGCCCTGATTCCTTTCAGATCAATGGGTTGATCAGGCGGCAGGGCCGCGGTAGCGGCAGCCCGAGGTGCAGGTTTCGTGCACCGTGATCTCGCTCAATGCCGGCAGGGTGGGCTTGAGCTCATTCCAGATCCACACCGCCAGATTCTCGCTGGTCGGGTTCTCCAGGCCGGGGATGTCATTGAGGTAGTGGTGGTCCAGGCGGTCGTAGATCGGCTGGAACGCCGCCTTCACGTCGCCGAAATCCATGATCCAGCCGGTCTGCGCACCCGGCTCGCCCTCCACCTTCAGTTCCACCCGGAAGGAGTGGCCGTGCAGGCGCGCGCATTTGTGCCCCGGCGGCACGTTGGGGAGGCGGTGCGCCGCCTCGAGCATGAAGACTTTGAAGATTTCCATGTCGCGATTGTACGCCGCAGGCGCCCGATCAGCCCGGTCCCGCGTTGTCCTTCCGTGAAGAAATTCTTTCCATCCGGATGAAGAGATGATATTTTCTCTTATATCCGTATGAAGAGATGTTATTGGCCGCAGCCCGGCCAGGCATGGATTACTGCGGAACTTACCTCGTCCTTCCACTACCTCCCCCACATCGTCATGCCCCAGCACACCCTGCTCGTGGCGGCCCTGGCCGTCGCTCTGGCCGCGCCTTTGTCTGCCGCCGCCGAAACCACCGCCGACGCCAGTACCCTGGCTGCCGTGCGCGTCACCGGTTCCAACATCAAGCGCGCCGATACCGAAGCCTCCAACCCCGTGCAGGTGATCGGCCGCCAGCAGCTGGAACAGACCGGCAAGGCCACCGTGGCCGATGTGCTGCGCTCGATCTCGGCCAACACCGGCAACGCCAGCAACGAGACCACCAACAACGGTTGGGCATCGGGCTCGGCCGGCATCGGTCTGCGCGGCCTCTCGCAGAAGAACACGCTGGTGCTGCTCAACGGCCGGCGCCTGGCCAACTACGGCTTCCCGGCCGGCGGCCTGTCGGACACCTTCGTCGATCTCAACGCGCTGCCGCTGGTGGCTGTCGAACGCATCGAAGTGCTCAAGGACGGTGCATCCGCGGTGTACGGCAGCGATGCAGTGGCCGGCGTGGTCAACATCATCACCCGGCAGAACTTCGAAGGCGCCGAGATCGGTGGCAGCTTCGGTGGCGCCGACCAGGGCGGCCTGCACGAGCAGAACCTGAAGTTCGTCGGCGGTCTGGGCGACATCGACAAGGACGGCTACAACATCCTCTTCAGCCTGCAGGCCTACAACCGCGAGCGACTGGACCAGGACGAGCGCAACCTGACCAAGAGCGGCATCTACAGCGACCAGCCCGGCGGCCGCTGGAACGGCTGGTCGGCCAAGGGCGCACGCTATCTGGTCAATGGCACCTCCGTGCCGATGCTCGATGCCAACGGCAACTGCCCCACCGGCACCACCCGCGTGGCCAGCGCGCCGATCGACGGTCTGGCCGGTGACACCTGCGGCTTCAACCAGGCGCCGTACACCACCCTGATTCCCTCGACCAAGCGCTACCAGGCCTACGCCAACGGCACCTTCCGCCTTGGCGACAACGTCGAAGCGTTTGGCGAAGTGCTGTACAGCCAGATCAAGAGCGCTGCGTGGTTCGGCAGCAGCCCGTTCTTCACCCTGGAAAGCGGTCGCTTCGCACTGAACGCGCAGACCGGCCTGGCCGAGCCGGTGTCGTCCAACCTGCCTGCCGGCAATCCGTACAACCCGTACGGCCGCGCGATTCCGATCGAATACACCTTCTTCGACCTCGGCGGCACCATCAAGACCAACCGCTCCACCGCCTATCGCGGTGTGTTCGGGCTGCGTGGCAACACCGAGAAGTGGGACTGGGAAGTGGCCGCGTTCGGCGCGCGCAGCAGCGAGCGCGAAACCGTCTCCGGCGGCTTCGCCAACCGCTGGGCGCTGGCCAATGCGCTGGCGACCGGCAGCTACAACCTGCTGAACCCGGCGGCGACGCCGCAGTCGGTGCGCGACTCGATCAACATCGCCACCCTGCGTCCGGCCGAATCCAAGCTGCAGGGCATCGACGCGAAGATCTCGGGCAGTCTCGGCCACACCTGGGCCGGCGACATCGGTTTCGCTGCCGGTGCCGAATGGCGCCGCGAGAAGCTCGATTCGAACAACCCGTGGCAGATCGATGCCGGCCTGCAGGTACGCCCGGCGATTGCTGAAGTGCACGGCGAGCGCAAGGTCAGCGCCGCCTATGCCGAGGTCAATGTGCCGCTGGCATCGAGCCTGGAGCTGTCCGCCGCCGCCCGCGCCGATCATTACGATGATTTCGGCGACGCGTTCTCGCCCAAGCTCGGCCTGCGCTGGCAGCCGCTGGATTTCCTGCTGGTGCGTGCGTCCGCGTCGAAGGGCTTCCGTGCGCCGTCGTTGTCGGAGAACTCCAACAGCACCAGCATCGCCTACGGCAGCGTGGTCGACCCGCGTGATCCGGACGTGCCGGGCTCGCGGCAGAACCCGACCTTCTTCACCGTCGGCAACAACGACCTGAAGCCGGAGCGTACCAAGAGCGTGAACTTCGGCGTGGTGCTGTCGCCGTGGGCGAACACCAACCTGAGCGTCGACTACTACCGCATCCAGCTGGACAACCTGGTCGGTACCAACAACACCCAGACCCTGGTCAACGACAACGTCGCCGGTGCCGTGCAGCGCGATGAGCGTGGCAAGCTGCAGGCGGTCTACAACCGCTACCAGAACCTGAGCGAGCTGAAGACTTCGGGCATCGACGTCGAGCTGCGCCAGCGCATCCCGACCACCGCCTTCGGTGACTTCACCGTGACCTCGGCCTACACCCACGTGCGCGACTACCGGCGCCCGACCGTGGTCGGTGGCCCGTTGGTGGACTATGCCGGCAGCAACCTCGGCGCCACCCTGCCGAAGAACAAGGCCACCACCACACTGGACTGGAAGTACAGCGACTACACCGCTGCGGTGACCTGGTACTACACCAGTGGCTACGACCAGAAGGCCAGCACCGCCGCCGCCGCGGTGCAGAACCGCGTCGATGCCTACAACCAGTTCGATCTGTACCTGGGCTACACCGGCATCGAGAACCTGACCGTGTATGCCAAGGTGCAGAACCTCGGTGACAAGACGCCGCCGTACGACGCCTCGTTCCCGGGCATCCGCGCGCCGTACGACTTCAGCCAGTACGACCTGCGTGGCCGCTACTTCACGCTGGGCTTCGATTACCGCTTCTGATCCACCCGCCGCGGCCGGCCACCCCGTGTGGCCGGCCGTGTTGCCATGTTTCTGGGGAGTCACCGTGTCCTTCCACCGCCGTGCTGTTCTACCGCTGTTGCTTGCCGTCGCCACCGCCGTATCGCTGCCGTCTGCGGTGCATGCGCAGAGTGCCTATTTCTTCCCGAAGACCACCGATGCAGCGGCATTCGATGGGGCCATTCCCACGCCGGAGCAGTTCCTCGGCTATCCGATCGGCAGCCGTTACACCCGCCACGACCAGCTGGTGGCTTACTTCCAGGAGCTGGCCAAGCACTCGGACAAGATCAGCGTGCGCGAGATCGGCCGCAGCTATGAGGGCCGTCCGCTGCTGATCGCCACGGTCACCGCTGCCGGCAACCACGCGCGGCTGGAACAGATCCGCCAGCAGCACGCGACCCTGGTCGATCCGGCACAGCCGCGCAGCGCTGCCGGTGACAGTCCGGTGGTGGTGTGGCTGGGCTACAGCGTGCACGGCAACGAGACCTCCAGCGGCGAAGCGGCGATGCTGACCGCGTACTACCTGGTGGCCAACCGCAGCGCGGAAACGCAGCAGTGGCTGCAGCAGGCGGTGGTGCTGTTCGATCCGGCGCAGAATCCCGATGGCCGCGACCGCGCCGCCAACTGGCACAACGCCTGGGCGTCAGATCCGGCCTCGGCCGACCCGGCCGACAAGGAGCACGTCGAACCGTTCCCGCAGGGCCGCACCAACCACTACTTCACCGATCTCAACCGCGATTGGCTGGCGCTGACCCAGCAGGATTCGCGACCTAAGGTGGCGCAGTTCCACCAGTGGTACCCGAACGTGCAGATCGACTTCCACGAGATGGGCAAGGACAGCACGTACTACTTCGAGCCATCGCCGAAGAGCATGCATAGTCCGTTGATCCCGGCGGCATCGTACGAGTTCAACAAGACCCTGGCCAAGTACCATGCCCAGGCGCTCGATGCGCTGGGTTCGCTGTACTACACCGGTGAGAACTTCGACAATTTCTCGCCCGTGTACGGCTCGACCTATCCCGACTTCCACGGCGCGGTTGGTGTCACCGTCGAACAGGCCAGCTCGCGTGGTCGCGTGCAGGAATCGGTGAATGGACTGCTGACGTTCCCGTTCACCATCCGCAACCAGGTGGCCACCGGCTTGGGCACCGTGCGCGGCGCGGTGACCGAGCGCAGCGCCCTGTTCGATCTGCAGAAGCAGTTCTTCCAGAGCGCGCTGAAGCAGGCCGCGCAGCAGCCGGTGAAGAGCTTCGTGTTCGGCGATGCGCATGATCCGGCATTGACCCGACGCCTGCTGGAACTGCTGTTGCTGCACAGGATTGAAGTGCATGCGTTGGATCGCGCCGTCACCGTGGATGGCCAGCGTTTCGAAGCAGGCAGCGCCTACGTGGTGCCGGTGCAGCAGGCGCAGTTCCGGCTGGTCCATTCGATCTTCGCCGAGACCCCGCCGATCAAGGGCGACGTGTTCTACGGCAGCACCAGCTATGCGATCGCCCCGGCCTACGGCGTGGCCTCTGCCGGCAGCCGCAGCCGCATCGACGGCGGCGCCCGCGTGCTCGAGGTTCCCGCGGTACAGGGCGGAGTGATCGGCGGTGAAGCGGGCTTCGCCTACGTGATCGACTGGCGCGACTACAACGCGGGCCGCGCACTGGCCGGCCTGCTGGCCAAGGGCTTGTCCACGCGTGCCACCTTCCAGCCGTTCACCGCCAGCACCGCACAGGGTGACGTGGCCTTTGCTGGTGGCAGCATCGTGGTACCGGTGGCCGGGCAGCCACTGCAGGGCGCAGCGCTGCAGGAAGCGGTCGCCGCCGCAGCGCGGGCAGCCGGCGTGCAGGTGCATGCGCTGTCCAGTGGCCGCAGCCGCGATGGCATCGACCTTGGCAGTGATGGCGTCAAGGCACTTCGCAAGCCCGCCGTCGCGCTGGTGATGGGCGAGGGCGTGGCCGCCACCGAAATCGGTTCGGCCTGGTTCCTGCTCGACCAGCATCTTCGCTTGCCGGCCAGCAAGCTGGACCCGCAGCAGCTGGGCAAGGTATCGCTGGACCGCTACACCACGATCGTGCTCTCCGGCGGCACCTACACGGGCATCGACGCAACCGCCGTAGCGGCATTGAAGCGCTGGATCCAGGCCGGTGGGTCACTGGTGACCTATGGCAGCGCTTCAAAGTGGGCGATCGAACAGAAGCTCGCCGACGGAGAGAAGCTGGGCAAGGAAGAGGACTCGGGAGACAGCGCGCGCCGCGCCTTCGGCGACCAGCGCGATATCGCCGCGATCGAGCGTGTCAGCGGCAACATCCTCAGCGCCGACGTCGACCCCAGCCATCCTTTGGCATTCGGCGTGCCGCGCCGGCAACTGGCGATCAACAAGGAGAACACGGTCATCCTGCAGCCGAGCGCGAACGGGTTTTCCACGGTGGTGCGGATCGACGACACGCCACGGGTGAACGGGTATCTGTCCGAGCGCAACCGCAGTCGCGTGGCGGGCAGTGCGTGGCTGCTGGTGTCGGCGCAGGGGCAGGGCAACGTGATCCTGTTTGCGGATGATCCGGCGCATCGCAAGTACTGGCATGGCACCGACCGGTTGCTGATCAATGCGATCTTCTTCGGGAATCTGGTGAATCCGACGAAAGCGCGGGGTTGAGGCATTACGCGCCGAACTGACGCTGGGATTGGGAGGACGGATGGGCCGCGCAGGACACGCCGCAAGTACGTCCCTATAGGCTCGTAGGCGCCTTGCTCGTGTGCGCTGTCCTGCGCACACGGCAAGACCGGGGTTGGGCGTCCTGCCCAACCCGCCCGAGGCATGCTTCGGGCCCATGGCGCCTGCGGTCCTGCGCAGCCCGCCCGGCCTCCCCTCGACGGTTTCCTGCGAGCGCGGACGCATCAAACCCAAGGCGGGAGCAAGGGCAAAAGCAAAAGCAAAAGCTGGAATTCCGGCTTTTGTCTTTGAATTTGAATTTGAATTTGAATTTGATCCTTCTTCTCCCGGCTACCCGGCGGGACAAGAAGGCGCTGGTAATGATTGAAGTGGATGGGCGTAGGGGCCGTGCAGAACCGTGAGGCGCATGGATGCGCCGATCGAGCCCCCATGGATGGGTTGTGGTGGTCAAGTACTTCTGGACACTCCCAAAGGGAGTTCAGGCCACCTGCACTTCAC